>NZ_CM170070.1:0-2500 GCF_057197785.1 Pseudoalteromonas sp. MMG033
ATACCAATCCGCTTAAATATCTGATCTAATATAGAGCATATAAAATTACAGACTAAATAACGTTGAACCCAAGTATATCTGAACAGCTTTTAGCGCTTTCTCGAAAAGAACCCAACGCACGTAAACGTATGCGATTACTTGCTGTGTCATTATTTTATGAAGGTCATAGCAGAACCGACATTGCAAAACGCCTTAATATAGCACGGAGTAGTGTTAATAAATGGGTCTCTAGTTACCTAGAGCATGGGCTCGATGGCTTAGACAATAAGCCTATTCAAGGACGTCCATCCAGACTGCAGCAGTCTCAGCTTGATCAACTGTCTGAATTTATTAAACGCACAAACACGGAGCTTCAAGGTGGCCGTCTAACCGGTGAGGACATTGTGCATTACATTAGCAGTGAATTTGGTGTTCATTACCACTTAAATCATGTCTATAAAATCCTAAAGCAGCTTGGCTTTAGTTGGATCACAAGTCGTTCAAAACACCCTAAGCAGTCATTACAAAGCCAAGAAGCTTTTAAAAAACTTCCAACTGGAAACGATCCTTCACACACCAGGACACTTACCTCTTGATCGTATCGACGTATGGTTTCAGGATGAAGCTCGATTTGGCCAGCAAAATCCGACTACACGCATTTGGGCTAAGACGGGTACTCGGCCAAGGATTGTGAAACAACAACAGTTTGAATACGGGTATTTATTTGGTGCAGTATGTCCTGCCACGGGCCAAACAGAAGCGCTAGTAAGTCCATTCGTAAATAAAGAAGCGATGACGCAGCACATGCGTCAAATATCACAAGCTACACCAATTGGTAGGCATGCAGTAGTGATAATAGATGGCGCAGGCTGGCATACACATGATACTGCGTCAGAATTCAGCAACTTAACGCTAATAAAGCTTCCCCCTTACTCACCTGAGTTAAATCCAATAGAACAAGTATGGAGCTGGATAAGGCAACATTGCTTATCCAATAGAATATTTTCGGGCTATGTAGAAATAGTTGACGAAGTTTCAAAAGCTTGGAATCAATTTATTTCAATACCTGAACGAGTTAAGAAAATGTGCAGTCGTGAATGGATAAAGCTGATTTAATCTTTATGCGGAATGGTATAATTCGTCTCTTTATCAATGTGCATGACCTCTGCAACATTCGAGACGATTTAGCACGAAAAAAGCCCGACTCTTTCGAATCGGGCTTTCTCTTATTTGGCGCTTGGCAATGTCCTACTTTCACATGGGAAACCCCACACTATCATCGGCGCTATTTCGTTTCACTACTGAGTTCGGCATGGGGTCAGGTGGTTCCAAAATGCTATGTTCACCAAGCAAATTCTTTGCTTTTTAGTTTTTATTATTTATTTTTTGAAATTGGGCCCTGGCAATGTCCTACTTTCACATGGGAAACCCCACACTATCATCGGCGCTATTTCGTTTCACTACTGAGTTCGGCATGGGGTCAGGTGGTTCCAAAATGCTATGTTTACCAGGAAATTCTTTTCGTGCAAATGGTTAATGACGTCTTTTTGTCATTTCATTTGCGCAAGGTGAATTGATTTCTCATAAGAGCTAATTTATTCACAATGCTTAAATTCGGAGAGCGTAATTAAATTCTTATCGTCTACTTTCTATTCTTAACTTCTAACAAGTCAAACCACTTTGGCGTTGTATGGTTAAGCCTCACGGGTAATTAGTACGAGTTAGCTCAATGCCTCACAGCACTTCCACATCTCGCCTATCAACGTTGTAGTCTTCAACGGCCCTTCAGTTAACTTAAAGTCAAAGTGAGAACTCATCTCGAGGCTCGCTTCCCGCTTAGATGCTTTCAGCGGTTATCGATTCCGAACGTAGCTACCGGGCAATGCTATTGGCATAACAACCCGAACACCAGCGGTTCGTCCACTCCGGTCCTCTCGTACTAGGAGCAGCCCCTCTCAATTCTCAAACGCCCACGGCAGATAGGGACCGAACTGTCTCACGACGTTCTAAACCCAGCTCGCGTACCACTTTAAATGGCGAACAGCCATACCCTTGGGACCGACTTCAGCCCCAGGATGTGATGAGCCGACATCGAGGTGCCAAACACCGCCGTCGATATGAACTCTTGGGCGGTATCAGCCTGTTATCCCCGGAGTACCTTTTATCCGTTGAGCGATGGCCCTTCCATTCAGAACCACCGGATCACTATGACCTACTTTCGTACCTGCTCGACGCGTCTGTCTCGCAGTTAAGCTGGCTTCTACCATTACACTAACCGTACGATGTCCGACCGTACTTAGCCAACCTTCGTGCTCCTCCGTTACTCTTTGGGAGGAGACCGCCCCAGTCAAACTACCCACCAGGCACTGTCCTCAACCCCGATTAGGGGCCTAAGTTAGAACATCAACACTACAAGGGTGGTATTTCAAGGACGGCTCCACACAATCTAGCGACTGTGCTTCAAAGCCTCCCACCTATCCTACACATGTAGGGTCAATGTTCAGTGCCAAGCTGTAGTAAA
>NZ_CM170070.1:7500-1105000 GCF_057197785.1 Pseudoalteromonas sp. MMG033
AGCATTTAAATCTCCTGCTGTTAATGATTGTTTTGCTTGATCTAGCAAAATCAATTCTGGCGAAGGTAAATGCTCGGTAAGTACTTTCGTAATTTCTTCCTTTGTCTTAGCACCAGCCAAAACATCTACAGGCGAACCTGCCTTTAACACAACTATAGTAGGTAAGGCTTGTAAACCAACTTGCTGCGCTAACTGCCCTGCTAACGCCTGTTGAAGATCACAATCCAATGTCGCAATGGTAATGCTACTTTTATACTGTGTTGCTAATTCGTCCAATATAGCAGCTTGAGCCGCGCAATCAGGGTGCTGAGCACTATAGAAGCTCAATAACACAAGATGATCTGCAGAGGAAGATGATAGTACCTGTTGGATATTTTCAGGCGTTAATGTAATTTTGTTTTCCATAAATGAGGCATTCTTAATTTAGATTCTAATAGCTATATAGTGTCTTGTTTGTACTTTACAAGGTAATTATCGCTAACTATTTACTTTTTCCTTTCGTATATGCTGACTTACGACGGGTTTTACGGTAGCTGCCTTTCTTTTTGAAAGCACTTGTTGTTGAGATCCCTTTTAATGCGTCTGTATTAATTGTTTGAGATAGCCCCACGAGTTCCGATAGCTCATTTTGCAGCGGTAACATAAACTGATTATACGAAGCCGTTTTTTGTGCAATGTTTGTTAATTGCGATTCCCACAGCGCTGTTCTATCAGGCAGTGATAGGTTATTGGGGATTGTGTTAATAAGCCCTCGTCCTAGCTCTGTGGACTTAATAGACTTTCCTTCTCTATTTAAAAAGTTCCTTTTAAATAGAAGCTCTATGATACCTGCTCGTGTAGCTTCGGTTCCTAAGCCGTCTGTTTCTTTCAGCACTTTTTTAATATCGCTGTCTTTTACATAACGTGCAATCCCCGTCATGGCACTTAATAATGTCGCTTCCGTATAAAAGTTTGGGGGTTGTGTATGTTTTTCCATTACTACACCATCATTGCAGTGTAATGGCTCACCAACTTCAAGCATCGGTAGTTGCTTTTTATCCTCTGGCTCTTTTTTATTTGATTGATACAAAACCTTAAAGCCCATATCGATCACCGTATCTGCTTTGGCTATAAACTTACCACCAGAGATCTGTATATGCGCTTTAGTTTGAGAATATAAGTAAGCAGGGTAAAACTGTGCTAAATACTGCCTACAGATCAATCCATAAACTTGCAGCTCATGATGACCCAGCTGCGCTGTTTTTAGTTGTTTCTTTGTTGGTATGATTGCGTGGTGAGCTTCTACTTTTTTATCATTCCAGCATTTACTTTTTAAGCTTAAGTCCGCATTGTTGATATGCGACTCTTTTTCACCCTTGTTGTTAAGCATTGCTGCTAATATGTCATTGCGCTCACTGTAATGATCTTTAGGTAAATATCGGTTATCTGATCTAGGGTAAGTAATTAATTTATGCTTTTCATATAAGGATTGGCAGATATCTAATACTTGCTTGGCTGACATAGCAAATCGCTTATTTGCATCGATTTGCAAAGCTGATAAGTTATATGGCAACGGCGGATTTTGCTTTTTAGGCATTTGCTCCAGTTCAGTTAGGTCTGCCGGTTTATCTTTTATTCTACTCGCTACATTCTCTGCCAGAGATTTCAATAACACCCGCTTTTCTTCATCCATGTAAGGTAAACAAGCCTCACTGGGGATCCACTTAGCTTCAAACTGCTCACCTGTCTGCTTTTGCAGTATTGCTATCACTTCATAAAACGGTTTTGAGACAAAGTTTTCAATTTCTTCATCTCTGCGTACAACCAAACCTAATACAGGCGTTTGTACCCGTCCAACTGATAGCACACCTTGAATACCTGCTTTTTGCCCAGCTAAGGTAAATGCACGAGTCAAATTCATTCCATACAACCAGTCTGCTCTTGCCCTAGCTAACGCAGAGATGCTCAAAGGCATGAACTCAGTGTTAGATTTAGATTGGTTAAGCGCTTTTTTTACTGCACTGGGGTTTAAATCACTTATTAGTACACGCTCAACTGATGATTTTTTTGCTTGTGAAAGTTTAGCCTCTTGGATCACTTCATCAACAAGTAGCTGACCTTCTCTATCTGGGTCTCCAGCGTGGACTAAAACATTCGCCTTTTTTATTAACCGCTTAACAGTAGATAACTGTTTTTTTGTTTTTGGTTTAGCTTTAAATTTCCACTCTGAAGGCACAATGGGTAAATCTTGGATCAGCCACTTTTTATAGCGCTCATCATAATCTTCTGGTTCTGCTTGCTCTAACAGATGGCCAATACACCAAGTAACGCAATCACCATTGCCTAACTCTATAAACCCATCCTGCTTTTTATGGGGTTTTGGTAGTACATCGGCAATTGCTCGCCCAAGTGAAGGTTTTTCTGCGATATAGAGCTTCATAAAATTCATTTACTGTATATAATTACAGTCATTCTAGCCAACTCATTTAAACAAATCTAGGGTATGCAAATAATTGCGTCTTTTTATTAAATAAGAAACTCGCTATTTTTATCAAAAACTGCCCGTACTAGTGGGAGTTATGTCTTCAGCAAATTTAACTGCCCATGTTTTTGCTCGACCAATTGAGTCATCATACTCGCTGCCAGCTCGACCTCGTCAGCAAACTGCGATAACTCACGAGCTGCATCAGCAATACTCGTCGTATTTGTATTAACTTCTTCTGTTACCATGCTTTGCTCTTCAGCAGAAGTTGCTATTTGAGTCACTTCATGGGAGATATTATGTAGTTCCGCCACAAGTCCTTTCATGGTGTTTGCAGCCTCCCGGCTTAAAAGTGTTGCATCACGGCCCTTGTTTACCGTATGTTCAATTATCTCTTCAGACCCTTTAATTTCGCTTTGTAAATTTTCAATCAATTGTGCAATATCATCGGTCGACGCTTGTGTTTTAGAAGCTAAAGAACGTACTTCATCAGCCACTACTGCAAAGCCTCTGCCCTGCTCTCCAGCTCGCGCAGCTTCTGTCGCTGCATTTAATGCCAATAGGTTCGTTTGCTCTGCTATCGCTCTGATCACATCCAAGATTTGTGAAATATCATGACTGCGTTTAGCAACCTTATTAAATGCTGACTGAGCGATTGAAACTTGATACGCAATCTCTTCAACCGTACTCGTTGTCGAAACGATTCTGCGCTCACAGTCATTGACTGTTCTAACCGCTTTATCTGTTGTAGACGCAGCTTGTTCGCAAGCTCTGGCTACTTCATTGGCCGTCGCGCTAAGTTCATTGATCGCTGTCACAACACTATCGATCTCAATATGTTGGTTTGATACTTTATTTTTGATATTTATGGCGGCCTCTGTCGTAACATAAGACTGTTGATATGACTGCTGGGCAAGCCCTTTTAGATCCGCGATCATATGCCTTAATTTATTTGTAAATAGATTAAAGCCGTTCGCCAAAGAGATTAATTCTGCGTGATGCGTAACTTCCAGCTTATGTGTTAGGTCCCCTTCATTGGAGGCAAGATTAGAAACCCGTGATTGGATATATGAAAGAGGTTTAGTGATCGTATTGATCAAGAAGATACTCAAAGCCAAAGCCACTGTGACAATCACTATTCCCAGCATCAACATCCAGATCCCAAGGTCTTCAGTGGACTGATGCAACTGCTTTTCAATCATAAAGGCTGAAGATAAAACTTCTTGCTTTGGGACTTCAATTACTAAAGACCAGACCGTATTTGCCAATTGAATCTTGATTGAACTGGCAACAAAAATGGAGTTGCCAACTTCTTGATAGCCTTTATTCGTATGCAAAGATGTTAGTTGCTCAGCAAGTGCACTTTCTAAAATTTCAGTGAGAGGTTTACCCAAACTATCATGATGATGACTTGCACCGGCAACCAAGCCAAGTTCACTGAGTAATAATACCTTTCCTTGTCCCTGATAAAGCTGACTTGAAAGCTCTTGCACTAATCTCTGTAGATTTGGCAAGTTGACATCCACACCTATAATCCCCTTAAAACGTCCATGTTGTGTAATAGGCACGGTCAGTGATGTCATCAGCATTTCATTGCCTTTGGAAATTTCGTACAGATACGGCTCCATAATGCATGGCAATTTGCTTTCTTTTGCACATAAATACCATTCAGCCTCACGTATACCATAACGATTGAGCGTTTCTGAATATTTTGCTGAGGAGGACATGACGCTATGTTGAGTAAAATACATTTCAAGTGCGCCACTGCCTAAAACCGAGTGCGCAGCATCATTAGTAAAATGCGCATCTTTTTGATCATAGGCATTTTTTTCAAAATGCACATATACAGAAGAAATATCTGGGCTTGATTTCAAGGCACCTTTAAGCATTGATTGAATATCACTACGCTCAATGGGAGCTGTTAATGTCGATTCCAATGCGCCCACCAATGTATTTGGTACACGATACGCGGAGTCTAAAAACGCAGCAATTTTTTTGTGCGTAATAATCTCCTTGAGCAGCCAAGCGGGTATTAATTTCCGATAGAATTACAGATTGTATTTGCTCACTTTGTTTTTTATTTTCATCTTGTAAATGCAACCATGTTGTTATCACGAGCATTGCTATTACTGCCATTATTATCGTAATAACAAAGCACATGAGTTTGTATTTAATTGAGATTTGTCGCATAAATGACCTTGTAATTCTAATTTGACTAACCACAGGTGAGTATAAAAACGCACGAAGAGTGAACTGTTAGAAGTTGGTTCTTTAATTTCTAAAATTGATTATGCTACAGAAATATTAAAGATTAATTGACAATAAGTGTTTAAATCGAAATGTGCAAAAATAAATTAATCTAGATCAACAATTAAATTAGAATATAAATATTTAAGAATCAAATGGTGGGGTAAGAAAGAAAACTGGGTGCCGACACACCCAGCTTAAAATAAGGGCTTAATCTTCTTCTATTTTGTCTTTGCCAGTCGTCTTATCAGTAGAATCAATTCGGTGGTGAATTGCAGACTTAATCAACATATAACCACTGATTGGCGCGGTAATAAGTAAAAACAAAGAAATAAGAATCTCTTTTAAACTAAGCCCATCACCATATTCACTGTAATGTGCCATCGCGGCAAAAAGCAAACATGCCATGCCTAACGTGGTTGCTTTAGTCGGCCCATGAAGGCGCATGAAAAAGTCTGGCATTTTTACCAAACCGATTGAGCCTACTAGTACCAAAACCCCACCCATTAAGAGCAAAACTGAAATTACAATATCCACTTACATGGCCTCCTATTCAATAATATCGCCACGAAGCAGGTATTTACACACGGCAACCGTACTAACAAAGCCAAGTAACGCAATTAACAACGCAGCCTCAAAATACAGCGACGTCCCCATGTTCATTCCATATAAAATAATTAACGCAATGGTATTAATGTACATGGTATCCAGTGCCAAAATTCTGTCTGGCACTGATGGGCCAACGACTAAGCGCCATAAGTTTAACAGTAGCGCCAAACCAATCATGGCAAAAACAATTAAGATGATCGTGTCTAACATTCAAAGATCTCCTTCAAAGGCGCCTCATAACGAGATTTAATGGTATTGATCAACGCCTGCTCATCATCCAAATCTAAAACGTGGATAAGTAAGTATTTTTGACAATCCGGTGCTTCACCCTCAATTGTCTCTGGCCAAGGGTATACCTCAGCACTAACAGTACCTGGCGTTAACGATACCGTGCTCGCTAGAATAGTAATAGGCATAGCCTCATTTAAATCTAGCGGCACTTTTACAAAACCCGGCTTCAACTTTTTAGTCGGACCTAAAATCTTAATCGCAACTTCAATATTTGCAGTCAAGATATCATACAAAACCAACATTAAATGGCTCAGCGCTCTAAACGGTCTCACCACCAAAGGTTGCTTCGTTCTAAAAGGGTGTGTGATCAATGGGATCACAATCGCCAAGATTAAGCCTAATATAACATGACCAAGGGCAACTGTATTATTGAGCAATAGCCATACCGAAAATAGCAGTAAACTTCTAAACGGAGTAGGCAACCATTTGTATTTTGCTTCTAATCTCATTTACTTGCCTCCTAATACATGTTGGATAAGGCCGTAAAAGTTGTGCAGTTCAACTGCTGCAAACTGGGCATAGTCAGTAACTGAGCCTGCAAAAATAACCATCAATGGAGACGCCGCAACCAACATCAACACAGCAACCATCTGCACAGGGTGTGCCTTTTCTTCGGTATTCGCTTCACCTTTTCCGGTGTGATGCCAAAAAACAGTACTACCAGCTTTTGATACAGAAACCAATACAGCAAGACTGGCAATTAAGTAAATTGGCCAGAACCAATGTCCGTGTGCTGACTCCAGCGTAGATTCTAAGATCCAAACCTTACCAATAAAACCTGACAATGGAGGCATGCCAATGACGGTTACTGCCGCAAAAATAAATGCACCACCAAGAAACAACGGCTGCGCTACAGGACGACCCGCTGTTATACGGTCGCTCACTTTACCTCTTTGCTTACCCACTAAATCAGCAATTAAGAATAAAGCTGCTGAAACAAGTGTTGAATGCACTAAGTAATAAATTGCTGCGGCGCTGCTATCAACTGTTTGTGCGGCAACAAGCGCCACCAATGTACCAACAGAAACAACTACTAAGTTTGCAACCATCTTGCGAAGATCTTGGCTTGCAAGCACACCGATTGCGCCCATTACGATAGTTGCCAGCGCAAGCCACCACAACCAATGTTGTGCCATATGGCTCAACTCTCCTGCTTGCTCACCAAAAATTAAGGTGTAAACGCGCATCATTGAATACACACCAACCTTAGTCATGATAGCAAACAAGGCAGCAACAACTGGCATTGCTGTCGAGTAAGTATTTGGTAACCACAAATGAAGCGGTAATAAAGCACCTTTTAGAGCAAATACGACCAGCAACAACAAGCCACCTATTTTAGCCAGATATACGTCATCGCCTTGTAATTCCATCACGCGTGTTGCCATATCGGCCATATTTAATGTACCCAAAGTACCGTATAAAATACCGAGGGCAATTAGAAACACAGATGAACCAACCAAGTTTAAAATAACATATTGCAATGCTGCACGGGTATTGCGTTTATCGCCACCATGCATCAGCAATGAATAGGATGCAATCAACAATACTTCAAAGAAAACAAATAGGTTGAATGCGTCTCCTGTCAAGAAGGCACCGTTCACACCTAAAATTAAGAAGTGTAAAAGTGGGTGGAAAAAACTACCTTGCTCGTCATCACCAGCACAGCTGTAAAGCGCACAAACTAAGCCTAAAAACGACGTAAGCGAGACCAGTAAAGTCGAGATAGGATCCGCAACCAACACAATACCAAATGGCGCTGACCAATCACCAATAGCGTACACTTGCGTCCCATTTACTTTTACATAAGCGAGCAACGACACAGATACCACTGTCGTTATCAAGCCCATCAAAACAGAGACGTAACGCCTAATTTTTAAATTTTTTCCACATGGCGGCATCAGCATAAGCACTGCCGCCAACATAGGTAGTAAAACAGGTAAAGAAGTTAAATGTTGACTCATGCTTTACCCTGCTCCTTTACCTGACGAGAATTCGTTTTTGATTTATCAGGTACTACCCCATTGACGTGATCATTACCTAAATCAGCACGACCACGGATCGCTAAAATCACAACAAATGCAGTCATCGCAAAGCCAATTACGATGGCTGTTAAAACTAATGCCTGTGGCAGCGGATCGGCATAACTTTCGCTGTAACCAAGCACAGCCGCTTGGTTCATTGACAAACGTCCTGATGCAAATAAAAACAAATTAACTGCGTACGAGAGCATGGTTAAACCAAGTACAACCGGGAACGTTCTTGCACGTAAAATCAAAAATACACCGCAGGCCACTAATAGGCCCACGCATGAAGAATACAAAAGCTCCATTAAATATTCACCTCTTCTTTGGGTGCATTTGCAGTCACTTTACCAAGACTTGCTAGTATCATCAGCGTTGCGCCTACAACGGTGATGTAAACACCTAAATCAAATACTAATGCACTGGCAAGCTCAATCTCACCAATCAATGGAATATCAAAATAATCAAACCACGTAGTCAAGAATGGACGTCCAAATGCCCAACTACCTAAACCAGATAACATCGCTATCGCAATACCTGAAGCGATAATCTTTCTGTAGTTCAAGGTAAAGCGCTCTGCTATCCAATTTGAACCATGTGCAATGTATTGCAAAATAAAGGCAATTGCTGTGACTAGACCTGCGATAAAGCCACCACCAGGTAGATTATGCCCTCTCAGGAAAATATAGAATGACACTAACAGCGCGAGTGGTAACAAGCTTTGAGAAATTGAAGCCAATAGAAGCGGATAACGCTCTTTCGCCCAAGGTCTACCCTCAGAGTCACTGCCTGGCATAAACAATGGTAAATGAATAATCAGTTTGTATATACCCAGAGCTGCAATCCCCAATACAACGATTTCACCAAGCGTATCAAAGCCCCTGAAGTCAACTAGGATAACGTTTACGACATTAGTACCACCGCCGCCCGTTTTCGCGTTAGCAACGAAGAAATCAGAGATAGAAGTCAAAGGTCGTGTGATCAAGGCATAACAGATGCTACCAATAATGACACCTATCGCTGATGCGATCCCCAAGTCCCTCAACGTTCTAATCGAGCTAGACTCTTTTGGCGTTTTCTGCGGTAAGAAGAACAAAGCTAGCATCAATAGAATAATGGTCACCACTTCAACCGTTAACTGTGTTAACGCAAGATCTGGTGCAGAGAAGCGCGTAAAGGCGACAGATACCATCAAACCTACAACTGAAATCATAAGCAACGCAACCATACGTGTACGGTGCCAAATCACAGTGCTAATCGCACCAATCATTAACAGTCCTGCGCCAATGCCATTATGAATGTCGACAGGTGTAAGTGTATTCTCACCCACTAATTGGCTCATCTCAAATAAAGGCCAACCTGCGCTGACAAGCACAACCAACAGCATCAGCATTAAATAACGCTGCAATGAGCCATTTTCAATAGCACTGATTTTGTTTTGACTCCAGATCACCACAGAATGCATGGTCTTCTCAAAACCTTTTTTGGCATTAATTGGTGGTAGAGATGCTTGGAATTGGAATAGGTATTTGCGCTGAGTATATATCAGTAAACCACCACAAACAGCAATTGCACTCATTAGCAGAGGTAAGTTCAAGCCATGCCAAATTGCGATGTAGAACTCAGGCGGCTCACCACCTAAAACAGCGCCAGAAGCCAGTCTTAAAATTCCGTCGACAATAAAGTTCGGGAACATGCCCACAATCAAACATAGCGCCACCAATATCTCAATAGGTACTCGCATATAACGCGGTGCTTCATGAGGCTCTTTTGGTAAATCAACCGGATCGCCATTAAAGAAAACATCGTGAATGAATCGCGCAGAATAAGCCACAGAGAAAGCAGCAGCAATGGTTGCTAAAATAGGGATAAGCCATGACATTGAACCCAGTAACTGCTGGTGCAATGTTTCTGCAAAAAACATTTCTTTCGACAAGAAACCGTTTAACAGCGGAACACCGGCCATCGATGCAGCTGCGACCATCGCCAAGGTAGCGGTATACGGCATAAAGCGCCACATACCATTGAGCTTACGCATGTCTCGGGTGCCAGTTTCATGATCAATGATGCCGGTCGCCATGAAGAGCGATGCCTTGAACGTAGCATGATTTATGATATGGAAAATAGCCGCTACTGTAGCAAGCTCGGTATCCAAGCCCAGTAGCAGGGTGATAAGACCAAGGTGACTGATAGTCGAAAATGCCAGTAGACCCTTTAAGTCATGCTTAAATAAAGCGATGTACGCACCGACAAGCAGCGTGATAAGGCCTGTCAAACCCACTAAGATGAACCAAATTTCTGTGCCCGCCAAAGCTGGGTAAAAACGCGCAAGTAAGAAAATACCCGCTTTAACCATAGTTGCCGAGTGTAAGTAAGCACTGACAGGCGTTGGCGCAGCCATAGCGTGCGGTAGCCAGAAATGGAAAGGAAACTGAGCGGATTTAGTGAATGCGCCTAATAAGACAAGTACTAATGCCACTTCATATAAATCATGAGATTGGATAAGCTCACGACTAGCCAGAATAATGTCTAAATCGTAACTTCCAACGATATTACCGAGTAATAGTAAACCAGCCAATAATGCTAAACCGCCGCCACCAGTAATTGCCAGCGCCATTTTTGCGCCTTTACGCGCTTCTGATTTATGCCACCAATAGCTTATCAGCAAAAATGAACTGATACTGGTTAGTTCCCAAAATACCCATAATTGTAAGACGTTGTTAGACATTACAATGCCTAGCATGGCTGTCATGAATAACATTAAATAAGCATAAAGCTTGGGCATTGAGTCATTTTCACTCAGGTAATAGCGTGCATAGAAAATAACTAATATGCCAATACCTAAGATCATAAATACGAATAAAAGTGCCAATCCATCCAAACGGAAAGACACGTCAAGATCGAGTATTGGTACCCAATCTAACGTTGCGCGAACAGCTTCCCCAGCAAACACTGCGGGAGCTAAATCAATGGCTAATAAAAGAGCCACAGTAGGTGCAATCAAGGTGATTGCAGTAGACTGATTGCGAGAGAGCTTACCAGTTAACGATGAGAGTAAACTACCTAACAAGGATATCAATGGTATCCAAAGCAAAGTCATAAAGAAGCCTTATATCTTCGATGCCGTTCATCACTATTAAATGCACGTTATGATTACGTCATGGCGATCGTGTTCTGTTTATTTTTTACGTGCATTTTTATCACACATAACGTCTACCAGTTATACTTTATTAGTGTTTGACTTGTCTAGGGTTTCACGTACTGGCTGTTTAAATTGTAGACAAGATTAACAAACAATTCAGATCCTGTTCATAAAAGGTACGCTCATTTAACTCAGATCAATGCTTGGCATTTAGCTCATTGAGATAAACTTGATAATCGCTGGGCACTGATAAAGTTTTATTTAATGACTTTAACCATAATCCTAAATAATGGTTTGACAAGTGAATTTCGTGATATTGCATTTTTGATGCGATATGTTGCGGTTTGAAAGACTGTAGCTGCCCAAACTTACATGTTTCGCTCTTATACCATCCTTTTGGGGCATTTGTACCAACATATAAATTGGGGGCTTTATAGCCTGATGTTTTACATAGCCAATCAGCCTTTGCTTGAGGCACTGGATACTCATCTTCAAAATGAGCGAAATGCATCATTTCGTGTACAAACAGCTCATATTGACTCTTATCATGAAGCCTCATCACACCGTTATATACATTTGCCAAGCCTTGTTTATTTGTCATGATCACTAAATGTCTGGCTTGTCGCACTGATGATTCTTGAATTAGCTGATCAATATTGCATTGGATGAAGTTAGATTCTCTTCCTGAGCACAGTGTCAGGTCTCCAACATACAAAGGATCTGATAAGCAATAAGGAAGCAGTTTAGACAATTTGCTTTGATTGTACTGTGTACTTAGACGTTTGAGCTGCTTTACACCAGATAAGGTCTCTGCAAATAACATAATAGAATGTTTACAACTGGCGGTTGGAGTATGCCAACCAAATACGGACACACCTAAAGTATCAACACTGGCCTTATTCAAGGTGCTTATCGAGTTGCCAACTTCAAGAGCATATACAGAAGCATAAGGCTCTACAACCTCTAGCTGATCAAATATACGTGCCATAAGTGCATACTCTCCTTGCTCTTCTAATAGCTCTAACAACCGAATACGTGTTGATGATGTGCTATGATGCCAATATTTTTCGATTAAAAGCCACGCTTGCCCATAATGGCTATTTGCTACAAGTCTAATAGCCCATTCAAAAGCAAAAATAGGATAGCCAGTGCGCCTTAGAGATTGAACTTGTTCGTCAGTGAGTTGCTCTGGGATTTGCTTGAGTCGCAAATAAGCATAGTTTGAGTGGTTAAAGTTTTGCGCGGCACGGGTAACGAGTATATTCAGTTCGGAGCCTTTCATATCGGCCAAACTTGCTATATGTTGGCTGCTACTCGGAACAGCCATCAACAAAAAGACAATACCAAGTAGGTACTGACGTAGCATCACTTAGCTAGCACTTGCTTTTAGTAATGCTTCTCGTAACAGGCGAAGCTCTAATTTAGCATATTTATGTTCGACAAATTCATATACATTGGTTGCCAAAGTTAACCTAAAATACTCCGCAGCTTTCACATAACTACCTGTACTCAAGTGCTTTTTCGCTATATAAAAATATGCTTCGCAGAGTCTTTCAGCATACTCTTTTTGAGTTTTCACCCCCACTGTGATGCCATCTAAGAATTGCTCTTCACTTATCTCATTTAAGTAAAACTGCACAATTTGAGTTGACCAAGCTTCATGATTGAGTTGCTGACTGTTGGTTTTTAATTGCGCTTGCGCAGTAATTGGGTCTACAGAACTATGTGCTATATATAGCCATAGCATTCTGTATGCATCATCTGGTGAGCTTGATAAAAAGCGCTCAAAATCAGTGACCGCTATCTCTTTTCTGCCGCCATAATACAATGCAATGCCGCGATTTAAATAGGCATATTCATAGCTTTCATCTAATTCAAGCACCGAGCCAAAACTTTCGTAGGCCTCACTGAATTCCTGGCGCAATGTATGGTGTATGCCAATAAAGTTATATGTTTCAGCAAGATCTGGTCTGAGCTTCAGTGCACGATTGAAATCTATTTGTGCCAATTGCGCTAAACCTAAACTGTCATATAACTTGCCGCGTATATGGTATAACTCAGCTCTTTGATTACGAGTAAGCTCTGCGCTATTTAATAATTCACTATATCGGGCAACTTCGATTTGAGCACGAGGGTTAGGTTGCATTGGCTCGGTGAAAGGGATTGGCAGCAGTGGTTGCAGTTTATCTTCAACATTCGCCTGCTGAGTGCTTTGGCAGCCCAATAAGCTCAATCCAAGCAAAGGTAATAGTAAAAATCTCAAGGTATATCCCTCTTTGGGCCAGATAATTATAGTGTCAGCCATTAAAGCACAAAAAAAGGGGCCATTCAGCCCCTTTTAACGAAACTTATTGTTTCTTTACATAAAATTACTCACCTTTTGGTGCTTGCTCTGCAGCAGGCTCCGATGGCTCAAGTGCTTCTTTAATACTTAGACGTACACGGCCTTGGCGGTCTACTTCTAGTACTTTAACTTTAACTTCTTGGCCTACCTTCAGGTGGTCAGATACGTTATTTACACGCTCTTTGCTGATTTGAGAAATGTGTACAAGGCCATCTTTACCTGGTAGTACATTTACAAACGCACCAAAGTCAACGATACGGTTTACTTTACCATTGTAGATAGTGCCAACTTCTAGTTCAGCTGTCAGTGCTTCAATACGTGCAATCGCTTCTTTAGCGCTGTTGCCATTAGTTGCAGCAATCTTAACAGTACCGTCATCTTCGATTTCGATAGTTGTGTCAGTTTCTTCTGTTAGCTGACGAATTGTTGCACCACCTTTACCGATTACGTCTGCAATCTTCTTCGGTGGAATGTTCATCGTGTAAATACGCGGAGCGAATTCAGATAGCTCTTGTGAAGGTGCAGCAATTGCTTGGTCCATCACGCTAAGGATATGCATACGGGCCGCTTTAGCTTGTTTAAGTGCGATCTGCATGATTTCTTTCGTGATACCTTCAATCTTGATATCCATCTGAAGTGCAGTAACACCAGCGCTGCTACCTGCTACTTTAAAGTCCATGTCACCTAGGTGGTCTTCATCACCTAAGATATCAGAAAGAACAACGAACTCTTCGCCTTCTTTAACTAGACCCATTGCGATACCAGCAACAGAAGCTTTAACAGGTACACCTGCGTCCATCAGAGCCAAAGAAGTACCACATACAGATGCCATTGAAGATGAACCATTTGACTCCGTGATTTCAGATACAACACGCACTGAGTAAGGGAATTCTTCTAAGCTTGGCATTACAGCTTGAACACCACGCTTTGCAAGGTTACCGTGGCCGATTTCACGACGCTTTGGAGAACCGATGAAACCAGTTTCACCTACACAGAATGGAGGGAAGTTATAGTGAAGCATGAAGTGGTGCTTGTGAGTACCAACTAGGTCATCCATCATCTGCGCGTCACGCTCAGTACCTAAAGTAGCAGTAACTAATGCCTGAGTTTCACCACGTGTGAAGATTGATGAACCGTGTGTACGTGGCAATACGCCAGTCATTACGTCAAGTGCACGTACCATATCTGGTTCACGGCCATCGATACGTTTCTCACCTGCAATGATACGACCACGAACAATTTTCTTCTCTAGAGAGCTGAATAGCTTGCCAACTTCTTGCTCGTCTAGCTCTTCGCCTTCGCCAAGCTCAGCAGTTAGCTTTTCAATTACTTCTGTTTTTGCTTCAGATAGTGACTCTTTACGTGCTACTTTGTCAGTAATAAGGTAAGCCGTGCCTACTTTTTCTTCTGCAATTGCAGCTACTTTGTCTGCTAGTGCTACGTTTTTCTCAGGTGCAGTCCAATCCCAAGCAGGTTTGCCAGCTTCAGCCTTGAACTCTTCAATTGCTTTGATGATAGCTTGAGACTGATCGTGACCGTATACAACAGCACCTAACATCTCTTCTTCAGTTAAGATTTCAGCTTCTGATTCAACCATCAGTACTGCATTTTCAGTACCTGCTACCACTAGGTCTAGCTTACTTTCAGCTAACTCAGTTACAGTTGGGTTAAGTACGTATTGACCATTGATGTAACCAACACGCGCCGCACCGATAGGACCATTGAATGGTACACCAGAAATTGCTAGTGCTGCAGAAGTACCGATCAACGCAACCATATCAGGCTGAATTTCAGGATCTGAAGAAACAACTGTCGCGATAACTTGAACTTCGTTCACGAAACCGTCTGGGAATAGTGGACGAATTGGACGGTCAATTAGACGCGCTGTTAGTGTTTCTGAATCAGAAGGACGACCTTCACGCTTCAAGAAACCGCCTGGGATACGACCAGCTGCGTACATTTTTTCTTGGTAGTTAACCGTCAGAGGGAAGAAGTCCTGACCAGGCGCTGCTTCACGCTTACCAACAACAGTCACTAGTACTGATGTGTCACCGATGCTTGCTAAAACCGCACCGTCAGCCTGACGTGCGATTGCACCTGTTTCCAGAGTCACTGTGTGTTGACCTAACTGGAATTCTTTAATTATTGCTTGCACAAAAATATTCCTTAAAAAATATATTAAAACGCCAACAACAACCAATTACAGTCTTAAATAGAACAACCAAAAATTTACTGGCTACTCATAGAGTTCTACTTAAGCACTACAATTGGCAGAAGTATCGGCGCTTGCTCAGCACTATGCATGAGCGAGGGTAAGTATACTGCTAGTACACGCACAAAAAAAGGGGCGAATTCGCCCCTTTTTTATTGTCGGATAAAAATCCAACAACTCATCAAATTCTTAGCGACGTAGGCCAAGCTCTTTGATCAACGCAGCGTAACGCTCAACGTTCTTACCTTTAAGGTAGTCAAGAAGGTTACGACGTTGGCTAACTTTACGTAGTAGACCACGACGAGAGTGGAAGTCGTGTTTGTGGTCAGCAAAGTGGCCTTGTAGTTTGTTGATATCAGCAGTTAGAAGTGCAACTTGAACTTCTGGAGAACCAGTGTCGCCTTCTGCGCGTGCGAATTTTGCTACGATTTCTGCTTTTTCTTTGTTGCTTAGTGACATAATAAACTCCAATTTAAATAAATTTAATGCTTCAGCCGATCACTAATTCAGCCAAAGCGACAAAGCGGCGGCATTGTAACAGTAATTAATGCCGCTGACAAAGCTATTGTGCGCTAGATAGTGCTCTTTTTGCTTTTAGATGGCCATGCTTATTACGTTCGCCAATACCGATAAACGTATCTTCAGCCATTACCTTTATTACGCCTTCAGGTACTTCACCTACCACCACAGTTTGCCCATGGCTAAAAGCAACGCCTTGCTCTTTGGTTAAAGTAATCGTCGGTAAGTCAACCAGTGCAGTATCCATCGGAAGCAGTAGCTCATCAATATATGTCGATGGCTCAATACCATCCGCTTTAGCCTGTTGTAACTTTTCTTCTAACGCTTCAATAGTGATCATCTTTTCTGCTGGGTAGTGACCAACACCACTGCGATGAAGCATGATCACATGTGCACCACAGCCAAGCTTTTCACCCAGATCGTCAACAATAGTGCGAATATAAGTACCCTTTGAAACGTGCACGGTCATCTGGATCTGTTGACTGTCAGCATCGTACTCATCAAGCGTGATGCTATATACGTTTATTTTTCTGCACTTACGCGGCACTTCAATGCCTTCACGTGCATACTTATATAATGGCTGGCCTTGATATTTGAGCGCAGAATACATCGAAGGATATTGATCAGACTCACCTAAAAAGCTAGCAACTTCCTGCTCTAATTGCTGTTGCGTAATTTCAACAGGGCGTGTTTCAACGATTTCCCCATCTGAGTCTGACGTCGTTGTACGTTCACCTAATTGTGCACGCACAACATAAGTTTTATCAGTATCTAATAGAAACTGCGTAAACTTTGTCGCTTCACCAAAGCAGATTGGCAGCATACCTGTTGCCAGTGGATCTAACGCACCAGTGTGACCCGCTTTTTGTGCAAAGTAGATGCCTTTAGCCTGTTGCAAAGCTTTGTTAGATGAGATCCCCTGTGGCTTGTGTAAAAGTACAATGCCATCAACCGGGCGACCTTTACTACGACGGGCCATTACTCTTCACCACCTTCAACTGAATCCGTATCTTCACCGCGCTTTTCTTTGTCAGTGCGGATCACTTCATCAACCAAGTTAGAAATACGCATCCCTTCCATTAGTGAGTTATCAAGTACAAATCGTAACTCTGGCATAATACGTGCGCGGATACGTTTACCAAGCAATGAACGGATATAGCCCGTTGCATCATTCAGAATTGCTAGGTTTTGCTTCGTATCCTCATCACTTTTACTGCTTAAAACAGTTACGAAGATTTTTGCGTAGGATAAATCACGAGATACTTCAACTGCTGATACAGTCACCATACCTAATCTTGGATCTTTAATTTCTCGTTGCAAAATAACCGCAATTTCTTTTTGAATTTGCTGTGCAACGCGATCCGTACGAGAAAATTCTCTCATTGTCACCACTTATATAAACTATTGATTTTTATGCTATAAAAATCCAAAAAACACAAACACAAATGGGGGCGAATGCCCCCATTTCAAGGTTTAGACCCTGCGAGAATTACAGTGAACGCTGTACTTCAACAGTTTCGAATACCTCAATTTGATCGCCAACTTTAACGTCGTTGTAGTTCTTAACGCCGATACCACATTCCATACCGTTACGAACTTCTTGTACATCATCTTTAAAGCGACGAAGTGACTCAAGTTCACCTTCGTAGATAACCACGTTTTCACGTAGTACACGAATTGGAGCGCTACGCTTAACGATACCTTCAGTTACCATACAACCAGCAACAGCACCAATCTTAGGCGATTTGAACACGTCACGTACTTCAGCAAGACCAATGATCTCTTGTTTGAACTCAGGCGCAAGCATACCAGCCATTGCTTGTTTCACTTCTTCGATCAGGTCGTAGATAACGCTGTAGTAACGAAGGTCAAGGTTTTCAGCTTCAATCACTTTACGTGCTGATGCATCCGCACGTACGTTGAAACCAACGATGATTGCATTTGAAGCCGCTGCAAGTGTTGCATCAGTTTCAGTGATACCACCAACACCGCTACCTACAATCTTCACTTTAACTTCGTCTGTAGACAACTTAGTTAGTGAATCAGAGATTGCTTCGATTGAACCTTGAACGTCTGCTTTAAGTACAACGTTAACTTCAGAAATATCGCCTTCAGTCATGTTAGTGAACATGTTTTCAAGCTTCGCTTTCTGCTGACGTGCAAGCTTCACTTCACGGAACTTGCCTTGACGATATAGAGCAACTTCACGTGCTTTACGCTCATCTTTAACAACCGTTGCTTCATCACCCGCCGCAGGTACACCTGAAAGACCTAAAATCTCTACAGGGATTGACGGACCAGCTTGTGAAATTTCTTTACCGTTTTCGTCTCTCATCGCACGAACACGACCATACTCAAGGCCACAAAGTACAATGTTACCTTGCTCTAGCGTACCGCCTTGTACAAGTACAGTAGCAACTGGGCCACGACCTTTATCTAGACGAGATTCGATAACAACACCTTGTGCCATACCTTCTTGAGGCGCTGTAAGCTCTAGTAGCTCAGCTTGCATCAAGATAGCTTCAAGTAAGTCGTCAATACCTAGACCTGTTTTCGCTGAGATATGAACAAACTGCGTATCACCACCCCACTCTTCTGGAATAACATCCAATTGAGCAAGCTCGTTTTTAACGCGATCTGGGTCGATACCCTCTTTATCCATTTTGTTTACAGCGATGATAAGCGGTACTTCAGCAGCTTTTGCGTGCTGCACAGCTTCTTTAGTCTGAGGCATTACACCATCATCAGCAGCTACAACTAGAACAACGATATCCGTTGCTTTTGCACCACGTGCACGCATTGATGTAAACGCCGCGTGTCCCGGAGTATCTAGGAACGTGATCATGTTACCGTCAGTTTCAACATGGTATGCACCAATGTGCTGCGTGATACCACCGGCTTCGCCGTCTGCTACTTTCGCTTTACGAATGTAGTCAAGCGTTGACGTCTTACCGTGGTCAACGTGACCCATAACAGTAACAACCGGCGCACGTGGACCAACACTTTCGTTGTCACTACGATCGTTTAATACTTTCTCTTCAAGTTCGTTCTCTTTAACAAGAACAACTTTATGACCCATTTCCTCTGCAACATACTGTGCAGTTTCTTGGTCAATAACCTGGTTAATCGTTACCATTTCACCAAGCTTCATCAGTGTTTTTACAACTTCAGCACCTTTCACAGCCATGCGTGATGCAAGCTCAGATACTGTAATTGTTTCACTGATGCGAACTTCTTGTTTAACTTCTGCCGCAGGCTTTTGGAAACCGTGCTGAAGAGAAGTAGGCGCTTTAAGCTTGCCTTTTTTACCACGTGACTGTGCGTTAGATTCGCCTTTCGCCTGTGGCTTTTTCTTTTTCTTACGACGTGCACTTTTCTCTTCACGTGCATCAGATTCATCTTCTGCTTCACGTGCATATGTAGAAGTCGTCATGTGGTGATCTGCAGAAGCTTCGCGTTTTTTGCGCTCTTCTTCTTCAGCTTTCCAACGTGCTTCATTCTCTTCCGCTAGACGACGAGCTTCTTCTGCTTGACGTTTTGCTTCTTCTTCAGCCTTTTTCACAGCTGCTGCTTCTGCTTCTGTACGAAGACGTTCTGCTTCGATTTTCTCTTGCTCTTGTTGGGCGCTATCCACTTCTTTACTCTGCTGTTCTTTCGCTTGACGTTCTGCTTCTGCTTTACGTTTGGCTTCTTCTTTAGCTTTGCGCTCAGCTTCCTCTTTGGCTTTTCGCTCTGCCTCCTGTTGGGCGTTGCGTTCAGCTTCTTCTTTCGCTTGTTGCTCAGCTTCTTGTTGAGCTTTCAATTCTGCTTCTTTGCGCGCAGCTTCCTCTGCAGCTAAGCGTTCTTGCTCTTTTTGCTGCTCGATTGCGCTCTTTTTAACGTAAGTGCGCTTTTTACGTACTTCTACCTGAACCGATTTAGCTTTACCAGTAGAACCAGTAACACTTAAGGTACTCTTGCTTTTACGCTGAAGAGTCATACGCTCAGGGCCATCTGAACCTGTGCCGCCATGTTGCTTGCTCAAGTGGTCAAGTAACTTGGCTTTCTCAGATTCACTTACCTGATCGCCTTTGGCTTTGGTGATCCCTGCATCTGTTAACTGCTGTAGTAATTTATCGACAGTTGTACCAATGTTCTCGGCTAGTTTTTCTATGCTCACTTCTGCCATGCTATGCGTTACCTCCCGTTAATAAACTACTCTTCACTAAACCAGCAAATATTACGTGCAGCCATAATAAAGTCGCCCGCTTGCTGTTCAGATAATTCAGTGATCTCAACTAATTCGTCGATACCCTGTTCTGCTAAATCTTCTAGGGTGATAACGCCTTTGCTCGCCATCACAAATGCTAAGTGACGATCTAAACCTTCTAAGTCTAGTAGGTCTTGAGCAGGTTCAGCACCTTCTAAAGACTCTTCATCACGAAGTGCTTTAGTTGTTAAAGCATCTTTTGCACGTTTACGTAACTCTTCAACTGTGTCTTCGTCTAGCCCCTGAATTTCAAGGAACTCAGCAACTGGCACGTATGCCACTTCTTCAAGCGTAGAGAAACCTTCGTTGATTAAAAACTCTGCAAAGTCATCATCAATATCTAGGTTGTCAGTAAATAGGCTGATCAGTTTATCAGATTCTTCAGCGTTTTTACGCTCCATATCTTCAACTGTCATTACGTTCAGTTCCCAACCAGTTAACTGGCTAGCAAGTCGAACGTTTTGCCCGTTACGGCCAATCGCTTGTGCAAGATTATCGGCTTCAACAGCAATTTCCATTGTACGTGTATCTTCATCCATCACAATTGATGCAACTTCTGCCGGAGCCATTGCATTAATTACGAACTGAGCTGGATTGTCGTCATATAGTACTATATCAACGCGCTCTCCGCCTAGCTCTGTAGATACTGCTTGTACACGTGCACCACGCATACCTACACATGCACCTACTGGGTCGATACGCTTGTCATTTGATTTAACCGCAATTTTTGCACGTGAACCAGGATCACGAGCTGCACCTTTGAGCTCGATCATCTCTTCACCAATCTCTGGTACCTCAATGCGGAATAATTCCATCAGCATCTCTGGCTTAGAGCGAGTAACAAATAATTGTGCGCCGCGCGCTTCAGGCTTCACTTCATACAATAGACCACGAACACGGTCACCTGGACGGAAGCTTTCACGTGGCAGCATATCTTCACGATAAATAACCGCTTCAGCATTGTTACCCAGATCAATCACAACTGTATCACGAGACGCTTTTTTCACTACGCCCGTAACAAGTTCACCTTTTTGATCTTTATATGCATCAACGACGAGTGCACGCTCAGCTTCACGTACTTTCTGTACGATAACTTGCTTTGCCATTTGAGTTGTAATGCGGTCAAACTGAATAGACTCAATTTGCTCTTCAACATAATCACCCAGTTGTAACTCTGGCTCTTCTACTTGTGCAGCTTCGATGGTAATTTCAGAATATGGATTTTCTAATGAACCATCTTCTAGCGGCTCTGCAACCTGCCAGCGACGGAACGTATCGTATTCACCCGTTTTCCTATCAATAGAAACGCGTACTTCAATTTCACCGTCATGTTTTTTCTTTGTTGCAGTCGCCAGTGCGAACTCTAACGCCTCAAAAATTTTCTCTCTTGGGACTGCTTTTTCGTTGGATACAGCTTCTGCAACCAACAAGATCTCTTTTGCCATAGGTTTTGCCTCGCTTGCCCTGGTCCTTCGCACTTAATCTTAAAATTTGGCGATGATATTAGCTCTCTCGACGTTGCTAAGCATAATGTGATGCTCATGTCCGTCGACAGTTAGCGTAATCATATCGCCTTTAACTGCTACTAGGTCGCCTTTAAAGTTGCGACGACCATCTTGTGGAAGTTTAGTGCGCAAACGCACCTCTTCACCTTGCGCGTCCTCATAGTGAGCTTGTTTGAATAATGGTCTATCCACACCCGGTGAAGACACTTCTAAGTTATATTCATTTGTAATGGGATCTTCTACATCCATAATCGCGCTAATTTGGCGACTTACTTCTGCACAATCGTCAACATTAATGCCATTCTCATGTTCAATGTACACTCTAAGTGTAGAATGACGACCTGCTTGTACAAACTCTAGACCGAGTAACTCAAAACCACACGCTTCAACAGCGGGCTCTAGCATTACGGTTAAATCTTGCTCGAGTTTTGACACAAATTACCTCCATACAAACAAAAAAAGGGCTCATGGCCCCATCAATTCAGCTGCATGTTCTTGGGCCTACATTGCTAATATCTAGCACCAGACACAACAACGCCCCGAACCAAGCGGGGCGTCACACCAAAAACAAACTGTGTGGCCAAAGGCCGTGCTTGGTTGCGGGCTGTACCAGCCTAAATTAAGCTGCGCTTAAACGCAAAACGCGCATTACCATGAATGCGCGACCTTTAAGAAATTTAGAAACTTCTTAATATTGGTTGCGGGAGCCGGATTTGAACCGACGACCTTCGGGTTATGAGCCCGACGAGCTACCAGGCTGCTCCATCCCGCGTCCACATGCAGCAATAAGCTGCTCAATTGGCGTGTATTATAGAGATTGTTCCATTAATACGCAACCACTAACTAGATAAATTACCCAGCCGTTCAAATACAGCTCAATTACCGATTTGTTCTTTAACAATCATTAACATATAGCGCTTGTACCTATTTTAGTTTTCTCTATACTTCACATTTCTTACAATTAGGAGACAATAAAATGAATAAAAGGTCATTTCAGGCAACAATCGCTGCACTTTCGACATTAATCTTTAGTGGTGTCGCTACAGCAAACTCATGTGCAAAAGCTGGCCCGCAAACCCCACGCGACATTGATAACCTAGCAGGTGAAAATAAGCGCATCTTCAGTCTCGCTCCCCCTTCATCACAAATGAATCTGTGTAATATTCACTTTCATAAAAATGCAGAACACAAAGCAAAAGACTTTTCAGTATTTGCGGGCGATGGAAAATACGGTGGCTATCAGTGTAATGCGACCTCTAGCCTTACACCTGCTGAACTAAAAGCACCAAAAGGCAAAGTATGTAAAAACGTCAAACCTGGTGACACTATCGAAGTACATTGGGTGCATAGCTCATGTGATGTCAAACCAGGCAAAGGCTTAGGTTCATGCCTTAATGAGCAATGTGCAAACCCAGATCTACGTGTAGAAACGCAAGTGTTCTTGGTCGTGAACGATGAAAATGCGCTTGATTTTAATGATTTAAGCTATGACGGAAATATCGTTAATGGTTATCACCAACCAAAGCATATCCCAAATACAACAGGTAAGCCGGTAGAGTTTTTAGGTTCTACAACTGGACCAAGCTACAACGACAAGCAATGCTCTCCTCTACAAGTGACTTGGAGCGTCCGCCCAGCTTGCGCTAAAATTGACATCAACAGTTTAGCCGAGTGGTGTGAAGATAACGTCTTTGAAGAAGATCACGCACATGGTATTAGACAGCTAGTTACTGATCCTAAACTATTGTCTCCTATCAAGTAAAATTAGTAAGTAGTGCAGAAATGAGTTGTTTTCATTTCTGCATTAGTGATAAATAAGTTTGCAATCATAAAAGTCTCGTGGCTATACTTAAGAAAAGTGTGCTTTTTAAACAAAATCGAAGCCGCACTATGAGTAATTACCCAAGTTTAATTTGTTTTGTTTGTTGTATCAGTTGAGTGATGACAAAGCAGATTTGATTAAAAACTTGAGCATGGATCCGCTCTAATCGTAATTGGAGCGATTATGAGTATTTCACCCTATCAATATCAACTGCTAAGTCAGTCATTTGCGACTATTAAACCTAACTTTCACTGCTTTTGTGTCAGTTTCAACCACCGCCTAAAGATGCATCCCATGTCGATGGTCATACCCAATGCCGAATCACAAATTCTGACAATCGAATATCAGTTACGAGCTTTTATCCAACAAAGCTTGATAAGAATGGCAAACCAAAAAGAACTGTGCCGATATATCACAGAAAATATCGCCACAATAAAATCACTGCGACCATCCGCATGTGATATCAGAATTTTGTGTAATTGCTTTTTAGATACCCTCAAAGTGCACCTTGGTAAGCAATTTACACTCGCAGTCAGAAATGCCTGGAAACGCGCTTTGCATATCGTTGCAAATGTGCTGAAGGCGGAGCTATTTGGCATGTCAAATATTGTTTACTTAGATCAAATTAGACAACAAAAGCAAATCGGCCATTCCTGAAGTTATGATGACAATCAAAGCATGAATGAGTAGACTGGACCTAAATTAGGATAATTAGGTGAGTTTATGAAACGTATCGCTGTTTTAATGGGTTTGAGTGTATTTTTTACCACTGGATGTGATGTATTTGAAAACTCTAAAGCCCAAATAGAAGCGCAGTATTTGTCGGAAAACCAAGAGCTTCAAGCTGTTATCGAGCAGATCCGAGAGCAAGGACTCGAAGCCATGGCACAAAGCGCACAAGCAGGTACTATGGCCAGCTGTGTAGCGAGCAAACTTGATGGTGACCCGATGGGTGCCTTGGTTGAAGTAGAAGGTGCACTACAAGATGGGGCAAGCGTCGCGGAATTAGCAAATTCAATTGCCAGTTTAACAGAACAAGAGATCAGCTTGGAAAGTATACCGGAGTTGTTAAAAGCTGGCGCCGAGACAGTGACCTATCTGAAAACTCTATTGCAAACTTATGACTTAGCTGAGCTTCAAACACAGTTCGCAACATTACTAGAACAAGGTCAAACAAAAACTGAAGACATCGGCACCCACTTACGTGGACTAATAGAGCAGTGTAATTAAATACAACGGTGGACATATATAACGCATGGCCACCGCTTTTCAGACTAGAAAAGACGCCAGCGTCTTTTCTTAGTGCGTACCTTGTGTACCCAATTTACCTCAATTGTGGTCACTGCTAAAACATCACTATGTGCTTTAGCTATTAACTCATAGCTCACACTCTCTACAGACCCAAAATTCAATGTGTATGTAAAGCTATCAGTATTAGCCCAACATTGTAAAATGCGTTTAGATTCGCTTTCTCTAAGGCAATAATCCCCCGCGGCTGGTGCTGATATATCAAATACCACGTCAGCGTAGCAGGTACGTCCTTGGTTCAGCGCAACACATTTAGTTGGTGATGCATTTAATATTCCTTTACGCGTTTCGTTAGCCATTGACTCAGTTGACAAAGCACTAACCAAAACCATAATTACCCAAGCAAATCTAAAATACATACTTCACTCCAGTAAAAAATACTCGAGCATAGTTTGAATCAATCAGTGGACTACTTTTCACACCGCCTGAGCCAACCAAAATTGAAGCGCCTGCACTGTAAACCCAATCCTGCGCGATAGGATAATTAACTTGAGTTTGAACAAATGCTGTCGCGCCATCTCCGGCAGTAAAACCATACAAATAATCATTTACTTCTGAAGGCGATACACCATAAAAGTAGTTGTTGAAATTTTGAGAGTAATAGTTAGCGCCAAAGTTCAGCCAAAGATCCCAATTGCGTAACTCAAAATTACGCGTCGCTTCGATATGAAAAACCCATCCATTCGAGTCACCAAACACATCATAGACTAATTCAGCAACGGCTAAAAACTCTCCAATGTTTCGATAATAAGCAAGACCTATGGACTGGTCTACTTTACGGCGATTAATCGTTTTTAACTCTTCAACTCTATCATCTTCGTTTGAATAATAACCTGTATCTGAGAATGGGATTTGATAATTGCCAAAAATCGCATCTAACCCCCAATCCTCCTCTTGAATCAACTGATAGCCTAAATCGGAACCACCAAAAAAATCTCCCGAATGTGTATTCAGATAGAATTGTTTGTATTGGATTTTGGCATCTATCAAAGGAGAGAGGGAAGAAAATTCATTTTTGGCGCCAATTAGCTTTGGTAGTTTAGTATTGACATAAAAAGCACCTACACTTAACTGCCATTCAAAGTCATCTTCATCATACCAAGGCTCAGCATGTGCTTTACTTGCAACAGCCATACACATTGCAAGCAGCACTGACGTTATTTTTTTCATTACTTATTATCTTTATTGCGCATTTGTGCCGAATTCAATTCCAGATCATACCTGAGCATTTCTCATACAACAAGTAAACATTAAAACCAATTACACCAAGCTTTTACGCAAAATGGCGTTGCTGGCTGTGTAAGTACTTTACCCAATTACATGTCAACAAGAAGAAAAGCAATATCATGCAAAATTAAGCTTCCTATATGACACATCGCCACAGTGTACTGAGGTATAAGTAGGATATAATAGGTCGAAAGAATTTACCTAAAAATTAGCGATGATAATTACTCAATTCGATAATGCCGATAACACGATAAAAAAGTTGCGTTATTTATATTTTTAGAACAACTCTTTTCTCACGGAAAAATAACCACAAGGCACAGTGACTTCTTCGTACAATACAGATAATAGTTCTCATTATGCTATGGTGAGTATCGTATAAATATCAGTGCATTCACTTTCTTTATAAACAAATACGCAGTTACTCACTAAAATAAGCATACAAGACCCGCTTATATATTTGCTCAATTGAGAGTAAATCAGTGATAGAAATATGTTCATTAACTTGATGTATTGATTCATTTTTTACGCCACATTCCACTACTTGTGTATGCTCATTAGCAAAAAAGCGGCCATCTGATGTGCCACCAGCGGTGCTAAGCGCAGGGTATTGTCCCAACTCTTCAGCAATGACGTTTTCTATTAAAGATAAAAAGCAATTATTTTGCTTTTTGCCAGTATAAAATGACTCGCAAGGGCGCTCCCAAGAAATATCAATATCAGCGTCAAAACACTCAACAAGCGCAGTCAGCCTCTGACAAATATCACCACTTTTATAGCTGTGACTATATCTCACATTAAATGTCACCTCGCATGCTGCGGGGACCAAATTATCAACGATATCAGGCACCGTTACCCCTGTTACCTGAAGCGTCGTTTTAGAACCAGGTTCATCCAAAGACCAGTTTAAGTGTGATAACTGGGTTACCAACTCACCTGCAATATGCGCTGCATTGACTGTAAATTCAGGATAGGCAACATGACCTGCTTTGCCATTTATAATAAATCGGCCGGAAATTGCGCCTCTTCGACCATTTTTTATGGTATCCCCTACTAGTTTATGCGACGTTGGCTCACCAACCAAACAAGCATCCAATACCACCCCTTTTTGCTTTAAATACTCTGCAATAAGGACAGAGCCATCAGTTGCTTCACCTTCTTCATCTGATGTGATCAGCCAATAAAATGAACCAATTTTTTTATTGCTTGATTGACAAAAATCTATGGTTGCATTGAGCATGGCCGCCACCGAGCCCTTCATATCTGCAGCGCCTCGACCATAAATAATATCATCCACAATCTCAGCCGAAAATGGGTCAACCGCCCAGCCTTCAGATGTAGCAGGGACAACATCCACATGCCCGGAATAAGCCAAAACGGGCCCATCGCCAAAATGCTTATAGGCAATTAAATTTTTTACCCCATTAGATTCAATCAGGTCCACCTCAAAATCACATTTGTGTAATTGCTTTTGTAAAAATGCGATGGTCCCTGCATCACAAGGCGTAATTGAACGGGCTCTAATCAAATGTTGTAAGTGCTCTATAACTGAAGGGATAGTTTGAACGCCCGTTTGAAGAGGTTGTGGCATGCTTCATCACCAAAAAACTATTTTCTTCATTAAACGTGCTAAAAGTGTCCAATTTATGTCGAGTAAATTGCACATTTATTACTAATCACCCACGCCCAAAAACGACTCTTAGATTACACAGCGAAAAAATACAGCAAATTTTCAACACAAAACGCTATAAAAACTTATCCCAAATCAAACTTTCAAATATTTCTGAAAGATGAAAAGTCAAATTTGATCTAGAACAGTTTTTTAATTGTCGGAGCCCTTACTATAGAGCCATTAAAGAGAACCAACTGGTATAGGTTCAGGAGATGAAAATGAATAAACTAACAGCTGCTTTAATTTCAACTTTATTAGTAACAGCACCACTCGCTCATGCACAATTTAGCGTTAACGTAGGTGCGATTCATGTAAACCCAATTGATACAGCATCAGCGATTAATGAAAATAGAGCTCTGGGGCTATCAGCAGATTCTGACACACAATTAGGTATCACATTCGACTACCACTACAATGATAACATCGTATTTGAATTAGTCGCAGCAACGCCATTTTCTCATACTGTGCAAGGCGAAGGAGGCTTAGCAGGGAATGACATTGCTAAGATTAAACACTTGCCACCGACACTTTTAGCGCAGTACCACTTCTTTGACAAGAGTGCCAAATTACGTCCATTCATTGGTGCGGGTTTAAACTATACAGTCTTCTTCGATGAAGAACCGAGTGCAGCATTAAAGCAGACGCTAGGTACAGATGATGTAAAAGTCGACTTAGATAGTTCATTTGGATTAGCATTACAGCTAGGTTTGAATTATGAAATCAATGACAAATGGGGCTTGCATGTGATGGTGTCGAAAATGGATATCGACACAGATGCAACCGTTTATGCAAATGGTAGCCAAGCGCTTACTTCTGATGTTGAAATTGACCCATTTGTAGCGATGATTGGTGCTAAGTACAAGTTCTAATATTCGAAATAGATTTCTCAATCTTGGCCACTTATGTGGCCTTTTTATTGTTTGCTTTTTTCTGTTCCAGCATTTCTTTCCAATGCACAATTTCGTTGGGCAGCTCAGGCTGTTCCCCTTTAAACTCTGCAAGGTCTAATAAATCTTCAACCGCAACGATACCTTTTCGACTTTTAAATACGCCTCTGACGTAAGCAATAGCATGTAAGCCTTTTTCAGAATGAAACTTTTGCTCTATATAAAAGTACTTATGATCCCAACCTACCACGCGCGTCGTCACTGAAAACTTTTGCATAGGTTTAATGTCGCGAATATAAGTGATCGCTGTGGCATTTACGATAGGAAACCATTTTCTTTTGAGGATTTTATTGAGCAAGCCTACTCGCTCGGTCATCCAAGTTCTAGCAATGTCCATCATTGCCAAATAACGTGAATTTGTTAGGTGTAGATTGATATCACAGTCCGTTGGTAAGGCTCTAAAGTCAATGCTTGTTGGATCCAACATCCCTTCATAAGTTTTATTTTGTTTAATTTTCCAAAACAGAAGCAATAAGCGAAAATATAAATTCATGTTCCAATTGGTCTAACCAGTAATTTGTCTTGCCAGTGTATCATAGCCTTTAATTGCAACAAGCGTGTTCAGTTATATATTTAATGACTTGTTAAATTTTGAGCAACTTGCTTTATGTTATAAACTGAATTAAGTTTTCTTTATCTTCAAGATAAGTGTTTATTTATGAATAATATATTCAAACTTGGCTTATTCATCACAGCGCTGAGTTTCAGTGATCATGTACTTGCTAACTTTGACTTGTCCGGGAAAGGGGTTGTTACTTACCCAACTGGCATCACAAAAGATTTTGACTTTGGTTTTGGCTGGCAAGCATCAGACAAAAAATTCCGTATTGGCAAAAAAGCCTATTCAATGTCTCAACTTCCTGAGTCGTACTCTATTGCTTTGACCTTAAGTAAAGACGATTCTAGAGTTTGGATCCAAGAGTTTAACGCTGGCTATATTGAAGCCTTTCAATGGCAAATTGGTAAAAATAAACTAGAGCTAGCAAAGAAAGAGTTTAAAACCCCAGTGAAAGGGAATTATGTGCTTACGCTCAATAATGTTGATTACTTTTTAAGTAGAAATAATGTCAGTATTGACGTGCATTTTGATGATTCTGGTGTCAAACATGTTCGCTTGGAAGGCGTCACGAGAAGTATGGGCACCAAGAAGTAGGCGCCCAGAAAACACTTTATACCTTAACAGTTTTTCTATTGATGCCATATTCGCGTAGCTTGTTTGCTACCGCAGTATGGCTCAGACCTAAGCGCTTCGCTAACTGTCTTGAGCTTGGATAAGCAGGATAAAGCTTTCTCAATAACGTTGCTTCAAAACGTTTAACGGCTTGCTCAAGCGTGCCTTCAAAGTCCGATTCCAAATAACCTAAGTCATGTGTAAAGGTTGGCAATTGCATATTTTCAATACGAAGCTCTTTATCATCTAATAAGGACACTGCGCGATAGATAGCATTTTCCAGCTGGCGTACGTTACCAGGCCACGGGTATTGCTCTAAAAACTCAAGGCACTCAGGGTGTAAAGAAGGAACTGCTTGACCATTTTGCTGTGCATATTTTTGAATAAAATGCTCTGCCAATGGCTTAACATCCGCTTTGCGATCTCTCAGTGGTGCTATTTCTAAGGTTAAAACATTGATGCGATAGTAGAGATCTTCTCTAAATCCGCCTTCTTGTACCATGGCAGGCAAGTCTTTTTGAGTCGCGGCTATTATGCGAACATTCACTTTAACTTCGTTTTCGTCGCCCACCTTTCTAAAGGTGCCATCTTGTAAAAAACGCAGTAACTTTGTCTGTAACTGTTCAGACATTTCACCGACTTCATCAAGAAACACGGTACCACCATCCGCTTGTTCTAAAACACCGCGTTTTGACGGTACTTGCTCATCAAAGCTTGCGTAGCCGAACAGTTCAGACTCAGCAACATCATCAGGCAATGACGCACAAGACAAAGCAATGAAAGGTTTTAACGAGCGGTTTGATGCATAGTGACATGCTCTTGCTAGTAACTCTTTTCCGGTTCCTGTCTCGCCAGTAATTAAGATAGGCGCCTCTAACTGCGCCATTTTGCGCGCTTCACGCACCACACGTCGCATCGCAGTGCTTTGGTTATGTATGGTTGCAAAACTTTCCTGTCCATAACGTCTAAACGCGCTTACTTGCTGGCCTAAACGGCTTTGAGACTTAATATTGATGACCGCACCAGCCAAAACATCTCCCTCAGTAGCCTGAGGCACAGAAATAGGCAGTATGTCTGCAATAAAATCTTCTCCAGCAACTTCTACACGTGTTGTTTGTCCCAACACTTCACTACCTTCTAACCAACGCGTAAAGTTAAAACCTTTCAATAGCAAGTTGATGCTGGTGCCAATCACTTCATCGAGTGATAAGTTTAAGTCTCTACATGCAGCATCATTACAATGCCTCACGCCACCTTTTGCATCAATAGAAATGACCCCGTCAGGTAAAGCACTTAATAACGTATTGAGTTCATTATGCTCACGCTCAGAAGGCAAAAACGCCGTAGTGCGAACATCTTCAACACCATCAATTAATCGAATTTCAGGCATGATTTTCTGAAACTGTTCAAACTCAATGGGGGGAAAGCTCACATACATACGGCAATTTACCGAGTCAACTTCAATCCCCTTTAAATCAACTCGATAGTTAACCAATATATTGAGTATTTCTTGTGCAATACCAATACGGTCGGCGCAATGAATCTCTAAACGCATCTGTTCCTCAAAACGGTTTTTTACCTCTGGCCGGATCATACTCTAAGAATAGTCTTCAGCCTAGCAAATTGTAAACATTTTTGGACAGATATTTTCTAAGTCATAATTAATAATAATGACCTATAATAAACACATGATATTTAAGATGTTTAATTCAGAATAAATGATTGCAAGTCGTTCAGCACACACTTTATAATACTAAATAATTAAATAATGTTAATATAAATGGTGGGAGAGCCAATGAAAGCAAAAAAACTAGCTGTAGTTCTAACATCCATTTTTCTTAGCGCTTGCTCCGTTGAAGACCCTTATGAGACGGGGCCAACCGAATCTCAGCAAGCTGAACAAACCGAGCAAGACAAACAGCAAAACGAATCGCTGCAATGGCAGATCAACATTGCTGATGCGTCAAATAATAATGTCACCGATGCGACAGTCGTTATTGCAGGCAATACCTACCAATCCAATAGCAGCGGTGTTATTTCTATACCCACTTTAAAACCCGGTAATTACAGTATTTCGGTTTTCAAAGAAGGGTTTGAGCCTTTACTCACCACAGTACAGGTATCCAGTGCCAATACACAGCTCAATTTGCGCTTAGTCGCCAAACCCGAGGGCGCAATCACCTTATTTTTTGCAGGTGATACCATGTTTGGTAGACGCTATATGGACCCAAGTTTAACCACTATGGGCAATTCGGTACCAGATGTTGAAGGCGCACTCATTCGCGCGAGCACAGCGGCTCAAAATGCCATTGAGATCACGCAATATATTAAGCCCTTAGTTGAACATGCAGATTTTTCATCAGTTAACCTAGAGACCCCAATTCTAGATACTCCCACCAGTGTTCACCCAACCAAAGAGTTTGCTTTTTTCTCCTTGCCTGAAACATTGCAAGGGCTCACAGAAATTGGCGTCGATTATGTCGCTTTAGGTAACAATCACGTTTATGATTATTTGCAGCCTGGCTTAGCAGATACCATCAAATATGTATCAGAGGCTGGCTTACTGTACAGTGGCGTAGGCAACAACAACACTGAAGCTTATGCCCCCTTAATTACCTCGGTAAACGGGTTTTCACTTGGGCTCGTCTCTGCAACATCCATTACTGGTGATGACAACCCCATTAATTATATTGCCGAGGAGCAAAAAGGCGGTGCAGCAGATCTCACCCAAAGCCAGCAAGCGACTTCGGCCGTAGAGCAAGCAATCGCACAAAGTGATTATGCCATTGCACAGCTACATGGCGGTGACGAATACTCATATGCACCCACGCGTTACATTAGTAATCGATTTAATTTACTCAGTGAGCTAAAACCTGACTTACTGATTGCGCACCATCCTCACGTTGCACAAGGTTTCAGCCTGCAAAACGACACCCCCGTGTTACTCGGATTAGGTAACTTTGTATTTGAACAGAACCGGATCGAAACCTTGCTCGGTGTCGCTGTAACATTGGAGGTAATGCCAAATGCAACCCCCAAAACCACACGCGCTCGGGCTTACCCTATTTACCTAGAAGACTATCGACCTAAATTAGTCACTGGTTTTTTAAGTGACTACCTCATGAGACGACTTGGTGAGTTCTCTCAAGGCGGTGTTTCAGTCATTCCTCGTACTGGTTATGCGGAAATCGACTTTTATAATAGCCGTACACCAAATCTTGTAGAAACCGCTCAGATCTCACTCAGCGCAGGTCAGCATATTGTTGATTTAAGAGAGTTTGTACCGAGTAATGCCTTTTTGACTAAGGTATCATCCAGCGGTTCTGCAGTACTAAAATTAGGTAGAGACTTGATGTTATTTGGTGACTTTGAAGATTGGGATAACGATGACACATTTGGTGAGGTTTCTCGTTGGGAAAATGACAGCGAAAATATCACTCCATGCTTAACTGGCGCACGCAGTGGCAAACAAGCCATGTGCCTAGTTCGTACCCAGTTCGACAATAGGCCTTTACGTATGCCCTTTAAACATACGATTCGCACTATGCCAATTACCCCCAATGAATCTACATTGCTGGCATATCATGACATGAGCCTTTATGGATACAATAAAGGAATGAACGCCGGTGCACTGGATGTTGAACTCTCCATCACGACATCGGAAGACAACCTGCACTTCTCAGAGCAAACCATTCGCCTTGCTGAGCCTGGGGAATATAATTGGCGCAAGTTTGAATATAGCTTTTCACTACCTGACGATACAAATACGCTTGGCCCTGAGCAGCTACCCGCTCGTGCAGTTAAATTAGCCGTTGTACATTCGCCGCCAGATGATGGCGAAGCAACGCTCATCTTAGATGACTTAGCCCTTATATCATGGCAAAAAGATATCTCGTTGTCCGATAACGTTTGGCAAAGCAATGCCATTCATGGGCTCGACTTTTTACATGTCACAACACAACAGGACGTTACCTTATCTTTTGAGTTTTCAGCATTTGACTAGGTAGCTTAACATGTCGATAAAGCAGCAGTTTTTTATCATCAAACGACAAAAGACTTTTTGGTCTACTATGCTGCTGTGCGCCCTGATTTTATTAGTCACCTTAAGTGGAACGCTAGACAAACTCAATGCACTTATTTATCTTGAGCTTAGCCAAAACCTCAATCGGCAAAATACCCAAATCGTCGTAATTGAGTCTGACAACCTCGTAGCGCAGCAAAGTGACATCATTTCAAAATTACGAGAAAATAAAGCCAAAGCCATAGTGATATTTAGCCATGTCTCTGGTGAGCAGCAGCTCTCTTTTGACAACGTGTATTTTCCATACGCCGACTCTAGATACTGTTTACCCAGCCTAGAGTCGTGGCTTGGCTATGAAATCGTCATTAAAGATGCACCAGAACACTGTAAAAGTGTGTGGCAACATGTATTCGACCCAGAGTACAAAGCACAGGGTCAATTGCTTGATTTTTCACTTGCGCCACAAGCCCTCACTAAATTTAGTGCATCACGATTGCTCTCAGATGATGTATTTTTAGCTCAGCTACAGGACAAAGTGGTGCTCGTCTCTCAGCGTCAATTAGCGTTTGCCCTCCCCGTACGAGCGCCAAAAATAGACTCTTTCAAAGACCCTATTTATCTTCACGCTTATATTGCTGATAACTTTGCTGAGCAGACCTTAGTAACTTTAATGCCTATCACATATGCTGCAGCCCTTCAGTTATTAATTTTAACGATTTTGCTCATCAGCTATCAAAGGTGCAGCTTTAACACTGGAGTATTAATCGCGTGTGCGGTTATCCTGCTTTGTATTTCCTCAGTCTATCTTAGCGTTCGTTTCTTTGATTACTTTTTGCCAGCCGGACAAATTATTTTTACCAACCTGGTTACGCTCCTATGGGTGTTCTTCTCTCGAAAGTGGGTTGAGGAAATTGAATTAAATGACATCATAGGCAACGTTCAACAACGGATGATGGGACGTTACCTACCGCAAGCTTTTAGCGCGCAAAGCAGCCCTTGGGATGCAATTATCACACTGGTAAATCAGCAACTTGCCCTAAATCGTTCGATATTTCTCGCCCGTACTGAAGGCGACCATAGGCTCCATGAAATACGCGCCATTAATTGCAGTTTATCCGATATCCACGAGATGCGCAGAGACTATGAACGCCCTCCCTACTCTGACGCCATCAAAGCGTTTGGTGCTTTACATATAACGAGACCATTCTTCAATGATTTAAAAGAGGCTGAGGCACAATATGTGGTGCCTTTGATGTATGCAGGAGATATTAGAGGCTTTTGGGCAATGACGGTTGAGCCCAATGAGTATTTTGACGAAGAACGATTCGTACAAAATGTAAATCGCTTTGCAAACCAGATAGGCGAGCTGTTGTTTCACTTTCGGATCTTTGAAAATCAACAAAAAGCCAATACCAGCGCACTTACCAAGGTATTAACCTTGGCACTGCAAAAACCTTTGAGTCAACAAGTTAAATCTTCCATTGGCGACATGGAACAAAAGCTATCGACGCTTGAGCACGTATTTAACCAGATCCACACTGCGGCGATCATGTTTAACCTCTTTGGGCAAGTCGTGCAAACCAACCAAAAAATAGAAGAAATCGCCAAGCACAATGAAATGTCTTTATTTGAGATGACAGCATTAGACTTGTTAGAGCGCGTCACTCACCTTGATAGTGAAAAAGCCAAAGGGAAATTACGCTATATCACCTTACAACAAGGCGAGTTATATATGCCTGCTCAATTAGGGCAAGCAACGTTTATTTTGAGTATTCGTTCATTGCGATCATCTCGCTCCACCAGCAGCATTGGCGAGCCTTTTGAAGTAGGCGGAATATTATTTGAATTTATCGATATCTCCTATCTAATTAAACAGCTAGATGACCCGGCCCTACTGTTAAAGCAATTAGAAATGATGCAACCACTCGACCCAGAAGAACACCACATTAAGGTGCAGACTTAATGGACTGGGTGCTACAGCTCTTCCCGACCGGCAGTGGCTTAGGACAGTCTGTAATTACAACAGTCTGGGTTGGCATCGCCGTTGTTTGTATGTTGAATTTACGCTTTGGATTTCCACTTACTGGGCTTGTTGTTCCAGGCTACCTGGTGCCACTTTTCATCGTTACGCCAATATCCGCGGTGGTTATCATCATAGAAGCGATCGTTGTTTATGCTGTGATGTTATTTAGTGCTAAAACCATCATGGAGCGCTTTGGGTTTAGCGAAATGTTTGGCAGAGACCGCTTTTTTGCCATCATCCTAATCAGTATTTTAGTCAGAGTCGTGATGGATACGCTATTTTGGCCATTAGTTGCCATGTACTTAGCACAATGGGATATCACGTTTGACTACTCCAGCCAACTCTACAGCTTAGGTCTGGTGATCATCGCTTTAACAGCAAACGTCATGTGGAATGGTGGCTTTAAATATGGCATGCGGGTCACACTAGTACAGCTCTTTGTGACATACCTGTTAGTCCGCTTTGTGCTGATGCCTTTTACCAATTTTAGTATTGCCAATCTGGCAATCATGTATGAAGCTGTTGCAGCCTCCATTGTCGCAGCGCCCAAAGCCTATATCATTTTAGTGATCACTGCCTTTATTGCCTCGCGTGCCAACATCAAATACGGCTGGGAGTTTAACGGCATCATGCTGCCTGCACTACTCGCGTTGCAGCTCATGCAACCGACAAAATTACTCACATCCTTTGCTGAGACCGCTGTGATCCTGATACTTGGCGGCTCCATATTGACCTTCACGCGATTGCGCCACGCAAACTTTGAAGGGGCGCGACTATTACTATTCTTTTTCAATATCGGCTTTTTATACAAAATTGCCTTAAATTATGTGGTTGTACATTATTATCCGACGTTAAAAGTAACTGATACCTTTGCTTTTGGTTACATGTTGTCCACCCTATTAGCGCTAAAAATTTACCAAAAAAATGCTTTAGGACTGGTGATCCGCGCAACCTTCCAAACCTCAATAGTCGGCGGATTAATTGCCATAACCACAGGCTTTTTAATCATGTTTATCCCCGCGATATTCGCCACAACGCCTGCACAGGTCAATTCAAGCGACAACACTGATATTGCGCTCAGCCAACAGATCAGCGCCTATAAAAGTTACCTTTATACGCAGCAAAGCGAACCTGTCTCTATAAGCCAATATCAACAAGCTCAGTCCATTCAGCACTTTATGAGTGCAATTCGAGTACTTAATCGCAACAGACAAGAGCAGGAAAACGTTTTGTTAGCTAGGCGGCTATTGGCACAAGCACAGTTTTCTTTATATGAAGACGAGCAGTACTTATATATCAAGGATACAGACACAAGCGCAGTAAGGGGCTTTTTTGCCTTATCAAAAAAACCAAGTAAGTCTCATATTATCAGCGTCCCCTACCCTTCAAGTGAACGAGTCGCCAGTGACGCTGCGGGACTTTTATTTGAATTACTTGGCAGTGATGCACTGGTACTCGGCACGCAATTCACGCCTTCAATTGCAACACAGCAAGTATCCCAACAAAGTCCCTATTATAGTGCGTTTTTCTCGGTGTTTGAGGAGCTGGAAGTACTGCAAATAAGGTCAGTAAACCAATATACCCGAGTTCACCTACAATTGAGCCCCTATGGGGTAAATAGTCAGTTTTGGATTTTTAATCAGTTACCTACTTCATTATCTCAGAAGCAACTTACCAACCTCATGGGATTCGAGCGAGGTCAATTTGGTATGTTACACACCAGCAGCATGCCCACGGCTGATTTTAATGGAAAAATGGTTGAAGCCTATATCGATGGCGCGAGTTACTCCAACCTACTTTCAGAGGTTGTTCTTAGCACCAGCAGCGGCAGCAATGTCGCTGCCACCTTTATTGATACCAGCCTAGATGAGGTTATCGAAACCTTCGCCCCCTATATCAGTGCCAAGGGCAGCAATCATTACCAAGAGCTGACAAATAATGAAGCGGCACTCTGGGAGTTTGAGATTCTCGGTCCGCTATATAAATTAGTGGCGCAGCAATCAGATAGAGAATTTGACCAGGATGAGCTAAATCGTCTAGCTCGAATTAATCATATTGCCAATATGATGGGTTACCAGCTACAGATCATAGATAACGACCAAGCGCAGTATATTGTCTTGGCTCCACTCAACAACCAAGAGAGTTTGCAGCAAGGCCAAGGGCTATATGTTATTAACTTGCACCCGAGTGCCATGCTCAATATCCAAGTCCCAAGACCTTTATTTGAAAGTAATACGCTAAAGTTCTCAGGTGAGCTATTTGCAAGTACAGGCGCCAAGGCACTGTCAATCGCCGGGGCACACCCATATGCGAATGAACAAGCTAATGTCATGGCCCCAGGTAATGTGAGAAGCCTATTTAACGTCGTCCATCAGAGTACACTGCGCTACTTCGCTGAGCAGCCGATTTTAAGCTTACAAGTACGCAGTCATAGCGCACCTTCATACGTTAGGCCCAGTGCAATCGCATTTCAATTCACAAACCCAGATGAACAACACGCTAACACATTAAAAGAATTACAATACACATTGATTGACTTAGGTGTGAATACACAAGTTGTTAGCGGACAAGTGCAAACAAGAGGGCTTGAGATAGGTACGTCACCGCAATCTGGCTACCGCTTATTTAGCCCAATCAGTGAACTTGCAACATTGTGGCTGGCCTCCGATTTTAAACAGCATTTTGCCATCTCAGAGCAAGCGCTCTTACAACGCCTGCTCGCAGTATCAAGAGATCCTCAAGTAAGAGCTTTAAATACCTTAGTATTGAGCCCCAATGATTGGCTACTGGACAACCCCCCCTCATTAGAGAAAGTGTTACAACTTGCAGAACAATACTCGCAAGATCAGCACTTGCCACTGCTATCCGAGTTTTGTCAAAAATATCCCAAATGCCAATTACAAGCCGTACGCATAGAGCAATCACAACAGCTTGCTCTGACCATTAAGCTACGCGATAAATTACTTGCTATTTACACCCCCACCAGCAATAAAGTGCTGACAATCAAAGATTTTAACTACGCTACAGGGGGGCTAATGCATGTATTGGATTAAAAAACTGTTACACCTTAGCGCGACTGGATTTTTGCTCTTAGTCTTATTATGGGTGAGCTTTAATGGCGTTACATGGCTGGCATCTGCTGAGCAGTTAGAAGAACGCAGCGAAGAAGAAACACGCTCAGTTGTACATTGGTTACCTAATGACAAGTACATTGCATTTAATTTTTCAGCATCCAGAACGCGCGCGGTCAGATTGCTATCAAACGCCATTTTTGAGGGACAACAAGTATTTGACGAACCGGTTAACTATGCAATCGAATATCAGCTGTTTGATAGTCAGGGCGTACAACTCAATAAACACACTTACCACCACGCCTCAAAACTGGTGCTTGCAGCGCAAGAGCAGCAAGTAAAGCAAATTATCGAGGACAGACAGGCGTTGTCGGTGGCCTCTGGACAATCGTTTTATATCGATGTGTCACGCTACCCGAATGCCAGCCAAATCAAGCTCAAACTTATCCCTGAAGAGGATACACTTAGAGGTGTTGTAGTCAGACTTCACGCACAAACATCTACAGATACCGATGACAGTCAGCAAATATGGTTGAAGTTACCACTCGATTGGCGCGAAAGAATGCTCAATTACCATACCCTAGGGGGGAATGCGCTCGCGCCGTGGGAGCTCACCAACGCAGTGCGATATGATTGGCAAAAGCTGGCGCCTCAAGGCATACCCAATATCGACTTCGTCAGTGACATCTTGTACGAGACACTACCTTATAATGTTATCACTTATGATTTTTCTGCACAGCAGTGGGATCTCGATAGCTTTTACTCAGCGCCAAACCTGACAGCCACTTTTAGAGTTAAAAGTACCGCTCCCCTGCATTTTACGTCGACGGTGCCTGTCAGTACATTACGCCTAACATGGCATGACTTGAGCCAGCAACTGGCGCCTATTGAGCTAAGCGCGGTGGCGCTCGAAGATAATAGCTATAAAATAGAAGATATTAGGCCTGGTTTAGTGACGGTGCAATCCAGCTTGCCCGCTTTGACCCAGTGGTATCAACTCGCACAACCAATTGCCCCCTTGCACAGTTATTACTACGTATTAACCCCTGATACCCCTGTTGATTATGCTGTTTCAGGTGGTAGTGATGTGGTCTTCGATATTCGGGATTTAACCCCTGAGGACTCACACGCGATAGTCTCTTTATACGACGCACAAGGTCAGATTTTTGCTCGCCACAAAATAAGTTTGGAATCGCGGCTATCACAATTCGATCGGTTAATAACACCTGAAACACTGCGCCAAGCCGTTAATGAAAGTGAAAAATATTATCTCCGCCTACCTGATGAAGCCGTTAAATTAAGGATTTCTAGCAAAACAAGTGTTGCTGTAAAGCTACAAAGCAGACATCGTGATTTTCATTATCAGAATGTGGTCTGCGAACAACTGTGCGATAACCCTTTAACTGATTTTGTTGAAATTGGCGCTTGGTTTGCGCAAAAAGCAACCAATGAGTTTGTTTTTACAGAGTTACAACAAATCCTAAAAGTACGGCTATTTGAAGCCCCGCCTTTACCTGTTATTAAAGAGACAGATTATGCATCTGAATCGCTCTTTGACAGACACCCAATTTCGAATACCGCATTAATTTACAGCCCTGCTAACTATTTTGAGCCGCCCAGTGAGCCAACACAAGTTCACTTTAGACAACTCGATAATATTCATTCAATTAACTCGGATCAGGACCCTTCTCTCAAGATCCCAAAAGTGATCGCTTTAAAAACGCAAGCACCCACATACATTGAGTTTGATGCAACGAGCAGTACCACTGACGACTCGATCATCACCAGTGCAAGCCAAGCAAACCATTTATTTATTAACCAAGGCGAGCAGCGCCACTTCATTAAAACGCGTCTGTACAAAATCAATCGCGGCGATACTTTATCTTTAGACTATCGCGGTAAACATAGACCGCTATCGATTGTCATTAAGCCTTTTATTTATCCAGTTGCAAAGAATAGGCAAGCGCCGCTCATTATCAATACTCGCCTTAATGGAAGATATCAAATCGGCATCACAGATGAATATACAGTGGCAGCTAAAAGGTATGCGCTCATGCCATCGCAAGTTCCTGCCTTTATGCTGCATCCGCAATCCACCAATATTGTTAGCTACCCGCCCGTTACAATAAAAATAGGAACAGATATTCAAACACTTGAAAAATTTGCGATATCGGCTGAAGATGAAATGTGGATAAGTATTTTAGAAGAACATAGCGCACAACCACTTACCCCTTTATGGTGGCAAAATGAAAATACATAAAATGATCATCGCGCTCATCAGCATTACAAGCTTTAACGGCTTTGCACAATCACAATTAAACTGGCAGCAAATTAATAGCTGGATAGCAAAGCCGCAAGCAATTGAGCCATGGGAATATCAACAGCAGGGGAAATTACGCAGCCCTGTACATACACTGACTGCAACTTCGCCCATCAATGGTGGAGGCGCACTCATATATCGCGTGGCGGCTTCCCCTTGCTTTGTGTCTATTCCTCATCAATTTCATGACAAGTACACATTGAAAATCGGTCGCGCACTCTTTGAATCTAACTGCAATATGATGGTTTTTAATACCCATCACAGGCATAGCAAGAGCCTTGATAACCTGCCAATGGATTACTCCAAGCGAAAGCATGGGCTGCATGTGGCTGCCGTCAAAGCCTTTCACTATGCTCACCCCAACGCCACCATTTTTCAAATACATGGATTTAATCAAAAAAAGCGCAAATCTCCCGAAGGGAAAAAGGCTGATTTTATACTTAGCCAAGGTCGAAGCTACAATGCAAAATTGGCTAAGTTGCAGCGCTGTTTATCGGGCCTAAGTAATCATACCTATATTTATCAAAAAGATATTTTCGAGCTCGGTGGCACTAAAAACATCCTGCACAAAATAGGGCTCGCCCCACATCGATTTATTCATATCGAGATCAGTAAACCGATGCGCAAGCGACTGATCACTCAATCAACCAGTATGGAGCAATTTAATTTATGCCTCTCATATTCACGTTGATTGCGTTTTTAAGTTTAACAAGCTCCGTTTGCCTAGCACAGACTGCCAACTTACAGGCTGATGTGCAGTGGTACGACGCCGAGACTTTAGCGCTGGAGCGCAGTGCTGCTGATATTAGTCTCACTCATCAGCAGGCTAAGTACTTATTTTTACCAGCAGGACAGTGGCTTGTAACCCCCCTTAAAAACCTTGAATCACTGGCATTTTGGCAAGGGCAAACATTAAATGCCCTTATGCAGATCACCAAGAAACAATGGCTATGCCAACAGGACATGTGTCAATTAAGTGCCTCTACAAGATCGCGGATTGTAAAAGTTTACAACCAGCAGCAAGATGGAAAGTTTGAAATATGGCGTGGATATCAGCACTCCCACAGAGACCCCTTCCGTCGTGCAGTCAAATTTCCAATGCCAGGCAAAACTGTTGCGCTGGCACAGGAGCATACCACTTTATACCCATTACATAACCAGCAAAGTATGAAGCTGTATTTTGAGCAAGCAAAGAAGCTAAAGCTCACAGTTCATCGCGACCTGTATGACCTACAAAAAGGCGGCAAGGTTGTCGCCTTGGTGAATGATACCCCAATCAGCATCATTAACGTCTCCGATGCACAAGCTCAGGAATATACCCAACACAAACTCGGTGTTGGCAATGTCGATTATCTCGCTGTGCCAGCAAACAGTTATTTAACCTTAAAAAGCAGTACTAAAACCTGGGTTAAATTAGAGCAAATGCATCGCGCCATTTATGATCAAAATGCGGGGATAAAACATCAAGAGAAATTACTCAGTCCATACTGGGTCAATAATTTAGACACTGCTCTACACAAAATCTACTTTGAAAACAACATCAACCAACTCACTCAATTTAAGCCTGAAAGCGCCAGCGCACTTGAGCTAAGACGTCATCAAGATTTTATCAGCACAATATCAACGGGCACATTTTTAACACCGACCAGCAATGCCCAAAAGCCACTCACAACACACAAAAGGCTAGTTTCTGTATACCAAACCGCGAGAACAGCAAAGCAGTACTTATTCCAAAGTCAAACATCCAGCATGTTGCAATATAATCGCTTAAATAAGTCGCTCAAGTACGATTTGAGTCAAGAGCAGAGGATCACAAACAGCGCGATTTTGTATGTCAGAGCCAATCGCGCCTCTGAGCTGATAGTAGAAATCAACGCGATGCGTCATAAAATCGCTGTGACCCCGAAACAAGGATTTGTACCAGTTAATTTAGACGTAGATATGGATGTAGAACAAATCACTCTTTTCTCCGCCAGTGATGCAAAAATAGATATCGCACTGCAAATTCGTACCTTACTACCACTACCCAATAATGAACTCCTATACACGCAGCCCGGCAAATTAGCATTTAAGAGCCCAACTATTTCCGCACTGCTTGCTCGTATCCAATCAGATAAAGCCAAAAGTTACATCAATAGTTTGTCTAACTTCAAACTACAATCAGGCCCAAATCCCCCTTCTTTATCCCATTACACAAAGAGTCATTGGATGTACAAACTTGGGGAAATTGAACACTTAGCTAAACATGCGCCAACCAAAGCGCTGCCCAAGCTTAGGATATTATTAAACAGCCCCCATACTGATGTGCAGCTACGTGCTTGGCAATTGCGGTTAGCGGTTCTTACCCGACTTGACCGTAACAATGCTGTACTGCGCTACTTGGGGGCTTTATTGCAAAGCTCGAATACGTTATTGAGCGACTTTGCTGCAAAAGGGTTACTAAGCCGCTATCAACAGACTAATCAAATATTTAATATCCAAGGTTTATGTGCGCTGAAGCATAAACTTAAAGGATGTCCTCAGTTACTCACTAGTACTTTACTGTCGCAAGGTAAGCTACTTGAAACATTGTGGTTAGATCACGATCAACAACAAGTATCCAATGCACTTTTTGATAGGCTAGGTTACACAACCTATGGCGGTCAGCGCCGAGATATTCAGCCAAGATATGATATTGTCCACCACAAACAAGTGCAGTTAGTGGCTGAAACGGCCGCATATAAAGCCTACAAAATAGGTGAACAGCCTATTTCTATCACAGCCCACTCAGACATCAATATTCAAATTAGCGCCCGCAGCTTTGGCTTAGGAACTGGAGAAAACAACATCGCTTGGTTGCATGTTGATAAAGACAATGAGCTCTATTTTATGCCAATTTACAGCGACATATTATCGACTACTTCAGTTACCAGCCCAATTGAAACGCCCTTATCTGTGGCATCCAGCAGTATGGTGACTTTACGCGCTGGTGAGACTTTAACTTTGAACAGCAAACAAACCACCTTTGCGCAGCTTCAAATCTTTGATGAAACACACTTTAACCCATACTCAACGCAGCAGCTCAGCGAATTTGCATTAGGCACTTCTTTTTTGGAGTTACTGCATACCACTAACGCCCAAAACACAGCCGCATTTACTAAGTTACTGAATAACAGCTTATATAGGCTAGAAAACGCAACTCTGGCAGATCATGAGTTTACCGCATTATTTTCAAAACTAAACGGCTTGGATATTCCCGCATCTTTATCTAAGCTTCATGACCGTGTGCAAAGCTTTGGACACTGGGTACCACTGCAAAAATATCTCAATTACGCTGGTACTCAACTTGTCGATCTGTCCCCCATTGAAACGCGCAGTATCGCAGAGCAGCTTAGTCGCCATACAGCCAAAAGAGACGATGTAAAAGGGATCACAATTCGTCCTTACCACACCCTTTCACTCGATTTTCGTGAATTAAAATCAATGCAAATGCGTCTAGTGTTTCACTTTTCTGATGCAGAGCTGGTCTCTAATGCTGCCACCTTAGTCGAAATCGAAACAGGCAATGGCGAGACGGCATGGCCAATTTCAGACCAACAAACTCAGTTTGGCTTGACGCAGAGTGAGTTAAATAATGGACTAATTAAAATACGTTGGCTAAATCCATATTTATCGCAAATACTGCAAGTAGAAGTACAAGTTCGTCAAAATAGTCGCTGGCAAAGCATCGAGCTAGACCAGCGCCAATTGTTTTATTATGCCACCGCATCTCAATCAATCTTAGCGAAGCTCGATAAAGACGCTTTGGTTAAAATTGAACGCTTCGAGAAAAAACAACGCCAAGAGGATATTGGGTTCTACCCTGCTGGTAATATTGAGATCCCAAGTGACTATGCGCGTCTTGCGCGATTATTTGCTTGGCGACTAAATACGAACCGTCAAAAGCTAGCAGTCGCCCCCCCTGTTGCACCTCTAAAGCTGAACAGAGCAGAGTTGAAATTTGAGCGGCTTGCCAAGCATTTCAATGAACCGCTGATCAGTGCCAACGGCAATAGAACACATATTGAGGGGTTTATGCGCTATGACAGAGACGGCATTTTTCAAACCAATGATCCCATTGATACCGCTCACCGACTCGATTTCGGGATCCGCTTAAGAAACCGCTATCGACAGCACTGGTATCGGCTTGAGGGCGCATATCGACTCAATAATTTACGATATGAGTCTTTGGCGATTAACGGCATATACAATTGGCTAGATCACGACAGCCCTTGGTTTAGTGAAGTTGGACTCTATAACCGCTGGCAAGAAGCTGAACTTGCTCAGGAAAGCCATTTGACCAGCCACATTGACGCAACCATCGGTCAAATTTGGCGAGATGATATATCCGTGAGACATCAATGGTGGTGGCAACCCTATTACTATTACACCAGCATAGAAAAACAAGAATACCTAGACGACCCGTTTATTAGCCAGGACATGTACAATTTTTATCGCGCAAACCATATGCATGGCTGGCAAGCAGGATATCGAATTCGCTATCAACCTTGGGTAGACAGTCAATTTAGTGCGCAAATTAGCACAACCTCTAATGAAGATTGGACCAGCCTAGACACTGCAACACTGAGCGGGAATTGGCAACAATATTATGAAGGGCATATTTTTACATTGGGACTCAGCAGCAGCTATGTGTTCGCGGACCAAAACCGTCCGAATGCGACTTGGCAGTACTTAACCTCATTGAGCTGGCAAACCTTATTTGATTTTAGTGAACAGACTGCAGGGTGGATCAGTCTAAATTGGACACAAGATTGGTTTAGAAACAATCATAACATACGCTTTGAGGTGACTTTAGGTAACCTACAAAATACAGGTTTTGCGCCTTTTGCACATGATGAAATTATTTTTGAATCACTACAACTAACACACTTCCTAGAGCAAGATATTAATGGCAGATAAAACGTTAAAACGACAGCTTCAAGACCTCTTATTTGCCGACACAGAACAATTTTGGCTCAACCTATATCAGCACAAGTATCAAACTCTCGTAGATGAGTTGGCTGATTGGGAGTTAGTAAAAAACAAACCAGAACAAGAACAAACATCCTATTGGCAACTATTACAAACGATTGCGTTTTTACGCCATAAAATTGAAAGTCACCATGGTAATTTACAAGCCATCGAGGCCGACTATAAAAGTTTCATTGAACGATTAAACAAAGCAGAGTTAAAAGCAGAAAGAGAATTACACATTTTAAAGTATGCGGAGCAACTCGGTGCTTCACGATTAGAATTGCAAAAAGACAAGTTGGCCTTTTCACGCTGGTTCGATGAAGGCGCAGTCATCGCGCGCTATCAGTCAAAAGTGTCTGAAATTGAACAAGACTTAAAATTTTTAATTGCAAAGCTCGGTGCACTGACTAACCGCTACCTACGTTCGAGTAAAGATGACCTGAATACCGCTTGGCAAAAGCTAGACTTACAGCCGTTTTTTATTCATTTACTGGCACACAGTAACAGCCTGCATATTCGTCACGGCATGATCCGTGCTTTGGTTAACCAAGTTTCTCTAATTCATGAATTTAGTGCTGATCCTGAACTAGATGCTGAGTTAGTAGCGCAACTTATTGAGCTTTTGGAAGCTGACAATACACCTTACCTCGCCATCATAGATATATTGGAAATATTGATACACCAAAGACCGACATTTATTCGCAGCTTTATGTGGGCAAAAGTTGCAGAGTCTGTGAATGACTTTCCAGACAAACCAAAAAATAATGATCAGTTATTTATCTTAGCTGCTATGCCAAAAGTGCTGATACAGCAAAGAGCTTTAACAGACTCCGACATAAAGCTGATACAACAGCTTAGTACTCACCCATACCATAGGGTAAGACAAGCTACGATAGAGTGTATACCTAACTACGAAAATGAGTTTGCCACTGAATTATTAGAAAACAGGTTTCGCTACGAAACAGAAAACGCAATACGCTTTACACTCGTTAAGCAGTTGACTGCCGCCCGATTTAGCGAAAATGGGCTGGCTTTCAAACACTGGAAGCGCTGCCTACAAGGTGAAGAAAGCTTCGAGATAAAGCGCATCATTTTAGAGCAAAGCGCTAGGCTAATGCTTAATATGCAGCTAGAAACAGATCAGCCTGAATCGATTTTTAAACAATTCATTGATGTGCTCAATTTGCAATTAGAACAAGACCCAAGTACCGCAGTCAGACGCTTCATTACTAGAACTCGAGAGCAACTAAATAGTTTTTATATACAAGAGCTGATTGTGACTATCGAAGATCAGTTGGCGCTAGGAGACACCATCACACTTTCCACTGACGCCGCCCATGAGGAAATCGGCAGAGCACTGAGTTTCATTGCCCAGTCAGAGCTAGGCTTTAATGGCTATCAGAAAGGGGATCAATGGCAGATCCACAATGGCACATTAAAGGGGCGACGATTTTGGCGGATCTGGCACGAGTTTTTTACGCCAAGCACAGATAAACGACAAAGTTATAGTCATACTAAAGCGCAAAAACCCTCTGCTGAGCTACATGTCACGAGCTGCTCAACCGCTGAGATCAGTGAAACCAATGTACCTGGTGAAGCGCTTTATAACTTAAAAGAACATAGCGCAAGACCCTATTTGCCATTACCTGATTATTTGCTTTCTATCCTGAGTCAGGATCAATTGCCTGCGCAGGCTAAAAGTTACACACCTGATGGCATTTTATTGATCACACGTCCACATAAACTTATTCAGCGTATACGGGCCTATTGGCAAATCTCTATCAAGTTTTCATCATTAGATCGCTTGAGAAAAGGCGGAGAGCTTGAACAGCAAAACTACCTAGACGCGATTAGAAAGCTTGGATTTCAAATTGAATTTATCGGCTATGGCTCCACACACAAAGCCCAATTTCCTGTTGAAAGCGGCATCCGACAATTGTTTAGTCGAACGTCAATCACCACCGCACTGATTAATATTGGCTTAGGCTTTAAAGAGTATCTATATTCCATCTATCAAAATAGCATTGGCCAACTGGTGTTTTTTGTCTGCGCCTTTATGGCCTACTTTTGGTCTCGTCATATTAAAGTGAGCCAAGATATACAACGAAATCGAAAACATATTCCTATCTCTATTGGCGGTTGGGGAACACGTGGTAAATCAGGGACCGAGAGATTAAAGGCAGCGCTATTTAGTAGTATCGCGCTAAAAGTGATCACCAAAACAACTGGCTGTGAAGCCATGATGATATATACCACCAGCAATGGAGAACAACATGAGCTGCCATTATTCAGGCCTTTTGATAAAGCCAGTATTTGGGAGCAAAGCGATGTATTGGCATTTGCTAAATCCGTAAAAGCAGACGTATTTTTATGGGAATGTATGGGACTGACGCCAAGGTATGTGCGGATCTTGCGTCGCTGGATGAATGACAATTTCGCGACAATCACCAATGCTTATCCTGATCATGAAGATATTTTAGGCCCAACCGGTTTAGATGTCGCCACTGAAATGTCGTCGTTTATTGGCTCAAACACCCAAGTATTTACCGCTGAGCAAAGCATGTATCCAATTCTTAATAAGTCGGCAGAACAAAAAGACTCGACACTTATTCAAGTGCATTGGGGCGAAGGGTTTCAAATCACAGATGATATTCGTGCACTCTACCCCTATGAGGAGCACCCAGATAACATCGCACTGGTATGCAAAATGGCGCAGTATATAGGCATAAATAAAGATTACGTATTTAAAGAAACTGCCGAGCGCATTGTGCCTGATATTGGTGTATTGCAGCATTTTGAGCAAGCGCCCATCGGGACACTCACCCAATCTTTTGTCAATAGTATGTCTGCCAATGAACGCCTTGCTACAATAGAAAACTGGCGACGCTTAAATTTGTTTGGTCAAAGCCAGCAGCCAAAAATTCAGACCATTGCACTCATCAATAATCGTAATGATCGCATTGCACGCACCAAGGTGTTTGCCCAAATACTGATTGAAGATCTCACTTTTGATTATATCGTCGTTATCGGTACTAATGTGGATGGCTTCCTTGCTTACTTTAACCAAGCATTAAGCGCACGTATTGCACGTATTATTACCAATAATGACCGAGAAGATCTCGCCAAACTACTCGAACAATTTAAATGCTTAGTATCTGATCAAATGCTTTGTGATAAGTTAAATGCGCTACTCCCAAACACCCAGCTGGACTGTGAGACGCTACAAGACAAACCCAGGATGATAGCATTTTTTGAGCAGCATGTAGATTGTGGGCGTCAACGCCGTTATTTTAATCACTTAGTTGAAAGCTGGCATTTAGCCAATGACATAATGTCCATAGAGGATTTGCAAGCACATGCTAAAGAAATAAGCGATCACTTAAATACACTACTTGCGGCGCGCACGCGGCTAATAGAAAACCCCTACATTAGCGCCGATGAGCTCACTCGAAAAATCGCCAAGCTCGGATTAGATGGACAACATCAACTTATTGTGGGTATGCAAAACATAAAAGGCGCCGGTCTTAACTATGTTTATGCGTGGCAAAAATGGCATCATCTACATCAAACTTGCGATCAATTGTTAAATCACCACATCAGCCAAGCACAGTTTAGGCAAGGGTTGATGAAACTCGCACAAACCTCACGGATCGGCGTAATAGAGCACGACTACTTTAATGACTTTCTTGGTAAGCTCAGTAAATTACCCCATGCTCAAAACGAATTTAGTCAGGCTGAAATCGCCCACCTGAAAGAGCGCCTGCAAAGTAAAGACCCCAAATCAAACAGTGAGGAAGAAGAGGTAAAACAAAATCGAGTGACTCGCTTTGTCCTGCAAGTCGTGGAGTCTTTTTTAGATGCAGGTGCTGCTGTGAAGCGTAAAAAAACAGCTCAACAAGTATATAAAGACATCGCATCACAGCGTATCACGCTCGAAAAAGCCATTGCCGTTTTGGCCGCACTCAATCGCAGCCAGAAGCCTGGCTGGCTGGCCCTACAACAGAAACGAAAAAGGATCCCAAACTCCAAAAATTAGTACTTTTTAACTAATTTTATCTAGAATGAAATTTAAGGAATAATAAATTCCAGTCATTTTTTGTATTTTAATTGACCTGAGCACTCAAAACTAGGAAAATAAGATTAGACAAAGGCATTTTAATTTAACATTTTACTAACAACGGATGTTATGTAATCAAGTTGGGAGTAATATATGAAGCTATCCACGTCATCTGTATTATTAGTTACTGCATTGACAGCGAGCCAGAATGTTCTGGCAGAGAATAATTTAATTGCCAATGGTTCATTTGAACAATCAGGAAACATTTCAGGGACTTGGAAACTCTTCGATAACCTTTCAGGCTGGCAGCGCACAGGCGCACGTTTTGAAATTCAAACCGATAGACTCGGCCTTATTGCACCACAAGATGGTTCACAGTATTTAGAGCTAGACTCAACCAGCAACTACACTGCATATCAAAGCATTGCGACTGAAGCTGGTAAGCGTTATGTGGTCAGTTTTTATTACTCTCCGAGAGTACGCAACAACACCCAAACGAATCAAGCAACGGTTACTTGGAATGGTCAAGTTATCGCGAATTTGAATGGCGCTAACCGAGGTTGGCAGCACGTGACAGTCACTGTGACAGCAGACAGTGCTCAAAGCACACTGGCGTTTTCAGGTAGCGGCACATCAGATTCATATGGTGCCTTGTTGGACAATGTATCTGTAACAGCAGATTGCGTAACAGGTCTATTTGGCATCAATAACTATGGCAGCGCGGGCGAAGGTTATATCTTCAATTTCAATTTAGGCACCATGACTTACAGCAAAGTTGCTGGTGTATCTCATACCGCGTCAAATATCGCGAGCAAAGACGGCGTATTGTATTTCATGGAACAAAACGACAGTCAAACCAAAGCCTCTACATTATGGTCACTTGATTTAGATGGTAATGTTGAGACAGCCTTGGCCAATGCGACATCATGGCCTATTTACCGCTCTGCAGTCAGTGATGACGGTATACACCTGCGTGCAACAAGTAAAACTTATATGTATGACTACAATTTGCAGACCGGTGAAAAAACTGTATTAGGTAAGTTGAAATACGCAGGTGATGAATTTAGTCATGGCGATATCGCATATTCAGCTGACAACAACACGCTATACGTATTAACCGGTAAAGCACTGTATACGTTAGATACCGCGGATATGAGCCTCACCAAGATTGGCGAGCATGGCGTAAATTGGGCGTCTGGCCTTGCCATTTCAGACACTGGCATCTTGTACGTGTCAGGCCGTCAAAGTGGTCAGAATGCAAAAATTTACTCACTTAATCCAAATACAGCAGTCGCGACAGAGCTGATGGAAGGCCCGGCACATATTAACGACCTAACATTTGTCGATAATTATTGCCGTTAATAATTATTAATCTTAAAAACCAGCCTCTTGGCTGGTTTTTTTATGCCACATCGCCTCTGAACCTATCTGGTAAGGCTTCCCCATAGCCTCCTTGCTGGGTATACTGACGCGTTTTTCGTGAATAGTTAGTCAATACTGACTTCGCACGTAGAGCTTTTGGGAACTGGCCTCCCAATTAAAAATAGACAAATTCACACATATATAAGTATGAATTTGTCGATGATATAAAGGCCATACAACACACATGTGATAAATCTGGAAGTAATAAATATGAATTCAATACCTAATCGAGGTGAGTTTTTAGGCCATCCTAAGGGCCTATTCTTACTATTCGGCACGGAGATGTGGGAGCGATTTGGCTACTACGGTATGCGTGCAATTTTAGTACTTTATCTAGTAGCTCAGGTACAAAGTGGCGGTTTTGGCTGGACTAATGCCGACGCACTTAGCTTATACGGCACCTTTACCATGGCCGTATACTTAACTCCGCTATTTGGCGGCTGGCTAGCAGATAACGTACTGGGGCAGCGCAAAGCCATCATCATTGGTGGTATTTTAATGGCGGCAGGTCATTTCATCATGGGGATCCCACACAGTGTGGTTGCAGGCCAAGAAGAAAATGTCTTCTATATTGGTCTAACACTGCTGTGTATTGGTAACGGTTTATTCAAGCCAAATATCTCTACCATGGTGGGCGACTTATATGAAGAAGGTGACAAGCGTCGTGATGGCGCATTTACCATCTTCTATATGGGCATTAACTTAGGTGGCGCATTAGGCCCACTAGTCGCAGGCTATGTTGCATCTGAAATAAACTGGCAAGCCGGTTTTGTCGCTGCAGGTATTGGTATGGTGATCTCTGTCGTCATGCAAATGCTACTAAGTCAAAAGTACTTAGGTGATATTGGTGTCGTTCCAGCTGCGAAGTTATCACAACAGCAGTCAGAATCTGGCACAAAAGAGCCATTAACTAAAGTGGAAAAAGACCGTATTCGCGTGATCTTTACCATGTCTGTATTCAGTATCATCTTCTGGATGGGCTTTGAACAAGCCGGTGGTTTGATGAACTTATTCGCAAATGATTATACAGACCGCATGTTGATGGGCTTTGAAATTCCAGCGTCTTGGTTTCAATCTTTAAACTCCATTTTCATCATCATCTTTGCACCCATTGTTGCCATGATTTGGTTAAAACTGGATAAACGTGAGCCAAACTCGCCAGTTAAGTTTGCCATAGGCTTAGTGTTTTTAGCGCTTGGCTTCTTAACCATGATGCTGGCATTAATGACAGAAGGTGCAGCACCTGGTGACACACTGCAAATCAGCATGATGTGGCTAGTCCTTTTCTACCTATTTCATACTCTGGGTGAATTATGTTTATCTCCAATTGGTCTATCCATGGTGAGTAAACTGGCACCACTTCGTCTTGCATCACTGCTTATGGGTATTTGGTTTCTATGTACGGCAGTCGCAAATAAAATCGCCGGCTTTGTCGGCTCCTTCATTGGCGAAGGCCAAGAAGCAATGGGGAACGCAATGGGTATCTTTATTGGCTTAGGTGCAACAGCACTCATTTCTGCACTGGCAATGTACTTGCTCAGTAACAAGCTAGTTGACTGGATGCATGGTGCTGAGGGTGACAATGAACCCCACACGCAAGCACACTATCTTGAAAAAGAGCTCGAAGTGACTGGCGAAAGACAATAACGCATAAATAAAATTTACGAAAAAGCCGCACTTTTTAGTGCGGCTTTTTCGTATCTCAACCTAAAAATGTACAGATAAATTTACAGCAAACCCATTGATTACCTATTTTATGCACATCGCGCATATCACTGTAGACTTCTTGAGCAATCATATCAAAAACATAAAAGATAAATAAAATCAAAAATTTAAAATTGTACTTCTTTCTAAGATTAGCGAATTAACAACCTAATTTTCAGTTTAATTACAGCTTTTCAATCTAAAAAAATTGTCTGTTTTCATTTTGTCTTAAAACGGCACCAAATGTTCAATCAAATTTACAAAACAGCCATGAGTGAATTGGTGTTGAAACCTTTCACTTTAGGTCATTTTGATTAATTATCCACTGCATAAATTACAACAAGCAATCCAGTGCTTAATGCAGGAGAATGACAATGAGTGAAGTAAATAATCCTCTTGGCCTTGTAGGTATCGAATTTACTGAATACGCAACCCCAGACGCAGATTACATGGACAAAATCTTTGCTGATTTTGGTTTCTCTAAACTTAAAAAGTTTAAAGGTAAAGACATCGTTCATTATAACCAGAACGAAATCCATTTCCTTCTAAACAACGAGCGTGGCGGTTTCTCTGCCGAGTTTGCTAAGTCACACGGTCCAGCTATTTGTTCAATGGGCTGGCGTGTAGAAGATGCACAAAAAGCGTTTGACATTGCTGTAGAGCGTGGTGCAAAACCAGCGACTGATTCTGCAAACAAAGACCTACCATACCCTGCAATTTACGGTATCGGTGACAGCCTTATTTACTTCATCGATGTATTCGGTGATAAAGGCTCTATCTTTGAAAATGATTTTGAAGACCTAGAAGAACAAAACATTGTTGAAGACAAAGGTTTCATCCGCATTGACCACCTAACTAACAATGTTTACAAAGGTACAATGGAAACATGGGCAAACTTCTATAAAGGCGTATTTGGCTTTGAAGAAGTGCGTTATTTCGACATCAAAGGTCAAAAGACTGCGCTACTTTCTTACGCACTTAAGTCACCTTGTGGTACTTTCTCGATTCCAATCAATGAAGGTAAAGATGACAACAACAACCAGATCGATGAGTACCTAGACGAGTACAATGGTCCGGGCGTACAGCACCTTGCATTCTTAACAAACGACCTTGTTGGCTCTCTAGATAAGCTAGACAAAACAAACATCGCGACTTTAGATATTGTTGATCACTACTACGATACAATTTTCGACCGTGTACCTTGGGTTGCTGAAGATAAGCAAAAGATCAAAGAGCACCAGATCCTAGTAGATAGCCAGAGCGAAAACTGCTACCTACTTCAAATCTTCACTAAGAACCTGTTCGGTCCTATCTTCATCGAGATGATCCAACGTGTTGATGACGGTGGCTTTGGTGAAGGTAACTTCCAGGCTCTATTTGAGTCAATTGAACGTGACCAAGAGCGTCGTGGTGTGATTTAATTATCCACCAGTAAAGACAAATTAAAAAGCAGCTTTTCTAAGCTGCTTTTGCTATTTAAACTTGGCCATATTCTGGCGAAAGCACAAATAAAAATGCATAGTCATATGCAGCTTGTAGAAAAAAGGAAAGACCATGTCTTTTATCAATGAAACACACGATATTAATTTAAAAAGCTGGGTTGCAAGTGCAAACCAGGCTGGTAACGATTTCCCAATTCAAAACTTACCGTTTGCGTCATTTCGTCGCAAAGGCAGCAATGAAGAATTCCGTGGCGGCGTAGCCATTGGTGATCAAGTACTAGATCTAGCAGTCGTTGCAGCTGCAAACATCTTTGACGGTGTAGCGCAAGAGGCGGTTGAAGCAGCAAATGCACAAGCACTAAACGAATTCATGGGTCTAGGTAAAGCACATTGGTCAGGTTTACGTTTGGCACTTTCTCGTGCATTACGTGAAGGCTCTGAGCATCAAAGTGCCCTTGAGAGTGCACTTGTAGCACAGGATGACGTTGAATATGCTCTTCCATGTCACATCGGTGATTACACTGATTTCTACACATCAATCTATCACGCAACTGCAGTAGGTAGCTTGTTCCGCCCTGATAACCCACTTCTGCCTAACTACAAATGGGTACCAATCGGCTACCATGGCCGTGCTTCATCAATTGATGTATCAGGTCAGACTTTCCCGCGCCCTAAAGGTCAAACTAAAGCACCAGATGCAGAAGCACCATCATTTGGCCCTTGTAAACGTCTAGACTACGAACTAGAGCTAGGTATTTACCTTGGTAAAGGCAATGAACTAGGTGAAACAATTGCAATTGAAGATGCAGAAGACCACGTATTCGGTTTCTGTCTATTTAATGACTGGTCAGCACGTGACCTACAAGCATGGGAATACCAGCCTTTAGGTCCATTCCTTGCGAAGAACTTTGCATCAACAGTATCACCATGGATTGTGACAACGGAAGCGTTAGCACCATACCGCACTGCGTGGCACCGTGACGAAAACGACCCACAACCAATGAGCTACCTTGAGTCTGCAAAGAACCGTGAGACTGGTTCATTTGATATTCAAATGGACGTACTTATCGAAACAGATAAGATGCGCAGCGAAAATGCAGCGCCAAGCAAGGTTTCTGAGTCAAGCTTCAAGCATAGCTATTGGACAGTTGCACAAATGGTTACGCACCACACAGTCAACGGCTGTAACTTCTTACCAGGCGATATGCTAGGTTCAGGCACACAATCAGGTCCAGAACATGAAGAAGCAGGTTCATTACTTGAACTGTCTCGCGGCGGTAAAGAGTCGATTACTTTAAACAATGGCGAAGAGCGTAAATTCCTTGAAGATGGTGATAAAGTCATTATGCGCGGCTGGTGTGAAGCTGACGGCTTCAACCGCATCGGCTTCGGCTCAGTAGAAGGCACTGTGCTTCCTGCAAAATAATTGAATAAAATAATTTCATTCAAATCAAAGGCGTGCATAAACACGCCTTTTTTTTATGATTTTATACTGGCTTTTTGTATAAAAATTGTTAGAGTTAGGCGTTATCTAAATTTTTAAGTGTTATGTTAAGCGTTATCAAAAGCCTAGTTTTAAAGCTATTTCAACCCAAACAAGTCATGCTACGTCAAAATGGCGAAGTAAGCTTATTAGCTATACCAGCTTGGGTGCAAATCACGATTATAGTATGCCTAATCACAACTTTGGCATGGCTTGGCTTTACAACCTCACAATATTTCACACAAAAAACACATTTACTTGCGCTGTCCGATGAAGTTTCAAATAAAGAAGCTGCGTTTCTTAGTAAGCAGGCCGCACTCGAAGCGCAACTTGCCCAACAGCAAACGCGCATAGCACAGCTCGATGCACAGCATGCAGTACTAAACGAGCTTATGGCTTCGCTCCCCAACACGCTGACTGAAGGTGAGGTGAGTGACACAGCCCCTCTCCCATCAGAATCGCACGAAAATAGCGAAGTAAATACAGAATCATTAGAGCTACACGAAGAGCATACTGACTCATTTCATCATCATGCGACTGAACTAAACGACGCACAAAGTCAGCTGCTTAACCAATTGCACAATTTGATCGCACGCAGAAATCAAATTTTACTCGCAGGTATGCAAGAAGCAGGCATCAAAGCAAACACGCCAAATGAAGCGCAAGGTGGTCCTTATCACCAGGTTCAAAGTGATAAACTGCCTCAATCATACCTCAACGCAATTGACAGCTCTGTGCAACTAAACCAACTGGAGCGCTTAGTCCAAAAGCTGCCAGCAAGCATGCCAGTAAAAGAAGACAAATATTATATTTCTAGTGCATTTGGCTATCGAAAAGATCCGATTAACGGTCGCCGCGCCTACCACAAAGGCGTCGATTTAGCTGGGTGGCACAAAACGGAAATCATCGCTCCTGCAGATGGTACAGTTATCAGAGCCGGAAAATATGGCGGTTATGGCAAGTTTATTGAAATTCAACATGTCAACGGGATCACGACACGTTACGGACATTTACACACAATTAAAGTCAAAAAAGGCCAACAAGTTAAGCAATCTGACGTAATTGCATTAATGGGTAGCACAGGAAGAAGTACTAGTACACACTTGCACTACGAAGTATTACAGGATAAAAAGCATATTAACCCTGTTAAACTTGCAAGAGTACTCGAACGTGTTCAATAAATTAAAAAATAATAAATCCTCAGCGCTCTACGTCGCCATGATTTCTCCCAACACCAAAGTGATTGGTGATATTCATTGCGAAGGTGAAATTCAAATTGATGGCATTGTTTCTGGTAACCTCGAAGTCGAGCACTTGGTAATTGGTGAGCAAGGGACCATTGAGGGTAATATTAAAGCCACACAAGTTCACGTGAAAGGCACTGTCAACGGCTGTATTACTGCACAGCAAGTCCGTTTAGAACCTTCAGCTAAAGTACATGGCGACATAATTCACGATACACTAAGCATCGAAGCTGGGGCGCATATTGAAGGTCAACTTACGCATAAAACAGACCTTTCAAATGTCACCCCGATTGAAAAGCAAGAGCAGGCCTAGTTTCTCGCTGTTATATACATTGTTACATCGGCGTGAAACACTTTCACGCCCTCAGCATTAAACACTTCAACTGGTACGATTAAATCTTCTTTATCTTGCCACTGATGTGGCAACAGGATCACCGCTTCAGCTTTAAGGTCACTATCCGCTTTTTTTAGATATTGCACTGTCATCCCTTTGGGGATCCATCTATGGGTATTTACAGGAACTGTTGCATCAGTCACGACTCCAGCACATAGCTCTGCCAAATTACACTGGGCAATGGCATGCACTGTACCAATATGATTATGCACCGCACGACGATTGGGCATTTGCGCGCAAATTCTACCACTACTTAAATGTGTGATTTTAGGTTTAATAGTCGCAAAGTAAGGGGCTCTCTTACATACCGCTTTGCTGAATAACCAATTTCCAAAAGGTAGCCAACGAAATTTTTTATAAGTATTTAACAGTGAACTTGCCATAAACTATCCTGCCTTTTTGATTAAACCTAACACATCAGACCAGTTAACTCTAGTGTTATCAGAATATAAAAATATCCATATACCTAAACAGACTACATAAGAAGGAAGCGCCTTTTAGAAGAAAAAGTACAATAAACAACTTGGGTCAATAAAAGGTAAAGCACTGTTTTAATGACTACTATTCATTCATAATTCTTATTAAACCCTTTCGATTAATAAAATATTATTGTATTACGGCGATTTGTCCTGTCTTTTTTTTCTGCGCACAATACAATAGCGTCGAAAAGGAGACAGCATGCAACACCACACCAGTAAATCACTTATTTTCATCCTCGCTCTGTTAGTCATATTTTGCCCGCTTGGTATTGATTTATACTTACCTGCCTTTGTTGACATGCAAAATGCACTGGCAGTAAGCGAAGCTCAAATTCAACAAACTGTCAGTATTTATATGCTTGCAGTGGGACTCGGGCAATTAATTGCTGGGCCACTGGCAGATAAGTATGGACGTAAACCAATTGCCCTCTCTGGTGTAAGCCTATTTATGATTGGTGCAGCGCTGGCCACGGTTGTGGATACATGGGAAGCAGTGATGTTTGCTCGAGTTCTTCAAGGTCTTGGCGCATGTGCTACTTTTGTCAGTGCTTTTGCCGTTGTGCGAGATAGCTTTGGTAACAAAGGCAGTGGCCAAATGATCACATATTTAAATGGCATTGTTTGCTTTATTCCAGCATTAGCCCCTATTTTAGGCGCATGGCTAACTGTGGAGCTTGGCTGGCGCAGTAATTTTGCATTTTTATTTGTCTTTGCGGTAATTGGCCTAATTATATTGTTTTTCATTTTTAAAGAAACGAAACCAGAGGATTCCATTTACAAAGGCCACATCCTCGATCTCCGCCGTTTTGGCCCTATGCTAAGCAGTCCCAAGTTTATGTTTAACGCATCAATTACCATGGTGTGTATGTCGGCAATGCTCGTGTTTGTAGTCGGTGCACCAGGGTGGATAATGTCTCATTTAAACCTCCCTATGGCGGACTTTACTTTCTGGTTCGCCCTTAACGCATTTATCAGTATTGTATCTAGTTTTGTAGCACCGCAATTTATTAAACGTCATAGTCGTCGCGCTTTGCAATTTGGGCTCTCTTTATTTTGTAGTGCAGGTGCCATCATTCTCATACTGCCGCAAATAGCAGCCGCTTATTACATGCTGCCAATGTATGTAGCCTCAATAGGGTTTGCTTTTACCATCGGTGCAGCGGCAGGCAATGCGTTAGCAGAGTTCCCTAAACAAGCTGGTACAGCTTCCGCATTAATTGGCCTCATGCAAATGAGCGGTGCCGGGCTATTAGCTGTATTAACTCAGCCGTTGGGACTGACTGCACCATTGCAATTAGCACTGCACCTGTGCATGGGATTGCCTTTTTTGATACTGCTATTCTCAAAACATCGCCAAGCGTTACACAGTGCAAATTAACGTGACACTTTTTGCTAACTAGTCGTAAAACTGTCACATCAACTCGGCATACTGTATCTAATAGCTGCACAGGCTGTTGTTGAGAAGACATAGGACTTCTTTTTTAGCATTTATATTGAATCAAAATCCCCCAACCTTGTTATGCGGGTTCATTTGGCCCGCATAGTTTTAAAAAAAGCGCAATAAAGCGTTTTCAACCTGTTCCCGAGTGATTAAACTAGCATCTAACTGTATTACATTTACTCTATTATGCTAAATCCTGAACTTTTGATTTCATTCTTGTTTGCAAGCTTCATTATTGCTATCGCACCCGGGCCCTCAAATGCATTTTTAATGGCGCAAACCTTTACCCATGGCAAAACAGCTGGGATGCAAAGTGCATTGGGCTTTGCGCTCGGTGGCGTGATACACACTATTTTTGCCGTCATTGGTTTATCTGCTATTTTAAAAGCGTCTGAAACAGCCTACACAGCAGTCCAGTACCTCGGTGCCGGATATCTTGCTTATCTCGGGATAATAACCTTTAAAGCAACCTTATCGAACACCAATGACGAACACTCTGAGGGGGATAATAGTACACCGAGTAAATCCAGTAAGAACGTGACCTTTCAGGCAATGATGACCGAAGTACTGAACCCTAAAGTTGCGCTTTTTTTCATCGCCTTTATTCCCCAATTTGTTGATACCAGTTTAGATACATCTACAACAGTTCAATTAGCATTATTTGGTCTACTCTACCCCATATTGGCTTTTCCTGTTGATTGTGTATACGTCTATGGTGGAGATAAAATTGCAGGCTACTTTAGAAGTCATCCACAAGCGCCTATATGGATAGATAGAATATCTGCAGCCATTTTTATCGCATTGGCTGTTAATCTATTGCTCTAAGGAAACTTATGAAATACACACAAGCTAACATTCCTGCGACCAAGCGCATTGCTTTAGTTGCCCACGATGGCAAAAAATCAAGTATGGCTAATTGGTGTAAAAAGCACAGAGCCATTTTAGCCCAGCATATTTTGAGTGCGACCGGCACAACAGGCGCACTGATAGCGTCACAGTCAGAGCTAGAAGTGACACAGTTACTGAGCGGGCCAATGGGGGGAGATCAACAAATAGGCGCCAAAATTGCTGAACAACAAATAGACATGTTGATATTTTTTTGGGACCCTTTGTCATCTCAGCCCCATGATCCAGATGTGAAAGCGCTATTAAGACTGGCTGCTGTTTGGAATATTCCAGTTGCGTGTAATGAAGCCAGTGCAGATATGCTGCTGACTTCAACTTTGATGAATACTGAGCTGCCAAGAACACAGCCCGATTATTCAGCGTATATTTCTAATCGTATTCGTTAACGATAAATACGCTCAGCCCACTTTGTTAAGCCAGCGGTGACACTACCAAAGTTGTCACCGTTCAACATTGGAATATCGCCCAATTTTGCCTGTAATGCACTTTTTAACAACGGTGATTGTGCACTGCCCCCAGTCAAATAAATGGCATCAGGCTGAGTGCCTGCATCTGAAATCGCTTGCTCGGCAAGTGCCACAACCTGTTGTAAACTCGACTCAACAGACTCGGTTAATTGAGTAAGATTGAGGTTTTGCACCAATTCATTTTCAATAAATGATAAATCAACTTGATGCGTGCTATCATCGCTCAACGCAATTTTCGCTAGTTCAGCCTGCCTAACAAATTGATGTGTCATCTTGTTTTCTTGGATCACTTGCAAGCGCTTTAGCTTTTCAGGCTCACAGACATCACGGAGCATGGTGTTCAGCTCACGGCCGAAGGCACTGCTGTAAAAATCACTCTGCAATTGAATGTCATTGATTTTGCATGCTTGCCAAAAAGCTTGCTTCGGTAAAGGCAAACCAGATTTAAATTGTCCACCTAAACCACACACAGGCATTAACTTATGAAACGCCAAAGCAATATCTAAATCGTTGCCACCAATCCGCTTTCCCGTATGAGCCAAGAAGTGAGCACTCCTATCTTCACAATCTCGATAGCTTGGGCCCATTTGTACAAATGAGCAATCACTTGTACCACCGCCAATATCAACTACGAGCACTTTTTTATCCTGTTGCAGATCTGATTCAAAATCAATACCTGCTGCCAGGGGTTCATAGAGAAACTCCACATCAGTGAAACCCGCACGTTTCGCCGCTGTAGTTAAAATAGATATAGCTTGACGGTTGCTATCCTCTCCACCGACCGCTTGGAAATTCACTGGGCGACCAATCACCGTTTGCGTTAGTGCTGAACCTAAGTGTTTCTCAGCTCGCATTTTCAGCGCCATGATCATGGCTGTGGCAATATCTTCAAAAAATGCGATTTGCTCAGGCTTTAGCCCTATTGCGCCAAAGAAGGACTTAGGCGATTTAACAAAATAGCCCTCTTCAGGCATAGAGATATATTCTTCAATCGCTTCTTGACCAACAAAAACACCACTTTCTTGTGGCATCAAGTCTAAGTCGCTACGAGCAAACTGTGCGCTTTTCAATATGCCACTTCTCTGTGCTCTGTACTGAGACTGGGCACTCTCTTGAATGCCTTTTGCAACATAGTCAGAAATAAGCGAGTTATGTAGTGCATATAAAGTAGAAGGAAGGTAATACTTAGAGTTTTCCAAAGGGATCAACTCGACTGCGCCTGCACGCATTACACCCATTGCACAATTTGAGCTACCATAATCAAACCCAACGACCATTCTTACCTCGCGTCCGCTCGCAAAAAAGGACGAAATTTACCATAGCTCAGATCGATTTTAAAGGATATCCCTCCTTACAAAGCGTCACGCATTCGTAAAAAGCTCGCGAATCTCGGTTTGCCGTATTTGGTAAACCCTTGGTATTGAAATGTAATTGTACTTCCGATGGCTGGCGGGGAGACACGCTGCTCGTCTGTAAATCCCGTTCCGATGTTAAATATGACCCCCTCCATCGTTTTAACCCTGATTGCCCCCATCATTCCCTGATACTTACCTCTTCCTGGCAAATGTGCGATAACAACCGCTTCAGCATCAAACTTAGGCTTGTATTTAAGTACTTGAGCGGTTCTGCCAGCCTGGTGGGTAGCAGCCTTTTCATGTAGCATTACCCCCTCGCCACCACGCAACAATACTTGCGTATAAAATTCATCTAACTGCGCTTTATTAGTAAAATGGTGCTGAGGAATTGGCTTCACATGGATACTGTGTAAGCCATTGACGATACCTTGGTATTTCTCAAAGCGTTGCACAAATGTCAGCAGTGGATCTGGGGCATCAAAAATAAGGTAATGAACCTGCTGCCAATTCTCATGATCAGGGACTTTTCTGCGCACCAAACTACTAACAAACGCAAAGTTGTTATACCCAGCCCATAATTCGCCATCCAACCACCGATTAGGTAATACAGCCGTAAACCATTTTGGCGCGTGAATAATATGCCCTGTTCGGGTTTTAAGCAACTTGCCATCCCAAACTGCACGTACGCCATCATACTTTTCACTTACCAAATAATCGCTGACGGGTTTTTGTTGCGCATACACTTTTGCGAGTTGAACATCAGGTGCACTATTGGAAAAAGAAGTTGGGCTGACGCAAATAACTAGGGCTGTACACAGCCAAAAAAAGACGTGTTTCATGCTACTTTCCTTTGCAGATAAAAACAGACAATAAAGGCCATCACCGCTAAACACCTTGTTAGCGTTTCAATGTCTCTTTTTAAAATAGCACCTTTATCGGACTTGTACAGTTTAACTTGGCTTTACGATTTGCTGCCACATCGCTTCCAAACTCTCACTTCGCCACGCAGCTTTTGTAAAATCTTGGCCTGCTGAGTGTAAGTGAGAGATCACCACCGTTTTCAACCCTGCAGCAGTGGCAGATGCTAGCCCTGTTTGTGAATCTTCTACGGCAATCGCTTCTTGTGCGCTAATATTGAGTTTAGCCATGGCCAAACAGTAGGGTTCTGGGTGTGGTTTAGGGTTGGTTACATCATCTTTGCAAACAATATAGTCAAAAAACTCGCGCAGTTGATAATGTGCTAACACGGGAAGCGCTTCTGCTCGTGTACTGCCAGTAACCAAAGCCAACTTATAATGTTGTGCACAAAGAGAGAGCACGTCCATAGCATGTGGCATCAGTTTAGGCTTCTCAGTAGCAGCAGTTTCTACAAACTGTGTATTTTTTAACGTTGCTAACTCATCCCCCGAATAAGGAAGGTTGTAACGTTGCTGCAAAATATGGCCAGTTTTAACGGTAGGCACACCAGAGAATTCATCGCAAAACTCAGATTCACTGATGAAGATATTAAATGGAGAGAGTACTCTGCACCAACTGGTGTAATGGAGTGTCTCTGAGTCTACTAAGGTACCATCAAAATCGAATAATATTGCCTGTAAACCCATAAACACTCCTTATCATTTTTTATTTAGCCTTTCAAAGCTGCAGGTGGCTCAGCGTACGCCTCTTCACCCGTCTCCACTTCAACTAACTCGTAACCACGTTGCTTGCGAACCACTTTTAATACTGGCTTTTCAAACGCTGATTTAAGTCTATCAGAATCAGCTTGTAACTCTTCAATCGTGTGACCAAAAGGAGCTGCACCTGTCTCTGACCAGTTAGTCACTTTACCATTGATATTGTATTCAACTTCATGAATTTGGTATAGCGGTGATTCACTATCTTTACCCTCACAAAAAATCACGCGATAGTTCCAAAACCCAGACATGTTTAACTCCTCTTACTTAAACTACGATGCGACTGTATCAGCTAATTCCGACAGTTGCATTAAAGAAATAAAAAACCCGTGTTATTTATCCAATAACACGGGTTTAAGATTAACTAATTCATTTCAGTTACAAATTAAAAGAAACGAACCTTGAACTCAGCACCAATAAAGCGCTCTTCATTTAACATACCAGTGTTGTTATTGAAATCTACACCACCGATAACAGCTTGCTCATCAAACAAGTTACGTACGAATACAGATGTTTCGTATTCGTTGTCACCAGACGCCCATGCATAACCCGCTCTCACGCCTGTTTCAAATAAGGCTTTGCCTTCAAACTCAACTGACTCATACAAGAAGAAGTTAATTTTGCTACGGTAAGAAGTATCAGCGTATACGAAGAAGTCACCGCTTTCTAACTCTTTAGTGTAGCGAAGCGTTGCGTTTGCAATCCACTCAGGTGCATGTGGAAGGCTATTACCATCCAAAATTGCTCGTGCTTCAGGTCCATTAGGGCCTTCAACCATATAAGTAGGGTCTGTCACTGTACATTGATTACATACCGCAACTGCTAAGTTTGCATCATCGAGTTCAGTGTTGTTATAGCTCAAATTAAACGTCGCGTTTAATTCATCTGTAAGTACCCACTCAGTATCCAACTCAAAACCATAACCGGTTGTTTTGTCAGCATTGATTAGGCGGTTAAAGTTAGAACCACCACCTACAGCCGTCAGCTGCTGATCATCCATTTGGTAATAGAACACAGTCGCATTCACACGACCTTGACCATCAAGTACATCTGATTTAACACCGAACTCAATTGAGTTTGTAGTTTCAGACTCAGCGACAGTTACTTCATCACCAAATACAATACGACCTTGAACACTTGGTGCACGGAAACCATTTGCTAAGCGACCGAATAAGTTAATATCATCAGTCAGCTTGTATGTTGCACTTAAATCCCAGCTCACATGACTGTCACTCGGGTTTGCGCTGCCTTCTAGGAAGTCAGGAGAACCATTCCAAGGTGTTGGGTTATCTGTTCTTTTCGCATAAAACTCTTTTTCATCATCTGAGTAGCGAAGACCAAGAGTCACATCTAACTTTTCAGACAGTGTGTAATCAAAAGAGCCAAATACAGCCCATGCTGAAGTGTCTTGATTCTGGATAGCATAGCCATTTTGTAAGCCATATTGGCCCGCTGCTGTATCAAATACACCAGTGTCAAAGCTGAAGCTTTCGATGGTCATTTCTTCTTCAAATAAGAACACACCTACTTGGTAATTAAAATCACCTGAGTAGTTACTTGAAAGACGTAATTCTTGTGTATATTGGTCATGGTCTGGAAGCGCATCTGCTGTTTCAGATGAGAAAGGAATTTTACCAGGTCCCATAGTTGGTGCAAATTCATTGCCGTATGCACCATCAATGTCCGCACGCGAGTAAATCTCAGCGCTTTCCCAAGCGGTAATTGACGTCACAGTGTGCTCTGCAAGATCCCACTCAAGTTTTAAGCTTAAGCCCTGAGTTTCAACTTCTTGTGTAGCGCGAGACGCTGCATCATGATAAACAACATCATTATCATAAATAGGGTTAATGTTGTTCGAACCTTTCTCAATTAGATTTGCACGGAAAGGGATTGGACGACCGTCAAGGTCACGAACGTGATAGTTTAGCAAACCTGTAAAGTCATCACCTTCGTATAAGAATTGAATACGTGCTGCTTTTTCGCTGTAGCCACCTAATGAATTGTCTTTTGCAAATTCATTCGTAATGCCTTCAGGAGAGCGAACATCAATGTAGTCTGGCTGCTCTTGCCATAATACAGATACACGTGTAGAAATTTTGTCCGTTAGACCTGTACCTACAGCACCTTCAAAGTCAACAGACTCGCGGCTACCGTATGCAACTGAAGCGTAGCCATCAAATTCTTGGCTTGGCTTTACTGAATCAAATTTAACTAGACCAGCTGGCGTGTTACGACCAAATAAAGTACCCTGTGGTCCACGTAATACTTCGATACGCTCAATATCAAAAACAGGGAAACCTTTTAGGATAGGGTTTTCTTGAACGACTTCGTCAACAACTAAAGAAACTGGTTGAGATGCATTCAAATCGAAGTCTGTGTTACCAAGACCGCGAACATAAAAGCGCGGGAATGTACGTCCAAACGAAGATTCAACCGATAGACTCGGGATCTTAGCGTTCATAAAGCGGATATCCATACCAGCAGAACTATAGGCGTCTAAATTATCACCTTGTAAGGCAGACACTGAAACTGGCACTTCTTGTGCATTTTCAACACGCTTACGCGCAGTAATTTGAATCACTTCCAGTTGATTGCTTTTCGCTTGCTCTTCTTCAGCTAGCGTAGTGAATGAAGTACCTGCCACAGCAGAGAACAACGTCGCATTGATTAAAGTTGCTAACGTAGATCTTTTCATTGCTTTCATGTTGGTTTTTGACCTTATTTATGCACTCTTTGAGTTCAACGGTATATTTGGGCGCCGTATCACAATGGCTATAGCGTTCAATTTTGCGCGTTGATGACAAACAACGCGGACCTCGATCTCGAGAGTGCAAAACGTTAAAACGAGGCTGAACGCAACGGGCGTAATTATAGCAGCATATTTTAAAAATGCTTCTAATAAACACATAAATTACACACATTTTTACAACGTTCGACGACGTTAGGTAAAATTTTACAACATTTAGCTACAAAAAGCGGACATTTGTCCTTATAAACTCATCAATACTATGTTCAAGAAAATATTTTTTACCTAATTAATATACAAAAGATCAATATTTCGTTGATAAAGAAAAATACGCAAAATTTAGACTTTGCTAAACACAACCGAAATAAATTTAAGTTACACAGGTTACCATCGCCCAAAATGGTAACCGGTGTCATGAAAGCGTATCTATACTAACTAACTGCTCAATAAGATAAGAGGACATTAGACCTCATTAAGCAGATAGCAATAGATATGTGATTTGAACGTGATATTTAAAAAAGGTTCCGCAATAGGGTAAAATAAATTTAAACTCTCTCAATAAGAGAAATTCTAAATAATAGTGGCAGTCATTACTCTGACCCAAATACATGTCGAACTGACACTATACACTTGGGCCTTGCAAGCCTTTATAGTTTGATTTGTGTGTTTTTGGACAGTATTCAATAACCGCAACGCCAGCAGTTGGAAAAATAGGCATTTCTCCCGGCACTAGTTGATCTATCATATAACTTACGATCGGCATATGAGCTATCACCAGCCAAGTCTCTATTTCATCATGCATACTGATGAGAGTTTCTAAATAATCGATGGCAAAAGAGGCACTGCCGCTCGGGATAATATCAGAACACGTCTCTTGATAAGAAAACTCATTACTTTGCTTTACAGCATCTGCAGTTTGTTGTGCGCGCAAATATGGGCTGACAAGCAGTGCACTGGGTTTATGGTTGTTAGATAACCACATCCCCATTTTTGATGCCTCTAATTGGCCGCGTTCAGTCAATAAACGCGCAGCATCATTTGCTTGCATTGGACCGGCTTCACCATGACGCATTATCAATATTGTTTTCATAGCTCTCCGAAAAGTATTGGCTTTTTATCTCGATTCAGTAGTAAACCTAGCTGCAAGTCCGCTATATTAAAACAAATTACTTAGAACTGGTAAGCGGTTTACTGCTTTTAAGACTGTCTCACTTATTATATCGGCGGCGTTAACTTGAAATTAAGCAACAATGATAATAAACATTATAAGCACGTTACACTGGACAATGGTCTTAAGGCTTTACTCATCACAGACCCTAGCAGTGAAAAGTCCGCAGTCTCTTTAACGATAAACGTTGGCCACTTTGACGATCCAGTTGATCGCCAAGGTATGGCTCACTTTATTGAGCATATGCTGTTTTTGGGTACAGAGCAATACCCAATCAAAGGGGAGTTTGCTCAAATCGTTAATCAGCACGGTGGCAATTGTAATGCGTGGACAGGTACAGAGCATACTTGTTACTTTTTTGATTGCATAGCAGCCGAACTTGGCTCTCTGCTCCCTCGCTTTGCTGACTTTTTTATAGCACCAAACTTCGAACAAAGCGCACTGCTTGATGAGCGTAATGCGATAGATGCTGAATTTAACCTTAAAGTAAAAGATGACAACCGCCGTATCATCCAAGCGCATAAGGAAACAGCAAACCCAGCGCATCCATTTACCAAATTCTCAGTCGGCAATCACGACACCTTAGGTGATGAACACGGTGATATTCGCAGTGAAGTCATTCAATTTTTTAAACAACACTATCAAGCTCAATGGATGACACTCGTCGTTGCCGGTCCACAAACATTAAGCGAGCTTGAAAAGCTTGCTCGAATGCACTTCGACGCCATTTCTGGTGACAGGAATCGACCAAAGACCAAGATTAAAGTGCCATTTTATCGACCACAAGATCTTGGATTAAAACTACAAATTAAACCAAGAAAACATCTACAAAAGCTGATCGTCAGTTTCGCCATGCCCAATATAGATGAATTATATCGCTATAAAAGTCTCAGCTTTCTGGCTCATTTACTAGGATATGAAGGCGAAGGGTCACTGTATGCAATTTTGAAAAAAAATGGATGGATCAACGCCCTATCTGCCGGTGGCGGTGTGAATGGCAGTAATTTTAAAGATTTCAACGTCAGCTTTGCGCTCACAGATTTAGGCATTGAGTTTTATGAAGACATCGTTGAAATGTTGTTCGAGTATATAAGCCTAATTACCGCACAGAACCATACTTTGCCTGCTCTTTACGCCGATAAGAAACGTCTAATGGAATTAGCCTTTGACAATCAAGAAGTCAACAAACTTATTGACTGGGTCAGCAATGTCAGCGTAAACATGCATCACTACAGTGAAGAGTACACTCTCTACGGTGACTATTGTATGGAACACTTTAATCAAACTCTACATACTGAACTAATGGGCTATTTGACGCCTAACAATATGCGCCTTGTACTTATTCATCCTAAAGCAACAGATGAAGCTAATGCAATAAACAAAATTGCACAGTGGTATAACACCCCATATCAAGTCGTGAAAATCAATCAACAGTGGTTAGATGCACTTGCACGAATAAATGAACCATTGCCAGAAATGCGACTTCCTAATGTAAACCCTTATCTTAGTGAAGAAAATACCCTTTTTGGCATTGAGTCAACAACACATACACCAACTCGCCTGCAAGAGCGCCCTGGCTTTGCCTTTTGGTTTAAACAAGATGCAACATTTAGGGTCACCAAAGGACACTTTTATCTAGAGATAGACTCTGAGACCTCTATCATAAATCACACCTCAATGGCCCTAACAAGGTTGTTTGCCGATTTATTTATGGATAGTGTTGCTGAGCAATTTTATTCGGCTGAATTAGCAGGATTAAGCTACCATCTGACATCACACCAAGGCGGATTAACATTGCACACTGCCGGGCTCTCTGCATCTCAACTCAAACTTGTTTCGCAACTTGTTGAAGCCCTGCAAAAACAACCTATCAGTGCGACAAGGTTTGCTGAATATAAAAAACAGCTGATCCGACATTGGCAAAACCACAATAAAAATAAGCCAGTCAGTGAGTTGTTCAGTATTTTAGGTGCGAAGCTTATGCCTTGGAACCCAACTCCAAATGAGTTAGCAAGCGCGCTACAAAATGTGTGTTTTAACGAGTTTAATACGTTTAGGGACTCATTTTTCACTTCAATACATGCAAAAGCTTTTTTACATGGTAATTGGCAAAGTCAACACGCAATTGTAACTGAGCAACAGTTACTCTGTAGCTTTGCGAAAAGCGAAATATTAGAAGATCTCAAGAAACCACTTGAAACAATTAAGCAACGCCAAATTGAGCACTTTGAGAACGCAAACAATGAACACGCATTTTTACACTATATTCAAGCACCAACACCCGATGTACAAGATAAAATAAAAATAATGGCTTTCAACCAGCTGGTGAGTCAGCATTATTTTGAAAAACTTCGTACCGAACGACAATTGGGTTATCTAGTAGGTGCTGGCTATGCGCCATTTAATACTCGAGCCGGTATTGCTTTTTACATTCAGTCTCCGAATTACCACAGCGAAGACTTATTCAAGTACCATCAGCTATTTTTAAATGACTTTGTCACGAATATTGATGTATTTGATGGGCAACACTGGTTAGATGTGAAATCTAGCCTTAAATCACAAATAGCAGAAAAAGATAAAAATTTACGCCTACGTTCGCAACGCTTTTGGATAGCAATCGGAAATGACGACCATACTTTTTCAATGCAAGCTCAGTTATTAGATGAGCTCAATAAGCTTACATTTAAAGAATTGAAGCATTTTATTCGCCAAATCACCACCAAGGAGTTTCCAAGTATTACTTTAACCATTAATTAGTTTTGGATTGGGCTTGAAAGATTTGAGCTACCTAGTAGAAAAGCTTACTTACTACCAAAGTGAACAGCCATAAAATAAACAACTGCCGCGAGTGTTTCCATATTTCATCAATTATGCTTTGACTCGGGCTGGTTGTTTCGATTAGATTAACGGTGAATGTATTAATCTTGTACACTATGGTATATAAAAACAATATAAGAATTTTATTGGCTCTTATTTATCTTTTTGCTTTGAGTACCCCTGTACACGCATCAGCATTTTTAGAGCCCCTTTTAAGTACTCCACATCCTTTTTTGGCTGTGGCGTTAGCCTGTTTGGCTCCATTTTTCATCACTTTGCTCCTAAATCGAAATGCTAAGCGCAAATTGGACAATCTTCGTATGTCAGAAAAATGGCTGAAAAGTACCGTTGAAGGCAGTGGTGACACACTGTGGGATTGGAACATTCAATCTGGTGATATTATTCGTATTAATGATAAATACGCATTAAATGAAGAGAAAAGTAATCACTTTATTCCCAATGCCAAACGCATACATCCACAAGATATTCCGCTCGTCGAAAAACAGCTTAAATTGCATTTCGCTGAAAAAACAGCCTTCTTTGAAGCGTCTTATCGTTTAAGAGACAACCTTAATCAATACCACTGGGTGCTGGATAAAGGAAAAGTAATAAGTAAAGATGACAATCTCAACCCGCTTAGAATGACCGGTACAGTGAGAGATATAAATCACTTAAAAAGTACCGAAGAACGCCTTAATTTATTTGCTAAATGTGTAGAGTCACTGACCGATGCCATTGCTATTTATGACCATAACTTCAAGCTCGTCGATCTTAACCCAAGCTATTTAAGGGTCTTTGGCGGAAAACGGGCACAGTATATCGAGTCAGAATTTCAGCTACCTGGATACGATAGCCGCTTTATAAGACAAATAAAGTCTGCTCTAAAAGAAACTGAGCATTGGCAAGAAGAGCTCAAAATTTATGATCATAAAGGTAGTATGTTACCCATTGAGGTAACGATTGATGAGATTAAGAACAGCCATGGTCATGTGACCAATTATGTTGTTGTCTTCTCAGATCTCACAGAGAGAAAAAAAGCAGAATCGCAGCTGCACAATCTTTCAAATAGAGACAGGATCACTGGGCTGCCTAATCGAAATTTATTTTTTACCAATTTAAAAAAGCTCTCTCAGCAAGGTACTCATCACGCTTTGTTGGTTTTTGATTTGGACAACTTTAAAAAGATAAACGATTCTCTTGGTCATCAACTGGGCGATAGCTTGCTTTCTAAGCTTTCCATGAGGTTAAACAAACTATGTCGCCAGCAAGATACTTTCTATCGTTTAGGCGGTGATGAATTTGCACTCGTCATGTCCGGCACAAATGACATACATACAATCACAAAGGTTGCTAAACAGTTTCTAGCAGCCATTGCAACCCCGTTTAAAATGGCAAATCATGAATTGGTGATCACCTCCTCTGTTGGTATTGTTCTTTTTCCAGAGGATGGTAAAACCCCTGAAATCCTTTTGAAAAATGCAGATACCGCGATGTACCATGCCAAGCAAAAAGGTAATCACTATTTATTTTTTAATGACTCTATGAATGAGCAGGCAGTCAAGCGTTTGCAAATTGAAAACCTGATGCGATTTGGTTTGAAAGAAGATCATTTTGTAGTTTACTACCAACCCAAAATGGACATAAGAACAGGAAAACTTGTCGGTATGGAGGCTCTGGTCCGATTTATCACGCCTAAAAAAGGGATCATCAGCCCAGGGGTGTTTATACCAATTGCAGAAGAGACTGGACAAATTATAGAAATTGGTGAAGTCGTGCTTGATAAAGCATGTAAGGATGTTAAACGCTGGGTCGACAAAGGCCTTTTCAATGGCCGAGTAGCCGTAAACTTATCTGCCAAACAGTTTAGCTTACCTGATTTAACTGCTCGCATTGATATTATCTTGCAAAAAAATCAACTTCCCTCATATTTTCTTGAACTTGAAATTACAGAAGGAACAGTTATGGACGATCCTCAAGAAGCAATTTCAATTATGCGGTCACTGAGCTCCCGAGGAATTCACCTTGCAATGGATGACTTTGGTACTGGATACTCGTCATTGGCCTATTTAAAGCAATTTCCGCTTAATACACTCAAAGTTGATAAGGCTTTTATAGATGATATGGGCAGCGAGCGAGGTCGCAATATGGTAGATTCTATCGTCACTATTGCACATAACCTAGATCTTCATGTGGTTGCTGAAGGTGTTGAAGAAGAAGAGCAGCTGGCTTTACTAAAACAGTTAGAGTGTCAAACAATACAGGGTTACTACTATTCCAAACCGCTTTCTAGCGATGAGTTTGAACACTTCTTACAAGCAGAAAACGATATAAAACCAAGCCTACAACTCGTTAATTAATTGCTAAATAATCTAAATTTAATCACATTTTACTATTCAAACCTATCTTCAGCTTTCAGCGAGTCAAATTAAGCCTGCAGAGGTAATGTCACAAATGCAGTATTAAAATCATACAAAACCATCATTTTACGGATAAAAACCAATCAAAACCATAAAATTGTTGCAAAATATTGCATTATTTAATTTAATACCAGCCTTGAAGAAACAAGTTATTGCAAAATATTTAGTGCTAAAATAGGGACGGCATGGTCTATAAAATGAAAAACCCTATAATAAACAGTTTATTATTAGAGTTTGATCATTAAATACCGCTTTATTGCATCATAAAAAAGTGTAACCAGATACAATTTAGCTGCAAATTGCGGTAAGGGCAGTGACATGCATTCACTGTTTTACCATGTAAAACCAGGTTTGGTAAATCGTAATAGTGTATTTACGAATACTAGACTAAAGTTAGTAGTAAGTAGTTCAGGTAGTACTTGTTAGATCAGTCGGTCATGGTGTAGTTTGCAGCTACCCCAAAAGTAGTGCAGATAATGCCTACTTGAGATAGTTTAATGATGAGAAAAGTCTATTAGACAAATTTTTCGAACTTATCTTCCCTAATTTAATAAATTTCAATGGATTGTGAATTTGATTTATGTAATTAGGTGGATAGTATCGAACCTAGATTTGTCAACTATGTTTGTTATTTCATGACATTTTACATAAGAAGTCTTACTCATTACAGAATTCTCTCAATAGCTGCTAAAATTAGCCCCATGTTGTTTTAATTAATATAGTTTTTCAAGGACACGGGCTATGGATCAGAAGAGTGTACATAATTATTTACAGGCAAAGCCTGGGACCTTTATTACCAAGCCATTTGCACAAGAAGTAGATGTGTATAAAGTGCAACACAAAATGTTTGCAACACTTTATGAAGGTAAAGAAGGCCAAACAAACGAAAATGGTGAGCCAGTTTGGTGGCTAAACTTAAAGTGCGATCCAGACGAAGCATTGTTACTGCGTGACAAGTATTCGTCGATTGTACCTGGGTACCATATGAACAAACGTCTTTGGAACACCATCGTGCTTGATGGCAGTATTCCCGAAGATGAGTTAAAAAAATTGATTGATGACTCTTACAACATTGTTGTAGACAACCTGCCTACAGCGCAGCGTGAAGAGTTGAACCGTATCACCGCTGGTGGTAATTAATTGGCCTCCCTCGCACTCAGTGCGAGGGCCATTTAACTTATATCAACTCCCCTTCAAATATGTACTTTTTGTGTCTAAACGCTTCTTTGTCACTTACCTGTAAATTATTTATGTTTAATTATGTTCCTAAATTCAATAATATTTTGGGACTAAACGAAAATGAAGCAACTTGTACTTCCATTACTTATCTCAGCTTTACTTGCAGGCTGTACTTTTGATGGCGAAGATGGCAGAAATGGAGTCGATGGCAAAGATGGAAGCAACGGCCAGATCGGAGAGACTGGTAGCACTGGCGACAAGGGAGATAAAGGGGATCCAGGTACAAATGGTGTAGATGGTGTAGATGGTGTAGATGGTGTAGATGGTGTAGATGGTGCTCCAGGATTAGACTCACTCCAACAAATTACTCCAAAGCTTATTGGCCGAGCAGTGCTCAACGCAGACAGTCCAGAAGGCGCTGCAGAGATAGTTGCTTACCACGCTCAAGGTCAGCGCATCTTTGCCCTGAACAGCTCTTCTTCACCAGCGACAATTGAAATAATCAATATTGCAGACATGGATCCACAAACACTGACAAAAAATGCAGAAGGTGTGGTAACCAATACCAATTTACAGAGCAATGCCAGTATCAACCTGAGTGAATTTGAAACAGGCGATGCAAACAGCCTAGCTATTCACGATAACTTACTCGCGGTCGCAATCGCCAAAGACACAGGCCAATCAGGTAAAATCGTATTTTTCGATATTGCTGACACGCCTAAGTTTATAAAAACGGTGACTGTTGGCTATCTGCCGGACATGGTTACATTTAGCCCTGACGGGCAAAAAATCGTAGTCGCAAATGAAGGTGAACCCAAAGGGGATTATAGTATCGACCCAGAAGGTAGCATTGCAGTCATCGATATAAATAACGGTCAAGTATCCGACACTGCAAGCATGTTAAATTTCAATCAATTTGATAGTCAGTTAGCTGCGCTGAAAGCACAAGGTGTTGTATTTGCCAATCCAACTGGGCGTACAATCAAAGGCAATACCGTTAATACGACTGTATCGATGGACCTAGAGCCTGAATATGTCACAATCAGCAAAGATAGTCGCTATGCCTATGTTTCACTGCAAGAAAATAATGCAATCGCCAAAGTCGACTTAACAGACAATAGCCTGTCCATACTTGGTCTTGGCTTTAAAGACTGGGGTAAATCGACGCTTGATGCATCAGATAAAGACAACGCAATTAACTTCGCAGCTTACCCTGGCTTATACGGTATGTATCAACCAGATACGATTGCAGCCTACCAGTGGCAAGGCGCCAACTTCATTATCTCCGCTAATGAAGGCGATGGGAGGGAATACTTTTTTGATTCTCCTGACGAAGCAACTTGTTTAGCTGAAGGCGGGCTGGAATTCGACAACGATGACGGCTGTCTTGCTTACACTGATGAGATAAGAGCAAAAGACTTAACACTTGGCGACAACTTCGATTACCTTAACAATGATGATCAAGATATCGGCAGGCTAAAAGTAAGTACCGTACTGGGTGATTCAGACAACGACAGCCAATATGAAGCGCTTTACACCTATGGTGCCCGCTCGTTTTCAATCTGGGATCATCATGGTCATAGAGTATATGACTCAGGCGATGACATTGGCAAAATCACAGCATCCATCCATGGCGAAGCTTTCAATAATGATGAAGATGAAAACAGGGGTGATACACGTTCAGACGCAAAAGGCGCCGAACCTGAAGCACTTGCAATCGGTCAAATCAATGATCGTACTTATGCATTTATTGGCTTAGAAAGAATGGGCGGCATTTTGGTTTATGATGTTAGCAACCCATTTAATGTCACCATGAACACCTATATGATCAACAGAGGGCTAGAAGCTGGTGCACAAATAAGTGGTGACCTCGCCCCTGAAGGCATGGTATTCATTGATCAAGCACAAAGCCCAACAGGAGAAGCTTTGCTAATAGTAGGTAATGAGATTTCAGGTAGTGTGTCAATTTGGTCTTTAACCAGCCAGTAAACAACTTTGACATTTATGCATCGCTGTCTAGGCTAAAATTTGCATGCTCCTTTTTTATTGAGGGAATTAATGAAACGCATAGCAATTATAACCAGTGGCGGCGATGCGCCTGGCATGAACGCTGTAATACGCGCGATTGTATTTTCATGCCATGATCAACATATCGAATGTCTCGGCTTTTACCATGGCTATAATGGCCTAATAAATGACGAGTTCATACTTCTAACGCCCGAGCGTGTTTCCCCCATTATCCAGCGCGGGGGCACCATTTTAAAAAGTGCTCGCTGTAAAGAGATGCATCAGGATGCAGGGGTAAAACAAGTTGCCAACACGCTCACAAAACACAAGGTAGATGCACTTATCGTCATCGGCGGGGATGGGTCGTTTAGAGGCATGATGGCACTACAGAGCTACTGGTCGGGTAACCTTATTGGTGTGCCCGCAACCATAGACAATGATATTGCTTGTACAGATAAAACGATTGGCTTTGCCAGTGCCGTTCATACGGCAACACAGGCTATAGATAAAATTCGTGACACAGCCAATGCATTTGAACGCGTTTTTATTGTCGAAGTCATGGGTCGTCGCAGTGGTCATATTGCATTTAATGTCGGCTTGGCAGCAGGTGCTGAAGCCATTCTTTCATTTGAGAACTGCAACCTCAAGCAATTAGAACAAGCTAAATCTCATCTAATAGCTCAAATACAATCGCAACTAGTAGAGCAACATACAGGCTTTGTGATTGTATTAGCTGAAAACCTCTGGCCCAACGGGCCCCATGGACTGCAACAAGCTTTAAAAGACACAGCTGACATTGAAAGCGCAGTGTGTGTATTGGGCTATATACAACGCGGTGGAAGCCCCTGCCCTGAGGATCGTATCTTAGCCACAGAGTTAGGTATTGAAGCGCTGAGAGCGGCAAAAAATAGTACAGGGATCATGGTGGGGAAAGTCAGTGGTCAAATATCGCGACATTGTATTATCAGAGCTACTGAGCAAAACAAGCCAGTAGACCAAGCACTGCACTCGGCCTACTACCATATATCTAAATTAAACCACTAACTAGACATCTGCTAGCCATAAATAGTGAATAAATCAGCATTTAACCAAAGATGCACTACAATGCTGGCAGCATAACCGAGTGCAATAACTGGGGTCCATTTTAAGTGGCCAAAAAAGGTGTAGTTACCCCTAGCTTGCCCCATTAAGGCTACCCCAGCAGCGGATCCGATAGAGAGTAGGCTTCCGCCTACACCTGCTGTCAAAGTTATCAGTAGCCATTGTCCATGAGACATTTCGGGTTGCATCGATAATACTGCAAACATAACAGGAATATTATCAATAACAGCAGAAATAACACCTAAGAAAACATTCGCTCCTGTTGCTGACCAGCCGCCATACAGCACATGAGACATGAGATTTAGATATCCTAAGAAGCCAAGCCCCCCAACACACATAACAATGCCGTAAAAGAACAGTAAAGTATCCCATTCAGCCCTTGATACTTTACTGAAGACATCAAAAGGCACAACACTACCGAGCTTTTTCAATCGCTCTTTATCGCCTTCACGCTCTGCCATTGCCATTTTACGAGCCAGAGACCCGGGCAATGTCACTCTCAAGAAATAACCGAAAAACTGTAAATACCCCAACCCCATCATCATGCCAAGCACAGGAGGTAAATGCAGTAAGCTATGGCACATTACTGCGGTAGCAACCGTGAGTAAGAAGAGCGTAAGAATACGCAGCGCACCGCGTTTAAGCTCGACACTTTCGCAGCTTGCTGCAGGTTTCTTATCTGCAACAAAAAAGCTCATAATCGCCGCTGGAACCACATAATTGGCGATCGATGGCACAAGTAAGACAAAAAACTCGTTAAATTTAACCATGCCAGCTTGCCACACCATCAAGGTGGTAATATCCCCAAAGGGACTAAATGCACCACCAGCATTTGCAGCCACAACAATATTTATACAGCTCAAATTAATGAACTTTTTATCGCCCTCTGCAACTTTCATCACCACAGCACACATAAGCAAAGCGGTCGTTAAGTTATCTGCAATTGGGGAGATAAAAAATGATAGAAATCCAGTTAACCAAAATAGGGTCTTATAATTAAATTCTTTTCTCACCATCCAAGCACGAAGCGCATCAAACAATCTGCGCTCTTCAAGCGCATTGATATAGGTCATCGCAACCAGTAAGAACAGCATCAACTCAGCAAACTCGAGTAAGTTATGACGAAACGCATGCTCAGTCGCATCCGGCATGCCTTGCTCAATGTAAAATGCACCAATTAAAATCCAGATTAAACCTGCAGCGACCAAGACAGGTTTGGATTTACGCATATGTAGCTTTTCTTCAAGCATCACCAGTGTATATGCAACGACAAAAATGGCGATACATACAAACCCTAGTGTATTAGCAGTTAAGTCGAGTTGGGTGGTAGAAGCGAACGCTGAGAAATTGATCCCCAGCAAACAGAACAATAGCAGGCAACTGATCCCTACAAGTTTCATTTCAAGGTGTTTCCTTGTTTAGTGAGTACATCTTCGCCAGAAAGTAACACACTTTTTACACTTGCGACATTGTACTCTAGTCTAATTTTACAGCTAGTTTACGAAACTACAGGTTAAAGCATGGCATTTTGCCTTGTATTACATGATAAACCACAAATGTGATTATATTGTTACTTTGAATTTATTGCATACCACAAAATAAGTATTGCGATGGGGTTAAAAATAAAGGAAGTAGTAAGAGTAGCACGTTGCATTTGAGCCTGATGAGCAACGTGCTGATGACGGAGTTAATCCTGATGACTAAGTTTATCCAGAACAAGGATTAGGCAGAGTCCAAATACAGCAAGTGCGATACAAATGCCTAATTGCGCATCTTGGCCTGTCAACTGAGAGAACTCCATAGGCGAGATATTTTTTTGCATCAATGGTTTCTCTACTCCACTTGAATTAACATAGGTAGAAACCACTTTTTTCCATGGCCACAACATATTAAGTGAGCCAATTAAAAAGCCAGCTAGCAATGCAAAAGTTACCTGTTCAAATCTTGCTAATAACCAAGATAAAAACCTTGAAAATACCATCAGTCCACATACACATCCCAGCAAAAACAAACCAATGAGCATAAACTCTCGTTCATTGACCGCAGTTAATACATGGCCGTACATACCCAGTAACAACAAAATAAAACTACCTGAGATACCTGGTAATATCATCGCGCAAATAGCGATGCTTCCAGCAGCAAAATAGAACCATGGCTGTGCTTGTGCTTCTGCTGGGCTTAACGATGTTATCATTACCGCAATTATCACACCCAATGTGCAACTGACAATATGCTGTAACTGCCAACGTTTAACTTGCTTGGCAATGTAAACAAATGAGGCAATGATCAATCCAAAAAAGAACGACCAGACAAAAGTTTGGTGGTGCTCGAGTAAATAAGCAATGATTTTTGATAAGGCTAAGGCACTTGTAAATAACCCTCCAAATACCGCAAGCAGAAAGTTACCATCGATATGTGACCATGCTTCTCTAATTTGGCCCTTTAAGACCATTTTTAATACTGTCACATCCACGCTTTTAATGGCTGCTAATAGGCGGGCATATATGCCTGTAATAAACGCCACGGTCCCGCCAGAAACACCGGGGACAAGGTCGGCAGCCCCCATGCCTGCTCCTTTAAAAAACAACCAAATGTAATCGCGCTTACTGTCTGCCATATTTAGACGTCCTCTCATTTCCATTACTGCATATTTGTCTATTGTATCAAATTCCCAAATTAAAATACTAAAGCTCAATGGCTTTTAGTCGATAGATAAACTAATTAATAGAGTTTTATTCGCTGGCACCATGAGAAAACAAACCAAGTTATGTTTGACACTTTATTTCAGTGTCATGTTTGCACTTAACAGTTTTAGTCAAGCAGCAGAGCATATTGCTCCCCCGCCAAAAACAGAGATCATCAAATCTGATCTAGGGTACTGGCTAGCTAATGACTCGTTTATAACCATCAAAGATGACGAACGAGAGGTTCCTGTGCTGTTTTCTGAGTATATGAGTGGCAGTAAGCGCGGTATTATCGTAATGCTTCCAGGGATTGAACAATCACCACTGCATGGCAATGGGTTAAGTTACCTAAGAGAAGCGCTTAACGATGATGGTTATGATACATACGTTATCCCATCTCCGGATCTGAATATCAACGCAAATATGATTCAAGACGGTATAGTCGATACAGAGCAAAACCAACCGAAGTCAAGGCAGCAAAATGTTGTTTCTTCTGTCAGTGAATCAGCGCTCAATGACTATAAGATGGAGTTAGTAGCGCGCTTCGATGCACTTTATAAGACACTGGCATTGAGAGAAAACGAACATATCGCCATTTTAGCTTTTGGTAACAGTGCAGGTCTGTTTGCAGAACACCTCGCAACACTGCCACAGATACGAGTAGATGCTTTGATCACTGTCAGTGCACAACTTGCCAACCCTAATAGGAACAAGCACCTTGCAGCCAGCCTCTCTTTAGTGAGTCCAGCATTATTAGATGTATTTTATTCTTATGATAACCCTGCTGTGCTCCATACGGTGAAAGATAGGCGCCGCTGGGCAAAAAGAAACAGTAAATACGATTACCGTCAAAGGCAGTTATTTGGTCAAAATACACAAAGAAACCAGCATTATCGGCTACAAAAAGAATTGTCAGGTTTTTTGCGACAATTATAACAACACTACTTTTTTAGGACCTCATAAGCTGCTTGTATATTTTGCGATTTTGCTTTTGCAACTTCCATCATATGCTCAGGTAAGCCCTGCGAAACCAATTTGTCTGGGTGATGCTGTGCCATAAGCTTACGATAAGCACGTTTTATTTCCTTCTCACTAGCTCCCTGCTCTAGCCCAAGTACAGCCAATGCTTGAATTCGAGAAATCTCAGGCTCAGGTGCCACTGTGTTGTGATGCGACTGTTGATATCCACTTCGGTGTGATTGATTAGACTGCCGATTGCTCTGCTGAGATTGCCACTGCGCACGCTGTTGGCGAAACTTAAATTCTGCCTGATAGCGTTTCAAGACAAAGTTAAAATGCTTCCCGCTAATACCTAAGTATTTACTTACCAACTTCAAAAGCTCTAGCTCTTTAGCTGATAGATGACCATCAGAAAAAGCCATTTGGATTTGGATTTCCAAAAATAACTGTAGTAAATCGTATCGCCTAGCAAAAGCTTCTTTAAAATCGTGTACCGACTCTTTAATGGAAAATTCAGCATGTTTACCGGCATTAAAGGCACTTTGCGCCTCTCTTCTATCATCTCCGTGCAAGGCCATTTCATCCATAAAGGCAGAAGCAGCTTGGATATGTACTTCACTGACTCTACCATTTGATTTTGCAATATGCCCCATCACAGCAAAGCAGCTAGAAAAAAACAGTGCCTGACGTTCGTTAAGGTCATCACCACTAAAAAAACCTTGAAAACCACCAGCTTTATCGAAGTCTTGTTTTAAGCTTTTATCAAACAGATGACCCAGATAGCAACCTAAAATCGCGCCTAACCATTTGCCAAACAAGAAGCCAAAGCCTGCACCTATCAGCTTACCCCACATCACAAGACTCCATCACGATGTTAATTTCCTTAAGTCTTTCAGGTGTGCCAATGTCATGCCACGGACCTAAAAACAGCTCGCAAGATAACATATGCTCCTCTATCGCTGCTCGCAACATCGGGCCAAGCGGCCTTTTTGAAATCGTCACATCTTTAAAAAAATCTTTGTGATACAAACCTATGCCAGAAAATGTATAGGTCTGTTCATTGAGTGGCTGATGCGTTAAACGAAAATCGCCATCGGGGTTATGTGTAGGGTTTTCGACCAGTACAATGTGTGCCTCACCAGACATAAGCTGCAACTGAGTCAACGCATGCAGGTCATAATCGGTAAAGATATCACCGTTAATAACCACAAAAACATCTTCCTCTATACATAATTTAGGTAGTGCCATAGCAATACCCCCAGCTGTTTCAAGCCCGCCTTCAGGTTCATGGCTATACTCGATGCGCATACCCAACTGGCTACCATCACCGAAATGTTGTTCGATCTTTTCACCTTGCCACGCTAGATTAATGACAACTTGATCAATACCTGCACGCTTTAGTCGCTCAAGGTGATACGCAATCAAAGGCTTGCCTGCCACTGTTAACATGGGTTTTGGCATCTGTGCAGTTAAAGGCATCATACGTTGGCCTCGCCCAGCAGCTAGGATCATTGCTTTCATAAAGACTCTGCTAGTTTATCTTGTACCATAGGTATTATCTCGGATTGAAGCCAAGTTGCAAGCCATTGATAATCCGCATATGCACCAGCTGCTTCCACAATATAATCTAGGGTAGGTAAAATATTGGGTAAGTATCCAGGCTTACCATCACGTAGATTTAACCGAGCAAAAATGCCTGCTGCTTTTAAATGCCTTTGAAGGCCTGTAAGGTTAAAGTAATCAACATATTGCGTATACTCAATACCATCTAGAAGCCCATTACTAAATAGTTGCTGATAACTGACTTTTTTTAAACGTTCAAATTCGTCTGCTGGCAGCTTTACGTAACAGTCTTTAAGTAATGAAACGGCGTCGTAACATACAGGACCCATGACCGCATCTTGATAGTCTATTAAGCGACCTTCTCCTTGATGATACATTACATTTCGACTGTGAAAGTCACGATGCATGACAACTTGTGGTTGAGCCAACATACACTGCATTAGACTCTCGGTTAACTGCTGCCACCTGCCCGCTTTTTCATCATCCAATGCGTAACCAAGCCATTTTTCTAATAACCAAGATTTAAAAATATCCATTTCTTGTAAAATAAATGCCGAATCATATTCTTTCATCCATTGCGATGCAGGTAGTTTTGCTATTTGGGGCAGCCAAGACAATAGTGTCAGGTAATGCGCTTCTCTGTGCTCAGATTCGATAAGGTCAGCAAGATGGATCGCCCCCAGGTCTTCAAGTAAAACAAACCCTAATTTATCATCAAAAGCCAACACTTCTGGCACAGTAAGACCACCTTCGGCAAAGACCTCATTTAAATGCACAAATTCACAAACAGTGCCTTTTTCAGGTGGCACATCCATCAAAATAAAATGAGCCTCAGCAGTTTGAATGCGAAAGTAAAGCCTAAAGCTTGCATCGCCTGTGATAGCGGTAATATCGAACTCACCAATATCACCAAACAGGCGCTTGAACTGGGTTTCAATAAACTGTTGTCTGTGATGTTCTCTTTCTAATCTGTCCGATGGAGTAAAACTCGCCATATTTTCACCAATTACTGATCTTAATTACTGTATTTAACACTGTTTTCATTTATCATGTCTTGCTGAATCGTGGTGCAAGGTAGACAAGGTCGATAAATGAGCAAAAATTGGGGCATTTTAGTCCTACCCCTTATTAGTACACAGGTTTTCGCTAATTCGAACACTGTTGGCGGACTCTGTAAAGACTATCTGCAGCCAAAAGACTGGCAACCTATGGAAGGTATACTGCCAGACACCATCGATATTCAAGCAAATAAAGTTGAACTGCAAGGCACTGACAGTGCAGAATTTTCTGGTGATGTTGAGGTCAATACTAATGCAATGTCTGTCACTGCACAAAGCGCATTGGTCGACAAGCGTAAAGGCCTTCTAAATGCCTCAGGGCCATTGCTATTTCAAGATGACTATACAACGGTTGATAGCACGGGCATGTATGCAGATCTCAACAGAAGCGAATTTAGCTTGCTCGGCGCACAATATCAATTAACCCAACAGCAGGGTAAAGGAAAAGCCGAGAAATTACGCGCGACCAGCACTCAAGTAGATTTATTTAATTCAAGCTTTACGACATGTCCTGGCCAGTCACCATTTTGGCAAATTGAAGCAAGTACAATCACACTAGATAAAGAAAAAGGTTGGGGCGAAACGTACAACACCGTATTAAAAATATTAAACACCCCAGTCGTCTATGTTCCTTATTTTACGTTTCCAATCGATGATAAAAGAAAATCAGGACTCTTAACGCCAACTTTATCAAGCTCAAACCGTTATGGTATCGAGATCGTCACCCCCTATTACTTTAATCTGGCAGAAAACTACGACGCGTTACTCACACCCAGATATATGTCAAATAAAGGGCTGCAATTGCAAGCTGAGTTTAGGTATTTGACCGAACAACATACAGGTACGCTGGCAACAGAAATACTCACCAACGATAAATCAGAACCCAATCTAGATGAGCGATACTTAGTACACTGGCAACAGAAAAGCTATTTCAATGACTTTTGGCGTGCCAATTTTGATGTAACCAATGTCAGCGATGATAACTATCTAACCGATCTTGGCTCTAGCTACGCCAATCAGACAGATACACAGTTAGCTAGAAAGGGCCAACTAAGTTACCTTGGCGAAGACTGGCTCGTCGACCTGCAATTGCAAAATTTTGAAGTGTTAGGCAATCATGCGGAATCGTATTCTGCATTCCCTGAAATTACGATAAAAAACCGTATCCCTGAAGAATACCTTGGTCTAGACTGGCAGTTCACTGGGCAAATGAGTCATTTCAAAAATAGCGATGCAACAATTACAGATGCAACACGTGTTCATCTTGAGCCAAGTGTCACCTATAACATCAGTGACTATGCATGGTCATTTGATTCAAAACTAGCATTATTACACACACATTATGAGCAAAATGGTGATTTTAATGATAGTGAATTTAAAGACTCAACGTCCCGAACACTGCCACAGGTGAGGCTGCATGGGCAATTAAATTTGGAGCGCAGTACACACTTTCTTCTAAACGATGGAACACAAACGCTAGAACCACAGATCCAGTATTTATATACACCAGAGAAAGACCAGAGCAAAATAGGGTCTTACGATACTGTGAAAATGCAAGATGACTTTTTTGGTTTGTTCAGAGAACGTCGCTTTTCTGGCGTTGATTACATTTCAGAAGCAAACCAAGTTACGTTAGGTGCTACTACTCGCTTATTAGATGATAAAAATACTGAGCGCTTTAGCTTAAGTGTCGGCCAAATTATCTATTTAAGTGACTCTGTCAAACCAACAGAAAATACACTTAATAACCGCTTTGGCGATAACAATTATAATGCACTGTTCGCCGCAGAAACCAAAATTCACTGGCACCCAAGATGGTATTTCTCTGGTGGAATACAATATGACGCAGACGAAAAAGATTTGATCCGCTCACACATGACAATTGATTATCGAGGTAATAATAAAAAACTGGTACAGTTGAACCATCACTACGTAAACGATGTCTCAGGTAATGAGATTGATCAGGTGGGCGTATTTACCAGTTTACCAATTGATAATAACTGGCAAGTTGTTGCGAGCTATCATCGTGATTTGACAAGTAAGCGAAGCGTAGAAGTATTTGCTGGTCTACAGTACGAATCTTGCTGTTGGGCTATTCAAATTACAGGAAACAGAACAATTGAAACTGATTTGAATCAATCCACCAATTTTCAAGACCCCGTTTTCGACTCAAGCATAAACTTTAATTTTGTGCTAAAAGGGTTGGGAAGTAAGTCGAGATATGATGCGAGCCATTTACTTAAACAAGGTATCTTTGGCTACCGTAGGCCCTATTTTTTAAATAATTAACAACAAAGACTCTTATGAATTTCAAAAAGCTGTTACTCATTCCCGTATTAAGTGTTGCGCTGTGTCAGCCAGCATTTGCAGAACGTATACAAATTGACAAAGTCGTTGCCACAGTTAATGATGGTGTTGTACTTCAAAGTGAAGTTGACCAAATTTTAAACCGAGTTAAAGAGCAAGCAAGTCAGCAAGGTACGGAGCTACCCTCAGATAAAGTTTTACGTATTCAAGCAACTGACAAACTCATTGATGAAACCCTTATCCTGCAACTTGCTAATCGCATGGGCATGATCATTTCGGATGCCCACCTAGACCAAACCCTAGCAAATATTGCCAAAGAGCAAGGCGGCACAATAAGTGATCTACGTCGGTCAGTTGAAGAAGCTGGAGATAGCTTTCAAGCCTATAGAGAAGAAATAAGAAAAGAGATCACAATAAGCCAAGTTAAGCGTAGTGCCGTTGATAGAAGAGTGTATATCAGCCCACAAGAGATAGATAACTTAAATAAAATTCTAGAGCAGCAAAGCGGCCAAAGTGAAGAGTACAATATCGGCCACATCCTCATTAAGATTGATGGTAAAGCAAATCCTGAAGAAGTCGAAGATGCGAGAAAGCGCGCAGAAAATGTAATTAAGTTCTTAAATGAAGGAAAAGAATTTAAGCGTATCGCAATCGCTTCATCGGGCGGTGCAAATGCATTAGATGGTGGCCAACTTGGTTGGATGGGCATCAATGAAATGCCAACATTATTTGCTGAGGCAATTAAAGGGAAGAAAAAAGATGAACTAGTTGGCCCTCTTCGCTCTGGCGCTGGTTTTCATATTGTTAAGGTCCAAGATGTACGTGGCCGAGAAGTTGTAGAGACAGTTGAAGTACGTTCTCGACATATCTTATTGAAGCCATCAATTATTTTGAGTGAAGAGAAAGCCCGCGATATGCTGGCTGGGTTTGTGGCAGATTTAAGAGCAGGCAAAGCCGATTTTGCAGAACTAGCAAAAGCACACTCTGAAGATCCTGGTTCTGCGTTAAAAGGTGGTGAATATGATTGGACAGATCCATCAACTTACGTACCTGCTTTCAGAGATACTCTACTGGGCCTTGAGCAAAATGAGGTAAGTGAGCCATTTCGCAGTACATTTGGTTGGCATATTGTAGAACTTCTAGACAAACGCGTAGCTGATAAAACAGAGCAAGCGAAAATGAATCGAGCTCACCAGCTATTATTCAGAAGAAAATTCAAAGAAGAAAGCTTCAAATGGATGAGAGAAATGCGAGAGCAAGCTCACGTTGAAGTTCTTGATAGCAAATAAAGAAGAGCACATATGAGCTTGAGAATAGCAATTACGCCTGGTGAGCCAGCTGGAATTGGCCCTGACTTGGTAATCAAATTAGCACAACAAAGCTGGCCTGCCCAGCTTGTCGCTGTTGTTGATCGCACCATCTTAGAACAAAGAGCAAATGAGCTTGGTTTAGATATTGAACTACTTGCATTTGACCCTCAAGAACCCATCAAGCCTGCTGCAGCAAAGCAACTATATTATCTTCAGGTTGATAAAGGTTGTGACGTCGTTCCAGGACAACTGGATGAGCAAAATGGACAATATGTCTTAGATACATTACGTATTGCCTCAGAAAAAAATATGGATGGTACCTTTGATGCCGTTGTGACAGGCCCTGTTCATAAAGGCATTATCAATCGAGCTGGCATCTCGTTCAGTGGACATACAGAATATTTCGCTCACCAGTCAAATACACCCGATGTTGTTATGATGCTTGCAACAACAGGTCTACGAGTAGCACTGGCGACCACGCATATTCCTCTCGCGTATGTTTCTAAAGCAATTACACAAGAGCGACTCACCAAAGTCGCTAATATCTTATACCATGACTTACAAACTAAGTTTGGTGTACAGGACCCGCGTATACTTGTTTGTGGATTGAACCCACACGCAGGCGAAGGTGGACATTTAGGTAATGAGGAAATCGATACCATCTCACCCGTATTGGAAAAGCTTAACAACGAAGGTAAAAACTTCATTGGTCCACTCCCTGCGGATACGCTTTTCCAAGCTAAGTATCTTGATAATGCGGATGCGGTACTGGCGATGTATCACGATCAAGGATTACCTGTGTTAAAATATAAAGGATTTGGTAACTCAGTTAATATCACTTTGGGATTGCCTTTTATCAGAACTTCCGTTGATCATGGCACAGCCCTTGACTTGGCAGCATCCGGAGATGTTGAAGTTGGTAGTTTTGAACTGGCAATTCACGAAGCAATTAAGCTTGCAAGCAAGAAAATACAGAATTCATGACAGATAAAGTACATTTGGGCCACCGAGCCCGTAAAAGATTCGGCCAAAACTTTTTAAATGATGACAACATCATCGATAAGATAGTTACGGCGATAGATCCAATACCTAACGACAACCTCGTTGAAATTGGCCCAGGTCTTGGTGCAATCACCGAGCCAGTCGTTGAGCTCAGCGGTAAGTTGACAGTTGTTGAACTAGATAGAGATCTTGCAGAGCGTCTCATTGCTCACCCAACAATGGGCAGTAAACTCAACGTTCATCAGGGCGATGCAATGAAGTTTGACTTCTCTAGCCTGGTTAGTGAAACAGCAAAGTTAAAGATATTTGGCAACTTACCATACAACGTTTCAACGCCTCTATTATTCCATCTTTTTGAGTTTGCGGACCATGTTGAACACATGCATTTTATGCTGCAAAAAGAGGTAGTGAATAGAATGGTCGCAGGACCAGGTTCTAAGGCCTATGGTCGATTAAGTGTGATGACACAATATTACTGCCATGCTATGCCAGTCATAGAAGTGCCACCTACCTGTTTCAAACCTGCGCCAAAGGTTGACTCGGCAGTGGTAAGGCTGATCCCTAAAGATGCAAGTCAACGCAGTGCAAAAAGCACCAAAATACTCAATACCGTTTGTCTTGAGGCATTTAACCAAAGACGTAAAACTCTGCGAAATAGCCTCTCAAATTTACTTACAGTAGAAGAGATAACACAGCTTGGGATTGATCCGTCACTGCGTGCGGAAAATATCTCCCTTTCTCAATTTATTGAAATCGCAAACTGGATCTATGACAACAAACAGTGAAATAGGCACACCAATAAAAGTCTCGGTTGAGACATTTTATGTGGAAGCACAATCTCAACCAGAAAAAGACAAGTATGTTTTTGCTTACACTATCACCATCAAGAACCATAGCCTTTGTAGCGCAAAGCTTGAAAGCCGTTATTGGTTAATCACTGATGCAAATGGCAAAGAAACAGAGGTTGAGGGAGAAGGTGTTGTTGGTGAGCAACCAACGATTCGCCCTGGAGAAAGCTATCAATATACCAGTGGTGCAGTTTTAGACACTCCTGTAGGTACTATGGAAGGCTACTACTTGATGCGCAATGAATTTGGGTCTGAATTCAAAGCACCTATTAAAGTGTTTAGGCTTAATCGTCCAGATATATTGCACTGATAATGGCGAGCTACGTAATTGGTGATTTACAAGGGTGCTATACGCAATTTAAACAGCTTTTAGCGCTTGTCGACTTTAACCCAAGTCAAGATCACTTGTATTTGGTTGGGGATCTGGTTGCACGTGGACCTGACTCCCTAGCCTGTATGCAATACGTATATTCATTACAAAACTCAGTCACCGTGACTTTGGGTAATCATGACCTACACTTGATGTCGACAGTGCTTAATGCCAAACAAGCCAACCCCAAAGATAAACTAGACGCATTAATATCAAGTACGTCACTGACCACGTATTTAGCTTTTTTGCAGTCACAACCTTTATGTACATATTTACCAGAGTTCGATTGTTTTATTTCACATGCAGGAATACATCCTCATTGGAATATTGAGCAAGCCATCAAGTTGTCAAAATGGGGACAATCTTGTTATCAAGGCGCTAACTCTGCGCGATTTTTAGCAAATATGTACGGTAAAAACTCAAATATTGATTTACCAGACGACGATCCGCAAATTAAATTTAATACCATAGTCAATGTGTTCACACGAATGCGTTTTTTAACGCCAAATTGGCTGCTCGATTTTGATAATAAGGGCACGCTTAAAGACAGTGAGCAATTACAGCCTTGGTTTACACATCCACGCTTTAAAACAAGCCAAACTCGTTTCATTTTTGGCCACTGGGCAGCATTAGAAGGGAAAACCTCCCTAGATCAAGTCATTGCTTTAGACACAGGATGCGTCTGGGGTGGCCCAATGACTTTGCTTAATTTGTCTACAAACGAACAAATTACCAGCAATTAATTAAAACCTATCCGTTTTTACTGAATTTTATATTCACATCTGCTATAAAATACTTAACTAATGCGCAATAAATCCGATAAGTGGTTGTACTGCTTTAACTTGATGGTATGTTTGTATGAATTTAACCGTTAGCCAACGTATTTGGGGTGGCTTTATAATAATTACCCTACTTTTATTGTCCATCGGAGTGAACTCGCTGCTCAGGATCGCAAATATCGATAGTTCAACTCAGCTGGTCAACAATCTTTCTCTTCCCGCGCTAGATAGGAGCGCAGCTTTACAAATTGAATTTACTCAAATGAGTAAAATCGCCCAAGCTAGTTTTTACACGCAATCCAGTGACGAGTTGGGTAGTTTAAAATCTGCTTTTAATGCACGTCAAAAAACCTTTGAGCAAAGTTATTCTGCTCTGAACCAGATTGTCCAAGACGAACCAACATTGTCCGGCAGCAGCCAGGATGTCGCTAAAAGTTTCGGTACGTTCTCTAAATCGGTTACTTCCCTATTTGCCGACAAATCACTTGAAATGAGTTTAAATAAACAACTTATAGCGCAATTAGAGGAAGCAGAAATTGCCGCTGACGATGCCGCTACGGTTGTGGTTGATATCTTAGACTTGGATAGCTTTGAGTCGCTAAACTCACGCGCATATCAAGCCGCCAATAAATTAGAAAACTCTTTTAGTTCATTGGCTACCAGCAGTGCTGATATACTCACTATCAATGAGTCAAGCACCTTAGATATCGTCAAAAAAGAGCAAAGCTACGTATTTGAGGATATTGATCGTAATATTGAACTAATGCGCTCGACCGTTGCGCAACTGGATGAAGACTTGCTCAATGACCTTGACTCATACTATGAAGCGCTCAAAGAGCAACTTCAGGGTAGTGACAGTATTGCAAACAATCGCCAACGCTTAATCACAGCGCGTATCAATACACAAAATGAGCTTAATAGCGCAGAACAGGCAACTAAAAAAGCACTTGAACAACTCGGTGAGCTTGTTGCGCAATCAAAACAGTTAGCGTTTGAAATCCAAAGCGAAGTGACTGAGGATGTGTCATCGGCCAATATTGCGACCTGGACGGGTATGATTGCCGCAACTTTACTGGCGATTGGTATTGCTTATTTCACTGTTAGCCGAATCACTAAACCACTTGCAGAAGTAAACCGCGTACTAGATATCGTTGCCAGAGGTGATATGACACACTCGCTTGATGCCTCTGCAAAAGATGAATTCGGAGAACTAGCACAAAGCTGTAATACGCTAATAGCCAGTTTAAAAGAATTGATCACAGGCATCGTTTCGCGCTCAACACAGTTGGCAGCGGCGTCAGAGCAAACTTCAGCAATTACTTCAGAGTCTAGCCACGCAATAAAGAGCCAACAATCTCAAGTTGAACAAGCCGCGACAGCAACAACAGAAATGAGCAGTACGGCACACGGTGTGAGTAACAGTGCTCATCAGGCACTTGATGAAATTAAAAACGCAGATCAAGAAGCTGAGCGCGTTAAGGGCATCTCACATGACAACAAGAGAACGATTGAGCAGCTGGCACATGAAGTAGAAGAGGTTTCTACCGTTATCAATAAACTCCACCATGATAGCTCTGCTATTGGCGGGATCTTGGATGTTATTCGCGGAATTGCTGAACAAACTAACTTACTCGCGCTCAATGCTGCAATTGAGGCTGCTCGTGCAGGTGAGCAAGGCCGTGGCTTTGCAGTAGTTGCAGACGAGGTACGCTCTTTGGCAAGTAAAACACAAGAATCAACCCAAGAGATCCAATCAATGATTGAATCATTGCAAGCTGGGGCTGAAGAAGCGGTTACCGCAATGTCAAAAGGACAACAGCAAGCAGAATCATGTGTGGCTCAGAGCGATATCGCCAACGAAGCGCTGAACTCTATCACTGATGCTGTCTCAAGAGCACACGATGTGAGTGAGGAAATTGCAACTGCAGCAAACGAACAGCAGCAAGTATCTCAAGAGATAAGCGAACGCCTTGAGTCAATCGTAACGATTGCTGAGCAAACAGCTGAAGGGGCAAATCAAACCTCAACTTCTAGCTCGGAAGTCGCTAAGCTTGCTGAAGAGTTACGTCAATCTGTATCACAGTTTAGAGTGTAAATAGACTGACTTAATTATGCGATAAGTCCATTTTTGTCATTTGGGCTTATCGTTTAAAAATACAAAGTAAAACTTATGCACAAAAAAACCGCCCTGTTGGGCGGTTTTTTAATTTCTTAAACGCGATTAAAACAAAGCGTTTGCTTTGGCGACTACGTTTTCAACAGTAAAGCCAAAGTGCTTGAATAGCTCACCAGCAGGTGCCGATTCACCAAAGGTGCTCATACCAACAATAGCACCGTTTAAACCCACATACTTGTACCAGAAATCTTCAATGCCCGCTTCAATTGCAACTCGACGAGTTATCGATGCAGGTAATACTGATTCTTTATACTCTGGAGATTGCGCATCAAATACATCTGTTGAAGGCATTGAAACAACACGTACTTTTTTACCTTCTTGACGTAATTGCTCTGCTGCTTCTACAGCCAATTGAACTTCTGAGCCGGTTGCGATAAGAATAACCTCAGGGTTTGTATCACAACTTAACACATAGCCACCGCACTTAATTGCAGCAACTTGTTCTTCAGTACGAGCTTGCTGTGCAAGACCTTGACGCGTAAATACTAAAGATGTAGGACCGTCTTTACGCTCAATCGCTTGCTGCCATGATACTGCTGACTCAACCTGATCACATGGACGCCAGCTAACTAAGTTAGGTGTCAAACGCATATTAGCAAGTTGCTCTACAGGTTGGTGTGTCGGTCCATCTTCACCTAGACCAATTGAATCATGCGTATAAACAAAGATACTTGGTTGCTTCATTAATGCAGCCATACGCACGGCATTACGTGCATATTCCATGAACATTAGGAATGTAGCACCGTAAGGAATAAAGCCTTTATGTAGGGCAATACCATTCATGATTGCAGACATACCAAACTCACGCACACCGTAGAAAATATAGTTGCCTGATGCGTCATCCGCAGTTAGACCTTTAGAGCCTTCCCAAATTGTTAGGTTAGAGCCTGCAAGGTCTGCTGAACCACCCATAAACTCTGGTAAAATTGGACCAAATGCATTTAGTGCATTTTGCGACGCCTTACGTGTTGCAGGGTTAGCAGGGGTTGCCTGTAACTCAGCAATATAAGCTTCGGTTTGCTCAGTCCAATTAGCAGGTAATTCACCTTTGGTACGACGCTCAAACTCAGCAGCAAGCTCTGGATAATGCATCTGGTACTCTGTAAATTTAACCAACCATTCGCTTTGAATTTGTTGGCCGTGTGCCGCACCATTCCATTTAGCGTAAACATCTTCAGGGATCTCGAAAGCATCATGCTTCCAACCTAAAAACTCACGCGCTGCTTTAATTTCATCATCACCTAATGGCGCACCGTGACAGTCATGGCTACCTGATTTGTTAGGTGAGCCGTAACCAATAACCGTTTTACAACAAATCAACGTTGGCTTGCCTGTTTCAGCTCGCGCAGCTTCAATCGCTTCTTTAATAGCTTCGCTATCATGACCATCCACAGCTGGAATAACATGCCAACCATAAGACTCAAAGCGCTTAGGTGTATCATCACTGAACCACCCTTCAACTTCACCGTCAATTGAAATGCCATTGTCATCCCAAAATGCGATTAACTTACCTAGCCCTAGAGTGCCCGCCAGTGAGCACGCTTCGTGAGAGATGCCTTCCATCAGACAGCCATCACCTAAAAATGCATAAGTAAAGTGGTTTACAATATCGTATTCATCACGGTTAAATTGTGCCGCAAGTGCCTTTTCGGCAATTGCCATACCAACAGCATTTGTAATGCCTTGTCCTAGAGGACCCGTTGTAGTTTCGATACCTGGTGCATACCCATATTCAGGGTGGCCAGGTGTTTTAGAGTGCATCTGACGGAAATTTTTTAAATCATCAATCGATAACTCATAACCGCTCAAGTGTAATAAAGAATAAATTAACATTGAGCCGTGACCATTTGATAATACAAATCTGTCTCTATCTACCCACTCAGGATTATTCGGGTTGTGCTTCAAATAATCGCGCCAAAGTACCTCTGCGATGTCTGCCATGCCCATGGGTGCCCCTGGGTGGCCTGATTTAGCCTTTTGTACAGCGTCCATGGATAGAACGCGAATTGCGTTTGCAAGTTCTTTGCGAGATGGCATGGATTCTCCTACCTTTAAGTGTTTGCACGGTGGTTTTAAAGGCCCATTCTTACTTAATAAAATAACCACTGCAATTAAAATCACAATAAAAGTTATAAATTCACATTGTTTTTAATGCACAAAATGCAACTATCTAAAAATAGACGTCTAGGCGTAAAAAAACTATGCATACAACCCTGTTTTAGTTAGAATAACTCCCTAGATTTTCAAGCGCTGTTTTACGCATGTTCGCGAAGCGCACTTTTTGTGAGTATAAAATAATGGCGAAACACTTATTTACTTCAGAGTCAGTTTCTGAAGGCCATCCGGATAAAATTGCGGATCAAATTTCAGATGCAGTATTAGATGCAATTCTTGAGCAAGACCCAAAAGCACGTGTTGCGTGTGAAACCTATGTAAAAACAGGTATGGTCATGGTTGGTGGTGAAGTAACCACAAGCGCTTGGGTAGACATCGAAGAGCTAACTCGTAAAACAGTTCGCGAAATTGGTTATACGCATTCAGATATGGGCTTTGACGCTGATTCTTGTGCAATCTTAAACACAATTGGTAAGCAGTCTCCTGATATTAACCAAGGTGTAGACCGCTCTCGCCCTGAAGACCAAGGTGCTGGCGACCAGGGTTTGATGTTTGGTTATGCATGTAATGAAACTGATGTTTTAATGCCTGCACCAATTACATATTCTCACCGTCTAGTTCAACGTCAAGCTGAAGTACGTAAAGACGGCACGTTACCTTGGTTACGACCAGACGCAAAATCACAGGTTACTTTTGCCTATGAAAATGGCCAACCTGTGGGTATCGATGCAGTAGTACTATCTACTCAGCACTGTGACTCAGTGTCTCAAGATGACCTAGTAGAAGCGGTAATGGAAACTATCATCAAACCAACTCTACCAAAAGAGTTGATCACTGACGCGACTAAATTCTTTATCAACCCAACTGGCCGTTTCGTGATCGGTGGTCCTATGGGCGACTGTGGTTTAACTGGTCGTAAAATCATCGTTGATACATACGGTGGCATGGCTAGACACGGCGGTGGTGCTTTCTCAGGTAAAGATCCTTCTAAGGTTGACCGTTCAGCAGCTTATGCAGGTCGTTATGTTGCTAAAAACATCGTGGCAGCAGGCTTAGCTGATAAGTGTGAGATCCAAGTTTCTTATGCAATTGGTGTTGCAGAGCCAACATCTATCAGCATTGATACATTTGGCACAGGTAAAGTAGATGAAGCGCGTCTGATCGAACTAGTTCGTGAACACTTCGACCTTCGTCCATACGGCCTTATCACTATGCTTGACCTAGAACGTCCAATTTACCAGCCAACGGCTGCATATGGTCACTTCGGCCGTGAAGAGTTCCCTTGGGAAAAAACAGACAAAGCAGAAGCACTTAAAGCAGCTGCTGGTCTTTAATAAGTCATTACTTATTATTGTAAAGGCGCCGCTGGCGCCTTTTTTATCCTATCAAGTATTCTTCGACATCTTCTTTTATATCTGTATAGTCATCATCGCTTAAATCTAAAGCAAGCATCACGTCATCTTTAAATGCATGCCAATCAGCACAACTCCTAAAGTGCTTTATTTCAAAACAAAAATTCTCCGCCAGCTTCAAAGTCGCCATGATTTGTTTTTCGACGCTAGAATCACTCTCTTGAAAAAATGACGAGTCATGATGTCGCAAAATAATTTGACATACTCTTTTTGGCAAATGCCAAGAGCTTGCTAAATAATATCCTACAACAGTGTGATTTGTTGGGTACTGTTGCGCTTCATACTCTATCAGCGAGTGCTCTGGACGTTGTGCAGCACGCATAAGCACATCATTATAATCTTCAAAGCGCATCGCCATTGCTGGGATCCCGGCATCATGGAACAAACCGAGTAATTGCAAATCTTCAATTGGCATTGCCGAATTCACTTTTTTTCCAATGAGCATGGCAACTTGTGAAATATCAGACGCACTATCCCAAAAACGCTGCAAGGAAATACAACAGTCATCTTGCGCAAACGCACTTTTTAGCAAATGCCCAGTCACCACTTGAGTAATACAATTCATCCCCAAAAACATCACAGCCTGCTTAATGTCTGTCACAGTTCTAGACATGCCATATGCAGGAGAGTTGATAACTTTTAATACAGCAGCAGACGTAGCGACATCTTCTGTAATAATGCCAGCTACTCGATTTAATTCAGGTTCATCTCTATTTAATTCATCTTGGAGGCTTTGTAAGATCTCTGGCTTAGCAGGTAAACTAAAGCCGGATCTTAAATCTGCTAAAACTTTGTCATCAATATCTATCATAGGTCACCTATGTGGTGGCTTTGATTTTAGTGTAGTAGATGAATTTTGACCTGTCGCGACTATTTAGTAATCTCTAATAGTCATCAATTTGGATCAGATTAAGTGAAATAGTTCGAGTAATTGATTGTTGAACTTGGCAACAAAATAGTAACTGAAGAAAGAAAAGTGCTTTGTACAATATTTATTTTTTAATGACTCGTATTTTTAGATTAAAGAATCAGATTCAGGGCGCTTTTAACACCCTGAATGTAGCAGTTTTTACCCAAACTTTACCAATAAGGCTCACAACTAATTGACGCGTCTCGGCTCTGATCCATTGCACTAATTAAAAAATCCGATTTTTGCTGCAACCAAACCAAAATATCAGACAATGGTTGAGCTTCTTGCCCTTCACAAAGCTGCTGTAAGTAATGCAATGTCTCCAGCTCATAAATACCTGCGAGAATATCCATCCAAGGCGCTCTAAAACTTAACCTGAGCTCTTCATCAAATAGCGAACCTAAACAACTGCCGCTGAGTAACATCTCTTCAATACTTGAACGTGTTTGCACATATTGCTCAAGCGACATTGAACTTTTGTTAAGAAACATAGATTTGAGCTTTTTCCACTCTAAATCAAACGTTTTTTTAGCCATCGAACGCACATTGCTCTGCGCTGATTTTATTGCATTTTGATCCCACTGCTGTCGCCAACTTTTTTCAATTAACCAGCGAGTTAAGGACAATAACAGCTTGTTATATCGTGGGCAGTGGAAGAGATCTTCTAAGTCCGTTTTGGTAGGCTGTACGCTTTTCAGGTCATCAATCACCTGAGACAGCTCCGGTGCACCGTGAATGCGTTTATAGTAGGCATGGCGTTTAGATGTGTAAGTCTTTAAATATATGGCGCTCTCTACCCAATCAAGCTCACCTAACAACCACTTCAGTTCTTTGCGTAGGCTATCCGTGGTTTCCCTTTCGACAAACTCTTCAAATAACCAAAAAGCATGCTTAATTAAACGCACACCATCAATGATGCGTTTAAGCGTTTTTAAGCTTGGCTCATTGACATAACATTGCTCATGTTTTTGTACTAACGCAATTGCATAGTTAATTGTTTTTATAAACGCCTGCTCTTGGTTCATATCACTAGATAATGGTACAAATCCAATTTCTTTATCAGCTTTCAACGGTTTATCATCAGCTAAACGATATCCTCTAGCAGCTTTAGAGTAGTAACCTAGCCTTACCCCAATCTGTGCAACGAGTTGCTCTGCCAATAAAAATAAATCAACACGATCTCCTTCAACAAGCTCTATCTCCAGCTCAGAAATCGCCTCAGACTTTCCACTTGCGGATACTTCACCTTTATCTAATACCACCTCAATTAAACTGCCTGATTCAGTCTCTATCAGCCAAGTTCTTCTAATAAAGTTCGTGCTAAATATTGGAAATAAGTTTTCAGCAATTGACTCAAGTTGCATGCCCATGGGCCAAATATTAGAATCGAAAGCAAAGATATCCGGTTTTCTTGTTTTTAATGGTAAGTTATATTCTGGGCGTTGATGAAGACCCCCTAACACTTCACCAGAGAGCTTTATTGTCTGCTCGCAGTCGTCGTTTTGGCAACGTGTGCGAAGCCCAATATCTAAAGCCCTTAACTCTCTACTCGGCGTATCATAATATGCATTTTCTAAATTTTTAGCCGGTTTGTTATTCACCCGCTTCGCAAATTGTGTGATCAATGCTGGGATAAGCGGAACTTCATTATCTGAAACCAAAAACTTCAGTTCTATTTCAGTGTCCATCAGGGGGTAGGTTACCTATATAATATGAGAAGGATCAAAATATACAATGACACCTATTTTTGCAATCTTTTTACCATAAACAATGGAGAAATGAAGATAAATCACCGTATCTTGTCAAGTACCCCAAATATTACCACTCCATTTACTTACAACCCCAGTGAAGGCATTATTTCGCAAGATCCAAATGAACCATGTTCAGATCGAATTCATTTTACTGCTTGATTTGAAATAAAAAATGACGATTAGGCTTTCAGCGCTTGCCAAGCGCTTTTTAAAGCCATACTATTTTCATAAATTCATATAAACCTTAAAAAATAAGGGCTCGCGAATGATAAAGTACCTCGCATTGCCACTTCTGCTTGTTTTATCGCCCCTTACGCTCAGTGCGCAAGATGACGATAGTACAAGCAACACTGAACAAGCGGCACAACAGATAACACCCAACGGCTTTATCGTTGATAACCTCTACCTGTTTTTACACTCCGGCCCTGGAAAAAATTACCGTATTCTTGGCTCTGTTGAGGCGGGTGCCTCTATTCAGATAACCAATGAACAGGAAAACAATTTCGTCAGGATTATTGACAATAAAAACAGAAGTGGTTGGGTTGAATCAAAATTTGTGACTGCTGAAGCTGGACTTCGACAGCAAGTGATAGACTTAAATGCTTCTTTAGCAAGCGCTCAGCAACAACTTGATGGCTTAAAAGAGTCAGTGCCTAGCTTACAAAATGACTATGCATTATTGGAAACTCAAAATATTGAGTTACAAAACACCATAAAAGATCTCAACACACAATTACAACAGCAAATCGAATCAAATCAAAATAAAGTAGAGCAAGAACAACATAAACTGCTTTCGTATGGTGGGGGAATTGCGTTATCGGGCTTAATATTAGGCGTGATTTTGACTTTGTTTCTATCCAGACGAAAAAGGTATGATGGCTGGAGCTAAGAAAAACCCACTTTGGCTACCAAAGTGGGTTTTATTATTTACCTAAAACCATAACTGATAAAAACAGTGCCGAGCCAACAGAGAAAAAAATCACACCTATGTCGGCTAAATACAACTCAAAGACATGTTCTTTTAATTTTGAATCGTTTAAGTTTTGTAATTCACCAGCCGATGAAAACTCAGCTAAATTATAAACAAACGAGTATTTACTACCAATGCCAAATTTATCAAGCGACAGTCGCTGATAAAAGCTAGGATAAGCTGAAGAAAAGTAACCCTCTATTATACTTAATTTGTGGCTGCTCACCTTCCTGCAAATCAAAACCCCTGCAAAATTGGCTAAAATCAAAAACAGATATGTCAAGTACCACCTCCTTGCCATGACGATACCTGTTCCCATTAAAATAACAAACGAAGGAAATTGCAAGTATAAATTAACAAACCTGGAACATTCTCTATCTTAAACTTAATTTAGAGCGATCAGTTCTACGTCAAAAATAAGTAACGATCCAGCGCCAATTTTACCGGCAGATTTATTTCCATACCCCAAATCTGGATGTATGTAGAGCCTAAATTTATCACCCACAACCATAAGCTGGAGCGCTTCTTTCCAGCCTTCAATGACCTGCTTGGGCGTGAAGGTTATCGATTTCCCCCGCTCAACTGAGCTGTCGAACACAGTGCCATTTAGCAATGTGCCATGATAATGCACACGTACACTATCGTTCATTGTGGGGGAAACATCCCCTTCCCCTTTTTCGATCACTTCATATTGCAAACCACTTTCAGTGGTAATGACACCTGCTTTTTCAGTATTTTCTTCTAAAAAAGCTTGCGCATCTAGTCGGTTAATTTCTGCAATTTGTTTTTGTTTTTGGTTTCCACTATAAATAAACCATGCCAACCCAAGCACTAAAACAGTAACTACAATACTTGTTACAGACATAACTACTCCTATTCACTGTCTTCAGGTGACTCTTTGTCATCACCATTTACAACTTGTGCTATTTGCTCAAGCCTTTCTAACGCCAACTGATTGATTGTACCTTGAGGGTAGAGGCCGTCAATTAATTGTCCTGCTTCCTCCCCCATCAGAATCTCGAGCGCCTCATCAACACTTTTAACTGCAAACAAATGAAACTTTTTGCGCTCTATGGCTTCTACAACTTCATCCTCTAAAACCAAATTAATCAAATTAGAATGAGGTACTATTACCCCCTGACTTCCGGTTAAGCCTCTCATTTTACAGAGCTTAAAAAAGCCTTCTACTTTTTCGTTCACGCCACCAACAGCTTGTACTTCACCATGCTGATTAATAGATCCCGTTAAAGCCAAAGATTGATCAATTGGAAGTTGCGTGATCGCAGAAATCAAACCACATAATTCCGCCAAAGACGCACTATCACCATCGATGTAGCCATAACTTTGTTCAATCGCAATATTTGCACTTAAAGTTAAGCTGAATCGCTGCGCGTACTTATTCCCTAAATAACCAGTAAGCAACATAACACCTTTAGAGTGAATTGATTTACCTAACTCGGCTTCTCGCTCAACATCAATGACGCCATCAGAGCCCGCATACACTGTCGCCGTGATCCTCGCAGGGGTACCAAAAGCTGTATCGCCAATATGGAGTACGGTCAAACCATTGACCTTGCCAACCGCTTCGCCCTGTGTAGCAATCAAGGTGTGGCCCTCTTCAATATCGCTCAGCATATTTTCACTCAGCTGCCCCGTACGATATTGCTTTCCAACGAGCGCTTCATTGATATGATGCTCATCTATGGTATCTGCGTTATCCTGCTTTGCATAATAACTGGCTTCCGCTACGAGCTCTAACACATCCGCAAAGCGAGCAGATAATTTGCTTCTATGCTCTGCTTGACGGTAACTAAACTTGAGCAATCGGATCAAGGCTTCTGCAGATAAGTTACAATTCAGAGTTTGCTCGCAATATTCTTGTACTTTACTGACAAACTGATATTGCAATCGATCGCTTGACGGTAAGTAATAATCAAAATCAGCCAGTACTCTAAACAGCTCCCCAAACTCTTCATCATACTCACTTATGGTGTAATAAAGATCTCTGGAGCCGAGCAAAATGATTTTCACATCCATCGGAATCAACTGAGGCTTCAGGGTGAAGCTACTGCCCACGGAACTATCTTGAAATGGCAAGTCATTTTTTATCTGATGCGTTTTCAATGAGAGCTTCAACCCATCCCACACTTGTGGCGATGACAACACTTTCTCCGCATCCATAATTAAGTAACCACCATTAGCCCGATGCAAAGCCCCTGCTTGAATGGAGCGATAACTTGTGATTAAGGACCCCTGAGCGCTTTCATACTCTATTTTGCCAAAAATATTACCGAACGTCGGATTCGGCTCATAAACCACTGGCGCTGGCGCCCCTTCTTTATATTCGATCAAAATATTCGGCGCAAAAAAGTCTGTGAGCATGCCTTTGGCATCAAAATCATCTTTTTGCTCATCCGTACCCGTTGAATCATCATCCAACCAGTCTAAGACAGCTTCAACTATTTCAATACGCAAATCTTTTAAATACCGAATAACACCTATGTGGCTAGCATATTTATGTTCAAGTGCTTTGAGTAATGGCTTGGTTGCCAACTCTATGGTGGTTTTTTTTAATTTCCTCAGCTTTTCAGAGGATTCTCTTTTCCACCTTGGAAGTTCAATTAATGCCTCAATTAACCCATCTTCTAACTCATCAATCGCATCGTAGAACTGTGTCTGTGCCTGTTCACTCAAAGCGGCAAATTCATTGTCATCAAGCTGCTTGCCATTCACCACAGGAACAAAGCTCACAGCCCCATTTTCTTCAAGCATTACAACGCTTTTTTGTATAGCTAACTGTTCAACGGCTGTGAGTGCTGCATTATATTTATTATCAAAATCTCTATCGATTGACTTTTTCTTACGCTGATAACCTGGGTTATCAAACGCAGCTGGGAACGTATCAACCACTTCATCTAAAAACGCATCAATATCATCTGCGAGCTGCCGACTTTCGCCAGGCTGCATAAACATTGTTATGGGCTCACGGTGATCGTCGTAGTTATTGACATAAAGCCACTCTTTGGGCGTCGGGCGAGTTTTACTGTGCGCTTCTAGCTTGTCTTTGACCATGGTAAAGCGCCCTGTGGCCGCTTCACCCATGACAAAAACATTGTAACCGGGTAGCTCCATACCAAGCGCAAAGTCAAGCGCACTCTGCGCGCGTTGCTGGCCGATAAAAGGTAAAGACTCTGGATAGGGGTTTTGCATACATGAACGTATATGCTGCAAAGAGACTGTCGGAGTCAATTGCTCCGAACTCAGTGGCTTATTTGTTTTAGTCATTCCTGGTTTCTTTATTGTTCACCTTAGTAAAATCAAAGCACTTTGGCTAAGGCGTGAGCGCTTTTCTTGAAAACGTATCATGTCCACATTCGCTACACGCTTTTATTTCAATAGAGTGATAAACATCGATTTTATTGCCGCAATTCTTACACACTAATTGCCCCAAAGCTATCCATTCCCCCTCTTTATAAATACCATCATGCGCAAAGTCATTCATCAGTGCATGCCACTCAAGCTGCGTCCTATCTTCTAAATAAGCCAGTTCATATAAAATTGACTCTTTGAACTGCTCCCACGCCACGCCTTCATAATGGTCTTGAAACTCAGAAACATGATGTAGGTCACGTTTAAAATAGTGCCGGTAATCACTTAACTTGTTTTTCCCAAACTGCCGCCACTTTTCCTCTTCCTGTAAAAAGTCCTCCATCAACTTTTTAAGTTCATGTTCTTTGACATCTTTACACCATTTAGAAAAGTCACTTAGCCATTGTTGATAATCCGCCATGCCGCCCCCTACTCAACGACACATCACAATTAATTGCCTACGCTACTCAGATAAAAAACCGAATATCATGCTAACAAGCTGTTGAAGCAACTAACTTGTGAAGTCATCACAACCTGTGTTGGATAGTTTTGCATATATAAACCAAGTATAGAGCACCTTTGAGAAAGGGCCATTGAGCCTGCATCAAGTTACTTTTAGCATACACAGAGTGAAACCAATCGAAATCCACTAAAATCGAATTAATCAGCTGAAAATGCTTATCAGACGCTGTGATCAAGCTTAGTTTTCGGGTATGCTATTGACCAATTTTACAATCAGTTTGCAAGAAGTCTGGAAACGTCAATGCAAGAGCAATACAACCCACAAGAAATCGAACCCAAGGTTCAATCCTATTGGGAAGAAAACAAAACATTTAAAGTAGTCGAAGACGAAAGCAAAGAAAAATACTACTGCTTGTCTATGTTCCCTTACCCAAGTGGTAAACTCCACATGGGTCATGTCCGTAACTATACGATCGGTGATGTTGTGTCACGCTTCCAGCGCTTGCAAGGCAAAAATGTCATGCAGCCAATGGGTTGGGATGCATTCGGCCTACCTGCAGAAAATGCGGCAATTAAAAACAATACGGCACCAGCAAAGTGGACCTACGAAAATATCGATTACATGCGTGGACAGTTAAAGCAGTTAGGCTTTGGCTACGATTGGGATCGTGAGATTGCGACATGCCACCCAGAATACTACAAGTGGGAGCAATGGTTCTTTACTAAGCTTTACGAAAAAGGCTTGGTATACAAAAAAATGTCTACAGTAAACTGGGATCCCGTTGATCAAACAGTACTTGCAAACGAACAGGTGATTGATGGTCGCGGTTGGCGTTCAGGTGCACTCGTTGAGCAAAAAGAAATTCCTCAGTGGTTTATTAAAATTACTGATTATGCGCAAGAGCTATTAGACGATTTAGACAAACTAGATCACTGGCCAGAGCAAGTAAAAACCATGCAGCGCAACTGGATTGGCCGCTCTGAAGGTTTAGAGATCGATTTCAAACGCGCTGACAACAACGAAAGCTTCACCGTATATACAACACGTCCCGATACATTTATGGGCGTAACCTATGTTGCTGTTGCGGCAGGTCACCCAATTGCTTTGGAGGCTGCACAAAATAATGAAGCAGTTGCTGCATTTGTTGATGAGTGCAAAAATACCAAAGTGGCTGAAGCTGATTTAGCAACAATGGACAAAAAAGGCATCGCGACTGGCTTTACTGCGATTCATCCATTAACAGGAAAAGAAGTACCAATCTGGATCGCCAACTTTGTATTAATGGATTATGGATCTGGCGCGGTGATGGCTGTACCTGGTCATGATCAACGCGACTATGAATTTGCGACCGCTTATGGCCTTGAAATCAAACAAGTCATCAGCCCTGCTGCAGACGCTGAACAGTCAGCTGATTTAGCCAAAGAAGCATTCACTGAGAAAGGCGTGCTTATCAATTCTGGTGAGTTTGATGGTCTTGACTTTGACGGGGCTTTCAATGCAATTGCAGATAAGCTTGAAGCTCAAAATGCAGGTAAGCGCAAAGTAAACTTCCGTCTTCGTGATTGGGGTGTAAGCCGTCAACGTTATTGGGGTTCTCCAATCCCAATGCTAAATAAAGAAGATGGTTCTGAGCTAGCTGCAAGTGAAGATATGCTGCCAGTTCGCCTACCTGAAGATGTAGTGATGGATGGTGTAACGTCACCAATCAAAGCAGATCCTGAGTGGGCAAAAACAACTGTGAATGGTGAGCAAGTATTCCATGAAACAGATACATTCGACACCTTCATGGAGTCTTCTTGGTACTATGCGCGTTATTGTAGCCCTCGTTATGATGAAGGTATGCTAGAGCCAGGCGCTGCTAATTACTGGTTGCCTGTTAACCAGTATATTGGTGGTATTGAGCACGCGATATTGCACCTACTTTACTCTCGCTTCTTCCACAAGCTACTAAGAGATTTCGGATTAGTTAATTCTGACGAACCGTTTGAGCGTCTACTATGTCAAGGCATGGTATTAGCCGATACTTACTACCGCAAAGACGAAAAAGGCGGTGATATCTGGATTTCTCCGCTTGATGTTGAAACTGAAAAAGACGATAAAGGCCGTATCATCAAAGCATGGCACAAAGACGATGGCGAGCCTGTCATGTCTGCGGGCATGGGTAAGATGTCTAAGTCTAAGAACAATGGTATTGACCCACAAACTGTAATTAAACAATACGGTGCTGATACTGTTCGTTTATTTATGATGTTTACAGCGCCGCCTGAACAAACGCTTGAATGGTCTGATTCTGGTGTTGAGGGTGCACAGCGATTCCTCCGCCGTGTATGGAAATATGCAGTCGATGTAAAAAATGCTGGCCAAGCAGACCTTGATCTAAGCAAGCTTTCTGGCAACCAAAAAGCACTACGTCGTGAAGTCCATAAAGCCATTGCTAAAGTTTCTGATGATGTTGAGCGTCGCCAAACATTCAATACAGCGATTGCTGCAATCATGGAACTGCTAAACAAACTGCTTAAAGCGCCACTTGAAAGCGAACAAGATATCGCGCTTGCAAATGAAGCACTCAATGCAATCATCATTATGTTGGCGCCAATTACGCCTCATATGTGTCACGAGTTATGGCTACAACTTGGCCACGAAGGTGATGTATTAGATGCGTCTTGGCCTGTTGTCGATGAAAGTGCTTTAGTTGAAGACGAAAAGCTTATCGTTGTTCAAGTTAACGGCAAACTTCGTGCAAAACTGACTGTCGCAGCTGATGCAACTCAGGAGCAAGTAGAAGCGATTGCATTTGCCGAAGAAAACGTAACTAAATTCACTGACGGAAAAACCATCCGTAAAGTAATTTATGTACCAGGCAAACTACTCAATGTGGTTGCAAACTAATGATTGGCTTTGTTCAGCAAGTCATTTCAACAGCGGGCCAAATTGGCTCCGCTGTTCGCACGCTTGCAGACATTAAAAACGGACTGGCAATTTTGCTGGTCTGTTTTGCTGTCTCAGGCTGTGGTTTTCACCTCAAGCAAGCATCTTATATCCCTGAAGATTTAAGAGTGTTGCACCTCACTGGAGATGACCAGAAATCTGCATTATTCGAGCAGCTAAAGTACGAGTTACAACGTTCACAAGTAAAAATTAACGACCAAATTGAACATAAACAAACAAAGTACACTGCAGAGCTGCACTTATATCAAGATGAACTAAATAGGCAAACATTAAGTTTGTTTCCAAATGGCCAGGTTGCTCAGTATGAACTTGCGTATAAAGTGTCATACCGTCTCGTACGCCCTGATCAAGACCCTATTGAACAAAGCTTTGAGTTATATCGTAATTATCAAGATGATCCCACTAACTCGCTTGCTAAATCAAAAGAGTTAGAAATTATTCTTGGTGAAATGCGTAAGCTTGCCACCAAACGAATTATTCGAGAACTATCACAACTCTAATGCGCTGTTATGCAAATCAATTAGCAGGTCAATTAAGTAAAGACCTGCACCCATTTTATCTGGTATTTGGCGAGGAGCCATTCCAAGAAAATAACTGTGTAATCAACATTCGTCAAGCGGCTAAAAAACAAGGTTTTGACGAGGTAATTAAGTTTGCTCTATTGCCTGGCTTTGACTGGCAAGAGTTAATCGCACAATACAACAGTATGTCTTTGTTCAGCGCTCGAACCATCATTGAACTCGACCTAAACCAACAAAAACCGCCAATGCAAGGCGTAAACATACTCAAAGAACTCGCGGCGAGTATCAACCCAGATGTTATCCTCATCTTAAAAGGCGCAAAAGCCAGCCAAGATATTCAGCGTTCTGCATGGTTCAAAGCGCTCGATAAAAAAGGCTTATTTGTCCCTTGTTATGCTTTAACAGGTTACCATTTAGAGAAATGGCTAGATGAAGAATGTAAGCGATTAAAAGTGAACCTAAAAAGCGATGCCAAACGCAGCCTTCTGCTGGCAACCGAAGGGAACTTGCTCGCTACTTCTCAAGAACTAGAAAAACTGTCTTTGCTTCATAAAGATGCACTTATCGACCAACAGCAGTTAATGAACGGGCTGTTAAACCAAGCTAAATTTGATATTTTTGACTTAAATGATGGCTTACTCAAAGGTAATGCAAAATACATTATTAAAATACTGAACAAGTTAGCCAAAGACAATGTCGAGCCAACCAGCGTTGCATGGACCATCCAAAATCAAACACAAACGCTTCTAAATATTAAACGTGCGTTAGTCGAAGGTCAGCCAGTTAATCAACTCTTTAAGCAGTATAATATTTGGAAAAATCAGCAAGCATCAACGCAACAGGCGCTGGATAGATTACCAATAACCCAGCTAGAGACCATCATTGGCTTACTGGCACAATTTGATTCTGCATATAAAAGCAACTTGCTCAGTGCACCCTATCAAGGCTTGGCACATATTGCGTTGAGTTTTTGTCAACCTGTTAACTTCCCAATGCCATTTTCTGATGAGAGCAAGCAAGTTGGAGCTGCAAATTAATGATAGCACTATTTGGTGGTACCTTTGATCCTATTCATTTAGGCCATATCAATATGGCAGAGCAGTGCTTGAAAGAGCTTTCTTTAAGCACTTTGTCCTTTATACCTAATGCAACGCCCGTTCATAAACAAGGGCCAAGCATCACCACAGAGCATCGTCTAGCCATGTTAAAACTGGCTACAGACACTGAGCCAAAGTTCACTATTGATACCAGAGAAATTGTTAGAACAGAGCCTTCATATACATTTTTAACCCTGCAAGAACTAAGAAATGAGCACCCAAATACCCCTATTGCCTTTTTAATGGGCATGGACTCATTTAACAGCTTACATACCTGGTATCAATGGCAAGCAATCACCCAGCTTTGTCATATTGTTGTTTACGCAAGACCTGGAGATACATATGCGCCTTGTGAACAATTGGCATCATATTTAGCAAAGGCACAAGTATCCGCTCCTGCATCTTTGCACCAAGCTACAGCTGGTAAGTGTTATTTTTTAACTGGTCAAACATTTTCTGCGGCATCTAGTGAAATACGCTTAGCAATAAAATCTGGTAAATCCATTGAACCTTGGTTGTCACCGAAAGTCATAGCTTATATTAATAAGAATGGGTTGTACGCGTATTAATCGCCGCTGATCCGCTTGGGAATTCTGTTGGAAATCATGTTAGAATTGCGCCCTTATTTGAAGTGTATATTAGTAAAGAGACCCTGATTTGGATTCAAAACAACTATTAGACTTTGCGCTTGATAAAGTCGACGATATGAAAGCCCGTGATATTGTAAAGCTAGATGTGCGAGAAACATCTTCAATCACAGATTATTTGGTCATTTGTTCTGGCAACTCAAAACGTCATGTTCAATCTATTGCTGAACACGTCGCAAAAGAGGCGCGTCACGCAGGTGAAACTCCACTTGGTCACGAAGGGCAAGACAGTGGTGAATGGGTACTTGTCGACCTAGGTGATGTTGTTGTACACGTTATGCAAGACCAAACGCGTGATTTTTACGACTTAGAAAAGCTTTGGGGCTAGAGTGAAAATTCAGTTAATCGCTGTTGGTACAAAAATGCCTGCATGGGTTGAAACGGGGTTCAAAGAATATCAACGCCGTTTCCCCAAAGACATGCCACTAGAGCTGATTGAAATTACTGCGGGTAAACGCGGTAAAAACGCTGACATCAAACGGATCTTGCAACAAGAGGGTGAAAAAACCCTCGCAGCAATCCCAAAGGGAAATCGGATCGTTACCTTAGAGGTTACCGGCAAACCTTGGGATACGCATCAATTAGCGAACAACATGGAAAAATGGCAGCTGGATGGCCGTGATGTCAGTTTACTGATTGGTGGACCTGAAGGGCTGGCACCAGAATGTATTGCTGCATCAGAACAAAAGTGGTCACTCTCCAACCTTACTCTGCCACATCCGCTGGTAAGAATTGTCGTAGCTGAAAGCCTCTACCGTGGCTGGAGCTTAAACAACAACCACCCTTATCACAGAGAATAAGTATTTCATGATAAAAAACCGGCCAACGATCCGCGACCACAGCGCTGAAGCCAATTTATTTGCGCGCCGCGCGTTTGTTGGCTTTGTTTTTGTCGTGATCCTTATCGGGGTGCTTCTTAATAACATCTATACTCTGCAAGTTGAGAAGCACGAGACCTATCAAACACGTTCGAATGATAACCGGATAAAGGTCATTCCAATCGCGCCGAATCGTGGCTTAATCTACGACAGAAATGGCGTATTGCTTGCGGAAAACAGGCCAGTTTATAATCTTGAAGTGATCCCTGAGCAAGTCACAGATCTAGAGCAGTCTTTAGAACAACTCGGTGCAATCATTAGCATTACCGAGACACAAAAAAACGCTGTCATAAAAAGTAATCGTCGCTCTAGACGCTTTAAAAGCCAAGTTTTAAAGGCCCGGCTGAACGAGCAAGAAGTTGCAATTTTTTCCGTTAATCAGCACCGCTTCCCCGGCTTTAGTGTTGAAGCCAGACTTGCCAGACACTACCCATATGGTGATGCGCTGACGCATGCGCTGGGCTATGTCTCCAGACTCAATAAAAAAGAGCTCAGTGAACTTGAATCTCAAGGACTTGCTAAGAATTACCGTGCCACACATGATTTTGGCAAGTTAGGTATCGAAAAGTTCTACGAACAACGCTTACATGGCCAAGTTGGCTCACAACGCGTCGAAGTGAATAACCGTGGTCGAATTATTCGTTCCCTCAGTATCGAGCACCCGAAGCCTGGGGAAGATTTAGTGCTCACCTTAGATATTGGTTTACAGAAAATAGCTCAAGAAGTACTGGAGGGCGTTAGGGGCGCAATCGTGGTGATGGACCCTAAAGATGGCGGGATTTTAGCCCTATATTCAAATCCAAGCTACGACCCCAATTTATTCGTACATGGCATTAGCAGCAAAGACTACCGAGCGCTGCTCAACCCTGACAGACCTTTGATCAATCGCGCAACGCAAGGTAGGTATGCACCTGCTTCTACCGTGAAGCCACACCTTGCCATTTTGGCATTAGAGGAAGGCATCGTAAAAGAGGAAACCAAAATTTGGGACCCAGGCTTCTTCCAAATTCCTAATGTAGAGCACCGCTGGCGTGACTGGTTAAGATGGGGACATGGACATGTTGATGTCTATGAAGCGATTGAACAATCTTGCGACACCTATTTCTATGAGACCGCTTATAAGCTTGGCATCACAAAAATCAGTAACTTTATGAGTCAGTTTGGCTTTGGCGATCTGTCCGGTATTGATATTCATGAAGAAACAGCTGCCATCATGCCAACCACAGAGTGGAAACGCCAACGCTTTAAAGAATCTTGGTGGCCTGGCGACACCATATCTGTCGGCATAGGACAAGGGTATTGGACGGCTACACCAATGCAAATTACTAACGCCGTTTCAATTTTAGTGAATAAAGGGATACACCGCCCCCCACACTTGGTGCAAGTTGCAAAGCAAAACAATGATGTTGAGCAAATGTACACGGAAGAAAAACCGCCCGTCGTATTAAAAAATCCGCACCATTGGAAGATAGCTTTGGATGCGATGCACAATACAGTGAAAAAAGCCCGAGGCACAGCCCATAAAGCTTTCTTAGGGGCGACGTATGATCCGGCTGGAAAAACAGGCACAGCCCAGATTGTTAGTATCGCACAAGGTGAAGAATACGACGCAGAAAGCCTCAAAGAAAAGCACAGAGATAATGGCATTTATGTTGGCTTCGCTCCTTACAGTGACCCACGTATCGTCGTTACCGTGATTGTTGAAAACCAAGGTGGCGGTTCAACCATTGCGGCACCAATTGCGCGAAAGCTCATGGATTATTACTTCGAAACTTACCCAAGTCACACGGAGGGTAAATGAATCAATTAAGACAACGACGCTCGTTCTGGCAACGCATTCACATTGACCTGCCATTACTTATCGCACTGCTTGTCATGATGACTGGAAGCCTTGCGGTCGTTTACAGTGCCAGCGGTCAAAATATGGATATGATGGCTCGCCATGCAACTCGTATGCTCGGTGCTATTATTGCACTGTTTGTGATGGCTCAAATCTCACCGAATACGCTCAAGAGACTGGTATTTCCGCTCTACACAGTGGGGCTGATCATGCTTATCGGGGTATTCTTTTTTGGTATTACGATTAACGGTGCTAAACGCTGGTTAGACATTGGCATTACCCGTTTTCAGCCTTCAGAAATTATGAAATTGGGCGTACCCATGATGGTAGCATGGTACATTGGTCGGCAGCAGCTACCACCCAAAATCTTACATATCATTATCGGCTTTGCCATTGTGCTGGTGCCTACCATCCTCATTCAAAAGCAACCAGATTTAGGAACTTCTCTGCTCATTGCAAGCTCAGGCATTTTTGTTTTATTTTTATCTGGCCTGAGCTGGAGATTGATCGGCAGTAGCGTCCTATTGGCCATCCCCGGTGCATTTGCCATGTGGCACTTTGTCATGCACGAGTATCAAAAGCAACGAGTCTTAACCTTACTCGATCCCGAGAGCGACCCTCTCGGCGCTGGTTACCATATTATTCAGTCAAAAATTGCCATCGGTTCCGGTGGCATTGAAGGAAAAGGCTGGTTGCATGGCACACAGTCTCAACTTGAGTTTTTACCTGAGCGCCACACAGATTTTATATTCTCAGTACTGAGCGAAGAGTTCGGTTTACTTGGCGTCGTTATGCTATTGAGTGTTTATCTATTTATTATTGGTAGAGGGCTGTACATAGCTGTCAATGCACAAGAGGCATTTAGTAAATTACTCGCTGGGGCGCTCACACTCACATTTTTCGTCTATATTTTTGTCAACATTGGAATGGTCTCAGGATTATTGCCCGTGGTTGGCGTACCTTTGCCGCTTATCAGCTATGGCGGTACCTCAATGGTTACACTGATGGCTGGTTTCGGTATCATCATGGCGATAGCAACAGATAAAAAAATGCTACTAAAATAACCTATGAAAAAAACATTACTTCTCCCATTAAGTGCCATTTTACTTTTGAGCGCTTGTAGCAGCAGATACCATACAAGCCAAGATAAGGCGCCATTACGTGCGCCGACCGAGCTTGAAATGCAAGATGCAAAAGTTACCAACGAACCAAAAAGCGTCAGTGCGGGTCGCCCTTATACTGTGCTGGGCAAAAGTTATACGCCTATCTCAGATGAAAAAGACTTTACACAGACAGGGACTGCGTCATGGTATGGACGCAAATTTCATGGTTACTACACCTCCAATGGTGAAACCTTCAATATGTTTGATATGACAGCTGCGCACAAAACACTTCCTTTACCTAGTTTTGTGAAAGTCACTAACTTAGCAAATAATGTCAGCGTAATTGTCAGAGTAAATGACCGCGGCCCATTTCATGACGACCGAATCATAGATCTCTCTTATGCAGCCGCTTACAAGCTTGGATACCATTTGCAAGGTACAGCGGAGGTTAAGATTGAAGCCATTACTATTGACCGTAAAAATCCACGTTTGACGTATGTACAAGTTGCAGCTGGCAGTAACATGGAAAATGTGAAGGCGTTGGCTTCTCAGTTGTCTAATAAATTTGAATTAGGTACCCCTATCGCTTTTGAAGATAATCTTTACAAATTGCGACTTGGACCGATTTTAGATGACCAGACAGCACAAAAGGTGCTAAAAACCTTACAAGAAGGTGAATTTAACAAAGCCTTCTTGCTTTATAGCGAATATGAACTTTAAAATATTCGTAATCTGAATTACGTAATTTTTGTTCCGCGACTTAAAGCCAACATGTAAGTATACTGAATGGCATGTAGAACAAAAATAAAACCTGCTGGGTAGTGCAAAAGCAAGTCATTGCCCAAACTAAATTAAAAAGCGAGCATGATGACAGTATTTAAACCAAAAGTAGTTAAAAAAATCCTTGGTGTCGTGTGTTCTTTGTCATTATTTTCGGCAAGCGCACAGATCATACCTTCTCCACCGCAAATGAGTGCAAAAGGTTATTTCCTCGTCGACTTTACAACCGGTAAAGTGATTGCAGAAGGTGAAGCAGATACCAAACTTTTGCCTGCTAGTTTAACAAAAATGATGACCAGCTATGTCATTGGTACTGAGATTCTAGCTGGAAACATCGCGCCAACAGATATGGTGACCATCAGCGAAAAAGCTTGGGCGAAAAATTTTCCTGAATCATCAAAAATGTTTATCGAAGTGGGCAAAAAAGTCAGTGTTGATGATTTAAACCACGGTATTATCATTCAATCTGGCAATGATGCATGTGTTGCAATGGCAGAGCATATTGCAGGCAGTGAGGGGGCATTCGCTGACTTAATGAACGCACATGCTGAAAAACTCGGTATGACCAACAGCTTCTTTATTAACAGCCACGGTTTAGATGCGCCAGAACAGTATACAACACCAAGAGACATGGCAACTTTAGGTGCCGCACTTATTCGTGATGTACCTGAAGAGTATGCGCTGTACAAGCAAAAGTCATTTACTTTTAACGGCATTAAACAATATAACCGAAACTCACTATTGTGGGATGCAAGCTTAGATGTTGACGGCATTAAAACAGGCCATACAGCAGAAGCGGGTTATAGCTTAGTCACTTCAGCAACCAAAGGCGATATGAGATTGATCGCAGTTGTCATGGGTACTGAAAGTGAAAGAGCTCGAAAAGTCGAAAGTAAAAAGCTTTTAAACTACGGCTTCAGATTTTTTGAAACAATCACACCTTACAAAGCAGGTGACAGCTTCGCCGATCAACGCATCTGGATGGGTAATAAAGAGACTGTCTCTTTGGGTATCACACAAGATACGCCAATTACTATTCCACGCGGTCAGCGTAAAAACTTAAAAGCACATTTTGAGTTAGACCAAACGCTAACTGCCCCACTTGCTAAAGGTAGTACTGTAGGTACGCTATTCTTGCAACTAGACGGTGAAGATATTGCCGAATATCCACTTGTCACCCTTGAAGAAATTGAAGAAGGTAGTTTCTTCAGCCGCATTTACGACTACTTACGTTTACAGATCATGCAATAACCCTGTACCTAGTACGTATATAAAGCAATAGCGCCTCTATTTGAGGCGTTTTTTTTTGCCATAAAAATGATAGAATGCCGCCATTATTGAGGTAATGATGCCTAAGTGAAAACAATTCACATTACATAATCATTGCTTAGTATCTGTAGTGAGGAAACCGTCGTGGTAACACCTGTAAAAAACACTAAGTTTGATGAGTACTTAGAATTTCCCTGCCCGTTTACTTTTAAGGTCATGGGCTTGGCTAATGTTGATCTAACCGATCAGGTTCTTACGAAAATGCAAGCCATTGCGCCTGGCGATTATGCGCCAAAAATTAAACCGAGTAGCAAAGGCACATACGAATCTGTCACTTTGGTTGCAACAGTGACGTCAAAAGAGCACATTGAGCAGATATACACTGAGCTAGGTAGTATCGAAGCTGTTCGTTACGTACTGTAGTGAAGGAAGTCCATGAGCAACCATAACGTCATCATTCGCCACCTAGGGCGACAAAGTTACGAGCCTATTTGGCAAAAAATGCAGCACTTTACTGATCAGCGTGATGACTCAGCGGCCGACGAGATTTGGTTAGTTGAACACAGCCCTGTTTTTACGCAAGGGCAAGCTGGCAAAGCGGAGCACGTACTTGCACCGGGTGATATCCCTGTTGTTAAAGTTGACAGAGGAGGTCAGGTGACCTATCACGGACCTGGCCAGCAGATGATGTACGTTTTGTTCAATTTACGCCGCCTGAAAATTGGCGTAAGAGAACTGGTTACTTGGCTTGAAGAGACCATTATTGAATCATTGCAAGAGTACGATATCGATGCCTATGCTAAAGCTGATGCACCAGGTGTTTATGTCAATAATTGCAAAATAGCTTCTTTGGGCTTAAGAGTTAGACGAGGCTGCTCATTCCACGGACTTGCACTCAATGTCAACATGGACCTGAGTCCATTTTTGCGTATTAACCCATGCGGCTATGCAGGCATGGAGATGATACAAACTAGCGATTTAAATGGGCCTGCTACGCTTGAAGAAGCAGGTAACGGGCTTATTAAGCATATGCTTAAGCGCATTAACGCTGAGCATGTTGTTCACACTGAAGGGTTTGAGAACGAATGAGTAAACCAGTCAAAATGGAGCCGGGTGTAAAATTACGCGATGCCGAGAAAATGGCATTAATTCCGGTCAAAGTACTACCAACTGAGCGAGAGCAAATGCTCCGTAAGCCTGAGTGGCTTAAGATCCGCCTACCAAAATCAAGTGAGCGAATTGAAGGCATTAAAAGCGCGATGCGTAAGCATGGCTTACACTCAGTTTGTGAAGAAGCATCTTGTCCTAATTTATCTGAGTGCTTTAACCACGGTACAGCAACATTCATGATTTTAGGCGCTATTTGTACTCGTCGTTGCCCATTCTGTGACGTCGCGCACGGGCGCCCGTTAAAGCCTGATGCAGCTGAGCCAGAAAAGCTCGCACTGACAATTAAAGACATGAAACTTAAGTACGTGGTGATTACCTCAGTAGACCGCGACGACTTACGCGATGGCGGCGCACAGCATTTTGCAGACTGTATCAGAGAGATCCGCAAGCATAACCCGGGGATCACCATTGAAATCCTAGTTCCTGATTTCCGTGGCCGTATGGATAGGGCACTTGAGATCCTAACCGAAACGCCACCTGATGTATTTAACCACAACTTAGAAACTGCGCCTAGACTCTACAAACTAGCGCGCCCGGGGGCGGATTATAAATGGTCTCTAGAGTTACTTCGCCGCTTCAAAGAAGCACACCCAGAAGTTAAAACCAAATCTGGCTTAATGGTGGGGTTAGGTGAAGAGATCTCTGAAATTGAAGAAGTATTAAGAGATCTTCGTGAACATAACGTAGACATGTTAACAGTTGGACAGTACTTGGCGCCTTCGAAGCACCACTTGCCAGTCAAGCGCTACGTGCCACCAACAGAGTTTGACGCTCTGAAAGACTACGCTGATGACATTGGCTTTTCACATGCAGCATGTGGCCCGTTTGTTCGCTCAAGTTACCACGCAGACCAACAAGCGGCAGGTAAAGAAGTCAAATAACTTTACGTCACGCACAAAAAAAGCAAGCGCCTGAGCTTGCTTTTTTTGTGCCTATTCTTCTATTTTACAATTACTTGGTCTTCCCACAGGTGGATGATATTAGGGTTAGTTAGGTTAAACACTTTCACAACCATGGTTTTACCCGCCGCATTTTCACATTCAATAATTTGATACAAAACCTGGTGCGCAGGGTTTGTTAACACGTCATTTTTAATAAACACATCTGAGTGAAATGGCCCTTTGCGATCTTCCCCATGGAACAGACCTAACGACACGCCTCGATTCGCTACTGTTGAGCAATAAGATTGTGTGTTTTGATTATTCACACTTAAGCTGCTGCGAATACGATATGCTGAGTGGTAGCCCCATGAATATGGCTGATAAATAAACTTACCTTCGGGCTCCAGTGTTACCTGCCAATCCACAATTGGAGCGCCTGGCACATTGACCAGCACGTTGTAATCGATGCCGTCGCCATCAAGACAGTTAATATGCACCGTTTTGGATGCCTGCAATGCATTTTCATCATGCAGATCTGCCTCTAACGTCAAACTCTGCGTCGAATCCACATCCACAGACAAGCTTAAATTAGCGAGGTTATTATGGGTTTCGTTAGAATAAACGTTGGCGTTGTAACAGCGGCTAAACTCATCTCTAAGCTGCACATTGAGCGTTAACTTGTGGGCATGTTCACTGGTGATCAGAACATGACTCACTGGGCCTTCAGTATAGTGTGTTAAACGTTCAAAGCCATCTTCGTCAGCAATATTTTGTGCAAGAGCAACCGCATTCAAGCTCGTCATTAACGCACCAAATACAATCGAAAGTTTAGATAAAGACATGACAATTTCCTTTTCATTGAGAGAAATCGGTATAGTCTGTACTACATACTCAGCTATCTGATGACTACAACTTATCAGTCAGTTCCTTCTATTACAAAAAACATGATGGTGGTCGAAATCACCGTAAAAACAGAGAACTTATCTAACCTTTTTAAATGGTTAGATAAGTCCCTTTTTTAGATAATTAGTTTATAAAAAGCATTTCATTACCCTTCATAATCACACACTAGCATTCCTATGAAACCCACTAGTAATCATCATCAATATGTTACAAATAACTAAGTGTATCCCTTTCATTTAATGACAAAGTACACTCCCCTTTGACAACTTATTATTACGCACCTACGTTAAATGCGTAATAAATAAAATAATCGATATCATTTGGTATATGCGTCATATTTTACGCAATCAACTCAGGATCATTTCGCACACCTTCAATCACTTGAGTAATGTCCATCAAGTAAACATCTTCAATCAATGAAATCACATCATTCCAACGAGGATTATACTCATTATTTTCCCATCGCCTTAGCGTTCGCTCTTCAATACCATAACAAGCCGCTGATTCAGCTTGCGTATATCCCCTACACTTTCTTGCATATTTTAGTAACTGTGCGCCTTTTGGCGTACGAATTAACTTAGTTGGTTGAGAACTTACATCAGCACTACTTTGAGCAGACACCAGGTGCTGAGATAAACGAGTTTTCATTTGGGTATTGAATGTCAGGTGTTTGGCCATGTTCACTTTCCTTATTTTTTTACGCAAGTGAGTACGTCTGCACCCATAGGTGCCCTACTAACTGTTATAACTTACCGTAATTAATGCATACTGAACCATTCAAAAGCTCGAATGCGTAATTTTTTAATAAGTATAGATTAAAATTTTACGCATCACAACCGTAATTGAATTTAATACTGCGTAAAAAATTGCATTGAGTTTACTTTTAAACCTCCCTATAATGTCAGACATGACGCTTAAACAAATGTGATATAGGAAATAGAACCCATTATGGACGGAGTAAATTACCTCAATACCTTGGCGGAGAGAGTCGAGGAAGCGATTAAACCACACAGTATCAGGGCATTTGCGTCAAAAATTGATGTTTCTGAAGGCACACTGCGTCGTATTTTAAAAGGCGAAGATCCTAAACTGAGCATCATTGAACGAATAGCCAATGAAGCGCAGGTAAACCTATTGTGGCTTATCACTGGCACAGAAAGCGGTGTCGAGGATGTGGAGTCATTACATCCAGTCGTAAAATTAGATGAATTTAATGATGCCTTTGCTTTAGTTCCGGGTTACCACGTATCTGTAAGTACAGGGCATGGTGCATTTAATGACCAAACTCAAGTTTCAAGACATCTCGCATTTCGAAAAAAATGGCTTGAATACAAAAATCTTGAAAAAAGTAAATTAGCCGTTGTTTTTGCTAAAGGCGACTCTATGGAGCCCACCATTCATAACAACAATACAATTTTAGTCGACTTAAGCGACAAGAAGCTCAGTGAAGGCCTAATTTATGTAGTTAGGCTCGGAGAAGAGCTATACGCAAAGCGCCTGCAACAATATCTAGATGGCTCAGTAAGGCTTATCAGCGACAACAAAGAATATGTTGAACAAGTCGTGAAGCCTGATGAAATGGAGCAACTTGAGATTATTGGGAAGGTGGTATGGATAGGAAAAGATCTCACTTAAATCTTTTCCTATGGGTTAATGTGTGGACTGTCAGCCCACACATATTTTAATTAGAGTTTTTGCCATGCACTGCTTTTGCCTGGCTCATCACCTTTAGTCCACCACAATGCTTTGTAACGTGCACATAGGTTAGCAGCGTCACAATGATTCACTTCTGAGCCTGCATTGTAAGCAACATCAATGTGCCATGGAAATTCAGCTTGACTGATCAAAGTCCATGCGTCAGCAAAACGCGTTGGCTCCACACCAGAAACCCAGTATTTAGCTTCCCAAACAAGTGTTTGCTTTACTTCTTGATCAAAATGACTCACTCGATCGCCGGTGTTGTAAACCGCTTGAGCATCATAAGCTGGATGACCACCGGCGCCTTTTGGTGTAACTGTAACGATTACTGTATCAGTATAGTTATCAACACCATTGTCAGATACACTTAACTGGAATACCAATTGCTCTGCTTGCGATACTTGAGGCGCTGCAAAACTGGCTTGATTGGTATCTGCACCAGCCAGTACAACAGCCGTGCCAGACACCTGAGACCATGTATATGTTAAAACATCACCATCAGCATCTGATGTTGCGCTACCATCTAACACGACACTCGCTGTTTCTGATTCAACTTGTTGGTCTGCCCCAGCATTCACCACTGGTGGTGTGTTCACAACACTGTCGCGAACTGTGATCACAACTTCGTCACTGGTATTTCCGCCTTTGCCATCGTTGGCACTAAAGCGTAACGTTACTGTTGCTTCACCTACAACATCGGGCGCGACAAATTCTAGGTTCAATGCACTGGTGACACCTAAAGTAACCGCAGGACCGGACACTTGCTGCCATTGGTAGGTCAGTGCGTCATTATCTGCGTCACTCGCAGTCGCAGCCAGTTTAACAACAGAACCTGATAATACACTTTGATCTGCGCCTGCATTCACAACAGGAGCACGATTTGAGCCGTCCACGAGAGGGTGACCAAGTGACTCATGCATCCAGTTCAAAATATCGCCATTGTCTGTATCGATCTCCCAACCAAACATACCAGCTAGTCCTTCTTGGAATACTAGCTCACCTTTTGCCTTAATCGATTTTTGATCATCGTAAGAGATCAGATCGCCCGTACTAGGTCGATAGATATAAGGTGCTTGCGCAACCGTATCATAGTGATATTCCCAATCAGGATGCTTTGCCCACTGTGCGATATTGGCATACATCAAGGTACCAGGCTCTAACTTAAATGCATCTGCCGGTGCTGAAGGACCAGTTGCTTTACCTTGCATATGGTGTGTACCAGGCGTATGCTCAACACCAGTCCAACCACGACCATACATGGCAATACCTGCGATCAACTTATTACCCGGCACGCCTTGTGCTTTAAGTAAATCAATACCTGTCTTAAGGTTGTATTGCGTGGTACGTACATCTGAAGGTTTAAAATCTGAAGGGTATACTGCGGTTTGGTGACCTAGACCTTCTAAATCCCATGCGCCGAAGTAGTCGTAGGACATCATTAAAATGTAGTCCATATACTTAATCGCTTCGCCGTAATTCACTTTCTCAAGCTTATCAAAACCGACATTAATCGCGGAAGTAAGTTCATACTTACGACCTGTACGCGCTTCCTCTTCATCCAGCATCGCACGAAGCTCTTTCATCAACTTAATGTATGTCGCACCATCACTTGGAGACCCCAAGTTCGGATTTGCTGCAGCGACGCCTGGAAATTCCCAATCGATATCAATACCATCCCAGAACTGCCATGTTCTTAAATACTGACGGCAAGATTCAACAAATGTTTTACGCTTAGCGTCGTCTGCCATAAAGTAGAAAGGATCAGAAAGCGTCCAACCACCGATAGATGGAATTATTTTCAGATCAGGATAACGCTGCTTAAGTGCCATCATCTGGCCATAGTTACCTTTGATCGCATCTTGGTTTACTTGATCGCCAACAGGCTTCATATACGCCGCCCAAGGATCAGGTGGCGCAAGCTCAAAATCGCTCAAACCAGCAGTAACGCGTTGAAAGGTGTCATAACCTGTCGGGTTTTCCTTTTTGAACGACTCGTTAGGGCCAGCAATCGCAACAAACCCGTAAAAAATATGCGTCAGGTTTTCCGCAGGAATATTATCGATGTAATAATCCATCCCTTCGACACGATAAACAGACCATTCCGCAGCATATGCTGCGACCACTTTTCCTGTTGTATTAACGTAAGAGCGGTTAGTCATCTCGATTGGAAAACGCGGATCGTTCACTTTCATCGGTAAAGGATCTAAGTGACTACCCGCAGTGTCCGCCACCACAAGCACTTTATTATTGGTACTGTCGCTACAACCATCAATATTACACAGTTGAACCGTTAAGTTGAATTTACCGCCTTTGGTAAATGTTAATGTTTCTACACCCGATTGTGAGCTGCCTACCTCAGTTAACACACGACTGTGGACTATCTGCCCATCAAGTAATACTTTGACTGTTTCACCAGCTTCCCCAGTCCATTTTGACCAAGGCACAGAAACATCAACACTTGGCGCAACCAAAACGTCTTTGTATGCAAGTGAATCTGTGATTGTAACTAAACTGTGTTTTTCAACCATCCATTCTACTTTTGGCGCGCCAGGGGCTGCTGCAAGCGTAGAAAGAGAGGTGAAAAAACCAGAGAGAAGCAACGCGTGCTTAACCCGGTTTAATGCCCTTTTATTTGATGTTTTCATTTTATATCCTTCAACATGTTTTTATTGTTACGCAGGTTTATCTACCTGCTTTTTTAAACTTCAGCGGACCCTTACTTCCCCCTGAAGCGTATTCTCCTATCAAATACTGTCCGTCCTCGGACAGCGTCAACGTATGGACACCCTCTGTTGTCCATCCCGGAATTTGTTGCGTTACCTGAACCTTCACCGTGATAGTGTCTTTTTCACGTACACCATTGCCATGCTCTACAAACGGCGTCCCTTTAAATTCTAAATAATGAGCAGTAAATACCTCATTCCCTTGCTGTGAAACAATTAAGTGACCATTGGCAAAATTGCTGTTGTTAACATCATGCCAAAGACCTGCAATACGTCGCTCAGACACCTGTTCATTAACGTTTATCGAAGAAGAGACAGCGCTGTCATCAGCGTTAGAATAAAAAGCGCAATTTATTGTCAAAAGCACGCATATTGAACGAAAAGCTTTGTGCATTGCTATAGGCCCTCAAATTTTAAGTTAACAAAATCATTAATGTTATTAACACCAATGTACCTAATATAAAGTAAAACACAACCCGCTTTAGGAACTAGAAAATACCAACTAAGCACACATTAAGGCATAACCCCACCCAACTTTCGCTTTTTATAAGCGCTATTAGGCTGAATTTATTACTTTTAAAAAAATCACATGAATTACACTCAATGTAATGAAATAGTAAAAATAATGGACTAAAGCGTTTTAGCTATCTGTATTATCATTCAAATACCTGCCGGATGAGCGATTAACTAGCTCCTTATACATAACAAAATCAACTAAAGTAATTATGATCTGAGCATGTGACTCAACGCTAATATTGATCAACTGAATTGAAAACGCACTGACCACGGTCCACATTAGAAGATTAAAACCAACGAATAAAAGGAAAGGTGATGACACAGACTACTTATACACCAGAACGAATTTGGCAATGGCTAGAAGGTAACGGCGGAAAATTTGCCAATATAAATCGCCCAACAGCAGGACACAGATTCGACAAGGCTCTGCCAACTGGCAAGCACCCGATCCAACTTTATTCTTTAGCGACTCCTAATGGCGTTAAGGTCACCATTTTACTCGAAGAGCTACTTGAAAAAGGTATCGCAGGGGCGGAGTACGATGCCTTTTTAATTGATATTATGGAAGGAGATCAGTTCTCCTCTGGATTTTGTGATATTAATCCCAATTCAAAAATCCCTGCACTTATTGATAACAGTCAAACGCCATCTATACGAGTATTTGAATCTGGCGCAATCTTGCTATATCTGGCAGAAAAATTCTCTGAGTTTATTCCTAAATCTCTTTCGCTTCGCACCGAGTGTCTTAACTGGCTATTCTGGCAAATGGGATCTGCACCTATTTTAGGTGGTGGATTTGGACACTTTTATGCTTATGCACCAGAAAAATACCAATACCCGATAGACCGATATACCATGGAAGTAAAGAGACAACTAGATGTGTTAAATAATCATCTAAAGAACAATACTTATATGTGTGGCGATGAATACACCATTGCAGACATAGCTATTTGGCCTTGGTATGGGGTACTCGTTGAAGGCGGGCTGTATGAGGCAGCAGAGTTTTTAAATGTACAAGAATACGCTCACGTTCAGCGCTGGGCTAAATCAATTTCAAAACGCCCTGCTGTCAAGCGCGGGCGAATGGTCAACCGTACATGGGGTGAGCCCAGTGAACAGCTTCACCAAAGACATGACAGCAGCGATTTCGAATTAAATACCCAAGACAAGCTTAACCAGTAATACACGCACTGTTAGCCCCTTTTGTGGGGCTTCATTTGATGTTATCACTGTGCTTGCTGTTTAGTCATAAACTCACTCATCCTCTCTTGTAACTCTGCTTCCGTTAAGTCTTCAATATGAGTTGCAATTGTCCAAACATGTCCAAACGGGTCTTCTAATGTGCCCGCCCTATCACCATAAAATTGATCTTCAACAGCTCTGATCTCTTTTGCCCCCATTGCCAAAGCTTGTGAGAAAACAAAGTCGACATCTTCTACATAATGCATCAAAGAAACCGAAGTGCCTCCCAATTGCTTTGGCCCCTTGAAATGCATATCCGGACATTCATCACTGATCATGATATGAGAGTCGCCAACTTTCAATTCAGCATGTGCAATTAATCCGTCTGGCATGTTTAGCTGCATAACCAATGACGCATTAAATACTTTTTGATAAAAATGAATGGCGTCAGCGCCACCTTGTACAATTAAATAAGGCGTGATCGCATGATACCCTTCGGGAATTCCCTTAACCGCCATGATTGTTGCTCCTAAGCCATGTATGTGAAACTAAAACTAGCCTAATATTTGCAAAGCACAACTTTACCCTGAGCTTCACCCATGACACAGATTGAAATATGACGCTTTTCTTCCGTCAAAAAAACGCTAAACTATGCGTTTTTATCGCATTTCGGGGTCATTATGCAGCGCAAAAAATTAGTTAACCAACTCACAGAATTACTCAAACCTTTTCAAATAAGTGACTTTTGCCCCAATGGTTTGCAGGTTGAAGGTAAGTCAGAAATCAAAAAGATAATTACTGGTGTTACAGCCAGCCAAGCGCTAATAGATGTTGCGATAGAAAAACAAGCCGATGCCATCTTAGTGCACCATGGTTACTTTTGGAAAGGTGAAGATCAGCCAATTACAGGTATGAAAAAGCGTCGCATCCAAAGTTTACTTGCACACGACATTAATTTGCTGGCTTATCACCTGCCTCTTGATGTGCACCCAGAGCTTGGCAACAATGCGCAACTTGGTGAGCTCCTCGATCTGATTGTAGAGCGCCCATTGGAGCCGTGGAATAAGAACAGTGTCGCTGTTAAAGGGAAGCTAAAAACCCCTATGACAGTCGGTGAGTTTGCGCAATTAATAGAACACAAATTAGATAGAGCACCACTGGTAAATCAAGCTGGTGAGCACAAGATTGAAACGATTGCATGGTGCACAGGCGGCGGTCAAAGCTTTATTGATCTAGCGGCAAGTCAAGGCATTGATGCCTACCTAACAGGTGAAGCTTCAGAGCAAACCATCCATAGTTCTAATGAGCAAGGCATCCACTTTTTTGCAGCTGGACACCATGCAACTGAACGTTACGGTGTTAAAGCCTTAGGGGAATATTTGGCTGACAAATACGACCTTGATGTTGAGTTTGTTGATATTAATAACCCGGTTTAAGCCAACATGGCGAAAAAGCAACATAAACCTAGCCCAAAAGATCGTCACTTTTGTGATATCGCTGGCAAGTTTAAGAATAATATCTACGGTACAGCCAAAGGAAAAATTCGTGAAGCCGTGCTCAAGCGAGATTTAGACGAGCTATTGAGCCAGCACTTTACAGACAAAGCGCTCAGGATACTCGATGTGGGTGGAGGTCAAGGCCAACTTGCACTTTACCTTGCCAAGCAAGGCCATCATGTGACTTTACTGGATGCCTCTGAGCCTATGTTAGAGCTTGCTCAAGAACGCGCTCAAAATGAAAATCTTATCAATGAGATGAGCTTCATCCATGCTCAGTTACAAGATATCCCGACACTTGACCTTGAGCAGTTTGATTTAGTGCTTTGTCATGCCGTTTTAGAATGGATAGTTGAGCAGCAACACGCACTAGCCATATTAAAAAATTGCTTAAAGCCTGATGGCATTTTATCTCTGATGTACTTCAATAAGGCAGCGCAACGTTTGGCCAACATGGTCTATGGTAACTTCGATTACGTAGCGAGCGGATTGAAAGTTAAACAAAAAGTGGGACTTAGTCCAAATCAGCCACTAGAAAGTGAGCAAGTTGAATATTGGTTAGCCGAGCTTTCTTTCAAAACGATGAGTAAAACGGGCGTACGATGTTTTCACGATTACTTACGCGAGCTGCAAAAAGCAGAAGACCAATTTGAAGCGCTTTTAGCGCTTGAATTGCAGTACAACAGAGCAGAGCCATATGCATCAATAGGCAGGTATACACATCTGCTTTTGCATGCATAAAAGAAAACGGCCTTAACATCTGCAGCACCCACCACGGTACTAATGTTAAGGCCAAGACATTTGCTGTAAGAGAGCAGCAACTAAACGTTGACATAGTTGCATGAATTTGTCCCTTGAATCGCTTTGAAATAAGTTGAAAAGTAGATAAATCAAACATTTAATTTCTTAAATTAAATTTTTTCATCACTAAAATGCAGTAATATATAATTGTAAAGCTCTTGCTTTTTAGTGGCGACACCCTGGCCACCTGCCGATATGATCACTTCTTTTTGCTTATCAGACTCAACCCAGGTATAGACATAAAATGGGGTTTCATCTCCCACAGCACGCATTGCTCTGAGCAGTTTTAATCCAGCTAAAGGCTCACCATCGCGTCCCATGTCTGAAATAACGACAGAATATTCGTACATGCTCAATAATAGCAGCGCCTCTTGTGTTGAGGTCGTATTGTAAACGCCAATCTTTTTTTTAAGAAAATACCCTTGCTCTTTTGTATTGTTTTTAGGGTTATCATCGACCCACAGTATTCTCCCTTTGGCATCAACGGGTTCACTGGCCTTAAAACTCGTATTTTGTTCATGCACAAACCCGTGGTTAATTACTAGCCATATGCATACGCAACACATCAGCAAAGTGACACCTATCCAAAACTTTAGATGTGCTCCATCAGAATTATGCTCTGCGCGCAGGATTGCTAACTCAAGCACAGCGGTGTCATTTGCACTGCGAATTGTGACTTCAGGATTAAACTTGTAGCCTTGCCCTCGCACAGTAAAAATCACATCTTGTTTTACACCTAATCTTCGTAACAAACTTCGCGTATCTGAGATTAAGCGAGGCAATGACCATGGGGAGACAACGGAGTCAGGCCATAAGTAGGCGACCAACTCTTCTTGAGAACACACTTTAGGGTGGGTATCAATTAAATAAGCAAGTAGCTTAAAAGTGCGATCTTCAAGTACCGCCTTTTTCCCATCTACTTCGAAGCTTTGACTTCGAGTGTTTAACACTGCATTAGAAAACTGATATTCCATATCTTCATGATTTCCAATTAATTAACTAATAATCATAAGAATTCATAGACTATACCAAAGTCTTCAACAGAGCTAGTCTTTCGAGCTAGTAATAATGTCTAATGGAATGTACCTAAATAAGCACTTTTTTGTCTGCTTAGCTGAACATATTTAGTCCATTTATCATACGTAAACAGTGTGCATACAGGCTGCCAATGAGGCTGTCAGCGGCAAACATCACGTAATAATTGGTTAGCTAGACTCGCTATGATACTCGCGTCCTTTTGAGCTTGAGAAAATGTCCTAAGTCCATAAATACCAACGATTAAACTTTGTGCACGCTGCTCAGGTAATCGCTCTCCTGTTATAACACCTTCTTTTTCTGCTTGCATAAAAATGTCTTTCATAAAACTTTGCCACATGACGCACTGCTGGCTCAAAACAGCCTGTGCCTGCGCATCTGTTTGTGCAATTTCATTAATGGCCTTTTGGCTTAAACAAGATTGAGTGGGATCGCCACTAATACACTCAGCAACGATACTATCTAAGTATGCTTGCAGACCATTTAATGCGCCGTTTTGCTCGTGAAATATAGCACGTAGCTCCTCGCTTCTATCCAAGTTGTACTGTTCTAACGACGCAAGTAATAATCCTTTTTTATTCTCAAATGCACAGTAAATAGAACCTGGATGCAGCCCTGTGGCACGCTTTAAGTCTTGCATACTGGTTTTATTGTAGCCTTTTTCCATAAATGCATTCATAGCGGCTCTTAGAACAGCTTCTCTATCAAACTCTGCGCTTCTCATTGATAACTCCACGTGGGGATTTAAAGGTATCTTAAACAATTTTGAACAAATGTTCAAAAACACTCTTGAATGATCGTTCAAATAAAGCTATCTTGAATAAACATTCAAAATAAAGAGAACGACAACCCATGACAGACATCTTATTTCAGCCCTATAAATTAAACGCCGCAATCTCGTTAAAAAACCGCGTATTAATGGCGCCTTTAACACGCTGTATGGCAGACGATGCACTCGTCCCTACGGATGATATGGCAGCATATTATGCAAGACGAGCTGATGCTGGATTGATTATTTCTGAAGCGACCATTATCCGACCTGATGGCCAAGGGTATCCGAATACGCCTGGGCTATTTACTCCTGAGCAAATCAATGGATGGCGAAAGGTCACGGATGCTGTGCACAATAACGGTGGTAAGATTTTTGCGCAGCTATGGCATACAGGCCGCACGGCACACCCCTACTTTTATGATGGAGACACTGTCATAGCACCAAGTGCTCGAGGTCTTGAAGGAACAGTTCCACGTATGAGAGAGCTCAGTTATCAAGTGCCAACTCCTGCTACTGTTGAACAAATCAAGCAACTGATTGATGACTACGCTCAGGCAGCTGCCAACGCGATAGATGCTGGCTTTGATGGTGTTGAGATCCATGGCGCTAATGGTTATCTCATCGACCAATTTTTGCATTATGATAGCAATACCCGAACTGACCAATACGGCGAAACTCCAGAAAATATGAGCCGATTTGCTTTGGAAGTCGTCGATGCCATTGCAGCACGTATCGGCCATGAAAAAACAGCCTTACGCCTATCTCCAGGTGCATATTTCAACATGGCTGCAGACGCACGCGACAAAGCTGTGTTTGACTATTTATTACCTGAATTGGAAAAACGCAATTTAGCCTTTTTGCATATTGGTATATTCGATGACGAAATGACGTTCGAGCACCTTGGTGGCAGAGCTTCTGATTATGTTAGAGCAAGATACCAAAAAACACTGGTCGGTGTGGGTGGATTTACCCCAGAAACAGGGGCGACAGCAATAGAGACCGACCGCTTTGACTTACTCGCAATTGGCAGGCCATTTATTGCCAACCCAGATTACATGTCCAAAGTGAAAAATCAACAAGCTTTAACCGAATACAATGAAGAGATGCTAGCAACTCTAGTATAACGCTTTGACTATCGGGGTTACTACTTTACCAGTGGTAGCCCTTGCGACTTCCACCCCAAAATGTCTCCCTCTAGGTGGAACAATCTAAAGCCGCGTTTAAATAAAGCGCTTTCAAAAATTTGCGCCCTCCTGCCAGAGCGGCAATAGACCACTAATGTTTGATCTTTTAGCTCATTAAGAAGAAATGACTGCGCTTCAATTTGGTCATAAGGAATATTGATTGCGCCTTTAATATGACCATCAGCGTACTCTTCAACAGTCCGCACATCGATAATCGTATATGGAGCATCTGACATTTGATTAATTAGCAACTCTGTTGCTTTGACAGCTTGAACATTAGCACTAACCACCGTACTAAAACACAGTGAAGAAACCAACATTATTTTTATTAAAAATGCCTCAAAAAGCCGTCCAGAACTCAACATCAACAAACTCCTTACTAAAGTTTCGAAAAAACGCATTACCAAAATAGCCTATCTTAGAAATCATTAAAAGACGATTTATGTACCAGTCCACAAATCTTTTTTTTTAAAAAAACACCAACCGGAAAAAACGCTAAGCACATAATTTTTAATATAAAATAAAATGCTGATTGAAATAAATAGCGTCTACTATCCTTTAGTCTAATACCGAAAATCCCAATACCTACTATTACTTACTGCACGCGCGATTGGACAATTGGTTAGACAACTCACCTTGTTAAATTTTGAGTTTTTAGTCTAATCTAGAGTTGGATATTGAGCAGTATGGCAGGGATTTAAATAGTACGTGCCTAAATCAAATACAAAATCATGAGTATTTGTCTTTTATATTAAACAAATTAGTTATTAATTCGTCACATTAGACATGAACAATAACGTTAGTTTTAACCCGTCGCTGAATACAACCACTTCAGTGATACGTGGCTTAGTTGTGCAGTTGTTTTGCCACTTAATGTTCGGAACAGCACATTATGGAAAATAAAAAAATAGCAGTAGTAACAGGCGCTTTAGGTGGAATCGGTACAGCCATTACCCAAAAGCTCGTAGAAAATAATTACTTTGTTATTGCAGTCGCAAGCCCAAGACGTAACGAGGCAGATTTTGATACTTGGTGCAATGAATCAAATATCAACCCGAAATATGTTTCACCATTATTTTTAGATGTGACTGACGCACAAGCATGCACTGATAGCCTTGAGTCAGTTATTGATAATCACGGTAAAATTGACGTTTTGGTTAATAATGCTGGTATTACTCGTGATGCTTCATTTAAAAAAATGAATGCGCAGCAATGGCACGATGTCATTGATACAAATTTAAATTCTATGTTCAATATGACTCAACCACTTTTTGCACACATGTGTGGCAATAAGTCGGGTCGTATTATCAACATCTCTAGCGTCAATGGTCAAAAAGGACAGTTTGGGCAAGCAAACTACGCGGCAGCCAAAGCAGGTATGATTGGCTTTAGTAAATCTCTTGCCTATGAAGGCGCACGAGCCGGTGTAACCGTGAATGTTGTTGCACCTGGTTATACAGAAACCCCTATGGTTGCAAAAATGCGTGAAGACGTATTAGAAAGCATCAAGGCGCAAGTACCGATGCAACGACTAGCAACGCCATTAGAAGTTGCAGAAACAGTCAGCTTTTTAGCCTCTGATGGTGCAGCGTATATTACTGGTGAAACGCTTGCCTTAAACGGCGGCCTGTATATGAATTAAGAACTCAACGATACCATTTAGAAAAGGCAACTTTTCTGTAGTAGATGGGTATTGCATTTTTAAACGGATTATCTCTCAATAGGAAGCAAGCCATGTACAACGACTTTTTTAAATCAATCACTGATCAAAGCGAAAAATTCTTCTCACCTGCAATTCAGTTCAACCAGCTAGTTGCAAAAAACATCGAGCAACTAGCAAAAATCCAGCTAGATGCTGCGCATTCATTCACAGAGACATCTGTAGAACAGCTTAAAACTGCAGCTGAAGTAAAAGACGTTAAGTCTTTCATTGACTTCAATGCAAGCCAGCTAAGTGCCGTGAATAAACTAAGCCAGCAACTTATCGAGGACGGTCAAAAGTTAACTCAATTAGGTCAAGAGTTTAAAGATAACCTAGAGACTATCTCGAACGAGACTGTTAAAGCGGCAAAAGTATAATGCGTTCATATCAGCCTAGTGGAATCCAATTTTGCTAGGCTGATTTACCTTATTCACATGCAATACCACTGACAAGCTTATATTTGGTCATCACGATCTGTGAGTATGAGTATTAGAGAATATATGTGCCAATAAACAACGTCGACTCACACTCTCGTTAAAAAGTTTGTACAGCACATGCAGCGCATCTTTTTAAAGCAATAACTCGTCTGTCACATCTCCGACTAGGAAGCATAAAATGGATACCGACAATAAAGATTTTACTCAGACCATGACCGCTTGGTGGCAGTATAATCAAGATCTCTACAGTATTTTTTCGCAAAACCTTTTTAATAACAGCCCAGTTCAAAAAGCGCTCAACGAACAAAGCGCAGAAGACTTTGGTCAATGGGCAAAAGAAATTACTAAGCAACCAGAGCTATTCGCAAAACAACAAATTAACTGGTGGCAAGAGCAGCTAAAAATTGTTCAACAAACTTGGGAACAAAGTCTCAATGCATCAAGCGAAGAGGTGATCTCAACTGAGCGCGGTGACAAAAGGTTTCTTGCTGACGAGTGGCAAGATAACCCTTGGTTTAGCTATATCAAGCAAAGCTATTTACTCTTTGGCCAGTCCTTACTTGACTCGATTCGACAAACTCCTGGCTTAGATGAAAAATTAAAAGAAAGACTCGAGTTCTTTGCAAGACAAGTTATAAACTCTATTTCTCCGAGTAATTTTATTACGACTAATCCAGAGCTTTTAAAATTAACCATTGAGTCTGAAGGTCAAAACCTCATAAATGGACTTGAACTATTTAAAAAAGACATGGCTAAAAGCGGTGATATGCTGAGGATCAGCATGACCAATGAAAACGCCTATGAGCTGGGTAAAGACCTAGCTACAACGCCTGGTAGAGTCGTTTTTCAAAACCATTTATTTGAATTAATTCAATACACTGCTACAACTAAGCAAGTGCACAAAACACCATTGCTTTTCGTACCGCCCTACGTCAACAAATACTATATTTTAGATTTAAAAGAAGAAAACTCATACGTTAAATGGGCTGTAGACAACGGACATACCGTATTTATGATTTCTTGGAAAAACCCAGACCCAAGTATGGCAGAGGTTGGATTTGAAGATTATGTTGTCGATGGTGTCATCGCCGCTTTAGATGAAATAGAAAAGCAAACCGGTGAAGCTTATGTCAATGCCATAGGATATTGCATCGCTGGTACGCTGGTGGCAACAGCCATGGCATACTTTACATCTAAACGCATGAAGCAAAAAATTAAAAGCGCGACTTTACTGACGACACTACTCGATTTTTCTCAGCCAGGGGAGCTAGGTGTCTTTGTTAACGAAGGGACTATATCTGCGCTAGAGGCCTACAACCTGCAAAATGGTGTCATGCATGGTCACCTGTTAGGCGTCTCGTTTAGCATGTTAAGAGAAAATAGCCTGTATTGGAATTATTATGTGAATAATTACCTCAAAGGCCAGCCACCAATGGACTTAGATCTGTTGTACTGGAATGGAGATAGCACCAACCTCACAGCTAAGTGTCACAACTTTATGCTGCGAGATTTATATTTAGAAAATAGATTAATCGCCACAAAAGAAGTTGAAGTCCGAGGCACAAAGATTGATTTAGCCAAGGTGAAACAGCCTATCTACGCGTTATCAACCCGAGATGACCATATTGCACTGTGGCAAGCAACTTTCAAAGGCTTTCAATACACCAGTTCAAAAACAACTTTTGTACTTGGCGAATCTGGTCATATTGCCGGTGTTATTAACCCACCAAAGGCCAACAAATATGGCTTTTGGTCAGGGCCGGCACCACAGGGGGATGCCAATGCTTGGCTTGAAAAAGCGGACCATACAAAAGGCTCCTGGTGGAATCATTGGGGTAAATGGATAACCCAATTTACTGATGAAAAAGTCCCGGCACGTGCTGTAAAAACGAAGGCAAACCCTGGTATTTACGATGCCCCAGGCGAATATGTGAAAGCAAGACTTTAACCATACTAGTAGGTAAAGACACGGGTCTTTACCTACATCACTGCTAGTTACTTTGTATAACGATTTAGTATCTTAATAATCTGATTTTCTGTTATATATGGAAAATCTCGTCTCGATTTATAGCGCTTATAAAGCGGCATAAACATGTTATTCTCGGCTAGCATATCAAAGTGTGACAGGAACACTGTGGCGCTTTGAGTGACTTTTATAGCTTTATTATCCCGGCAACAGGTCTGGTAACGCGCGAGCAATTTAACAATATTGCAATCGGCACACTTGGATTGTAATTCTAGTTCAGCTTCAATAAAAAAAGCTACGCCACTCCAGTATACACGCTGATATGCTTTCAACTGCCACATGTTATTGGATATTTGCGATAATTGCCCAGCAAACTGCTTAGTCGCAAGCTCACCACGGTCGAGTCCTGCTTTCATTCTTTCGACAAACTCACTATTTGAAATAACCCCCCCTTTGAGCATAATCACATTTTGTAAGTACGTGGCAAGTCCCTCAGCCAGCCAACTATCTTGGTTATCTAAGCGTGGATGATATAAATGCGCTAATTCATGATATAACGTCCAATCAGCCGTTAGAGACCTAAGTGAAGCATGTTCATCAATGTACAACGTGATACCATCTGGTTCACCACGCCATACCTCTCCCCAAGGGACAGGCTCCTTCGCGTGCTTCATGTAATAAACGGATATAGGAATTACATTGCTAGGAAGCTCCCCAAGTGCTGATATCGTCTTATCAAGACCATGATGGATCCACTTTGGAACTGCTTCAACATGGGGGGCTGTGGGCGTAGTATTACGCCACGTGATTTCGGCAGAATTGCCCAAAGCATACAAACTTGCGCTAAAGAAACAGACTAACCACGCAGCAGAGTACATAGACACTCATTAGAAATAAATACATTTGAACTTCAATTATAGCGCTGGTTGCAGTCCTGCATAGGATGCCTCGGTGTGCGAGCCTTTCTTAATAGTAAAATGCTTGCCACCGAACCTGACACGACCACGTTTGCGCTCAATGATCTGCTCAGCAAGGCTTTTATCATTAACTAAGTCAACAAACTGTTTGCGAGCACGGTGGATCTGTATATTAATATGGCTTTCACTAATACCTAAATCTTTAGACAGTTGTGAAACACTGACCCAGCCGCGTTCATTTTCTTCTTCGACTGCATCCTCATCCCTTGCTTTATAACGAGCTAATAAAGCGGTTAAGTAGTGATGTGTCCTCACATCAAAATCAAGTGACGCGCCGTTATGATTGACTTTTAGCTCGGTTATTTCTTCATCTAGGCTAATGTCAAATACAAACTCTAAACTGGACTGCTGCGCCTTATCAATTGGCATTGTCGCTTCTTGAGATGCAGCTTCAACTTGGAATAGGTACCAAAGCTCATTAGCGACACATAGATTATCACTGTCAGTCAAAAGGACAATTTTGCCCGTAGCCAAGTGCTCATAACACCAACATAGCTTTTCATTGTCGTAAAAAACAACCAACTCAGGGTCAGTTTCTGATGGTAAGAAGTGGTATTTCTCCAGCGGGATCACTTCATCTGGTTGCTCATTACATGACGGAATTAACAAATCTTTTGGCGGTGCAATAGAATCGACGACAAATGTTTGAGGGTGCATCTCAGAAAAAGTAATTTCATCATCCACTTTAAGGTGCATCGCTTGGTTGTAAGCTATACGCTGACCATTTAGCCACACGCCATTTTTACTGAGATCTCGGAGCTCCCAGTCCTCGCCATTATGCTCTATCACAGCATGTATACGAGAGATTTCTACACCACTAACATGAGTATCTACAGAATAAGTTAACCTACCAAAGCGATGGAACGCCTTTAAATAGATCACATCTGAACAATCCTTTACTTTAAGCTTAGCCATGGGGTCACCTATTCCTCTGTAAATACTCTATGTTGCAAGGACAAGTAAGCGCTTTATCACTGCGCTTTTCCTTGCCTATAGTGTAACCCTAAAGTAAAAACAAATAAATTACGCTTCATTACAGCATTGTAGCTGCGTGTAAAATCAGGCTTTTCCCTGTAACCAGCTAACCATTCCCACTGGTAATATCAACCATAGTTGCCTAAAGTTATCAATGACTGCCTTCAATTTAACTATTACACTATTTATGATGCGTCCCATGCTTTTCCTGCTTGTTGTTGTGCTTACGGCCTGTGGTGCGCTTTTGCCTTTAAATGCACATGCCAGCATAAAGCCGCGCGTAACAATCTTAGTAGACGATAGCTACCCACCCTATTCTTATGAAAGCAATGGTTATTTATATGGCATTTATATTGAGCAAGTGAGACTCGCGGCGAGGCGATTATCCGATCACTATCAGGTGATATTAGAGCCTATTCCTTGGAAGCGTGGTGTTGCGGCTATGGAGAATGGTGAAGCATTTGCACTCTTACCCCCCTATATTCATAAAGATAAAAGACCTTATATCTGGCCCTACTCAGTACCGCTTGGAGAAGAAGCCGTTGTCGCTTTTTGCAACCCAGGGATAACACTCAATAATATACTGGACAGATCCACTCAAAAACCCCCAGTCAATATTGGTATCAATGCTGGCTTTTTGATTCTCGATGAAGAACTCGCATTAGCAAGAGAAAAAGGCTTAATTAAAATTTGGGAAAATAAAGATACCCTGACGAATATCAAAAAGTTATCCAAGCTTCGATTAGATTGCTATGTCAATGACAGGTTATCGACATTAATGGGCTTTGAATCCGTCAAAAAAGAACGAGACGATATAAATGTTAGGCAGTTTAGCGAAGATAGAGTCGTTTTAAGCCGTACTGCACATATAGGCTACACGAGAGACAATGGTAATAAATACCCGTTTAAATATGACTTTATAAAAAAAATGAATGAAGCGCTGCTTAATGTCCAGAAACAAATGCGCGAATAGCGCGTTAAATAATGAAATATAGTGCCAAGAGTACACTTGCTCAACTTGGCACTTTTTATCTGCACTTAATCGCTTTAACGCATCCACACTTTAATTTCAGCTAAGCCATTAGACTGAAGTAGTTGTAATTGAGATTCTACATTCTGGCTTTGCTCAAATTCAAACGCATCCAATTCGTCATCGAAAGCCACGGTCGCTGCGCCATCACCACCGCTACGCTTAACTTGGTGCAACGCGATATCCGCGAGATTGACCGATGCTTCCCATCCAATGACGTGTCCGCCTAACATTTGTAGTGGGTAGAACGACCAACCAACAGACACCGTCATTTTTGTTGATTTGCCATTGGGCAAAGTAAAATCAAACTCTCCAATTGCCTTGCAAAGATCTTTAACATACTGATCCACATCAGAACATTGAAAATCTCGCAGTAACAGTAAAAACTCATCACCACTCCAACGCGCAACATAATCAGAGCCTTGAGTGCGAGTATTTAATAAAGTGGCTAATTGTTGTAAGCAACTGTCCCCGCCAATCGGACCATTTGCATCGTTAATTTTGCTGAACTTATCAATATTCAAAATCATTAACACAAGACTTTTACCTTGCTCTTTTAATGAATGCGCATTGCGCTGATAGTGTTCAATATCTTTAGGCAATTGATCAAATAAAAATCGTCGGCTTTTCAAACCGGTAAGTTCGTCTGAATGACTCACAAGCTTTAATTGCGTGTTCACTTTGTTGAGCTTTTCATTGGCTTTTCTGAGCTCTGTAGTACGTTCCGTGACCAGTTCCTCTAAAGCAGCTTGCTTTCGTCTTTCTTGCGCTCTAAACACCCAAAATACGAGATAGAATAAAAAGATAAAGCCGCAAGTAATAATAAGCCTAAAAAACACGGTTTCATCAAAACGACGCGGCAATGTCAATTTGACCGCTTTAGAGTGAGCTTCTTGCCAATCTTCTCCACGACGTTTTACTTCTAACCTAAACGTAAACTCACCTGGTGGTAAATTCGTGTAAATAGCTTCACGTCTAGCAAGTGCATCTCGCCACTGATCATCATGCCCCTCAAGCCTATATCTAAACTCAATACTTTGCGGTGCATAGAAATCAATGGCTGTGTAGCGAATGGTTAAATCTCGCTCATTGGTATCCAAAACGATACTTTCTACAATTTTATTCGGCGTCAGCTCTCTAGTTGGTGTGGTGATCCCTTCAAAGCGAGGTTCAAGTTCACTGTCGCTGAACAGCTTTACACTTTTCGGAATTCTAACAACACCCTGTAAACTTGGGTACAATAATACGTCATCCACTTCAACCACAGAGTCATGCCCGAGGCCAGTACAGCATTGACTGGGCATCCCATCTAATTGCCTATCGAACGGGTTGATAACTTGTTCAACTTTCAAGTTTTCAATCTCTTGAGTAAATTGCTCGATAGACATCCGATAAACACCTTTCATTGAGCTAACCCAGATAAAGTTTTGCTCTTTGTCATAGTGCAAAGACAGGATAGGGCCATAAGGTAAGCCATGAGAGGCATCTAATTGAAACCAATCTCCTGACTCGGTGCGATAATATAATCCATCGTAAAATGACCCCACCAAAGTGGTGTAGTTTTCTACATGCAAAATACTGGTTACATAGGCAGTTTCTAATGACGTTTGCCCACCTATTTTTTCAATACCGCGTTCATTGTATTTATAAGCACCTTTATCAGTACCGATAAAACCATAGCGAGGAAAATCAACAATATAAGTTACAAATTGACTCCCCAAAAACGCATTATATGTAAACGGCGTTAATCCATTATAATCAAGACGGTACAAGCCACGACCTGTACCTATCCACAGCCCACCTTGATTGGATGGACTAATTGTAAATACCTGAGTTTGACGAAATTCACGATTTGGAATAGCAAGTAATTGACCATTGTCATAGATCACGACACCACGACCAGTCCCTAAATACAAACGTCCATCTAAGAATTCCATGTCATGTACTTCTACCCCCTTCAACTGTACGGGTGTAATAATTGGCTGGTAATTGTCGTCTTTATCCAGCATACCGACGCCTTCCCGGGTAGCGACCCAGACGTTTCCTCTCGGTCCCATCGTCATAGCTGAAATTGCCTGCTTCCCCCGAAGACCAGCTTGAAAACGCTCAACCCGACCGGAGTGAGCAAGCCATAAGCCTTCATTGATGCTCGCAAGCCAAACGTTATTACTCTTGTCTATGAATAGGTCGGTAAACCAAATACCCTGATCAAGTTGCACTAGATCTACTGATTGCCACTCACCGCCACTTTCTTTATACAATAAACGACCATAGGTAGAGACCCACATACCACCTTGTTCATCGCTTAAAAACTTGTAAACAGCACTGTTACCAATTTCATCAAAGCGTCTTAAAACTTCATCAAAATCTAAGAAGAATGCACCAAGTTGCGATGCGAGAAAGAGTTTGCCATCAACCCAAGCTAAATCATGGATATTGGTTTGCGCAAGCTGACGGGGCAAAGAAATTTTGCTAGAAAGTTCTAACCTCATACCACTAGAGCCGACAAACTGAGATTCGCCTATTCGTAAAAGATGACGTTCATTGACAACCCAAATCCCGTCTGGCGATGGTGCCATTTTTGTCACAGCACCAACAATCTGACTAATATGGGTAAGTGATAATTTGCTATCGTCTAAGTTGTTTTTATCCAACATTAAACGCTTTGCAGAAATATAATATAGTCCATTTGCAGCGACCCAGATATTACCATTGTTATCTTCGATAATATCTTTGACATCGGCTTGAATTTTGAATTTCTGCGCCTTCATCGTTTGGGGATCTATGCGCAATACACCTCGACGTGTGCCCACCCAAAGCATACCAAAGCGATCAACAACCAGTTTATTGATCGCATTACTGACTAAAAAGTTGGTGTTTTGAGTGTTAAAGTTGACGAATTGGTGCCCATCAAATCGACTCAAGCCAAATTGCGTACCTAGCCAAATATAACCTTGTTGATCTTGCACCACACTTTTGATGCTTTGTGATGGTAAGTCATTTTGCATGTTCCACTGTTTTACGACGTAATCGTTAATAGCGGCATTCACATTGAATGTCACTAGCATGATTAACAGTAGAAAAAATGTGTGCATAGATTCCCTCTTTTTCAACTTTATGTTAGCCGCCTAGGACCCCTGTTTTAAACAAAGCTTGGATACAAATCAATGAAAAAATACCCGCCAAAACATCATCAGCCATAATTCCACGCCCACCGTGCAGCTTTTTATCTAGCATTCTAATGGGTCCAGGTTTAGCTATATCGAAAAAGCGAAACAAAACAAAGCCCACAATCAACGACTGCCAACTAATAGCAGCGCCAATCATAGTAATATAAAAGCCAACTACTTCATCCCAAACAATCGCAGGATGGTCATGCACATTGACATCTCTCGCTGTTTTACCACATACCCAAATGCCAAATATCGTCATCAAAACAGCAAGGCTAACCTGAAACCAAACGGGCAATGTCATTGTGGCAAAAATAAACGGCAATGCTGCTAATGTTCCAACTGTGCCAGGTGCTTTGGGCGCAAGGCCCGTACCAAACCCCAACGCAAACAATTGGTGTGGGCGTTTGAGGTTGAATTTTAACGACTTATCCAAGCTCGCTCCTAATTAAAGTGTTCATAGCCAGCTTGCTCTGAGATAGAGTATTTCTCGCCATCTTTATAAAGTTCTACAACGCCTGCTGTGTTTGTGATCTGTCCAATACAGATTGCCTGGACGCCATACTGGACTAGCCTCGCTTCAACAGCACTTCTATTATTATCATTAACAGTAAACAGTAGTTGATAGTCATCGCCATAAGACAAACTCAGCATTTCTCGAAGATTTTCGTTATCTAGTGCACGTAAATCATCAGAAATAGGGACTTTGTTTACATCAACTTCTGCACCTACCATTGAGCGGTCAACAATATGCTGGAGATCCGCAAGTAAGCCATCAGAGATATCGATACAAGAAGTTGCAAGGCCTCTCAAAACCTGTCCAGCAGCAACATGAGGCTTTGGATAGTGCAATTTTTCGGTGACACGCTTTTCTTGGTCTGGATTTAATGCAATACCGCGCTTGCGAGATTCAATCGCCAAAGCCGCATCACCAACAGGACCTGTAATATAGATCCAATCACCCACATTTGCGCCCGATCGCGTCAAGGCTTTGCCTTTGGGCACGATACCTTTAGCACAAATGGTAATAGTCAGCGGACCTTGTGTTGTGTCACCACCAATCAACTGTACATTATAATATTCGGCAATTTCATGCAGGCCCTCAGTAAACTCCTCAAGCCATGCCATATCAACTGCAGGTAGTGTTAAACCAATGGAGATCCAAGTGGGTTCAGCGCCCATGGCTGCCAAATCACTTAAGTTAACTGCTAGAACACGATGTCCTAATGCCCTTGCGGGAATATCAGGAAAGAAGTGCACACCCTCTACTAAGGTGTCTGTAGTAACTGCAAGTTGACAATTTTCAGGAATATCAACTACAGCACAATCATCACCGATCCCAACGGCAACATCACGGCGAGTTATGCCTCTGCCTTTGAAGTAATGATTAATTAACTCAAATTCCTTCATACATTAAAAAAGCCGGCCAACGCCGGCTCTCCTCATGATTCTGATTACTTGCGGATTTTCTTAACTGCTTTGTCCAACACGCCATTCACGAATTTATGGCTGTCTTCTGCACCAAACATTTTGGCCAGTTCAATCCCTTCGTTGATAGCCACTTTATATGGCACATCTTCACGGAACTTAAGCTCATACGCGCTTACGCGTAAAGTCGCTAATTCAACCATGTCTAAATCGTCAAATGGACGAGATAAATGAGGCTGAATCGCTTCATCCAACTGTTTATGGTTTACTGCAACACCACGTGCTAAATCTTTGAAGTATTCCACATCGACTTTCGATACGTCGTTCTCAATTAGCATTTGCTGCTCAATATCAGCAATTGGGTTGCCACTTAACTGCCATGAGTAGACAGCTTGCAATGCAAGCACACGCGCTTTACGTCTAGCTGCTGGTTTCACTTAGATTCCTCTTAAATTTGCTCAAGTACGTTAACCATTTCTAGTGCACCAAGTGCAGCTTCGCCACCCTTGTTACCCATTTTAGTTCCCGCACGTTCAATAGCTTGCTCAATACTTTCTGTCGTCAATACACCAAAAGCAACTGGAATATCGTAATCTAATGAAACGCAGGCTAGTCCTTTATTTGATTCGTTAGCAACCAAATCAAAGTGTGGCGTACCGCCACGGATAATAACGCCTAGTGCGATAATAGCATCATGCTCTTTTTTCATTGCAACACGTTTAGCTGCAAGAGGTAACTCAACTGCACCTGGTACATAAACCACTGTGATGTCTTCATCTTTCACGCCACCTGTGCGCTTAAGCTCATCTACTGCACCTTCTAATAAGCTGCTGCCGATGAAATCGTTAAAACGAGAAATGACAATGGCAAATTTTTTACCTGGTGCGAACTTGTTACCTTCAATTATTTTCATTAGATGATTCCTGATCAGTATTAGCAATAGCCAAATTGACGCGCATAATAGCACATCTTAAAGAAAAACACCTACTGTCCAACCAGACAGTAGGTGTAAAAAGTGAAGAGCGCGACTATTTCGGCTCTACGTAATCGACAACTTCTAAGTGGAAGCCAGAAAGTGCATGATATTTCTTCGGCAAACTCATCAGACGCATTTTCTGAATGCCCAAATCTGCCAAAATCTGAGAACCTACGCCAACTGTGCGAGATGTACCTTGAAACTTGCGGTAGTTGATTTTCTCGCCTTGATCTTCAGCAGCAAAGGCTTTAACCAATTGCTCTAAGTCTTCAGTCTGTTCATTTTTACCAAGAATGACCAATGCGCCTTCATGCTCTGCGATGTATTCCATTGCACCATGTAAAGTCCAGCTGCGATCTGCACTTCTATCAGATAGGAGAATATCATTGAATGTGCTTTGTAAATGAACACGTACTAGTGTCGCCTCATCTTCTTTAACTTCGCCTTTAAGCAACACGTAATGCAGCTGATTATCAATGGTATCTTTGTAGGTAACTAGGTCAAATTCACCGTACTCTGTAGGCAGCTTACACTGAGCCACTTTTTCGATTGTGGTTTCATTCAGGTTACGGTATTCGATTAAATCAGCAATGGTGCCGATTTTAATATTATGTTCTTTTGCAAACACTTCCAGCTCTGGTCGCCTTGCCATAGTGCCGTCTGGGTTCAAAATTTCAACAATTACTGACGACGGTTCTAGTCCAGCCAGACGTGCTAAATCACAGCCCGCTTCCGTGTGCCCTGCACGCGTTAAAACACCACCAGGTTGCGCCATAATAGGGAAGATATGGCCAGGCTGAACGATATCTTCTGGAACAGCGCCTTTAGCAACAGCCGCTTGTACTGTACGGGCTCTATCCGCAGCAGAAATACCTGTTGTCACCCCTTTAGCCGCTTCAATCGACATCGTAAAATTAGTAGAAAACTGCGCGCCGTTGTTTCGCACCATAAGTGGCAGGTCGAGTTGTTGACATCTTTCTTGTGTCATCGTTAGGCAAATCAAACCTCGGCCATAGGTCGCCATAAAGTTAATCGCTTCAGGCGTAATATGTTCTGCAGCGATGATCAGGTCACCTTCATTTTCTCGATCTTCATCGTCCATCAAAATAACCATTTTACCGGCTTTAATGTCTTCGATGATTTCTTTTGCGCTGTTTAAGCTCATAGTTTTCCCATTAATTACTTTGTTTGAATGGCCAATTACTTAATAAAGCCAGCTTGTGCCAACAAACTGGTTGTGAGAGTCGATTCACTTGAAGTCGTTTGAGTACCTTGAATTAAACGCTCCAAGTATCTAGCAATTTGATCAACTTCGAGATTCACCACAGTACCGACTTTAAAATCCGCTATTGTCGTTTCTTGTGCTGTGTGTGGCACTATGGTGAGTTTAAATTTATTACCTTCAACAGCGTTGACTGTCAGGCTTATCCCGTCGATAGCAACAGAGCCTTTATAAGGAATATATTTTATCAGACTATCAGGTGCCGATAGCCAATAATCCGTGGCGCGAGCATTTGCTTCAACTGCCACAATGGTTGCAACGCCATCAACATGGCCAGACACTAAATGCCCGCCAAGACGCGAAATCGGCTGCAACGCTTTCTCCAAATTGACCTTTTGTCCAACTTGATAGTCGCCAAAACGTGTAAGCGACAAGGTTTCATTTGATACGTCCGCTTTGAAGCCATTACTGTATTTTTCAACTACGGTCAGGCAAACACCATTAGTGGCGATGCTATCGCCGAGCGCCACGTCAGTCATATCTAAATTTTGAGATTGCACTTTTACACTCAAATCACCTTGCTTCAAGGTAAGTTCAGTGAGTGTGCCCGTTGCTTCAATGATACCTGTAAACATATGTACTCTTATTTAGTGGTCGCACTTATGCGAATGTCTGTGCCAACTTGGACACACTCTGTAATTTTAACTTCTGGTATTTGGGCCATCTCTGTCAAAACAGAACTTTTAAATAGTCCCCTGCCACCTTCACCGATAATTTTTGGCGCCATATAGATGATATATTCATCAATTAACTTTTGCTCGTGCATTGCACCGCATAAAGTTGCGCCGGCTTCGAGCCATATTTGATTAATATTTTGCGTCGCCAAGTAGTCAATTACAGCATGTAAATCTAGCTTACCTTCGGTTTCAGGTAAGCATACTTGCTCTACAAAATGAGGCCATTGATGCTGTTTATCAAGCTTGGTACGTAAAATAATAATTTTAGATTCTTGGCTAAATAAGCCTAGGTTAGGATGTAAGCGATTTTGGCTATCGATTATCACACGAATTGGTTGACGCAATTGCGCTAGGTTATCCACCAATTCAAAGTCTTTAAATTCACTGGCGCGCACATTGAGTTTGGCATCATCGACCAATACCGTGTCAGCACCTGACAAAACAGCACAGCTTTGTGCTCTAAAGCTCTGTACATCTTGTCTTGCGATAGGTCCGGTGATCCACTTACTTTGGCCATTTTGTAGCGCCGTTTTGCCATCTAAACTTGCGGCGAGTTTTGCGATTACATAAGGCTTTCCAGTTTCCATTTTTTTCAGAAAGCCTTTATTTAAGGCACGCGCTTCTTGCTCCAGTAAGCCAAATGCAGTTTCTATTCCCGCTTGCTCTAACATTTTTATGCCATTGCCAGCCACTTGCGGATTTGGGTCAACCATGGCGCAAATCACTTTTTTCACGCCCGCATCAATTAACCCTTTAGCACAAGGCGGAGTTCGGCCATAGTGACTACAGGGTTCTAGAGTCACATACGCTGTAGCACCTTGTGTCTTCCCTTCTGCTTCTCTTAAAGCATGCACCTCGGCATGAGGGCCACCAGCCTGAATGTGAAAGCCTTGCCCTATTATTTTTTCGTTCTTAACAAGGACACAGCCAACGTTTGGGTTTGGCGTTGTGGTGTACTGACCCTGCTTAGCAAGTTCAATGGCCAGTGCCATATACTCATGATCAGCTTGTGTAAAATGCATCAGTCTCCCAACCTCGCGATTTCCTCACCAAACTCTTTGATGTCTTCAAAACTGCGATACACTGACGCAAAACGAACATAAGCGACTTTGTCGAGCTTTTTCAGGGCTTCCATAATGCATTCGCCGATCATTTTGCTGTTAACTTCTCTTTCTCCGGTTGCACGGATCTCAGATTTGATTTGATGTACGACTTCTTCAATTTGCTCAGTACTGACTGGGCGCTTTTCTAATGCGCGATGTAAACCATTTAACAATTTATCTTCATTGAAAGGCTCCCGTGTGCCATCTTGCTTAATCACTCGGGGCATTAATAATTCCGCACCTTCAAACGTCGTAAAGCGCTCATGACAAACTATACATTCACGGCGGCGTCTTACTTGGTGCCCAGACGCCACCAAGCGCGAATCAATCACTTTAGTATCTTTTGCCGTACAAAAAGGACAATGCATAAATTCTCACTGTTGGGTAGTATTTGTAATGCGGCGTATAAATATGCTCAGTCTCTGCTTAATAGGTGCCTTTGTTTAGCACACAGAGCGAATAGATAATAAAAAGGCCGCATAAATGCGGCCTTTATAATATCAAAAATAACGCAAATTGTGACTCTAATTATGCGTAAACAGGTAATTTAGCACAGATGGCTTTTACCTTTTCTTTTACTTGTGCCTGTACTGATTCATCATTGATGTTGTCTAATACATCACAGATCCAACCTGCTAACTCACCAGCTTCAGCTTCTTTAAAGCCACGACGAGTGATAGCCGGAGAACCAATACGAAGACCAGATGTCACAAATGGTGAGCGAGGGTCATTTGGTACAGAGTTTTTATTTACTGTAATGTTTGCACGGCCCAGTGCAGCATCAGCGTCTTTACCAGTGATGTCTTTATCGATAAGGTCAAGTAGGAATAGGTGGTTATCTGTTTTACCAGAAACAACTTTATAACCACGCTCTTGAAGAACAGCAACCATCGCTTGCGCATTCTTAACAACTTGTGTTTGGTAAGTTTTGAATTCAGGCTCTAATGCTTCTTTAAATGCAACCGCTTTTGCCGCGATTACGTGACATAAAGGACCACCTTGACCACCAGGGAATACTGCACTGTTTAGCTTTTTGTAAACATCTTCGTCACCACATGCAGAAACAATCAAACCACCGCGAGGGCCAGCCAATGTTTTGTGCGTTGTTGTAGTCACAACGTGTGCGTGAGGTACAGGGTTAGGGTAAACACCAGCAGCTACAAGACCAGCAACGTGTGCCATGTCTACAAGTAAATATGCGCCAACTTTGTCTGCAATTTCGCGGAATTTAGCCCAATCAACAATACCAGAGTAGGCAGAGAAACCACCGATGATCATTTTTGGTTTGTGCTCAAGTGCTAACGCTTCTACTTGTGCGTAGTCAATTTCGCCAGTCTCTTCGTTTAGGCCATACTGGATTGCATTGTATGTTTTACCTGAGAAGTTTACGTGAGAACCGTGCGTTAAGTGACCACCGTGAGCAAGGCTCATACCTAATACAGTGTCATGTGGCTGAAGCAGCGCTTGAAAAACAGCAGCATTTGCTTGAGAGCCAGCATGCGGCTGAACGTTTGCATAGTCTGCACCAAATAGTTCACATGCACGGTCAATTGCCAGCTGCTCAACCACATCTACGTGCTCACAACCACCGTAATAACGCTTACCAGGGTAACCTTCTGCGTACTTATTTGTAAGTTGTGACCCTTGAGCCTCTAAAACACGCGGGCTACAGTAGTTTTCAGATGCGATTAGCTCAATGTGCTCTTCTTGACGAGTCGTTTCAGACTGGATCGCGTTAAATAATTCAGGGTCAAAATCTGCAATATTCATGTTACGTTCTAACATGGTTTCTCCTAGGTGCACGTATGATTAAATTTACCGAATGCAATTGTACGCAATTTACATCCAATTGCCTACGAAATCTGCGTGGCTCTATTTAAGCAAGGATTGAATTTATTTCACAGTGTTTCGGGGATGATATTTTTTTATTTAAATATAAAAAATATTTATGTGGATTAGAACATTCATTAAAAAATAAAATGTGCATACATTCACCCTTTGTTGATTTATGTATGCACAGATCAATGTAGTACGTACGTTTACGACCCTAGCTTTTCAAACAAGCGTGACTTAAGTGCACCATAATCAGCGTAGATAACCTCTGCTAAACACGGCTTAGCTAAAGCTTCTGCAAGCACTTGTGGCATATCAAGTTGTTGTTCTAACACACCTTCAACAGAGTCTTTAAATTTAGCCGGGTGTGCTGTGGCCAAAAATATCCCTGTTTCATTATCGGATTTATTAATCTGCAAACCTTCATAAGCGATCGCGGTATGTGGTTCTGCAACATAGCCAAGCTTGTTGATGTGCTTCATCACTTCTTTAGTACGAGATTCACCCACCGAACATGAATAAAAATCATCTTTGTTGAATATTGCTGCGTTAAGCATGCTTTCAACACGAGGCCAGTTATTAGGTTTACTCACATCCATCGCATTAGATAGCGACTCTAAAGTCACATTGGGAGACCAATTTCCTGTTTCAATATAACGCGGTACAGTGTCATTTTGATTTGTCGTCGCACTAAGTTTATTGACAGGCAATCCAATTGCCGCCGCTATCATCGCAGCACACACATTACCGAAATTTCCACTGGGCACAGAGATGTGTAATTGCTGACGTTGAGGCTCAGGTAATTGTGCAACTGCTTCAAAGTAATAACACACTTGAGCTAACAAACGACTGATATTGATTGAGTTTGCTGAATTTAACCCGAGCTTAGACTTTACTTCCTCATCCAAAAACGCCTGTTTTACCAGCGCTTGACAGTCATCAAAGCTCCCTTCTACCGCATAGCAATGAATGTTTTTACCCAGCGTTGTGAATAATTTTTGTTGTGCCAGCGAAATTTTGCCTTGCGGGTATAGAATAACTACGTCTACGTTTTCTTTGCCGTAAAATGCATGGGCAACCGCCGCGCCAGTATCTCCACTGGTCGCTGTTAAAATCGTGACCCGCTCGCCTTGATTAAATAAGCCGATGCACTCAGACATAAAGCGCCCGCCGAAATCTTTAAATGCTAGTGTCGGACCATGAAATAACTCTAAGCAATACGTATTCTTTTCTACCTCAACAATGGGCGCAGGAAAATTAAAGGCACTATTCACCATTTCATCAAGTGTATCACTTGGTAACTCATCACCGATTAAATGCTGTAAGATTTTACTACTGCGAGCCTTAAATGGCATCGCTAACAGCGCATCAACATTTTCAATTGCCGCTAATTTGTCAGGAAAAAAAACGCCTTGATTACGCCCTAGACCAATTTTCACCGCTTCTGTAAATGAAACCTGCTGCTGAGGATCCATAAGATTAACTAAATTCATTTTTAATTCCTTAAACCAATTCTCTGGTGCCCATGCTGTCTATTTTACAGATGTGACTAAACCCTTGTTCGTTCAGATAGTGTAGCTGCAGCCAATTTTGACACTTTTGAGCAATCTCTAATGAATCGCACAGCGCAAATAGTGTTGGCCCAGCGCCAGATATACTCACTACACTGGCGCCCAACTCAGGTAAACTCAATTTTGCTTCTTTGAACCCTTCAATAAGTGGCGAACGACTGGGCTCTGCCACATTGTCTTGCATCAGCGCAACTGCCTCATCAAATCGGGTTAACTGCAGCAAAGTACAAAATGAGGACATTCTTTGGGCAAAGTCAACACTTTCACTTAATGTGAGCGCCGTAGGTAATACCGATCTCGCTTTAGATGTATTCAATGCAAACCCAGGATATGCCACAACAATATACCAGTTCGGATCAACGGGTAATGCCAGTGCTCTGTCTGGTACTAATTCCGCAGTAAGCTGCAACCCACCCAGATAACATGGCGTAATATTGTCATAATGACGTGCGCCACTCACTTTAGCCTCAAAGTCTGCCATTAGTTCAATCATTTGGGATTGTGACAGCTCAGTGCCAGCAAACGCATTCAATGCAGCAAAAGTTGCAACAACAGAGCAAGCACTCGACCCTAAACCAGAGCCAACCGGTAATTTTTTCTCAAGTGTCAAAGAGACACTTGGCATATCAGATTTCACATGCGCTCTAAAATGAGTCAAACATTGAAATGCCAAATTCTCTTTTGGATCTGTTGGGAGCTTATGTGCATACTCACCAATACACTCAAACCTATCATCATTGGCCTGCTCAATATAAACAACGTCGCCCAAGAGCTCCCCATCTATCGGCGCAAGTGACGCACCGAGAGAATCAAACCCCACGCAAAAATTACCGATAGAAGCAGGTGCATAAAATTTTCTCATCGTGCACTCCTAGCGAGACAGTGTTTTTAAAATATCGGCAAAAACACCCGCAGCGGTAACTTCTGCGCCTGCACCGTATCCTCTAATCACAAAAGGCTTCGGCTGATAATACTGGCTTAAAATTGCCAACGCGTTCTCACCGTCACGAATATCATATAGCGCATGTTCTGAATCGACCGCTTCAATGCCAACGCGACAAATACCCTCTTTTATACTGCCAACATAACGTAACTTCTTGCCCTCACTCGCCGCACTTTGCACGCGATCTGCAAAAGCTGCATCCAGTTCAGGCAACTGCGCCATAAAATCATCAACGCCAGTATCAGCCGCAAATTGCTCAGGCACAACTGGTTCGACTTCAATATCACTTAATTCAAGTTCCAAGCCTGATTCACGTGCAATAATTAATAGCTTTCTAGCCACATCGGTACCAGATAAATCATCTCTTGGATCTGGTTCTGTAAAGCCGTTTCGCTTCGCTTGTGCAGTTGCTTCAGATAAGCTTAACCCATCTTCAATGGCACCAAACATATATGATAAAGAACCAGATAAGATCCCACTAAAGGACAGTAACTCATCCCCTGCACCAAATAGAAGCTGTAAATTATCGAGTACCGGTAACCCTGCACCGACGTTTGTTTCATATAAAAACTTGCGCCCTGATGACTGAGCAGCTTGTTGCAATGCTCGATAATAGGCCATGTCACCTGTATTGGCTTTTTTGTTCGCAGCAACCACGTGAAAGCCTGCTTTGAGAAAGTCAGCGTATTGATCAGCCAATCGTTCAGACGAGCTACAATCGACAATAACCGGATTGATCAGATGATTGCGCTTTACAAATTGTTCAAGTTCATTGAGCTCAAAGCCTTTATTAGCCTGCTTTAATTGGCTTTCCCATTGATCAAAAGCAACGCCTTCATGACTCAGCAAGCACTGCCTTGAGTTTGCCACACCATATAGGTTTAACTTGATATTGCGATTAGCAAGCCAGGCTTGTTGTTTTTCTAGCTGCTTAATTAACTCTTTGCCCACTAAGCCGCAGCCAAGCAAAAAGACATCTATTGACGGGACATGGGTGAAAAAGTTTTCATGGCACACCTTCATCGCATCTTTGCATAAGTCGCCCGACACAACCGCAGATATTGCGCTTTCTGTAGAGTCTTGCGCAATGGCCACGACATTTACTTGAGCTTGCGACAAGGATGCAAAAAACTTAGCCGCTAAGCCCTTATGTGACTTCATGTTGTCACCAACTAGGGTCACAATTGCAAGATCTTTACGAACTTCAACAGGTTCTATTAAACCGGCTTGTGTTTCTAATTCAAATGCCAACTCTAAGGCGCTTAAAGCCAGAGATAAGTCGTGTTCATAAACGCAAAAGCTAATGCTAAATTCACATGAAGATTGTGTGATTAGGACAATTGAAACGTTGTCGTTGGCTAGCGCACCAAATACCCTCGCAGCCATACCCACTTTGCCTTTCATGCCTGGCCCTGAAACAGTTAACATAGCCAGTTTATCCAAACTTGATAAGGCCTTTACAGGTTCATCACCACCGCCTTGGGAAGAAATGAGCGAGCCGGGCACGTCTGGATCATGCGTATTTTTAATTTCACAAGGTACATTTGTTTTCGCACACGGTAAGATGGTTTTGGGGTGCAATACTTTAGCGCCAAAATAGGCAAGCTCCATGGCTTCTTTATAAGATAAGCGTTCAACTTTTGTCGCTTTTTTTATGAGTCTTGGGTCAGCACTATATACACCATCGACATCAGTCCATATCTGACAAATATCTGCATTTAAACTCGCGGCCATAACCGCTGCCGAGTAATCAGAGCCATTTCGGCCTAAGGTTGTTAGCTCGCCTTCGACATTGCTGCCAGTAAAGCCTGCCATAACGAAGATGCCGTCATCCCTATCCTTAATATGTTGGCGAACCTCAGCTTTTGTTTTGTCTAAATCAACTTCTGAGTCAAGATGTTCTAAGTTCGTTTTTATACATGCTACAGCGTCTAACGCCTGAGCATTATGTGTTTTTAACATAGAGACCATCAAGGCAACGCTAATTCGCTCACCAAAGCTAATGACGTATGCATTAACCGCCGCAGGGCACTGCTTAAGCAGCTTAACGCCCTCCAACTTTTCACGAAGCTGATCCAACTGAGGCCAACCTAATACTTGACCATACTCAGATTCAACTTCCTGCCTCAAGCCTTCGCTGCGCGCGACAAATTCATTCCACTGAGCTGTGTATTGTTCACCTTTTTCTGCGCTTTGTGCCAAAGACACCAAACTGTCGGTCATACCGCCAGGTGCTGATAAGACAACGACAGCCTTATCACCACCGTAATTAAGAATTAAAGATCTGACCCGCTTCAAACAAGCCATATCGGCAAGTGATGAGCCTCCGAATTTTAAAACTCGCATAATCAATTTTCCTCATTCCAAAACCAAAAAAGGCCTGTGCTCTCAGTGAGCACAGGCCTTTTTCAAATATGCACGGACCTATGCCACTATCCAGTGTGGATGGTGGTCGTAATAATAATTGTCGCGTTACATAAAATTGGGTTCATGGTTTTTTGTTAACCTAACTAAAATTTGTTTATAAAATGTCTACGTGATTTAGATTGCCCGATTTACAGTCAACCTGTCAAGACGATAAATGAAAATTAAATATGCAAAATGTTCAAGATACATACAGGAATGTGAAAAGCTTATCTAACGGATACCGTATTCACTGAGTAAAGAAAGTAATTGCTCTGGTTTTACTGGCTTTTCAAGAAATTTAAGTGCGCCCAATTGAGCAACTCTCACTTTCATCTGATCTTGAATATCTGCTGATATCACCACCACATAAGTTTCTATTTTATTTGCTTTAATCGCTTCAAGGACACCAATACCATCCAGGATCGGCATAGTTAGGTCTAAACACAGCAAATCTATTTGCGAATTTTGCAATATTTCAACAGCCTCTTGGCCGTTTTTTGCCTGACTGATCTCAACATCAAGGTTGGAGCTCAAGCAACGCATAACTTGCTTACGTGCAACAGTAGAGTCGTCACACACTAACACGGAGTAGCTCATAAGAAGGTAAATCTTTATTGTTCTAGTAACAAATAAACGTTATTGTTGTCCTAATCTTATAACACAATAATCAACATCCAGTAAGTTTTTTATATACTCTTATATGTTGTAAAGATAGCAAGATAAACATTTATTTTTAGCCATTTATTGGCTAACTTTAAGTTTAACACGTGTGCTATAACATGGTCGTCAGGAGCTAAGAACTCTCCATGCTACAGAAAAGTCTGTCCAAAAAACTACTAACAAACGTTCTGTCAGTTTACTTTCTACTAACGTTCGTCGTCACTTGTGGACAAGTGGTTGCAGAATATGTCAATACCAAAGACTACATTCGTAACGAACTGACTATGTTACAGAAAACATTCAGCCGCAGCCTTACTCGTGCGATTTGGGAATTAAACACAAAGCAAACGGTCACCACCGCTGAGGGCTTGCTTGCGATACCCATGATTGAAGGGATCATCGTGCGTGATGACAGTGGTGAAATCATCTCGCAACTTGGCCGCTCCTTGAATATTCATGAACTCTACAGCCAACAACTTGTGCAAGAAGAAGCCCTCATTGAAGATACGCCTTCAGGGCTGTTTGGTTACACCTTTCCACTCATTTTCGAATTCTCTGGCCGTGCCACGCAAGTCGGCGACGTCACGCTATTTTCAAGCCGAGAAGTAGTCTTTAGCCGGATCATGATCTCTATTTATTTCTTGATAGGGAATGCCATGGTCAAAACAACCTTCTTAATTATTCTATTTTTGCTGGCGTTTAGAAAACTGCTCACCGAGCCGCTAACGGATTTGACTGAGCAAATTGAAGATTTTGAAGTGGATAATGTAGACGGCCACAAGATTGACATCGATACCACCGAGCGCAATGAGCTGAAAGTCATGGAAGAGGCATTCAACAAGCTCATAGATAAAGTGGCTGAATATCGAAAACAATTGGATCAAACCCAAAAAGAGCTCATCATTAGTAATGAAAAATTAGATCAACATAATATTCAATTGGAACAAGAAGTCGCGAGGAAAACCTCCAATCTCAGCCAAGCGATGATGGATCTCCAACAACAAAAATATGAATTAGAAAAACAAAAACTGACGTTAACAGAGGAAATAGACCTCAGACGTCAAACAGAAGAAGAACTACTGACTAAGCAAAATGAGTTGGAGAAATATGTCGACGAACTCAATATGGCCCAAGAGCGCTTAGTTGGCTCTGAAAAAATGGCAGCACTTGGGGGGCTTGTTGCGGGTATAACACATGACATTAATACGCCAGTCGGTATTGGCGTAACCGCAACGTCTTTCTTGCAAGAACGTTTAGATCAACTAGAGGCCGCTTACAAAGAAAAAACGCTATCACCTAAAGCGTTAGAAGAATTTATGCATGAAGCGAAGCAAAGTGCGAGCTTACTCACCAACAACTTAGCACGTGCTTCTGAGCTGGTGGCCAGCTTCAAACAAATTGCCGTCGACCAAGCAAGTGAAGCCGTTCGTACCATTAATTTTCAGCAATATTTAGAGGAAGTGCTGCGCTCATTGCACCCCAAGCTGAAAAAAACAGCACACGAAGTGAACATTGACTGCCCTGCTGATCTTACTCTCAACTTGCCAGCGGGTGCTATCAGCCAAATATTTACCAACCTGATAATGAACTCTTTGATCCATGGATTTGAGGGCGTCAATAAAGGCACCATAGATATTCAGATCACAGACGACAACGATGATGTGAAGATCGTTTATAAAGACAATGGTAAAGGCGTATCAGCTGCGCAACTAGAAAAACTGTTTGATCCGTTTTTCACCACTAAGCGAGATCAAGGTGGTAGCGGTTTGGGAACGCACATCACATTCAATCTTGTGAAGCAAACTCTCAATGGCGATATTGAAGTCAGTTCTGAAGAAGGTCAAGGGCTTACATATCACATACGTTTTCCAAAAGAAATGAAAGCACAGCAGGCTATGTTTAGCTAACCTCACGCTCTGGAGCGTGAATAAACCACTTTATTCACGCTTCACTAACACCCAGCTTTGTAAAATAATCAGCACTATAATTTTCGTTTTGCCCAGCCCCATAGGTTTGCTATGATGCAAGTCGATTTTTAACTTGGATATTTGAATATATGTGGTTCAGCAACCTAATCTGTTACCGTTTTAAACAAGATGTTTCGTACACACAAGAAGACTTTGAAAAAGCACTAGAGCAAGACATATTTCGCGCTTGTGGTAGCCAAGATATGAGCACCTTTGGTTGGGTAAACGCATTAGGGAAACACGGTCAAACCCTGTCTCACTTTTCACAAAATAGCATTCTTTTGTGTGCTAAACGCGAAGAAAAAGTACTACCCGCTGCCGTCATCAATGACATGGTTGCAGAAAAAGTTGAGCAAATTGAGCGTGAAGAAAACCGCCCAGTTAAGAAAAAAGAAAAAGACGAGCTCAAAGAAAATATCTTAGCAACATTGCTCCCTCAAGCATTTAAAAAGTCGAGCTTACAATTTGCTTTTATCGACCAAGAAAGTGGTTGGGTGATTGTAAATAGCGCGAGCTTTAACAAAGCCGAAGAGATGATGGCCTTGTTGCGTAAATCTTTGGGTACCTTGCCTATCGTGCCAGCATTTGCAAACTACGACCTAGATGTATTTTTAACTGACTGGTTGACTAAATTTGAAGCACCTGAAGGGTTTGCCATTGGCAATGACGCTGAATTGCAAGATGCTGCCGATGAAGGCGCACAGGTTAAGCTAAAACAACATGACCTTGCTAGCGATGAAATTAAGCTTCACTTGGAAAATGGTAAGCGTGTTACCAAGCTTGCATTAGATTGGAAAGAGCGCGTTCAGTTTTTATTACAAAATGATGGCTCAATCAAACGCGTTAGCTACAACGATGCACTCAAAGAGCAAAACGCGGATATTCCAAAAGAAGACTTGGCAATTAAACTAGATGCTGACTTTATCCTCGTTTCTGAAGAAGTCAAAGAGTTGCTTGAAGACCTCACCAAAGAGCTTGGTGAAAAAGACGACCTATAATAGACAAAAGGGCCAACTGGCCCTTTTTACTTTACATAATCCGCCTTAGGCAAACATCGATTTCACATCTGTTAGCAGGTCTAAATACGCGTCATCCGTAAACATATCAATAGAGCGAAGCACACCTTTTTCTTCATAGACCCCAAGTGCAGCAGCTTTGTCTGACACTTGTAAAATGCCCTCTACAATGGCCCCTGCACGAATAAAGTCAACGTAGCAAACGTATTCTGGCTTATAATTCGGATTCGCCCAGCTCTCTGCCACTTCAACAAAGTCATCAGTAAAGCCCCACTCACGCATAATCGCTCCGCCAATGCGCCCTGCTAACTTCTGAATTGCATGCGCTAAGAAGCTGGGATTGGCGAACACTTCTGGGTGCTTTTCAGCCTCAGTTAAAATCGGCAATACCCCAATGTTAAACACCAAAGATGCTAGCGTAATGGTATCTTTATTCAGTGAAGTATGCTTGTTTAAGCGCAGATAAAACTCCATGGTAGAAATGGCCTGACAAGCAACTTTTAACGTTTTTTGCCATGCCTTGTCCATGTAGGTTTTGATTAACTTATTGTTAGAAACAAACAACTGCTCCATCGCCATCGCCGTTGCGATGTTTTTAATTTGCCGCAAGCCGATTCGGGTCACAGCCTGATTGAGCGTATTGACTTTAATAGAGCGCCCCATAAAGCCACTGTTTGCAACCTTAATCATACGTGCAGCCAATGCTGGGTCATGAGAAATGACATCCGCCATTTGCAACAAGTTTACTTCAGGGTCGTCGGCAGCCTGACGGACTCGAACAGCAACTTCGGGGAGTGTAGGTAAGACAAGTGTGTCATTATTGATTTTATCGACAAGAATGGTAAGTAATGCGTTTTCTGTAGACATATGGTCAAGTCCTTTAAATTCGCCACTTAACTATGGCCTTATAATTTTTACTGCTTTAAGTATTGTCTAACTTCTCGATAAAGTTAAGAAAAGTATAAAAATTATTCTTAGCATTTAGGCACGAATAAATACTTCGTTTTAACTGTTTGCTCAATTGCTATTTTTTAAGCATCATAGATGCCTCACAATCATAATAACTAAAATCTCAAGGGTAAATGATGAAACTTTCTAAACTATCCAGTGCTATTTTGGTCGCCTCAGGCTTGCTAGTAAGCGCATGCTCTCAACAACCATCAGAAAAAGCAGAAACTAAGCAAGCAGAAAAGCAATCTTCTGCAACACATTCATTGATAGATATTGATCCGCAACGACTCAATATTTATACCGAGGTCACTTTAACAAGCGATTTGAGTCACCTTAATGACAACCAGAAAAAGATGATTTCACTGCTCATTGATGCATCAAAAATAATGGATGATTTATTTTGGAAACAAGCTTTCGGTCAAAATAAATCCGCATTCCTAGCGGGCATCAAGGATGACAAAGTACGCCAATTTGCCGACATTAATTATGGTCCTTGGGACCGTTTAGATGGCGACAAAGTATTTCTGAGCGGATTTGAAGACAAAACACCCGGCGCACAGTTTTACCCAAGTGATATGACTAAAGCGGAGTTAAACCAAGCTGAATTTAAAGACAAGCAAGGTCTTTACTCCATGGTAAAAAGAGATGAGCAAGGAAACCTATATTCCGTACCCTACGCCACTGAATATAGAGCTGAGTTAGAACAAGCTGCAAACCTGCTCAGAAAAGCAAGCTCATTGGCTGTAGATAAGCAGTTTTCTAACTACTTAAACCTTCGCGCAGATGCCTTATTAAATAACAGCTATCAACCTTCTGATTTTGCATGGATGGAGATGAAAAATAATCCCATCGATGTCGTCATCGGCCCCATTGAAACATACGAGGATCAATTATTTGGCTATCGCAGTGCATTTGAGTCTTATGTATTAATTAAGGACTTAGCATGGAGTGAGCGTCTAGCTAAATTTGCGGCCTTTTTACCAGAACTTCAAACAGGTCTACCAGTTGCGCAAAAATACAAGCAAGAAGTACCAGGTTCAGATGCAGATCTCAACGCCTATGATGTAGTGTACTACGCAGGTCACTCAAACGCTGGCAGTAAAACAATTGCCATCAATCTCCCTAACGATGAGCAAGTACAACTAGAAAAGGGTACCCGTCGACTTCAGCTTAAAAATGCAATGCGTGCTAAATTTGATAAAATTTTAGCCCCTATCGCTGATGAACTGATTGTGCCAGAACAGCGCAAGCACATTACCTTTAACGCATTTTTCGCCAACACCATGTTTCATGAAGTTGCCCATGGCCTAGGTATTAAAAATACCATTACAGGTAAGGGCACTGTTCGACAGTCACTACAAGAGCACGCCAGTGCAATCGAAGAAGGCAAAGCCGATATCCTAGGTCTATATATGGTTGAGCAGCTTTTAAAAAAAGGCGAAATTGCTGAAGGTACTTTGGAAGATTACTATGTCACTTTTATGGCCGGTATATTCCGATCAGTTCGCTTTGGTGCATCCAGTGCACACGGCAAAGCCAATATGATCCGCTTTAATTTCTTTAAACAAGAGGGCGCGTTTTCTAAAAATGCACAAGGCCTTTATCAGGTAGATATGGATAAAATGGGCGCCGCCATGGAGAAATTATCAAACTTGATCCTCACATTACAAGGAGATGGTGATTACCACAAAGTCGACCAACTCATTGCAACCCACGGTGATATAAAAGCTGAACTGCAAGCTGACTTAGATAAACTTGCAGATGCGAATATCCCAGTAGATGTGACATTTAAACAAGGTAAAGCCGTATTGGGCCTTTAGCCATGAAAGGCGCTACAGTGCGAGCGCCTTTTTCAATTCTATAAGCTGCTCATCCGTATACGGTATTGCAGGATGCAGACCCCAAACAGGTTTTGGCCACGCGACATCATGCGTAAAACGCGCAATATGGTGTACATGTAACTGTGGCACCATATTACCAAGGGCAGCGACATTAAGCTTTTCAGGCGTAAAAACTGCCATTAACAATTCACTCAACTGCTTTGACTCCTGCCAAAACTGCTGTTGCTGCTGCTCATTTAAATCAATGATCTCACGCGCGCCATCGACTTTAGGGACCAGAATAAACCAAGGATATTGGCTATCATTCATTAAAAGCACCGTACTTAAAGGCCATTGCGCTAATTCAATACAATCTCTTTGTAATTCTGGGGCAAGTTCAAATGCCATTTTTTCTACTCCGATAAAAAAGCAGATAACGAGTATCTGCTTTAGGGTAATTTTATTTAGTTAGAGCACAAAAGGCTCTATCAATCTTTACAGGCAATAACGTGCAAACAAACTGCTCACAGTTGCAGCCGTTGGCTTACCATGCTGCCAATCACCGCCTTCAACACCGCTACCTGCAATGTCCATATGAACGTAAGGTAAAGGTAGTTCAGAATCACAACCATGTTTATCCAAGCCACCCACAATCGCCAAAAATGCCATAGGGAACTGGTGACCACGTGCTGTCACAGCTGATGGCGCATTGTTACTTGAAAGCACATCATCCGCCAACGTGCGAGGCTGAACAAAATCGTAATCTTCACGACGGCTGCGAGATACCTCTGCACAATCAGCCCAAATATCGCCTTGATCAGCAATTTGGCGTGAAACCGCATTAGCTCGTGCCGGACCGTTTTCAACAAACGCACTGTATGGGCCCATCGCGCGCGCTGCGTGACCTGTCAATGTTGCCACAGTGAACAGCTCAGGGTTAACTTCTGATTTAGCTAAATCTTTCATTTCACTTAGCAGATCGCCCATCGCTAAACGCCCTTCTGCGTCGGTATTACCGATACGAACACGTACGCCCTCGCGAGTTTCGATGATTTCATCAGGCACAAAGCAATCAGAGCCAATTGAATTTCGAACAACCGCCAAGTAAGCAATCACTTTCACACCTTTTGGCTGATACTCTGCTACTGATTTCATAAAGCCTGCAACAGATGCTGCACCGCCTTTATCGCGGCTCATGCCTGCCATAAAACCACCCACTTTCAGGTCTGCTCCACCCGTGTCATAAACAAGGCCTTTACCGACGAACATCAATGTGCGTTCAATATCGCCTTCAGGTACATATTCCATCTTAACCACGCGTGGGTGATGACGCTCAACGGCATACGATGCACGGGCCACAGTGCCAAGCATAGGGTAGTCTTTGTCAATGGCATTAATGTCTGAGATCACCTCAACTTTGACTGAGGTGTTTTCAAACAATGAAACACAGTAGTCAGCAAAGCGCGGCGGTGCCATGCGCTCAGGTTCAGTACCACATAAATCACGTGCCGCATACTGACCCGCGGCAATGGCATTGATCTGAGCACACATAGCGTCATCAGCATCAACCAAGAAAATCTGCTCAACCGGTTCAATATGCTCGCCGCGATACTCACGCGCTTCTAGTGGTTGCCACAATGTTTGACAAGCACCTAAAAAAGCAACTTGTAACGCATTTTTATAACGTTCGTCACTTGGTACACCCGCTAACACGATCACAGGTTTCACAGCACCTGACGCTTTTGCTTGTGCAATGGCAGCTTGGCCCGCGGCAAAAAAGCGGCGCACATCATCATAATCACGGTTAAGTGGACCTGTTGGTGCGATAATTAAACGCTGCCCCGGCACTTGAGGTGCTAACAAAACATTCGCTTGAGTGGCCAAACGCGCATCAACGGCTAAATACGGTGCGGCTATGTCATTAAGTTGCGGATCGCCTAAATCGTTTACATCAGATGTGATAACGATCACTGCATCGGCATCGCTTTGCTGCCAGTTAGAAGCTGGCAATGAGAGAGGAAAAGACATAAAAATGGCCCTTATTCTTGTAATTTAAGGGCCAATTATCGGTTATTTAGACGCAAGAGCCAAGCTAGCTGCTCGATTCTTCACTGTCCGGAGCAGCTTCCGCTGTACTTTTGAGTTTACTGACAACACTCCATGCTTCGAGCATAACAAGGACACTCACCACCAAAACCACAATATCCAGGCCAACCAATAGCCAGTTACCTTTCTCATAGTATTCACCCAATTTAATAAGACCGGCAAAAAAGGCCATTAAAATAACAAATATCATGGGGATTAATGTAAATTTTGCGGGTCTGCCAAGCTTGATAAGGTACACCGAAATAACCAACAAGGTTAAGCTTGCTAGAATTTGGTTCGTAGAGCCAAATAAAGGCCAAATGATCATGCCACCGCTTCCTGAAGCACCACCAGCGCCAAAAGCCAATAACAAACAACATCCTACTGCGACTAAGGTAGCAATAATGCCATTTTTCAAAATAGGGAGTTTATAAATATCACCCCACTCTTGGATAATGTAGCGCTGCAATCGAACACCTGAGTCCATCGTGGTACCTGCAAACAACACCACCATCACAGCCAGTAATGTAGAAGCTATCTCCGCAGACAGTCCCCAACCTGTGCTTATCAAGTTTGAGCCACCTTGAATGAATGCACCCACTGAGCCCGCACCTAAATGGCTATAAATTTCATGCCACTCTTCTGGAGAAACCGCCAGCATCACACCACTGACGGCCACCAGCGTGATCAGTGCTAAAGAGCCCTCACCAATTGCGCCTAAATACCCAACAAATCGCCCGTCGGTCTCTTTATTTAATTGTTTGGAACTTGTGCCTGAAGACACGATACCATGAAAACCAGATACGGCACCGCATGCAATCGTGACAAATAGTAGCGGAATAATACTGGGGGTATCTATTGCGGTTTGTGTATTGAAAGCGGGTGCAGTGATGTCTGGCATGACGACAAATACCGCTCCGTATAAAAGAACAAGGCCAACCAGCAATTGCATGCCATTAATAAAGTCACGGGGTTGAAGTAACATCCAAACTGGTAATAGCGAAGCAACCGCCGCATAGACGAATAAAATTAAGATCCAACTGGCTTTATCTGTTAGCCCAAACACTTCACTTGGCAGTGCAATCGGCATTCCACTACCTGCATAGATCGTTGCATACAACACCACAACACCAACCAGACAGAGCGGAATTAATGGCACTTTACGCTTTAACAGTTGGCCGATAATAAGTGCAACGACAATAGCAGCCCAAGCAGGGAAAACAGCATTTGGATTAGCAACAAATGAATTTGCGATCACCACACCAAATACGGCGTTGACCATCAGCAATACCAAAAATACCACAATCATAAACAGTGAACGTGTGCGTTTACCTATGACTGACTCAGACAGCGCCCCCATGGACTTACCTTTGTGGCGTGCACTGGCCCATAAAGCGCCCATGTCATGCACACCAGCAAAAAAGATAGTACCAAAGACCACCCATAAAACAGCTGGTACCCACCCCCAATATACAGCGATCGCAGGGCCGACAATGGGAGCTGCGCCAGCAACAGATGTAAAATGGTGTCCCCAAAGTACCACTTTATTGGTTGGGACAAAGTCAACACCATCGTTAAATTCATGGGCAGGGGTGACGAAGTTATCGTCCATTTTAAAGATTTTCGTTGCGATAAACTTGGAGTACACAAACCAGCCAAATAGCATCCCCAAGATACCAAACAATACGATCATGATAGATTGCATGGGTTGTCCTCAGTGTTATTGTTGTATTAACACCACTTTAACACGGAAAACTGCAATTTCAGTTATATTTTAGTCGCACAGACGGGCTGAGATAAAATGACACCACAGCGTCAATTAAATAACCCCATTTGAATTTGATTGCTCGGCGCATCACCCAAACCAATTTGCACCCCAACTAAACGAACTGGTTTATTGCCATGACGAGCAATGGCTTGCTCTAATAAAGTGCACAAAATATCTGGATCAATATGGCTACATTGGCATTCTTTTGTGGTTTGAGAAAAGTCGTAAAACTTCACTTTCACACCCAACTTAGTGAAGGCACGCTCTGTTTGATACCCTTCACTGCGACGAGTCAATTCAGGTATGAGTTTGTCACATAAAATCGACTTTAATTGCGTCAGATCTTGGATATCTTTTTCAAACGTGGTTTCAACCCCCACAGATTTACGCACACGTTCCGTTTCAACACCCCGCTCGTCTATTCCTTGGCACCGTCGCCAAAGCACCCTGCCAAACTTGCCAAAGCGGTGTGCCATTTCATCCAAGCTTAAGCCTTTCACATCCTTGCCGTGCACTAGGCCACAAGCCAATAATTTTTCATGTGTGACCTTACCGACTCCCGGAATTTTGCGAAGTGGTAGCTCATCGATAAACGCATCTACACGCTCTGGCGTGATCACGCATTGTCCATTGGGTTTGTTTTCATCACTGGCTATTTTTGCCAAAAATTTAATTGGCGCAATACCTGCTGATGCAGTGAGCCCAGTCTCATTAAAAATATCTTTGCGGATTTGTTCTGCAATTAATGTGGCACTGCCATGAAATGCAGTGCAATCAGTCACGTCAAGATAAGCCTCATCTAATGATAAAGGCTCTATCAACGACGTATACCTTGCGAAAATAGCACGAATTTGATGGGATACTTCTTTATAGACCTGCATACGCCCTGGCACAATGACAAGCTGAGGACAGAGTTGCTTGGCCTTATAATTAGACATGGCTGAGCGCACACCATATTGACGTGCAATGTAATTAGATGTTGAGAGCACGCCTCGGTGGCTTCTGCCTCCAATGGCCATTGGCACATTAGCCAACGAAGGGTTGTCGCGCATTTCTACCGCCGCAGAAAATAAACTTGCAGTAAAATTTTGTATATTCGAAGTAAAACTAGATAAAGAATATAAAAAACAACCGTATACAAAACTTTATTTCGTCTAAACTGGGTATACAGTTTTTTTTGTATATCCGCTAAAAATAAATCGGCCATACAAGATAATACTCATTCGTCTTAGAATTTACGGACAACACTTTTTTCGATGTGAAGCATATAAAACGTTCTCTATTGTTCGAAAAACACTTGAAAATGCTCAACTAATGAGGTTTATGCTCTCTTATGGATGCAATGGTCGAATTCAGAGCCTCCCCACAGTGCAAAGCTCTGAATTCAAATTACTCGGCCAATTGACCGCATAATAAATGACCGGCACCATTTTCCAATCTAGATTTCGTTTCTGATCTTCCCCTGAAACTCTAGACACCTAGCTTACCGATTTATATTGGTTCTCAAACTCTTCAGGGGACTGATGGCCTAGATGGCTGTGCAGTCGTACTCGATTGTAAAATATTTCTATATAGTCAAACAAGTCTGCCCTTGCTTCATTTCTAGTCGCGTAGATTTTTCGCTTCACTCGCTCCGTTTTTAGTGAGTGGAAGAAACTCTCAGCAACAGCATTATCCAAACAGTTTCCACGCCTACTCATACTGCTTGTTAGATTATTTGCCGTTAAGAACGCCTGATAGTCCTCACTTGTATATTGACTGCCTTGGTCGCTATGCACGATAACATTAACGTTTGGTTGCCTGCGCCATACCGCCATTAACAGTGCTTTTATCACTATTTCACGTTTCATTGTGGGCTGCATAGACCAACCAATGACTTTGCGTGAGAATAAATCGATAACGATTGCTAAGTACAGCCAGCCCTCATAAGTTTTTATATAGGTGATATCGGTGACCCAAGTGGTATCAGGCTCAGCTACCACAAATTGTTGTTGTACATGATTATCCGAAATGACAGATGACATGGACGATTTAAAATAACGACGCTTATAACCCAAATTAGCTTTGAGTTTGGCTTGCTGCATTAGACGCGCCACGCGATTCTTACCAAAACGCATGCCATTACGTCTTAGTAGAGCAGTAATTCGAGGGCTACCATAAACGCCTCCAGACTCAACAAACGCTTCTCTTATCTCTTTGGTCAGTTGTTTGTTTTCAATTGCCCTAATGGACTCAGGCTCATTTAGCCAAGCATAAAAACCACTTCGATGAACGTTAAGCACAGTGCACATTTGAGTGACTTTCCACTTATCGAGGCGAGACTTTATGAACGCGTATCTTTCCTTGACTCGCTTGCAAAGAACGCGGCGGCCTCCTTTAATATGTCGCGCTCCTGAGTAACGCGTTTTAGCTCAGCTTTTAACCGCTTTATTTCGTCGCTTTCTTTATTCTGTTTAGGCGTTTTTTTTGCCTTACTCACCCAGTTATAAAGTGATTTATCAGTAATACCGAGGCGATTTGCAACATCTTTAATTGCATAGCCATTATCGATGACCTGACGAACTGCTTCGTCTTTAAATTCTTGTGGATATTTATTTCTCATAACACCTTCTATCTTACTTCATTTTCAAAATAAAAGATGTCTAGTTATTTAGGGGAAGATCACTTTGCTTTAACCACATTTTTGTATTGATTGAAAAGCGGGTAACATTCTATTTAAAGTTATAATGCATGCCATTGATACATCCCCAACATTAAACTGGAAATATGTAATTATTGGTCAGCTATATTTGCCAAGTTCATTGTTCTTGTAGGGCTGGGAAAAACATTTTTGGCAACCAAACAAGGTTATTTTTCAACCAACCTACCCGTTGTATTATCCATCCGGTACAAAGAAATTGTCCCATCAAGGATGTATTTGATCACCTCTAACACTGTATTAAGTGGAACATGAAACCACTCTTTTGGGGTGTATGTCTGTCCTGAATGACCTTTGAGAGTGATGTTCAATCTTCTATGCCCTAAGAAACCATGAATTAGCGTTTCTAGCTTATGCGCATCAATGTTGTAGCACTCCGTAGTCATAACTACTCGGACAGGTGCTTCTAAGAATGTCCTGTCCTTTTCTGCATACTTAATACGATCCTCCACTGTGCCATCAGTAAATCCAACCTTGTATAGGTTTGATTTATATTCCGCTAAAGCTGCATCTGTGCTCTTTGTTGCCAACACATAGACGAGTCCGGTTGGAACAGGGGTATCATCAGGAATAAGGGGGGCGCCATCTCTTATAACCTTAGAGCCTTGCTCATCACGAACTAACCCATGAGTCAGGGACTGAAATAGCATATTCAATTCAGTTCCGTTGGCAAATATCAGGTGCAGTCGAGCGTTGTAAGAGCTGTAGCCCTCTAAACGTTCTCCTACTGAACGTACGAAGCCCATTACACCATTGAGGATGAATGTGTCCCCTACATTGATTTTTAATTCATGACGGAATCGTTCTAACGATGCAGAGCCAGACTTCAACTCTTGTTGAACAAGGTCAAATATTGGAGAGTAGCGATGGAAGTCAGCACAAGGCTGACGTTTTGCAATCTCGTCAGGTTGTTCTTTTCTTTCCACTGGTACATGGCGCATTGTGAAAAGTTCCGGCGCATCAAATTCTAATAGGTCATCGTCATCATCGAAGATATCATCAAGTGATGTGACTAGTTCAGCTTTATCTAGCTCAGATTCGTTAGGCTTAGGTTGTTCACTGATAAAGTCATCAGACATATCTATCTGAGCTACTGAATCGCCCTGTAACAAATCATATGGGTCATATTGAGCTAATGCTTTACACTGTTCAGGATTAGCTTTAAATGCCTTTAAACGACGAGCTAGGCGCTTCTCATCAAATGCTTGAGCGTCACTGCTTGGTAGACGGCTGTTCTGTTCGTAAAAATCTGAAATTTCTTCAAACTGGCTCGCTAATATATTTCCAGCTGGAGCTTTAACCTTCAGAGGATCAACATCAAGCAGCCCCAAGCTATCCTCTTCTAAGAAGATATCATCCAAATCGACCTTTTCGACTGCTTTGGAAGTACGTAGTCGGATCATTCAATTACCCCTGCTTTGCCATTCGTTGTTGCTTCATTTTACGAATGTAAGCAAGGACTTCAGCATAGCGCTGCTCGATTGGATCAGAAGAGTTCAATGAAGGTTCACGTTGATGTTCAACTCTGAATGACTTGATTCGAGGCCAAAGCATCACCGCTTCTTCCTCAGAGACGTTCGCTTGGTTCGCTCTTACAGTTTGTTGGATGGTCTTAAGTACATCGGCATCCACTGACTTAGATAAGATCTCATAAGCCCCATGAAAAGGGTTCACGGAATCAATTAAATCAATATTCAAGTTTTCAATATTCACGAATTTATCACCCATTTTAATGAACTGATTATTCGAACCTGAATCACCACCTTCTGAAGAGTCTTTCCCATAAGAGTTATCGCCTTCTTCAATAACCGCATCATCAGGAAGATCTTTACCGTCTATTAAGCCACCTTGCTGCCCGATATAAATGCTCTGTAAAACTCCAGTTCTGACTTGCTCTATTTCATGTTCTTCAAGATCTGGGTACAAGGTTTGAATGACTGATGGAAGCTCAATCTCATTGATAACCTCAGCAGGCATTGTTTCCGAAATTGCCCCCTTGATCACAGACTCTTTAGCAACAAGTGCTGATAAAATCTCGCCTTTATCGCCATTAAGGATGTCCATCACTTTTTGTGAAACAGGTACGGTGGTATCATCAACAATAACCGTGTTCGCAGGCAGATCTCTACCGTCCCATTGAGACCGAGGTTTAAACTGGATGCTTGGAGCTAATATTTGCTCCATTAATAGTGATGTTGTGATGGCTTTAAGCATATTGTTTACAGATACCTTGACGTCATCATCCTGAGCATCAGGCTGAGCAATAAGGTTCGTAAACTGAGCATGACTTTTACCTTCACTGTCACGAGTAGCTCGACCAATGATCTGAACAATTTCCGTCATAGAGCTGCGGTAACCGATAGTCAGGACATGTTCACAATAAGGCCAATCAAAACCTTCTTTTGCCATGCCTAATGCGATGATAACGTCCATCTGCTCAGCAGACTCAATATCACGCAAGTAAGCCTGAACCTTAGGACGCATATCACTATCATCAACTAAGTTAGCAACCTGTAATGTCCTGCCAGAATGCTTGCATCTCACCTGATAAATGCCATTGTCAGGATCTTGCATGATAACATCACCTAGTACCTCAAGAATGGAATCAACCTCTGTGTATTTATCCTTAGTTGATTCACCAGAGTTCACATTTGGGATATGAACAATGGTCTTCTTAGTTGAGTCTAATACCGAAGGCAGGGCGTTGATATAGGTGCCTTGATAAAAATGATACCCAATACCTAAGGTCTTTAAGTATTTATAACCATTAAGCTGCTCGTAATAGGTGTAAGTTACTTTGGTAAACATAGCTTCATCTTCAGGGAGCAAGATAGGAACCGTGTCACCTCTGAAGTAAGAGCCGGTCATGGCAAGAACATGAGCTGATGATTGCTTCATTAAATCATCAATTAATCCACCCAAACGGCTATTTTCATCAGCTGAAACATGATGAAACTCATCGATAGCAACAAAACAGTTATCAAAATCACTGGCAGATAGCTTACCGAAGACACTTCTAAGTGTTGAATGAGTACAAACTAATGTTTGATCATCACTTTCCATAAAGCGCTTAAAAGCATTCGCTTTACCGCTTTCGCTACCACTGATACATAAGTTGTTTTCTGGCTTAACAGTCCAATTAGCAAAGAAGCCGAATTTCATCAGGTCAGTGTCTTTGAAAGATCCACCTATAGACATTTCAGGTACAGCAACGATTACTTTACGGACACCTTGATTGATTAGCTTATCCAGCCCCAAGAACATTAGTGCCCTTGACTTACCTGACGCTGGCGGAGCTTTTATCAATAAGTATTGACTAGCACGCTCAGCGAATGCACGAGCCTGCATTTCTCGCATACCCATATCATTATGAGAAGCGCTTTGACCTGTTTGGCTATAGCTAACGTGTAGGATATTGTTTCGCATTATTTTACACCTTACCAACTTCTTTATTTTTGATTAGCTGTCATTTCTTCATAACGTTCTATCAGACAAGCTAAACGATCAGAAGCATCTCTAAAAGGCTTCGAACGGTACAACTTATCAACAGCTGTATCTAATTTTTGATGCGCATCTAGTAGATCTTGAGGCATAGACTCTGGGTTATACAATTGCGCGAGTGTCTTGCCTGGGTGATCTTCTCTAGCAAATAGAATACCTTCAGCTAAACTCTCAAGTTCAGCTCTTTGTATATCACTAGGGGTAATCCATGGGAAAGTGTTATAAACAACTGACGCGGAGTACCTGTAATCACTTTTCATTCTACCTGCAACAAGCCTCATCCAGTCGTTGTGCAGAAGTGAAGATAGAATTGCAAACTCATACATTGTCCCATTAGGGATAATGTAATTCAGGTTCGTTGAAATGACATGTTCATCGAACATTCCTACAGGAACATATCTTCTTCTTGCAGAAGAAACGCTTGGCATAAGAATATACTGGCTAGGGTTATTCAAATCTCGAAACTGATGAGGTCTATCAGCTAGCTTTTGAGTCCCTTTATCGGAACTATTTCTTCTTTGTTCTTCCACCTTTTCAACACGTTGCAATACATGAGGCATTGATAGTAAGTCGTCTTTTGTTGCATTTTTTAACCATAAACACCAGCGTTCTTTGGAGTTCAAAAACTCATCAGCTCCCAATACTTTTTTGATCCATTTTTTTGCTGCTGGCTCGTTTGAAATAAGATCGTCTCTTTCAGTTCGGTTCAGTAGCAAATGACCGCCATCGTTAGGCATGTTCCCAAACAGTAAATTAGGGATTGAAGGGTTGATAGGTGTCTTAGTTGCCACTACGCAAGTACTACCACCTTCCAACAAATATGGACTAATTCTGTCGACAACTTTTGAGTGCCACTCTTTTTCTACTAATTCAAATAGAAGACCTTTCTTTGCTTTAGCTGTTAACCCCACAATAACTACGTGGACAGCAGCCTTATCTTTAGCATTGTTCGCCCAACTAAAAGTTGGATAGGCTAGGTGAATGCTCACTCCTTTTTTAAAAACGCTTGGCCATAGTGTTCCGACCTGCTCGCCCTGAGAAATAGAGTTGGTTGATACTAATGCCAATTCCGCATTCGTATCTTTTATATATTCAGCACCTTTCCAAAACCAGCACGCAACATAATCTAGCAAGCCTAAAGATTTAAACCCTTTAAAGACTTTTTTCATTTCTGTACGCTGAGCTTCACTTCGCCCACGATGCCCTTTAAACGGAGGGTTACCAATTAAGTAGATTTCATCAGAGCCAGAATTAACACAAACTGTATTCCAATCAATGTTTAAGCTATTCCCACTTACTATCTTACCTGTTGCTTTAAGCGGTAAGGCTGGCTCAGCAGGGCCAATGTGCTCTTCCCACTGCTTGTTGACTTGATGTTCCGCCAACCACAAAGAAAGACGGGCTATCTCACAGGCAAAATCATCGATCTCAATGCCGTAAAACTGATCCAAATGAATGTTACTGATAAAGAAACCTTGATCGATCTTCATCAGTGCTTGAATGACTTCAATCTCAAGAAGGCGCAACTCTTTGTAGGCGATAATAAGGAAATTGCCCGAACCACAAGCTGGATCAAATACTTTAATTTCACCTAGCCGAACAAGTAACCGCTTAAGCCCATTAGCGCTGTCGCGTTGTTTCTCAAGCTCCGCTCGTAACGGGTCAAGAAACAGAGGTTGAATCACCTTCATGATATTGCTGTAGGAGGTGTAATGCTGCCCTAACCGAGCCCGCTGTTCTACATCAATAACCGCTTGAAACATACTACCGAATATGTCTGGGTTAATTGCACTCCAATCTTCTAAGCAACACTCAATGAGAATACGACGACCCTTCTTCCCCAAACTAGGAATAGCTTCATTGGCCTCAAATAATCCACCGTTCACGTAAGGGAAATCAGTCAGGTGCTCAGGTAACCTCGAGCGTAACTCGCTACCTTCAACGCTATTGAGGACTAAAAAGAGATCATGAAGAAACTGATCTAAATCGCTTCCATCTTCAGATGTTACACTCTTGATCGCTGCGGTAAATTGCCCTTGTTGTGGGAAAATCCCAGTATCCTCAGCAAACAAACAAAATAGTAAGCGGGTCAGAAAGACATTTAAGGCATGGATATCTTCTGGTGTATTGAGGTCATTGTGAACACGGATAAGGTCGAATAGCTTACCCATTTTTACAGCAGCTTTTACATCCGCAGGCTTTTCACTATTCAATATCGCTTTTTCAAGTCCCACTAGTGGCAAGAAAAAGCTATAATTTCGGTGTAAAACCTCAAAGTCGATGTCTAAACGCTCACTGGTCGCGGTATCCCAAGACAAAAATCTTTTAAAATCAGTTATTAAAATATAACGAATTTTATTCTTAGCTATAATTGGATCTACTATGACTTCATCTAAAACAGTATCAATATCTTGACCTTCATTTACCGGCAAGTAATACAGTTTATTTTTCAGTCCGACATGGCCTTCAATCTTAGCAACATTGCGGTTGCCACCTTGACGGATTTGAGTAATAGTAGCTTTGGGAAACTTAAATGCAGTTAGGAATCCGTAAATGAATTCACTGGGATCTGATGCTTGAACAATTTGCTCAAGCTGTTCAAAAATTCTGGCTTGATTGACAGCCATGGCACTTCCTTTTCCGAGGCACTGATAATTAGCTCTAGGATACCTTTTAAACCGAACTGAGTCATTGATTTAAAGGTAAAAATTTAATTAAAAATTATTTATGGAAGGGGAATTTACTTATTTCCAGCTATTACCTCTTAAGTTGCCTTTGCAAATCCAATGGAAGCTGATTCAATAACAAATCCAATGTTTCCTTAACGTTTCGACATTCCAACTCCTTAACAAGGGCTCGAAGCTCTTGAACATCATCGACTAAATCTGATCTTCATCTGGTAACGCTGTATGTTTGGATAAAGAAACTAAACTGTTTTCATTATACCCCTCAATCCACTCTAGAAATCTTCCCAAATGATTGCAAATTTTGTAACTTGCACTCTGACCAATCTCCTTTAAATTAAATTCCTCAACTTTTAGTTTTGTTTCATAATCAACTGTATTATGTTCATCAATTCTCAATTGAGAACGTTGAGTAAATCGAGCAAAAAGGCATGGCAAAAGTATAGGGTTACGACTATCGTCCAGATATATGTAGTGTCCATTAATTTTCTTATCATTATATCGATACATATATCTTTCAATCTAAAAGTTAAGGTCACAGCGAGTCTAATTCATAAGCACCACACTTACAAATTCTTCTAAAAAAGACTATTAAAAGTTTTTCACGCTGAGAGATACTTTGAAAATCAAAGATTAAATAAGAAAGCTTTTAAGCTTTAGCAAACAAAGTAAAATACGTGTAATTTTTTTGGGGGAAGATTAGCGTTTAAATATTACCAATCAAAAGAGATTTGTTCAGATGCCTCTTTGCACTCGGATAGACCAATGTGCACTCCGAGTAAACGAACAGATTTACCATTACCTCGAAGAAATGCCTCTCGGAGCAATTCGGATAAAATTTCAGGCTCTAATTGTTGAACGGTAAAATCTTTTGTTGTTTGATGAAAATCAGAAAATTTAATTTTCACACCAACTTTACTTATTCCTCTGTCGATTAAGTATTTAGAGGATCTCCGTTTGAGTTCTGGAACTAGTTCATCAAGCAACACTCTGTCTAATAACTCAACATCGCAATAGTCTTCGGGAAATGTCCTTTCTACTCCAACTGACTTTCTTATTCTGCTCACTACGACAGGCCTATTGTCTATACCACTACACCTCTCCCACAACAATTGACCTAGTTTTCCATACTTAATTGACAAGAATTCAAGGGTAGATGCTTTAACGTCCTTGCCAAACTTTAAATTATCTTTAAGCAATTTTTCATTCGTTACTTTTCCTACGCCAGGAATCTTTTTAAGCTCCATTGTGTCGATGAATGAGTCGACGTCATTGGGAGGAATTACATAAATACCATTAGGCTTGTTTATATCAGACGCAACCTTCGCCAAGTATTTAATTGGCGCGACACCTGCTGAAGCGGTTAGATTTAATTCGCAGTGAATAGTTCGACAAATGTCTTGCGCAATTAAAGTTGCTGAACCACCAAATAATTTACAATTGCTAACGTCTAAATAGGCTTCATCTAAACTCAAAGGCTCAATTAAATCTGTATAGCGCTCAAATATACCTCTAATTTGCTCACTAACCTGCTTATAAACGTCCATCCTACCAGGTAAAAGAATAAGGTCGGGACATTTTCTCAACGCTACACTTGTAGGCATTGCGCTTTTAATACCAAACTGTCTTGCCACATAGTTGCAAGTAGAAAGAACGCCTCTAGAGCCTCTACTTCCGCCAACCGCAACAGGTTTACCCATGAGTTCAGGATTGTCTCTGAGCTCAACAGAAACATAAAATGCGTCCATATCTACATGCACTATTTTTCGCATCACTCCGCATCCAAAAATTGAGATGTGCTACATACAATCTGAAAAAATAACTAATAATACTTTAGAAGTAGCACTTACAATAAATGCTAACTGGTAACACCCTAGAGTTTAAAATGCATCCATATCGATGTGAATTATTTTCTTCAAAATTAAAGCTCACACAAAGGGACTGTACAAATATACAGTCTCAATCCATCGATATCAAGACAAATCCAGACACGCAGAATGTACCTTACTAGGGTTCTGTGAATTGAGAACTTTCATTTTAGCTCTAGTCTTTAATAAATAATCAAAAATAAAATGTTCTGCACAACTAAATCAGGACACATTTCTTAAGAAACTGTGCTCATTTTCTACTGGAGATTGATCACCATTAACCGATAGCATTATCCTAACAAGCTTCAGTATCGCCCATACTCGCTCTGATACCGAAGGTGGCTAGCAGTTTACGGTAATGCTTACTGGTATATTGTGAGCCTCTACCTGAATGAAACACCAAACCTTTAGGTGGCTGACGTAAGTTATAAGCTTTCATCATAGCTTTGTTGACCAAGTAAGTCGTCATTCGCTTATCGATATGCCAGCCAACGATGCGACGTGAATATAAGTCCATCACAATGGCTAGGTACATCCAGCCTTCCCCTGTTCTTAAATATGTCACATCACCAGCCCAAACCTGATTTGGAGCAATAGGATTAAAGTTCTAATTCAATAGGTTATCTGCTACGCCATCACTATGTTTACGCTTGGTTGTGACTTTGTAAGCAACTCGCTGAGTAACAATTAAACCAAGCTTAGCCATTGACTTCTTAACATCATATTCGCTGACTTTAAAGCCCTCCTTGCATAACCGCTTCGTCAGCTTTCGATAACCCAAGCTATTTCTGCTTTGCCCGAAGGTGACCTTAGCTCTTCGATACATATGCCAATGCTCTGCTGTAATGATTTTTGCAGGTCGCTTCAGCCAAGCTTAATAGGCTGAGCGACTGACGTTCATTACTTTACAAAGCTTACTCACTGGAAATACTGAAGATAGCTTCTTAACGGTTTTAAACGTTACTTGGTTTCTTTTAGCAGGAGGGCGCTGGCCTTTTTTAAGATCTCCTTTTTCATCCTTAGTTCTTTATATTCCTCGCGTAGCCTTAACAGCTCTGCGCGTTCATCTGCACTTAAACTGGCTCCAGATTGCTCTGCTTCAAACTTAGCTTTCCAGTTATAACGTATTTTATCTGTGATACCTAAAGACGCTGCTGCTTTGGGTACGCTGTAACCTTGCTCGGTTACCAATGCCACAGCTTCTTGCTTAAATTCAGCTGTGTAATTTCTGTTTGTTCGTTTTGTCATTTAACACCTCAATAATTGGATTATATTCCATTATTAAGGTGTCTTGTTTAATTAAAGCAGTTCAATATGTCTCATGTTAAGGGAAGTAGACAACCCCAATAACGACAGCTCAAAAATTAGTTGAGATATTAAGATGTAGAAAAATACGAAAGGAGCAGGCTTATACTCACTATTATATAGGTCTCGTGAGTTTTTCATGAACAAGGCAGTATTTCTCTACATGTTTGAGAGGATATAGTCGTACACCTCTACACAATATGTCATAACGAGCACAATCTTTATGTTGGCAAAAGTAATGGCGCTAGAAGTGCCTTTATTTAGATTGCTTTAGGAAATCCGGAATACCACCTGGGCCAGACCCACTCAACTTAGTTTTTTCTTTAGGCCATTTACCATCACCACTCCGGCTGGCGTTAGCTGATACAGCAAACAATAACGCTGTAATTAGTACAACCGCATATTTCATGACTATTCCTTATAGGTAAGGTGGTTATGCAGGAAAAATTATAATTCCACCTGTGTTAGCGTGTGCTTGGCAAATACTCATAGTTAATAGAATTGTTGTAAATACGCTTTTTTTCATTAGAAGCTCCTTTACATAAACTTACTTAGGAATTGTGAGCCCCCAAATTTACAGCCGATGCTCTAACATCTAGTTTCTTGTGTTCAATGGTTTTTTTAATAACGCCAGCTCAAAAATTAGTTGAGATACTAAGATGTAGAAAAATACGAAAGGAGCAGGCTTGTACCCACTATTATATAGGTTTCGTGAGTTTTTCATGAACAAGGCAGTATTTCTCTACATGTTTGAGAGGGTACAGTCGTATACCTCTTACACAATATGTCATAACGAGTATAATCTTTATGTTGGCAAAAGTAATGGCGCTAGAAGCGCCTTTATTTAGATTGCTTTAGGGGATCCGGAATACCACCTGGGCCAGACCCACTCAACTTAGTTTTTTCTTTAAGCCATTTACCATCACCACTCCCGTTGGCGTTAGCTGATACAGCAAACGATAACGCCGTAATTAGTACAACCGCATATTTCATGACTATTCCTTATAGTTAAGGTGGTTATGCAGGAAAAATTATAATTCCACCTGTGTTAGCGTGTGCTTGGCAAATACTCATAGTTAATAGAATTGTTGTAAATACGCTTTTTTTCATTAGAGGCTCCTTTACATAAACTTACTTGGGGATTGTAAGCACCCAATTTTACAGCCGATACTCTAACATCTAGTTTCTTGTGTCCAATGGTTTTTTCAATAACGCCAGATACTAAGATGTAGAAAAATACGATAGGTGTAGATTTGTACGCGCTATTATGTAGGCTTTTACGAGCTTTTCAGGTCTGGTAGCACATTTCGAGGCTCCGCATGATCTGAATGGATGCGCATGATTTTGATTCTGTTAGCGCAAATGAGGCAGAATATGCACTTGCTAATGAAGTGTGAAAACTCATTGTATTCTCAATTAAGTGCAGATGTAACTGCCCCAATTTTAGTCCAGCACATTCAGTGTTCTAAAACGATGGCCGTAGTTGAGTGCATCGCTCATAAAATCCATCGACCACGAGTCATTATGTTTGCCCAGAGCACTTAACGGCTCTGGTGTGCGTGTTGGTGCACGGCGCTTTCCTTTTCAGTTTGAGCATGTTATACACTCGTTCAACACGCTTTTTATTCCATACTTTGCCTTGATGCCTAAGTCGTTTAAACAGCTTTGGCATTCCCCACCTAGGATGCCGCTCAACAAGCGACAACAAAGCATCAATCACATCATCATCCGATGGTCGCTTTCATCTGTAGTAATAAACGCTGAGACTTAAACCAGCTGCGTCACAAGAAAATGCTACGCTTACCTCAAACTGTGCTCGTAAGTGAGCGACCCAAGCTCTGCGTCTACTTGTTTTTACAGCTTTTTTGAAATGATTTCCTCAAGCATTGAATGTTTTAAACTGAGAGTCGCAAACATATCTTTGAGCTTACGGTTTTCATCTTCACGCTCTTTTAAACGTTTAACATCAGAAGCTTCCATCCCACCATCTGTGTTTCAGTGAACTTACTTTTTCGCATCGTAAAATTTCCTTCTTATATTGAGAGAAATTCTACTTAAGAACTGTTTCAGTTTATGGGGGAGTTACAGAGTAGTTACAATACTTACTATTAAGGAGTACAAGCATACTATACACTGATTAACCTAGCGACAGTGGAAGCTTCAAAGAAATTAGCGATGCCCATTAGAAATTGGAAAGCGGCCCTGAACCTGTTTATAATTGAATTCGAATAGAGACTGTAATAAAAACTGTGTAACTGTCTGTTATTAATACCTGTTCCAAGGCTTTATTTAAAAGGTCGCAGTTACACAAAGTTATCTACAGACTCAATTAAGCCAACCCATGAAAAAGCATTTAGAATCAAAACACCACTTTCAGGAGCATGTTTTCTAGATGGATTTAAATTTACGATTAAGTACTGTTCCTTTACAGCTCCTCACTGTGTCACTTTTTGTAAACTTTGCCTGAAGGTCTGCAGGCATTCTTTCAATCGCTAAATCAATTGTTTCCATCGCGTTTTTGCGCCTAAGAAAGTTTACAGTGTCTCTAAGCTTTTGGTATTCATTGACAATAAGCATTTTCTTTTTAGCTCTTACCCCTGTTACTTTTTGACGACTAATTAACCGCTCTTGTTCTTTTACAAAAAGTAAACGCAATAATTTGTTTTGTTCTTCAAAAAACTCATTTAACCCCTTACAAAATGGTGCTTTACCATAAAACAAGTTTTGTTGAGCTTTACACACAATCCTTCCTATCTCAGTTTTTTTTATTTCATAGAGACTCTTCGGTGTCTTATTATTGGCTATCTTTTTGTATTCCTTTATCGCTATTTCTTTTTTGCTTGTCAGCTCTAAGATGGCCCTCCAAGCTTTATAAGCTGTATGTGCTTCATTATCAGGAACCCAGCTGGGAAAAGATTGCTCAGTTTGCCCCTGTCTATTGTGATTTTCTTCGCTTTCTAAACTATCTAAGAAGTCATCTGTCATTAATTTATCAAGTTCGTTACTTGTCATATAAGCTTCCTTCTCTTTCCATCTTTGCGCCCACACTTTTTATAGCACTGTCTATAAACGATAAAATCTTATCTACTGACTCAGCATTCGTATTATTGCGCAGCTCTTTAATTCGTTTATACCCTGAACGTAGTATTGGCAAATGCGATTGAAGCATAAACGACATTAAGTCGTCACTTAAACACTCCTTTACGAAAGGTTGTATGGTCACCCAAATACCTCTAAGATTTCCACTAGTGATTAGTGCATTCGTACACCCAAGACAAAATGAAGGACGGGCATTCTGTGGGTTTATGTCTCCCAATTCTGAACATTTGGCCCGGTTTTCAGTACCTTCACGGGGAATACACGTTGCAAAATAGGAAGGTTGAATATCAATAACACGGCCCATAATTTTCTCGCGAAGTATGCTTAAATCACCACTTCTAACCACTTCGGTGAGTGACGTTGCTTTTTTTACATAACGAGAAAAGCCTCCGATATATTCTTTACCAATTTGTTGCGCATCTTGTAGCAACGTATCGACAATAGAGTTCAACACTTTCATACGAGCGGACTTCAACAGCGCTTTCACTTCTTTGTCCCTAACATAAGCCATAAAAAATGAATCATCCAAGTGACAAAATTGGTGGCGAATAACCGCCCCAACATCACCTTGATATCGTGTAATAACAGCCTCTGCCCATATGTGTCGAAAAGCATGGGGGCTCGGGTATCGCACATCACGGAGCAATTCACTATTCACGCTGTTAATAGTTGTCAACTCTTTCAAATCTACGTTTCCTGAAAGTAAAAGCTGCTTTGTTTCTTGTGATAAACACTCCATTATTATCTTCGAGTATATTTGATTAGAGACACTTCCTGTTTCGCAAAACTCAGATAAAGAGCTTTTGAACAATTGAGTGTCTGAATCATTACCTAATACTGAAGTACATTTCAATTTTTCAATATCTCGAAGAACTTCGTTTCTGGTATTAAGCAAGTGTTGAGCGCGAGAGGTCGACAAGTCGTACATATTTTGTAATTCTATAAGCTCATTTTTTTCTTCTTCGTCTAAATCATTGACTGCTAAGGCAGATAGGTTATGTAGCTTATGAATATCTACAAATGGTTTATAACACATAGCAAAGTGCAGCCAATTGGATCTAAGGCGACTTGAAATTAATATATGTGATTTAGGAGCACCTTGTCGGAGGTTAGCTGCTTTCATTCTATAAGAATACAAGCAAGGTGCGCCTTTGCCGATATTCAGAATGTCGCAAAGCTGCACAGCAATCTGATAACACTGTGATGTAATTTCACGATCAATTTTTGTCTTTTTATTGGTTTTTGGCACTAACCATTTCAATTTGAAGCGAAAAGGTACATGAGAGTTGTCCAACACATCTAGGTTTGGTTCAATATGTATCGCATTAAGTGGAAAGTCTAACTCACTGCTTCGATAACCCAGCCAAGCGACTGCTAAGGATGTCATTGCATCCTCTATCCGCTCAATTTCGAACTTTAGCTCACTATACAAAAGGTGTTTCCTTTCGCCCGCTAACGACTCCACCCACTCCATTAATTTAGACATTAAAGAAACTTCATCCAGCCTTGATTTTCCCACAATGTCCGACATCATGCTGTATACCTCATTCACACCAACACCTTTCAGGTAATTATTACTTACCTCTGTTTTATTCAGTGAGTGTAAGTAACTCTGCCAAACAGATTCTGGTGTTTTATGAGCATCAACCCCATAATACTTTTGCAACATAAGCACACGAATTACTTCTACCCCGTCAAAACGCATTTCTAATTTAAGCTTCTGTATCAAGAGATAAATATTACTTTCTTTTAAAGATTGAACTTTTTCAAAGTATGCAAAATACTGTTCTTTCAGTATCAACCTCAGCGATTCACTCAGACTATTGGGGGCTTTAACTTTCTGACTAACACATTTACCCTGAATTGTGTCAGCTAACACTTTTAGTTTGAACGAGTCTTTGCCTGATATTAGATGCTTTTTTTTTACTATTCGTAATGCGGATTGACAAACGAGAGCGTACAGATAGTCATTTTCATATACTTGCTTCAAGTGGTCGATATAATATTGTCCCATTTCAAGTGTCAAGGTATTGAGAGATCCACCTTTCTTATATTCGAGCCGACTACATCCTAGAACGCTGCGACATACATACTCCAAAGTTCTCCAGACTTTCCTTTTCGTTAAAGCGTGGCTAAAAACTCCAGAAACCCCCAAGGCTTGGAGTCGCACTCTATTATCAATGAAATTAAAGGCTTCATAAGTTGATCGATATGCAGGAGGGCTTAACCGGGTAAACCAACCCTTTGCGTTAAGGGACTGAGTAAGAAAGCTGAGGTGGAACTCCTCAATATTACAGTCATTTAATTCCGTTTTCACCCTTTCATTCAGAAATCCGGCTATATGCAATAGCATGTTGTAAGCACTCCTCAACCCCCTTACATTTCTAGGGGTGACAAAGCCCACAATGGAAAGCTTCGCATATTCTTTCATAGACAGAGGGTAACATTTGCCATTCAAATTTAATGTAGCTATTTTTTCAATTTTAAGGTGTGGTAAATCAAATAATGAAAAGTCGATCGAGACAGCTCCAACCCCTTTAGAAGCGCTGAAGTACATCTTATCAGAAAACAAGTTGCCCAAGTCATTATGAAACTCACCCATAGCAAAAAGCTTTTGGTTCAGGTCTTTCCAGAAGAACTCTAAATCTGATGGAAGTTGATTATCTGTAAATAGGTTGTTCACTTTAAAGCCCCTAACTATAGCGAGTGAAAAACCTTCATTGACACACCAGAAGAGTGCATTTTCTCAAAAAGCTTGGTGCCCCTAGAAACAGAGCTTCGACTAAATGCTCCCTGTAACAATTGCTCCATCCACTCAACTGTCGGCAATACTGTCCGATACAAATAATCTGGATTGCGACAGAGTAGTTTTTTATAGCAGCATCTAAATTCATATAAATAATTCCGCATCTTGCATACAGTTACAGGGCTATCAAGCACATAAATTGGAGCAAAGTTACCTTCTAGTTCTTTTGGCATTGACAGCACTCCAACTTCATTAATCACTCCTTTTGTTTGTTCGGTGACTAACTTTAACCTCGATAACATTTCTTCGCTTTTATAGCTAATAACATTAGTCACGCATGTAAATTCATGATTGAATGCATCCTTAATGTTATTTTCCTCTTTTGATTTTGATAGGTTCAAATCAAAAACATTATTGATAAGGTCAAGCATAACGGTTCGCGTGACTCCTCCGGCAGCATTCATCCAAGCTTGATTATCTTCATTAAGGTAGTGATACCTCTCTGTCAAATTAGTATGAGAGTTTCGGTTAATCAAATAATGTAGAGTATAAGCGTCACTATATGCATGAACAGATGAATTTTTTATCGCGCTCAATCCAAATAAAATTTTTGAGCAAGGAGTGTTAGACTTCGCTACTATTTTAAGGCGTTCAGTAGCACTGATGTTTCTAGCATTTGGAATATTCGATGTATGAATGCCATAACGAGCTATTGCTTGGAGCGCTTTTGGTATAACGACAGGGGTTTGACTGTTTGCTTTATGAGCATCAGCAATCGCTTTGTCTATAAAAGGAATATCGAGAATACAAACTAAACTACCAAAAAGAGCATTGTTGCCTACCGATATAGAAGGTGCACTAGTAGGTAACCTAGACAACCGTTCCCCCTGAAGCTGATGTAGGTATGCACTCAAAGCTCGACCTTCGTATTTCTTGGTAGAAAGTGTGCGTGTATTGTGAATGGCGCCAGCGCGCCCCTTAAAGTACTCGCATTCAATACTAATTATTCTGTCATTTACTCTCAAGACACGAAAGTCATCCCGAGTGAGTTTCAAAATATCAGTAGGTTGAACAGCTAAGCCAGCCATCAACCACTGGAACATCAACTCCTCGACTGGAGTTACAGGTAAAGGTGAATGAGGAATTGATAACAACCTTAGTACTTCAAAGGAAAAGAAAGGGCCAGACCTGATTGTTTTAAAGCTTCTATATAGTTTACAGTTCGATAATTCTCCATCTTTCAGCTTAAAATAGTTTTCATTAACAAGAACTTCTTTCAATAACTTAACAGCTCTCTCTTGACAGTTAGATAAAAAAAGTAAAGCGATTGCTCCTCGCAACTTCTCCGACTTTAAGCCTGTCTTATGGTATAAATTAACAATCGAACATATCACTTGACCAACAGCCAGTCCTTTTTCACTTCGATTCATCTGCTCCCAATCAGGTATATTAAAAGACTGCTCAGATAAGCAGTGTTTTAGAAAGAATTCACGTAACAAGATTTTTGATTCATAAAGTTCCAAAATTACCACTGATGCCATTAACCTTAAAGAATTTACAGTCATTTTTGGAGATGCAAAAACACTGTATAACTTTGAGCCTAGGCCAATTTCATCATTGCGTAACCAGTCTAAACTACCGAAAAAGCTGGCCAGTGAAATTTGTTTCTTGTTCAAATTGGGGCTTTCTCTTGTCATTTTAAGCTCTTGTAAAAACCTTGATTGTTCACAAGTAAGTGTTCTCACAAATTCAGCATCATTAAATGCGTATGTAAACAGGGTTTTGGTTCTAGTAAGTTCACTCAAACCACCATGGTTATCCCGCTTATCAAACATAAAGGTTTCATAGTCTTTTAGAATACTGTAACGGTTATCTATCTCTACCGTATTTAACCAATGAACAAAGGTGTGTGCAGCTCGGCAAAAATTCAGCTTGCATGACTTATCTGCAAATTCATTTGTAAACGCATAGTTATAAGCAGCAACAATAAGGCGATATAGTATTGCCTTGTCTCTGTGCTTAATATCACAAAAAACCATTCGACTCTTTGGGAACCCTATCATACTTGGGGTCGCAAGCGATTTTACACCTAATTTACTACGTAGAACCTGTACCGGATGGCTCGCTTTATATTCTTTCATCAATTCGGCTTCATATTGCTCAGAATCATAAAGCCTCGGTGCTTTTCTATTGCGCATTTACGACTTCCTTCATTAGCATCTCACGATAACCACAAGCATGAATGTATGATTTGGTTGTTTCACTAGCCCCCCTCCCATCTACCTTATGTCCCATACGCCTCGCAGTTTCGATAAAAACAGCCGAAGAAGTAATAATCGACTCATACTTCTTATTCTGGCCTTCGCACAGATTGTAGAAAATATCCGTACCAAAGCTGTGCCGCAAAATGTGATAGCTAAATGAGTCGTGAACCTCTTGTATGTCGCCATATAACAGAGGGGTGTCTTTGATTTTCTTCTGTACTTTCGCCTTAACATCAAAAAAAACACGGCAAGCGTAAGACTTGCTCAAACAAGCTCCGCGATTGTTCTTTGCATTCGATACAAGTAAGTGTCTTGAACTCGTGACAGGTCGCTCCTCGTGAAAATAAACTCTCATTTTCTCAAGTAAGTATCTGGGAATATATAAAGTTCTTGCTCGGCCATATTTGGTATAAAGTGAACTTAAATGGTACTTAAAATAGTCTCGGTTTGGGTTTTCTTTTAGTTGTCTAAATAACGTCAACAAGCCTTCATGCTTTACTTGATTTGATACATAATCATGGAGGAGAAGCCCTTGATTTTCTTTGGCTCTCAATCCAAGTTCGCCTCCATTTCGGAGAAAAATTTCATGAAGCAGAGACTTAGCTGTGGTGTAAAATAACTCTCGAGTAGCAGGCAGAAGGTATTTGACAACTAATGGTTGTTTACCATTATTGCGCGCAATTATCCTGAATTCAGGTTTTATACCGATGTGTTTAGTCTTAGTATTGAAGTAAAAACAAAGCCAATTGTAATAGGCATTTAGTGCATTGACAGCTTGGTCAGCAACAGCTTCGCTTTTTTTACATTCTTCAATGAGGTATTCATTAATGTACTCATTGATAATTAGGCTGGGAAGCACTGTATGAGTATCTAAGGTAATCAGTGTACTAGCTTTATAGTCATTTACCCACTGCAAGAATCGGCCAAGATGATTTGCGATCTTGTAAGCCGCAGAATCTCCTATATCCACTTCTCGTAAACAGTTTTTATATCGCTGAGTTACTGGGTCTTCTTCAGCAAAACGTTCAACTTTAGAGTGAGCACATTCAGTGTAACGGGCAAAAACGCAAGGTAAGATTACAGGGTCTTCATTATCATCCAAATAAATGTGGTGTTTGTTCAATTGGTTGTCTAACTCTCTGAACATGACCATCTACCAAAAAATACTCTCTAATAAAACCAGCCTAGCACAGCGCGTATTACATACAAATTAACCTCCTAAATTACTACCTCAAAGTTTAAAAACAATCCATATCAATGTGAATGAACTTTTTCACGAACGCACACCTAACCACTGTTTACTTATACAGTATATTGACAGTTTATATCTCGCTTGTCTACGCTCTGTTCACTCCTTTTGGCTAGGTAAGCACCTTAAACTCTTCTGCCAGAAAATAAATAGTCTTATTACTCAATGTGTTCGCCTATAGATATCAGATAAATGAGTGCATAAGAGTTAGCCATCACAAGTGTCGCTTCAATTAAAGCTTCTTACATAGCTACAAACAAGCTTGATTTAAAGAAGACGCGCGTCAGATTAGTTTGACAGTAAAAGTAGCTTAACCAAAGCTATATCAACTACACTTTCTCGTTTCTGGCTTCAAGGTCAGTGTGTACATACTCAGTGCATAAATCGCAGCACACTGGGCTAAAATAACGCATGCGATAAAATAGTCCCTGAAATATAACTTTATAAATATATTATCGATTATCCAATGTTTATAGCAAAGTACTTCTATCCAAGTAATAAAATTAACCAATGCCGCTGCTGCTATTAATCGAAGAAATCGAACTTCATAACGAGATAATATAGTACGCTCAGCCACATTCAAGAAAAACGCTTGCTGAGTATATCGATAGCAAAACAATGCCATTGGACGTCTAAAAACGATAGGCATCATAAATATAAGGCACATAAATACTTCAAAAATATAATAATGTACTCTCCATGTGATTACTTCATTAAAGGTAAAGAGCTCAAATGTTTCAATTATCGCAGAACAGAGAAGAAGCCACCTAGCAAGTGGATCACGCCAACTGATGATGAGACCAAGAAAAAGTACTACAAATACCAAATGGTCGATAATCGTAAAAATAATTATTTCATTCATACTTAATACAACAGCTCGCCTGGCAAAGATGATTAAAAATACAATAAGTTACATGTGGCGTTCACACAACCAAAATATATTTGTACGCTATGAATAAAATAGCAAACTACTTTTTCTCCTTCTCCATTGACTCAACACTCAAGCACCAACAAACACCTGCACATTAAGAAGAAATGCTCTACACTGCTGTTAGTCGATTTAAATCTTAGCGCTGCAATTTAGCAGTGTGAAATTGTCAGATTTTGCAAGGAGTATCTATGAAGTACAGCCAATTAGGCCACTCACCATTAAAGGTTTCGCGAGTTTGTTTAGGAAGTATGACTTGGGGTTTGCAAAACAATCAGCATGATGCGGATGAACAGATTAATTATGCCTTAAGTCAGGGTATTAACTTCATTGATACTGCTGAGATGTATGCAGTTCCCCCTTCGCCCGATACTTATGGAAAAACCGAACAAATCATAGGTGACTGGTTAAAACGTCATGAAGAAAAAAGATCAGAAATCGTTTTAGCTACAAAAATAGCAGGAGCTGGGCTAAGTTGGGTGCGAGATGGTAAACCCATAGACAAGCAAGCAGTGATCGAAGCTGTAGATCACTCTCTCAAGCGATTAAATACAGATTATATTGATGTATACCAGTTACATTGGCCAAACAGAACATCTCCCCATTTTGGTAAACACTGGCATGGTATGTTAGACCTGCAGGCGGTGAGCAAAAAGCAGCAGCTAGACGAAATGAGTAACATTTTAGAAGGTCTCAAAGCATGCTTTAGCCAAGGCAAAATTCGCCATTGGGGACTGTCTAACGAAACCCCTTGGGGTATCAATACCTACCTCAACTTATGTGAGCAACATCATATTGAAAAGCCCGTTTCAATTCAAAATGAGTTTAATTTACTACACGAAAAAGACTGGCCTTATTTACTAGAAAACTGTGTTAACGAAGACATTGCCTACCTACCATGGTCACCTTTAGCTGGTGGTCTGCTAACAGGTAAATATTTAGGTGGCGCTAGACCAGAAGGCAGTCGCTGGACACTGATGCAGCGCCATGGCTTATTCAGAGATACGCAGTATTCGCAACAAGCAACAGCCGCATACCAAGAAATTGCTCATGAGCACAACTTAACAACAGCGCAATTGGCGTTAGCTTGGTGTGATCAAGTAGATGGTGTGACCTCTACCATTATTGGTGCAACATCAATGGCGCAATTAAAAGAGAATATCAGCGCGTTTGATAAACCACTGCCTCCAGAAGCGCTTGCTGAAATTGATACCATCTTAAAAACTTACCCGGTGCCTTTCTAGTCGTCGCACACAAGGAGAATGTAAATATGGTACACTCACCAATTTGCATTCTCTAACAACAAAGTCATTATGAAGCAACTCAATACCAAACCCGCTGAGGCATTGCCTGGCAGTCATTTTATTCGGCACGCAGCACGTGCAATCGTCACTAAAGATCAAGACATCTTACTACTTTACACCGCAAGGTATGATGATTACACTTTGCCGGGAGGCGGTGTTGATGAAGGTGAGGATATGGAAGCTGCGCTTGGCAGAGAGTTGCTAGAAGAAACAGGTGCAAAATCCATTACCCAGATTAAGCCCTATGGTATTTATGAAGAGTTTCAGCGCTGGCACAAACCTGAATTTGATAATGTACATATTATCTCACACTGCTTCATCGTAGAAATTTGCGGCAACTTCACAGCACCTCAAATGGAAGCGTATGAGCAAGCCAATGGTATGCGACCTGTGTGGGTACCAATTCAAGATGCCATTGCACATAATCGAGATACTTTGGCTAATAGTGATAAAAAAGGTCAATCTGTACAAAGAGAATTAACTATCATGGAAAGCATCGCTAAAGATATCATGAAGTTAAACCTAGACTAAACGTAATTGCAGCGCGAGCTAGTCAGTTCGCTACAGGAAAACATAGACATTGGCTCGCAATGTGCCCCTGGCTATCACAAATAATGTATCGTCTCAGTTCATGCCAGTGACGAACTCTTTGATGAGAGTTCGTCACACAAAGAAGTAACATAAAACAAACACCTCATACCCCACTCAATTATGAGTAACAACCAAGCTCTCCTTTATTTGCATTGCACCGAGATGGTAGATTGTTGAAATAAATAAAAGACATTGTCTTTGGAGTATCCTATACCATTTCTCATGTTTTGGGGCCATACGCGCCTTTTTGTAACACAAATGCAACAAAAACAACTTATGACGACATATTGAATAAGTGGTTAGACAAATAATCTCAATAAATTTCACAGTTGGTTGGTAATTTCAAAATTCTGTTCTAAGTTTTGTGATGGGAGTATCGAAGCTAAGGAGTAGACTATGACCATACGTCAAACTTTCATTTTACTTTCTTCTCTTGTCATGATCGCACTGTTTTGCATGGTGGGTGTATTGTGGTATGAAACAAGCCATATAGCGAATTTAGGACAGCGACTCGCAACCAGCAAAGAGATTAATAATGACCTTTTGATGCTCAGACGTCATGAAAAAGACTTTTTGCTTCGCAAGCAGCAAAAGTATGTCGATAAGTTTGACGCCCGTATCAAACTGATGCGGCAAAATATGTCAGTCCTTAGTGGGCAGCTTCCTACTCACTTGCAGCAAGCCCTCATTGTCGCCGAAAAAGACCTGAGCAATTATGAAACCAACTTACGTAACTTAGTCGCACTAGATACAAAGATTGGGCTCACTCCGAACCAAGGTCTGCGAGGAGAATTTAATCAAGCAGAAATTGCACTTCACGAATCACTCACCAATATCGGTGATATCACAGCAATGAGTAAAGCGCTTCGGCTAGTGCTGTTGGAAAATGACTTTCAAACGAACCTCAACATGTCGACCAAAAATGAAGTAACCCAGCAACTAGCCGTGATGAAAGTCTATTTCAATGATCAGTTTAGCGGTGGACAAAATGACCTTACTTTATTTGAAAATACGGCACGTGCGCTTACCACTGCCTTGGTTGAGCGAGGGCTAGATGCAAGCTCAGGACTAAGAGGTGAGCTTAGAGGCAGTATTCATAAAGTTGAGAGCACAATGAATCAACTGTCTGGCGATATAGATCAAGGGATCCAGCACGAGCTTATTACCGCGAAAAATCAAGGCTTGATGCTAGCTGGTATCTTAACCGTCATCATCGCTGGGTTATTACTGTGGAAAGGTGCACATATTGTGCAACGGCTCAAAATTGCCAATGCCAATATGGCCACCATTAGTCATGGTGAAGGCGACCTGACCCACCATATCGAGCTGAGCGGTCGCGATGAAGTCACAGAGTTTGCAGGATCGGTCAATCAATTTATCGATACAACCGCCGATATTGTCAGGGAAATAAAGCATACGGGCGAAACAGTAGAGAGTGGCGCGCATCAATCGGTTGAGGTAACGAAACGTTCACAACAAGCCATCGAAGAGCAGAAAAATAATACCCATGCCGTGAAGGTGGCGGTCAGTGAGTTAGTGCAAGCCGTTTCTCTGATTGCAGAAAACAGTGTTGCGGTGCAAAACAATGTCAATGAAGCCGATGAAAATATGGCCCGTGGCTCAGAAATCATGCACAAAGCCCACCACAATATGTCTGAGTTGACCGGGCACATCAACGAAAACAGTAAACTGATGCAGCAATTATCCTCAGCCAGTGGCGAAATTGAGAGCGTGACTTCAGTCATACGTGGGATCACAGAACAAACCAACTTACTCGCACTTAATGCCGCTATAGAGGCTGCGCGCGCTGGTGAAAGCGGTCGGGGCTTTGCGGTCGTGGCTGACGAAGTGCGCACATTGGCAAAGCGGACTCAAAGCTCTACCGTTGAAATCGAACGCATGATCCATGGTCTGCAAAGCTTGGTCCATGACTCAGAGCAAGCAATGCAAACAAGCTTATCTTTAAGTGAGCAAATGTACGAGGGGATCACAGATGCCCAGCAAAGCATGGATGACAATAAACATGCAATGGACAAAATACGTGATATGGTGATCCAAATCGCAGGCGCAACAGAAGAGCAAATGGCAACCGTACAAGGCGTAGAAAATGCGGCGGCCAATATCTCTGTATCAGCAGAGCAGCTCTATGTTGACTCTTGCCAAAACTGCAAAAACTGTGAAGCACTTGAATTTGACGCCCATAAAATGCAGGAGGACGTATCTAAATTCAAAGTATAAATCATCAAACGCCTTACACAGCGGCACTTTTGCACCTCAAAAGTGCCCGCGAGATCAAAGAAGTGCTCTTATCTTCTCGAAATATGGTGTAAACATGTTACAGTCTTGAGTAAGCACCTCGCTTAATATAGGCAATTCAAAGGAGTAGGCATGAGTGTAAAGCGCATCGGTCAGTTTTTTAATCCCAAATCGGTTGCAGTCATCGGCGCCTCCAATAACCCAAACAGGGCTGGCAATGTCGTCATGAAAAACTTGCTACAAGGCGGGTTTAAAGGGCCTATTATGCCAGTCACACCAAAATATACAGCGGTCAATGGTGTACTTGCCTATTCGGATATAGAGCAGCTGCCCTGTATCCCAGATCTTGCCATTATATGCACCAACAAAGCCACCCTTTGCCAACTCATAAAAGCACTCGGTACGCTTGGCTGCAAACACGCGATTATCGTCGCTGCTGGATTAAACAATGATGAAAAAAATACCTTAAGGCACTGCGCACAACAATCCGAGGTCACCCTACTTGGCAGTAACAGCTTAGGGCTTATCTTGCCGCATATTGGTTTAAATGCTAGCTTTTCACACACAGTAGCGAAACCGGGTAAACTCGCATTCATATCGCAATCGGCTGCAGTTTGCTCAACCATTTTAGACTGGGCGAAAAACAAGCACATTGGCTTTTCTCATTTTGTATCTGTCGGGGACTGCCTTGATATCGACTTTGATGAGCTACTTGATTATTTAGCACGAGACAGTAAAACCTCCGCCATTTTGCTCTATATCGATAACATCAAAGACGTAAGACGCTTTATCTCCGCAGCTCGCGCAGCAGCGTTCAATAAGCCAGTTATCGCAATAAAAACAGGTAGAACCATTGCCGGCGCGCGCGCAGCATACAATCACACAGGCGGTAAAACATCAGATGACGCGGTCTATGATGCCATGTTTCAACGTGCTGGTATGTTGCGCGTAAACGATTTACGAGAGCTGTTTGCAGCCACGCAAACACTTGCACTGCACCCCAAATTACTCAAAGTCGAACACCTAACAATTTTAACCAATGGTGGCGGTCCGGGTATTATGGCGGTCGATACCCTATTGATGCGATCAGGAAAGCTTGCAAAGCTCAGCGACAAAACCATTGAAGCCCTTAACAATATTGTGCCTCAATCATCACAAACGGATAATCCGGTCGATATTTTTGGCGACTCGTCACCTGAGCGCTACCAAAAAGCTTTAGAAGTTTTATTAAAAGCCGATGAAGTTAAAAATTTGCTGATCATACATACGCCTTCTGCACTGGCACCCAGTTCAGCATATGCCAAGATCATCGCACAAACGCTAGAAAAACTGCCCAAGATGGCCAGACCTTTTGTAATGACCAACTTTATGGGTGAAGAAGCAGCACGTTCCGCCAGAGACATATGTGTACTAAGTAACATACCAACATATCGAACGCCTGAAGGGGCAGTCAGTGCTTTTATGCACCTGATCACCTATCGCCGTAACCAAAAACACTTGACGCAAACCCCTGAGTCCATCATTCAAGACGAGTTAATTGATAGCCTTGCTGCAAAGCAGCAAATCAATCGTTACTTACGTGCAGGACATCAATATTTGTCAACTCACTCCGCGAGTCAAATCCTTAAAAGCTATGGGATTGATTGTATTCAAACCGAAGTCGCCCTCACTCCTAGTGAAGCCAAAGAGCAAGCAGAAGCCATTGGCTTTCCTGTCGCATTAAAGTTACTGAGTGCGGCTATTCCCTCTAAATCAGAGGTCGGCGGCGTGGTGCTCAACCTAAACGATGGAAATGAAGTGGAACAAACCGCTTTTTCTATGCTACTACGAATTAAACAATCATATCCCGATGCAGAAATAGAAGGCTTTTCTCTACAAAAAATGGCATCTAGGGCCGGTACACAAGAGCTACGCATTGCGATAAAAACAGAACCTGATGTTGGGCCTGTGATTTTACTCGGGGAAGCAGGTACAGGCTTGAACTTCTCTCAAGCTGCTGTTGCACTTCCCCCTTTAAATATGAATTTGGCTAAATACCTCATCGCCGCAGCCCATGACAAAGGCGTTTTGAAAGAACGTACTTTGCCAGATAAAGTCGATAAATATCGACTGTGTGCCCTACTCACTCGGGTGTCTCAAATGATCATCGAGCAGCCTGATATACATAGCCTTGAGCTCAACCCCATTTTGGCAAGCTCTGGACAGTTTTTAGTGCTAGATGCACAGATAGGATTATCGCCATATCAGCCCAAAGCACATCGTAAACGCTTAGCCATTAAGCCATATCCTAAAGAACTGGAACGCCAAATTACTCTCAAAAATGGCCAACAAGTTACGCTGAGGCCGATAAAGCCTGAAGATGAGCGCCACCATCAAGAGTTTGACCAGTCACTTACAAAAGAAGATAGGTATAAGCGCTTTTTTGGTCAGTTGCCACAGTTTACCCACGACCAATTAGCGAAGATGACACAAATTGATTATGATCGCGAAATGGCATTTATCATTAGTGAACGACATAAAAGCACGTTTCGTACACTGGGTGTTTCGCGAGTCTTGATGGACCCAGACAACACGCAGGCTGAGTTTTCTGTCATAGTGCGCTCGGATTCTCAAGGCCTAGGCTTGGGGAAAATACTGATGAGCGCAGCCATTGATTACTGCAAAGAAAAAGGTGTCGACACGATTGAAGGGATCACCTTGTTTGAAAACACGGGTATGATAAATTTAGCAAAACACCTAGGTTTTAATGTCAGAAGAGACTTTGAAGAAGGCGCTGCAATTATGACTATGCCGCTTCAAGCAACTAACCCGTAGTTAAAAAATCATGAGCTTAACGCTAAGACAAAAAACGGCAGCCATCTTAGAAGGCAGCGGTAAATACCGCAAAATAGCCCACAGCTTAGATATATTTCTAATCGCTTTAATTATTTTTAATGTGGTCGCGATTGTCTTAGAGTCCGTGCCTGACTTAGCAAGCCAATATTATCGCGCCTTCTTCTATATTGAAGTGATATCCGTCGGTATTTTTTGTATCGAATATTTACTGAGATTATGGTGTTGTGTCGATAAGCTCAACTTTAAAGACAATAGCAAAAGTCATTTTGCTATTCGATTGAAGTATATCCGCTCCCCCCTTGCCGTGATTGATTTAATCGCCATTTTACCTACCTTATTGATGGTGTTTTTTACGTTCGACCTCAGGTTTTTGCGCGTCGTCAGGTTAATGCGTATTTTTAAGCTCACTCGGTACTCTCGGGCAATGCAGTTACTTCTGGCAGCATTTAAGGAAGAGGCCAGCTCGTTAATGGCGGCTTTTTTTATTATGTCGCTCGTCTTGATTGTTGCATCATGCGGCATTTATCTCATTGAGCACGATGTTCAACCTGACAAATTTGGTTCGATCCCCGCGGCTATGTGGTGGGCAATGGCAACACTGACAACAGTAGGCTATGGGGATGTAGTACCAATTACGCCATTAGGGCGCTTTTTCGGCGGCGTCATTACACTACTCAGTATGGGCATGGTGGCCATTCCGACTGGATTATTGGCATCGAGCTTTGCCGATCAATTGCGTAAACGCCGAGATGCCTTTCACGAAGCGGTATTACATGCATTGGTCGATGGTAAATTAGACGACGCAGAGGCTGAGCATCTAGAAGCACTCAGGCTAGAATTAGGCCTCAGTGCTTCTGAGGCCAATCAAGCAATTAAGCTGATGGCCTCAGAGCGAGCACAAAGTCTTTATTGTCGTCACTGTGGCGAGAAGCTCTAGCTTTCAAACATCTCTTGCCAAGAGGTCGCCATTAAGTGTGCAATCATGTCACCTGGCAGCGCTGGACTAAACAAATAGCCTTGAAAGCGCTCGCAGCCAAGCATGCGTAAAAACTTAAGCTGATCGATATTCTCTACTCCCTGAGCAATACAATCTTTACCCAAGCTATGAGCAAGGGATAACGTAGAATGAATAATGCTTTCATGATCCTGGTTATTACCGATGTCGGTAATAAAACCTTCATCAATTTTTATCGTGCTCACTGGGAACTGAGTCAGATACATCAAAGACGTGTACCCAGTACCAAAATCATCCATAAATACACGACACCCTAACGCATTCAATGCCAGCATTCGTTCTATAGATTGCGAGACATTTTTCATCATAACCGACTCAGATATCTCAAATACCAAACACCTTTCGGGTAGATGAGTTTTCTCCAGTAAGGCTCTTATGCCGTCAACAAACCCTCTGGAGTGTAAAAACTGTGCAGATAAATTGACTGAAATATACAGCTCTGGCCATGATAAATGCCACACCTTCAGCTCAATTAAGGCTCGCTCAATTGTCTGTAAAATAACGTCGTTCCCTAACCCAGTTTTCTCAGCTGCCGCTGCAAACTCTTCAGCACTGACATTAGGATCATCAGGCCATCTGAGCATCACTTCAAATCCTTCAATATGGCCTTGCGTGGCGTTTAAAATCGGCTGGTAATAGTTACATAATTGATCATCATTGAAGATTGCACTTAAACGTCGCTCCACTTCTAAATTACGCTTCACTTGCTGATTAATATCTTGATGATAATACTGATAGTGGCTTTGCGGATTTTTCTTTGCATGGCTTAATGCAATTTCCGCGGCTTGATTTAGCTCAAACGCATCACTGGCATCATCAGGGTAAAGTGAAATACCAACATGCACATCAATGTGCACATCTTGCTCATGAACACGCATCCCCTCTTCAAAGCGCGCTACCAAACACTGTGCGTAGCGAGTCACCGCGTCTACATCGTCAAGATGCTCCATTAGAATGTAAAAATCTCGCTCTTGACCTATGGCTAGACTGTCCATTTCCCTAAAGCAGCATTGCAACGTTTTGGCTGCTTGGCGGATCACAGCCAACACAAAATCATCACCAAAGGTGTCTGCTAAGCGTTGCAAACGACCAAATTTAATCGCCAAAATAGCCAAGGATTGCTGTGATTCTTCGCTTTGCTCTATGCCATGCTGTACTCTGTCCATAAATAGGACTTTGTTTGGCAATTTAGTAAGGGCATCGTAGTTTGCAAGTTGATAAAGCTCTTTTTCAGTACGCTTTTGTTTGCTGATATCAGTCAAAACAATAATGTAATTTTGACCCAAAGTAGCGGTGACTTTCACCAGTACATGACGTACCTCACCACTTGGTAAACGCAGTACCTCCTCGGCACTATGATATTCCCCTTCTGCCAGTTTGCTCATGGCCCTTAAATAATGTAATCGTACGTGACGCTCTAACCCTAGGCTTACACTGGTACTAGACGTCGGGTTTGCCTCAACGCCAAACGCATCTTGAAGTGCTTTGTTACATGCCAAAATTCGAAAACGCTTATCAAAAATCATAACCCAATCTCGGGTCTGCTCAAAAGCCTCACCAAACAATGCGGCACGTTCTTCAAATACACGCTCTCGCGTCAAGTTAGTGTAGGTACCTGCAACGCGCATAGGCACCGCCTCACGCCAAGCCATCACCTTGCCGTAATCTTTATACCAGCGCCACTGGCCAACTCGATTACGCAGTCGATATGTACAGTCAATATACCCTTTTGCTGTGGAGACAAACTCTAGCCACTCTATACGAAATAAAGCCCTATCCTGAGGATGAATAAGCTCTAAATAGTCATCTAGGTTTATATATTCATTTTTATAACCAAGTTCGTTTACCAAACGAGGCTGATATACTAGATTAGAGCCAGACTGCCAATCCCATACGCCTGAGTTACTGCCTTCCAACGCCATTTTTAAACGTGTTTCACTATTGCGAGTATCTTTATGTGCTTCCATTAATAATTGCGCGACACGGTTTTTCCTGTGAACCCAAAGCGCAAATAACGCACTGGCCAAAATAAGGTAACACGCTAGCGCTAATGGTGACCGCCAAATGGGGTACTTAACGCGAATATTCAATTCTGCAGGTTCTGTATAATCGCCTGTGAGCGGATCTTTAGCCCATACTTTCAAACGGTAATTACCAGGATTTAGTTTGGGAAAGACGACTCGATTACTGTTGCGGCTCAATATTCTCTGTTCGCCCGATAGCTGATATTCGTAGACGATACGCTCTTGGGCAGTAAATGCCATCGCAGAAAATGACACTTCTAATCCAATATCATCGTGATTAAGCTCAATCGAAGAAAACGTCTTTAGCCCCGCAGGTTTGAGCTCTCTCGACATCAAATCAACGTTGGTGATATTTACGCGCGTTAGCAATGGCCTATTTGGCCGATTAACTTCTGGGTCAAAAATAGTGATCCCCTGTAATGACCCATAGGCAATGTGCCCATTTTTTAATTTTACAGAAGAGCCGCTATTAAACTCATTACTCATCAAACCATCGTTGATGGTAAAGCCTTGCAAGTGAAAGTTATCGGGATCTAAGCGCCATATACCTTGATGCGATGACATCCAAATCATCCCCTCTTTGTCCTGCTGCATTTCATACAAAATGAAATTAGTCACAGACAAAGAATCCGTAGGCAACGGCAAGGGCTTATAACCATCGGCAGTCAGACGCACTAAGCCATGTGTCGCAAATGATAGCCACAGTACGTTATTTTTGTCTATCGTGTAGCTCAGTAGGTCTACAGCTGATTGCTTGTGTGCCTTTGGCACCTGATATATTTGCGTGAGCTTTTGCTTTAAATGGTCATATCTAAATAGCCGACCTTCACTGTAAAAAACGGGTTGAGTGGGGTGGCTCGACAGCGGCGGGAAAAAACCATAACTCAAAAAAGGATCAAACTGCGCAAAGCTGTCTCCCAAAGGCTCTAGTATGCCGTTGTTCATATTGAACAAATAAAAGCCAGAATTACCATCAACAAAATATAAAAAGCCTGGCTCAACCAACGCAGCCCCTTTTACAAAGCCTGAAAGTATCTCCGTAGACTCTGGATTTTGTGCCTTTGGTCGAGAGATTTTTTCAGTCTTAGGGTCAAAAACAAACAAACCACGATTACTAATCAACCATAATTTGTTTTGGAATGGGAATAAATCAAAAATGGAGTATTCGGGTAAAAAGCTCTCTCCCATATACCCTTGCAATAAAGGTTTCGCTTCTCGTGTAATCGGGTCATATCTCGTTAATCCGTCTCTAGTAGCCGCCCAAAGATAGCCCTGAAACTCTACAATGCCCCACACCGCACCATGTGAAAACTCCCCGACCACCGAATCATTTTGAACGTTATCAAAAATGTGATTATCTGGAGGGAGATAGAACGCGCCATCTGTGCGGGTAGCAGCCCAAACACCGCCATTATTATCTTCGTTTAAATGAATAATGCTACTGTCGGAGATCGAGAAACGACTTTGAGTCAAACGCTTATCAGGTTTGACTTCCCCGGTCTTAGGATCAAACCGCATGAGTCCTTTATCAGTGCCGAGTAACAAATACGCCTGCTGCTTCAACATATGCCAAATATTAAACTCTTCTAGTATCGTTTTGTATGCTGGCGTAGCGTCGAAATTTTTCTGCAACTCACCGATATCTAGCTGGTATAAGCCAAGCACGGCGCCCACCAGTAAAGTAGAGTCATCTAGTAAGGTTAAAGATTTTGTATTATGTTGAAACGGATGCTCAGGGTTATCAATATGTTTTATAGGCTTTAAACGCGCACTGGGAATATGGTAGGCGAATAGGTGTTCTGTAGTCGCAATATAGAGTATGTCCTCAAATTGCAATAGCGAGCGAACTAAGCTTCGATCATTCATCCCAGGAATAGAAATAACCTCTGTGATGAGGCCTGTGTCTTTGTTCAGGACAGAGACGTTTTTGGTTCTGCCAAGCCACAATTCATTGGGACTTTTTTCTAGCATTTGAAAAACACTATTTTGGATATAGTCTTGCTCTGAAGAGGGAGCTTGAATGTATTGACGATATAGATCGAATTCAGGGTGATAACTAAATAAACCCGCACGGCCCGATGCTATCCAAATTTTGCCAGCGGGATCTTGATAGATGCGGTCAATTTGCATCTTGTCCAAGGCTTTGTTGGGGCCCATGACCTCAAGAACTTGATAACCATCATAGCGATTTAACCCGCCCTCTGTAGATAACCAAAGGTAGCCTTTTTTATCGAATAGTAATGTATTTACATAGCTTTGTGATAAGCCTTCTGCTGGAGAAATACGAGACACTTGCCCATGACACAATACGCTGAACACCAAGATGAACAAAGCAATTAGATAATTCATGCGTGTACATTCCCTTGATAACACATCGCGATAATTTCTCGTCCTTGTTTGGTATAACTCTCGAACATTTGCCGAAGCTTCATCGGCAACACCTTTTCATCTATCACAATAAAGTTAAGCTTTGAGTACAGTGGTAAAGCCTCTTGATATGCGAAAGTATAAACGCAAGACTCTTGCTCAATGGCAGCCAGTAGTAGCTGCTTAGCGATTCCATTTCCTCGGTATGCTTGGTCTACAAAAACAGTTGATAAAAACGTCTCCTGTTCGATTGCTTGTAACCGACAAGCAGCTATCAATCCTGATTCCTTAACCACCCATACAGCATCTTGCTTAGTTGCTCTACCACGTACCCTGTTAGCCTGATAAAATTTATTCACTAATGGCGTCTGAATCGCAGGCAAACAAAAACAACTCAATTGCATAACTAAACTAACATAAGTCCCAAATATTGCTCAAACTTTGCTTTTAACATATCGCGCTCTGACAAAGGGCGGCTATTAATTGCGTCGTATATTGCTTCACGAGTATTTTTGCCGCGCTTAATTTGATACGCCCAAAATGACGCTTCATACTCTAATTGAATTTGATATTTTTCCGCTCTGGAGAGATTACACAGATTATAAGACATCGAACTGTACAATTATTGAAAATTATAAAAACAGTGTATCATATATGTACTAGACAACGGCAGTATTGAATTACAAAGTTAATTATTACAGTGTATTCAGTGAGAATTAAAAGAACTAAAAGCACACTCATCAAAACTGTAATTTAGGGGGAGCTCTGTGGGGCATATCAAAATTTTATGGATAATTTTACTATCATACTGCTCTGTTGCTCAGGCAAAAACGCTCTACTTTAATCGCCCTGCTGACACCCCCCAGGCACGCTATGTCGTTGAATTACTAAGCTTAGCTTATAACGACATTGGCCATAAATTAGAACTCATTGATTTTGAATTACAAAGTGCATTAGTTGCAGCCAATGAAGGTGAGCTTGACGGTCAGCTAGGGCGAATTGCAGGCGTAACAGACAGTTATGAAAATCTACTCCATGTCGATTTCCCGCTCTATTCTTTCAATCTACAACTTCTCAGTCATTGCACTACTTGCGCATTTAAAGATATTGAGTCTTTGGTCGTGCAAAGTGGCTATCTAGTCGCTTATCAATACATGATGGAAAATCGTTATCAAGGAGAGCTGCTGGAGGTTAAAAGCAGTGCCGCACAATTAAATTTGTTGATGCAAAAAAAAGTACAAGGCGCACTCATTGTAGACTTTCACTTGCGCGAACATTTGCCCTATATGGATGTGGAGTCAATCAAAATTGAAGACTTGATGACCATAGACAGCTACCATTATCTTCACCACAAACACACAGAACTGATCCCTAAATTAAAAGAGACACTAGAAAAGTTAGAAAAAAAAGGGATTATCAAGGTTTTAAAAGCTAAATATCGAATTTAAAAAAATCATCCTGTGCATCTTGACCTTGTGACGTGCTGCTGACACTCTCTGACTGCTTTTTCGCCATAACACGCTTTTTTCGGCGCTGGCATAGATCTACGACCTGCTTTTTTTGATTTTCTGTCATTTGGTTCCAACAAAAGCGTTCCTCTCGGCTGCGAAAACAGCCCTTGCAATAACCGCGATTGTTCACTTCACAGATCCCCTGACACGGACTTGGGATTGTGAATATCTCTATTTGTTCCATACTAAGGGTCAATGATTAAACCTGTACATAAAGTGGCCACTTCAATCAAAATACTACCTAACTTGGCGTCTTAATAAAATACTAGTTGAAATATTGTAAACTAGCTAAAGCTTGTGAGTACGAGATAAGGTGAATACAGCCGGGTGTAACTACCCCATAAACTGAAAAAGGCCATAAACATGGTGTTGGTCAAAGTACATTTATAATGTGGCGTTCTAAATATGGTGTGATGTAAGCCCCAGACGTTAAACGTTTAAAAAGCTTGAAGATAAAAATCGTTAGCTAAAAGATATGATATCAGGAAAGTAGTTAGATACTGGCAATTTTTTGCTTTTATACCAATCCGCTTAAATATCTGATCTAATATAGAGCATATAAAATTACAGACTAAATAACGTTGAACCCAAGTATATCTGAACAGCTTTTAGCGCTTTCTCGAAAAGAACCCAACGCACGTAAACGTATGCGATTACTTGCTGTGTCATTATTTTATGAAGGTCATAGCAGAACCGACATTGCAAAACGCCTTAATATAGCACGGAGTAGTGTTAATAAATGGGTCTCTAGTTACCTAGAGCATGGGCTCGATGGCTTAGACAATAAGCCTATTCAAGGACGTCCATCCAGACTGCAACAGTCTCAGCTTGATCAACTGTCTGAATTTATTAAACGCACAAACACGGAGCTTCAAGGTGGCCGTCTAACCGGTGAGGACATTGTGCATTACATTAGCAGTGAATTTGGTGTTCATTACCACTTAAATCATGTCTATAAAATCCTAAAGCAGCTTGGCTTTAGTTGGATCACAAGTCGTTCAAAACACCCTAAGCAGTCATTACAAAGCCAAGAAGCTTTTAAAAAACTTCCAACTGGAAACGATCCTTCACACACCAGGACACTTACCTCTTGATCGTATCGACGTATGGTTTCAGGATGAAGCTCGATTTGGCCAGCAAAATCCGACTACACGCATTTGGGCTAAGACGGGTACTCGGCCAAGGATTGTGAAACAACAACAGTTTGAATACGGGTATTTATTTGGTGCAGTATGTCCTGCCACGGGCCAAACAGAAGCGCTAGTAAGTCCATTCGTAAATAAAGAAGCGATGACGCAGCACATGCGTCAAATATCACAAGCTACACCAATTGGTAGGCATGCAGTAGTGATAATAGATGGCGCAGGCTGGCATACACATGATACTGCGTCAGAATTCAGCAACTTAACGCTAATAAAGCTTCCCCCTTACTCACCTGAGTTAAATCCAATAGAACAAGTATGGAGCTGGATAAGGCAACATTGCTTATCCAATAGAATATTTTCGGGCTATGTAGAAATAGTTGACGAAGTTTCAAAAGCTTGGAATCAATTTATTTCAATACCTGAACGAGTTAAGAAAATGTGCAGTCGTGAATGGATAAAGCTGATTTAATCTTTATGCGGAATGGTATTAGACATAAGTGGTGCCGACTATCCGAGTCGAACGGATGACCTACTGATTACAAGTCAGTTGCTCTACCAACTGAGCTAAGTCGGCACACTATAAGAATGGTGCCCAGAGGCGGAATCGAACCACCGACACGAGGATTTTCAATCCTCTGCTCTACCGACTGAGCTATCTGGGCAAATAAGGTTTTATGTGTATTAAAACTCACTAAGGATTTTCAATACAATTCCAAACAGCTCTACCGAGAAGAGCTATCTGAGGAAATAAGATTTTACGTGTATTAAAACTCTCTAGAAATTTTCAATACATTAAATACAGTAATTTGCTGATTAAAAATCAAATGGTGCCGACTATCCGAGTCGAACGGATGACCTACTGATTACAAGTCAGTTGCTCTACCAACTGAGCTAAGTCGGCACACTTAATAATGGTGCCCAGAGGCGGAATCGAACCACCGACACGAGGATTTTCAATCCTCTGCTCTACCGACTGAGCTATCTGGGCAAATAGTTTTTACGTGTATTAAACTCTCTAAGGATTTTCAATACAATTCCAAACAGCTCTGCTGAATGAGCTATCTGGGCAAATCTTTTACTTTAAACAATCAGAAATCTGATTTATATCATGCTACATGTTTTATAAATGGTGCCGACTATCCGAGTCGAACGGATGACCTACTGATTACAAGTCAGTTGCTCTACCAACTGAGCTAAGTCGGCACACTTAATAATGGTGCCCAGAGGCGGAATCGAACCACCGACACGAGGATTTTCAATCCTCTGCTCTACCGACTGAGCTATCTGGGCAAATACTCTTTACGTGTATTAAAACTCTCAAAGGATTTTCAATACAATTCCAAACAGCTCTACCGAATGAGCTATCTGGGCAAATATTTTACTTTAAGAAATCAGAATTCTGGTTTCTCTCATGCTACATGTTTTTAAAAATGGTGCCGACTATCCGAGTCGAACGGATGACCTACTGATTACAAGTCAGTTGCTCTACCAACTGAGCTAAGTCGGCACACTTAATAATGGTGCCCAGAGGCGGAATCGAACCACCGACACGAGGATTTTCAATCCTCTGCTCTACCGACTGAGCTATCTGGGCAAAAATTTACGTGTATTAAAACTCTCTAAGGATTTTAATACAATTCCACACAGCTCTACCGAATGAGCTATCTGGGCAAAAACCAAACCGCTTTTATGAAGCGTTTTAGTAAAATTCTTTTATTTTACATCTTTAAGAGATGGTGCCCAGAGGCGGAATCGAACCACCGACACGAGGATTTTCAATCCTCTGCTCTACCGACTGAGCTATCTGGGCAAAATTTTACGTGTATTAAAACTCTCTAAGGATTTTCAATACAATTCCACACAGCTCTACCGAATGAGCTATCTGGTCAACTAATTAGCTTGGATGTATTTCCAATGCAGAACCAAATTTATAAATGGTGCCGACTATCCGAGTCGAACGGATGACCTACTGATTACAAGTCAGTTGCTCTACCAACTGAGCTAAGTCGGCGCACCTAAAAATGGTGCCCAGAGGCGGAATCGAACCACCGACACGAGGATTTTCAATCCTCTGCTCTACCGACTGAGCTATCTGGGCGTGCGGCGTATTAAACGGGTTTTGCCCTTTTAAGTCAACTATTTTTTTGCAATATAATTTGTTTGCGCACAATTCATGCAAATTTGACAAAAATAACTGACTAAAGACTGATTTTTATACTTTATTCCTTCTTTAGGATCTCCTTGAAGCAATAATAAAGAAGTAAAAACGTAGAGAAATCATCCATTATAGGTGTTAGGATGTTAAGTTATTATAAAGCTTGATTTGAAAGTTACTTGCTCGGACTATTTCAATGGAAAAATCTTCACAAGCACAGATCAAAGGTTTCGTGCCCCTGTTTGTTTTTATCACACTCATCATTACTAGTATTGCATCCCTAGGCGCCTACCTTTGGCCAAAGCAAGAAAGTACCCTAGTACATAGCCAACCAGATCTTACTCTGCAAGCTCAGGACTTGGCAGCGCCACTGAGTAATACCATGATGAAGCTAGGTTACAACTACGCCAAACAAATGCTGACATCGGTAAAAGCAGGTAACCCAAATATAGATGCCTATTTATATGCTGATAGTGGCATGGGCAAGCCGAGTTTGGTATTTCAATCGAATGATGAACCTATTGCACCTATAAAACAACGTACTAAATTGACCATAGATGGCAAAGTGATTGTTCATCAGCCACTAACACTGGATGATATTCCAGTGGGTGAATTGGTGTTAGTTTATAGCGAACCTAAAGTCACCGTCGCCAGTAGTAACCCATTAAGTTATGCATTGGCCCTTGTAGCTTTGTTACTCACAATAGGGTTTGCACTCTTTTTGAAAAAGCAAATCGTCGGTAAGTTGGCAAAAGAGCTTAACTTACTCAATTCAGAGCTAGAACACCTAATAAAGAAGAAAGATTACGATGTCCATGTCACAGAGCAGCTGAGCTTTGGCTTGTCTTCTACAGCAATCGGTATTAATGGTCTAATCAATCAAATCCGCGATATCATAAAAGGTAATAAAGCATCTCAACATGAATTGAGGCAGCTACAAACGAGCCTAGAAACAGAAGTTCAAGCCCGAACGCTTGCGCTGGAAAAGGCAACTTTAAACGCTGAACGCGCATCCGAAGCAAAGACCACCTTTTTGGCAACCATGTCCCATGAGATCAGAACACCGATGAATGGGGTCATTGGCACCATAGATTTGTTGCGTCAAACCGAATTAGATGGTGCTCAACACCGATTGACGACCATTATTCGTGATTCTGCCTTCTCATTACTAGGTATATTGGACGACATTTTAGATTTCTCAAAAATTGAAGCTGGTAAGCTACAAATAGACAGTAGTGCATTCTCTGTATCGGAAACCATTGAAGAAGTGGCTCGTGTCCTTTCCTCTGTGGCGAAAAAGCGTAAATTGGATCTGCAGCTTGCTATTGCCCCAGATATTCCGAGCAATTTAGTCGGTGATGCTGTTCGCGTTCGCCAAGTGCTTTACAACCTATGTAGTAATGCAATCAAATTCACCACAACTGATGACAGCAAACAAGGCTTTGTAAAGATCTCTGTTGAAGTCGCACAAAATACGTCTGAGCATTATACACTGCGCTTTAAAGTGACCGATAACGGTAAAGGTATGACCCAAGCCCAGCTTAGGGAAATATTTAACCCCTTCATTCAAGCAGAAGGCTCCATCACTCGAGAATATGGTGGCACAGGATTAGGGCTATCTATTTGTAAAAGTCTTGTCGAGCTCATGTTAGGCTCTATCAATGTAAATTCAGATATCGGCATGGGCAGTGAGTTCATTGTTGAACTACCATTTAGCATCAGCGGGAAAGTTGAGTATGCCAACAAGGGCGTGCTCGCTGGCCGTAAAGTAGTGACTTATACGCATAACCCTAACCGCCGAGCTATCTTAGCGCGCTATTTATCTTTCATGGGTGCAAACTCAGCCATCATTGTTGATTCAAGCGAGATAGACGAACACCAATACGAACAAGATGTTGTGTGGGTCCTAGATGGCTTAGATGGCATGGATAAAGTCAATCAGCAATTAAGAGACCTGCTTTATTCTATCGAGCATAATAATCAGCAAGTGATTGTATTGAGTACGATGGACGAATCCGCGCTGAATCACGGTCATATTTTCTACCTTAATGCAGCACCACTGTGTAAAACAAGTTTCATGACTGCGGTATTAGTTGCGGTAGGCTTGCATCAGCCAAAACAGCTTAAGCCATCTCGCACGATGAATAGCTACCTAAATGTTGAAGATGCTAAAGCTCAAAATAAACTCGTATTATTAGTAGAAGACAACGTCCTAAATCAACAAGTACTCACGGATCAACTTCATCTACTCGGTTATGGAGTGGAAGTTGCTGAAAACGGTGAAGAGGGCTTGAAGATGTGGCAGCAGGGGCATTATGCCGTCGTCCTAACCGATCTGCATATGCCAAAAATGTCAGGCTACGACATGGTTACTAAGATCCGTGATATTGCCGAGCATGCGCCAGACATCAACGCTCAACCTTATATTATTGCCATCACTGCCAATGCACTTAAGGGCGAACGTGATCGCTGCCTAGCCACTGGCATGAATGACTATATTACCAAACCTGTTGAACTCAATGTGCTTGAAGCTACCTTAGACAAATGGCAAAACGTCTCTGGACACCAAGTAACGCAAGCAACTAGCATCTCTGCTACATCAACGGACAGCGATAGCGCTCCCCCTCAAACACAGCCCATTTTAGATGAGCCGGTTACTCAGGCTCAGCCTGATAACCAACCTGCTCAAGTAGAACAAATGAGTAATGACAGAGAAATGCCTTCAACATCGGCTATGCAACTTGATATGCCGAGCTTTACTCATGCCGAGCCAAGCACACCAGAGGTAATAGAAGAGCAAGCGCCTGTTGCTGAGGTAGAAGAAACGAGCGTACCATCAGTTGCACAAGAGCAAACTAACGATGATATGCCGATTAATATGGATCAGCTCAACAAATACGTCAATGATGATAGCGCTAAGCGACTGCGCTTCTTTAGAATGTACCTAGAGCAAAGTAGCGAATTAGCCCGTGACATAAATGGTGCGGTTATTTCGTCAAGTCAAAATGAAATCATTGAAGCGTGTCACCAGCTTAAATCCATATCTCGAACAATTGGCGCTGAGCAAGTTGCGCTTATCGCAGAAAAGTTTGAGTCAAAGTGTAAAACAGAGGAAATGACGACAGATCAATTAATTCAACTTCGAGATGAGCTTGAAGAATCCTATATGAAAGCAACAGAGTTTATTCAAAAGTACTTACAGTCTGCCAGTTAACCTTTAGTCGCCTATCGGTAAAGCCACAGTAGTGGCTTTACCAAACAAACCCAACTTTACCCTTGAACCATTGAGTGGATCAGTTTAACCACAACGCCTATCATCGCCAACGGCAGGATATATTTACTGTATTTTTGCGCCTTATCTAAGCCAAGCTTTCCCTGATATTTCTCTAGAAGCGGGATCAAAATGAGTAACGCCGCAATCAAGCAAACCAGTATCAAAATAATATTCATGGTATTCCCTAATTTTTACAACCAAACTATTTTATAACATGGACCAACTCACTTGGCCCGTTATTTATACTAGATCAATGTAAACAGCGTTTATAACAATAAAGGCGCTTCCAAAAGAAAGCGCCTCAAATATAAATAAGAAAAATGTGGGGCAAATGCCCCACTAAAGGTTGGAGAGTGTTGTTAATTGACTAACGCAAGCAAAATACCTGCAGCAACCGCACTACCAAGTACGCCTGCTACATTTGGTCCCATTGCATGCATTAAAAGAAAGTTATGCGGATTAGACTCAAGACCGACTTTATTGACCACTCGTGCAGCCATTGGAACCGCAGACACACCCGCAGCCCCAACTAATGGATTGATTGGATTAGATGATACACGATTCATAATTTTAGCCATGTAAACGCCTGAAGCCGTGCCAATGCTAAATGCCAACGCGCCAAGTACCAAAATACCCAAAGTTTCTACCGTTAAAAACTGGTCGGCTGCTAATTTGGAACCAACCGCCAAACCCAAAAATATTGTCGTGATATTAATCAGCTCGTTTTGCGCTGTATTGCTAAGCCTATCTACCACACCAGACTCACGCATTAAGTTACCCAGACAGAACATACCAACCAAAGGCGCAGCCGCTGGTAAAAACAATAAAGTCAACGACAATACCATCAATGGGAAGAGAATCTTTTCTCTCTTTGAAACAACTCTTAACTGTGGCATTGCAATACTGCGCTCCTCATCTGACGTTAATAAACGCATAATGGGTGGCTGGATAATAGGCACCAGTGCCATATATGAATACGCTGCGACCGCAATTGCACCCAATAACTCAGGTGATAGCTTAGACGCTAAAAATATCGCCGTAGGCCCATCTGCACCACCAATAATTGCAATGGCAGACGCATCTTGTAAGGTAAACTCAAACCCAGGAATAAAGTTCAGTAAAATCGCACCAAATAAAGTCGCGAAAATACCAAACTGTGCCGCAGCACCAAGTAACAACATTCGAGGATTCGCAATTAGCGCGCTAAAGTCAGTTAAAGCACCTACCCCCATAAATATCAGTAAGGGGAATATGCCGCTGTCGATCCCGATATAATAAACGTAATATAGTAATCCACCCGGCTCAGATAGCGCTGCCACAGGGATATTCGTTAATATCGCACCAAAACCAATTGGCACCAGTAAAAGCGGCTCAAACTTTTTCGCGATAGCCAAATACAGAAGACCACACCCTACGGCTATCATGGATAACGCAGGAAACGTCAAGTTAGCAATGCCGGTTGCCTGCCATAAATTTAACAAACCATCCATCTCAAGCGCTCCTATGCCATCTCAATAATCGCGTCGCCAGCAGAGACAGAATCCCCCTCTGAGACTAAAATATCTGCGATTTTACCCGTCGAGGTTGCACGAACTTCCGTTTCCATTTTCATCGCTTCCATGATGAGAACAACATCACCTTGAACAACATCATCGCCAGGTCTTGCATGCACCTTAAAAATATTACCTGCAAGGGGGGCATTAAGTGTTTCACCTGAACTAACGGATGCAGACTGTGGCATCAGCTCACTGTCTTTCACCGCGATCTCTTGCAAGTCACCACCTGCGGACACTTCTACATCGTAGACCTTGCCATCAACTCTTACGCTGTAGCGCTCATTTTCTTGTTTGCGAGCAGGCGCAGGGCGGCTAACCGCTTTTTCAACAGCTGTGTTAACAACTAAGCTTGGGCTTGGCTCAAACGCTTCTGGATTGTATCTATTTTTTAAGAATTTCAAGCCAATCTGAGGGAACAGAGCATAAGTCAGTACATCATCGACAATTTCCTCAGCAAGCTCAATTCCTTCAGTTTTGGCCTTGGACAGCAGATCGGCTTCCAAACTGTCCATTTCAGGCTCGAGCAGATCAGCAGGTCTGCATGTAATTGGCTCAACACCATCCAAAACACGGGCACGTAACGGCTCATCCACAGGGGCAGGTGTTGACCCATACTCCCCTTTCAACACGCCAGCCGTTTCTTTGGTGATGGTTTTATAGCGCTCGCCAGTCAGTACATTTAATACCGCCTGCGTGCCTACAATTTGCGATGTAGGTGTGACCAAAGGGATATAGCCTAAATCTTTACGGACATGAGGAATTTCACTCAATACTTCATCGAGTTTATCACCTGCACCTTGCTCTTTAAGTTGGTTTTCCATATTAGTCAACATACCGCCAGGTACTTGTGCAGATAAAATACGCCCATCAACCCCTTTGAGGCTGCCTTCAAATGCCGCATATTTTTTACGTACATCTCTAAAATACGCAGCAATCGACTCAAGTTGACCTAAGTCCAAACCTGTATCTCTTTTCGTACCTTCAACAATCGACACGAGTGTTTCTGTTGCGCTGTGCCCATATGTCATACTCATGGAAGAAATGGCAGTATCAAGCATATCAATACCCGCATCAATGGCCTTTTGATAGGTTGCGGTGCTTAAGCCCGTTGTTGCATGACATTGCATCGCAATAGGCACAGACACAGTTCGTTTTAGCTCAGAAATCAAGGTATCTGCGTCATATGGATTAAGTAGCCCCGCCATATCTTTGATACAAATCGAATGACAGCCCATTTCTTCAAGTTGTTTCGCCTGCTTAAGCCAGCTTTCTAAGTTATGGACTGGGCTCACAGTGTAAGAGATTGTACCCTGCGCATGTGCACCCACCTTGATCGCTGCACGGATCGCAGTCTCCAAATTACGAACATCGTTCATCGCATCAAAAATTCTGAATACATCAACGCCGTTTTGATGTGCACGAGTGACAAACTTCTCCACCACATCGTCTGCATAATGGCGATATCCAAGCAAATTTTGACCGCGCAATAACATCTGCTGCTTTGTATTAGGCATGGCTTCTTTTAGCGCGCGGATCCGATACCAAGGATCTTCACCTAAATAACGGATACACGCATCGAATGTTGCGCCACCCCAAGACTCTACAGACCAATAACCGACTTTATCGAGCTCTTCCGCAATCGGTAACATATCTTCAAGGCGCATGCGCGTTGCTAATAAAGATTGATGAGCATCTCTTAGGACTAATTCAGTAAGTTTTAGTTTTGACATGAGATACCCCTTAGTTTTTTTGTCTAAATTGAGAAACTGCTGCACTGATTGCAGCGACATGTGCCGCAGGCACACCTGTTGATACTGGTTTTGAAGATTTTTTAATTGCAGGTTGCTGAGACTCGTGCTCTGTTGCAGCCAGCTTAGATAACGCTTTTACTGCAAAGATGAGAATTGATAAAAATAAAAATACCCCAATCATGCCTGTTAACATAAGATTGGCAGCCTGCGCTAGCAATTCGCTGATTTCCATTTCCGCCCCCTTAGTTGTTATTTATTTGTATACACCCACCCAAACAAAGAAATAGATAGGCAACTTTTGTAAATATTTATTCAACCATCATATCAAACAAATCCTTCATGTAAAGTTGGTTGTAAATTGGTATTACCAATAAGTGTTTTTGTTTTCTTTTCACACACTTAATCATCAATAATGGTAAAATAAAGTATAAAACACCAAATAAATATGAAAAATACTCAAGATATAAAGGCTAAATATAACTAAATATGAGGAAATCGCTGTGAAAACTGGTTTAATGTTGGCCCATTAAAAATTGGTCTTACCCAAATAAAAAAGCCAGAAATCGCAACAAGAGTAAATGCTCAGCAATTGAAGTTAAACACCATAAATAGTGACTTGGGTACAAACTTAAAAGGAAGCGATACCGGAAATTGACTTATAAAATTTTCAGATTTAAACACCTTGGGGAACGTCGTATAATTAGGGATTAGTCAACTTGAGGAATACTCGTGTTTCAAAGTGAATTTACCCTAGATAAGCAATATTTTCAGGAATGCTTTGATGAATCAGTCGCACTAAGTCAGCATCATAAGCCTAAATATGGCTTAATCGGCTTTTTGTTGATATTAGGCGCTTTATCTCATTACTTATTAGGACAAACTTACCTTGGTAACTTTTTATTTGTACTGGCGGTCATTGAAGGGATCTCATTTTATTATCGCCGCCCTTGGTGGGTTGCAAGGCAAATGGTCAGCAGAGCAAGTGGCTCTAAAGTACATTTACAAATAGATGAACAAGGGATCAACGCTAAAAACCCGTATCGCGCTTTTGAGCTCAGTTGGCAGGATATTGATAACGTGATTGAAACAGATAAAGGACTATTAATAGAGCATGCAAAGTATCGTCAATACATCTCTAAACAAGCACTAGAGCAAGATGCATATGACTTTATATTGCAACAGGCAAAAAAATAGCCACTTTAATGTGGCCATTTCTCGAACATAGGTAACATCGTACTTATTACATGTTACCCGTCGGATTAGATTTTTCCGCTTGAATTCGCATATAGATTTCTTCACGGTGTACCGAAACATCTTTTGGTGCATTTACGCCGATACGAACCTGGTTGCCTTTAACACCTAGTACCGTTACTGTTACTTCATCACCAATCATCAGGGTTTCGCCTACACGGCGAGTTAGAATTAGCATTCTCTTGCTCCTGTTATTCCAAAATTTAAAAGATTCCGCGTCAAGTTCATTTTAATTAAAAGTTCATGTAAAAGTAAGCAAAATAATTGCTTATTCACGACTTTCTAAGCCAAATGCACCATGAAGTGCCCTAACAACAAGCTCCAAGTAGCGTTCTTCTACTAAAACAGAAATTTTTATCTCCGATGTAGACACTAAAAGTGTATGAATATTTTCGTTCGCCAAGGCGTCGAAAAATATGCCTGCAATGCCTGAATGAGACTTCATACCTACACCCACAGCAGAGATTTTAGCAACTTGTTGATTGCCCTCTACGCTCGAAGCACCGATATCTGCTAAGTTGGTGTCTAATACATCAAGCGCTTGTGCATACTCATTGCTGTGTACAGTTAAAGCATAGTCTATTTTGCCAACTTGATGATTAATTTGGCTTATCATGTCCACTTCGATGTCATATTCAGCAAGTAAACACAAAACCTTTGCTAAAGAGCGCGGCGTTTCAGGTAATTGACGTACAATGACTAACGCTTCATCTTTTTGATAAGCAATACCTGATACAGTCCTACTTGTCACTTTAGGTTCCTCATAGCTAATTAGGGTGCCGGAATCGGGCTTGAACGTTGATAACACTCTCAGCGGAATATTATACTTTCCTGCCGCTTCAACGGATCTGATCTGTAACACCTTCGCGCCTAAGCTCGAGAGTTCTAACATCTCTTCAAACGTAATTTGATCCATACGACGTGCTTTGGGCTCAACTCTCGGATCTGTGGTATAGACACCATCAACATCCGTGTAGATCTGGCATTCATCTGCACCAATTGCAGCGGCAATTTCAACTGCAGAGGTGTCTGTTCCGCCACGACCTAGGGTCGTAATATTGCCTTCAAAGTCACGACCTTGAAATCCGGCCACAATCGCAATACGGTTATGTTCAAGCTCTTGTTGCAAACGCGCCACATCAATACTTTGAATGCGTGCTTTGCCAAATACATTATCTGTTTTGATACCAATCTGGTCAGCTAACAGGCTCACTGCTGAATGGCCGCGTTTAACAATAGCCATTGCCAGCAACGCAATCGACACCTGCTCGCCAGTTGTAAGCAAAACATCTAATTCACGCGCGCTTGGTCGCTCATCAATTTGCTTAGCCAGTGACAACAGGCGATTAGTCTCACCTGACATAGCTGATACAACAACGACAACTTGATGCCCTTGTTGTTTAGCCTTTATGATCAAATCGGCGACCGCCTCGATTCGCTCTATTGAGCCAACCGAGGTGCCGCCAAACTTTTTTACGATTAATGCCACAGGTTATTGCGTTTTATCATTCAACCATACAGGAACACTTGCTAATGCAGCTTCCAAGTTCTCTGGTTGTGAACCGCCAGCCTGTGCCATATCTGGACGACCGCCGCCTTTACCGCCAACTTGCGCTGCCATGTGATTTACTAGCTCGCCCGCTTTAACTTGGCCAGTTAAGTCTTTAGTGACACCAGCGATCAAGCTCACTTTATCGCCATTGGCAACACCCAGTGCAATCACACCTGAGCCCATCTTGTTCTTTAAGTCGTCAACCATACCGCGCAGTGCTTTTGACTCAGTACCTGCCACATTTGCGACAAGTAACGTAATGCCGTTAACGTCAACCGCTGACTCAAGTAAAGATGCACCCGCCGCACTTGCTAGCTTGTCATTCAACTGGCTCACTTGCTTCTCAAGGCCTTTTGCTTTCTCAATGAGTGCAGCCACTTTTTCAAGCGCACTTGCACTGTCGCCTTTTACTAAAGCAGCGATATCTGACAGTACTCGCTCTTGCTCTGCAACATACTCCACCGCATCTTCACCTGTCACAGCTTCGATACGGCGTACACCTGCTGCAATACCGCTTTCAGAGACAATTTTTAGGAAGCCGATATCACCAGCACGCTCTACGTGTGTACCACCACATAACTCAATTGAGTAATCACCAATTGAAACAACACGCACTTCATCATCGTACTTTTCACCAAACAGTGCCATTGCGCCTTTCGCTTTTGCATCTTCAATATCCATTAACTGGGTATTTAACGCAAAGTTAGCACGGATCTCATTGTTTACTGTTGTTTCAATCTCTCTCAGTTGCTCTTTGGTTACGCCCTCAAAATGTGAGAAGTCAAAACGCAACTTATCAGGCATGACCAATGAACCTTTCTGAGCAACGTGCTCACCTAAGATTTGACGAAGTGCTTCATGTAAAATGTGTGTTGCTGTGTGGTTTTTCTTAATACGTTCGCGGCGCTGGGCATCAATTTGCGCATCGACTTTATCATTGATACCGATACGCCCTGCCACATAACCATGGTGTGCAAACGCATTACCCAACTTTTGCGTATCTGTAACAACAAATTCGCCACCAGCGACTTTTAAAACACCCGTATCACCAACCTGACCACCTGATTCTGCGTAGAAAGGAGTACGGTCAAGTACAACAATGCCTTTTTGCTGCTCTGTTAGCTCTGAGACACTTTCGCCTTCTGCGAATAGCTCAACCACAGTGCCACTGTATTGAACGGCATCATAGCCTTTAAAGTCAGTGACTTTCTCAGACTTAAGCTGCTCGTTGTAATCCGCACCGAATTTACCTGCTTGTTGCGCTTGCTTACGCTGGGCTTCCATCGCAGCTTTAAAGCCACGTTCATCGATAGTCATGAAGCGCTCACGAGCAACATCAGCCGTTAAATCCGCAGGGAAACCATAAGTGTCGTATAGCTTAAATACCAAATCACCTGGGATAACATCCCCTTCAAGGCCAGCTAAATTCTCTTCTAAGATAGCCAAACCACGGTCAAGTGTTTTGCCAAATTGCTCTTCTTCAATACGTAGAACTTTTTCAATGATTGCTTGCTGCTTGATCAGTTCAGGGTACGCTTCACCCATTTGCTCTGAGAGTGCACCTACCAATTTATGGAAGAATGCCCCTTGTGCACCTAGCTTATTGCCATGTCTTACTGCACGACGAATGATACGACGAAGCACGTAACCACGACCTTCATTTGATGGCATTACGCCGTCGGCAATTAAGAATGCACATGAACGAATATGGTCAGCTACAACACGTAAAGATTTGTCTTCTAAATCTTGCGCACCAGTCACAGCAGCTGTTGCTTTGATTAAGGCTTGGAATAAATCAATTTCATAGTTTGAGTGCACACCTTGCATAATTGCAGAAATACGCTCAAGACCCATACCTGTGTCAACTGACTGATTCGGTAGTGGCTCCATCGTGCCATCTGCATGACGATTGTATTGCATAAATACAAGGTTCCAGATCTCGATAAAACGATCGCCATCTTCTTCAGGGCTACCTGGAGGGCCACCCCAAATGTGTTCACCATGATCAAAGAAGATTTCCGAACATGGACCACAAGGACCTGTGTCGCCCATAGACCAGAAGTTATCAGACGTATCAATGCGAATGATGCGCTCTGCAGGTACTCCAACTTGGTTTGCCCAAATGTCATAGGCTTCTTCGTCAGTGTGGTACACAGTCACCAACAGCTTTTCTTTTGGCAACTGGATCACATCAGTCAAGAATGACCACGCAAATTTAATCGCATCTTGCTTAAAGTAATCACCAAAGCTAAAGTTGCCTAACATTTCAAAAAATGTGTGGTGTCTTGCTGTATAACCCACATTTTCTAAGTCATTGTGCTTACCACCAGCACGTACACAACGCTGCGAACTCGTCGCTCGGTTATATGGACGTTTTTCCGCACCCAAGAATACGTCCTTAAATTGCACCATACCTGCATTAGTAAACAGAAGTGTGGCATCGTTCCCTGGAACTAGTGAACTTGATGGCACCACTTGGTGGTGTTGTTTAGCAAAGAAATCTAAAAAGCTTTGCCTAATCTGTGCGGTAGTCATGTGCTGCATGTGATTATTCACCCTTTATTGCTGCTGTGTGCTGTAAACCACAAAGGAAGTTGTCAAAATCAACTCTCACTTTGCGACTGTATAGCAAAATCTATTTGGTCATAGCTAAAGCCTCGATACATCATGTATCGAACACGCTTTGACTTTTCTTGATAATCTAATTGTTTTGTGGAGTAACCGTATTTCTTCTCATAGGTTTGTTGAGCTACGGCAAACCAATCAATTTCTCTTTGTTCGATAAGCTGCGTTAAGTGCGACTTATCAACGCCTTTATTTATCGCATCCATCATTACCCGCTTTTCACCTAACCCTTTGGCTAGTTGGCGGTTGAGATAGCTTTCACAGTGTCTTAAGTCGTCTAGATACCCGATGTCACAGAGCCATTCAATAAGTGACTCAGCATACTCATCTGTCGCGCCTTTTTGACGGAGCTTTTGACCGAGTAGCTTACGTGAATACTCTTGCCTAGATAACAGCCACACTGCGTAATTTTTTAATTTTTGTTTTTCTTTATCATCCATCAAGCGTCAAACCGGCCTGATTGAGTCACATTATCTTGCTGATCTTGTGATTTGTTCCCTTGACTAGGACCATCTTCACTTTGAGGTGATTGCGTTGTAAAAATTGCCTGAAAAGAGACAAAAAAACCAATATACAATATCGGCATAATGACAATTAACGGCACAAGTGACAACGGCGTTGATAAAACGATCAACAACGCGGCAATACCACCATAGACTGTCAATGGCGCCATATTGTGATAAAACACCGTCAACGACTGCTTCATCGCAGCAAAGATATTCGCCTGCTCCTTGAAATATACTAGCGGCAGAGCATAGGCAAATGCCATCATGGCAAGCGATTGTAAAGCAATAAAAATAACAATGTCAGAAAGGCTAATCGCTTGCGCAATCTGCTCAATGACTATTTGCATATCTTGATCTGGAGTATGGTTTTGTAGCGCATTTGTCACAGGCTCAAACAGCAAACTCATCAATACGCCTAAAATCAGCGCGACCCCCAGTTGATAAAGACCTAAACGGAATAAATTCAGTCTGCGGCCTTTTGTGGTAAACGGTTTTAAAATATCGGCCAACATAATAGATTTACCTGCTTGTATATTTAGCGCAGCAGTGTAAAAGCCAACCGTTAAAAAAGGCCCAGCCAGCGCACACATCATCTGAATGATGGGGTTGGGAATAAGAAATGGGAATAATCCTATGATGACGATAAAAATGTACATCATCATAAAAGTCAAAGGCTGAGTTTTAAACACCGCCCATCCGGCTTTAAACCAGCTCACCCCAAAACTCGCTTTGAATTTTTGAAAATCTGCAGACATAAATGATTAACTTAGTTATAAAACGCTCTAATTATACTGATTCGAAAGAGTACTTGAAAGGAAGTTTATGAGGCTTATCGTGACTAAATGCAACAAAATAGCGAAATACAAAATAAAATACATGTTCAGTGTTTGATTTGCTCTATTGCTACAGTCCATTGAATACAGCAAATCAAACCTTATTTGGCTACTTTGGCTTTTTTATTTGCTCCATATTCAACATATGAGAGCCATGCTTCACTTTCGTTTCTAAATAATTGCGATTTCCAGAGTCACCGACTTTCACATGCGCCTGAGTACCGACCACGCTTTCAACTTCAATACCGGCATTACGCAGTGCATTCAGTTTACGCGGGTTATTTGTCATCAATTTTACATGATTGAGTCCCAAGGCCTTGAGCATGAGTACAGCATCTGAAAAGTCACGTAAATCGTCATCAAACCCTAGGTGGTTATTGGCCTCATAGGTGTTCATCCCCTGAGATTGTAATACATAGGCATCAATTTTATTATACAAGCCGATACCTCGACCTTCTTGTCGCAAATATAATAAAACACCACCACTTTGATGCATTTCTTCTATGCATTCGTTAAGCTGCTCACCACAGTCGCACCTCGATGAATGAAAAACATCCCCAGTTAAGCATTCTGAGTGCATTCTGATCAATGGCACTTCTTGCTTAGAATCTGCACCATTAAATACTAACGCAACATGCTCTTCACCATCTTTAAGTCCTTCAAAAGATACTATCTCTGCAGGAATATGACTACGCTGCCCTACATTCAGCTCGACTCTTGCTCTAACTTCAGCCACGACTAGAAAATACCTAATTAAAAATGTGATATTATCACAAATATGCATATATCACTCTATATGGTGACAAATGTACCATTTTACAAGTCAAAATACACAAAACTGGTAAATGTGTACATAAGCGCTAGTCTTTATCCACATAGATAGTTTGCTGGTAGCAATAGCGGGTCGCCGATGAGGCTGTTAATTCTACTGTTTTTACTTATTCCTTGTTATGGTGCAGCCGAGCAATTGAAGCTCGATGGCTTTGCCACCATAGGATTAACTGTTACAGATTCAGATACAGCCGGAATAAGGCAGCATATTTCTCAGCCTCATGCGACCTATAAAGACGAATTCGGCTTCACTAACTCATCATTAGGTGCACAAGTTGAATGGCAAGCGAGTAAAAATACCCAGTTTGTCGGACAAGCGCTCCTAAAAGACAACGAAGAACAAAATTTAGATAACATCATACAAATGGCCTTTTTACGTCATTCTTTTAATGGCAATTGGCAACTTAGAGTTGGCAGAACAGGACTCGACTTGTTCATGATGACCGAACACCGTGACATTGGTTATACTTATACCTATAACCATCCCCCGACAGAGTTTTATGCCATTGTCCCACACCAAAACTTAGATGGGATCGACGTAAAATATACCCGCCGCCTGACACAGGGGTTGATCAGTGGTAAGTTCTTCGCAGGCAAATCTACTGCGCCAATTGTGAGTGATGAGGGCTTTTTTTGGGATGTCGAGCTAAAGTCACTCTATGGCCTGGTTATTGAATGGCAATCTTTTGATTGGACTTTCAGAGCAAATTATACAGCCACGCAATCAGGCAACGAAAACGACCAACAGAAACAACTTCAAGCTGCGTTAGCCTTAGTCCCTGATCAAATTTGGCCACAAAAATCAACCTTGCTCGACTCCTTAAACATCATAGGAAAGCGCTTTAATTACTCCGCTATCGGCACACGTTACGACAATAGTCAGTGGTTTTTACAAAGCGAAGTGTCATACATAGACTCAAACTCCCAAGTACTTAAAGCGCTTACAGCAGGCTATATCAGTGCTGGCATCTATTATGATAATCATACTTTAATGGCTACCCTAGCACAGGCCAAATCCAATAATAGGACGCCACAACGCCCCTTGGTGTCAACCCCAGAGCTAGACCTTTTATACAACACGCTGATCCGACATACTAATTTTTATCTCGTCGACCAAAATACATTTTCACTCACCCTACGAACGGAAATTAATCACTCTCTCGCAGTAAAAGTGCAATTAGAACACACAGCTATAGACAGCTTACCCTCTGCTTTTTATTTACATCGTAACTTGCAAGGCGGTGATTTTGACAACTCATTCAATACGCTGGGTATCAGCCTAAATTGGGTGTTCTGATGTATCGAGTCTGCAAAAATGTCATGCTGTTGATTCTTTGTCTATATGGCTTAAATGCCAACGCAGAGTTGCAAAGCGAGATAGTCATCGTGGTAAATAAACATAACCCAATCGAACGAATAGAAAAGCGCCAATTGATTGATATGTATATGGGTAAATACCTCGCCTTTCCAAATGGTCATATCGCAGTGACGTTAGACTATAAAAAAGAGCATGATTTGCGTAGAGTATTTTTTGAAGCACTTACGGGTCGCAGCATATCGCAAGTAAACGCATATTGGTCACGCGTTAAATTCAGTGGTAAAGCATCACCGCCTCAAGCATATCCAACAATTGACGCTATAATTGATAAAGTGACAACAACTCCAAGTGCAATTGCCTACATACCGGCAACTGCCGTAACTGACGAATTAAAAGTAGTGTATCGTTTTGCTAAGTAAACAAAGCTTAATAGTAAGGTTGATGCTGATCTTAAGCATCTCAACTTTTTTATTTTCTGCCGTATACGCGTATCTTTATTACAACTATATTTTTGAAACTGAGCTCGAGCGCTCAGACAATAGCGTATTGCAAATTAGCCAAACCATCTCTTCAACAGCATCAATTGCGGCTTATCTTGAAGACAAAGATTTAGCCAATGAAGTTGTCAATGGTCTGGTGAGCAATGACATAATTCAATCAGCCGCCTTGACCAACCAAAGTACAGTGCTTGCTAAAAGCATCTTATTTAACGAGCGAGAAACGCTCACTTTTAGCCTGCCTAACCCTTTTATTCTGCAAGAGAACATTGGCTTCATTCATGTCGTGCCGAACACCCAATTTATACGTCAAAACGCCAAAGGCATTGCATTTTCCTCAGTACAAACCTTGCTCATTGTGGTCATTCCCATGCTCCTGCTATTTGCCGCTTTATCTTTTCTATTGGTTTCAAAGCCATTGGGCTATTTAAGCCATCAATTAACAAGTATCACTCCTGGAAGTGCTAACCGGATCCATATTCATGACGCCCATAAGCAGAGTGAAATAGGTCAAATAGGCAAAGGGATCAACGCCATGCTGAGCAATACCGAAATGCTTTTTGAGCAAGAGCGTAGTTTACGGTTAGAGATCGAACAGCTAGAGAAACGCTTTCGCTTGATGTTTGAACGCAGTTCATCACCAACGCTATTGGTACGTGAGCAAGGAGATGTTTCACTCGTCAATGATGCTGCTAAAGATTTGTTAGCGGGTATGGGTGTAGACAGCGAAGAGCGCTTTCCTGACAACTTAGGGCAATATTGTAAGACTCCAGATATTTTGTACACCTTCACCGAAAATAGCATAAAACAAAAACAAGTTATGCAGGCAGAGTTTGAATTTACCAATCCACTCACTTTGTCTTCTGTTTGGCTCAGTATGATCATCCTTAACACAGAAAGTGATGGGCAGTGGTACTTTCAAGTTTTTTTAGCCGATATCACCTCTCGAAAAACCATGATCAATCAACTCAGCCATCGTGCACAGAGAGACAGTTTAACCAGCTTGTATAATCGATACGGTGCAGAGCTGACTCTGCTTGACTGGATTGACACCAAGACTGAATTTAGCCTACTTTTATTGGATCTTGATGAGTTTAAACCCATCAATGACATCTATGGTCATAATGCTGGTGATGAGGTATTGAAACATGTTGCCCAAAGCATTTCTTACATTGTTTCAAACACTGACCTAGTGTGCCGCTGGGGCGGTGATGAATTTGTCATCGCAATGAAAACATCAGACAAATACACCATTAATGCCATTGCCACTAAACTCCTAGATGCGGTAAATACCCCTTTTACGTTTGAGCACAACAAGCACCAGCTAAAGTTACATGTGGGTGTTAGTATTGGTATTTCGCACTTTCCTGAACATGCCGACAACTTAAAAGGCTTGGTCGAATGTGCAGATGTCGCCATGTACACAATTAAAAAAACGACCAAAAATCAATTTACTTATTACTCGGCCTAAAACTCACGCAAAATGCGCTCGTCATACAACTCGATGTCTAAGGTGACGTTATGAGCCTGAGCTAATCCCTCTAGCTCAGCTTGCCATACGGACAGGTCTTCCATGGTGATGGTATTATCATCTAAATGCCACAATTGACGAGACCCGCTGTAACTATATTGGATGGCTAACATGGCATTTGGATCACCCTGTTCAGCCGCCTTTTTAAGTTTCGGCATTTTTCTTGTAATTTTATTCAGCGCTTGTTTAAGCTCCCAAACATAAACAACCTCAGCCATAAATGGGTGGTTTTTTAGTTTTTTCAGGACAGCTGCAATCACTGCACAAGTTACCAACACCCCCAAAAGATTCCAATGAAAGTGACTACCATCACTGTCTGGAAAAAGGTGGATGAGTACTTGGGCAATACCCAAGCTACCAGCGGTTAAACTGACTATGCACAGGCCAATGACCCAATTGAGGTGCTTTCTATATCTTGATTTATCGATATCTTGTAACTGCATGGCATTTCCTATTAAGCGACTTAGAGGCATTTTAATCAGTTAAAAAAGAAAATAAAAAATATATCACCCCTTTTTTTGACCTAGCGCGTTTTACTAGCAAAAAGAAGGGGAAATTATGATGACTACGATGACTGATATCAAAGTACCAACGCCCTATAAAGCGTTAAACAAACTTGTTTTATCTTTTGTTGGTGCACTGTGCGTTACATTTTCTTTGTTCGCTTTCATGCAGCAATTAGTGAGCCAAGATAAAGTGTTTGTCCAAGAGCCTGAGCCCACTTTTGATGTATTCATTTCTCAAGACCTTGAGGATACACCCGTAAAGGTGCGCCAAGTTTTACCGCCACCGCCAAAGCCTGCACCAAAAGCACCACCTAAACCAAACACGCCCCCTGCTGAAACAACAGGTGTAGCGGTAGAGATTAATATTTCTTCAGGAGTTAAATCATCGCCAATTCAAATGCAAAACACATTGCAGATGAGTGACAGTGGCGCAGCGCCCATTGTACGAATTGAGCCAACATACCCAGCGGCAGCGGCAAGAGATGGCATAGAGGGCTGGGTGCAAGTCGCGTTTAGCATTTCGCCTAGCGGACAAGTAATTGATGCACAAGTTATCGATGCCAAACCTAAACGAGTATTTAACCGCGCAGCTCTTAAAGCACTGAAGCGTTGGAAATATCGTCCAAAAGTCATCAATGGCAAACCCGTAGTTCAACCTGGGCAGTCAGTTATGTTAGAGTTTAATTTAAACAAGTAAGCAAACTTGTACATAGCCGCTGAGTTTCGGTTCAGTGGCTACTGATATAGCTTCTGGTGTCAATAAGAAAAAACACGGAGAGAATATGCTACTTGCGATAAAAAACTGGTTCATCCAAGACAAAACTGAAGCACATGATCCCTTAGACGAATTTAAACGCTGCGGTGAGAATCGGTATTTAGAACAGGCAATTGATAGTTTTAATCCTGATCTTTACCACTATTTATGCACACAAAGCGATCCAGAGACTGCAGAGGATATATGCCAAAAGACTTGGCTCGCCATTGTAGAAAAACGTCAATACTACCAAAGCAATAATACGCCCAAAGCGTATATATTCAAAATTGCACGTAATGCCTTAATTGATGAGTTTCGCAAACAAAATAAGTATATATGTGATAGCAACGAAACAGATATCTGCACACAAGATGGTGATAGCAATTTCAATTACGCTTGCAATGAGCAGTTATACAATGCGATTAAAGCACTACCACACGCCCAAAAAGAAGCCGTTTGCTTACAATTGGAAGGGTTCTCACTCAAGCAGATTGCCCAGATCACCACTGCAAACCCTGAAACAATCAAAACGCGCTTGAGATACGCCAAGCAACAACTGAAGCACATGTTAGGAGAGCTAAAATGAGTGACTCAAAACCCAGAATAAACGAGCTCCAGCAAGCGTATTCAGCATCGAAAAGACTAAATAAAATGACCCCAAGACAGGTTAGACGGCTAAAAAGAATAAGTAAACTTGAAAACCGTAAGCACACTAGACAGTTTTGGTTAAGAACCTCAATGTGGGCAAGTTCATGCTGCCTTGTCGCATTAGTAGGCAGCATAACTTTACAAGGCTTGCTGACCGACTTTGAAAACTTCCTTGCACAGGTTGAGCCCCACTCTTTTTCAGCGCAGCACTATCAAGTTATTGAGACACATAATATCGTTGAAGGGCAATATCAAACCACCATTGCACAGCAAAAAGCGCAGCTCGACGACACGCTGGCGGGGTCAAAAGAAACACTCATGGCTGTCCGCCAATTTTACGGCCAATTAGTGCATTCAGAAAAAGATGTATGGTTTATCGCAGACTGTCAAAATCAAACTTTATTAGAAGTACGAAAAAGTTTACTCGAAGAGCTGGGTGTACCTAAAAATAATATGCTTGAATACGAACAAGGACAGTTATTGGCATTGAGTAAAAATCAGTCGGGACAGTTGATTAATATTACCGCCCCAACCTCTGGCAAAAATCTCTATGCGTGCCCTTAAAGCAAAACAACACTCGCTATTATAAACCCAACCAATGCCAAAGCGCCTCCGACAAGGGCATACGGCAGTTGGGTTTTAACATGAGTTAATAAATCACAGCCAGAAGCCAATGCGGACACCGCACTGGTATCTGAGATAGGTGAGCAATGGTCGCCAAAAATACCGCCACTTAAAATCGCGCCGACAACCAGCGAAGGTGGCAACCCCAAAGCTTGGATTAACGGTACACCAATGGGTATCAGTATTGCGAATGTACCCCAAGATGTCCCCGTCGTAAAAGACATCACCGCTCCCGTTAAAAACAAGGTAGGCACGATCAGATACAGGGGTAAGTAATCACCAACAAGCTGTGCCACAAACACTCCCGTGCCCAACTCCTTTAAACTTGCCCCCAAAGTCAGAGATAGCAAAACAATACTCACCAAGGGCAAGAGTTCTCCCATGCCCTTAAAGCCAATATCAATCAATTGATTATGCGTAAATTGGCGCCCTGTAAGTAACATCAAATAAGCAACCGCACATGCCAACACGGTCGCATATAATACCGATTTAGAGCCGCTGCCGCTGGCGAGCACGCCATCGCCCGTCCACAACATAAAGCCAATCATGCCAAAGATAAGTACGCCAAGCGGCACCAGCATAAATCGTGCACGCGAGGCTTTTGGCCCTGCATCTAATTCTAACTTCGTCTGCTTTAGTTCATCCTCAGCGACTTTCATCTGGCCATGAACCTTATCAAACACTATGGTGTAGAGCACGATTATCAGCGTAATAATGGCATAGAAGTTAAAAGCGACACTGCCCCACAACACACTGACAGCTGACTGTTCAAGTTCATAATTACTCAGCAAACCCAAAACAAACGCACCCCAACCGTTAAGCAAGATCAAAATACAAACAGGCGCACTGGTACTATCTATAATATAAGCAAGCCGTGCTCGACTCATTTTGAACTTATCAAATAAGCCACGTGCAAAAATGCCCGAAGTGAGCACACTCATATTCGACTCGATAAAAACAGCAGTGCCTGTAAACATGGTCAACAGACCCACTTGCTTTTTATTTTTTACAACACCTATGCGCATCAATTTTTGCACTGTTGCTGATACGCCTCCGGACTCTCGGATATACGCCAATAGTGCCCCAATCACGATACTAAAAATTAGAATTCGACTATTCCCAGCGGATGTTGCTACCCCGATTATTCGTTCAATACTATTAATAAATGTAACGAAAATAGATTGCTCACCTTTAACCAATACCAGTAAAAATTCTGACGATAACAAAGCCAATATTAAGGCAACGATCACTTCCTTTCGCCAGAAAACAACGGCTATTGCAATGAGTGGGGGCAAGATAGAATACCAAGACATAGCTTTCCTTTTATTGTTTTCATTGAGTTGAAAAGCGCTGATAACAGTAGCAAAGACGTAAATTCATACTTATATTGTCATCATACATGCGTAATTTATAACCATGGTAGCTTAAACACTTATTTAAAAAAACCTTCTATTTCGGGTATATAAATTCACAAATGCAACAATAGTACCCCTACCAGAGCCACATAAATCAAAAAACGCAATAATATTCCGAAACAATCTATCGCAACGTTCCAATTGAACCTATAATATGGACAGTTTAAGTTAGTTTTAGTTACCAGGTGATCCTCATGTCTACTTTTGTAAAAATAAAGGCCTTGAAGCCTTCGCTATCACAAAGTGAAGCTAAGTTGGCAGACTTTACGTTGAAGTCAGGTGCAAAAATTCGCGGCCTGTCGTCTATTGAACTCGCAAAGTCAGCAGGTGTTAGTCAGTCAAGCGTTGTTAAATTTGCTCAGAAACTAGGTTATAAAGGGTTTCCAGCATTTAAGTTAGCTGTTGTAGATGCGTTAAATGAACAAACACAAGAAGATACGCCGCTATCAAATGAGATAGAACAAAATGATTCTATTGCACACATCTCAGAAAAGCTGATCGCGAATCAACAAGCAACGCTTGTTGCAACCAGCAAGTTAAATACGCCAGAATTGTTTGAGCAAGCTGTACAAGCAATCAAAGGCGCAAAAAAAGTCATGGTATGCGCTATTGGTTCAACGCATACAATGGCACAAGACCTAACTTTAAAGTTACAAAAGCTAGGTGTTTGTGCAGTCACACACGTTGATGAACTGAGTGCTGCGAGTTACATTGCCACAATGGGCAAAGATGACTTATTTATCTGCCTAAGTAATTCAGGAACCGTCAAAAGTATCGTTAAGCTGGCTCAACAAGCTAAAGCCAATGAATGCCAAATTTTGGCACTCACTCGATATGGTCACAGCGAACTGGCAACTTATGCTGATAGCTGCTTGTACTGTATTCAAGAAGCAGAAGCTGTCAAACACTCAGCAGTATTGACTCGTGCTTCTTTAGGTTACCTAATTGACGTGCTGTTTATCTCTTTGGCACAGTCAAACCTACACTGGCAGCGACGCGCAGATCGCTCCAATGAATACATGAGCGATATGTTAAACATCTAGTCTCATGCATCAGGTGCCTTATCTTTTATATAATAGATAAGGCACTCTTTGCAGTTTAAATTCTGCCACTTCCTGACGCCAAATAGCTTCAATTTGATGTGATTTTAGCCCTTGTTCAAGGCCAAGCCTTATTAGATTAGTCCCTGCTAGCTTATCTAAAAACTTGGGTGATGTGATAAACCGTTGGTTATGTTGTTCAAATGCACTATATGCTGCAACAAACCATGTTAAATCAAATCCCTTTAGCTTGCTTTGACGCAGATCCCGACCCCATACTTGTTTACCTTCTAGTTTTGGAAAACGTGCCGCACCAACAATTGACCGCGGTGAGAAAGAAAATACGCCCAGCTTAACTTGATTATGTCCATACACTTGAAAAGGAAAATCGGTACCCCGTCCTACCGACACAGCTGTTGCTTCAAAAAAACATAATGATGGATATAAATAAATTGCCTGTTGATTCGGTAAATTAGGACTGGGTGCAACAGGTAAAATATATTCATCGAACGCATCATAGTTGGCTACTGGGACCACCTCGAGGTTTAGATCATTGGTGCCTGATAACCACCCTTCCCCCTCGATCATTAAGGCCAGTTCTCCAACCGTCATCCCATGAAGTATAGGAATTGGATGCATACCCACAAACGAGCTATACGCTTTATCTAAAACAGGCCCATCAACATGCAGAATATTTGGATTTGGTCTGTCTAATACGATAAACGCTTTTTGGTGCTCTTTTGCGGCCTGCATCATATAATGCATCGTGCTAATATAGGTATAAAATCGCACGCCAACATCTTGAATATCAAAGATGAGTACATCTAAATCAACAAGCACATCTCTACTTGGGCGCTTTTGCTTACCATAAAGGGATACTATGGGCAGTCCTGTTTTCGCATCAATACTATTGTTGATATGCGCGCCTGCATCTTGGTCGCCTCTGAAACCGTGTTCAGGCGAAAAAATCCTAACGACATTAATATTTTCCGCGAGTAAAAAGTCAACCAAGTGCTCATCTGCAACCCGAGAAGATTGATTTACAATTAAGCCAACCCGCTTATCTTGTAAAAGTGGTAAATATATCTTTGGCTGCTGTGCGCCAACCTCTATAGCAACTGATTTCAGCGCAATCAAAGGCAACATGGTTAAGAGAATAAAATTAAAGAAAATAGCACGCACCTACACCGTAACTCCTATAGCACACAATGACTGGGCAATATGCCTGATCAGCACCAAAAAAAGAACCTTTTTTTGACTTTTACATGGGCTTCAATTTCAATATTCTCTAGTAAAAAGAAAGGCTTCACAATTTCCAATTGGGCCTGCGTCAAGCGCTTGCTCTTTAATGCCGAGATAATACTATCTTGCTCAAGTGTGGCTTCTTTAAATCCACATTCAACAAATAGCACACTTTCTTCATGCTGCAGCCTAATATTTTGATATAACTGAGCTAATTGAACGCCCGAATAAGTTGTTTTCATTACTTGTACCTTCATACACAATTGATGTTAGGTACAAGTGTATGTAATGGCTTGATAGTAAAATTGGATAAATGCGACATTTGATATGACGCAGTGGACGCGGGACGTACTTTGTAAAGAGTGAACCTCTCGCTGGCTCAAAGCACCTCAGAATATTCAGATCTCTAAACTGATTCAAATTTCAGACATAAAAAACCAACTATCGTCGGTGTTTATCTCATGTTTTATTACTTGAGTGAAGTAAATTTACGTCATCTCAAAAGAGATGGCGGACGCGGGACGTACTTTGTGAAGAGTGACTCTCTGGCTGGCTCAAAGCACCTCAGAATATTCAGATCTGTAAACTGGTTCAGATTTCAGGCATAAAAAATGATATTCGTCGGTATTTATCTCATGTTTTACTACTTGAGTGAAGTAACCACTTTAAATAAAGTGGCGGACGCGGGACGTACTTTGTGAAGAGTGAACCTCTGGCTGGCTCAAAGCACCTCAGAATATTCAGTTCTGTAAACTGGTTCAGATTTCAGGCATAAAAAAACCGACTTTCGTCGGTATTTATCTCATGTTTTACTACTTGAGTGAAGTAAATTTATGTCATCTCAAAAGAGATGGCGGACGCGGGAGGATTCGAACCTCCGACCGCCTGGTTCGTAGCCAGGTACTCTATCCAGCTGAGCTACGCGTCCGCAATATCAATTTTAACACTCGGTAAGTGCCTCTTTTATTTTTCCACTTAGAGATAAGTGGCGGACGCGGGAGGATTCGAACCTCCGACCGCCTGGTTCGTAGCCAGGTACTCTATCCAGCTGAGCTACGCGTCCGTAATATCAATTTTAACACCTGATAGGTGCCTCTTTTATTTTTCCACTTAGAGATAAGTGGCGGACGCGGGAGGATTCGAACCTCCGACCGCCTGGTTCGTAGCCAGGTACTCTATCCAGCTGAGCTACGCGTCCGCAATATCAATTTTAACACTCGATAAGTGCCTCTTTTATTTTTCCACTTAGAGATAAGTGGCGGACGCGGGAGGATTCGAACCTCCGACCGCCTGGTTCGTAGCCAGGTACTCTATCCAGCTGAGCTACGCGTCCGTAATATCAATTTTAACACTCGATAAGTGCCTCTTTTATTTTTCCACTTAGAGAAAGTGGCGGACGCGGGAGGATTCGAACCTCCGACCGCCTGGTTCGTAGCCAGGTACTCTATCCAGCTGAGCTACGCGTCCGTAATATCAATTTTAACACTCGATAAGTGCCTCTTTTATTTTACCACTTAGAGATAAGTGGCGGACGCGGGAGGATTCGAACCTCCGACCGCCTGGTTCGTAGCCAGGTACTCTATCCAGCTGAGCTACGCGTCCAATTACAAAGATAACCATTTTAATAATGGCGGAGGGGGAGGGATTCGAACCCTCGATAGGGCTACAAACCCTATACTCCCTTAGCAGGGGAGCGCCTTCAGCCACTCGGCCACCTCTCCGTCTTTGTGGGGCGTATAATATAGAACAGAAAAAATAAGTCAAACACTTTTCTTGTAAAAAATGACTATCTGGTGACAGATTGAACACACTGTCTTTTTTTCTAACAATTTGCTCTAATCCTAATCATTTCTGGGGGTTGTGGAGGTGGAAAACTTACTCATTAAGCGCTGTTTATGATCGAATACCTCTTCGAGATAAGAGTCTAAATACCCTAATTTTTGGAATTCGATAATACACTGCCTGCAATACTCCCTTCTTGCGGCTTCATGCTTTAATTGTTCTTCGTCTAATTTCGGCATAATCTATGTTTTCTTATGACTTATTATGTGTGATTCATCCTAAATGCCACGTCAGTATAGAAATGCCATAAGAAATTGCCAACTAACCAGACTGACAAAATTAGAACCCATTTCAGAAACAACAACAATAAAACACTGTTTTCAAATGCAAACACGAATTTTATTGAGAAATTTGAAATTATTTTTGAGAGATGTCTTACAAAAATAAAAGAAAAGCACCGCACACAGACTTTAGAGCAAAACATCCCTAATGGTCGTAATTTCTTTTGTCTCATATAAAGCAATAAAAGAGTATGACACGCTAACAGCTGTGTTCAGTTTAGTAATGCCGAAATTATCGATAGAGCTCTGAAGATATGAACCAAAAAAAACGGCTTTCCTAGAAAGCCGTTTTTTCGATTAGCCTGTTATCAATCCGCTTGCGGGCGCATATGCGGGAACAAGATAACGTCTTTAATCGTTGGTGAGTCAGTAAATAACATGACTAGGCGGTCAATACCGATACCTTCACCCGCTGTCGGCGGTAAGCCATATTCAAGCGCTTGAATATAATCCGCATCGTAGTGCATTGCTTCATCATCACCAGCATCTTTTTCTTCAACCTGACGTGCAAAACGCTCAGCTTGGTCTTGTGCATCGTTCAGCTCAGAGAAACCATTCGCAAGCTCACGACCACCCACGAAAAACTCGAAACGGTCAGTGATGAATGGGTTTTCATCATTACGACGTGCAAGTGGCGACACTTCCCACGGGTACTCAGTGATGAAAGTCGGTTGAATTAGCTTGTGCTCAGCTGTTTCTTCGAAGATCTCACATAAGAATTTACCCGCACCCCAAACACACTTTTCAGGGATCTTAACATGTACTTTCTTCGCATAAGCGACTAGCTCATCAAAGTGGTTTTCCGGATCTTTGAAGATATGCGCGATTTCTTCAGCATCAGGACCATACTTGATGATTGCATCAGCCATAGATAGACGCTCGAATTGCTTACCAAAGTCATATTCGATGGTCTCAACAACTTCGCCTTCTGCGTTCTTAACTGTGTTAATCACCGTTGTTGTACCAAGTACGTCTTGTGCAACAGTACGAAGCATGTCTTCAGTTAAGTTCATTAGATCGTTATAGTCAGCGTATGCTTGGTAGAATTCAATCATTGTGAATTCTGGGTTATGACGCGTTGAAAGACCTTCGTTACGGAAGTTACGGTTGATCTCAAATACACGGTCAAAGCCACCAACTACTAGACGCTTAAGATAAAGCTCTGGTGCGATACGTAAGTACATGTCGATGTCTAGCGCATTATGGTGAGTCACGAATGGACGTGCCGTTGCACCACCAGGAATAACCTGAAGCATTGGCGTTTCAACTTCCATGAAGTCACGCTCAGCTAAGAAACGACGAATACCTTCAATCACTTTTGAACGAATACGGAAAGTTTCACGCGTATCCATGTTTGTGATTAGGTCTACGTAACGCTGGCGGTATTTCGCTTCTTGGTCTGTTAAACCATGAAACTTCTCTGGTAATGGACGTAGTGACTTAGTCAGCAACTCATACTGAACCATGTCTACGTATAGGTCGCCTTTACCTGATTTATGAAGTGGACCTGAAACACCGATGATGTCACCGATATCTAGTTGGCCATATTTTTCTTTCAGCGTTTTTTGTACATCTTTTGACGCATATGCTTGGATACGACCTTTCATATCTTGTAATACAAGGAAAGGACCGCGTTTAGCAAGAATACGACCTGCTACCGACACCTGATGGTCTAACTCAACAAGCTCTTCTTTCGATTTATCACCAAACTTAGCCTGTAGATCAGCCGTATAGTCTTCGCGGCGGAAGGTGTTCGGGTGGCCATTGGCATCACAATTCTCACGAATTGCATCCAACTTAGCACGACGCTCAGCAATGAGTTTATTTTCGTCTTGGATTTGATCTGTCATTTTTTAGCTCTTAGTTTAGCTTGTTGATTAAAGGCCTGATTTCAGGCTAGCTTCGATAAATTTATCTAAATCACCGTCTAATACTGCTTGAGTATTACGGTTTTCAACGCCGGTACGTAAATCTTTAATTCGAGAATCGTCTAATACGTATGAACGAATTTGACTACCCCAACCGATATCAGATTTAGCATCTTCTTGAGACTGCTTCTCGGCGTTTTGTTTTTTCATTTCAAGTTCAAACAATTTAGCTTTTAACTGCTTCATTGCTTGCGCCTTGTTTTTGTGCTGTGAACGGTCATTCTGACACTGCACAACAGTATTCGTTGGTAAGTGGGTAATACGTACCGCAGACTCTGTACGGTTTACGTGCTGACCACCCGCACCCGACGCGCGATATACGTCAATACGTAAATCCGCTGGGTTAATATCAATTTCAATATTGTCGTCAATTTCTGGGTAAATAAATGCAGAGGCAAACGAAGTATGACGACGACCTGTTGAGTCGAATGGGCTCTTACGCACTAAGCGATGTACGCCAGTTTCTGTGCGTAACCAACCGTAAGCATATTCACCTGACACACGTACAGTCGCACCTTTAATGCCGGCAACGTCACCGTCAGTTGCTTCAACGATTTCAACTTTGAAGCCTTTGGCTTCAGCCCAGCGCAAATACATACGCAGCAGCATGTTACACCAATCTTGCGCTTCAGTACCGCCCGAACCTGACTGTAAATCGATGTAGGCATCGTTGGCATCTTGCTCGCCTGAGAACATGCGGCGGAATTCTAGTTTTTCTAATTGACCAACTAAGCCTTCTACTTCTTGCTGCGCTTCAACGAAAGTATCTTCATCTTCCGCTTCAACTGCTAGCTCGACCAAGCCTTCAGCATCATCTGCGCCACCAACAAGGTTATCAATGGTTTCAACAATCGCTTCTAGATTCGATTTCTCACGGCCCAGCGCTTGGGCTTTTTCTGGCTCATTCCATACTGCTGGATCTTCAAGTTCGGCATTGACTTCCTCTAAACGCTCTTGTTTTAGAGCATAGTCAAAGATACCCCCGAAGAAGCTCAGTACGTTCGCGAATTTCCTTGATTTGGTTAATCACAGGATTCACTTCAAACATCTACATTACTCCAATTTACGCCTTTAACATCTAGCCCATACACCGTAATTTATTCGCTATGCTACGGCGTTTATTCAGACAGGCTATCTAAACGGCCAATAGTAACAAAATTTACCACCATATATCAGCCCCAAAATACGATAATTTTGGGGTTTCGCATGGATAACTGAGGTCACTGCGTTTAATCGCAAGAAAATATCCAAAGCTAGTTTGTAACGGCTTGGATCTCACGAACAATCAACTGCAATGAAAACTTGCCTCTAAACTCGTTGATATCGAGTTGATACGCCACCTCAGCGAACTGGGCAGACATATTTGGCCACGCCCTCAAATCCACATTAAATGCGATGGCATCCACCAGCTTACCAGTCGGGTGTTTTAGCACTAATTTAAGATGTTTTTCGGCAACCAAACGCTGCTGTACCAACTCAAAGCGTTCACTAAAAATGGGCTCAGGGAATTGCTGCCCCCATGGCCCTGCCGCTTGGAGCATATTTGCAAAGTCCATATTAAAACACTCGCTCGGTAACGCACCATCGGTCAGCAACACGCTTTGCTTCAATTCTTCAGTCAATTGCTTTTCGACTTGCGCTTCAAACGCAGTTTTGAATTCAGCAAATTGTGACTCATTAATACTGAGCCCGGCCGCCATAGCATGACCACCGAACTTCAAAATGAGGCCTGGGTTTTGTGTGTTAATGTGCTCCAATAGATCACGCATATGAACGCCTTCAATCGATCTACACGAGCCTTTGATCTGACCATCATCCCCTTGCGCAAAAATCACCGCGGGTCTGTGATATTTTTCCTTCAGTCGACCAGCCAAGATACCAATAACACCTTGATGCCAGTCATCCTGATACAAACACACCGCCGTTGGTACGCTTTGGGTTTTATTGCTTAATCGCTCTAAAACGGCGTTTGCTTCTTGCTGCATCCCCTGCTCTATTTCGCGTCTTTCATGATTTAAGCTATCAAGCTCATTCGCAATCCGGCGCGCTTGATATTCATCTTTCGCTAACAGACAAGCTATACCCAAGCTCATGTCATCCAAACGACCCGCCGCATTGAGCCTTGGTGCTAACGAAAAACCAAAATCACTGGCCGTTAACCGGTTCATATTACGATTAGACACTTCAATCAGGGCTTTTATGCCAGGTCGTGTCTGACCATTTTTTATACGAGCCAACCCTTGAAAAACCAAAGTACGGTTGTTTGCATCTAACGCAACCACATCGGCCACTGTGCCCAATGCCACAATATCGAGTAACGAGGCTAAATTGGGTTCTGGACGTTGGCTATTTTCGAAATAAGACACCGAGCGCAGATGATGCCGCAATGCAATTAATAGATAAAATGCTACCCCAACACCTGCTATCGACTTTGATGGAAACTGACAATCATGGCGGTTTGGATTAATGATTGCATCGGCATTAGGCAACTGCTCACCCTGTAAATGGTGATCGGTCACGATAACATTGATACCAGCAGCCTTTACAATGTCGATACCCGCAATACAGGAAATGCCATTATCAACCGTTATCACAAGATCTGGACCTAGTTGCACTATTTGCTCGGCTAATGCTGGGCTGAGCCCGTAACCTAGACTAAACCTATCTGGCACCAAATAATCAACATGATTAAAACCAAACTCAGGCAACCCTTGCATCAATACCGCAGTGCTAGTTGCCCCATCAGCATCAAAGTCACCTACAATCAGAATGCGTTGCTGCGCATTGAGTGTGGCGGCCAAAATCTCACAAGCCACTGTGATATCTTTAAATAGCTTAAAATCTAGCAGTGTCGCTGCACTGTTATTTAACTCAGCCGCAGATTGTACACCACGCGAGGCATAGAGCTGTTTAATAACGGGATGAAGGTTATCCGGCAAGTAGCTATCATCAACATGCTGTCGAGGCTGGATCTTAGTTTGCATAGAACTCTGATTACTCTTTATCTGACTTTAGTTATTCCAGTTTGCGGCTACAAATAAGTGGACGGATGACATTTGCAGGCACAAAAAAAGGCCTGACGGCCTTTTTATCATAATGGGTCTATTATACGTAAAGCTTAAGACTTTGCATTTCTTTCTAATGAAGCAGCTAGTTCAGCTGCCGGCTGGTAGCCTGGAATGATCGTACCATCATCAAGAATAATCGCAGGCGTTCCAGAAACACCAAACTTTTGGCCCAACTGATAGTGTTCAGCAACTGGTGCTGAGCAATCTTTAACATCAGCTACAGGATTACCCGCTTTCGCTTCAGTCATTGCCGTTGCCGCATCTTTTGCACACCAAACATTCATTAAATCTTCATAGCCTTGGCTTTGAATACCGCCGCGCGGGAATGCAAGATATTTGACCGTGATCCCAGCTGCTAGGTAATCCTCTAGTTCACGGTGAAGTTTACGACAGTAACCGCAAGTAATATCGGTAAAAATTGTCACCTGATGCTTTTCATTTTCAGCTTTGTAGACGATCATTGAGTCTTCGTACTGCTTTAAGCCTTCTTTGCGAACGCCACTTAGCGCATCTTCTGTTAAGTTTTTTCTATTTGGAATATCGATTAAAGCACCCTGCATTAAATAACGGCCATCAGTGCTAGAATAAAACACACCGCGGTCGGTGATCACGGTTTTCAACCCAGGAATTGGACTATCTGTAATTTCATTCACTGATAAACCAAGGCCAGCAAGAGACTGCTGAATAGGATTAATTGCAAAAACACCTTCTTTTTGCGCTGTTTCTTCTGCATAAGCAGAAGCACTGACCGCAAGCGCGGCTGCTAAAAATAACTTTTTCATCTTTGTTCTCGTAAATTCGTTTTTCATTCACCAATAAGACCGTAAAACTACAATAAAATTCCATTAAGCCCTAGGATGATGTTGCTCGTGCAGAGATTTTAAACGCTCACTAGCAACATGGGTATAAATTTGTGTCGTTGACAAGTCACTATGACCCAACATCATTTGCACAACGCGTAAGTCTGCTCCATGATTCAGCAAGTGTGTTGCAAATGCATGACGTAACGTATGTGGAGATAATGGAGACTTAACATCAGCCAACATAGCATAGTGTTTGATTCTATGCCAAAAAGTTTGCCGCGTCATGCCGATGCCGCGCTTCGAGGGAAAGACAAAATCGTTGGCATGTTTCACCATTTGAGGTCTACCAACACTCAAAAATTGCTCCACCCAACGCAATGATTCTTCACCCATTGGCACCATGCGCTCTTTGCCGCCTTTACCCTTAACTAACACAACCGCTTGACGCAAGTTGATTTGCTCAATCCTCAAACCAACCAGTTCAGTTACTCGAAGGCCCGTTGCATACAGTAGTTCCAACATGGCTTTATCTCTAAGCCCCATTGCATCTTCAATATTCGGCGCATTTAACAATGCTTCAACTTCCTGCTCTGACAGCGTTTTTGGTAAAGATTGCACTGTTTTAGGTTGTGCAATATTCACAAGTGGACTTTGGCTGATTTTTTTGTGATTTACCCAGTAAAGATAAAATCGCTTCAAGGCACTAATTGATCTGGCTGTACTTCTTGGTTTAAGGCCCAGATCAACGCGATATGCTAAATAAGCCTCTACATCTGCCACACTGACGGCCAATATATCTTGGCCTTCAAGCTGCGTCTGTATAAAGCTTGAAAATTTCTCCAAGTCTGTGCGATACGCGGAAATGGTATTGTCACTCAACCCCTGCTCTAAAAATAAGGCGTCTAAGAATGATTCTATCGGGTCGAAATCATCCTCTTCTATTTCTGATATGGTTTCTTGTTCGTTCACGGGCTGCCTGTATCAATTGATTAAACCTTAAGGTAGACTGCCTCCACATAATAACAGCCATTTGAGTGAAGAATACAATGCAAATCGGGTTATTTTACGGTTCAACAACCTGTTATACAGAAATGGCCGCTGAAAAAATACAAGAAATCATTGGTAAAGATGTCATTTCTTTACACAACATCAAAGATGAACCACTGAAAAATGCAGAGCAATTCGACTTTGTAATCTTTGGTATTTCAACGTGGGACTTTGGTGAATTACAAGAAGACTGGGAATCACATTGGGACGACATCGATGGTGTTGAACTCAGTGGAAAGACCATTGCCTTATTTGGCATGGGCGACCAACAAGGTTATGGCCAGTGGTTCCAAGATGCACTGGGTATGCTGCACGATAAAATTGCCCCTCAAGGCGTTAATTTCATCGGCTTTTGGCCAAATTCAGATGACTATGAATTTGAAGCATCAAAAGCACTGACAGAAGATGGAAAACACTTTGTCGGTTTGGCTTTAGATGAAGACAGCCAATATGAGAAAAGTGATGAGCGTATCGCGACTTGGATTGAACAAGTTATGACTGAATACGCAGCGACACTATAAATGCATTTGAGCGGGCACACCCGCTCACACAATCTTCAAGCCCAAGAAACCTGTCTTATCCACGTCTGCATTTTTGGAAACCCTTGTTCTTTGCAACTCATCTGATAAGCACCTAATAACGGATGACCGATACCTCCTCCTTGTTCAAATGCACTAATTAAGCTCTCACTATTACCTCTGTATCCCGCGTCATGAAATACAACATCAAGAGAAAATCCGAGATGTTTTGCAGCCGCGACTGACCAAGCTGTTGCCGCCATTTCCTCCCCCATCATTTGCTGTTTTGGGCGTTGATGCTTTAACCCTGTTTTATAAATATCACCATCTAAAAGGTGCCGCTCTTTTGGCTCGCATACGGCGTAGTGCCCAGCTTCATGCAATATATCACCAGGGTATATCAGTTTATCCATGTCGATTTCTAACATCCCATGATTATGCCTAAGCCCGGGTAAAAAAGTCTCTTGTGCAAAGCTCACCACCCTATATGGCAAAGCAATGTCGTCTAAAAAGCCCAATACTTGTTTTATCTGTTGTGCGCGATCCATCACACTCTCCACTCATTGTGCATACGCTCGTGCACAGCTTTTACATTTTTAAATAAAAAGCACGACACAAATGCGTATATTCTGCACTGTACTGATTATTGCCATCATAAATACACAAAGACTCTGCCACCAATGCCTGCTCTACTTTTGATAATTCAAACATGACCCGTGACACAGGTTTAGAGGGCGTCGTTTTCACCTCGCATTGACGAGTCAAAAATAACCCTTGCGAATGCGCTTGCTCAATAAACGCATGTGCACCATCTGTAGGTAGTATAATAGCCAGCCTGCCACATTCAGTGGACAGGCGCAAAAACGATGAAATTAAATCTGCAAAGCTCAGACTATCTGTATGCCTTGCTAAATTCCGCTGTGCATTCTCTCCTTTCAAGCTTGCTTGAAAATAAGGTGGGTTGCTGAATATCAAATCAAACTTATCCGGCGACTCAAATTCTTGCACGGCTATGCGATGTAATCGAATATCTGGCCACGGTGAGCACGCAATATTCTGGCTTGCATCTTTACTTGCCAGCTCATCTATTTCAATCGCAGATAATGTTAATTCAGGTAACCGCTGTTTTACCATTAAACTCAACAACCCGGTACCTGTACCCACATCAAGTACATTTTTTACGTTATCGAGCGATAACCACGCGCCAAACATGATCCCATCCGTTGAAACCTTCATTGCGGCATGGTTTTGGTCAATTTTAAATTGTTTAAATGCAAAGCTTGCCATATTGCACCTTTTAGAAAACGCCAAGCACAAGTATAATTCCGCTATTGTCCTTTATTTGTGATGCATTATGCAATTTTCTGAATTTGACCTTGATGGCAAGGTACTCTCTGCCATAAAAAAAATTGGTTATACAACCGCTACCAGCATTCAACAGCTGGCTATTCCTGAAGCGCTACTTGGGCGTGACATTCTTGCATCAGCGCCCACTGGCACAGGAAAAACAGCCGCTTTTCTTATTCCTGCGATTCAATACTTGCTGGATTTTCCAAGAAAAGACCCTGGGTTTGCACGTGTCTTAATTATGACCCCCACCAGGGAGCTTGCTTATCAAGTACACGAACAGTGTCAGGCACTTGCAGAAAACACACATTTGCGTATTGGTGTTGTCACAGGTGGTATCAACTATGGCAGCCACAAGGAAATCTTCGAAAAAAACAATGATATTCTGATAGCAACCCCGGGTCGCTTAATGGAATACTTGGAAACTGAAAACTTCCACGCTGACAACGTCGAGCTACTGGTTCTCGATGAGGCCGACCGCATGCTAGATATGGGCTTCAAAAAAGAAATGCTACGTATCTGTGAAGAAGCTAAAAACCGCCGTCAGGGCTTCTTATTCTCCGCAACACTTGAAGGTGATAGCGTTGAGTTATTCGCTGAACGCATGCTCAATGATCCTGCACTACTAGAAGCAGAGCCATCGAGAAAAGAAAAAGGCAAAATCCACCAGTGGGCTCATCTTGCTGACGACTACACACATAAATTAGCGTTGCTAACGCACTTACTAAAAAGCGAAGAAGTCGAAAAAGCCATTGTTTTTGTTAAAACTCGAGAGCGTCTAGAGCAGTTAATTGGTGAGCTGTATGCCAATGAAATCAAGACGACTTGGCTACGAGGTGAGATGCCGCAAGATAAGCGCATGTCAGCCATGGCGAGCTTCCACAGTGGCAGAACCAATATCTTAGTTGCAACAGATGTGGCTGCGCGAGGCATCGATGTTCCCGACATAACGCACGTAATCAACTTCGATATGCCACGCACTGCAGACATTTATGTTCACCGTATTGGCCGTACAGGTCGTGCAGGTAAAAAAGGCACGGCTATCTCACTGGTTGAAGCACATGATGTTGAAGTTTTAGGTAAGGTCGAGCGTTATACAGATCAAAAATTGAAACGACGCGCCATCGAAGGGCTAGAGCCGAAACACAAAGAAGCTAAGGCGCCGAAAAAGAAAAAAGACGCAGCAAAAATTAAAGCCAAGAAAAAAGCGGCTAAAACTAAAAGCAAAAAGAAAAAATAAAAACTAAGCCCCGTATAAACGGGGCTTTTCCTATACAACAATGATTTAGCAATCAATGTGATGTCTAATATCTTTTCACATGAGCAAAAGATATCGTTGGGTAGCCTGTCACGCACGCGTTATCAGGAATCCACATTGTTACTGTTTTTTGCGAAGCCGCAGCAGTTAGGAATACAGAAAGAATAGAATCTGCATTTTGTATGTTTGCTGAGTCCCAACGAATTGAGTTTAAATTCTTATGAAGGCAAGTGTTTGAACTAGGAATTTTAGAGTTACCATTCTGTAGATTTGAAATATAGATAAAGCAAATACTATTATTTGTGTTACATCCAACACTGTTAATTTCTGTATCAATTTGGTTTGCATATGAAACACTTGAGAATAATGCAGCTAGTGCAAAAAATAATCGCTTATACACTTTATTTGTACCCTTGTTAGTTATGAGCCGCTAATGTATCAGATAATCAAAATATAAATCAAAAAAATCCTATAATTATAAAAAATTAAATATTATAACTTTATTAAAACAGGTAATCATGTGGAAGAATACCAGAAAGTAATTTTGGAAAGATATTTGGCGGAGCTACGCCTACTTGTAGATCCTCAACTCGTAGCAAAGTATCCCTACTTTGCAGACAAGCCCTACCCACTTGGTCGCTGTAAAGAAATCCGCAATGCAATATTAGAGTTACTACTAGAGCGTCTCGCTATGCCGACAATACCTAAACCGTTGCAACTACTAGAAAGAAAAATAAGCTTAGGGCATACGTTAAAACCTGTTTGGGGCTCTTTAAGAGATGAATATTTTCAAAATGCGATTGTAATTGATGACTGGTATATTGATGCCGCAAACGATACCGTGAACCCTAACAAACCCCGCGTTGAAGTAGTAGAACTCGTCAAAAGTGGTTTTAGCGCTATATCAAGCTTTGAGCAGTTTTGTGCGATTGCACAAAAGTACTGGCAGGTCACCTTGTATCAAAACGATCTGTTTCCGACACTTGCGCCATTTTTGCCGCTTGTATGCGTAAATCAACAAGGCGCTTGTTGGCTAGGTGCTGCCAATGATGACATGATCTCATTGGCTAGAAAGTCAGAATTCAGATTGAGCGAGCGTATTCTCTCGACTCTACCAAATACCCCAAAGCACATTAAAACCGCTTGGTACAATCAATATGACCATCTCACTGACCATTTATTACAGCGTACTGAAGTAGACCCCAAAACATTTTGCCAGTCATACCGAGCGCAACATAAATATTCAGATTTATTATTCCGTGATGCGGTCGTTAAAGCTTACTTACAACTGGCGAAAGGGGTGAGCATAGCTTAAACCAAGCAGAGGCCAGCAACGCCAGCACGACGATTGGTATTGACCATATGTTAAGTGCTTGCCAGCCAATTTCACTTTCAAGCCAACCTGCAAATAGCGATGAAAGCACCACCATACTAAATACAAAAAATTCATTTGCCGCTTGTGTCTTTGCCCGCTCGTGAGGCTGATATGTCTCGCTGACTAATGAAGTCGCACTGATAAACATAAAGTTCCAACCCACGCCCAACGTAAACAGTGCAATTAAGAAATGCCAATGGCTCACCCCCAGTAGATTAATGACCGAACAAGCCAACATCAAAATGCAACCGACAATGATCATTACCATAGAGCTAAATTTTTCTATCAACTTACCAGTAAAAAAAGAAGGTAAAAACATGCCAAGCACATGCCATTCAATGACTAAAGCAGACTGTGCCAAATCAAAACCGTGACGATGCATTGCCAGTGGAGTCGCCGTCATCAATAAGTTCATGACTGAATAACTGATCATGCCAATAAATGCGGCAATCATAAATTGCGGCTGAGCAATTATCCGTTTAATTGGTCTTTGTTGATGCTGGCTTTGTTGACCTGAGACTTCATTGAACGTGACCAGTTGTAATAAAGTCAGAGCGAGCAAATACACACAGGTCAATGCCAAAAATGAATTTGCAAAATTAATTTCAGGCAAGTAATGATTCACCCATACTGCCAAATTGGGCCCAAGTACTGCCGCGATAACGCCACTGGCCATGATCATCGAAATCGCACGCGCGGGTTTGTCACTGACTTCGATCGCCGCAAAACGATACAAGGTGGCGAAACCAATTCCTATACCAATTAGAAATGTAGCTAAACAAAACAAGTAAAACTGACTATTTATCAGTGCCAAATAGCCCAATATTGCACCTGAAGTACCAATAATATTGCCTATACTAAAGCCTAACTTGCGGCCTGTTTTAGCCATCACCAATGATGCAGGTACAGTTGCAAGCAACAATCCAAGCATTTGGGTCGCAATAGGCAGAGTGATCAAGGTGTCAGAACCACTTAACTTTTGGCCAACCAAAGCGCTAATGGTGACCAATAAAATATTGCCCGTGGTCATCAGTCCTTGGCAGCATGCCAATAAAAAGACATTTTTATTCAATGCTCAGTGTCCTTACTTTAAATAAAATAATGGCAGGGTTCAGCTCATACTGGACAGTAAAATCGAAATGAAAGCAAGAAAATTAACAAATAAGTCTGAGGCTTACAATAAATAATACCTCATCACAACTTGATTGCGCGATGAGATATTATTTATTCACGAACTGCGTTATTTTTCAGTACCTCATAAAGCTAAGCACTATCTAGGCTTGTTCTTCACGCAAAAATACTGGCTCGTTCGCTTTTTTGGTTGCCTCTTCGCTAAAGTAATAACCCGCAACATCGAATGCCTTAAGTGCTTCGATATTATCAACATTATTCTCCATAATATATCTAGCCATCATGCCACGCGCTTTTTTCGCATAAAAGCTGATCACCTTGTATTGACCATTTTTACAGTCTTTAAATATTGGCGTTATAATTTCACCATTTAGCGCTTTTTTATCTACCGCCTTAAAATACTCATTAGAGGCCAAATTGATAAGTTGGCTAGAGCCAGACGCTGATAACGCTTCATTAAGCTTCTCAGCAATCACCGTCCCCCAAAACTCATATAAGTTTTTACCACGCGTGTTCGCCAATTTTGTGCCCATTTCCAAGCGATAAGCTTGCATCAAATCAAGTGGCTTTAATACGCCATAAAGGCCAGACAAAATCCGCAAATGCTGCTGTGTATAATCAACGACCTCTTCTGGTAATGTGGTCGCATCAAGACCTGTATACACATCACCGTTAAAAGCAAAAATCGCCTGTTTTGCATTATCCAAAGTGAACGGCTGCGACCAATCAGCAAATCTCGCCGCATTTAAACCAGCCAGTTTATCGCTGATTTTCATCAAACTACCGATTTCTTGAGGACTTAAGTCACGACAGACTGAAATTAACGCTTCAGAATGCGTCAATAACTCAGGTAAGGTGTGGCGCGTTGTTGGTGCACTAGAGTCGTAATCGAGATTTTTTGCGGGTGAAATAACCGTGATCATTGATAGCCTATTGACTTAAATATTGATTAATGTCAATTTCAACACTATCCACAGTTGATCGCAAGCGTAAAATCTTTCGCTCTTAGTTGTTCAAACAAATAACCGCAAGGTAAGACCGCACCTTTACTGTGGGTATACATCACTCACCTAATCATAACAATAACCAAACAGGCTAAGGCAAGCCATATGATAATCAATCATAAGGACATTTGACCTATAAAAGCTGATCACGGTATTGCAACATAAGGTGTGTAATTTATTTAAGCTGCAAAAATTAGGAATGAGGACAGCATGACTTCAGCATTAGATAGGCTAAAACAGCATTCATCGATCGTTGCCGATACAGGTGACATCGAAGCGATCCGTAAACATCAACCGGAAGACGCAACAACAAACCCTTCTCTTTTATTAAAAGCGGCGCAGACGCCTGCCTATCAGCCGTTTCTAAAACAAGCTTTAGATTACGCAAAATCACAAGAGCAAGATGAGCAAAAGCAAATCGAACTCGCTTGTGATTATTTCGCGGTTTTAATCGGTAAAGAAATTGCTAACATCGTACCTGGCTATATCTCTACAGAGGTAGATGCACGTTTATCATTTGATACTCAGGCGACGATTGCAAAAGCAGAGCAGCTACTTGCGCTTTATGTTGAGCAAGGTGTAAGCAAAAATAAGATCTTAATCAAAATCGCATCAACTTGGGAAGGTATCAAAGCAGCTGAAGCACTTGAAAAGCAAGGCGTAAAATGTAATCTCACGCTGCTATTCAGCCAAGCGCAAGCGCGCGCATGTGCAGATGCAAACGTATTTTTAATCTCGCCTTTTGTTGGCCGTATCCTTGACTGGCATGTCGCCAATGGTGTTGATAAGCCAACTGATCCGCTTGACGACCCAGGTGTTCAGTCTGTTCGCACTATTTATGATTTCTACAAGCGTCATGGCTACAAAACTGTGGTTATGGGCGCAAGTTTCCGTAACACGGGAGAAATCGTCGCCCTAACAGGGTGTGATAAGCTGACGATTAGCCCAGCGCTACTAGAAGAGCTAGGTGAATTAGCGGCAACTGAAGATTATCTACTAGAAAACGCACCAGCATCAGCAGACAAACCAGCACCGCTCACTGAGAGCGAATTCCGCTGGTTGCATAACCAAGATGCTATGGCAACAGAAAAACTTGCTGAGGGCATCAGAGCATTCGCTCACGCACAAGAAATCCTAGAGTCTGAAGTTAAATCACTTTAAGATTAATTGTTCGAAAAGCTGAGTAAAGTTCGCTCAGCTTTTCATATCCTCAATAAAATCCCCGCTCGGTTTATATTTATTTACATTTGTTTTAAGCGACGATTTAAACAACGCTTCCCCACCCAAACTAGATAACCTTCGCCAGCAGCTAACATACCTGAACACTGTGATTTCCTCGAATAGAAACTGTTGTATTTCAAGATAATATAGTTCAAAAATCCAACTCATTTAGCTACTCGATGTGCAATCCCTATTAAGATCGACATGTTTTTTCTCAAACATACAGATTCTTTGTTTGTCATCAAAGTGTCACTTTGTTTTCACTTTAAAGACATATTTGTGTTTTATTTTTCTACTGTCTGTGGTATACCAGCATTACTCAAGTGTGTTTTTCATGCAAATGGGGTAATGCTTAAGCACATGTTTTGAGGTTAGTACATCAATAGGAGATATTCATGGATAGCCTAGACGATATGATTGAAGTTGTAGAAAGTCCAGAACCGAAAAAAAGAGCCTCTTCGAAGGGGAAAAAAAGAAAATGGCGTGAAATTGAAGCGCTAAAAGACCGACAGCGCCTTCGTAAGGAATTGGAAGAACTAGACATATTCGCAGACAGTGTCGACTTAGACGAACTCGATTTTATATAGCAAAAAGGCTCTACTATAGAGCCTTTTTGTTTGTCTGTATCAAATCCACTGACGTGCTTGGCACGTCAGTTATCTGGTATCATATTTGCCAATCGATGGGAGATTTATCCATAGATTGTAGTAATGCGTTGGTCTTGGAGAAATGTTGACAGCCAAAAAAGCCTCTGTGCGCAGACAGCGGTGAAGGATGTGGCGCATGCAAAACATGATGTCGTGATGTGTCAATTGATTTACCTTTCTTTTGCGCGTGTGCGCCCCAAAGTAAAAATATCACACCCTCGCAGTGCTCATTTATGGTATTTATCACCACATCGGTGAAACGCTCCCACCCTAGCTGTTTGTGAGAGTGCGCCTGACCTTGCTCAACAGTCAACACTGTGTTTAACAGCAAAACACCTTGCTGAGCCCACGGCAATAAATAACCATGATCGGGAACTTCAAATCCCTCAATGTCGTTAGCCAGCTCTTTATACATATTTACCAAAGAGGGAGGCACCTTTACGCCAGGCAACACAGAAAAACACAAACCATGGGCTTGATTAGGACCATGATACGGATCTTGACCTAATATCACGACCTTTATATCCTCAAGAGCAGTTTCATCTAGCGCTGCAAACACCTGTTCATCCGGCGGAAACACGGTCACGCCTTCACTACGTCTTTGCGCAACATGTACCAAAGTTTCCTGCAAATAAGGCTGTTGCTTTTGCGCTTCAATAAGCGATTGCCACGATATCATAGTCGCTTTCCATAATATTTTCTTGAAGCATGGAGTTTATCACACATATCTTGTACTCCCTCAAGCATACGCGTGCTAAAGCGATGCAATAAGTCAGCGTCAACTTCGATATATTGCCCATGCTTTACAGCTGGTATCTCCGTCCACTTTTGCCATTGTACTTGCTGTGGTTGCTTTGCGGCTTTCTCATTTGGAATAATGATCACTTGAGGGTGCTTAGCAATCACATTCTCAAGGCTTATCTGCGGATATTCAGTGGCCGCCTCTGCAAAGACATTGCGTACACCGCACATATTGAGCGTCTGATGTATCCAAGTTTTACCATTGGTCGTCATCAGTGGGGAAGGCCAAAGTTGATAAAATACGTCCAGAGAATCTTTACCTTGAAACTGCTTAATTATTTGCTGATAGCGTTGATTAAACTTATCAGCAAGCTGCTCTGCCTGCGCCTTATGCCCGGTAAGTTCACCCAGTTTGATTAATTCTGTCGGTACTCGACGGATGTCTTTAGACACACTGTATGCAATCGGAATACCCAGTGATTTTAACTTTTCGATATCCGCTTCTTTATTACCATTTTTCCAAACAATGACCAGATCAGGCGCCAGCGCAAGTACTTTTTCTAGTTGGATCCCATGGTATCCGCCAATTCGAGGGATGCGATTAGCTGCCTCTGGATAATCCGCATATTCCACAGTACCTACAATTTTATCACCAGCCCCAATTGCATATAGATTTTCAACGATATGCGGTGCCAATGCAATGATCCGACTGGGCTGCTTACTATCCTGCGCGAAACAACTAGCAGACAGTAACAAACTCAGAAGCAGCCACCAAACATGCCTGTCCATTAGTAATCCCTCATTAGTAATCAAACCCTTTTTGTGCCTGAATGCCAGCTTCAAAAGCGTGTTTTATATTTCTCACTTCACTGACGGTGTCTGCAAGCTCAGTCAACCTGCGGTGCGCACCGCGACCTGTGATGATCACTGATTGCATTTTCGGTCGATTACTGAGCGCTTCAATCACCTCATCAAGGTCCAGATAATCGTAACTCACCATGTAAGTCAGCTCATCTAATAAAACCAAGTCAATATTTTCATCTTGTAACCATGCTTTTGCATGCTGCCACGTTGCTTGTGCAGCTTGCGTGTCGCTTTCTCTATCTTGTGTTTCCCACGTAAAGCCCGTTTTCATCACGGCAAATGGGACACCCGCATTCTCTAATAAATTGCGCTCACCGCATTCCCATGTGCCTTTAATAAATTGCACCACTGCTGCATTCATACCATGGCCAACACACCGGGCAACAGTGCCAAAACCAGATGTTGATTTACCTTTACCATTGCCGGTGATCACCTGCAAGATACCCTGCTCAATGTTCGCTTCAGCGACCTTTTGGTCTACTTGCTCTTTTACTTTTTGCTGTCGCGCTTTGTGCTTATCTTGATTCTTATCCGTCATACTGGACTCCTATACCTTGAGTTCAAAAATCTTATCTATATCTAAATGCTGCTCACACATATCCGCTAATCTATCAAGCTGAGCTTCACGGTGCTGCGCCAGATCAAAACCATCAAAATCAAACTGCTCATCACATGCCCATTGTAAAATAGCACGACTCGCAGCGGGATTATCAAACAGGCCATGTAAGTAAGTGCCCGCCACCAAATTATCATCAGAAATAAAGCCATCTTTTTGCATACCGAATGGATGTTCATCAAAAGTGAGAAACGGCTGCGCTAGCGCCTCTCCGCGACTTTGACCACAGTGAATTTCATACCCAGAAATGGCAATGGCTTTGCCATTTAATAAGCACTGCCCAGACACATTGGTTAGCTGCTTTTTTTCACCAAGCTCCGTAGTCAATGCCACCAAACCGAGTGCATTGGTACGAGCTTGAGTTGATTCTATATTCAACGGATCTGTAATTTCTTGCCCGAGCATTTGCAACCCCCCACAAATACCCAACACCTTGCCTTGATACCTGATGTGTCGATTGATTTCTTTATCCCAGCCTTCGCTTCGTAAAAAGGCTAAATCATTGATGACATTTTTACTGCCCGGAATAATGATCAGATCAACACTGCCAATTTTCTCACCATGACGCACATATCTTAAATCCACTTTTGCATTTAATCTCAAACTGTCGAAGTCGGTATGGTTGGAAATGTGAGGTAGCAGTAAAACAGCAACCCGTAACAGTGCATCGTCGGTTCGATTCTCAATCGTAATTGCGTCTTCCGCATCCAGTGCCAAATCATGTAAGTAAGGTAAAACACCTAATACGGGTTTACCAGTATAGTCCTCAAGCCAATCTAAACCGGATTGCAGTAAACTAATATCGCCCCGAAATCGGTTGATCACAAACCCTTGCACTAAGGCCTGCTCCTGTTCACTCAACAAAGCAAGCGTACCGACAAGGTGGGCAAATACACCGCCTTTATCAATATCAGCAATTATAATCACTGGGCATTCGACCTTACAGGCAAACCCCATATTGGCAATGTCGTTTTCTCTAAGGTTGATTTCAGCAGGACTCCCCGCGCCCTCCACCATGCAATATTGATATGTTTTCCCTAATCGCTCATGGGACTCAATCACAGCCTGCATCGCTACCGCTTTATAATCATGATACTTACCCGCTTCCATATTGGTCAGTGCTTGGCCATGCACAATCACTTGCGCGCCCGTATCAGAATTGGGTTTGAGCAAGATCGGATTAAAATCAACACTGAGTGGCACCTTTGCTGCCATCGCTTGCAGCGCTTGTGCGCGACCAATCTCTCCGCCACAGGACGTCACGGCACTATTGAGTGCCATATTTTGTGGCTTAAACGGGGCAACTTTAAGTCCTTTTCGAGCCGCTACACGGCAAAGGCCTGCAACCAGCGTGCTCTTACCCGCATCAGAAGTGGTGCCTTGCACCATCAATGTCTTCATTTTTGTTCACTTTTTAAATTCAATGCCAAACCTGCCATGACAAAATCAACATGATCTGCCACAGCTGCAATGTGTTGATGCAGACGACCTGATTCATCTACAAATTGACGGCTCAGCGCCCCCATAGGCACGATACCATGGCCCACTTCGTTACTCACCAGTATGACCTTGCCTTTTGTATTTTGAAGTGCGGTGAGCAATTGAGATTTTTGTTTTTCGTACTCAGAGAACTCAACCTCACACAAACCATAAGTCAGCCATAATGTTAAGCAATCAACCAGAGCGCATTGGGACGGTGATAACGCGTTAATGATCGGGGCGATATCCCATGGACACTCAATCACCTTCCAGCAAGAAAGCCTTGAGGCTCGATGGTGTGCAATACGCTCAGCCATCTCCTCATCTTTACTTTGCGCAGTTGCCACATAGATAAGCTCTTTGACTAAGCCACTCTCCAACCAGCTTTGTGCTCTTTGCTCGGCAAGCGCGCTCTTCCCAGAACGTGCACCACCCAAAATGAGTTCAACATGCTTAGTCATATAAGGCTTACAACCAAAAAGATATAAATCATTAATTCTGAGATTTGCTGCGCTGCGCCCAAGCAATCCCCAGTGTAACCGCCCAACTGCTTTTTAAACCAATACTGACACAAAAGACGGGTGAGCCATAAAGTGACGATTAAAGCAATCACTTGCCATAACGTAAGCACTGAGCAGACAAAAGCAGCAGCGAGTACGACAATGCCTGTTAAGTATAAAATTGCACGGCAGGATAGCTGAAGACTCTTTGCTACAGGCTTAACTTTGCTCTGTGCATCTAGCTGTACATAGGGCAGCTTGCCAATCAAACTGGTCGCGTTTAGGCGGCTCAAAGACTGCGCCAACACAATCCCCCATAACAGTGCAAATAGGTTACCGCTAAGGGTTAGCATCAAGTGAAATTTACTCAGCATTAAGATAAGCAGCGCCACACTGCCATAGGTGCCCAGGCGACTGTCCTTCATGATGTCCAGCTTCTGCTGCTGACTCCAACCACCGCCAAAGCCATCCCATACATCTGCAAACCCATCTTCATGAAATGCGCCTGTGAGCAAAACGCTTGCACCGAGCGTGAATAAAATTGCTACGCTCATAGGCAATACAAGCGACAAAACCCACATCAGAAGTGCCATCATCAAGCCGATGCAAACGCCCACACTGGCAAAGTAACGGCTAGACTGATTTATATCGGCATCCGTAACAGACGCCGTCAATTTAATCGGGATCCGAGTTAAAAATATCACGGCCAACTTAAACAAAGACCACTGTGTCATATCAGCCAACAACCTGGGTTACTTGCGCTTGAGAAAAACTTGCCATATCGTTATAAATCGCCAATGCACTTTGAATGATAGGCAGTGCTAACGCCGCACCGCTTCCTTCTCCTAAGCGCATATCTAACTGCAGTAATGGCTCTACTTGCAGCCACTCTAGCATCTTCTTATGCCCTTGTTCGTTGGAACAATGCGCAAACACCATATATTGCTTCGCGTTGGGCGCCATCGAAATGGCCAACATAGCCGCAGCTGTCGCAATAAAACCATCCACTAAAATTGGTTTTTGCGCCTCAGCGACAGCGAGCATAGCACCAACCATGTGGGCAATTTCAAATCCGCCAACGCTTTGTAAAATCTGTTTCGGGTCATTGCAGTCCAACTGATGAAGGGCAAGCGCCTGCTCAATCAGCAGCTGTTTTTTCGCGACAATATCTTGGCTTACGCCAGTGCCCTGTCCGACAGTTGCTTTCGGCGGCAAATTACAAAGCGCAGAAAAAATGGCCGCAGCAGACGTGGTGTTACCTATCCCCATTTCACCAAACGCAAATAAATTACAGCCCACGTCCAACTCTGCTGCCACAAGCTGCTTGGCATTATCAAGACCTTGCGCCAACTGAGACTCATTCATCGCCGCTTGCAAATGAAAAGATGCAGTCGTTGCCCCAAGCCTGCTGTCAATCACGTGACTGTTTTGAACAGACTTAAGAATACCGCAATCCACTATATTTAGACGCCAGCCCAACTGACGGGCTAACACGCAAATCGCAGCACCGCCACCGGCAAAGTTAGCCACCATTTGACCGGTGACTTCACTCGGTGCAATAGAGACGCCTTCACTGGCAATGCCATGGTCGCCGGCAAAAATACTGACTGATGGATTTTCAATACTAAAATGTTGCGCGGCCATTGTCTCTTTTGACATGCCTTGTGCGTAAATCAACACCAGCTGCTTTGCCAGTGCCTCTAACTTACCCAATGAGCCTTGAGGCTTTGTTTTTAAGTCAAGTTTTTGCTGTACAAAATCACTGTGTGTTAAATCTAAAGCAGGGATCATATGGGCCTCTGTTAAATACTTGCCGCTCGCTTGCGAAACATAAGTAAAGATAAGAAAAAGACGCTACCTATGGCCGCAGTAATCACACCAATAGGCAATTCTTGGTTTTCTATGATTATTCGGGCTAACACGTCCACCCACAGCATCAATAATCCACCGCTTAAAGCCGTGACTAGCATGCCTAATACACGCGCTTGAGAGATAAAAAACCGCACTATGTGTGGGATCATTAAGCCAACAAAGCCGACTCCGCCACATGCTGCGACTAACACAGCCGTTATCAAAGAGCTCACCAATAACATGCCCAAGCGCAACCTGTGTACATTAACGCCTAAAGTTACCGCACTTTCATCACCTAATAGCAACGCATTTAAATGCCGCCTAAAGCAAACAACGGTCATAATTCCGCTTAGCACCACAACAGCAGGCAACCACATCCACATCCAATCAGCACGACTGAAGCTACCTAAGCTCCAAAAGATAATGGCGGTAACCGCTTGCGGATCGCTCCAATACAAGAGCAAACTCGTAAATGCATTAAATAAGAAAGACAGTGCAACGCCCGCTAGCAACATATTTTCGATTTGCGCAGTGCCCTTATGATATGCAATCAATAGCAACAAACACATAGCGCAGACACTACCGATTAAAGCAGCGCCAGACATGGCAAGCGCACCTTGCATGCCAAATAATGTTAATAGCAACACCACGCCAAAAGAGGCTCCTGAAGAGATACCAAATAGATAGGGGTCAGCAAGGGGGTTGCGTGTGACTGTCTGTAAAATCAGCCCCGCTGTCGCAAGCCCAGCTCCAGCCAAAAATGCAAGAACGGTACGCGGTAACCTCAGCTCGATAACAATTTTTTGTGCTAACTGGGTGTTGTCGTATGACCATAAAGCCAGCCAAACATCGTAAAAATCAACTTGCACTGCCCCGATACTTAGGGCGCACACAAAGCTGAATAAACATGCGAGTAACAATGCACTGCTTGCAGCTAACCTCATGTTCGGCCCCTCGATGATAGTTCGCCATCACCCGATAAGTGATACTGATAACGAATATGTGGGATCTCTTGTTCACTTGCTGAACATGTTTGGAGGGTCACGTCGGCTTTGACACCAAAAACTTGTGCTAACATAGACTCGCTCACCACCTCTTTAGGCGTGCCATGAATAACAAGCTCTCCATGATTTAAAACTAACATAGCGTCACAGAGGGCTGAGGCTAAATTTAAGTCATGAAAAGAGGCGACCACAGTGATCCCTAATGATTTAGCTAGCGCCATAATTTCGATTTGGTACTTCACGTCCAAATGGCTGGTAGGCTCATCCATTAAGAGTAAACTCGGGCGCTGGACAATAGCCCTGGCTATCATCACCCGTTGTTTTTCCCCCCCTGATAGAGACTCATAGGATTGCTTTTGTTTATGTGTTAATCCGACCTTTAATAGCGCTTCTTGGATTGCCTGTTTGTCACGCAGTGATACGCTGGAAAATAAGCTTTTATGGGGTGTGAGGCCCATGGCAACAACATCAAAAACAGCGAGATTAAATTGACTTGGGATCTCTTGAAGCACTGCAGCGACTTTGCGAGCATAACTTTGGCGGTCATACTCGCTTACATCTTTACCATTAATACTGATAGTACCGGATGTTGGACTTTGAAAACGGTATAAACATCGTAGTAAAGAGGATTTTCCAGCCCCGTTAGGTCCGATGAGACCAACACACTGACCCTCTGCAACTGAAAAGCTGATATTGGATAAAATTGATTTATTATTGATAACTAGATGTAAGCTATCGACTGATATTGGTGTTGCCGCCATAATTCCTCTACATGGGGCACACATCAAAACACCACTGTATCATAAATATGACTTGGTAAAATGACATGACCCAAGTGCGCCCGCTTAAGTCTTTATTCCAACCTTGGTATCTGGCTTTAAATGAGTAGTCATGCAATCATTTTTACAGTTGCGGGGACAGCTGAGGGTTTACACCTCATTCCCAAGTGATGTCGAAATAATTTTGTGTATTATGAAGTCTAGATGGCTAAAACACAACTTTAGGCCATGCAATCCCCTGTTCATCATAGAACACTGACACCTGAATGACCTTGCCATATCCAACTTCAAAGCAGTTTAAATGATTTACAGCGCCCTCAGGCAATGCAAGCCAGTGTGCCAGTAGCTGCTTCATAACCCCACCATGAGTTACAATGACGATTGTGTCATCACTGCTTTGAGATGTGAAAGTACGCCACCAAGCTTTAATTCTCGAATTAAAACAGACCATACTCTCACCTTGCGGCGGTGTTACTAACCAAGGGTTTTGCCAAAAGTCGCCAACACTCGGGGAGCGAGTATGCTGCCAAAGCCACTCATAGCTTTTACCATCCCAATCACCAAAGTTCATTTCTTGCAGTGCATTAACGACCGCGAACTCTGCATCCAGCTTTTCTGAAAATGCTTTTGCTACAACCTGACATCGCAGTCTTGGCGAGCTGAGCACACGTTTTGGCTTGGGTAAACTATGGAGTGTTTTGAGTAATTGGTTTTGACTTTGTTCAGTTAAAGGAGGATCTGTTTGCCCTAATAACTTACCGGATAATGTCGTTTCAGTATGACGAACAAAGTAAAGAGTTTGCAGCATATACTTGGAGATAATAAAAACGCAGGCTAGCCTGCGTTTTTATCTAATTATAGAATTTGGTTTTCGCGCCAAGATTGCTCTTTGGCTAAACGCTTTTTACGCTTATCACATGGGTCATCACAATCACAGATTTTATCGATACCCATTGAGCCTAAACCACCACAGCTACTTGCCATTGATTTTTTCTGAACGATTACACCTACAGCCATAGCTGCAGCGATCAAGATAAGTAACCCAAAGGTAAGAATAAATAGTGACATAGGCAAAGGCCCCTCAATAAACTAGCTTGGTCAAGTTCCAAGCAACTGACGGTGTATTGACAATATTATATATCTAAATCCATCAAAGTTGAATGAATTTACCACACTAAAAGCAATGATATTTAACCGAATCCACTGATTACTTTTTTACATCTAAATACGGCTTAAACGCAGTGCTTGAGAATGTCTCTAGGCCAGCGTCTGTTTTACTGATCAAGTACACTGGTAGATTATGCTCTTCAGCATAAGCTCTTGCTCGTTGCGTACCCATCACGGTAAGCGCTGTTGCCAAGCCATCAGCTGTCATTGCTGAAGGATGTAACACAGTCACAGACACCAAGTCATGGCGCACAGGTCTACCTGTACCTGGGTCAATTAGGTGCGTAAATACCTCGCCATCCATTTCGTAAAAAATGCGATAGTCCCCTGACGTGGCAATGGCATTATTGCCCGGCTCTACAACTCGGTGAATTTGACGCTGTCCTGCTGGTGCATCTGGTTTTTCAATCGCTATTCGCCAAGGTGAACCATCTGGCTTGTTGCCAGAGATACGAAGTTCTCCGCCAATTTCTACCATATAATTAGATAAGCCTTTTTTCTCTATCAACTCTGCAACTTTATCGATTCCATAACCTTTCGCGGTCGCTGAAAAAGATAATTCAAGATGTGGCAGAGATTTCGCCAGCCCTTCATCTGTCAGCGCTAACTTATTTACACCGATATTTGCTTGCATGGCTTCAATGTCAGATTGCGAAGGTCTCTTGGTCGGTCTTTTATCTGGACCAAAGCCCCATAAATCAATCAGCGGTCCCATAGTCACATCTAAGGTTTTAGTCGACTCACCTAAGCGAATAGACTCTGCGATCACGGCACGAAAATCGCCACTAATCGGCATTACTGTATTAGCCTCAAGGCGATTAAAGCGATTGATTTCTGAGTCGGGAATATAGGTAGACATAGATTGGTTAACTGCCACAAGCGCTTCATCCACTTCTTGCTTAAAACGCTGCACCTCTAGACTCACCGGACCGGGGAATACTTTAATGTTATAGGTAGTTCCCATGGTTTTGCCGTTAATTTCAACCGGCTTTTGTTGAGTTTGCTGCTGTCCACAAGCGGACAAAAAAAACATCAAAAAAATAACAGAGAATAAATAGCTGAGTTTTTGCATCTACTTTTTAATCCTTAAAGCATATAAAAAAACCCCTAGGGAATGCCCTAGGGGTTTAATCTTATTAAATACGATTTATCATCATATCTAAGTTCCTAATTAACCACCGAAGTCATCAAGTAGGATGTTTTCGTCTTCAACACCTAGATCTTTCAGCATGTTGATAACAGCCGCGTTCATCATCGGTGGACCACACATGTAGAACTCACAATCTTCAGGCGCTTCGTGGTCCTTCAGATAGTTTTCTAGTAATACGTTGTGGATGAAGCCTGTGTAACCTTCCCAGTTATCCTCTGGTTGAGGATCTGAAAGTGCTACGTGCCATTCAAAGTTTTCGTTGTCAGCTGCTAGGCCGTCAAAGTCTTCTACGTAGAACATCTCACGCTTAGAACGTGCACCGTACCAGAAAGACATCTTACGGTCTGAGTTAAGACGCTTAAGCTGGTCGAAGATGTGTGAACGCATTGGTGCCATACCTGCACCACCACCAACGAATACCATTTCTGCATCAGTTTCTTTCGCGAAGAATTCACCGAATGGACCAGAGATAGTGACTTTATCACCTTCTTTTAGTGACCAGATGTACGATGACATCTTACCACAAGGTAGGCTTAGGTTATTTGGCGGCGGAGTCGCAATACGTACGTTAAGCATGATGATGCCAAACTCTTCTGGGTAGTTTGCCATTGAGTATGCACGGATTGTTTCGTCATCAACCTTAGACTCAAGGTTAAAGAAGCCGAAACGCTCCCAGTCGCCACGATACTCGTCAGGAATATCGAAGTCAGCGTATTTAACGTGGTGAGCTGGCGCTTCAATCTGGATATAACCACCGGCACGGAAAGGTACAACCTCACCTTCAGGGATACCAAGCTTAAGCTCTTTGATGAATGTCGCTTTGTTATCGTTAGAGATAACTGTACATTCCCACTTTTTAACACCGAAGATAGACTCTTCTACTTCGATTTCCATGTCAGTTTTAACTGCAACCTGACACGCTAGACGACAGCCTTCACGTGCTTCACCTTTAGTAATGTGGTCAAGCTCCGTTGGAAGGATATCACCACCACCAGAATGAACATGTACACGACACTGGCCACAAGAACCACCACCACCACATGCTGATGAAATGAAGATACCTGCATCAGCTAGTGAGCCTAATAGCTTACCACCTGGTGCTGAAGTAATTGCTTTATCTGCATCGCCATTGATGCCGATTGTGATGTCACCGCTTGGTACAAGCTTCGATTTCGCTGCGATGATGACTAGCACCAAGATCACAACGATAGCGATGAACATACTTACACCTAATACAATAGTTTCCATCGTATAGTTTCCTCGCTAATTAAAGTGAAATACCAGAGAATGACAAGAAGCCAAAGCCCATAAGACCTACAGTGATGAAGGTAATACCTAAACCACGAAGACCGTCAGGGATATCAGCATACTTCATCTTCTCACGAAGACCTGCTAGCAATACAATTGCAAGCGCCCAACCCACACCAGAACCTACGCCGAATACGACTGATTCTGTTAGGTTGTAGTTACGCTCAACCATGAATGCTACCGCACCGAAAATCGCACAGTTTACTGTGATCAGTGGCAAGAAAATACCAAGTGCGTTGTATAGCGCTGGGAAGAACTTGTCCAAAGTCATTTCAAGGATCTGTACCAGTGCTGCAATTACACCGATGAAAGTCAAGAATTTCAAGAAGCTTAAGTCAGCTTCTGGGAAACCAAGCCACTCAAGTGCACCTGGTGCTAATACTGCGTGATAAACGATGTTGTTTACCGGTACAGCTACACCTAGTACGAAGATAACAGCAACACCAAGACCAAACGAGGTAGTTACTTTCTTAGATACCGCAAGGAATGTACACATACCTAAGAAGAAAGATAGCGCTAAGTTTTCAATGAAAACAGCTTTTACAAATAAGCTAAGATAATGTTCCATCTTTCTCCCCTTATGCCTTCGCTTCTACTTGGTCTTTCTTATAAGTACGAAGTACCCAAATGAAGAAACCAACTAAGAAGAATGAACTGAATGGCATAATTAATAGACCCATTGGCTGGTACCAACCACCGTCAGCAACAAGTGGAAGAATTTCAACACCAAATAGTGCACCTGCACCGAATAGCTCACGTACAAAACCAATTGTAATTAGAACTACTGAGTAACCAAGACCGTTACCGATACCGTCTAAGAAAGACATAAGCGGTGGCGACTTCATTGCATATGCTTCTGCACGACCCATTACGATACAGTTAGTAATGATCAGACCAACGAATACCGTTAGTTCTTTAGCCGTAGCATAAACAAATGCTTGAAGTGTTTGGTCAACAACGATTACCAATGATGCGATAATCGTCATTTGAACGATGATACGTACACTTGACGGAATGTGGTTACGGATCAACGAGATAAATAAGCTTGAGAACGCAGTTACCACAGTCAAAGCAAGTGACATGATAAGTGCATTTTTAAGGCTTGAAGTAACCGCTAGCGCAGAACAAATACCCAGTACTTGCAGAGCAATTGGGTTGTTTGCGAAGACTGGTCCTAACAAGACTTCCTTCATTTCTTTTGCATTAGCCATTAGTTCAATGCCCCTTCACGTACTTTCGCTAGGAATGGACCAAACGCTTTATCGCCTGTCCAGAACTTGAATGTGTTATCAACACCGTTCGAAGTTAGTGTTGCGCCAGATAGACCATCAACTTTGTGAATATCGTTGCCAGCTGTGCCTTTTACGATATCAACAGGTAGTTGCTTGCCTTCCCAAGTAGCTGTCCACTTAGGGTTCTGGATTTCACCACCAAGACCCGCTGTTTCACCGTGCTGATAGAAGTTGATTGCTTTAATCGTTTTCGTATCAAGCTCAAGTGCGATGAAACCATACATGATGCCCCAAAGACCGTAACCTTGCACTGGCAGGATCACAGACTCAACCTGACCGTTGCTATCTTTAGCAAGGTATACAGGCGATTCGTGCGTCATACGAAGAACACCAGCAAGGTCATCTTCTTTTGGTACTGCGAAGCTGCGCTCTGCATCGAACTTAGTCATTGTGAAATCGAACGAGTTAGGATCTGTGTCAACAAACTCACCAGATTTTAAGTCAACAACGCGTGCATCGATAACTTGGCTGTACTTTTGTGAAACGTTCTCAACGTCTTTAAAACCAGCTGCTGCTAGAATGTTACGCTGAACGTCTTCAATTTTGTTTGCCTGTTGTAGAGGGCGCAATTGAACTGCCGCAAAAGATACGACGATTGCACACACTAAACATAAACCAACAACAACGCCTAACGTTTTGCCGATAGTTTCATTGTTACTAGACACGTGCCAATCTCCTCTTCACATTTGACTGCACTACAAGGTGGTCGAATAGCGGTGCGAATAGGTTAGCGAATAGGATTGCTAACATCATACCTTCTGGGTATGCTGGGTTAACAACACGGATAAGCACTACCATAACACCAATTAATGCACCGTATGCCCATTTACCTTTATCAGTGAAAGACGCAGAAACTGGGTCAGTCGCCATAAAGAACATACCAAATGCAAAACCACCAAGTACTAAGTGCCAATGCCAAGGCATAGCAAATGTCGCGTTCGTGTCAGAACCGATCATGTTCAGTAGCGTAGACATCACAACCATACCTAGGAATGTACCTAGTACGATGCGCCATGACGCGATACGCACATACATCAAGAACAAACCACCAATTGCCAGTGCTAGCGTCGACGTTTCACCCATTGAACCTTGGATAAAGCCGTAGAATGCATCCCACCACAACTGCATGTTGTTGTAATCTAATGAACCGATCGCTGCTTGACCTAGGTATGTAGCACCAGAGAATGAATCTACTGCTGTCCATACTGTGTCACCTGAGATATCACCTGGGTATGCGAAGAAAAGGAACGCACGACCAGCAAGTGCAGGGTTAAGGAAGTTACGGCCTGTACCACCGAATACTTCTTTAGCTACCACAACACCAAACGTGATACCTAGTGCAACTTGCCATAAAGGAATGGTTGCAGGCAGGATCAATGCAAATAATACTGAAGTTACGAAGAAACCTTCGTTTACTTCGTGCTTACGCACTGATGCGAATAATACTTCCCAGAAACCACCTACGATAAACACTGTACCGTAAATAGGTAAGAAGAAGCACGCACCATAAAACATTTTCGCTGCCCAGCCAGAATCTGCTGTCAGCTCACCACCTAGCGCCTGGAAAATACCAGCTTGCCAAGTAGATGCGATGTCAAAACCACTACCAATCGCTAATGCCGCTTGGTGACCGATGTTGAACATACCAAAGAACATAGCCGGGAACGTCGCCATCCATACCAAAATCATGATACGTTTCAGGTCGATGTTATCACGCACGTGCGTGCCGCCTTTGTTTACATAACCAGGAGTATAGAAAACCGTCGCGATAGCTTCATAAAGCGCATACCACTTCTCGTGTTTTCCACCTGGTTCAAAGTGAGGTTCAATGTCTTCTAAAAATTTCTTTAAGGCCATTTTTAACCTTCCTTCTCGATAGTAGTCAGGCAATCACGTAGGATTAAGCCAAAGTCATACTTGCCTGGACATACGAAGGTACACAATGCTAAATCTTCTTCGTCAAGCTCAAGCGCACCTAAAGAGATAGCGCTATCTAGATCGCCTGCGATCAGATCACGAAGTAATAGCGTTGGTAGGATATCCAGAGGCATAACACGCTCATAGTTGCCGATTGGCACCATTGCACGCTTAGAACCACCAGTAGACGTTGTAAACTTGAACAAACGGCTAGGTGCTAAGTGTGAAATGAATGTACGTGTCACAGAGAATTTTTTACTACCTGGCGCAATCCAACCAAATAGTTCTTTCTCACGACCTTCAAGAAGAACTGAAACCTGTACGTGGTAACGACCTAGGAAACCATGAGGGCCGGCTGCTGTTTTACCAGCTAACACAGAGCCAGAAATGACTCGGTTATCACCGTCTTCAAGTTCACCAGATACTAAATCTGTTAACGACGCACCAACTTGAGTTTTAACTAAACGAGGATTCTTTACGCGAGGACCTGCTAAAGAAATAACTCGATCAGTGTAGATCTCGCCAGTTAGGAACAGCTTACCAAACGCGATAACGTCCTGGTAACCTAAGTGCCAAACTTGCTTGTCTGCACTAACTGCATCTAGATGATGGATATGAGTACCCACTAAGCCTGCTGGGTGAACACCCGCGAACTCATGTACTTCTACTTGTGATAGCGAAGAGCTTGGTACTTTACTACCAGACTGCTTACACACAAATACTTTGCCATCAGTTAGACGTGAAACCACTGCTAGACCCGCTTCAAACGCTTCAACGTTTTCAGCAATGATCACTGCAGGATCTGCGGCTAATGGGTTAGTATCTATGGCTGTCACGAAGATTGAGCTCGGCGTTGCGCTTGGCACAGCAACACGGCTAAATGGACGTGCACGTAGCGCTGGCCATTGACCAGATTCAATAAGCACTTCTTTAACTTTCTCACGATCTAAGTTGCTTAAATCAGCAGCTGCGACCTTGTCGAAAGTGATTTGCTCATTGCCTTGTACTTCAATCACAACAGACTGAAGAACACGCTTAGCACCACGGTTGATTTCTTTAACTACACCAGAGGCTGGCGCAGTAAACTTGACGCCAGGATTCTTTTTGTCTTCAAAAAGAATTTGGCCTTTTTTGACTTGGTCATCCACACGAACATGCATGGTTGGACGCATACCAATAAACTCTTCACCAAGCACAGCTACGCGTTTGATGGCAGCGCCATCATGAATAGCTTGCTGTGGTGCGCCCTCTATGGGTAAGTCCAGACCTTTTTTTATGTTGATCATACGCACTTGCATTACATTAACGGAAAGAAATTGAAAAATCTTTAGTTATCACGGCCGCTATCTCATTGTGTTTTCAGTATCAAAGAACTCGCCTAGTCAAAAGAGACTTGACAAAAGTCAAATCAACCAAAAACAAGCGTCGTGATATATAGTCCTCACATATTTCCGCAATTTTAACATTAATCGCCCTGACTATGCGAGTAGAATTATCAAATTAATACGACTTAACAATGGTTTTAGCTCAGTTCAGCTAATTGCGATTAATTCAATATAGACCAAAGTGGTATTGAATGAGAAAAAGATAGGTGTGTTTAGCGGGATAAATATAAGGTGGTGCAGCAAATACGCTTCACCACCCGTTCAATAATTAAACTAAATTATTGATTTCAGCAATAGTATTCACATCAGCATCGTAATCGACACCATCAACACCAAAGCCAAATAATTTTAAGAACTCGTTGTGATAACCTTCGTAGTCAGTTAATGCATCAATCGTATCAGTATCTACTGTGTCCCAAATATGCTGAATACGTGCTTGTACACCCTCTTCTAGCTCTTTGTAGTTTTGGAACAGGTGACCACCGTCATCAAAACGTGGGCTATCGCTGTACAGACTTTCATTAAATAGACCATGGATCTGCTCAATAGTCCCTTCATATGTGCCGTCTTCTTTGGTTACTTTAAATAAAGCTGAGATATAAAGTGGCATGATTGGAATTGCAGAACTCGCTTGTGTCACAACTGCATTAAGAGAAGACACATAAGCTTCACCATTGAGCGCAGCTGTAGACGCTTTAATTGCCGCAGCAGCTCTATCTAAATCTTCTTTCGCTTTACCGATTGTTGCATGACCATAAATTGGCCATGTTAGCTCTTTACCAATATAAGTATAAGCTGTCGTCTTAAAGTTATCTGCAAGCACATCTGCTTGCTTAAGTGCATCTAACCAAAGTTCCCAGTCTTCGCCGCCCATCACTTTAACTGTGTTAGCGATTTCATCTTCGTTGGCCGCTTCAACACTCACTTCGTCAATAACGCGCTTAGACGTGTTTAAGTTTTTAGTTGTAATTGCCTCGCCAATTGGCTTAAGCACTGAACTGTGTGTTTCACCTGTTTTAGGATCAGTACGACGCGGCGAAGCTAGGCTGTAAATAATTAAATCGACTTTACCCATATCCGCTTTAATCGCTTCAATGGCTTTTTCTTTTAGTTCCGTTGAAAACGCATCGCCATTAATGTTTTTAGACCAAAGGCCTGCGTTGTCAGCTGCGTTTTGGAAAGCTACGGTGTTGTACCAACCAGCAGATGCTGTTTTTTTCTCTGTACCTTCTTTCTCAAAAAAGATACCCAGTGTTTTAGCACCAGAACCAAATGCCGCAGTAATACGAGACGCTAGGCCATAGCCAGTAGAAGCACCGATCACAAGTACATTTTTTGGACCATCTTTTAACTCGCCCTGTTGCTTAACATAAGCGATTTGCTCTTCAACATGTGCAGCACAACCTGCTGGATGAGCATTTGTACAGATAAAACCACGGATCTTCGGCTTAATTACCATTATATTTCCTACTAAATTTTGAATTTGTCTCAAGTATTTAGGCCCATCATTTACCACAAACAACTGAGGGGTTAGAAAGATGGTGCCAGAAAAATTGCGTATAGTGTAATCTCTGATGACCTAAATACAGGTCTGATCAGATGTTAGTCGAACTTTGACCCACCTAAACAGTTTGGTGACGCTGGCACTTGCTCAGACTGCTCACTAAATTCTTCAGGTGTATGGGCATGAATAGCCAGAGCATGAATATCATTGGCTAATTCAGACTTCAGTACGTCATTTATGCGTCTGTGGCGAGGTAATAAACGTAAACCAGAAAACTCTTCACTGACAACAATCACTTTAAAGTGCGAATCACTCCCGCGACTGTGCATATGGCTTTCATTGATCACCTCAAGGTGCGTGCAATCAATTGCGTCACTGAGCTTGGTGTGTATTTGTTGCTGCATAGACATGGGCATACTCTTTACTATCATATTGTTAAACACCGCATACTATACGCCCTAAACTAAGATTAACCAACCGTTCTAAATGTCAGATTAATTCGTCCCTGCTTGACTTTTGTTTGTTTAGGTAGACTGTGCTCATAATCGTGCTGACTGTCTCCTGACATAATCAACAAGCTGCCCGTTTCAAGCACAAAAGAAGTGACTTCCCGTGTTTGTCGATGACGTATTTTGAACAATCTTGGTGCACCCAAAGATACCGAGGCTATTAATGGCTTATTGCCCAACTCTTTTTCATCGTCACTATGCCAACCCATGGTATCCATGCCATCACGATACCAATTAACCAGCAATGCATTAAAAGATTTATCATATTGATTTTTTAAGCGCTGGCGCATGGCATCCAATGCGGGCAGCCATGCAACATTATCCAATGACTTACCTGAGTAACCATAATGTACACTCGGGTCGGCAACGAAACACTGTAACCTTGGGATAAGGTGATATTTACCATAGACCTGAATTTTTGGCTGTTGCCAAGGCAAACTCGTGGTTAAGTGCTCGTATAAGGCCAAGCTTTTATCAAAAGAGATAACCTGCGGAAAATACGTAAAGCCTTCAGGCAAACATTCTTTGTTCAGCTGTGACATGATATTATGCACTCACATTGTTAGTGAAAAATATAGACCTATGACAACCGACGCGGTATTGGCTAATCGCCCATTTACTTTACATCGATTTCCTCTAGAACAAAAAAATCGCAGTTTACAGGCTTGGGATGCCGCAGACGAGTATCTACTTGAACACATCAGCGAAGACTACTCTGATGTGCGAAAAATATTAGTGTTAAATGACAGCTTTGGCGCACTCAGTTGCGCACTATCCGTTATTTACCAACATGATGATCAGCTCCCTGCCATTCATTTTGTCAACGACTCTTTTGTGAGCACTGCAGCGTGTAAATACAATCTGAGCGAAAACCAGCTACCAGATACCCATATCTCATTTTTAGATAGCTTGGATGCGCTGCCCCATGACATCGATTTAGTGATACTAAAAATACCTAAAAATGCCGGTTATTTACAGCACCAGTTAGCAAAATTGAGTCACTTACCCGCAGACATCCCTGTTATTGCCGCAGGTAAAGCAAAAGAGATCCATACCTCGACACTAAAGTCGTTTAACCATTTTATCTACGAACCAAAAACCAGTTTGGCCGTTAAAAAGTCTCGATTAATTTTCTCTAAAACAACCAACAAGCCCGTTGCTTGCAAGTTTCCAGTATCTTGGTCATTAGAAAACACAGAGATGACCATCACCAATCACGCCAATGTCTTTTCACGTGACTCCTTGGATATTGGCGCACGGTTTTTCTTTAACTACCTGCCTGCAGGTAAAAAGGCACTCAACATCATTGATTTGGGATGTGGTAATGGCGTGATTGGACTGCAAACATTAAACCGGATGCCCAATGCAAAAGTCACCTTTGTGGATGAGTCTGCGATGGCTGTAGCAAGTGCTCGCCAGAACGTAGCAGACAATCTACCTACCAGACTGAGCGATTGCCAGTTTGTACACAACGACTGTTTAACCGATTTTACTCCGAACTGCGCAGATTTAGTGCTGTGTAATCCGCCATTCCACCAAGCACAAGCCATCACAGACCACATTGCTTGGCAAATGTTTTTACAGGCTAAATATACACTGCGCAATGGCGGCGAGCTCAGGATCATTGGAAATCGTCATTTGGATTATCAAGATAAGTTGCAGCGCCTTTTTGGTAATTGTAAGGTGCTGGGCAATAATAAAAAATTTACCGTATTAAGCGTAATAAAAAGGAGCTAATCATGGCCAAAATTATCTACTCTCTCGCAACTGCAGGCATGTTGGCTATATTGTCTGGCTGCACAGCCGCGCCAAAGTCGGTGATCATGAATCCACAATATTCCGAAGGTCAAGTTGTCCAGCTTAACATGCCTATCAATGTCAAAGTGATGGATTTAAGAACATCCAAGTTTACTGTCAAAGTGTTGAATACAGAGCCCGCAGTTTACTTGCCTGATGCAAACTTGCCGGTCACTATTTCTAATGTATTTAAACAGGCCTTAGTGGCGAATAACGCAAACATTACTTCAGAAGCAAAAACAACGATTACACTGGAGATAGATAAGTTCTTAGCGCAAGTGACTGAAACATACAGCAAGCATGAAAGTAATGCCGAAGCTGAATTTAAAGTGACGGTCAATAAACCAAGTGGTACTTTTAGTAAGTCATATACGGGGACTCGCACGCTATCGGGCTCTTTAAAGCACGACCAAGCCAAGGTGGAAGGTCAGCTTAATATGCTCGCACAGCAACTTGTTACTCATATAATTAAAGACAAAGAGTTAATTGATTTCATCGCACAACAATAATAAGAGGCAGTCAACATGATCCGCATATTGGTTTTTGCTTTCCTAATTGTAACAGCAAGCTTTGCACAAGCAGCTAATAAAGAAGGACGCTTCGTCCAAAAAGACAATCTATTCCCTAAAGTTCAGATCAATACATCGCTAGGTAAAATCATTGTAGAACTAGACCGCTCACGCGCGCCATTGACGGTCAATAACTTTTTAACCTATGTTGTCAATGGTGATTATAAAGGTTCTGTTTTTCATCGAGTCGAACGTGATGAAGCCAACGAAAAAGACTTTGTGATCCAAGGTGGCGGCTACGACAAAGACTACGATGGTATGTTCGAACGCAAACCCATTTTCAATGAAAGTGGTAACGGACTAAAAAATGAAATGTATTCTGTCGCGATGGCCTACCAAGACAGTAAGCCGCATTCGGGTACCCGTCAGTTCTTCTTTAATATGGATGACAATGACCACTTAAACCCAGGTAGAGGTTGGGGATTTGCGGTATTTGGTAACGTCACTGATGGTTATGAAACCTTGGACAAGATAATGCAAGTGGAAACTGGCTACAATCAAAAGCTAGGTTACTCATTTATCCCTAAGACAGCGGTTATCATTCATAGCGTCGATATCTTGCCAGCTGAAGAGTTTTAACTAAACAATGATGACATCAGCCAGTATTTCCCAATACCTGAGTTATTACAAAGACAAACGACTACTGACTGTATTTGCATTTGGTATGAGCCAGGGCTTCCCCTGGGTACTGATTGGTTCAGTCATGTCTGCGTGGTTAAAAGATGAAGGCCTTAGCCGCAGTCTAATTGGATTGTTTGGTATTGTTTTTAGCGCCTATACCATCAATTTCCTGTGGTCTCCATTGGTCGATAGACTAAAGCTCCCCGTGCTTGGTAGTATGCTGGGTCAGCGCAGGAGTTGGATTTTACTCGGGCAAGTCGTTATTACGGCAAGCGCCGTATGTCTGGCGTTTATTGATTTAAAAACGAGTTTGTTCTACGCCGCACTGCTCTGTTTTTTAATTGCTTTGTTTGCTGCGACACACGATATTGCCATCGATGGTTATCGTATTGATGTGCTGCCGCAATCAGAAAGTGAAAAGTCTACAGCAGCTGCAGCTATGGCAACATCTGGTTGGTGGAGCGGCTATGCCCTGCTTGGCGCAATTCCTTTTTTCGCAGCCGATCTGCCGAATATATCTTGGTCTGATGTTTATTTGCTACTCGCTGTCATAATGGCATTACTTTGTGTGGTTACCTTAATAGCAAAAGAGCCAGAATCTCATCGTGATACAGCACAAGCGCAAATACAAAAAGCATACGAAGAAAAACTATCTCAACTTGGCCATTCCAAAGCCAATAAGTTACTCGCTTGGTTGGGTGTTACGCTGGTCGCGCCCTTTGTCAGCTTTTTTAATAAAAATGGCATCAAAACAGCACTAGCGCTTTTGACCTTTATCTTTTTATTTAAGATTGGCGAAGCATTTTTAGCGCGCATGTCCATCGTATTTTATAAAGAAATTGGCTTTACAAATACGCAAATAGCACAGTATTCAAAGCTAGGCACAGGACTCATTACCATTGTATTTGCTTTCCTTGGCAGCATTTTCAACCACAAATATGGCATAGTCAAAGGCCTGTTTATCAGTGGTGTCGCAATGGCAGCCTCTAATTTGATTTTTTCTTGGATAGCGGTTACGGGTCCAAAAGAGTCACTTTATGCCCTGGCCATTGTCGTTGATGGCTTTACTCAAGCATGGTCACTGGTTGCTATGGTCGCTTTCATTTCTATGCTCTGCGATAGAACCTTTAGCGCAACACATTATGCACTATTGGCATCGTTGGGCAGTTTAGGTAGAACTGTGTTATCTAGTTACAGTGGCGTGGTTATTGACGACTGGTTAGGTGGCAACTGGGCAGTATTTTTTGTCATCACTGCGTTGATGGTGCTCCCTTCTTTGCTATTTCTCTATTTCATTCGTCATAAGCTCTATGCAATAGAGGCAGACTACAAGAAACAAGACTAAGGTGCACTTCCCTGCACCTTGTATTCTTAAATCCCGTAAAGGGTTATAGCTCTTCTTTATTAATTAAAGATAGGCCTTCATACGGGTCAACTTCTAGCGCTTCACAATAGCGCAAAAACTCGATCACATCTAAACGGCGCTCTTGGTTTTCAATCTTTCCGATGAAAGAATGCGGCGTCCCTAAAACTTGAGCAAGGCTACGCATTGTATGGCCTTTCTCATGACGCTTTGATTTCAACCATTTTGTTAACTTTCCGTTTTCTTCCGAAGAAACCGTTTTACCCATCATAAATAAACATCTCCTACTTGATGATTAATCTCAACTGGCCTCGTGAAATTTGCCCGTCTCACTCAGCTGGCTATTGTATTTTAAAAAATAATACCTCTGTAGGCCCTATAGGCCTTGCACATTTCCTGTATCAACAACAGGTGTGTTCCTATGTACCCAATTAGGTATAGACTATCTTACCGCTAAAACCTAATAAATTTTTGAAAAACTATATTCGTTTTTTTCATGTAGGGTACATACTACACTTTAACAAAAATTTTATATCTTGTACCAGTATTTGAAATAATTTATTTTTCTTTTAAAAATAAGCATTTACAGCTAATCTTAAAATTAACTTAAAAAAAGGGCTCAAAAATGTTCCGGATTTTATTTTTATTACCACTGATTTTGTGCTTTGGATGGTATTATTTTTTACGCGTAAACAATGTACCTATCAAACAAGGAAAGCGCGGTTTCATCTATATTCTTCTGTTTTCCGCATTGGTTTTAGGCTTTTTTGTTCTAATGATGCATGTGACTAACCCAGCATAAAAAAGCCATGCGATTGCATGGCTTTTTTACAGTGATTAGAATCCGCTTCAATTACACACTGAAACTTGCACCACAACCACATGTTGTCGTCGCATTTGGGTTACTAACGAAAAAACGTGCGCCTTCAAGCCCTTCAGTATAATCAACAACACCGTCCACCAAGTACTGGATACTCATTGGGTCAACCACCATAACCACACCATTTTTCTCGATCTCCAAGTCGCCTGGGTTTACCTTTTCATCAAACGTAAATCCATATTGAAACCCAGAGCATCCTCCACCAGTTACGTATACACGAAGCTTTAGTTCAGGATTTTCCTCTTCGGAAATCAATTCTTTTACGCGCGCAGCAGCTGCATCGCTAAACTTAATCGGTAACTCTTCTGACATGTGCATTCGACCCTTGTACATTAATTAACGGAATTATCTAATACCCGACTATTTTAATCAAGTATCGGTATGTACCCGTTTCATCTGACGGCAAGTCCATACCTTTAATCAAAAATGCCATCAAAAACACGCACAAAGCTAGATTTATGTCAGGGACTTAATATTATTCTTTTGATAAAATAAAAAAGTACTTCCAATCTCAAACTTTAAACTATGACGCTTGATCAAGTTAGACGACGCCTTGCACAACCAAGAACTTCAGCACAGCTTTGCCTATTGGGCGTGTGCGCTGGATTGATTGCAGCCATTTTAATCATTCTTTTTCGATTAATGATCGAACTTGTTCAATCAACTTTTCTTGAGAGCCATGACGACTTCACGTCTTTAGCAGAACACCAAAGGTTATTACTGCCTGTCGGGGCAGCATTGATTATCGCCTTATTTGCCAACTTAACTGGCTTTAAGCATTATCGACTCGGCATTCCATTTGTAATTAACCGGATCAAGCATCATTACGGGCATATGCCCATCTGGAATTCAGTCAATCAGTTTTTTGGTGGTGGTATCGCGCTTATCTGTGGTTTCTCAGTAGGTCGTGAAGGGCCATCTGTGCATATGGGCGCGACAGGCGCTAGCGTCCTCACTGAAAGGCTCCATTTACCGCACAATGCTGCTAGAACACTTGCCGGGTGCGGTGTTGCAGCAGGGATAGCGGCTTCGTTCAACACGCCTTTAGCCGCTGTTATTTTCGTAATGGAAGTGGTGCTTAGGGAGTACAAGATCCATATCTTTGTGCCCATCATGCTAGCAGCCGTTACTGGCGCTTTAGCAACGCAGTTTGTATTTGGTAATGTCTCCGAACTTTCATTGATCCAAATAGAAATGCTTAGCTTCTGGCACTACCCCTACCTCATCATTTGCGGATTTGCACTGGGTGCAGTCGCCTTTGCATTCAATCAAAACCTGATGTTAATTATCAAAACGTTTAAGCCAATTAGCATGTTCCCACGTTTGCTACTTGCAGGTTTAATTGCGGGCCTGATTGGTTATATGGTGCCTGAGGCAATGGGGTCGGGCATGAGCGCCATTAAACTTGCCGTTGAGACACCAGACAATTTGCAATTGCTCACGACTATTTTTATCGCAAAGCTCCTTGCAACCTTGTTTGCTATCGGACTCGGTATCCCTGGTGGTTTAATAGGCCCAGTGATAGGGCTTGGCGTAATCATGGGCACCCTCATGGCATTTTTCGCACAATTTATTTCACCAGAAGTTAATGTGGCCGGTACCTATGGGGTACTTGGTATGGCGGGGCTTCTAGCGGCGACTTTACATGCCCCATTGGCTGCGTTGACGGCGGTTATGGAGCTGACCTCAAATCCACAAATCGTCGTGCCTGCCATGTTGGTGATCTCTACCGCCTATGTGACCGCACTACAAGTTTTTGGTAATCGCTCTATTTTTATTCAGCAACTCGATTTTCAAGGCTTGCCATATCAAGTTTCGCCCGCCAAAGAAGCACTGCAAAAAGTCGGGATCGTCGAAGAAATGGAAGAGGATTTCAAATTACTGTACTCAAATGACCCAGAGCAAATCAAAGCAACACTCAGTGCTGTGGATAGCCAAACCCCCCTTATCACTTATGATGAAGAAAATGGCTACCGTCTAGCAGAGTATGATTTAACCTTAGTCTCTGATGACAGTGCCACAATTAAGTATGTGCCGCTACAGGGCCTCAGTACTCAGGCAACGCTTGCTGAAGCATTTGAAATATTAAAAGATAAGCGCTCTGGCGCAGTCTATGTTTACAACCAAAAAGACAGCTTACAAATAATGGGCGTGGTGCGCTGGGACAAATTACGCCACATACTCACAATGAGAAACAGTTTACTTTAATCAATAACAATAAGGGGCATTATGAGCGCTTTGCTGATTTATAAGGCTTTGCACATATTTTTTATGGTCGCATGGTTCGCTGGTATTTTTTATTTGCCAAGGTTATTCATCTATCACACCATGACAGAAGAAAAAGCCTGCACTGCCATGCTGAAAATTATGGAGCGCAGACTGCTCTACTTTGTCACGCCATTTGCGGTTTTAACCACTGTATTTGGGGTATTGACTATCATGGAATACGGCAGAGAGTGGTTCAAGTACAACATGTGGCTGCACTATAAACTCGTGTTTGTGATTATTCTTTACATCTATCATGCATATTGCTTCAAGCTCCTCGCCGACTTCAAACATGATAGAAATATTCGCAGCACTCGATTTTATCGCTTCTTCAACGAGTTCCCAGTGTTCTTATTACTGCCAATCATCTTACTTGCAGTCTTAAAGCCACTTTTTTAATACAAATATGACGGTATCCTGCCGTCATGCTCTCCTGTTGGCGCGCAATTATGCTATCATATCGTTCCAGTAACCTGCGTTGCCAAGGTTATCTCGGTTAGGAGCGCACCCCGCCTCCTGTTGTCAATCTGTGATTAGGAATCGCCGCATGCTAAGTTTCCAAGGTGAAAACATCCTTTCTGTCAATCAACTCGATAGAGAAGCCATTGAATTAATTTTTGACGTTGCTAAGCGCATGGAACCTTATGCTAAAAAGCATAAGCGTACTCAAGTGCTTGAAGGTGCTGTACTGGCAAATTTATTCTTTGAGCCAAGCACTCGTACCCGTGTCAGTTTTGGTACTGCATTTAACTTATTAGGTGGTTTAGTAAGAGAAACCACAGGTATGCAAAGCTCTGCATTGGCTAAGGGCGAGTCTTTATACGATACAGCGCGTGTTATTTCTGCCTATGCGGATGCTGTTGCTATGCGCCACCCTGATGCTGGCAGTGTGGCTGAATTTGCCACAGGATCAGATGTACCTGTTTTGAATGGTGGTGATGGGCCCAACGAGCACCCAACGCAAGCACTGTTAGATTTATTAACGATTGACCGAGAGCTTAGCCGCTTTGACCGTACAGTTGATGGCATGCATATCGCGTTAGTGGGCGATCTAAAGTACGGCAGAACCGTGCATTCGCTATCAAAGCTTCTTTGTCACTATAAAAATATTAAATTTTCGATGGTTGCGCCAGATGGCTTGCAAATGCCAGATTATGTCTTAGATGCGGTCTCCAATGCTGGACACCAAATCGAGCTCGTATCTCAAATGGAAGGTAATCTAGCTGCTGATATCGTTTACCAAACGCGTATTCAAGAAGAGCGTTTTCCGTCTCAAGAAGAAGCAAACAAGTACCGTGGCGGCTTCAGAATAAGCCAAGCAATCTACGACGCACACTGTAAGCCTGAATCAGTATTAATGCACCCACTCCCTAGAGATAGCCGCAGTGATGCGAATGAACTAGACAATGATTTAAATAGTAATGATAACTTGGCAATCTTCAGACAAGTACAAAACGGTGTATTGATCCGTATGGCCCTTTTCGCACTGACACTCGGTGTAGAAAACAAAGTACAGCAATATGAAACCAACGTACCTTGGTTCAGCAGAAAGCGCCAAAGTTAATCAAAAAGGATACATTATGACAATTAGCCAAGACTTATTTGAGCGTGCACAAACCTCTATCCCGGGAGGCGTTAACTCGCCAGTAAGGGCATTTAATGGTGTGGGTGGCACACCATTATTCATCACAAAAGCAGAAGGTCCATTTACCTTTGACGCTGACAATAATCGTTACATCGACTATGTTGGCTCTTGGGGACCGATGATCCTTGGCCACAACCACCCAGAAATCAAACAAGCGGTTTTAGACGCTGTTGAGAACGGTCTGAGCTATGGCGCGCCTACTGAAACTGAAATTTTAATGGCAGAAAAAGTTAAAGCACTTGTGCCGTCGATTGAAAAAGTTCGTATGGTGAGCTCTGGTACTGAAGCGACAATGAGTGCGATCCGCCTCGCCCGTGGCTTCACTGGCAGAGATAAGATTTTAAAATTCGAAGGCTGCTACCATGGTCATGCCGACTCTCTGCTGGTAAAAGCGGGCTCTGGCGCACTAACAATGGGCGTACCAAATTCTCCAGGTATTCCTGCTGATTTTGCAAAACATACACTTACAGTGTCATTTAATAATTTGGATGAAGTCAAAGCGATTTTTGAAGAATATAAAGACGAAATCGCCTGTGTTATCGTTGAACCCGTTGCAGGCAATATGAACTGCATCCCGCCTGTTAAAGGCTTTTTAGAGGGTCTTCGTGCGGTATGTGATGAGCACAAGTCAGTACTTATCTTCGATGAAGTAATGACAGGCTTCCGTGTCGCCCTTGGTGGTGCACAAGCCTATTACAATATCCAGCCAGATCTGACTTGCTTGGGCAAAGTGATCGGTGGCGGTATGCCAGTTGGTGCCTTTGGTGGTAAGCGTGAAATCATGGATTACATCGCACCAGTAGGACCTGTTTATCAAGCTGGTACGCTCTCTGGTAACCCGATTGCGATGGCAGCAGGCCTTAAAGCACTTGAGTTACTTTCTGAGCCTAATTTACATGACGACCTAGAAGCAAAGAGCCAAGCGCTATGTGCTGGTTTTCAGGCTGCCGCGGATAAGCACGGTATTCCACTGACGACTAACTTCGCCGGTGGCATGTTTGGCTTCTTTTTCACTTCAGCCGAGCGCGTTGACACCTACCAACAGACGACTGAATGTGACTTAGAAAGGTTTAAGCGCTTCTTCCATTTGATGTTAGAAGAAGGTGTGTACCTTGCACCATCTGCATTTGAAGCCGGGTTTGTCAGCACCATGCACAGCGATGAGGACATCAACAATACCATCGCAGCAGCTGATCGCGCTTTTGCTAAATTAATCGCTTAATCTAAAGTTCATTATTTATCATATAGATATATTGAAATGAAAAAGGCACCTTACGGTGCCTTTCATTATTTAACCTGCCCAGGGATAGGACCTTGAGGCACTTCGACATGCGGGTTTTGTCCACGCTGTCTAAGTAGGTGATCCATAATTGTAATGGCCATCATTGCTTCCGCAATTGGGATTGCACGAATGCCCACGCATGGGTCGTGACGTCCTTTAGTCACCATCTCTACCGACTCATTAGCCGTATTAATACTCTGTCCAGGTACTGTAATGCTTGAAGTTGGTTTCAATGCGATCGATGCGATAATATCTTGGCCTGTAGAGATCCCGGCAAGTACGCCACCAGCATGATTGCTAACAAATCCATCGGGTGTCAACTCGTCTCTATGTTCTGAGCCCTTCTGCTCAACCACATCAAAACCATCTCCAATCTCAACGCCTTTCACTGCATTGATGCTCATCAGAGAGTGCGCAAGCTCAGCATCGAGTCTATCGAATACTGGCTCACCTAAACCCACTGGCACGTTTTTAGCGACGACTTTCACTTTGGCACCAATTGAGTCACCTTGCTTTTTAAGGTCTCTCATATATTCATCTAAAGCGTCTAATTTACTTTCATCTGGGAAGAAAAATGCATTTTGCTCCACTGTATCCCAGTTGAACACCTCAGCTTTAATTGGCCCAAGCTGCGACAGACAAGCGCGAACTTCAATGCCATGGACTTGCTTGAGATATTTTTTAGCGATACCACCGGCTGCCACACGAATGGCGGTTTCGCGTGCAGATGAACGTCCGCCACCACGATAGTCACGATGACCATATTTATGCCAATAGGTATAATCACCGTGCCCTGGACGAAAAACGTCCATGATTTTACTGTAATCTTTAGAGCGTTGATCGGTATTTTCAATCAACAACCCAATACTTGTACCAGTCGTTTTGCCTTCAAATACACCTGACAAAATCTTAATTTCATCCCCTTCACGACGCTGTGTCGTGTAGCGGCTTTGCCCTGGCTTTCTTCTGTCTAGGTCTACCTGTAAGTCAGCCTCGCTGATTTCAAGCCCTGCCGGAACACCATCTACAACACCACCCAGTGCTGTACCATGGCTTTCACCGAAGGTTGTCACTCGAAATAGCTGGCCTATGCTATTGCCTGCCATTAACTTTCCTCATTCCTCGTTACGGTTTTGGCCTAAAGCCTCAATGGGGCTATGCCCCAAGTTTTGACAATGTTCACCACTGTCATACCTTGCCGTATCAAGCTGCAAACGAATAGGTTTCATTTGCAGGCAATGTACAGCAAAGCTTAATCGTTAAAGTATGCTACCAATTCTTTTTTACTGATCATGAACACACCTAAACCGCCGTGATCAAACTCAAGCCAAGTAAATGGCGCACCTGGATATAATGCATCCATATGTACCATAGAATTACCCACCTCGACAAATAGAATACCGTTCTCTGTGAGATGCTCGGCCGCATCTTGGAGCAGTACTCGAGTCACATCTAAGCCATCGTCACCAGACGCGAGACCTAATTCAGGCTCGTGATGAAACTCATCTGGCAGATCGGCCATATCTTCGGCATCAACATAAGGTGGGTTCGCGACGATTAAGTCGTACTTTTGACCCGGCACACCACTAAAGACGTCTGACTGAATCGCAAATACACGTTCGTCCATCATATGGTCATGAATATTCATTTCGGCCACGGCCAGCGCATCAAATGAAATATCCACGGCATCCACCTGCGCATTTTCAAAATGCTTAGCCAGTGCAATCGCAATACATGCAGAGCCCGTGCACATGTCTAAAATACGAGTCACTTCTTCTGGTGCTTGAATCCAAGGCTGAAACTGTTGGGTGATCAACTCTGCAAATGGAGAGCGTGGCACCAATACACGTTCATCAACATAAAAAGGCATACCTGCAAACCACGCTTGGTTAGTAAGGTAAGGCACAGGCATACGCTGCTCAATACGCAGTTTGATCACTTCAATTAAACGCTTTTTTTCTGTCCTAGTCAGCCTAGCTTGCATTAAGTCTTTTGGCGCATCTATCGGTAGGTTTAGCGTTGGCAAGAGTAAATTTACCGCCTCATCCCAAGGATTGTCGGTACCATGGCCATAAAAAAGCCCATTTGCAACAAACTGACTTGTCGTCCAACGCAACCAATCTTGCATGGTTACCAGATCTTCATAAGCCTCTTGGGCGATTTCATTGGTTATTGCTAATTCACTCATGATTATTCTCACACTTTGTAGATAGCCGCATTGTAGCGGTTTTTAGACTAGGTTTTTATGCTTTTTTTATTTAAAATGCGCGAATGACTAGAGAATACCCTGAAGTAGCTATGGCCTCTGATGACTTTGATTTATTCCGTGATGCAATTTCCGGAACACAGCCCCTTAAGCAAGACACTGTGGTGCACGAACGTAAAGCCACCCGCTTCAAAGGCGAAGTAATTGCTGAACAAAAGAAACAACATCAAGCTGAGTTTTATTTTTCAGATGAATACGTACCAGATATTGATACTCATGGTACCATCAACTTTGTCAGACCGGGTGCCGATAAGTACCTTGCAAAGCAGTTAAGGCGCGGTGACTATGCACCAGAGCTGATTTTAGATATGCATGGTATGAATAAAGAAACGGCCAAAGATGAGCTTGCTGCGCTTATTCACGCCTGTAAAAAACAGCATATAAGTTGCGCATGCATCGTTCATGGTATTGGTGAGCGTATTTTGAAGCATAAGGTACCCCATTACTTGGTACAACACCCTGATATTCTTGCTATGCACCAAGCGCCTCTTGAATATGGTGGTAAAGGCGCTATTTTGATATTGGTTGATTTACCACAAAACCCTGAGTTTCGCAGATAAACGTTAACAAGCATTAACGCAACCATTATCCAAACTAGCCTGTCGTTTACAAATACGCTATATTAGCCTGAATCATGTGCAGCCAGTTGATGAAAAAAACCTACTTTAGGTAAATAAATTGTACTGGCTGAAGACACTTAGCTTCTGTTTCTATCCTCAGGTTTAAAATGAACGATTTACTCAGTACAGATCTGACGATTTTACTCGTCGAACCCTCAGTGACCCAACGAAAGATTATCGCCAATGAGCTCAAAGATGAAGGCGTGCAAAATATTGACTTTGCCGATTCAGTCAGCAGCGCCATAGATGCACTCAATCAGAATTTACCGGATCTCATAATCTGTACACTTTACTTGGCAGATGGAGACGCACTTGCTCTATTAGACCATGTTCACGAGCACTTCAGTGAACATCAATTACCCTTTATGCTAGTCTCCAGTGAAACTCGCCGGCAACAGCTTGAAGCTTATAAGCAATCAGGGGTTGTTGCAATTTTGCCAAAGCCATTTACCAAGGAGCACTTAGGCAAAGCCATTAACGCCACCTTGGATTTACTGTCGCCACAAGAGCTTGAGCTTGAGTTATACGACATTCAGGACTTGCGAATTTTGGTCGTTGATGATTCCATGCTGGCCCGTAACCACATTCAACGTGTTCTGCAAAACCTTGGCGCAACGCGGATCAGTGAAGCTGAAAATGGTGCTCAGGCTTTAAGCGTATTAAATGAGAGCATGTTCGATTTAATCGTCACTGATTTCAACATGCCAGAAGTCAACGGACAAGAGCTAACAGAGGCAATTCGTCGCTCAGATGAACATGCCCATGTGCCAGTATTAATGGTAACGTCTGAGGCCAATGAAACACATTTAGCAAATGTTGCGCAATCAGGTGTCAATGCAATGTGTGATAAACCGTTTGAACCCAATATCGTAAAACAGCTCATCTATCAAATGTTAGAGCAAAATTAACCACAAATTAGTTAATTAAACGACTCACCTTGGCCAAATCGACCACGTCTCTGTTTTGGCCAACTTCCCAAAAAAATAAAACCTCATAAATATCAACAAAATAAAAATAAAATCTAATCTGGCACAACCTTTGTAATAGTTATTACGTCTAAACATTCAAAGGGAACAACAGCATGAACTTATTTACTAAAGTACTTACAACTAGCCTTTTTATTGGTCTGTCAGCTTCAGCTAACGCGAGTTCGATTAGCAGTGATTTGTTAAGTGATGTGCAAAGTCGAGTGAGTGAAAACATTCAGTCGAGTTTAGTGGAATTAAAAATAAACACTAAAAAGGCACTAGTAGATAGTTTGATCCGTACCAATAAGGACATCGAAATCGACCAGCCTGAAACAACACAGGCTAAAAAGGATAACTAATATGTTTAGTGAAGTAACATTGATTAGCTTATTAGCGATGCCAGTAGTGAGCTTATTGCTGGCTTATTTTTCGATAGAAACCATCAAGATGATCAGTCAAAAGTGGTTTGAAGAGAGTACCTCATGATGTGGCGATTTATGACAATAAAAAACCCGCACAAGGCGGGTTTTTAAAACTGTACGAGGTTGCTAATTATAGCTCGCCTTCGTTTTCAGATAGGAACTTAGCAACACCTTCTGGGCTTGCGTCCATACCTGATTTACCTTCAGTCCAACCAGCTGGACATACTTCACCGTGCTCTTCGTGGAACGCTAGTGCGTCAACCATGCGAAGCATTTCGTCGATGTTACGACCTAGAGGTAGATCGTTAACTACTTGGTGACGTACGTTACCTTCAGAATCGATTAGGAAAGAACCACGGAAAGCAACGCCAGCTTCTGGGTGCTCAACGTCGTATGCTTGACAGATTTCGTGTTTAACGTCAGCAACTAGGTCATATTTAACTGGACCGATACCGCCTTCGTTAACTGGCGTGTTACGCCATGCATTGTGTGAGAATTGAGAATCGATAGAAACACCGATCACTTCAACGCCACGCTTTTGGAATTCTTCGAAACGCTTGTCAAAAGCGATAAGCTCTGAAGGACAAACAAAAGTGAAGTCTAGTGGGTAAAAGAATACAACCGCTTTTTTACCTTTGATACGCTCATGTAGATTATAGCTATCTACGATTTCACCATTACCTAGTACTGCTGCTGCTGTAAAGTCAGGAGCCTGACGGCCAACTAATACACCCATTGTTTTCTCCAAATAGTTAGGTTTAGTTCCAATATACAAATCGTTTTGTAATTTGATTCTAATTATTGAGGCGCTGTTTACGAAAAACAACCCCTTGAAAAAATTTGCCTAAGTTTATTCAGCTCTGAGGAAAAATAACAATCGAATTAACCGATAGGTACAATCTAAAAATTCGATGGGGTCAATATTCAGACACAAAAAAGCCCCTTGCGGGGCATTTTTAAATCATTAATCCATAATGTCATTTGGCATGTCGGCACGAATACCCTGCCATAGCTCACTTGACTGATGACCATATTTACGGATAAGCGCAATCGCTCTATCGAAGTCACCTTGCTCAGCCAATGCCGTTAAGTCTCGATAAAATTCTCTGGTCAATTTACGAATTTTCGGCTCAGAGAAGTAATGGCAGCCGATTTTCGAATAAAGGCCTCTAAAGCCATTTAAAATCAATACGTAAATTTTGTTACCACCTGCAATGGCAAGCTGATGATGTACTTGATAATCATAATCTGCAAATGCTTCAGCCGTATCAGGTAGCTCCTGGTATTGCGCCAGAATCTCAATCACTTTTTCAGCGTTTAACTTAATCGCAGCACGAGTATAAATTGCACTAATATTTGTTCTTGCAGACAATAATTGATCTGTTAGCTCAGGGACTTTATCTTCATCAAGACGCGCAAGTGCTTCTAAAATATTTAGACCCGATGTCTCCCAGAAATTGTTCACTCGTGTCGGCTTGCCATGCTGAATAGTTAACCAACCATCACGCGCTAATCTCTGTAATACTTCCCTTAAGGTTGTACGAGTCACACCGATAAGTTCTGACAGTTCACGCTCAGCTGGCAATATCGACCCCGGCGGAAACTCTCCATTCCAAATCGATTCTACTATATATTCCTCAGCAAATCCCGCTGGGCTCTTGGCTTTAAAAATTCTCATTTTGCACCACTTAAATTACAACCAAAGGCAAGATACATTCAGCGCAAGCAACACTGGGTAGCAGGCGCAGCATGATACTGCAACTCGTTAATCTACTGATTGTACCAGATGGATATAAAGTAACAAGCGCAACAGTGATATGAAGACATGGTAATTGCCATTTAATTTATGATTCTGCTGTAGGGCCATACATTAATGGATAAGCGCTTACGGCAGACTTCTAAAGGAACGAAACTAAAGCGATGTCCGTAATTAAGCGCATCGCTCATAAAATCCATCGACCACGAATCATGATGTTTGCTCGGTAAACTTAACGGCTCCGGTATGCGTGTTGGTACACTGCGCTTTCCTTTTCGTATAAGGTTAAGTTTGAGCAGGTTATACACTCGATCAACGCACTTTTTATTCCATACTTTGCCTTGATGCCCAATTCGTTTGAACAGCTTTGACATGCCCTACCTAGGATACAGCTCGACAAGCGCTAACAAAGCATCAATGACATCACCATCCAATGGTCGCTTGCATTTATAGTAATAAACGCTTCGACCTAAACCCGCTACGTCACAAGCAAATGCTACGCTAACCTCAAACCGTGCTCGCAAGTGTTCGACCCAAGCTCTGCGCCTACTTGTTTTCACCGCTTTTTTGAGATGATTTCCTCAAGCATTGAATGTTTTAAACTGAAGTCGCAAACATGTCTTTTAACTTGCGATTTTCATCTTCAAGCTCTTTTAAACGTTTAACGTCAGATGCCTCCATCCCACCATATTTAGAACGCCACTTATAAAATGTACTTTGGCCAACACCATGTTTACGGCATATTTCCGGTACAGGTACACCCGATCCAACTTATTTGGTCATGCCGACTATCTGTGTTTAGGTGAACTTACTTTTTCGCATCGTCAAATTTCCTTCTTATATTGATAGAAATTCTACTTATGGACTGTTTCAGTTTATGGGGGAGTTACAACTTTACTTTCATTGCCGTTTTGGTTTTCTTCTTTTTTATACATATCTCAAACCTATTTAAATTGAACTTTGTGACATGTTGTAGGCTTTCATCATTGCCTATAACAACACTAGGCCACGTAGTGGCTCGGTGGCGTTTATCACAACTATCTCTTCATTATTTAGTGTACTTTTAACAACCAATTTAGCCGTTAATAAGCCCCCCCCTTTTTTATTTCTACAAATCATCAACTTCATCCAAAGGTGATGAAATATTATTCAACCCTTTGGTTGTCACATTTGTATAAATCACAGTTGTTTTAGCACTCGAATAAGCTTCCGCAGCTTTGATGCTACCCTTTCTAATAAATGCTAAGTCGTTACTGCCGTTGATACTGAAGTATTGACGAACGCTGCTAACTTTTGTGAATACAACTCATCAACCCGATATTGACGCACTACCCCTTGCCCTAACTCACTTGCCAAACCTCGTGTTATCACTGCATTGATATCGACATCAACACCATTTTTTACCCTCCTCAACCATCGTTTTACATACTCCCCATGCTAGTTTTACTAGCGCCTTGCTCATAAAGCAGGAATAGTTTGCATTGATGATTAACTCAGGTTCGCTAGGCGATACCAACCCTCCTTTACTGCTTGCTGCCGTAGGCTATAGTCAAGAAAATCAAAATCCACCCTTTACAACAGGCGACATCAAACACTTTGGAGAGTTTTTTTCAGTCTCACTAATATATTTAAAGACAATCATAAATAAATCTAACCGATAGACTTCACGCCCAGTCGACTTAGCCAATAACGCCATGGTGAGAGTTTTTCCTGTGTCCGGGCCACCCAAAAGCAACGCCCGATAGCCGGATTTAATTTTTTAGCCCAGCCCAAATTCATGCATTAAGGTTTCGCGATGGGTGAGCCAAGTTTTAATATTTATAATTTACGCCATCATTCTTGCGATCTAGCACTATGTCTAACGAATCGAGCGAGGTAGAAATGGCCTGACAGGAAAGCTGCTGCTGAGATCGGGGCTCACTTGATCGGCCAATAAGCGGCTGCTTAGAGTTAATAGTGCCATTAGCTCTTCATACCACAGCGGATCATTACCACTAACATTAAAACGCAGGGTTTACACTGTGGAAATAAAGCCGCTAGAGGTTTTATCTGCCACCCCATCAAACTTGATAAAAACGCGGTTATATTGGCTATTTAAGCCAAAGAAATATTGAATAATTCGGATATTAACTGCAGGGCAACCACTATTGCCAATGCCAAGCGAGTCAGTGGTGTGAGCAGCCATTTATATACTATTTCTACATAGGGGCGGCTGAATTCATTGAGAGTGATTACTCTGGTCTATCTGAAGTGCTTAAGTTAAATGGCAATCACCAGATAAAGTAATCCACGTTTAAGAAATATATAAATTGCAATCTGCACATAATTTCACTTGGGCATAAATAGTTACCAGCAGATAGAAACAACCGAACAATAGAGTACAAAGTGGGAACTAAATGAAAAACGAATAGACTAACAATCTGTTTACTAAACGAATTGATAACTTACAAAGCATGATAAAAGTAATTTACTCCCTTTAATGTGACCTACATTAAGGTGCAAATAGCTTGATGCATTGACACTAGATAGCCATAATAGCGGGCAAAAAAGGAGACATACATGTTTGATAGACTCGCGAGTTTTTCTCGTACCACCACAGCTTGGGGCTTATTGTTTTTAAGTGCGCTTACTTTCGAAATCGTTGCACTATACTTTCAGTACGCCATGGGTCTAGAGCCCTGTGTGATGTGTATCTATCAACGTACAGCAATGTTAGGGGTTTTAATCGCAGCCTTTATTGGGCTTTGCAGTAAGAATAATTACCTTGTTCGATTAATAGCGACTGCTGGATGGGGTGTATCAGCTATATGGGGGTGGCTACTTGCGCGTCAGCACCTTGATATGCAAACCACTACAGATCCTTTTGCTTTTACCTGTTCTTTTGAACCTAACTTCCCTGTTCCTTTGCATGAATGGATCCCATCCTTTTTTGCCGTAACAGGTAGCTGCTCAAACATAGACTGGTCATTTGCAGGACTATCTATGCCAGGCTGGATGGAAGTTATTTTTGCAATTTATGCCATTAGCTTTTTGATTTTTGCGCCTATGGTTATTTTTAAGAAGTAAATTAGAGAAATATATGATTTTTAGACTAAGCCAAATTCCTGCACTTGCGTCGCTATCTTTACGTGAAAAGCAGCAAGTTAAAGCAATAGCGATTTCCATGCTATCGGCAAAAAGTAAGGTCATATTGGCTGTATGCAAACTCGCTCTGTTAACCCCCTTATTTATGGCACTTGCCTACTTTGAAGGCTGGTCACTTTTACCTGTGTTGCTTATCACTGGTATTGCATACCCGCTCTTAACAGCCCCTATTGAAGTACAGTTTGCTTTAAAAAACTTAGATAAAGCTTTGTCTGAATTTAAGCAGAGCCAAAATTAGGCTCTGCATTCTCTATTTATTCCAATACGACATGGGCTTCTATTTTATCTATTAGCCCTGTCCCTATACCTTTCACTCTTGCCAGCTCTTGTATATTGAAAAATAATCCTTCTCGCTCCCTTGAGTCCACAATTGCTTGCGCCTTTGATTTGCCTATTCCTGGTAATTTCATTAGCTCATCAACTGCTGCTGTATTCACATTGACCTGTAGGGTCGACGTTTCTATATTCTTTACCGCTTGTGCCTGAGCAGCATTGTTAAAAGTTAACAAAAGCACTAGAAAGCCAATATTCCATATTTGCTTGAGCATTTAATTTCTCCTTAAACTGTTTGTGAGTTTCACCATGCTTAAAAAAGTGATTAAGCAATGTAACCATAGGATTTATCACTGACTTTTGTAAAATACCTAAGAATATTTTCATTGTATTTTTTTCATATGGATCGTCTAATTGGCAGCGATTGAGTTGCAAAAAAATCAAATACAGTTTACTGTATAAAAAAACAGTGTTTTATGGAGGGTGATCATGGCTGTTATAGTAAAGTATGTGGTTGAAAGAAATGGAGTAGAGCGAATGACATTTACTAGCAAAAAAGAGGCAGATGCCTACGATAAAATGCTGGATGTGGCAGAGGCGCTTGAAGGGATGCTAGATAAGGTAGATGTGCCACTGAGCGAGCAGCAAGTAGAGTCTCTTGCGCTAGAAATGGCAAAATACAAAGATGACTTTATCTCTGTACTAAAAGGCAGTAAGCCAACAGCAGAAAAAGAGCCGAAAAAAACGACCAAAAAAGCCGACGTTGAAGATGATAAGGTGACTGCTATTAAACAAGCATGATACTGCCTTTATCTATACTTGCTTATTCGTTCCAAAAACGCAAAAACGCCGACCTATCAATATAGCTCGGCGTTTTAATATACTTGAAATATCTTGTTAGATTACTTCAATACTGACGCTACAGCATCTGCAAAGTAATCAATATTACTGTGGCTAATACCAGCAACATTTACACGGCTAGAACCCACAATGTAAATTGAATACTCTTCACGAAGACGATCGATTTGCGCTTTATTAATCCCTAAGAAAGAGAACATACCGTGCTGACGCTCAATGAATGAGAAGTCATGTCCTGTATTTCTTTGCTCAAGGCTGTCTTTAACCAAACTGCGAAGGCCATTAATTCTGTCACGCATTTCAGCCAGCTCTTGATGCCATTGCTGTGTTAATTCATCGCTCGATAAAATCGTATTTACAATATCAGCACCGTGTGCTGGCGGCATTGAATAAATGCTACGAACAACGCTTAACAATACTGAGTTTGCAACATCCGCATTCGCCGCATCTTTTGAAATGATCGAACATGCACCAATTCGCTCGCGATACAGGCCAAAGTTTTTAGAGCAAGAAGAACAGATAATCATTTCTTCTACTGTCTGAGCTAATAAACGAAGACCGTTTGCATCTTCATCTAAGCTAGTGCCGAAGCCCTGATATGCAATATCGACTAGTGGCGTGAAGCCTACTTCTTTAGCAAGATCTGCAAAAATTTGCCATTGCTCTGCATTTAAATCCATACCACTTGGGTTATGACAGCAGGCGTGCACTAAAACAACATCACCTTTTGGTACTTGCTTAAGCGTGTCAATCATCTCGTCAAAAAGCAGGCCTTTGTTTTCATAATCGTAGTACGGATACTCTTTTACCGTTAAGCCAGCCGCTTCAAACAAGCTAATGTGGTTTGCCCATGTTGGTGTAGTCACCCATACTGTCGCATCTTTGTTGCAACGCTTGATGAACTCAGCAGCAACACGCAATGAACCTGTACCACCTGGCGTTTGAGCCGTACGAACGCGATTGGCAAGTAATGTTGTATGGCTATCGCTTAACAGCAATTGTTCCATTTTTGTACAGAAATCTAAATTACCTGCTAATCCAATATACGATTTTGTTGTTTCGTTTTCTAAACGAAATGCTTCTGCTTTTTTAACCGCTTTTAAAACTGGTGTAGCACCCTGCTCATCTTTATATACACCAACACCTAAATCGATCTTGTTAGGGTTATCGTCTTGCTTATAAGCTGCCATTAGGCCCAAAATAGGATCTGTTGGTAATGGTTTTAGTTCTGAAAACATGTGTATTTTATTCCTATTAAAACTGATACGCACAAAAATCAAAAGAGACGAAAAATCGCTCACACTTTTGCAAGCTCGCCTCTATTTATCTAAGTATTTAACTCGATATTACGTAACAATTGTGGGGGTTATAGTTGCCATAATACTACCACAATTTAACAAGAACACGAGACTTGTTACTTGGGAAGGTAATGCGTTATTTTCATGCAAGCCGCGACAAGTACAGATAAATTGTCAGCAGTAAAAAAGTCTTTACTAAAAGCCTCTGCATCAATGATCCCGATACAATCGAGCTTGTCATTTAACAGCGGTATGCAAACCTCCGCTTGTACTTTTGGGTCACAGGTATAATACTCGCCACCCTGCGCAATATATTCAGGAATATTATTGATAATGCGAGACTTTTCAGAAAGTACTGTCTGAATATTATTTGATGTTGCTGCAAACTGCTCATTGATAGGAAATAATGGGCGGCTAGGTGCACCATTGTACGCGAGTTTAAGCAATTGTTGATCACCGTCAACTTGTCTTGACTGATAAATACCGAACCACTCGACACCAGTTTTGTTAGTCACAAACTCGACGATTGTTTGAAGCTTAGACAATAAAACGTCATTTTCTTGCGTGCGCGCTATGATCGTTTCCAACTCAAATGGCGCTTCTTGTAAGTGACCAAATAAACTACAACTTCCCCCCTCACCAAGTTCTGGTATTTGATAAGACCAGATCGTTTGAGCTTGATGTGCCGCTAAATAAGCATCCAGTGCATCAAGCTGTGATTGAACAAGTGTATGATCAAGGGAAGTTTGTGTTTTATCTAAGTATGTAGAAATCATTTAGCCATCCAAACATCTATATATCTAAACGCAATTTAACACGCAAATGCGCCTTTGCCTATAGGCACAAGCATGTTTTTTATCATTGGGAGTTAAAAGAAAGGGGCTATCGTAAAAAAATTTCAATTCTAATAAATAGATAGATAGGTGGAGCTGCTTAATCCAACGAATAGACCAATTTAACTTCATTTCCAATTCGATTGTAACTGACACTATCAGCAATTTCTGAGAGTAGCTGAACCCCCCTTCCATGCTCATTAGATAATGTACTATCGCTTGGCAAGTCAGGCTGAGAAAAACCTCTACCTGAATCTTTGATATCAAAAGTGATTGACCGTTTTTCGGGGCTATAAGAGGCCGCAATTTCAATAAACGCTTCGGTGAGCTTAGACAGCGCATCAGCACGCTGTGTGTAGTACTCTAAAAATCCATCTTCTTGATTTTTTAACTCTGAACTGATCCCCAAAACCCCGTGATCCAGTGAGTTATTATATGCCTCTGACAGTAGCAAAAAGATGTTCGAACGGTGTGCATCCACCCCTTCAACATTACTAAGCACATTAACCACTTCCAAAACAGGATCAGTCACTTTCATTTGCTCAGCGTCTAAGGAGACAGCAATCTCAAAAGGCAGTGATGAGTAATGCGTTTCACCTGAATGCTCTAACTCCGCCGGCAAACAATTGATAATCGCAATGCTCAAATCATCTTGTTGCTCCGCATGCTGCGCATAGTTACGCACTTTATCAATGACCTCTTGTGTGGTGATTTCGGGCGTACTTTGCAACGTATCTATAAAACGCCCTTCTCCAAACATCTCTCCATCAGGCCCTTCACTCTCAATAATGCCGTCAGTTGCCATAACGAGTCGAGTGCCCTTCTCCACTTCAAAGTGTAGTATGGTCCTCTCGAATTCATCATCGTCGAGTATCCCTAACGCCATATGCTGAGATTCAATCGTTTTTAAAACACGACCTTGTTCATTGACTAGGTAAACATCGGGTAACCCGCCAAGCCAAGCTGAGATATTTTTACCTGAACTACTGAGCTCAATAATTGCAGCTGCACAAAACATATGGCCGGGTAATAAGGTATATAATGAGCTGTTTAACTCTGTGGCAATGTCACCCACTGCCATCCCTTTTTGCACCATAGTGTAAAAAATACGTGAGGCTGGCAAAGCACCAACAGCAGCAGCTAACCCATGACCAGTAAAGTCCCCTAATAAACAGTAAAACCCGCCAATTGGGCTTTTCGCCATAAGGAACATATCTCCGTTAAACATAGATGCGGGAGAAAGGTGAAAATCACACAGACTATCAAACTTCTCTTGGCCTGATAGTGCATTGCGAAAAATGTGCTCTACGATTTCATGTTCACGTTCGGTCTGATTGTAGTGATACTCTAGTAACTTTTTCTGCTCATGCGCTTCTTTACTGAGTTTTCTGGTGCGCGCATGCGCTCGAATTTTGGCGGAAAGAATGATCCTATCAAAAGGCTTATGAATGAAGTCGTCTCCGCCGACTCTTAGGCATTTCTCGAAGCTAGCATGATCTTCGAGGGCGGTAATAAAAATGATAGGTAAATACACATCTCCTGCGTATTCTTTAATTTTTGGTGCGGTCTCGAAGCCATTCATCACAGGCATCATGACATCCAATAGCACAATATCAACTTCATGTTGATGTAACAAGGTCAAAGCCTCTTGACCGTTATTCGCTACCAAAACGTCATAATGCTGCTGCTCAAGCATAGCTGTGAGCAGTCTACAGTTAAGGGGTTGATCATCAACCACTAAAATAAGCATGCTAAATTAAGCTCTGCTAATCTATTTCAAACTTTTTATCGAATCTTGATATTTGCAATATCTTTTTTAATTGGGGTCGGCAATTGCTGATTTGAATACTACCAACTGAATCACCGAGCGTTTTTTTCATATTTAACAACATACCCAATGCTGAACTGTCCATGTAGTCTGTGTCTCGCAAATCAACAACGACTTTCTCAGTTTCATCGTTCACTTCCGCATATGCTTGGCGAAATGATTGCACTAAATTAAAGTCAAACTTCCCTTTAATCTGAATTGTTAAGGTCTTTCCGTCAGCTGAAGCATTTTTGCTCAGGCTCATTGCAAGCTCCTACTCTAAATTTGGTTTTGTTATCCATCTTTATGTTTTAAATATAATCGTATTACGTAATTTCGCCAAAAAAATATAACGACACAAAACACTTTTTGTTAGTATCCAAAATAAGATAACTAGTTTGGAGTAAGCAATGTCAGATGGTCGTTTAGTATATTCTACCGAGCTGGGTCGAATTAAACCAGAAGACGAGCAGCCACAACAAGACGTTAAGCTGTTTAAAGATGGTCATATTCGTATCGAGCGTCAAACCAAAGGGCGAAAGGGGAAAGGTGTTATGTTAGTCGTCGGCATAGACCCAAGCGAACATGATTTAAAAAAGCTGGCTAAATCACTAAAAAGTAAGATGGGACAAGGTGGTGCCGTCAAAGAAGGCATTATTGAAATTCAGGGTGACGACAGAGAAAAGCTTAAAGGCTTACTGGTTGCACAAGGTTTTAAAGTAAAAATAGCAGGGGGTTAATTCCCTGCTACCTTCATTATATCTGGGTTTTGCGCAAACACCCCCTGCTCTGTCAGTGGCGCGCTATAGTAGTAGCCTTGCACAATGTGGCAATTATTACGCTGTAAAAAAGCGACCTGCTCGGCAGTTTCCACACCTTCAGCTACGACTTTCATACTGAGCTTCTGCGCCATCGCAATGATAGCCGCAGTGATTTCCATATCGTTCGTATCTTGCGGTATATCTTTCACAAATGACCTGTCTACTTTAAGTACATCTACTGGAAAGCGTTTTAAATAACTCAGCGAGGAATAACCAGTCCCAAAATCGTCAATAGACAAGGAGACACCTAGCTTTTTCATTTCTTTCAATTGCTCAATTGCCGCTTCTACATCACCCATAAGCATACTTTCTGTTAGCTCTAGGTGCAGCATTGACGGTGGAAGGCCCACTTCGCTTAAAGTTTGAGAAATCGTCTCTATTAAGTTTGAATCCTTAAATTGTCTGGCTGACAGGTTGATTGAAATATCTGCTGTATAGCCTTTGGACTTGAGCACCGCAGAAAAGCGACACGCCTCTTTTAACACCCATGTACCAATTTCAACAATCAAACCAGTTGCTTCAGCAATGGGGATAAACTTCGTTGGTGGAATATTCCCTTCAGTTGGGTGATTCCATCTTATCAGCGCTTCATAGCCCACTATTTTCCCTGTTCGGCTGTCAATTTGAGGCTGGTATTGCAGCGAGAATTGCTGACTCTTTATGGCTTGGCGCAGCTCATTTTCTATATGTAGACGCTCATTTGCTGCCGCATTCAATTCCTGTGAGTAGAAATGGAATGTATTTCGTCCTTTGGCTTTTGCTTCATACATGGCCAAATCTGCATGTTTCAACAGCTGTTCTTCTTCTTGGCTATCAAATGGGGCAAGCGTAATACCGATACTCGCACTGACTATCACTTCATTATTACCCAGTAATATCGGCTGCCCTAACGTCTTTTGAATAGTGTGAGCAACGTCCATGGCATTATCCCGCGTGCTTATTCCACTGAGTAAAACAGCAAACTCATCACCGCCCAAACGGGCAATGGTATCTTCCGCTCTGAGTCGTTGCTTCAATCTGTCTGCAACTTCTACTAATAGTCTATCTCCAGCATCATGACCCAGTGTATCGTTAATGCGTTTAAATTCATCCAAGTCGAAATAAAACAACGCAAATGCATAATGCCCCCGAGACGCCAACGCCATAGACTTTCGCAATTGCATTCGGAAAAAAGTACGATTAGCGAGTCCAGTCAAAGTATCAAAATAAGCCAATTCCTCCATTTTTCTTTGGCTTTCTTTGACAAAAGAGATGTCTTGCGCAGACGCCACATAGCTTGAAATACGCCCCCCATTCTCTCTGATTGGAGAAATACTCAAACTCACCCAAATTTGCTCATTATCACTGCTTTGCAACAGCGTATCACCACGCCAGTAATTTCGACTTTTCAGATCAAAGTCGATGTCATCGATTAAAATCGCCATTTCATTAGAAATGATACCAAGCAATGGCGAGTCCAAAAAGTGAGACTCTGGGAACCCTGTCATCTCTACCATTTTTGGATTCACATATTCGATTTTAAAACGCTCATTGGTTATTACCACACCTGTTCCAGAAAAAGCCACCGCTTTAGAAAGACGATTTGCCGCTTTTTCAGCAATTTCCTTCTCACTAATGCGTTGGTTTAACCCATTTACTAACTTTTTAATGTCATCACTCATATCGTTGAATGACGCATTAAGGAGCCCAATCTCATCATCACTATCAGTGAGTTTAGGGTGGTCCCACTGACCGCGACCAAAGCTAATTAACACCTTAACGAGCTGGTTTATTCGCTTCAAAATCAGGTGGTAAATTACTTGATGTAGCAACATAGCAACAAAGGCGGCATATAAAACAAACAAACCAAAGAACTTAACCTTTAGCTCTTCAAGCGCATATAAAGCAGTATCTCTGCGTTTATACATGCCAACGTACCAATCTAACTCACCAAGGTGCATCACATTGGCGATGTGACCAGCTTTATCATGAATGAATTCATCTTGATAGCTGGGTAACCTCACTTTAAGCGCAGTATCAATGACTCGTTGGATTGCTTTTGGTAACGCTTCTTTTGTTTGTAATTCAGATGTGTCTGTGGCATCAATTAAATTAGGCGCCGAGATAATTCGACCCTGTTTATCAAAAATAATATAGCTTTGATCTGAAGTCGGCTTTGGCAGGTGAGAGAGGAGTGTTTCAAGCTCTAAATCGCTGCCTGTAAACCCTCTATACTCATCGCCTTCATACAGTGGCACCAAAATACTCACAACCCATTTGTTCCAAACAGGATCATGATGTACGTCAGACCAGACTGCCTCTCTCGTAGGATTTAACTCTTCACGTAAAAGTGGCTGCGCGTGAATATTTGCTTGCCGATTCTGTGCACTGTCCAATAGCACAGAGTTGGGTGGTGCGATGCGAACGAAATCCTCAGTGGTATAAATATAAAAGTTGAAAAAGTCCTGCAACAATATCGGAGACAACGTATTCCAAAGCGTTTCGGATTTTTGGAACAATACTTTGTCAGTATCGGATAGTGTTTCTTTTAATATGTACGCAGCAGACATGCCATTTGCAGCAACACTGTGCACCTTACCATCAAGAGCGTTGACTGGCACTTCAATATCAAGGGGAGAGCTGCTAACTGGGAGCAACTTTTTTGTCACAACAACGTTTGTTTGCTGCGCCAAGTTTTTTTTAAGCTCTAAGTATTGCACAAACTGTTGCAACATTTGCTCGCTTAAATCGTGCAGTTGAACAAACTCAGCCTCTATCAGGTGCTTCTCTTCGGACTTTAACATCAAAGCAGCAGCAAATACCCCCGCAATAACGCATACGGCGGAAATCAAAATTGATAATTTCACACTTAGAGAATTAGCACCAAAACGCGAAGGAGGACGACGATTGCCCACGATAAACTCTTTACCTAGTTATGTTTTTTTTCATATATTGTCTTGAATATATCAGATCACACAAATCGTAGCCAATGCATTTCTGGTATAATTTAAAATACCTTGTTGTAATTGCCTTAATATCTGTGTTAATAATAATGATAACACTGTAAATATGAAAACGAACAGATTATGAACTATTTTACGCGCCGCTATTTTTTCTTTTTTAGCTTCTTTAGGTGAAGAGGCTTAACTGTTTGCGCGTGAAAACGAATAGCTAAGCCTCCCAACATCTGGGAGGCTTTTTTTTTTGGCAAAATGGGAGTGAGGACCATGACGCAAGATACTTTAAATGCATTGAGAACAGAGATTAACGAGATAGACTCTGAGCTATTAGTGCTGCTGGCTAAACGCAGAAGGATAAGCCATGGAGTACTGGAGTATAAAATAAACAACAACAAGCCAATTCGAGATGAAGAACGAGAGCTAGCACTACTTGAAAAGCTCATCAGTTACGGAAAGTCTCTAGGCCTTGACCCTTTTTACATCAACAACGTTTTCCAAGTTATCTTAGAAGACTCGGTTCTTAATCAGCAGGCACTATTGCAAAAGAGTTTAAATCCAGATGCAGTTAACGACACCCATCGCGTAGCTTATCTCGGTGGACAGGGCTCTTATAGCCAGCTGGCATGCCACAAGTATTTTAGTCGCCGCCCAGGTAAAGTCGTCGAGCTTGGTTGCCAATCTTTTGAAGAAATCACCACCTCTGTTGAGCATGGTAAAGCTGACTTCGGTATATTACCAATTGAAAATACCAGCTCAGGCAGTATCAACGAAGTCTTTGATCTAATGCAGCACGCGCAAGTATCTATCGTTGGAGAGGTGACACACAGTGTAGAGCATTGCCTGCTCGCACAGCCTGGCACTGAGCTTAAAGATGTGAAAAAAATATTTGCTCACCCTCAGCCATTTGCCCAGTGTAGTCGATTCTTACAAAGCTTAGCGGATGTCATTCATGAAACCTGTGATTCGACCTCCAGTGCCATAAAATTTGCCGCAGAATGTGAGCAAAGTGCCGCTATTGGTTCTGCGCAGTCTGGTCGCGCCCAAGGTTTAGAAGTCATTAAAAGTGAACTGGCAAACCAAGCTGAGAATCACAGCCGCTTTATTGTTGTGGCGAGAAAACCACTACAAGTCTCTACTCAAATCCCCACTAAAACAAGCCTTATTATGGCAACCAAACAGCATGTGGGCTCGCTGGCAGATGCATTGATGGTGTTTAAAGAAAACAGTATCAACATGACAAAACTTGAATCTCGCCCAGTACCAGGCAACCCTTGGGAAGAGGTATTTTATGTTGACCTTCAAGCAAACATTGCCGATCCAGTTGTTCAAAAAGCACTTGAAGCCCTTAAAGCGCACACGCAAACCGTAAGAATACTCGGCTGTTATCAAAGTGAGTCGCTCAAAGCGGTAGACCCTATTTAATCATCAACTGTAGGTTTTCGTGAACGGGTAATAGAACAAAACAGTGGAAAAAGCGCTATGTACCTAGCGCTTTTTTTAATTTAAGAAGCAAGCTCATCTAACACTTTAGCATCATTGGCTTTATTTAAAATCCCACGGCTTTGCGCTAAGAAGGTATGCGCACTGTCAGAGAAATAAGTTTGTGCTTTGTCAAAGCCATCAATCAAGGCCTGCTTATCACCTTGCTTTAAACTCTGAAGTGTTTGTTCAAAAGTATCTTGATAGCTGGCAAGTAGCCCTTCGACATCTTCAAACTGGGCTAGCATGATATCAGCATACAATTCCGGAGACTGCGCAAACAAACGGCCAACCATCATTAGTTCTAATTGATAAATAGGTGATGAGCAGCTGCGCAGCTCTTCCAGAGTGTGACACTGTTTTGCTAAGAACTGACCATAGACAAACGTTGTTAAGTGGCGCATAACCTGAATAATCTGCATTGCTTGATCGTGCTTTTTCGCTTCCATTGGCACAATATGGCATCCCCATATTTGCAGCTGTTTTAATAATCCACTGCATGCATTTTCATCACGGCCATGACAAGCAACTACAGTTTGCTTAACCCAGTGTGAAATATCAGGTCCAAACATCGGGTGTAAGCCAACCACTGGGCCTGCGTGTTTTTTGAGTAAACTTTTTAAAGGGCTTTGCTTAACAGAGGTAATATCTGCCAAAATGCATTCAGGGTCTAATGGCGGCAAATCTGCTATTACTTGATCTAAACTGTTTATCGGCACACTCACCAGCACGAGTTTAGCGCCTGCTAACACTGAACTGGCATCCGTTTGCTGAGATTTGTCGAGTATTTTTACCTCATACCCTGAACGTTTAAACTGTTTTGCAAACAGCTGGCCCATCGCACCTTGACCACCGACAATAACAATAGGTGAGAGTTGTGGCGCTGCACATGCCAATTTACTCTGTTGGTTTTCATAAGCCTCACGCATCATGCGACGTAAAATATCTTCTACCAACTCAGGGTTAACGCCCTTTTCTTCGGCCTGTTGACGGCGAGCAGCGATCAACGCCGCCTCTCGATCTGGAGCATGTAATGCTGCGCCCTTTTGTTGTTTGATCTGCCCTACCTGCTCGGTCAGTCTTCTTCGCTCAGCAAGTAAGCTCACCAGTTCACTATCACAACGATCTATCTGCATGCGCAGCTCATCTAGGCTTAAGTTCTCTCTCATTCCCATACCGTAAACCTTAATTTACATCAGTAAATAATAAATTACACCCAGTCTAACAGGACGAATTTTATTAAGAAAGCGTCAATTTGTTTCTTCATACTATTGTAGGGTACAAACGCAGGAGTTTTATACTAAGTAGAAAATAAGAAAGTGTTTTGAAGTGAGTTTGGTGACTAATATTGAAAAAGTGAGAGCCTGAAACCAAACAGACCGCATAATGCGGTCTGTTTGTTAAGCATAGGTAGTATGCGCGTATTAGTTAAGTTTCTCTTTAATACGTGCAGATTTACCAGAACGCTCGCGTAAGTAGTAAAGCTTAGCACGACGAACCGCACCACGACGCTTAACTGTAACGCTATCAACCACTGGGCTGTGTGTTTGGAAAACACGCTCAACACCTTCACCGCTTGAGATCTTACGAACAGTGAAAGATGAATGAAGGCCACGGTTGCGCTTAGCGATTACAACACCTTCAAAGGCCTGTAGACGCTCTTTGTTACCTTCTTTTACACGTACCTGTACAACTACTGTATCACCAGCGCCGAACACTGGTACGTCTTTTTTAAGCTGCTCTTCTTCAAGCGCTTTAATAATATTTTGGTTTACTTTTGCCATTTTATTTCTCACATTCCTAGGAGTAACTGTCTTCTAGCCACAAGCTTCATGTTCTTGCTGAAATTCAGCGAGAAGCCTTGCTTGCTCCTCAGTCAGAGCTAGGTTACGCAACAAGTCCGGACGGCGTAGCCAAGTCCTGCCCAATGACTGCTTTAAGCGCCATTTTGCAATTTCTTTGTGGTTCCCACTGAGTAATACAGCAGGGACCTGCTTTCCATCCAATGTTTCAGGCCGAGTATAGTGAGGGCAATCTAACAGGCCATCCGAAAATGAATCCTGCTCAGCAGACTGATTGTGACCAAGCACACCTGGCACTAATCGCGCAACTGCGTCAATAAGTGTCATGGCGGGCAATTCGCCACCACTGAGAATAAAATCACCAATGGACCACTCTTCATCTACATGAGACTCGATGATCCGTTCATCTATACCTTCATATCGACCCGCAACTAAAATCAACTTCTCAGACGTTGCCAATTCAGCAGCGCCTTGTTGGTCTAGTTTGCGCCCTTGTGGAGACATGTAAATTACTTTTGCACCATCACCAGCTGCAGCTTTTGCATCTAAAATGGCTTTTTCAAGCGGCTCTACCATCATCAACATACCAGGACCACCGCCATAAGGGCGATCATCTACAGTACGATGTTTATCGGTCGCATACTCTCTTGGATTCCAACAATTGAACTCAATCAAACCGTTTTTCACAGCTCGACCAGTTACACCTTGCTGAGTAACTGCATCAAACATTTCAGGGAACAACGATACAACGCCGACCCAAAGTTTTTGCTGCTCACTCATTAAAATGCTGGATCCCAATCAACCGTAATTTCACGTTCTTCATGCTTAACTTCAACAATGACAGAATCTGTCAAAAATGGAATTAAGCGTTCAGTCTGACCAAATGCATCTTTTTTGTTTGCTTTCACAACCAAAACGTCATTTGAGCCAGTCTCCATAAGGTCATCGACATGACCTAAGTTATAACCTTTATTGGTTACAACCGTCATACCAATTAAGTCTCGCCAATAAAACTCCCCTTCAGGTAATTCAGGAAGCTGCTCACTATTAACGGCAATTTCAGCATTGGTATAAGCCATTGCTTCATCTCGGTCGTTAATGTTCGCAAATTTAGCGATGAAACCCTTGTTGTGGCGACGCCAGTCGCTCACTTCAAGTGCTTGCCATTTACCTTGTTGCCCTATCAACCATGGGCTGAAATCGAAGATCCCTTGGGGATCATCAGTAAATGAATGCACCTTAAGCCAACCCTTAATACCATAAGGGGCACCTAATTTGCCGACAACGAGTGTCGAGGTGTTATCTTGACTCATGGTTACACTTACGCCTATTAAGCCGCTTTACGAGCGTCTTTAACTAACTTAGCTACGCGATCTGAAAGAGATGCGCCCTGACCTACCCAGTGATCAACACGAGCAAGATCTAGACGAATTTTTTCTTCCTGACCAGAAGCGATTGGGTTAAAGAAACCTACTTTCTCGATGAAACGACCGTCACGCGAGAAACGGCTATCCGCAACCACGATTTGATAGAATGGACGCTTTTTAGCGCCGCCACGTTGCAAACGAATAGTTACCATACCGTCCTCTACATAGATTGACTGTTTTCATTAATAAGATATAACTTCCCACTACGGGAAGCTGGGGAATTGTACGAGTTTTTCTCAACAATGCAAGTATGTTTTAGATTTAATTCTCAATCTTGACATACCTAGGTCGGTTTAGACCTAAAATGCAATCATCATTTGGCTTCGTACCCGCCAAAATAAAGAAACGGATGCTGTTGAAAACACCCGTTTAAATGCTCAAGCAAAGCGAATTTCGCCTTGCTCGCAGGGAGACATTACCGCCTAGAAGGTATATTTAGCATTAATTGCAAAATTACGTCCAGGCTGTGTGTATTGCTCTAGGTTCGCATCAGCCGCTTGCCCTGCAACACTTTCATAAGGGATATATTCTTTATCTAACAGATTAAAGACACCAGCATTGAGTCGCAGGTTGCCGAAATCATACTCAGCATAGAGATCGACTGTTCCCCAACCACCAGTTTTAATTCTGTCATCTGTTGGAACCTTAGTCATGCGCTTAGCCGCTTTAAACGCAGCCGTAACTGACCAGCTATCCATCTCATAGCGTGTCTTTACAAAGCCGTTTAGAGGACTAATTGAACTTAGGTATTCATTCGTTTCTTTATCTTTGCCTTGTACATATGTAAGACCAGTATCTACAGAAACGTTATCATTTACCCAAACGGTAAAGTTCGCTTCTAATCCTTTAATTTCTACCTCACCAATATTGTGGTACTGATAATACGTCTTAGGCGGCATGTTAGGTATTTGACTAGGCTCAACACGAACGACCTTATTACCTATAAAGTCATCGAACTTAGTATTAAATAGTGTTACAGAAAACTGCTTTGAGTCAAAACCACCTTTCACACCAAACTCTATACTGTCACTGGTCTCTGGGTCTAACTCAGGGTTCGGTAAAATCTGGTAAATAGGTTCAACACCATGGCTTTGATAGGCCAGATCATGAGGTGGAATTTTAAAGCCTCGAGAGTATTGCGCCACCACATTCAAATTATCTGAAACTGCATATACTAAGCCAAGCTTTGGCGATAGCGCAGTTTCACTGATATCTCCAAACTCTGTGCCTTCATAAAGCTCACTTTGTTTTGCATCCATATCATACTTATCAAGACGCAAACCCGCGTTCAATGTAACAGCATCAGACAAAGCAATATTATCTTGTACAAAAAGACCTAACATGGTGGTGTCTGCACCAGGGAATGTTTTTTGTCCCTCATTATCAAGCACTTTATTACCTTGTGCATCGATTCGGGTTTTTAGACGAGGTCTTGATGTTTCATAGCCATCATAATCAAAGCCATATACAAGTTGATGTGACACAGAACCAAACTCTAGCTGCTTATCTAATACCAAGCGTGCACCAAGAATAGACTGCTCGAAACGATAGTCGTTGTAATCCGTGTAAGGCCCAATACGGCTGCGACTTCCATCATTTGCACGAGTCTGATTACTGATTTGTTCAAAGTCAGTATAATAAACTTGTGTACTTAAGTTATCGTAAAAGCTTGTCGCTGTTGAAGTATCAAACTCTAATGACAAAGAAAGGCTTTCGTTATCATCTTTTGTTTCATACTCATTTGCCGTGATTACTTGCTCGCTGTCTTGGTCAAAGTAATCAAGCGTCGCCAAAACACGCTCGCTGTCAGTCAATTTAAACTCCGACTTTAGCAATAACGCATTTGATGTGTAGTCAAATCCTGGAAGATTTTCTTGATAATTCTGCGTTTCTTCGCCATCCCGACGCGTCACTTGAATAGATGTGGCGTTTAGATCACTAAGTTGCTTAGCAAATGTTGCTGTGGCGCTCTTTTCCGAGTTAACGCCGTAATAGCCAATGCCAACTTGAGCATAACTATCTTCATTCGCTAGGTAATCAGACGGATTTTTTGTCGATATAACAATAATGCCACCCAAAGCATCAGAGCCATAAAGAGATGATGCAGCACCTTTTGCCACTTCAATTTGCTTTACGTTATCAACATCAAAGTAACCGCGACCAATGATTAAGCCGCCACCACCAGAATAAGCATCATTCAAGCGGCGTCCGTCTTTGACGTAAACAACACGATTTCCACCAATACCACGAATATTGAGCGCTTGGGCTTCACCAGTTGAGCCCGTAGTTGTGATCCCTGTTTGATACTTAAATGCACTATTTAAGTCCACTGCTAACTCACGTTCAATTTCTTGTTCGGTGACAACATTCACAGAGCCCGCAACATCCTCAAGCTTTTGCTCAATACGCGACCCTGATACTACGATAACCTCGCTGTCTTTCTCAAATTGCTCCGCAACTGAACTTGGCGCAGTAAAGACCGCAGCTGCAATACTTAGCGAAATAGTAGTTTGTTTAAACATTATCTTTTAACCTCAAACAGGAAGAACGAATAAATTTCGCTGTGCACTATAAAGGTATTTTTAAACTATCGCAAACGATAATTATTTGCATTTCTATAATCATGTAGATTTTAGTTTCTTGAGAATGTATTATTACCGTCATTGGATACACAGACTCATAAGGGATTTATCAGTCGCTCAAACTGCCCTTCAAACGAGCAGTAACGAGTCAAAAACTCAAGTAATTAACACGTGAGAGAACAATGAAACATACCCTTTATATTGGTATTTTACTGATGCTGAGTAGCTTCGCTGCGAACGCAGAACGCTTGGTCGTCGCAGGTGGCACCATTACAGATATCGTCTATGCGCTCAATGCAGGTGAGTCTGTCGTTGCAGTAGACACCTCAAGTACATGGCCACCAAAGGCAACAACCCTGCCAAAAGTTGGCTATTATCGTGATTTGGCCGCAGAAGGTATTTTATCGCAAAAGCCAACTATGATTTTGACCCTAGAAGGCGCCGGCCGCCCTGAAGTACTCACGCAAATTAAAAGCACTGGAGTGCCACTCAAGTTGTATGAAAAGCCAAAGCATGTTCAAGGGCTTTTTTCTCTTATCACCGAAGTTGCAACCGATCTCAACAAAAAGCCTCAAGCAGAACAGCTAATCAACTCTTTAAAAAAGCAATTGCCAAGTAAACCTAAACGCTCAGATACGAAGGCATTATTTATTCTCTCTGCTGGTGAAAGAGGTGTGATGGTCGCAGGAAAAGAGACTGTACCAGATGTCTTATTTGACTATACAGGCATTGAAAATATCGCGGTACATAATGGCTTTAAGCCCTTTAACCGCGAAGCTCTATTAGTCAGTAACCCTGACTTTATCGTCGCCCCCAGTCATGTTGTCTATGGTGCAGGCGGCCCAGAAAAGTTTTGTCAGCAAGCATCCCTTGCTTTAATCCCAGCTGCGAAGGAATGTCGTCTATTAGTTATGGATTCTCTAATGGCACTCGGTATGACTACTCGATTACCTGAAGCCATTGCCAAACTAGACGCATTTCATCGTAAGCAGGCATTATGAGCAACACCGCACTTCCCCTTTTAAATTCAAATCAACATTTAAAGTGGTACTGGTTGAGCGGCTTATTGCTGCTTGGCCTTGCTTGGCTCTCTCTCAGTAGCGGTCCTGTTGGGTGGGATTGGAAAATGCCCATCGCTTGGTTATTACCCGATACCATGACAATGGACATTAATGAGCTGCAAATGAGTGTCGTATCACAAATTAGATTACCTCGATTGCTACTCGCCATTTTAGTTGGCTCCGTGCTCGCTTGCAGCGGCGCTGCAACGCAGGCGCTATGTCGCAACCCGCTAGCCGATCCTAGTTTAATGGGTGTCACCGGTGGCGCAGCGGTCGCTGCCATTGCCGTTATCGCACTCGCTCCCAAAGTCAGCTTTATTAATGAAGCCATGGTTGCACCTGCCGCATTCGTAGGTGCATTAACCATCACTTCTGTCATTTATCGTCTAGCCAACCATCAAGGTCAGGTTCAAATCACGACATTATTATTGGCAGGCGTCGCCATTAATGCCATTGCCATGGCCATTATCGGCTTATTCAGCTTTTTTGCTGATGACAGTTCATTGCGTTTGATGACTTACTGGCAAATGGGGTCTTTAGGCGGCGCGAGTTGGTCAGCAATGATTTACGGTGCTCCTCTTATCATCATCAGTACCATCATGTTGATTTTGAAGAAACGCCAAATAAACGCACTGATGCTTGGCGAAAGGGATGCAAGACATCTAGGTGTGAATGTGAAACGCCTAAAGACCGAAGTGGTCTTTCTCGTTGCGCTTGGTGTCGGTGGTGCCGTTGCTATGGCGGGTATGATTGGCTTTGTTGGGTTGGTTGTTCCCCATATCGCGCGCTTATTAGTGGGTCCAGATCTACGAAAAATGCTCCCTCTGAGCATGCTTTTAGGGTGCTTATTAATGTTACTTGCTGATTGGATAGCACGCCTGATTGTCGCCCCCTCTGAGTTACCGATAGGTATTGTCACAGCGCTATTTGGCGCGCCATTTTTTATCTATCAATTAGTGAAGCAAAAGCGAGGTGCTCATGCTTGAGTGTAACAATATCTCGATTACGCGCGGCAACAAGCGCATTATTCACGACGTGTCTTTTACTGCGCAGCAAGGTCAATTTATTGTCTTACTTGGAGAGAATGGCGCAGGTAAATCGACCTTATTGAGCGCAATATGTGATGATCTGACCTACTCAGGGGATGTGTTATTTCACAAACAGCGGATCCATCAACTTGACCCACAGCAACTGGCTACCAAACGCGCCATGCTGCTGCAAAACAACCGCGTCAATTTTGCTTTTAATGCTGCAGAATTGATTGCAATGGGGCGCTACCCCTATCACGAGACTAGGTCAGCACAGGCAGAAGTGGTCAATGAGGTCATCCTACAAATGTCTCTAGAAACGTTAGCTGACAGAGATGTTACCGTACTATCAGGCGGTGAGTTTCAACGTGTGCAATTTGCACGTTGCATTGCGCAGCTTGATGCACATAAGCCTGGAACGTCAGGCAAGTTGATGTTACTGGACGAACCAACCTCGGCATTGGATCTGCATCATCAACATATGACCTTAAGCAAAGCGAAATCGTTTGCAGAGCAAGGTAATACCGTCATTGCTGTATTACACGACTTAAACTTAGCATCATTATATGCTGACAGAATTTTACTGCTGCACCATGGCGTCATCTATCAGGACGGCAAGCCACAGGATGTCTTACGCCCTGAGGTGCTGCAACCAATATACCGTGCTGGCATGCAAATTAACTTGCACCCCAGCTTTGAAATCCCTATGATTTTTTCAGAACCGCTAACAGGAGCCTCCAATGCGTGAACAAGCCGCTTTTGAAGCACGCACCTTAGTAAGACAGTCATCTGTCTGTGTGATCTCAACTATTTCTAAAAACCTACAGGGCTACCCTTTTGGATCTGTGTCTCCTTTTATGACGGACAATCAAGGCAGGCTAATTTTTTATATTGCAGGGATAGCACAACATTCAAGAAACCTTACTGAAGATAGCCGCATGTGTGCGACCGTATTCGATGCTGCAGAGCAAGGTGACCAAAATGCACACGCACGAGTAACTGTCGTTGGTGATGCAGCGCCGGTGCCAGCTGAAGAGTCAGAAGCATTACTTGAGCGCTATGAGCGTCAATACCCTGAAGCTATATCTTACCGCCAAGCCCATGACTTTCAGTTATGGCGCATGGAAGTAAAACGCGTTCGTTATATCGGTGGATTTGGTCATATTTTTTGGATAGAAGAAAACGAATGGCATGCACAAGCGCCAGAATGGACGCTAGAAGATGAAAAGCGCATGGTTGAGCATATGAATGATGACCATGCTGATGCCAACCAACTTATGTTGAATCTGATCCACCAAGTACAAGCTGACGATGTCATCATGACGACCATTGTCCCTGATGGATGTTATCTTCGCGCCAATGACAAAAACTATTATGTTCAGTTTGAAAACGTGTGCATGGATAGTAAAGCAGTGAGAATGGAACTTGTTAGGCTGACCAAGGCAGCACGAAAAGCGCTTAGCTCTGAGGCCGAACAAGATTAGGGCTTGATAAAGTAAAAAGGGAAGTGACATCACTTCCCTTTTTTGATTCAGTTAATTAAAACTTAGGACCGCCGCCGCCAAACATACCTGGAGGCATCATACCTTTCATGCCGCGCATCATTTTCATCATGCCGCCTTTGCCTTTCATCTTCTTCATCATCTTCTGCATTTGAGTAAATTGCTTAAGCAGCTTATTGATATCTTGTACTTGAGTACCAGAACCTGCAGCAATACGCTTTTTGCGAGAACCTTTGATGATTTCCGGGCGCGCACGCTCTTTTGGCGTCATTGAGCTGATAATCGCTTCCATCTGATTAAAGGTTTTGTCATTGACTTGACCCTTCACTGCATCAGGTAGGTTATTCATGCCTGGCAGCTTTTCTAACATAGACATCATACCGCCCATGTTTTTCATTTGCTTTAATTGCTCAGCAAAATCTTCCAGTGTGAAACCGTCTCCTTTAAAGACTTTTTCCGCCACTTTTGCAGCTTTATCTTTGTCAACTTTTGCTTCTACTTCTTCAATAAGTGATAACACATCACCCATGCCAAGAATACGCGAAGCGATACGATCTGGGTGGAATGGTTCAAGCGCATCTGTTCGCTCACCCACACCCATAAATTTAATCGGCTTACCTGTGATATGGCGGATAGATAACGCTGCACCACCACGTGCATCACCATCTGTTTTCGTTAAAATCACACCAGTTAAAGGTAGCGCTTCATCGAATGCTTTTGCCGTATTGGCGGCATCCTGACCTGTCATTGAGTCAACAACAAATAGCGTTTCAATTGGATTGATCGCTGCATTTAACTCTTTGATCTCGTCCATCATGTCACTGTCAACATGAAGACGACCCGCGGTATCCACCAGCACTACGTCAATGAATCTCTTTTTCGCATGACTAACCGCGTTATTGGCAATATCAACTGGTTTTTGAGAAATGTCACTTGGGAAGAATTCAACATCTACTTCCTGTGCTAACGTTTCAAGCTGCTTGATTGCCGCCGGACGATATACGTCGGCACTCACAACCAAAACAGATTTTTTCTTTTTCTCTTTTAAGAATTTTGCAAGTTTACCCACACTGGTCGTTTTACCAGCACCTTGCAAACCCGCCATCATCACAACAGCTGGGGGCTGAGCGTTAAGGTTTAGCTCTTCATTCGCCTCACCCATCGCCTTTTCAAGTTCTTCACGAACAATTTTAATGAAAACCTGACCAGGACTTAGACTCTTGGTGACTTCAACACCAACAGCACGCTCTTTCACTTTTTTTACAAACTCACGCACTACAGGCAGTGCAACGTCTGCTTCAAGCAAGGCCATGCGCACTTCGCGCAGTGTTTCTTTAATATTATCTTCGGTCAGTCGGCCCCTGCCGCTGATGTTTTTAAGCGTTTTTCCTAAGCGTTCTTGGAGGTTCTCAAACATGTATCGCTTCCACTATCTCGTAATTACGCAACATTATACTGATATGCGCGCAACTAATACAGTATTCAAGTTATACAAAGATTCTTTTTACAAAGTCTATGCAAGCGGCGAGGCTTAAAATACAATAGCCTATAAAAGGACCACGAAAGTAGACACAAAGTTCATGATCATCATTTTGTCATTATTGGCGAGCCTGTTTTACATACTAGCAACTGGACACGTGCTTTCACGTTTATTCCATAGAGAAGGCCCAAGTCAAAAGTTGACCGTTATTTTAAGTACGGTGGCGATATTGAGCCATATGCTGGTATTGGTGAACTCAGTGTTTACTCAATACGGTCAAGACTTGAGTACCATTAATATTGCCCTGTTGACTTGCTGGGTTATTGTCGTCTCTGTGACAACGGTCTCATTAAAATTCCCTGCAACTTTATTGCTGCCCGTGGTTTATGGATTTGCGGCAATTTTGCTTATTGCCAGTTTATTTATCCCCCACCACATTATCATGGATGACATCAATGTAGATATTGGCTTAGTCACACATATCTCGTTATCACTGCTGGCTTACTGTATTCTAATTATCGCTACTTTGTACGCTGTACAGTTTTACTTTATTGATAAGCGTTTAAAGAGCAAAGATCTTGCAATCATGAATAGTCATTTGCCTCCACTGATGCAAGTGGAGTCTCAATTATATCAACTCCTCACTGTCGGCACCGGACTGCTCACATTAGCACTCATTGCTGGGTTTGTATTCTTAGATGGTATGTTTGATAAAGCGTCTATCCACAAAACGGTATTATCATTAATTGCTTGGACAATTTTTGCCTCAGTCACACTCGGTCACCACCAATTTGGTTGGCGTGGAAAGCCTGTCGTTTTTGCCATTATCGGCGCATCCGGCATCGTTACCTTGGCTTATTTTGGCAGCCGATTTATTCAAGAAGTTATCTTAGACAAATTTTAATACAAAAAAATGAGCGTCACGCTTGACTCTATCCGTGTGCTGACGCTTAATAACCTTTCGAAAGTAAAAAAGGGATCCTCTGTTGGACGACATATCTACCAGCGCCTTGTTTATCATACTTGGCGTGCTGATACTTATATCAGGTTATTTCTCAAGCTCTGAGACTGGCATCATGTCCATTAATCGCTATAGACTCAGACATTTAGTTAAAGAGAATAACAAATCTGCCAAACGCGTTGATAAACTACTCAAAAGGCCAGATCGCCTTATTGGACTTATTCTTATCGGTAACAACCTCGTTAATATCGCCGCCTCAGCGGTTGCCACCGTGATTGGTATGAGATTATTAGGTGATGCAGGTATTGTTGTTGCAACATTTGCACTGACCTTGGTTATTTTGATTTTTGCTGAAGTCACGCCTAAAACACTTGCTGCACTGTATCCTGAAAAAGTGGCTTTCCCAAGCTCTGTGATACTTAAAATACTTTTAAAAGTATTATTCCCTGTCGTGGTTACCGTCAACTGGATCACCAATGGCATGCTCAAACTTTTTGGTGTATCACCAGAACAAATAGAAGAACATAGCTTAAGTAAAGAAGAACTTAAGACGGTCGTAAATGAATCCAGTGCCATGCTACCCACTAATCATGGCAATATGCTGACCTCTATTTTAGACCTAGAGCAGGTCACCGTTGAAGATATCATGATCCCCCGAAATGAGATCAATGCGATTGATATTAACGATGACTGGAAAGATATTTCTCGTCGGCTAACAAATGCTCAACACACTCGAGTGCTGCTATACCGTGATCAAATAGATGACGCTGTTGGCTTTATTCACTCAAGGGATGCACTGCGCTTGTTAACTAAAGAGCAGTTTGATAAGCCTTCACTACTGCGTGCCGTAAGAGAAATATACTTTATTCCTGAAGGCACATCGCTGAATACTCAACTGCTCAAGTTTCAACAAAATAAAGAGCGCATTGGCCTAGTCGTTGATGAATACGGTGACATTCAGGGCTTGGTGACGCTAGAAGATATTTTAGAAGAAGTGGTTGGTGACTTTACAACGACTCAGACACCAACACCAAGCGATGAAGTGACGGTGCAAAGTGACGGCTCCGTTTTAGTGGATGGCAGCGCCAATATCCGAGATCTAAATAAAGAAATGGGCTGGGAGTTACCCACTGAAGGGCCTAAAACACTCAGCGGCTTAATTGTTGAGTACCTTGAAGATATTCCAGAGAGTCAACTAAGCTTAAAAATCGCTAACTATCCAATGGAAGTCATGGAAGTCAAAGAAAACATGATTAAAATAGTGAAGATTTTTCCACTGCAACAAGCACAAAAACAAGCTTAAAAAAAGGGTTAGCACATGCTAACCCTTTTTTCTTTTCATTCAGTCTAAACTCGTTTACTCGACACTGATTGTTACGAAAACAGCCTCTCAAACCAGTTTTTATCCAGATCATCCTCACATCGTTTCAGCTGTGCACCGTAACGAGATGCTCTGTGCTTAACCTTATTAGCAACTTTCATCAGCCACTTTTTCTGTTTATAGGTGCCACGGCGGTATCCACCCCAACCTTCATGATAATTTAGGTACTGCGCATAGGCATCCCACTTTGAAACACCATTTACCTTATGCGTTTTATAAACAAACCAGCCCATAAAGTCTATCGCATCTTCAAAGTCATCTCTATCGGCCCCTGAATTGCCAGTCTCGCGAATATAATCACTCCAAGTCATTGTTTTTGCTTGGGAGTAACCATATGCTGAACTTGCACGGCCAATTGGAATAAAGCCTAAGAAGTATTCCATCGGCGGCGCGGCATCGTGCCTAAATGAACTCTCTTGGTACATCATGCTCATCAGCACATGTTTTGGCGAACCCCACTTTTCCTGTGCATCACGCGCGTCGTAATACCAATCTTCTTTCTCCTCAAAAATCTTACAAATATCATTAGGTTGCTTCGGAGGGGCTGTTGCACAACCAGTCAGAGCTAGAAGTAGAGGTAAAAATATTATTTTTTTTCTCATTTTTTTTGAACTCACCTGAACTTTTCTATTTTGCTAGGGTCATACTACTTGAATGCAGCAGTTTAGCATTGTTTCATCCCTGATATATTTTGACGCAGCCCCATGGGCTGCGTTTTTTTATGCCTTTTCGAAATAATCTTGTAAAAATGCAGTCAGTGTTAACTCATCTGCATCACACACCGATTTTTCATCCACAAATGACTGCGCTGTTTTAGCATCCAACTCTGACTCATTATAAAACTGATAGTCACTTTGCAAATGAGATTGCTTATATTGACTGGCCAGTTTAAGAGCTTGCTCAGCAGAATCGGTACTCTGTTCTTTTAAAGCACTCACTAATTGACCTGAAAACGTCTCATCCGGATTATCGACCCAAGTAGCTAAGCTTGCAATCGTGTCTGAGTAAGTCTGATCACCATGCGCGTCATCAAACAGCTTGGCAACTTTCGTCAAGTCATGGAAAATAGATTCAGCCCACGCCGCAATAGAAACTTGCGTATCGCCTTGCTGTAAATGCGTCTCGGTATCGCGCCCTGTGCAAATTACACTTTGTAAGTTTCTGTCTGAAACCTGCTGTTCATCCCAGTCCATCTCTGGTGAGTCTTTTAACAAACAGTAAGTTAAGAACACGTCTAAAAATCTGATTTGCTCTAAGCTAATGCCTGTATCTGAGAATGGGTTAACATCTAAGGCACGGATCTCAATATACTCGATGCCACCGCGTGCCAATGCCTGTGTTGGTGTCTCTTGTGAATTGGCATTGCGCTTAGGTCGGATTGGTGAGTAGAACTCGTTTTCTATCTGAAGAATATTCTTGTTCAACTGCTTAGGCACATCCGCGCGATAATCATCAATATTTTCGTATAAATCAGAACGACAGCGGATTGCTGTTTGCAAGCCTTTCACATATTCAGGCAAGCTGTTGTACATCACTTTAAGTGAAGACTGAGCACTGTTGGTATATCCTAAATCGCCCAAACGTAACGCTGTACCTTTATCTAAATATAAAGTCCCTTTACCTGACTCTTGAAATGGTAAATCGCTTTGCTTACCTTGTAAAAATGAGCGACATAACGCAGGGGAAGCGCCAAATAAATAGCTTATCAGCCATAGTTCACGTTTAAAATTGCGAATAAGGCCAAGGTATTTATCAGAAATAAAATCTTGTACCGACCCTGTATTTTGCTCGCTCGCCTTTAATGCGCTCCAGAAGTCACTTGGGAATGACATATTAAAATGCACACCAGCAATAGCCTGCATCATGCTGCCATAGCGATTTTTTAACCCTTCGCGATACAGGGTTTTCATTTTCCCAATATTTGACTCACCAAATTGTGCCAGAACAATATCGTCTTGATCTTCGATAAAGCACGGCATACTCATAGGCCAGAGCATTTCATCGCCCATATTCGCCAAAGTATATTTTTGTAGATCTCTAAGCTGAGATAACGTTTGTTCTGCAGAGGTGCTAACAGGTGTAATAAACTCAAGCAGTGACTCTGAAAAGTCGGTTGTAATTGAGTTATGTGTCAATGGGTGTCCAACACCTGCTGGATGGGGTGTTTTAGCAATTTTGCCGGATGGCTGGATCCGTAAAGCTTCTCGTTCAATACCGCGCTGAATACCCGCTAATGAAGAGACAAGCGCAGTGTTGGCAAGTGTTTCTAACTTGCTATCTAAATTCGTGTGTTTCAAAAAAATACCTCGAGGCCCGGATCAAGCTTAAGTTATGCCCCTTCAATGGGGGCTAATTTAAAATACTCAAGCCACAATAATAACTTTGCCAAAGTGCTCGCCCTGCTCAACATATTTGTGAGCCAAAGCAACCTCATCTAGCTTAAATTTTTTACTTGCAACAAGCTTTACTCGCTGTGTCGCGACAGCTTTATACAGTTCATTTAGCTGTTTTGGATTAGCTTGGACTAAAATTCCATCTCCTTGAGCGCCAAAAGAGGCACCGTGTTCAATGACCGCGTCTTTGGTAATTGAAGGCACAGTCACAAACGAAGTACCCGCTCCCATGTTTGACAGCATTTTACAAGCAAGCTCGCCACCGACCAAATCCAAAAGCTGACCCGACTGGGGTTGGTCAAAAAACTCCTCGTAAGACATAGTCGCCACATCAAAGTTCAATGACTCAATTAATGCCTTACGTGTTGTAACGGCAACCACATCAAATCCGTTAAGCACCGCTAGCTGTATAGCTAAATGGCCTACACCACCTGTCGGCGCGTTAATAAACAAGGTCCCTGCGTTCACATTTAATTTATCTAACGACTGTAGCGCAGTGAGTCCTGCTAAACTCAGACCCGCCAATTCATCAGAAACTTTCGAGTCAACAACAATAATTTCTTCACTTTCAACAATGACATGAGACGCATAGCAACCAGGCGTCGAGGGAAAACCCACCATGCCTAATACAGTGTCACCGACTGCGACGTTATTAACGCCTCCACTTACCTCTTCAACGATGCCTAATACATCGTAGCCTAAAGGTAAAAATGCACCATCCTGCTTGGACTGTGCAACATAACCTAAACCTGCGCGTGTTTTAACATCAATGGGATTTATCGAAGATGAGGTAATACGAATAAAAACTTGACCTCGTTCAAGTACTGGCAGTGGAAGGTTTCGTATTTGAAGTCTATCTGCGGTGCCAAAATTTACGACTCCTGCCTGTTTGTAATTTTTATTCATGTTATGTCATCAAGCTAGACTAAATAGTCGTTAAATTTACCATATAAAAGCAAAACCCCCCAAATAACTTCATCGTGATCTTTAGGGGGTTCATAACAAATATTTTTAATTATATTTGAGCTGTAGTACGAGATTACTCGCCACTAAACAATATATTGCCTTCATCAACATCTACCTTAATGCGTGCGTACCCATTAAAATCACCTTGCAACAAACTTTGCGCCAATGGGTTTTCAATATACTGCTGTATAGCACGCTTGAGTGGCCGCGCTCCAAACACTGGGTCAAAACCGCTCTGTGCTATTTTTTCAAGTGCGCCTTCGCTCACTTCGAACCCATAACCATTATCTTTAAGACGACCTGAGAGCTTATCAAGTTGGATCCTTGCAATTTGCTTGATGTGTTCAGTGACCAGTGGATGGAATACCACAGTCTCATCGATACGGTTTATAAACTCAGGTCTAAACTGAGTCGTCAGTACGTCCATCAGTTTATTTTTCAGGCCAGTATAATCATTACTGCTTGCCTGCTCTTGAATAACGTCTGACCCCAAGTTTGATGTCATGATGATAACAGTATTCTTAAAATCAACCGTTCGACCTTGGCCATCGGTTAAACGGCCATCATCTAATACCTGTAGAAGAATATTAAAGACATCTGGATGCGCTTTTTCTACTTCATCCAACAACACAACAGAATAAGGTCTGCGACGTACCGCTTCCGTTAAATAGCCACCTTCTTCATAGCCGACATAACCAGGGGGAGCACCGACTAAACGAGCGACTGAGTGCTTTTCCATGAATTCAGACATGTCGATCCGCACCATGGCATCTTCAGTATCAAACATAAAATTAGCCAACGCTTTTGTCAGCTCCGTTTTACCCACCCCAGTAGGTCCTAAAAATAAGAAGGAACCGATTGGACGATTAGGATCCGCAAGCCCTGCACGCGAGCGACGGATAGCGTTAGCAATCGCATTAACCGCTTCGTCCTGCCCGATGACTTTCTGATGTAATTCATCTTCCATATGTAAGAGCTTTTCACGCTCCCCTTGCAGCATCTTCGCCACAGGAATACCTGTCCAACGAGAAAGGATCTCCGCGATTTCATCTTCAGACACTTGGTTTTTAAGCAAGCTCATTTCTTGCATTTCAGCTTGAGATGCTAAGTCTAGTTTGCGCTCAAGCGCAGGAATACGGCCATATTGCAATTCAGACATGCGCTGCAAATCACTCGCTCTGCGCGCCACTTCAAGGTCAAGGCGCGCTTGCTCAAGCTCAGCTTTAATTACTTGCGTGCCCTGCAAAGAGGCTTTTTCAGCATTCCAAACTTCATCTAATTCTGTATATTCAGTCTCTAGCTGGGCGATCAGTGACTGCATTTCAGTGCGGCGTTTTTGACTGGCTTCGTCTTTTTCTTTCGCCAAAGCATTGTCTTCTAACTTCAGCTGAATAATGCGTCTTTCGAGCTTGTCTAGTTGCTCTGGCTTAGAGTCGATTTGCAAACGAATAGATGAGCCTGCTTCATCTATTAGGTCAATGGCTTTATCGGGTAGTTGACGGTCGCTAATATAACGATGTGATAAATTTGCCGCAGCAACAATCGCTGGATCGGTAATATCTACAGAGTGATGCAATTCGTAGCGTTCTTTTAAGCCACGTAAAATCGCAATGGTATCTTCAACTGTTGGCTCTGAGACAAAGACTTTTTGAAAACGCCTTTCAAGTGCAGCGTCTTTCTCAATATATTGACGATACTCATCCAGTGTCGTTGCACCAACGCAATGCAGCTCGCCACGTGCGAGAGCAGGCTTAAGCATATTCCCCGCATCCATTGCACCATCTGTTTTGCCTGCACCAACCATGGTATGGATCTCATCAATGAATAAGATCACACTGCCTTCTTCTTTAGCTAGCTCATTTAACACTGATTTTAAGCGCTCTTCGAATTCGCCTCGATACTTAGCACCTGCAACAAGTGCCCCTAAATCTAGAGACAAAACACGTTTGTGCTTGAGCCCTTCAGGTACTTCACCGTTGATAATACGCTGTGCTAATCCCTCGACAATCGCTGTCTTTCCGACCCCAGGTTCACCGATCAGCACAGGGTTATTTTTAGTTCGACGCTGCAGGACTTGAATCGTGCGCCTAATTTCATCATCGCGACCTATCACTGGGTCTAATTTGCCCTGCTCAGCGCGCTCAGTTAAATCTATTGTATACTTTTCAAGGGCCTGACGTGTTTCTTCTGCGTTAGGATCATCTACTTTTTGCCCGCCTCGAATGGCTTTGATGGCCTTTTCAACCTTGTCTTGGGTAATATTGAGGGCACGAAAGATATCTCCTAACTCGCCTTTATCCTCACATGCTGAGAATACAAACACTTCGCTAGAAATATATTTATCTTTGCGCTTTTGGGCATATTTATCACATAGATTGATAAGTGAAATAAGGTTATTAGACAGTTGAACATCACCGCCAACACCTTCAACTTTGAACAATCGCTCTATAGATTGAGATAACTTAGTGTTGAGCTCGTCTGCACTCACACCTGCTTGCGCAAATAGCGCCCTGACACTCGAACCCGTTTGCTGCAACAGCGCGTACATTAAATGGACTGGTTCTATAAATTGATGATCTCGACCCAATGCTAGGGATTGAGCGTCTGACAACGCACTTTGGAATTTGCTAGTAAATCTATCTAAACGCATGAGACTCCACACCTAAGTATTCTAAACTACTTCTTTAAGTGGGTCCTTTGGTGAATATGTTCAAGTAGGGAATAGAATTTATTTGCGCCAGATCACGGTTGCCATGCGTCCACATTGCCCCTCTCGGCGGTATGAAAAAAATTGCTCACTATCACTGTAAGTACAAAGTTCATCGCTATAAATATAGTTTATATTCAACAAATTTAACTGAATGCGAGCCAATAAAAAGATATCCGCGAGAAACTTGTTCTCACCCTTGGGCGTAAATGCCTGAGCTTGCGCTGGTAATTTGTCTATGAAGGCATCTTTAACTTCAGCCCCCACTTCAAACGCAGTAGGTCCAATTGCTGGCCCAAACCAAGCCACTATCTCATTTGCAGGTGCACGAAAGCACTTTAGCGTGTTCTCGATAATACCACTAGCAAGTGGCCGCCAGCCAGCATGGATTGCCGCAACTTCATCACCTTGTCGACTTGCTAATAGAATGGGCAAACAATCTGCGGTCATGATTGCTAAAGGCTGTTTTCTTAATCGCGTATACAAAGCATCTGCACTACATGTCTTGTCAAACTCTGTATCCGCATCAACAAGGTGTACATGCGAACCATGAACCTGGTTTATCCAAATAGGGTCGCCAGGAAGAGATTCCCCTAACAGCCTACGATTACTGTTAACGTCTTCAACGCAATCTCCGACATGACTCGCCAGATTAAACGTATCAAAAGGCGCCTTAGAATAACCGCCCAAGCGGGTGCTTGTTAAAGCACCGACTTTTTCTTGCACTGGCCATTGAGGCAATATCATATGACTAGTATTCAATTTGAGGGTTAGCTTTCGTATCCGCTCTTAGCATCTCAGTCAGCGCTTGCATATCATCCGGAATGGGTGCTTCCCAAGTCATTTTCTCACCGGTAATTGGGTGTGCGATACTGAGCTTAACAGCGTGTAGTGCCTGGCGTTTGAAGCCACGCAATGTCTCTAAAAATTCTGCAGAGGCATTTTTCGGTGGGCAAGGACGGCCATTGTAAAGCTGATCTCCAATCAATGGATGCTTTAAGTATGCCATGTGTACACGGATCTGGTGTGTTCTACCTGTTTCCAGACGTAACCTGAGTCGCGTATGTGCTCTGAACTTTTCAGCAACACGATAATGCGTAATCGCAGGTTTGCCCATTTCATGTACCGCCATATGCGTCCGCTTAGTGGCATGACGACCAATCGGCTTTTCAATTACACCACCAGCTGTCATTGTACCGTTACAGATAGCTTCGTATTCACGTGTGAAATTGGTGCGCGCTTGCAGGTTTTTAACCAAATGAGTTTGCGCCTGAATGGTTTTTGCAACCACCATCAAGCCAGTGGTGTCTTTATCCAAACGATGCACGATACCAGCACGCGGTACATTGATAATATCAGGGTGATGATACAGGAGTGCATTAAGTACCGTACCGTTAGGGTTACCTGCACCTGGGTGTACAACTAAACCTATAGGTTTGTTAATTACCAGAATATCATCATCTTCATAAACGATATCTAGTGCAATATCTTGCGCTTCATATTCGCGCTCTGCTTCTATTTGTGTTTCGATCTCTACGACTTCACCACCAAATAGCTTTTCTTTCGGTGTGCTCAATGTTTGACCATTAACAGTTACCTTCTCATCTAAAATCCAAGTTTTTATTCTTGAACGTGAAAAATCAGGGAACAATTGCGCTAATATTTGGTCTAGACGTTTACCGCCTAACTCGATTGGCACTTCGGCTTGTAGAGAAATTTGCTCTGACATGTGTAACTTTACCTAAATTACCAGTGCAAGCCTCGCTCGACTGGGTTAGAATCGCATAAATGCATAGTTTACTCGGTTTTACCGACTTGGCCTAGCCGAAGACAACGAAGGTAGTAAAATAAAATGATAATGAAGTTGGGAAAACGCGCTGCTGCAGTATTTATTAGCGCATCTATACTAGGATTAGCCGCATGTTCTTCAGCACCAGAACAAGAAGAAATTGAACGTGTACCAAACAAATCTGTACAAGCATTATATGAAGATGCCAAACGCACACTAGACTCGGGCCTTTACGCAAGAGCTATTCAACTACTTGGCGCAATTAATGCTCGTTACCCATTTGGTCCTTACTCTAGACAAGTACAAATGGATTTGGTTTATGCGCATTATCAAACAGGCAATATCGATCAAGCACTTGCAACAGTAGACCGCTTTATTCGATTGAACCCGAATCACAAAAACCTAGATTATATGTATTACATGCGTGGTTTAATTAATATTAAAGCCGATGAAAATGCATTTCAGGAATACTTCGGCGTTGACCGTGCGGATAGAGATGTAAGCAAAACACGTGTTGCATTCCAAGATTTATCTACGTTAGTTAAAAACTATCCAGATAGCAGCTACACGCCAGAAGCGAAAAAACGCCTTGCGTGGCTGCTCAACAAAATGGCTCGTTATGAACTGAAAATTGCCAATTACTACTTTGAGCGTGAAGCGTATTTAGCAGCAGCTAACCGTGGTAAATATGTTGTTGAGCACTATTCACAAAGCAGCTATTTGCTTGAAGCGCTGGATATGATGGAAAAGAGCTACGACAAACTTGGTTTAACCGATCTCAGTGATAATGTCAGAAAGACAAAAGCGCTTAACCAACGTTAATATTTTGGTTCAGGCATCTGTGATGCCTGAACTCCCCACTGGTTTCGAAGTTAAATCGCCTCTTCGTCCTCTTCCCCAGTACGGATCCGAACCACACGCTCAACCTCTGTGACAAATATCTTGCCATCACCAATTTTACCGGTTTGAGCCGTTTTCAAAATAACATCAATTGCACGATCGACATCTTCTTCTGCAAGTACAATGTCTAGCTTTACTTTTGGTAGGAAGTCAACCATATACTCTGCGCCACGATAAAGCTCAGTATGGCCTTTTTGGCGTCCAAAACCTTTGACTTCACACACAGTCATGCCAGTAATACCTATATCAGACAGGGCTTCCCTTACATCATCTAACTTAAATGGTTTAATTATTGCTTCAATCTTCTTCATGATTATCATGCTTCCTCTGGTAATGCGTCGATTTTAGACAATAGGGGCAAGCATGGCAAACATAGCTGTTGAATAATATATTGAAAAAGCGCAAAATAAAGTATCATAACCAGCCTATATTTGGAGCATAATATGCGATACCAACGCGGCATGAGCTTATTGGAATTGTTAATCACCATTGCTATTTTAGGTGTATTGGCTTCCCTAACCTTCTTCTTCACAAGTTCCACTTATCAAGAAAATCGCGCACAAAGTTTTTTATTAGAGCTAAAACGCACTGTTACTTTTGCTAGAGCAAAAGCGACAGCCAGCGATGAAATTGTCATCGTATGCCCTGTTCTAGAAACTTTACTATTAGAAAATCAAGACTTTACTTGCAACACAGACTGGAAAAGCAATCGAATCGTTATTTTTGTAGATCGCGACAATAACGGCACATACACGACTGACACTGATGATTTATTGAGAGTAATGGAAAGAGTATTGGATAATGATGACTTAAACTACCCTGTTGCCTCATTAAAATTTGACTCAAGCGGCCGACTTGGTGACGGACAAAATGGTACATTTATCTACTGCCCAAACGGTGCTACAACACAAAACCAAAGCCTCAATATAACCCAAGCAGGTACGGCACTATTTACTGGTGATACAACACAAACTTGCACCTAAACTTCAACATGCTACAAAAGAGTTTTGAAATCAAAAAAGATTAACTTTTTCATTTTCACACTCGCTATTGTACAGATGCACTAAAAAATAATAATAAAGTGTACATGGCCAACGATATATAAATTTTCATCCCTCAAATCCACACCCAAAGTCACCCAAATGCGTACCCATACTCAAGGACTGGAGTGGAATTGATGAATAAAATTAAAAATACTGGGTTTTCACTGTTTGAGCTGCTTATCGTGCTATCAATATGTGCCATTGTCACTTCACTTGCAATTCCCTCTATGAGTGAAGTTTTTTCTATTAATAGGCCCAGGCACGCACTCATGTACCTAGACAGGTTAATAAGTTACGCCAGGCTCCAAGCGGTTTATTCTGGTGAACGTGTCACACTGTGCCCGTTGGTTTCAAACTGCTGCGCAAAAAACTATTGGCATACTGAACTCACTCTGTTCATTGATAGAGGCCAGCTAAAATGCTTAAACGATCAAGATACGATTCTTACTGTCAGTACAGGCATCAATCCTGCTGATGATATTAGTTATCAAAGAGCTGGAATAACATTCAAACATACAGGCTGTACTTGGGGCCTTGCAAATGGGACTTTTGTCTATTGCGTCACCAAACACGATGGCAGCAAATTTGGTAAAGCACTTTCTTTAAGCACTGCTGGCCGCACAAGGCTGCAAGATACTTCTAAATGCAAACTTTAGCGTTCCCAGCAAGTATCAACACTGGCTGTGCCTGTCACTGTTTTTATACCTAAATTATTAACAGATAAGCTACTGCACTCAAGATCTCCTTGAACAGGCCCACCTGTGGCGGTTGCCGTTAAGGTATAGCCCCCATTGCTGACACTGACTGAGATAGTAAAATACCCGTTTTCGCTTGTTGTTGGTATACCGATATCTTCCAATTTACTGGCATATTCCCGATTATCCACGAAATACTGCTCCTGCTTATTTGCCGCATCCAATAAGATGGTCATGGCATCAGTTCTCGCGCCGCGTTTAATATAACTAGAGTAATTGGGATACGCCAGGGTGGCGAGTATCCCTACAATCGCTACAACAATTACGAGCTCAACCAACGTAAAACCTGAGTCAATACGCATTTTACTTTTCATCATTATCTTCTTTCTTGTAAATATAGAGCTGTCTTGTTTCGTAAGTGATAGTTAACGGCGAAACACCTGGTACATTCGCAGAGCCATCAGCATTTTTATAAACATTAGGTGGCTCAAGCTTATAAGGATCAATACCGTCAGCTGGATTACCACCAAACATATCATCTAACGCGTCATCTTTTATCACTGTTGGACTGATGATCTTGGCTTTGACCGTCTTTTTCTTCGTGATTGGATCTTCGTATACATCGTAATGCGTCCGTGGTGTATCTGGTAATGTGGCTGTCGTTCTGTAACGACGAAGTTGGAATACTTGCATACCATAATGCAGGTGCACTATGTACAAGTACCCTGTACCTTCGCCAATCGAGCATTGATTTTCTGACACCGTCGTTGGCGAAAATGATGTAAAGTAAGCCAAACCACCTATCGCTGTCGCTGCAGAGAGAGATTTTTCTCCGGTCTCTAATCTAATCTTCCAACCTTTCGCTTTACCCAGTTCGACTTCTTGATCTAAAAAATTCTCATAACTATCTAGGCTAGATTTGAATGGATCATTGGTGACATTAAACAAATTACTTGCACGGATCACACTTGGCGTATTATCTGATGTAAATGACTGAGTTTTTGTGTTCTCATCTCTGACCATAAATAAAAAGTTTTTAATATGTGTCGACGTTGGCTTCGCTCGATTACCACTACCAATCAAGATACCTTCATACGGCACATCCCTTCTAATTTTAGTCGCCTTGCCATCTACAATTTCTTCGGTGACCTTACTAAAGTAAGTTCTTGCTATCATGGGACGATAGAAAAACCTTCTTTTCGCATTGTCATTCCCACCACTTAAGTTAGCCAGCATATAATGTGTCCACGGCGCATCTTCATCGTCCGGTTTGCTACTAGGTAGATCTACTCTCCACAGCCCCCCCCCCGTATCAGCTGCATATATCCTATCAACATAACCATCATAGTCAGAATCAAGCACACTCACATCCGCAGCAATACTATGCTCGCCTTTAAAGCCATTATCAGGCGTCAAAGACCATACGGGCTTACCACTTTCTAAATCAACTATATATATTCCTCTGCCTTTACTGTCTTCTGAAAAAATGGCATTGTCTTTATTCGTGTCATACCCCGCACCAAAAATTAACACAGGCTTGTCAGGTTGGGCGGTAATAAAAGAAACAATAGGCTTAGACCAAGACTGGCCTAGCTCAGTAAAATCACCGACCCCGCCCTTAATTGGCCCGCCCCACAGCATTCTGGGCTGATCAGGTACCGTAATATCAAAACCGTAATATTCATTGCCACCACGTCGCATACCCGCAATCAACCAAACTTTTTCGCCAGAATCCACCACTCCACTGTCATTTTTATCCCAAAAATACACTGTGATAGGTCCATCCATACCATATAGTTTAGTATCTTGCCTGCGATCTCTAAGCGGTTTTAAGATATCTAGGAGTGAGTCTGGAATGAATGCCCAACTTTCTTCAACTGTTTCGCCTTTGTCTTTAAACATATGCAAAAAGCCAGCATTGGTCCCAACAATCACCCTCAAATCATCATTGCCATAATCTATGGTCACAGGCCTTGAATGAAGTGGGTCTCCAAAAATATCTTTTCGCCTTTCATTAGTGATACGGTTACCATTTTGGTCATCTACATCAAGCCCTCTTGCCCATAACATCGTGTTTTGAACTTCAGACGTTGAACTATCAAGCTTTGCGGCCAAGTTGACCAATGAGCCTTGATGGGCATTTAAAGCTGACGCATAATCAAAATCATACAGCGCCCCTTTGCCATAATCTGAATACAAACGACGAACTGTTTGCCGCTCGGTCAGCTGGTAATTAATCCCGCCTTCCAATACTACATTGCCATCTTTACTGCTTGGCGCAGACCAAAATGTTGTTACTGACTTATCAATTTGGCCTTGATCATTAATCGCATTAGTTGTGCTGGATGAGCCATGTACGATACCACCAGTCACTTTCAGCTTTTTAAGATTCCCAGCCCATCGAGTATGAGTTTCCGGATAAAACATGGTGAAGTAAACAGAATCACCACTGCGACTCAAATCAGAACTACTTGTAGACACGGAAGGAGATGAAAAACTATCGCTTTGCTCTCGAATTTTTGAAATAGTTAGTTTTAGTGCTTCAGATAACTGTGATGCCGTATTTGCGTGAAGGTAATCGCCCCCACCATCAATCTCCCCCGTTCGTCTCAGTAACGCTTTACCTGCATCAGACATCCCGGTACCAAACCCAATTGTGTAGACTCGCGCAAAGTCTTGTTTATCAGGTGTAGTTGGGTATAAGTCAATAGGCGTTTCTGAGGTACCCCGCATCAATTTTGCCAAGGTGTTTAAATAGCTATTAGATAGCTTATCCGGTTTTGAGCCAAACGTTGCTAAATGTTCGTCAGATATGTCAGTATCTTTTCCTGTATCACTTGTTGGGTCACCGTCAGTCATCAAGATAATGTTCGTTGAGGTATCGCAGCGCTCAGGTTCACCCGCTACAGGCGCAAAAGGCGATATGTATGTGTTGTTATATTCAATGGACTTATCCCTGTCATTACCGCCATTAAAACCATAATCAACGGACTCCCCTTTAAGATACAAATATGCCTCCCACAAGGTTTCCGCTAAGGGAGTACTGCCGCTGGCTCTAAGCGCATTTATTTTACTCACAACCACACTGGGGTCGGCACCAATGCCATTTAAAACATACCCCCCTGAACTGGAATACAAGCGCATTAAGCCAAAGTCAAAGTCAGGGTTGTCGTTCACCAAGGTAGTCATGGCGTCTTTCGCAACCCTCAGTCTACTGTCATAACACCTTGAAGAGCGATAACGGCCATTTTTGTACTTATAACAAGTCTTGGATGTCTTTGAGGTATCAAAGCACTCTACAGATCTCAGCCGCCAATTTTTATACTCATAGCAACGCCGACCGTCGGTTACATCCCACGCCATACTGCCGGAGGTATCAAAAATCACAATGACACGTGACTTTTCAGAGCCACCCACATCATGTTTTACATACAACTCTATGTCTTCAGCATATACACTGCTGCTTACCAGCAAGCAGACTAAGAAAAGTCTTTTAAAGTACATCATTGATTTGCCTTAACATCTTGAATCTCTTGACCAATACCAATAACGACTGTCACCTTATGGCGGCCTTGGTCACCATACTCTACAGAGCTCGTTAACTCAGTCATATTGCAGACAACCCCCTCGGTATAACCATATATCCTAGGGCACGGAACTTCTAACTGTCCTTTATTCAAGTTTCTCAATTCATAATCGACGAGGCTTTCTTGGTTTTCATTATCAAACTTGTGAACGCCACCATCATTAGCGTCTATTTGGCCATTTGTTAAATGAAACTTACTGGCACCAAACATTTGTTTTTGATCTTTTACCAATCGCTGTACTTCACCCATTAAATAGGCCTCAGCTGTTTCACGTTCTTGAGCTGCATTGGTAATTTTTATATCAATCGTACTGCTACTCATCAGTGTCACAGCGATACTCGTCACCGCAACGATCAATACCATAGAGACGATTAATACCATCCCTTTTTGTTTCGAATGATTTACCATGCTGAAGACCCCATGTTATATAGCTGAACAGTCGTTGAAAAAACGGTTCTCCTATAACTGTCTGAAAATGTATGAATGACTTTGTCGGTATCGTTCCCTAATGTATATTTTTGGTTCTTCAAATTTATTCCAGGATCAGGCTCCAAAGACCTAACAAGTACAATAACCTGAACTGTCAATACACCTTCTGACCTTTCCCAATCAGCAGCTGTCATTTGCTTAACGCTGCGATAGCTATCCACTCGGCTATCACCATCAATATCAATACCAAATAAAAAACGCATATCCTCAACGCCTTCAATGACGGTTTCAGTGGTCATCTGACCGGTCACAGTTAACCTCTTCCTCATCAGTACCGGAATTGTCAATGGCGCATTATTAATGGTTATCTGCTGCTCGCTTATGTAATAAACATGATGACTGTATGGCCAGAGCGTCGCATTTACATTGGGTAAAGCGACAAAGTCTCTCCCCGCAATAAACTCCCCCTGCTCTTGCTGCGCAATAAAATAATATTTATTACTATTTACTGCGTCATTGATGATTTGATCACCTTCTAGGAATTTAAGTTGCAGGGCTTCAGTATTCTTTTTTGCGCCAGTGATACACTCTAGCGTAGTACCCGTAGTCGTATAGCTGGCATAAATGGGGCGAAAGTTAGTAGGCACAGCGGCAGGGAAGCTACCGTTATTCAACCCCCCAAAACAATCACCAGCGGGATTAGGTGGACTTACGGAGTTAACAGTACTAAAGCTTTTATCGTAAAAGGTGCCCCAAAACCCTATCTGCTCCAAATCTCTACGGAGCAATGTTAAAGATAATCGACCTATTTCTTGCAGCTCTCCGATGGCCATCGTGTCTTTTGTCGTCACTCGCATACTGACATACGTCGCGACAACGCCACCTAAGAGTATCGCCCCGATAAAAAGCGAGATTAAGATTTCGATCAAAGTAAACCCACGCTGGCGCATTGCTAACTCCTTACAAGCACAAAGCTAGATAAAGAAACGAGCCTTCTGTAGTCATCGTTAGTACCGCAGTTAATACCCGATGTCGTGCTGTTTGCTTTAATCGCTTGACGACCAACCCAAGCGACGGTCACAGTAACTTCAAAGCCATCCCCATCTCTAACAGGGGTGATGCAGACTGTTGTATCGTCTAAAGAACCCGTATTTTCTTTTGCCCGAATAGCTTGCTTCCATTGTTCTTTGTCTAAATTAGCTATCGCCTGATTGTTGCAAAAGTTAGAAAAGCACGTTGTATCCGTATTGAGTTCGGTCTCACTCGTGAACGAGCCACCATATAGGTCAATTAATGAAGCCGTGTCGTTTGACCTGATCCGCTGAATAATATCTCCTGCCAAGGCAACTGCGGCAGCACGCTGCATCGAGTCAAAGCTTGCTTGCTTCGCCTTCGCTTGCAGTGCAACCGCACCTAACAACCCAAAGCTAAGCACCATAAAAGCAACTACTACTTCTAATAAGGTAAACCCTGCCTGGACTTTTTTTGGAAACAAATTACCCATGAAAAAAACTCAATATATACTCTATATTACATATTATCGCTTTTTTTTGATAACCAAACCGCCAGATGACTAAACGGTCAATCAATGAGGGTCAGTGGTTAAAACACTGTTTTTAAGCTCGCATAAGCACGTCTACTTACCTGTACAGGCTCTGCTAGACCATTGAGAACAACTCGATGTCCCCCTTCGCAACTTTCTAATTTTACAATGCTCGCCTTTTTAACAATGGTATTTCGATGCACTTGGACAAAATGGTGGGGATAATCAGACAGTAGTTTCTTCAAAGGCATGTCAATCAGTGCATCACCACCTTCAAAATAGATATGCGTATATCTATCGTCTGTTTGCGCAATCAAAATATCAGGTACATTTACCCAACGAATATCATGCCCTACTTGATATTGCAGCTTAGCCAATGAATCAGGGAAAAGGTGATTTAATAACTCAGATATTTGGCTCCGATCTACAGGCTTAACAAGATAACCTGAAGCGAAAATTTGATAAGCTTTCAATGCATGTTCTGGGTAAGCAGTCACATATACCAATTTCAAATTGGCGTTATTTTCTCGCAAATACTTTCCAAGTTGGATGCCATCCATCCCTGGCATCGAAATGTCTAGAAATACCAGATCAGGCTTTAAACTCTCAACAAGCTCAACCGCTTTTTCGCCATCCGGTGCTTCTCCAACACACTCTAGTATCTCAAATTCACCGAGTAATCGCTGTATGCGTCGTCGTGCAATCGGTTCATCATCTACTACCAGATATTTCATTCAAAGCTCCAAGCGGCAACATAACTGTTAACAAGAATCTACCACTTTTTTGCGATGTCTTCAAAGTTGCTTTTTCACCATAGTAAATTAATAGACGGCGAGTTATGTTTTCAAGGGCGATCCCTTGGCCCGAGCGTGATTTTGAGCCAGGGTTAAATGGATTATCTACTTTAAGAGCTAACATTGAATTCACAAAATTCACTTCAATGTTGATCACCCCGCCCTCCCTAGCAGGCTCGATACCGTGAACTACGGCATTTTCTACCAGCGGCTGCAAAATAAGCGCGGGTACCTTGACATTTAAATCAACATTATTAACGAACCACACAACCTTAAGGCGGTGTTCAAAGCGGTATTTCTCTATTGTTAAATACCCTTTTGTCAGAGATATCTCCTGCCCTAAGCTATGTGTCTTATTGCGTGCAAAAGCGACTTGCATCAGTTTCGCCATGGTTAAAGCCGCTTCCTCAGCATCATTTGGGCTTTCATGACAAAGCTCTGCCAATGTATTCAACGCATTGTGTAAGAAGTGAGGTCGAATTCTCGCTTGTAGCGCCTCTAACTCAGCATTCGCTGCATGTGCAATGGTGTTGAGGTTATCGATATAAATTGCCATGAAATGCAGTAACAAAATCACCACAAAACCGCAGATTGCATTGTTATTAATAACAAACGGCCAATCGACTGGCTCAACGGGAGTAAACGGGGAATATTGAACGAGTAAACTTGTCACAATACATACGGACTGGAAGAAAACCAGCACCAAACCAAGCTCGCTCTTGAACGAAAGTGGTTTTGAAAATCGCAACACAAGGGCTATCAATGCAAGTGTGATAAATGCATTTGCGTGTGTGAAAAGGCTGACTAAACCCAGGCTTAACCAAAAGTCCTTACCACTAGCCAGTGTATAAATAAAGGCGACGGCTTGCGAGGCAATAATCATTGCAAGTATGCCTCGCTCAGTGAGCATCGCCTTAAATAAACCACGGTCAATCGACGTCGAATGAACCCATGGTGTCATGTGTTATCTCAGCTCTACAGGCACTGCAAACACAACATTCTCTTCCTGCCCTGGATTTTCTACAACCGTATGTCCACCCAATTCCTTCAAGCGAGAAATTACCTGTTGAACCAAAACTTCAGGAGCAGACGCACCGGCAGTGACGCCTACACGTTCTACATTATTAAACCAATCAGCCTCAATACTTTTCTCATCATCGATAAGGTGTGCAGCGGTGCCCATTTTATCTGCTAACTCTCGTAAGCGATTTGAATTGGAGCTATTTTTTGCACCCACCACGAGTAACAAATCAACTTTATCAGCTAAGTCACGTACTGCATCTTGACGGTTCTGCGTTGCATAGCAAATATCATCTTTGCGTGGTCCATGGATTTCAGGAAACTTCTCACGCAATGCATCAATAACATCTGCCGTATCATCTACAGACAATGTCGTTTGGCTACAATAAAATAAATTACTCGCGTCTTTGACTTCTAACGAGGCAACATCTTCAGGTGTCTCAACAAGATAAATCCCACCTTCAGGATTATCGTACTGCCCCATAGTACCTTCAACTTCTGGATGACCGTGATGACCAATTAGAATGCACTCAGTGCCTTTTCTGCTCGCTCGAGTCACTTCCATATGGACCTTGGTCACCAATGGACAAGTTGCATCAAACACTTTCAATTCACGTCGTTTCGCTTCTTGTCTCACTTGTTGTGAGACACCGTGCGCACTAAAAATGACAATGCTGTCATCTGGCACTTGATGAAGCTCCTCAACAAATACTGCGCCTCTATCTCTGAGACCATTCACAACATATTTGTTGTGCACAACCTCATGACGTACATAAATAGGCTTTTCGAAAATATCGAGCGCGCGCTCAACAATACTAATCGCTCTATCTACACCTGCGCAGAACCCTCGTGGATTAGCTAACAAGATTTCCATTAACTATGAACCTCTAAGATATCTACTTCAAACGTCACCACCTGACCTGCAAGCGGGTGGTTAAAGTCAACTGTAACAGAGTCCCCTGCCACTTCACGAATAAGCCCTGGCAATTCAGTGCCATCAGGCTGAGTGAAGGCAATGATACTGCCTACTTCTGCAGGCGTATCGGCACCAAACTTGGTGCGATCTAAATAATAAATATTATCTGGATTTGGCATCCCAAAAGCATCTTCTGGCTGGAGCTCAAAGGTTTTGTTGTCACCTTCTTTTAACCCCAATAAACAGCTTTCAAAATTTTCAGTGAGGCTTCCATCTCCCATAAACAACTTAGCAGGCTTATTGTTCACCTTTGTTGAGTCAGCAGCAGATCCATCTTCCAGCTTTATTGAATAGTGGAACAGAACTTCTGATTTAGGGCCTATGACTTGTTCACTCACGCCTCTTTCTCCCGAGTATTGGTTTTATCACCAAAAAATGCATCAAATAAAAGCAAACCTGCACCTCCGACAATCGCCATGTCAGCAACATTAAAAGCAGGGTAATGCCAGTCTTGATAGTAAAAATGTAAAAAGTCGACAACGTAGCCTAAAGTTACGCGGTCATATAAATTACCTATTGCGCCTGCAAGCACCAATGAATAAGCGCCACATAGAACCCAGTTATTGGCTCTTAAGTTTTTTAGCCAAACGACTAACAATACGCTGATAACTAAGGCTATACCGCTGAGGAACCATCTTTGCCACCCACCGGCTTCACTTAAGAAACTAAATGCAGCACCATAATTATGCATGTATGTAAAATTGAAAAACGGCAACAGCTCTATTGATTCATACAGCTTCATATTTGCAACAACTAATGCTTTTGTGACGTAGTCTACTGCAAAAAGCAGTAGACTCAGCCATAACCACACTAGACCACTTCGTTCGGTCAATTTGGTCACTTGCAACTCCTATGCAAATTTACGCTGCTCGCCTTCACCGTCGACATTGGTAATACAGCGACCACACAGCTCAGGGTGCGCTTCACTTGTACCAACATCTTCACTGTGATGCCAACAACGATCACATTTCGCCGCATCTGTTGCAGCAACTTTAATGAATAAACCGTCGATCTCAGATGCCACTGAGCCATCTGGTTGGCTTGATACTACTTCAACATGTGCTTTTGAAGTAAGTAATACGAAGCGTAGTTCATCTTCTAAGCCTTGAAGTTTTTCAGCTAATTCACCACCTGTGTACAGCGTTACCTCAGCCTGTAGCGTTGCACCAATGACTTCTTCTTTACGTGCGTTCTCTAGTACTCGGTTCACTTCATCACGAACTGTTAACAACTCTTGCCAGAACGTATTATCAAGTTGACCACACGTTGCACCTGTAATTCCATCGTACCAAACATCAGTGAAAACAAACTCACCACGTTCACCTGGCAATGCTTCCCAAAGCTCTTGCGCCGTGAAGCTCAAGATAGGCGCCATCCAGCGCGTCATTGCCTCTGCGATATGATATAGCGCAGTCTGACATGAACGACGAGCATGGCTGTCACTCTTCGCGGTGTACTGTCTGTCTTTAATAACATCAAGATAGAATGAGCCTAATTCACCTGTACAGAAGTTCATTAGTTTCTGCGTGACCACCAACATTTGATAGTTGTCATAAGCTTCAACTATTTCACTTTGCAGTTCTGCTGCACGAGACACAATCCAACGATCCAGCTCAACCATATCTTCAATGGCAACTGAATCCGTTGCTGGATTAAAACCACTTAAGTTAGACAATAAGTAACGGCTAGTGTTACGAATACGGCGATAACGGTCAGCTGAACGCTTGAAGATTTCATCAGAAACTGTCATCTCAGCTGTGTAATCGGTTGAAGCAACCCATAAACGTAGGATGTCAGCACCTAGTTTATTCATGATGTCTTGTGGTGAAATCACGTTACCTAAAGACTTTGACATCTTACGGCCGTTTTCATCCACTGTGAAACCATGCGTTAACACTTGCTTGTACGGCGCGTGACCGTTAATAGCCACAGACGTCATCATAGATGACATAAACCAACCGCGGTGCTGATCTGAGCCTTCTAGGTATAAATCTGCAGGGCCAGTCAGCTCTTCTCTTGCATCAACAACACATGCGTGTGTGACACCAGAGTCAAACCATACATCCAGCGTATCTTGCACTTTAACGTACTGCTGAGCGTCTGCTTCATTTAGTAAAGTGCTTGGTTCTAAGTCATACCAAGCTTGAATGCCAGCTTGATCCACTAAATCAGCTACTTTTTCAATTAGAGTTTCAGTATCTGGGTGAAGTGCACCCGTGTCTTTATCAACAAATAGTGCAATTGGCACGCCCCAAGTACGTTGACGTGAAATACACCAATCTGGGCGACCTTCTACCATGTTAGCAATGCGGTTTTCACCCCAAGCTGGGATCCACTGTGTTTTCTCGATTTCTTTCATCGAGTCTTTACGTAAATCAGCTTGATCCATGCTTACAAACCATTGCGGTGTTGCACGGAAAATAATTGGCGTTTTATGTCTCCAACAATGTGGATAGCTGTGCGTTAATGCATGATGATGCATTAACATGCCTTTTTCAGTCAGTAGCTCAATCACATTTGCGTTCGCTTTGAACACATGCTGGCCAGCGAAAATTGGTGTGTCCGGTAAATATACACCGTTCGCACCTACAGGGTTTGCAACCTCTAAGTTATATGCTTGTCCTGCCACGAAATCTTCTTGACCGTGACCAGGCGCTGTATGAACGATACCAGTACCTGAATCAGTCGTAACATGCTCACCAAGGATAACCGGAACATTAAAATCGTAGAATGGGTGCGCAACTTCTAGGTTTTCTAACGTATCACCTTTACAGTAGCCTAATACGTGATATTGCTTGAAGCCAAAGCGGTCAACTGCGTCTTTTACTAACTCAGAGCCTAATACTAGGCGCTGCTCTTTGCCTTCGTCTTCAATTTGAACTAAAGCATACTCAAGGCCGCCGTGTACAGCAACAGCTCGGTTTGCAGGCAGTGTCCAAGGTGTTGTCGTCCAGATAACTGTGCTGATATCGCCTTTGCCTTCATGACCTTCAGACAGTGAAAAAGCTTTCTCTACTGCAGCCGCTTCGGTAAATACAAAGCGTACATCAATTGCAGGTGATTGCTTATCTTGATATTCCACTTCTGCTTCAGCAAGCGCAGAACCACAGTCAGTACACCAGTGCACAGGTTTAGCACCTTTGTGTAAATGACCATTCTTAATGATACGACCAAGTACTCGAATCGCATTCGCTTCGAAGTCGAAGTTCATTGTCAGATATGGCTTATCCCAATCACCAAACACACCTAGGCGTTTAAAGTCTGTTTTTTGGCCATCAACCTGCTTACGAGCATACTCGCGACATTTTTCTCTAAATTCAGCAACCGATACTTTCTTGCCCGGCTTACCGACTTTTTTCTCTACCATCAACTCGATTGGTAGACCATGACAGTCCCAACCAGGCACGTAAGGCGCGTCAAAATCAGACAACGTCTTCGATTTAATAATGATATCTTTTAAAATCTTGTTTACTGAATGACCTAGGTGAATATTGCCATTCGCATAAGGAGGGCCATCGTGCAGTATAAATGGCTTTTTACCTTTCTTCGCGTTACGAATTTGACCATATAAGTCTTGTTCATACCATTTTTTAAGCATTTTGGGTTCGCGTTGCGCCAAATTGCCACGCATCGGAAACGATGTTTCCGGTAAATTTAAAGTATGTTTGTAATCGCTCATTTAACTTACTTTCCGTTCGGCTACCTAATTTTAGAAAATACTGCTCTTGCTGCATCGACGTCTGCCGATATCTGCTTTGTCAGATGCGTCAGTGACTCAAATTTTTGTTCATTGCGAAGCTTATGAATAAGCTCCACCTTAATAAATTGACCATAAATATCTTGGTCAAAATCAAATAGGTGTACTTCTAATAATGCACGCTTGCCGTTTAGCGTCGGCTTTGTACCAACATTAGCTACACCGTTGTAAATCTTATTTTGGATGTAAACATTGACAGCAAAGACTCCTTGTACAGGACTCACTTGTCGCTTCAATGCTACATTTGCGGTGCGAAAGCCTAGCTCTCGACCCTTTTTCCAGCCATGAATAACCCGCCCAGAGATAGCATAAGTATGACCTAACATCTCGTGTGCTTTGTGAAGATCACCTTGTGCTAACGCATTGCGAATAAGCGTACTACTGACTCGACTGTTTTGCTGTCTAAAGCTCAATGTATCTTTAACATGTACACCCAGCTCATGTCCGATATTTGATAACATCGCAAAGTCGCCTTTACGAGCTTTGCCAAAACGAAAATCATCACCCACCGTCAGGGCTTTAACCCCCAAACGTTGATAAAGTATTTCACGGACAAAAAATTCAGCTTCCAGATTTGAAAACTTGTTATTAAAGCTAACACAAATAACACGCTCTATGCCGTTCTCAGCGAGCAACGCAAGCTTATCACGCAGTCGTGTTAATCGAGCTGGCGCTTTGTTCTTAATAAAAAACTCTTGCGGCTGCGGCTCAAAGAGCATGACGGTACTGGGTAAGTTGTATTTTTCAGAGTCTGCTTTGAGCCCTTTTAATACTTCAGTATGGCCTAAATGAACACCATCAAAGTTTCCTATAGTCAAAACACAGCCGTAGTGGTGTGGTCGAATATTATGGATGCCCCTGATTAATTGCATACAACGCGTGCCTTTTGCTCGAGTCTTCAAAAAGCCCGATTATACCCAAGTTAGTTAGAAATGCGAGCTATGAAGACCTTCAATCGAGTCTATTTATTCTTCTATCTGCCGAATTTCTTTTATCGTCGACACCCTAACGCCACAAACATACAAAACGCAGAAGTACAAAAAGATTGCGCTCGCTAATAAACTACCCAAAACCCATAACTGTGTCGCAATTCCTTCCCCTCGCCACGTAAGCTGATGTGATAGCCAATAAACACTGCTAGCCATAACCAAAGTTGCAAAAATGGCTTTTGCGGCAAACCACAATGAAAAGGTTGAAACGGTATAAACCTGTTCTCTCTTAAGTCCACGATAAAGCAAGAAAGCATTACATGTCGCTGACAGTGAAGTGGCTAGAGCGAGGCCCAAGTAACCGAAGAAAGGCGCTAGTGCCAAATTGAAAATCATATTGAGAGTCAGTGCCTTAATACCGATTTTTACTGGTGTTTTAGTATCCTGCCTTGCATAAAAGCCAGGCGCTAACACTTTAATCAGCATAAAGCTGACCAAACCTACACTATATGCCGTCACACCTGCGCTGACAGCTGCTATATTGTCAACATCGCCATTTTTAAACTCACCATGCCCAAATAGCACAGAAATAATTAAAGGACTTATTACAATCAGCCCTCCCATTGCTGGGAACCCGAGTAAAAGTACAAATCGTACCCCCCAGTCCATTGTTTGCTGGAAATTCTCACCCTTATCATTCGCATGCAACTTTGATAGCGTTGGTAAAATAACTGTGGCAATGGCAATACCAAATAATCCAAGCGGAAACTCAATAAGGCGATCCGAGTAATAGAGCCACGCAATTGACCCAGTCATTAATGCAGCGGCAATGATTGTATCAAGTAGTAAATTAATCTGGCTAACCGAGACACCAAAAATAGCAGGCAGCATCAACTTGCGAACTTTTGTCACATGTGGCGCATGCCAAGCAAATTTTGGACGAGATAACATGCCTAGTTTACCTAAAAAAGGAATCTGAAATGCCAATTGAGCAGCACCGCCAATGAACACACCAATAGCCAAGGCGTAAGCACCTTGCTCAAAACGGTCGTGTAGTAGTAAAGCGCAACTAATTAAGCAAACATTTAATAGTACAGGTGTAAACGCCGCAACGGAAAAACGGTTGTAAACATTCATTACCGCGCCACATAATGCAACCAATGAAATAAAGAATAGATAAGGTATGGTAAATTTAAGTAATGCACTGGCCAGAAGGAATTTATCTGCATTTTCTCCGCCTTGCCACCAATCAATAAACCAAGTTGTACCAAATAGTGCGGCTATGATAGGAGAGCCAACAACCCCAAATATGGTAACACACAGTAAGATAGTCCCAAGTGTTCCCGCAGCTTGCGCAACAAAGACACGTACTTCGTCATCGCCATGTTTTTCTTTAATCTCAGATAAAACAGGGACAAACGCTTGCGCAAAAGCCCCTTCAGCAAACAAACGTCGAAAAAAGTTTGGAATGCGATTTGCGAATAAAAATACATCTGCCGCGAGCCCAGCACCAAGTAAATTTGCAACGACCGCATCACGCACTAACCCCAAAATGCGAGACAGCATAGTCATTGCACTCACAATCATGCCTGACTTGAATAGCCCTTTTGCCACTAAACTTACCTTAAGAAATAAAAATAAGCGCCAAGTATGCCACAGACAAGCAAGAACCATAACCACTAAACATCGGGCACAAATAAGAAAGCGACGTACTTCATTATTAAAGCTAGGCTTGGGTTCTGTGTTTTGCTACAATACGCGCATTAATCATTAGCCTTTAGGCTTATGATTCGTAGTCTGTTAACGCCGTTGCCGAGGACCACAGGTTTAGGAGATGGTTTTACAGACTTACTAAAGGCGGCGCATCTTACGCTAACTAGCATAAAAGATGTAGCAAAGCCGTACTGAAACACATAGGTCGGACAGGTTAATTTTTATTGACATTGGATCATAAAACAGGCATAGTCCTCGGCCTTAAAACTAAGCTTATTTTTAAAAGATTGTTAGGAGCATACCTTGGCTAACATCAAGTCTGCAAAAAAACGCGCTATCACTAGCGAAAAGCGTCGTCAGCACAACGCAAGCCGTCGTTCAATGATGCGTACATACTTCAAAAAAGTTATCGCTGCTATTGAAGCTGGTGATAAAGAAGCTGCACAGCAAGCATTTGCTGTTGCAACTCCAATCCTAGACCGCTACGCAACTAAAGGTCTAATCCACAAGAATAAAGCTGCTCGTCACAAGAGCCGCCTAGCTGCTAAAATCAAAGCGCTATAATCTGTGGAAATGGATATAAAAAAACCGACGTAAGTCGGTTTTTTTATGCCTATCATACAGAGGTAAAACGCAATGCTTTCAAAACATTACGCTATTTCCAATTTCGGATAAAACTTTTTCAACATTGCTGCAATTTTCTTAGGAGAAAAAGGTTTTACAACAAACCCTTTCGCCCCACGTTCAATAGCGTCTTTTACGTTGTCAACCGTTGAGTGGGCAGATACCATTACTACATTGATCTCAGGATTTATTTGAGCCAGTTCAGCAATTAATTCTTTTCCATCTCCATCTGGTAATTCTATATCCAAAAAAACAATGTCAAAGTGTCGCTCTTTACAGGCTTCAATACACTGTTTTGCAGTTGATGCTTCTTTTACATTGTCAATTCCCAAATGCATCAATGTTTGATGCAAAAAGCTGCGAACGGTTCCTACATCATCAACAATGAGAATAGAGATTTGTTGTTCCATATCCTTTCCCGTGGGCTAGTAATTAGAAATGCGCTATCATCTATAGCATAGAACTATTATAGAGTCCTGCAACCAAAAGGCTACACCTAAGCATGGCAAATAATCCAAAAAAACAAACACTATTGAATAAAAGTGACTTTCAAAAGCAACAAGCAAACAAAAAGAAAAAGCGTCGCCTCTCTGAACAGCAAATTAAACGACAGCAAGAGCTCGCACAGCAACACGGCCATCAAGGAGTAGAAACCGAACCACCGAAAAAAAGCCTGAAAACGCTTATCGCCATTGGGGTTATCACACTTATCGCTATATTGATTCCAAAGCCTAAACTTATTACATACAAAAAGCTCAACATGGTAACCCAGAGCGTTTATTGGCCAGGTTTGCCTGGTATCGAACCTGTTTTATTTGATTCCATCTTACAGCCAATTAAAGCATCGGAGCGCAGCACGCTTTATTTGTGTCAAGATGTGTCAAAACCTAATACATGCCAAAAATATGCAATTATTGAAACCCAAGGTTTCATCGCTGCAATAAAACACTTAGCAACCCATTAGAAAAACTCATCCGAAAATCATAAAATTACTCGTTTGAGATGACTAAAAAAGCGGCGCATAATGGCGCCCCTTTTTAATCATCTATGGAGTTTATTTAAGATCATGGCTAATGAGTTTGACTGGTTACTGAATAGTTTATTACTGGTACTGGGATTTGGAGCTCTTTTTATTAATCATAAAACATTGCTTCGAGCCGCAGCTATTATGGCTTGTAGCTTATTGTTCGTTTTGTTTAGTCTAGATCTTATGGATACTTCTGTGATTTCTAATCTTGGGTTAATTTTGATTAACTCCTTTTATTTGTTTAAAGTGTTTACACTAGAGCACTACGATAGCAACTAAAAAATCAGCCAGCTGAGGTACACGAAATCTCAGCTCACTATCATTAATAATATCTATTAAATAAAAATACATATCTATTCACACAAATAGATTAATTGTCAGACGCGCTACGTTTTTCACCCCAATTTAGATCAAAAAAATATTCACCTGTTTAAGGCTATCCAAGGTTTCAGGGATAGGCTAAAATCGTGAAAATTGTCCCTTATTGGAGGTTCGTCATGGCAATGACAGATGAAGAGTTATTTTTAGCTTCAATGGGCGATGTTGTACCGCTGGCACAAGATAATCGCGCACAACTTAAAAAACAGCAAAACCAACCAACGGATGCACAACTAGCAAGGCGCAAAGCAGCTCAAAAAGAATTAGACTTCGATCCCAACTTTTTATCCACTGAATATGTTGACCTGTTAGACCCTCATGATCAATTAGGCTATAAAAAAGATGGTGTCCAAGAAGGTGTTTACAAAAACTTAAGATTGGGCAAATACCAGATTGATGCAACACTTGATCTACACGGCAAATCATTTATCGAAGCCCGACAGGCCATGTTCGAATTCGTCACAGACTGCCAAAAAAGAAATATCCGTGTTTTACTTATACGCCATGGTATCGGCCTTAAAAGTAAGCCGTTTCCTGCTATTCTGAAAAGCTACTGTAACAAGTGGCTTCAAGAAATGCCTAACGTATTAGCTTTTCACTCTGCCTTGACGTGCCATGGTGGGAGCGGTTCAACATACACGCTACTCAAGAAAAGCGATGAGAAAAAACTAGAAAATAGAGAAATACACGCGAAGAGATAAGGCACAAGATGGGGCGTAAAGCCCCATATTCATTTCAACATACTCTATTGATTTTGAACAAAGTACGTACAGGTTTGGCACTCAGCGGCCTGCGCTTGGTTAAACCAAGCTGAAACACCCAGTGCAAGTACAGAAATAACGACAAAATAAAGTTTCACACCACCTTGACCGTTTTTCATTTTTTTTCCTGTCTTATTATTGTTTTTTTCCTAACATACTGAATATAAAAAGATGTCACAATATGTTTTTATATACAGTAATTATGTAAATTAGAATAACTATTACTTACATTTACTTACAAATCAGAGAGTTAATTTTTTTCTCTATTAAATCATTCATTAATAAAATCAACTTGAGAGAATTTCAGTCAAAATTAATTCTTTTTTAGTATCTAAAAATATTAGTAGCCTTTGTTCACATCCACTGCATTTTTAATCGGTAGTCCCGCGATGCAAGCTCGGATATTTTCTGCAATTTGTGCAACAACCGTATCTAGATTTGTCACAGCTCCAATATGCGGGGTGACCATCACTTTAGGATGCTTCCAAAAAGGGTGAGTTTTGGGCAATGGCTCTGTGGCAAAAACATCTAAGACTGCACCACCAAGCTCTTCTTTATCTAGCGCTTCAATCAAGTCTTGTTCATTTAAATGCTGGCCTCTTGCGACATTAATCAATAAACACTCACTAGACACATGATGAAAAATAGACTTGTTCAATATGCCATGTGTTTCCACAGTTAATGGTAACAAACACACTAAATAGTCGAGTTCAGAGGCAAATGCTTCAAGTTGATCCTCTCCATGAAAGCAGTCAATGTTATCAATCTCTTTATGGCTTCTAGACCACCCTCTGACCGTAAAACCATTATCTAATAAACGCTTTGCAACAACTTTACCCAGTTCACCCAAACCGAGTATGCCTACACTTTCACCCGTTCTCGCGCGGCGCGGCTTCCAATATTGAGTGTCTTGATTAGCAATGTATGATTGGTGCCTCAATTTATAAGCCAGTACATGAGACAATACATACTGTGCCATATCATCACTAAGCTGCGGATCAACAATCCTTGCAACAGTTACATCTGACGGGAGACTATTCATGGGGATGCCATCTACACCTGCGCCGAAAGACTGCACCACTTTCAGGTTCGGTAATTGCTGCCAAAGTGATTCGGGCGCTTTCCATGTTAATACAAACTCTATGCCTGATAAGTCGTCGCATTCAGGCCATAGCTGCAAGTTAACATCAGGTAATGCAACTTGTAATTTTGCCATTAATTTTTCATTGTTTCTTCCGGTTATACAAACCAATACAGACATATCACTCCCCGATTTAAAATACAAAGCTCACTTTGCACAGTATATCGTTTAGTGACATGCGGATAATAGTGCGAGATCACCATAAAATTGACATACCCATGCAACGCAATTGTCACATTCAGTTTTTAATCTGCTATAAACACAGCCGTAGAGAATTATGATGATCAGCGTTGATAAAGTGATCGAAGCCAACCTACCACAGCTAGAAAACTCACCAAAAGTGAAAGGTTTAGTAAAAAAAGGATTAGGCTACTTATTACATGAACAAGAGTTTGTTGCATTTGCAGATACATACCCACACTTGGAAGGTCTTGAGTTTGTAGAGCAAGTACTTGAAGAATTGGATTTTGACGCACGGTTTAAGCCTAAGCAAATTGAGCACATACCTAGTGAAGGTAGTGTTGTGATTGTTGCCAATCACCCTATTGGTTCTTTGGATGCCCTCGCACTTATCAAAGTATTGGCCAAAGCGAGGCCAGACTTAAAAGTCGTCGCCAATCGCATGTTGATGTCAATTACACCAATGCATTCACTCTTGCTACCCGTTGATAACCTGTCAAACGCAAGCCGAAAACAAGAACTTGCTAATATCCAAAAACACCTTAAAGCTGAGGGTGCCTTACTTATTTTCCCTGCTGGAGAAGTCTCACGTCTGGGCCCTACAGGGATCAAAGACTGTAAGTGGAATACGGGCTTTTTACGTATGGCAAAAAAAGCAAACTGCCCCATCTTACCCATCTATATCAAAGCAAAGAACAGCCCTCTGTTCTATGGCACGTCTATGATTTACAAACCTCTGGCGAGTTTGCTTTTGGTTAAGGAAATGTTTAAGCAAAGACAAAAATCGTTGGAATTTGAAATTGGGGCCAGTATCCCTCCGGAGTCATACCGCTTAGACAACCTCAAAGATAAAGAGATCGTTGCACTTATCCGCAAGCAACTGTATCGATTAAACAGTAAGAAAGCGCTCCCGTTAAAAACGCAAACTCCCATTGCCGTTCCTGAATGCAAAAAAGAGCTCAAAAAAGCCATTGAGCAATGTGAGCGCCTTGGCGAAACCGCAGATGGCATGCAAATATACTTGTATCAATATGCTGGCAGCTCCCCCATCTTTCGAGAGCTCGGTCGCTTACGTGAAATTGCCTTCAGAGCCGTCGGTGAAGGCAGCGGTAAAAGACGAGACACTGACAAATATGATATGTACTATCAGCAGTTAGTGCTATGGGATGCCAAGCAACTTGAACTGGTGGGCGCTTACCGCTTAGCCAGTGCTCAGCAGGTCATTCAGCAACATGGTACCAATGGTTTATATACCAGTAGCTTGTTTTCATACACGGATGATATGGCCCCCTATTTTAATCAAGGTTTGGAATTGGGTCGAAGTTTCGTGCAGCCTAAATATTGGGGTCGTAAGAGCCTAGATTACCTTTGGTATGGCATAGGGGCATTTATTCAGCGCTACCCCGAACACCGCTATTTATTCGGTCCCGTCAGTTTATCAAACGCATTGCCAGATAAAGCAAAAGCCCTGTTGGTATATCACTATCAACACTACTTCTCAGCGCTTGGCAACTTAGCACACCCAAACAACGAATTTAAGCTCTCACAATCTCAGTTAGAGACCTGTACTGATTTGTTTTGTGGCAATGATATAAAAGAAGACTTTGCTGAACTTAAACACATTTTGGCGAACATGGGCGCACAGGTACCAACGCTTTTTAAGCAGTATACTGAGCTTTGTGAACAAGACGGCGTTAACTTTTTAAGCTTTAGCATTGACCCTGATTTCAATAATTGTATCGATGGACTGGTGCTCGTCGACCTGACCAAGTTAAAAGCCAATAAAGCGAAACGTTATCTTGGTGAAAATATTTATCAGTCGTAATGAAGCTTTCTGCTTTTATAAAAAGAAAGCTTGCGACAAACTCCTTGCAACCCTGTTGCAATTTTTTATACTGGCGCTCGGTCTTCATATATAACAACGCAGATTAAGCGCCAGTAATGATTAAATCTCTCTTTAATATCATCGTTTTTGTTGTCATCTTTGCTGCCGTGCTAGCGTATCAAGAACTCGGCATGCTAGAAGATGACGGCAAGCAATCAGCCCCCTATTTCTCATTGCCTTTATTAGAGAATACGTCGCAAAGATATGACATTAGCCAGCTTCAGGGGGATCGTTCTGTCATTTATTTCTTCGCACCTTGGTGTAACATTTGTCGTTACAGCATGCCAAATATAGACAAGCTTCACCGCCAAGGAAAAGTAAACGCAGTTGCCATCGCGCTAGACTTTCAAAGTGCCGAAGAAGTTAAAGCTTTTAGCAAAGACTTAAACTTATCCATGCCTGTTTTATTAGGCAATCGAAAAACCGCACAAGATTACAAGGTTAAAGCCTACCCAACTTACTATGTAATGGATCCAAAACTCAAAGTCATTGAGCGCTCTATTGGTTACTCAAGCGAGCTGGGTATTCGATTTCGCCTGTAAGAAAATGTATAGCTGCGATACATTTTCTTACCCAAATCCGCAATAAATCAACGCTTTTAGTCCGTACACTGTCGTCAAATTTGAAGTTACTCACTGCCAAAGGGACTCGACGATGTTTGCACTTACTGCGAAAAAGCGTTTTATTTTATCTCCAATCATGTTGTGTATGGCGATGTCAGCACATGCTCAAACAAAAAAAGATGACATTGAGCATATAGAAGTCATTTACAAACGCAGCTCTATTACCTCAGAAATTACGGAAGACACCGAAAAGCTCATAGAAATGCCAGGTGCACTGGGCGACCCACTGCGTGCTGTCTTTGCACTACCCGGTGTCGTCGCTGCTGGCGGTTCAATGAGCGAACCCGCGGTTAGAGGCTCATCACCCAGCGACAATATGTTTGAAGTCGACTTTATGCCGGCTGGATATATTTTCCATGACTTTGGTAGTTCCATTTTCAATCGTCATATTATTCAAGATTTTCAGTTGTACTCAGCAGGTTATGGCGCGGGTTATAGCAATGCCACAGGTGCAGTTTTTGATGTTACGTTAAGAAACCCCAAATACCAGCCAATTACGACCACACTAGACTTTTCGATGTTTAATGCAGGTTTTTTTGTTGAAGGTCAGGCAACTGAAAATACAGCGTTTTATGTCTCGGGCAGAAAAAGTACGCTCCCATTATTTTTCAGTGAAGGAGAAGAGCTAGATGATGACGATGGCGAACCATCAGGAGTAACCATTAACGACGCCCCAGATGACCATGACTATCAAGGCAAATTTTTATGGGACATTAATAACAACAATACCCTCACCTTCAATTTTACTGGTGCGGAAGACTCCGCAGCAGCAGGGTTTAGTGAACGTGCAGAACTTGCACAAAAAACGCCTGATTTTCAAGGGGATGCCCGATTTATTAGAGACTTTAATAGCCAGAGTATTCTGTGGGATCACTACAACAAAAAGTTTCACTTAAGGGTCGGTGTTGGCGCACTGGATCATTCAGGGCGACTCGAATTTGGCAAACAACCAAACAATCTGGCAGGCTTTTTTGAACAAGAAGGTGAAAAGCAACTTACCTATAAAGCACGCCTAAACTACACCGTTAACCCACAGCACCGGTTTGTATTTGACGCAGCCTACTTTGATAATGAAACGTCTTATGAATATGACACATTTCAATATTTGTGTACCGAGATTGATCCAGACTGTGACTTGAAAAAGGGAGATCGCATTTCAGGTAAACGTACCATAGATCTGGACTCAGGTTTTGTTGGTATCACGCATATCTGGCAACCCCATGAAGACTGGCAAACCGAAGTCGGTGTACAAAGCCAGCATAACCGCTACACTGACGAAACATTCACTTCGCCTCGTGTCGCAGTAAATTACTATGTGACACCTAATAGCGTGATAAGCGCGAAAGTCGGTCGCTACAACCGCATGCAAGATGTTGAGTATATTCTACCTGAGATAGGTAACCCAGCGCTCAAATCACAAGTTGCGACACACAGTACCCTTGGATTTAGACAAATGCTTGAAAACGAGTGGTCTTGGTCGATAGAGGGCTATTACAAAACCATGGAAGATTTACCACTGGCGATCGACGCTGGCAGCAATGCACACCTTTTATATAGCAACCAAGTCGAAGGGCGTGCATACGGCGTTGACCTTCTGGTAAATAAGAACAAAACCGATAATTGGTATGGCTGGGTAGCACTGAGCTACGCCAAAAGCGAACGAACTGACTTAAGCCGTAACGTCACGCGAGATTATTATGCAGATACACCACTCGTATTTAACGCGGTATTGAACTACGACATTAATGAGCTCTGGCAAGGTGGATTTAACTTTACTGCACGCAGTGGGCAAGCTTATACCCCAATAGTCGGTGTAAGAGAGAACCCAGATCACGCTGGGCGCTTTTTACCTGTTTATGGCGATCCGTTCTCTGAGCGCTTTAAGACTTACCACAGGCTGGATGTGCGATTTGAAAGAAAAACCACTGTATTTGGTCTAGAGGGCAAATTAATACTTGAACTCATGAATGCCTATGGTCAGGACAACGTCGCCTACATTGATTTAGATTACGACAAGATCTCGTCGGTGAATGACCTACATATAAAAGAAGAAAATGACGACTTTGAAATGCGCCCTTCAATTGGTTTTAGTGTGACCTTTTAACATAACGCCGTCATCTACACTGACAAAACCAGATGACGGCTTGAGCTTTCCTGATAAAGGCGTGGCGAGTAAGCAATTGCCTCTTGCGTTTTTCGCCATCGCCTTGCATGATCCGCTCCTTAAACATGTCGGAGTATTATCATGCCTAAAGCTTGCGCGTATCACATCTTAGTGAAAACTGAAAAAGAATGCTTAGCCATCAAAGCCAAACTCGCAAAGGGGGGAGATTTTAATAAGCTAGCAAAACAGCATTCAACATGCCCTTCAAAAAAACGTGGCGGTGACCTTGGTGAATTTAACAAGGGGGATATGGTTAAAGCCTTCGATGACGTAGTTTTCAAAAAGCCGCTTTACGAGGTTCATGGCCCTGTTAAAACCAAATTTGGCTTTCACTTAATTAAAACGGTGTACCGTTCGTAAAACACTGCTCAGCCTACCCTTATTTTCAAATCGAAAAAACAGATTGGTGTAATAGCTTTTAATCAATTTTAATTCCAGCACGCTCAACTATACTGAGTGTCATTGAAATCACTAAGAGAGTTATTACTATGTTTACTGTTATTTTTGGTCGTGAAGGATGTCCTTATTGTGTACGTGCGAAAGAATTGGCGACACGTATAAAAGATGAGCGTGACGATTTCAATTTTCGCTATATCGATATAAACAAAGAAGGGATCAGTAAAGCTGACCTAGAAAAGTCTGCTGGCAAGCCATGTAACACGGTACCACAAATATTTGTAGACCAAGATCACATTGGTGGATTTGATGATTTTGAGGCCTATGCCAAGGCAAATTTAGGGTTATATCAATAACCCTAAAAAAATTACAGTTTATTTTTTAACCAATTTCAAACACCTACAAATTTAGTGCCAATTTATACAAGCAATTATCTTTTCTTTACTGTACAATGCCGCCTCTTTTAAATTGTTGAGGCGCATTAATGTCAGAACCAGTAACGTTTGAATCTTTAGACCTTTCTCCTGCAATCCTAAAAGCAGTCGAAGAGCTAGGGTATCAATCACCTTCTGAGATCCAGGCTCAATGTATACCGTTATTGCTAGAAAGAAAGGACGTGCTGGGACTAGCGCAAACGGGTACGGGCAAGACGGCGGCTTTCGCACTGCCGCTATTAAACAATGTTGACGCATCCGTTAAGCAACCACAAATTTTAGTACTGACTCCGACTCGTGAACTTGCATTGCAAGTTGCTGAGGCATTCGAGCAGTATGCTAAGTACACCAGAGGCGTAGAAGTACTTGCGCTATATGGTGGACAAAGCTATGGCGTGCAATTAAGTGCACTTCGCCGTGGCGCACAGATCATCGTGGCAACTCCGGGGCGTTTAATCGACCATATCAACCGTAAGACCATTGATCTATCAAACCTAAATGCATTGGTATTAGATGAAGCTGATGAAATGCTACGCATGGGCTTTATCGATGATGTTGAAAGCATCATGGAAAAAACACCAGAAGAAAAGCAAACATGCCTTTTCTCTGCAACTATGCCAAAGCAGATCCAATCTATTTGTTCTAAGTACTTAGATAACGCAGAGCAAGTAAAAATCACACCACGTAACTCAACTGTTGACACAATTGAGCAGGTGTACTGGCGTGCAACGACACATAAAAACAAAGCAATCGTACGTTTCTTAGAAGCGGAAGATTATGATGCTTCTATCGTGTTTGTACGTACTCGTAATGATACTGTTCAGCTTGCTGAGCTGCTTGAGCGTGAAGGTTTCTCTGCTGCACCACTCAATGGTGACATGAACCAACAGGCACGTGAGCGCACAGTTGAAAGACTGAAAAGTGGGTTACTAGATATCGTTATCGCAACAGACGTTGCAGCACGTGGTCTAGATGTTGACCGCTTAAGCCTAGTTATCAACTACGATATCCCACAAGACAGCGAAGCATACGTACACCGTATTGGTCGTACTGGTCGTGCGGGTCGTAAAGGTAAAGCTATCTTGTTCGTAAAAGGTAACGAGCGTTACTTACTACGTAACATCATGCGTCATACTCGCTCAGACATCGAGCAAGTAGAGCTTCCAAGTGCAAAAATCGTTGAGCAAAAACGTATTGAAGCACTTCAAAACAAGCTTAGCATGTCACTTGATCACAAAGACATTGAGTTCTTCAGTGAAGTTGCTCAAGGCCTAGGTGAGAAACTAGAGCTAAGCCAAGAACAACTTGCAGCTGCACTACTTTGCCTAGCACAGCAACAGTCTCCGCTTAAAGTTGAAGAAATTAAAGTTCAACAACGCGAGCGTCGCGACCGTGATGGTAACCGTGACCGCCGTGACGACAGACGCGGTGAACGTGGCGACCGTGGTGAGAGAAAGGGCCGTCGCAATAGCTCGGCACCTATGGATACTTACCGCATTGAAGTGGGTCGTGAGCACGGTGTTCAGGTTAAGAACATTGTGGGCGCAATCGCTAACGAAGCAGATATCTCAAGCAAATTTATCGGTGAAATCCGTTTATTTGATGAGCACAGCACCGTTCAGCTTCCACAGGATATGCCTGCTGAAACGCTAACACACTTCCAAGGTGTTCACATTTGTCAACGCCCAATGAAGATGACTAAGAGCACACACCCTGCTGATCAGGCGCGTGGCAACGGTAATCGTCGTGAAGGTGGTAGACGTTTTGAAGAGCGTGGCGAGCGCCGTGATGGTGGCAGACGTTCTGAAGGTCGTGACGGTGGCAAACGTAGCTTCCGAGATCCTCGCAGTGACAAACGTCGTGACGGAAACAGAGATGGCAACCGTGACAACAGACGTAAAGAGCGCGGTGAGCGCAACGAAATCAACTTTTCATAAGTTGTAATCGTTAATTGATAAAAGCCGCTGACTCAGCGGCTTTTTTGTTTTTGTTGACCCGTCCTTTATTTCATTATCATTTTTTCAAACCGCCCTACCCAACCAATCTCTAGGGTCAAACCTAAAATAGCTTACTAACAGGTTAAACAGCTCTGGGTTTTCTTGCTTTAGCTCAATTGGCTTTTCAATGAAGGTCTCCGTTAATACAGCAAAATATTCTGCTTCATTGGTCGCACCGTATTCATGGAAAATGCAGATGACGCATGTGATACGCAAGCTTCAACCTTTTCGTGTTTGCCAATTTTAAACTGCCCTACCCAACCAATCTCTTGGGTCAAACCTAAAATAGCTTACTAACAGGTTAAACAGCTCTGGGTTTTCTTGCTTTAGTTCAACTGGTTTTTCAATGAAGGTCTCCGTTAAAACTGCAAAATATTCTGCTTCATTGGTCGCACCGTATTCATGAATAAAGCAGATGGCGCATTTGATACGCAAGCTTCAACCTTTTCGTGTTTGCCAATTTTAAACTGCCCTACCCAACCAATCTCTGGGGTCAAACCTAAAATAACTCACTAACAGGTTAAACAGTTCCGGGTTTTCTTGCTTTAGCTCAACTGGTTTTTCAATGAAGGTCTCCGTTAAAACTGCAAAATACTCTGCTTCATTGGTCGCACCGTATTCATGAATAACGTGAGGCATTTGATACGCTAACTGTGTTTTTAGTTGGCGATAGGCGCGGCTTAACACATCAGCCCAGTGCTGATAACTGATCCCTTTTGGCAGCTCTGGCGTGCCATTAGTATTGCCAGCTTGCTGATCTAATTGATGCGCAAACTCATGAAATACCAAGTTATGACCATCCCCGGGTAAGCGATTACCCTCGAGGACATCGTGCCAACTGAGCACCAAGGTGCCACCTGGCCAAGACTCGCCTTGCCTCACAGCTGTGTGATAGCTTACCAACCCCGCACTGTCTTTATTGGTTTGCGATGCATAATACTGACTAGGATACAACAATACTTCTTTAACATTAGGGTAAAGAGGCCAAGCTTGATTTAACACCAATAAACAGGCGTCCGCTGCGATAATTAACGACATCGGCCTGGTCACTTGCAAGCCATCACGTCCAATCACACGCTTTTCACCTAAAAACCAAATGATGTGTTGCTCTAAACGCACACGATCTGCATCTGTCATGTTGCGATAAATAGGCATGTAATTACGCAATATTTTTTTATCTGCCCGTGACAGGCTTTGCTGCTGGTATTTTTTGTGCCAAAAGTAGCGTTTAATATCGTTGAGGTACCAATATACAACTACAAACACCACTAAGAACAGGATCAACATTAGATTTATCATATTTGCTCATTTACTGTGCTTTTTTATTTAAGTGTGTTCACCCTTGTCCCTTTTCAATCGTTTTTTGATAAAATCGATAAAAAAGTACCGAATAAATAACAGCCATGACCTTGCCCATTGAATCCATCAAATCAAAATTTTTAGCCACCATTGCCAAGCAAGATGTTATCGTGACCGCAGCCACTGGCTCCGGAAAATCAACGCACCTGCCTATCTGGGCAGCCTCAATGGGAAAGGTATTAGTCGTTGAGCCAAGGCGCATTGCTTGTACATCACTTGCTGAATATGTGGCTAGCTTATGCAACTCAAAACTGGGCGACAAGGTGGGCTATGCAATCCGCTTTGAAACCGTGTTTGATGAGCAAACGGATATTGTGTTTGTTACGCCCGGTGTCGCACTAAGATGGTATTTTGAGGATAAATTAGCCGATTATTCACATATCGTACTCGATGAATTCCACGAGCGTCGCTGGGACATGGATTTACTACTAGCACTGCTTAAGCAACATGCAAAACACCGCCTAGTACTAACCTCTGCGACGCTTAATACACAAAGCCTGAGTCGCTACCTTGAAGCGCCGATACTGCATAGTGAAGGCAAAATGTACCCCGTAGAGCAAGATTTTATCGCAAAAGATCAGCGCGCTATGCCCAGTAAAGACCGCCTTGTCGAACGCGTTGCATTTGCCTGTCAACAAGCGCTTGAAGATACACATGGCGACATTTTAGTGTTTTTGCCAGGCAAAGGAGAGATCCTAGCCTGTTGCAAAGCCTTAAAGTCTCTCCAAGCCATCATCGTTCCGCTTTACAGTGGCTGCAGCAAACAACATCAACAGCTAGCGCTATCGCAGCAATCAACACAGCGTATTATACTAGCCACTAATGTCGCAGAAACATCCCTGACAATTCCAAATGTTACCTGTGTAATTGATTCAGGGTTAGAGCGCCGTACACACCTGAGAAATGGCAAAACGGTACTCGGATTAGATGCCATTGGCCAAGATTCGGCCAAACAGCGCCTAGGCCGAGCAGGCAGAACTCAAGCTGGTATCTGTATTCGTCTATACGGCCAATATGCCCCTTTAATTGAACGCACACCACCAGAAATACAACGTGAAGCACTCACAGAGCTTGTACTTGCAGCTGGGTGCGCAGCACAAGGCGTTGACTCCTTACCATTCATTGACCCGTTACCTGAAACGTCGAAACAACGTGCAATTGCAACATTGCATAGTATCGGTGCGATTGACGATGACCAACTTGCGACCAATCTTGGTCGATTACTATACCCACTTCCAGTCGAAGCTGAACTTGGCTATTTAATTGACAAAATGCCTTCGGGTACGCTTAAACAAGCCATGATTGATTTAATCGCTGTTATCTCTGTGCCAGCGCGCGTTTACCAGTTACCAACTCATCTTGAGCAGTTAGAACAACTAAACCTACTATTGCCTAATCAATGCGATATAGAGCTTGCCATCGCGCTTGTAAGAGGAAAACTTGACGGTATTGTGCAAGCAGACCCTGAGGCCCTAGCTGAAGCTAAGCAGTTTAGCGAACAATTGAGGGAAGCATTTTCACTGCCAATCCTTGCCAAAGCAGCTAGCTACGACCGCCAAGCGCTTCTCCAAGCAATCGCCGAAGCGCGCCCTGAATGGGTGTTTATAAAACGCCAAAACCGCAGGGGCGGTTTTGGCAATGGTCTCGTGGAAGTCTCGGTGTCAAATACCTCACGCGTAGATGAGCGGGCACAAGCAATGCTGGTACTCGATACTTTTGCTCTGGCTGGCAAGGGCACAAAGCAAGCTATGACCATGGCAACACTTGCTGCACCGCTGCCGATTAAAACGCTCATTAAGCTAGGGATGGGGGAACAACACATTATCCGCGCATTCATAGAAGATGAGCAGATCAAAACAGAATACAACTTAGTCTATGCTGGCGTGTCGTTAGCTACAAAAGTGAGTGATGCAAAGGCTGATATGCTGATCCCCGCCTGTCGTATGCTAATTCAAAGCGGGCAGCTGTATCCCGGTGTTAGTAAAACACTTGAAGACTCGCTCGCATACCATACATTGTACTATCAGTACGAGAAAATGAGCGAAATAGTACCGACACCAGAGGAGCACTTAGAAAACAGGCTGTCCGAGCTGGGCGTCACTCACTGTGAAGATCTAGAGCTAATTGAAGCAGAAGATTTATACTTTCAAACCGTAGAAAGCTGGATCCTTGACCCTTTTATTGAAAAGCACCCTATCAGAGTTGTATTGCCTGAGCTAAGTATGTCTGTAACATATAACTTTTTATCAAAACGTATTTTATTGCAATATCAATCAGGTAATAGGAAAGATGCGCCGAAAAGATGGGAATTACCTAGTTTTCAAGGGTTTAAATTACAGTATAAAAAAGCAAGCAAAGTAATCGACATAAAATAATTAAATTCATTATATTTTTAAAAAATTGACATGCAAAAGAATAAAAGACTATATTAAAAACACCCATTTAATTAAAAAATAAATATAAGGATTATATATGAAATTACAATTAGGAGTTGCACTTGTTTTTGCCACTTTATTAACTGGCTGCAACTCAACCAACTCAAGCAATACTGCAAAGTCAAAGGATGGATATAGATGCAAGCAAGTGAGATCTTTGGGCTCCAACATACCAAATGTTTACTGCTCTACTAAAAAGCAAAGAGATGAGGCTAGGGAGAAAGGTAAAGAGTCTTTAAGAAGTTCTCAGCAGTTATCACAAATTACTGGTAATGTCGAAAGAAGAATTTAAAAAATCAGTGAAATAACCCACTAGTAAATCTTCTCTATTATAATAATGACAAGGCTGTTATTTGAAGTCTTGTCATTGTTACTTTTAAAGTTATTCACCCTTAGATAATTAGTAATTTACTCATGACTTTAACTATAAATGGATACTCTTATCTCAGAAGTTAAGCACACCTTACCACCATGCATTAAGTCATTCACTTTTAGCAGGTTTTATGTCAGTTCAAGTAAGCTTTGCTGTGCCTAAGACCACCAACTATCGACAATCAATTAGTTAATTAAGAAAATATATTACCGTCATTCGTAGAGCGTAATGATAATACAATATATAAAAACAAAGATACAACAAGATATATAAAACCCATTAAAATCAAGCTACATAAAGGTGTAACTTAAGCAAGTTTGCCCTATATACTTTATAATAATTATTTCCCTCCCCGCCAATCTTATTAGCAGAATGAAAAATAGAAAACTAAAACAGCCTAATAGCGAAATACCCCAACAGATATAAACACATTAAAATCAGAAGTTTAGACACAAACCTGGTGGCGAAATAGTAAATTTATTAGATACAAACCCGCCTTCATTCCTTAGTATTGAAATTTAAAATGAGCATTGGCTTTAATGACTCCATTTAAACCAGATTTAAAAACCAATTATAAAAAAATAAAAACAGCCAACCATCAGAAATAAAAACATAAAAATTAGCATTAAGACAAAATATAAACTACACTATTAAAGGAACAAATATAAAGAAAATATAAAACCAAGAAATAAGGATTATATATGAAGATAAAAATAGCCAGTGCAATTATTCTTTTGGGTTTATTATCAGGTTGCAACTCTACAAGCTCTAACGGCGACACAGCAAAGTCTAAAGATGGACACAGATGCAAGCAAGTAACATCACTGGGTTCAAACATCCCTAATGTATATTGCTCTACAAAAAAACAAAGGCAAGAAGCAAGGGAAAGAGGACAGGAAGCATTAAGGTCTTCGCAGCAGACAGCGGTTCTCTCTGGAAATAAATAGAGTGTAACTTTATAAATAAAACATTAAAAGGCTGCAGTTAGTGCAGCCTTTTTTATTTCAAATAAGCATAAATAAATCATTAAAGCTTATTTATTATAACTTTCTGAACAAAACAAAAACCCGCCAACAAAGGCGGGTTATTATATCTTAATAAATTATTCAATAATTAGAATGAATAAGATACATCAAGGTAGTAAGTACGTAAGAATACATCGTAGTAACGACCTTCAAAACCAATTAAGTGACCTTCTGGATCACCGTGTGATTGAGGAGGCTCTTTATCAAATAGGTTTTTAATACCAAATGTAATTGTTGTATCTTCAAAACCACGATAGTCAAGCTTGTAATCTGTCTTAACGTATGACGGAACATAGTACTGGATCTGATCAGTTTGTAAGTTGTCATCTCTGTCAAGATCTGGAGCAGCAATTGTACCGCGTACAGCATTTACAGCGTTATCTCTCCAACCTGATCTGTATGAGAAGCGAACTGTATGTGCGAAGTCACCGTGTGTTAATGTGTTCTGAACATTAATAACATTACGGAATACCACTTCCTCATCTTCACCGTACTTGCCTAAGCTTGTTGTCCACTCATATGGAATAACAGCAGGACGCGTATACGTTGACTCAAGCAGGTAAGTACCTTGGACCGATGTTCTCAAATCACCAAACGATAGCTCATTGGTAAGATCAAGTTTCCAATCGATACCTGAGATTTCAGTTTTACCGATATTAAGCGGGCTATTTCTTAATGCAACTTGCTGTAATGTTGGATCAGAGCGGTTTTCTTGCAAGAAGAAGTAGTCAGGGAACTTAGGCGAATTATTTTGGTCCATTAAATAACGCTGTTCTGGCGACTGTACCATATCTTCAATTTCAACTTTCCAGTAGTCAAGTTCAAATGAGAAGTCAGTAGAAGGCGCATAAACAAAACCAATTGTGCTCTGAGTCGATTGCTCAGGCTTCAGGTCTGGGTTACCAGAAATATTATATTGATACTGCGTACTACCTTGAGGACAGTAACGTGCTAGCGGGTTACTGTCAACCAGTGGACATGTGTAATTGCCGCCTGTTACACCCCAAGGAGTGAAAGGTCTAGCAATACTTGTTAAAGCCGCCACTTTGAAACCAGTACCAATTGAACCACGAACGACTAGGTCATCTGACGCATTATAACGGAAGCTTACTTTGTAAGTTGTATCGGTTTCTGTTTCACCAGCCGTGACATTATTGATGCTGTCATCAATTGAGCCAATGCTATCATAACGAAGTGCAACATTGACGTTTAGATCATCTAATACTGGGATTTGGAACTCAGTGAAAGCACCGTAAGATTGACGCTCTAGATGCGTATCAAAGTCACCACCATTATCACCAAGACGCTTATCAGTTAAGTTTGCTGCTGAACGAATGTTTTCGTACATATTTTGTCTGATATCAGCACCATAACCAACATACACTTCACCTGCAGGTAGTTCAAATAGAGCTTGAGATGCGCGGAAATCAAAAGAAATTAACTCTGTTTTCGTAGTAGTTTCTTTTTCACGCCACTGTGCATCTTCAATAGCTTGTACAGCTTCTTCGTTAGCTGCAAACTCATCTACAGATAAGAAGATGTCCATTCTACCTGACGCTAAGCCTTCAGCAAACTTATCACCATCATAGTAACCACCAAGAATGTTTTCGCCACGCTCAGAAGTTGAGTAAACGAATGCAGTATTGAAATCGATGCTATCTGCAATTGTACCTTCCAAACCTGCCATTACATTATAAGCTTCAGCTGTCCATTCTGTCGTACGGTTACCACCAGGTAGCGCACGCCATTGACCACGGAATTCTGTTACTCTAGAAAGCTCTTCTTCTGTTAGGTAAGGTGCTGCATGTTTAACAAAAAGAGGGTGCTTTCTAAGTTCTTCATTTGATAAATCACCGCCAATTCTCATGAACCCAGTAGGCTCTGGCGCAATACGAGGAGTTTGAGCAAAGTCAGTATAAGTGAATGTCGAGAAACCAGTAATATCATCTGTCACTGCAACATCAGCTTGAACTACAAGTGAAGTTCTCTCTGATTCAGGGTAAATCTCTAATGTGCTAGTGAAGTCAAACTCACAACGAGGGTTACCAACACGAAGTGCTGTATTAGGAGCACATTCGCCGTTCTTTTCATAATAAGGTGTGTAATTTCTTACAACAGCATCATCAGGTAATGTGCCGTCCGCATTACGAGTACCCAAAACAACTTGCGCGTTACCTGGGATCGCATTACTTGAGCCATTTACACGGTAATATGGTCTCTCGTTGTGGGTAAACTCAAGAAAACCAGTTTTTGCAAATTCGCGGTCAGTTGAGCGTAACATGTCAACAGAATCGTGTGATAAAGATGCAACAACACTAAAGCCATCTTGGTCAAAGTCACCAAAACCAGTCGTAATACTAAAGTTTTTAGAACCACCACCACTTTCTTCAGGGCTTTCAATTCGTGCACTAACAGTTGTGCGATCTACTTCATCTTTTAGGATAAAGTTGATTACACCCGCGATCGCATCAGAACCATATAGTGCAGATGCACCGTCGCTTAATACTTCCACACGCTCAATCGCAGCAAGTGGAATAGTGTTCAAATCCACAGTATTACTTGAACCAAATGGTGCAATTCGACGACCATTTAATAACACTAGAGTGTAAGATGAATCAAGACCACGAAGTGCCGCAGTTGCTGTACCGCCACCAGAGCCACCTACTGATGATACCGGTGTAACGAAACCTTGCATTGAAGGAATTTGCGCAACTAAATCAGGAACAGATGTTACACCTGTTGCTTTGATGTCTTCTTCACTTAATACATTTACAGGTAGTGCACCAGCAAGGTCTGTGCCTTTGATACTTGAACCTGTAATTTCAATTTTTTCGATTTCATTATTTTCAGCAGCTGTTGCGCTAAACGCAGTTGCTGTAACAGCACCAAAAGCGATCGCTAAGCGAACTGCTTTTGAGATCTTATTATTTAACATTCAATTTCTCCCTGAGCTTCTATCAAAGCTTTTATTTTAATTATGCTCTCTATACAAGGTTAAACACGTTACTTTTTTGTGTACCTTATATGTAACACCGCAAGTATAGTAACCACAAAGTAAATACCCATGCAAGCTTGTAAAAACCAGTTAATACAATGATTTATTTAAATTAAAGCAATGAAATCATTCATCAAGAAAACCGTCAAACCTGTTCAACAAACAACCAACGCAAGCTTCACAGTAGAAAAAATCTAGCAACAACCTCTTTGAATAAAAATCTCATAACTCCATAATTATCAATAAAATACAGTAAGTTAAAGAAAATCCTACTTAATCAAATGGTTTTTATAACGAATGGGTGTCGGGGGTAAAATATATGCATTAAAAAACGAGGGGAGATTAAAAGAGGCACTTGATAAAAAATACAATTAATAAACATATTAAACAATATAAAAACAACAAATCCCCAAAACAACAACAACACAAAACAAAAAAAACCTGCAAATGCAGGCTTTTCAGACAAAAATATTTCAATCAGAAACTTAATCTACAAAGCATTTATCTAATTTACATAAACATGCTAAGTGAAGTTTATGAATTAAGTTATATATGCTTAAAATTGTTATAGTTTCCTTTAAAATAAGTAAAGTGGCTCCAAGTAACCCTTAGAGCCACATACTGATATTAGAAAGTGTAATCAGCTTGTAGGTAGAAGCTACGGCCATACGCATCAGCGTAACGTGGGTCGTAACCAACCTGGTGACCAGCAGCTGCATTAAGCGTGAATGGAGGCTGCTTATCAAATAGGTTCTTAATACCAAAACCGACGTTTGCGTTGTCACCCCAAGCATATGCAAGGCGGTAATCGAACGTCATGTAAACAGGAACATGCTTTTGAATCACGCTACCATCTACCGCGTCATCCCAGTCATCAGCTTTAGCAACATAGAAGCTAACATTCGCTGCTGCATCTGTGTAACCGCTACGAGCTTTAATATTCAAGCTGTGAGTGAAGTCACCGTGCGTGAAGGTATTGTTGAAGTTAACGATGTTACGGAAAGTAACCGCTTCATTTGTACCAACTTTACCTAGGCTTGTATCCCAAATGTTGTCGCTACCTACACGTAGGCTCTCAGCTTCAAGCATGTAAGTACCCATTAACTGAGACTTAAGTGTGCCGAAAGAGAACTCTGTCGTGAAGTCAAAGTGCCAGTCAATACCTGATGTGTTTGACTGACCAACGTTGTCAGCAGCTTGGATGATTGCAACAACAGTGTTACCTGTACCGTTATCAATCTTAGTTGTGAACCACTCAGCGTATGTTACTGGGTCACCAAAGATTTGGTTTTGAGTTAGACGTCGAACCTGGTTTTCCATCTCAACGTTCCAGTAGTCAGCACCAAAGCTTGTGCCTTGATCGCCAGACCATACGAAACCAAAAGTGTACTGCTTAGAAGTCTCTGGCTGAAGCGAAGCGTTACCTTCACGGAATACATCGTACTGAAGCTTGTCAGAGTGACAGAACTGTGCAATTTCCTGTCTTAAGCCTGCTGGACAGTCATAAGGTGATGCAGTTACACCAAACTCAAGACGTGGCGCAGCAATTTGACGCATAGTTGCAGATTTGAAACCTGTACCATATGAAGCACGTAGTAACCACTGGTCGTCTGGACGGTAAGAAACACTTACTTTGTAAGTTGTATCGTCTGCACTGTCATTAACTGTTTGATTGCCTGCAAGCTTAGAGTTAGTGATTTCACCAATTTCGTCGTAACGAAGTGAACCAGTTACTTCTAAGTTTTCAAGAACTGGAACAACTACTTCAGCAAATGCACCGTAGCTATCACGCTCTAGGTCAAATTCTTCACCAGCACTTTCAAATAGTACCACTTCTGCATTTTGACCTTCGCCGTTTGTTAGAGAGTAGCTAGACTGACGGTAGTCAAAACCAACAGCCATATACACTGTACCAGCGTCTAGTTCAGCGATAGGGCCTGACGTTTTACCTTCTACAGCGAATAAGCTTGTATCAGTTGTGTCCCACAAACCATTGAACATCGTGTTACGAACAGCAGCATTTTGCTCTTCAGTTAGCGAGTCTGGATCTGCGAAGATATCAACTTCACCAGAAGTTACTAGCGCCATGAACTCTTCTTCTAGCGGGTAACCAGTGATACGAGTTTGCTCACGCTCTGCATCTGAAGCAGTTACAGCTACGTCGTAGTTCCACTCACCGAAATCGCCACGAAGACCAGCTACGAAGTGCGTTGTTGATGTGTTGTATTCATCAGTACGGTTACCACCAGGAAGTACACGCCAGCGAGCTGTCACTTCACCAGTTCTCTCGGCAAGAACATTTTGTGTAACGCCATCAGCATCAACAAACGCTGTTGGTAAGTATTTAATAACGTTATCGTTAACAAAAGCAGACTCTTGGCCTAATTCTTTGTTCAGCGTGAAACCACCAGTTGGGTAAGGTGCAATACGCGTCGTCATTTTGAATTCAGAAGCAGAAGCAGTTACGTACGCTTCAGTATCGTCATTCACTGTGAACGTACCTTGTAAGAATAAGTTGTTACGCTCGCTCTCAGGCTGAATTTCTAGTGTGCTTGTGTAGTCGAACTGACAAGCATTGCCAGAAGGAGCACTTGTTGTGTGACATGAACCGTTAGCTTCTTTGTAAGGGTTAAGTGAGTAAGTCTTAATTACTTGCTTACCCTCTTTAGTTACATAGTTACCGTCTTTGTCTTTTTGCTTATATGGCACATATGCGTTACCAGGAATCGCATTTGAAGAACCTGCGATAGCAACTAAGTCTTGACCAGCGTGCTCAAACTCAACAAAACCTGTTTTTGCAAAGTCACGGTCTACAGATCTTAGGTTGTCTTGCTCATCACGGCTAAAGCTCACCATTACGTTGAAACCATCACTGCCTAGGTCACCAAAACCAGTCGTGATTGCAAAGTTAGAGCTAGAAGTATCTTTTGGCTTATCGTAACGCGCACTGATAGTAGTCTCTTGCACGTCATCTTTAAGAATGAAGTTAACAACACCCGCGATTGCGTCAGAACCGTATAGTGCAGAAGCACCATCTTTTAGAATTTCAACACGCTTGATAGCTGATAGCGGGATTGAGTTAATGTCGATGCTTGAACCTGAGTCAGATGACGCCATACGACGGCCATTTACTAACACAAGTGTGTACTCAGCACCTAAGTCACGAAGTGAAGCAGTTTGAATACCACCACCACCGCCACCTACAGATTCACCTGCAGCAGTGAAGCCCTGCATCGAAGGGATGTTTGCAATTAAATCAGGAACGCTTGTTACACCAGATTTAGCAATGTCTGTTGCATCGATAACGTCAACAGGTAAAGCACCTTCAAGATCGGTACGCTTGATAGCTGAACCTGTGATCTCGATACGCTCTACTTCTTGTTCACCTGCTTCATTAGCAGCTACAAAACCAGATGCTGAAACAGCACCTAAAGCCAATGCTAAGCGCACTGCCTTGGTTACTTGATTGTTTAACATTTGAATCTCCCTGGACCACCCTTTTGAGTGGTTATAATTATATAAGTGGCGTGAGCCAATTTTTTATTGTTGCACTTAAGGCAACTCAGTGCAGGAATACTAAACAATACCTGCCCTTAGCGTCAACAATTTTATTGCACTTCTAACCCTAAAAATCAACATCCTTAAACACGAAAAGTTACAAAGAAAACAACAAAAAAACATCAAAACATTGAATTTAAAGGATTTATTTATTTTGAACGAAAAATTAATCAAGTCCCAAATAAAATAACAAAATTCACTAAATTCCGCATTGGATCAATATACGCAATAAGAACCCCCAAAAACCCCAAGCATGTTCACAAAAAAGAAACAGGAAAGCATAAAACCAAATAAAAACAGAAACTTAAAACCATAACACATCGACATTTCAAAGTTTAAATCTATGTAAACACACTAAAAATGATACAAAAAAGTAAACCTAAGAATGGAAAACACCAAAAAGAGCACAAAATTAAAACTTAATAACACACTTGGATACAAAACCGACTTAATTGACAGTTTTTTAACTAGAAAATGCACTTATTGAATAAAATAAATCAATAATATCCCTAAAATGCAGACAACCAATGCGGTAAATATGGTCTAAACATGGGGAGCTAGGAGATACGTTTTGAGGAGAATCAGAAAAAGACAAAAAAAAGCCTCGCAAAAAGCGAGGCTTGATAAATTAAATATACTGATTAGAAGCTAACGTTGTAGCCTGCAAAGATTTCACGACCAATATGACCTGCGCCGTAAATTGACGAATCTACCCAACGGCCAGCATCATCAAGAATCACACCTTTATCAAACAGGTTGCGCACACCTAGTGTCCAAGTACCGTAACCTTCTGTGAAATACTTAGTATTAAGGTTATGTACAACATACGTAGGGTTGTGGTTGCTGTACTTGTAGAAGAAGTCATTGTTTTCAACCGTTAATACTTCATCTTCAGCTGTGCTAGCAACGATATCTGTAGTCCAGTTCACTGCTACGTTATCGATTGAGTAGTTAACAGATAGCTGCGAACGCCACTCAGGCGTCTCTGGTGCACCCGCTGTATCTTGTGAAGGACCACCGAAGAAAACATCTTCTTTCGCTTCAAGAATGTAAGTCGTTACTTTCTTAAATTTGAACTCACCAAAGCTTGTATCTAGACGGTAAGACAAGTCTAAGTCTAAGCCCTTACGAGACATGAATGAACCATTTTCATAACGCGTCGTTACTAAGCCATCTACATTACCATTAGCATGGCGATCTAGGTTAACACCAGAGTATGCACTCTCAATGTTGCCAAGCACACCTGCGTAATCTGCATTCATCAGATCTTGAACTGTGATTAACGAGATAACGTTATCAATTTCTAGTGAGAAGAAGTCAAGCTTAATGCCAACATCTTCAAAACCTGAGTAAACAATACCTGCATTGATATATGTTGACTCTTCAGGACCTAAGTTCGTATTACCATTACGTAGGTTAGAAACTGCTGCAGCCTTACAATCTGCTGGAGCGAAACCATTTTTCTCACATTTAACATAGTCGATAACGCGAGGGTGGCTCTCAGATGGTGCCGCTAGTAGCTCATTTAGAGATGGTGCACGGAAACCTTTTGAGTATGAACCACGAACAAGTAGGTCATCCATAGGACGGTATTCAACTTTAAAGCTTGGTGTACCCTTGCTACCAAAGTCACTGTATCTATCGTAACGATAAGCCGCACTTAAGATTAAGTTGTCAAGTACTGGCATTGCGATTTCATAGAATACTGCTTTAGTATCACGTTCACCTGCAGAAGAACTACCTGCAGAACCACCTACTAGGCCTGCTTCACTTTGTGCATCATATTGTGAGCGAAGTTCTTGGTCGAAGTACTCTGCACCGATGTAGTGTTGAATTTCACCACCTTCTAGCTCACCAGCGGCAAATGAAACACCACCAAAGATGTGGTTAAGTTCGTTTTGATCTTCTACATAAACCGTAGTTGCTAGGTTGTTGTTCCACTCTTCAGAGCCTTGAACGATAGGTGTTGCATCATTTACTCTGTCAAAGTTATATGCAAGACCACCTGAACTTAGGTAGTTACGACCTGCACGACGGTAATCTAATTTCGCTTTGTGATAAGCAATCTCGTACTCAGCCGTTTCTCCGAAGAAACCTTTTAAGCCGATCATGTAGTCTTGCTGATAATCTGTAACATTCGTGTCACGGTTACCAACTTGGTACCAACGGAAATGGCCATTTACACCGTCTTCACCTAATTCATTTAACGGGTGATCAGCTGGCATATCCCAAATTGTTGCAGCAGGAGGCGCATATCGACCAAAAGAGTCATTACGGCTTAACATTGCACGCGTATAAAGCTCTAAATCGTCAGTCAGGTTATACGTCATGCTCGTCATAACAGAGTCACGTTGTGTAGACGCAGAGTTAGCCGCTACATCAGCATATGAGTAACCACATACTGTACCACCTGAAGTTGTACCTAATGTACCAACGAAACCAGGGACATCTGCCTTCAACTGTTCACAATTCGCAGCAGCCGTCATCACACCATTTTTATCTGAAAATGTTGCGCCCATTAAGCTAACACCAATAGTTTCCTCACCGTGAACAATCACGCCGTCACCATTGTCATCGTTTACGTACTTTTTAGTGTAATCACGGTCACGCTCAAAAATTGGGTTACGTGTCTGGTGATCGTAAACAAATGTGATGTTACCTTTGTCAGAGCTAATACCAAAAGCTAGAGACATTTGCTTGCTGTCGGCACCTTCTGCTTCTGGGCGGCCTACTTGAATGTCAAATGAAGCGCCTTCATAGTCTTTTTTCAAGATAACATTAATAACACCAGCGATGGCATCAGAACCGTAGATAGCAGATGCACCGTCTTTAAGGATTTCAATACGCTCAACTGCAGCCATTGGAATCGCACTTAGGTTTGCCGCAGAGCCACCAAGAGACGGTGAACCTGCCATACGCTTACCATCAACAAGTACTAGGGTACGGTCTTGGCCTGCACCTAATAAGCTTACAGTTGATTGTGACTGCCAGCCAGAACCTGAAGCTGGAGAGAATGAACCGAAGCTGTTTGAAGTAACGCTTTGTAGTGCGTCAGCTACTGATACACGGCCTTGGCTTTCAAATTCAGCAGTTGTAATAACTTCTACAGGGCTTGCACCTTCCATATCAACACGCTTGATACGTGAGCCAGTTACTTCAATACGTTCTACTTTTTCTGCGCCTTCTGCAGCTACAGCATTAGTTGCAAATGCAGCTGACGAAGCAGCACCAAATGCTAGTGCAATACGCACAGCTTTAGTTACTTTAGTGTTCAACATGTGATTCTCCCTGGGCTTACTACTTAGCAGTAAGCTTGAGTTTTATAAGTCTTTTCTTCTGGCTCTAGTGGCCGGTTTTAAAAATTCGGCATGGATACTAATCGGGACTCATGTTAAACGTCAAACAATCCAAAGTTAACACTTACTAACAAAAACAAAACAGTTAAACATCTATTTTTAATAATGTTTTGAAGTTAATAAACACTTACTCCAATATGAATTAAATTATTAATTAAATTCACAGACACACCGAACAATAAAAACACACAGAAGTCTTTTTTCAAAAAAAGCAAGCGACAATCACGTTAATAAAAATATTTTTACTTTTGGTTTAAGTGGTCGAAATTTGACCTTTGCTTTCAATTAAATACAAATTATTTGCATAAAAAAGGGGGGGAGTTTACATCACTGTAAAAGCAATTTTATAGATTGGCTATCTGTTGTGCGGCAAAATCTCGAATATTACAAAGCGATAAAAATTCGCATCTAGAGATTTACAAATCGAAAGAACGTTGACCTGCTAAATTGATCGCATTTTCATCAACATTCGGCAGCATTCTATATATAGGTAATATTTGCTTTTCTATATAATGGGTATAATCAAGTTGCTTAAGCGCTTTAATATACAGTTGAGGACCAGACTGACTAATATAGTATGCAATTTGACTGCCCTTACCCAGCCCATTAACCAAACCTAAGCGCGTGGCTTCTTTAGCTGCACGCACATGGGGGGGAATATTCTTGACGTATGCATCCAACGACTTACCCAGACGCTTTTTATAGATGAGCTTATCATCCACTTGACCAGAAGTAATAAGGCCGATGTAATGCTCTGTGACTTCTACAGCACTCTCGCCATCGAATAACGCGCGGATCAGCGCTTGTTGGTACTCTTTGGCCACACTCGTCCAATCACTGCGCACAGTCTCCATACCTTTAAATACCAGCTCAGGTTGCCCATTATTCTCAATTTGGCCGACATAGCGCTTTTTAGACCCTGTTTCTTGGCCTCTAATGGTGGGCATAAAAAAAGGGCTGTAATGCGTTTCAAACTCTATCTCTAAAAAACTTGATAACTGATACTGCGCTTTCAGTTCATCAGCCCAGCGCTCATTGATCATTGTCATTAGCGTTTTGCCGATCTCCCGACAGTCTTTTGCGCCGGCAGCATCCGCAACCTTTACAAATGTAGAGTCTGTATCACCGTATATCACTTCATAGCCCATCTCTTCGATCCATCGTCGCGTGGTTTGCATGATTTCATGACCGCGCATCGTAATTGAACTCGACAATCTAGGGTCATAGAAGCGGCACCCTTTAGAGCCTAATACGCCATATAGGCTATTCATAATGATCTTTATCGCCTGCTGCAGCATTTGCTCCCCTTCGAGCTTCGCTTGATGGCGAGCGTCCCAAAGCTGAGCAACCAGATGAGGTAAATGATGCTGCTCTCTTGAAAATAATCCCTTGTTGAATCCGGGAATGGCATTGAGTGCATCTTGCTCTCCCTCTATGAGTCCCATAGGATCAATACAAAAGGTACGTATAATGGATGGATAAAGACTCTTGAAATCCAGTACCAATACATTTTTATATAGCCCAGGTTTGGAGTCCATCACATACCCACCAGGGCTATCAAAGTTTAAACCATGCTCTCCAAGGTTGGGCGCAATATAGCCACTGCGATGGAGTAAAGGTAAATAAAGGTTAGTAAACGCAGCCACAGAGCCACCCATACGCTCCAGTTCCAACCCTGTTAATCGCGTTCTCGCAATGGCAAAGTCAAGCAGTGACTGCTGCTCAAAAATATCCCAGACCAACTGACAGTCTTCCAAGTTATATTTAGCAAGACTTAGCTTGTCCTCATGGAATTGCCTAATAATTTCTTCTAATTGATTATCCTGAGCAATCAATTTATCGCGACCAAGCACTTCTTTGGCAACAAAGCTCAACTTAAATGTTTCAAAATGATAGGTCGCATTTTTCATGGTATCAATGCCATCAATTACGACACGACCAGGGATCAGAACGCGAGTAAAACTCCCACTGGATACATGCATCGCTTCACCATCACGACCAATATTAAGCGATACGCCCAAAGCCTGAGCGCGTTCATGAAGCACCACACAGTCAAAGTCAATGACATTCCAGCCAATCAATACGTCTGGGTCTAACTGTACTATCAAGTTACATAAGGTGTGAAGTAGCGCGATTTCATCTTCAACCCAAACAACATTTATATCACTTGGCTGTGGCTCCCCTATCATGATCACCGCTTTTTTGTCACCTGATACCAAGCCAACTGAAAACAAAACGCCATCACCACTGCACTCAATATCCAATGACAGCATAGTTAAATCAGGTACAAACACGGGGTTAGTTTTTAGTTTTGCACGTCGTAGCTCAAAATAACCACTGCATTGCACGGGCTGGCCGGTGACCCAAACCCCTCCTTTAATATAGCGCTCCATTAAATATCTATCAGCATGGCGGATATCTTCCTCATACATTGGCACATATCCGCTCAGGATTTCTTTGGCGTTGTAAAAGTCACTTAAACTTGAAAAATACAGTGCGCTGACTTTAGATTGATCAAAATGCTTTAATGCCACATCTGCCAATCTGAACTGGCAGTCCGCTTGCTCTAACTTCTGCTTTGCCTTCTCACGATGCTTTTGCATGATAAAAAATACACACTGCTCGTCTTCAACAAAAGCCTTAACGACCCCTTGCTGCGTCTTCAGCCAATAGCACAGGCGTAATTTGCCTTTATGTGAAGTTTGTTGCCGTGACAAAATAAAGCCCGGATATACTGCTTGTGCCAATTGTGAACCCCGCCTAAAATACACTCCTGTAATTATATCCATACTTTTTTGCTTAGGCGATCCACATGTTGTCAGACTCTTTAAAAAAAACCGTACGTCATGCCCATCAAAATATCGCTCAGCAACTTGAGGATTATCGCCCTCGCAGCAGCCAAAACTACCTAGTAGCGGAAATCGCAAAAACGCTCGCTGGTGAATACCATAAATCACAGCGGATCTGTGTTATCGAAGCGGGTACAGGTACAGGTAAATCTTTGGCTTATTGCCTTGGTGCACTGCCATTAGCACTTGCAAAAAAGAAAAAGCTCATCATTTCTACAGCAACGGTCGCGCTACAAGAACAGTTAATTGAAAAAGAACTGCCTTTTTTTAAAGAGCATAGTGGCATCGATTTTAAATTTGATTTGGTGAAAGGACGCCAGCGCTATATTTGCGTACAAAAGCTTATGGCTGCGGTGAATCAAGACGATATGCAAATGTCTCTGGTACCAACGACCTCATCACCACTGACTGACATGGAGCAGAAATGTTTACAGACACTTGCCAATGCCTACCAAAACAAGCAGTGGGCAGGTGACAGAGACAGCTGGGAAGATACTATTCCTGATAAAGTATGGAATTTAATTGCCTGTGACAAACACGCCTGTCAGCGCCAAATGAAATCCCATCATTTATGCCCATTTCATCTTGCACGACAAAAAATTGCGCAAATGGATGTTTTGGTTATTAACCATGCGTTATTGCTCGCAGATCTAGAGCTTGGCGGTGGCACAATATTACCTGAACCGGAAGATACCTTTTATGTCATTGATGAGGCCCATCATTTACCTCATATTACACGTGACTTTTCATCCGCCGCCGCGACCATCAAAGGCACCATAGAGTGGCTTGAAAAACTATTAAAATTTAGTGGCAAAATGGCCAACACCATTGTCTCGCAAAAAGCGATAGGACAAAATTTCAAATTGAATGATGCAGCCAACGACGCCAGTAAGTACCTTAGAACGGTTCGAGACAGTCTAGACAAAGCAGATTTCGAATATAACGACAACGATACTTACCGATTCATCAACGGCGATGTCCCTGAGTCTCTAACAACTCAAGCAAAAGACATCGCAGATGCAACGCTTGATGCGCTTAGAGCACTGAATAAGATGCATGATGCACTGACAACCGATGTATCAGATGGTGACGTACAAGCATTTTTAGCAGACCCTTTGCTGGTAGAGAGTGGCCAATACATTAATCGTTTAGAGCAGCTCAATAAATTATGGTTTAGCTATGCTGCCAAAGGCGAAAGCACCCCGCACGCGCGCTGGATCAAACGTATGGAATATAAAAACCATCACGACCATTTATTATGTGACTGTCCAATAGAAGTTGGCTTTTACTTAAAAGACAAGCTTTGGCGAGAATGCGCTGGCGCAGTGCTTTGCTCAGCGACCCTTACTGCGCTTGGTAGTTTTGATCATTTTGCCAAAGAAAGTGGATTAATTGGTGAAGATGGCGTGAAGTTCATCAAAGCAGACTCCCCTTTTGCATATCAGCAACAAGCCACTTTGCATTTACCCAAAACAACCGTTGAACCAACCGATAAAACATTCAGCGATTTTTTGGCTGAGGCATTACCGCAATACTTAGATAAAAACAAAGCAAACCTCGTTTTATTTGCCTCTTATTGGCAAATGGATCATGTGGTCACTGCGCTGCGCAAAAAGAAACTAAATATTCTAGTGCAAGGAGAAATGTCGCGAGAAGCTTTACTTAGCCGTCATAAAGCTGCCATTGACTTAGGCGCTGGCAGCATTTTATTTGGCACGCAAAGTCTGTCTGAAGGGCTCGATCTTCCCGGTAAGTATTTAGAGAACTTGATTATTACCAAGATACCTTTCGCTGTACCCACTTCGCCAGTTGAAGAAGCACAAGCTGAATTTATTCAGTCAAAAGGCGGAAATCCATTTTTATCTATTACTGTACCGGATGCTGCAAAGAAATTGGTGCAAAGCTGTGGTAGACTGCTGCGCAAGGAAACTGATTCTGGTCGCATCACGATACTTGATAGGCGCCTTGTAACCAAACGTTATGGAAAAGCCATGCTCGACACGCTACCACCCTTTGCAAGACAAATAGATTAAGAATGCTAGAACTCGCTTTTGATCCCCTCACATGGGCACTTTTATGTGCAGTTGCGTTGGCAGCTGGCTTTATTGATGCAGTCGCAGGTGGCGGAGGCATGCTCACTGTACCTGCACTTTTAACTGCGGGCTTACCGCCGCATGTTACTTTGGGGACCAATAAATTAGCTGCAAGCTTTGGTTCACTCACCGCTAGTTTTACCTATTATAAAAAGCAATTATTCAACCCACGCTTTTGGGCGGCCTCGACTATCGCTACCGCCATTGGGGCAATCCTCGGAACCTTATTGGTAGATAAATTAAGTATTGAGTTTTTGAATAAGCTACTGCCGGTGATCATCATTATCGTCGCTTTATATAGCTTGTTCGGTAGCCTCAGCTCAACCGAATTAAATACCTTGCCAAAGAAAACCCCAATGTTAAAAGTTAAGCAATGGCTTCAAGGCTTATCTTTGGGTTTTTTTGATGGCTTAGCAGGGCCTGGAACGGGCACGTTTTGGACCGCATCAAATAGTTTATTATATAAAATGAGCTTGCTACTTAACTGTGGTTTGGCACGCTCGATGAACTTTGTGTCAAACTTCATTTCTTTGATCACATTTGTTGCTCTGGGACATGTGAATTTCTTACTCGGTGTCACCATGGGGGCTTTTTTGATGCTCGGTGCTTGGATTGGCGCGCATTCAGCCATTAAATTTGGCAGCAAGCTAATAAAGCCTATATTTAATACTGTCGTGATACTTTTAGCAGGCAAGCTCATTTTTGAGGCATATATTTCATGAGCCAAGCACTGAACAAGCTCAACAGCAAACTTGAACAATTGGGTACTCAAGCCTATCAGTTTGATAATGCCAAGTGGTTTGATAAAAACCGCTATATTCAAAATCAGCCTAGTTTATTTGATAGTCATTTATTTCACACCAAAAGTTTGTTACTTAGTGATTATGTCGAAGAGATTAAGCTCACACTAAAAAACCTGCCACCAGAGCAGAACCGCCATGCATACCAATTTGCAGTGGAGCAAGTGGGTGAGCAAATGCAAGCTGTAATTAAAGTACTTAAATCAACACCTGTATGGGCAAAAGAAAACAAACTGAGCCAACCGAAAAAGGCCAAAGTATATAAAAAAGCCATCCAGCGTATTATGCAATCTTCCCATGAGTTGTATCAGGAGCTGTCTCAAAACCATGAATTTGAGCGTCGCTTACAAGAAATGATCGATCTTCGACGTGCTCAACTCGATGGCGCAAACGCTGAGCAAAATGCTAAACTCAACGCAGAAATACTAGCGCTTCACACCCGATTAGGGCGTTGTCGTAAAGCGATTTCAGCCACAGAAGAAAAAATACAACAGCTCGAAAAGCAAGGTAATCGCTGACGTGTTGTTTTACGATGAAATTTACAGCAGCCTTGACCTCCCACCCAGACATCGCTTTCCTATTTGTAAATATGAAAAGCTCAAAGCGCGCATCGAAGACACAGAACTCGGTCAGTATCTAAGACCCGTCAATGATAAAGCCACTGAGCAGCAACTCACCCGTTGTCACACCCAAGCGTATGTCGATGCTTTTTGCAAAGGCACCATGAGTCAAGTCGACATCAAGCGCATGGGATTTCCTTGGTCAGAGCAATTAGTTGAGCGTACCTTAACTTCTGTTGCAGCTAGCATAAAAGCAGCCAACTATGCCCTTAAAAATGGTTTCTCAGCAAATTTAGCCGGTGGATATCACCATGCATTTAGCGACCGAGCCAGTGGTTTTTGTATCTTTAATGATCTAGCCATTGCTGCGTGCGAATTAATAGACACGCAACAGGCAGATACCGTGTTGATATTAGATTGCGATGTCCACCAAGGTGATGGCACAGCGGCTATTTTAGAGTCTCGCAGTGATGTAGTTACCTGCTCAATCCATTGCGAACAAAACTTTCCAAGGCTCAAAGAAGCCTCTGATTATGATTTTGCCCTGCCCGCAAATACGCAAGATAGCGAGTATTTAAGCACACTTAAACAAGCTTTAGACCTCTGTGTCCGTGTCCATCAACCAGATATTGTTTTATACAATGCTGGGGCAGATATCTTTCAAAAAGATGAGCTAGGCCACTTTGATATATCGCTACAAGGTGTTTTAGAGCGTGAACAGATCATTTTAGACTATTGCTATCAACATACCTTGCCGTTAATGTGCGCTCTAGGTGGCGGGTACCAGCGTGACACCGACAGTTTAGTGACCGTACATCAGCAACTATTTAATGCCTTGCAAGCATCTCGCTTCCTTACCTACCCCCCTTTTTCTTGACGGTTTTCGTGACTGCTCGTAACAAACTTTACCTTTGTCTTAAGTCGCGCACTCTACTTTTATGATATAAACTTTAAGTAGTGTTGAGGGGGAAAACTGAGGAGTTAACACGATGAAACTACATGATGATTTGCACAATTATTATGAAAAGATCATGATCGAACAAATCTTAGCGCGCAAATTAAACGATAAGTATGACGATAATGTCATGGCTGATTTTTGCTGCACCGTTCTCAATCAATTACCTGCTCGATATATTCGCTATGATGTAGATATGGAGTTTTACCTGCCTCAATCTGAGCGACAACAAATGGAAGAACGTGTTAAAATAGCCATAGATGTCGCCATTGAACAAGTATCCAAAAAGAGACAATTCTCGAATGAATAAGCCCCCATCAGTTGACCAAGCCCCCCCACATATAAAACTCGCCGTTGACCTCATTATGCTACTTGAGCAAAACGAAGTCCCGCCACAACAGGTCCTAGATGCCTTGGAAATCGTCAAACAAGATTTTCAGCACAAGGTGGCTTCAGAGCTAGAGCAAAAAAACTAAATTAAACAATAAATATACATATCGTCATAAACCCCTTGTAGAATAAATACTCAATTGACTAGTGTCACTATCGATAACAAGGAATATTATGATGACCAATAAAGTGATATATGGTGCAGTCATGCTTGGCTGCACGGCCTTAAGTTCACTCTCGCATGCCAACGACTTTGAAGCACTCACGCCCGCATTACCACCCGCCTATATCATTAACAACACCGAGCCGGTATTTGACTTTGATACGGATGGCTGTCTACCTAGTGCAGGAATAAGCCGCACCGGACAACAAAATTCAGGACTAAAAACATCAGGCGCGTTAGGTGGTCACTGTCGTGATAGTCAATTTTTATCCACTTCTAATACTGTGCACAGACATGCCTGTAAGGCGACAAATGATGGACAATTTTGCGCCCACTTTTATGCACTATATTTTAAAAAAGATCAGGTTTTTCCATACTTAGGTGGGGGTCATCGTCACGACTGGGAGTACGCTGCGATTTGGACAATTGACGGCATCGTTACCCACGGCAGTTATAGCGCCCATGGGGATCTTTACACCAAACCAGCTAACGAACTACCCTTTGAAAGTGGCCATTTAAAAATTGTCTACCATAAAGATGGCCTACTTACACATGCATTAAGATTTGCTAAGCAAAATGAAATCGCAGAAAACGACTACGGGTACTTTGTCACCCCGCCTATCATTAGTTGGTATCATATGACTGGGGATGGGATAAGCAACCAAATACTACGTGATAAGCTCAATACATACGACTATGGTTCAGCCACCTTGCCTGTGAAAGATAGTCGCTTTTTAATTAACATAAACCGATTTAAGCCAAGCATCTACCCCAACTTTTCAGTTCAGGATTTAGAGTTGTAGACCAATATTGAGGGCAAAAGTTCGCCCTCAAACCTGCAAAAGTTAAGCGCTATGTAGCAAACACTGACTATGCATCATTAACTTATACTGGGCAAAAAAACGACTATCAGCTTCGGATTCATATGGACATACAAAATAAGCGACATCATCTCTAAAAGGCTTACTTTCAATATGTTTTCCATCTTCCCAGTACAGAACTGCATGCTTCACCAACTCTTCAAGGTAAGTGTGATCCCACTGATAGTGCGCGTAGCCGTGATGATCCGACAAATACGGTGAATAATCTTGCTCACACGCCACACTGGCAACACCATTTTTATGATCTGCAAATGCTTTGGCGTCGTGCTCTGCGGTTTTCGGGTTAACAAAGTAAGCGATGTCACGCCGTGGAGGAATGGCCTGCGGCAGACCAAACTTATCTCTAACCGCTGAGCACTCCACAACTAACCAAGACACAAAATGGGCGCCAATCTGATGGTCCCATTTCAAAGCAACAAACATGGTTATACTCCTTACAACTATTATCAAAGTGCGTTGCTGTTTATCCTTTATCAGCTATATTGAAGCTCGGCATCACACAAGTAATTTAGCGCATCATGATACCCTGCAGCTCTTGAGTTAGTCCCTAAACTTAAAACGAAATATTAATGCACAGCACATGACATATACAGATAAACTTTGACAGAAAGTGAGTTTGTTTAACCTACATCAAACGACAGCGCTTTCGTGGATAAAAAGGCCTTTATTCGTTGATTTTTTTGATATGGACACACTTTAAATTAAGTTCTACGACTTTCAGGTTCGTAATTTAGGAGGATGGATCTCATCCTCATGGCCCGTGACTCTCATGCTTCAATCTATTAACCGCTTATAAAACATATATTTCAAACAATGAAAAATTGTTACAGTTTATTGCAAGTGTGCTATCAGCCGCTTTAAAACAGCGGTTTATCGCGCTATGGGAATGCTGTTATTTTTTGGGGCTAGCACTTTTCTGTTCAATCGTTACACTCCAATGTGTACTGTTAAACTTGGATGTTGTAATGAATTTAACGCGCAGTTCTCTTAAAAATCCCGCTAGTGTCATTGTCATTTTGGCGCTAGTTTTGGTGTTTGGATTATTAAGCATATTCAAACTACCAATACAGCTCACACCAGATATTGAGCAACCACAAATCACTATTTTTTCTGGATGGCGTCAAGCTGCGCCGGAAGAAATTGAATCTGTGATCATCGAGCCACTAGAAAATGCGGTAAAAAATACGCCAGGTGCGCTAGAGGTAAATACCGTAATTAACCGCGGAAATGGTTTTATCTCTCTCACTTTTGCGATTGGCACGGATATGCAGCAAGCCATGCTAGACGTCTTAACCAACCTTAATCAAGCGCCTCCACTCCCCCTTGATGCCATTGACCCTGTGGTATCTGCTGGTGGCGGTTTTGGAGGCGGAGGCGGCGCCGCAGCCGCGACTTTACTTGTCACACCGTTAGAAGCAGGCGATGAAGGTCTTAGCCTTGACATGGCTCAATACCAAAAACAAATAGAAGAAATCATTGAGCCTAGATTATCTCAAATTCAAGGGGTCTCCCGTGTCGATCTCGCCAGTGAACGCTCTAGAGAACTTCGTGTAACTTTTGACCCACATAAAGCTGCAGCATTGGGCATTAGCATAAATCAGATCAGGCAAACTCTGCGCACCTCACAAGATACCTCAGCAGGGTTAGCAAACGTTGGCCGCCGGCAGTATACAGTTCGTTTTACTGGCCAATATGACTTGCAGGACATGCTGCAAATGCGCATTGGTTATTCCGGTGAAAGACCAATATACTTGGGCGATATCGCCACCGTTAAAGAAACGTTTTCCGATCGCTTAGGGATGAGTGGTCGCAATGGACAACCCGCTTATTACATTCGTATCGCACGGATCAATGATGCCAATACCGTCGCACTTTTAGATGATATTAACTCAGCCATTAAAGAGCTCAACTCTGGTCCTCTGGCTGAAGCAGGCCTAAGTATAGAGCTCAGTTACGATGCGTCAGTACATATTCGAAATGCGCTGCTCCTAGTTAAAAGTAACTTGGGCTTAGGTGTGCTCCTATCCTGTATTATTTTATGGCTGTTTTTTCGTGGTGTAAAAACCACCCTCATCATTGCTGCAACCATCCCTGTATCTTTGATGATGGCGTTTTTAGCACTGAATATTTTTGATCGCAGTATTAATGTTATCTCTTTGGCCGGACTTGCATTTGCCGTTGGCCTAGTACTCGATGCGGCAATCATAGTGCAAGAAAATATCGCACGGCTAAAGTCAACCGGCTTTGATAACCACAAGGCGGCGCTCAAAGGCGCAACACAAGTCGCTGGCGCCCTGTTTGCTTCAACCGCCACCAGCGTCGCCATCTTTTTACCTATTTTGTTTATGGCTGGTATTGAAGGACAACTGTTTTCAGATTTGGCGCTGACCTTATCCATTGCAGTGATTGCATCACTCGTTAGCGCACTCACCATTATTCCAATGGCCAACCGTTACCTACCTGATAGCAAGGCGAAAAAAGACCCCTACCAGGCATATTGGAAAAAGCTAACCAACTTTATCATGATGCTCACCAACTCTCGGGTGAAGCAAATAAGCTGGATAGCTGGCTTATTAGGCTGTTCGATGCTCATCACGATCACCATGTTGCCAAAAACAGACTTTATGCCACAAGCTCCCACTGATGGCTTCTTCTTTTCTTTAGTTACCCCACCCGGTGGCAATGTTAACTATATGGAAGAAGAGCTTTTAAAGCGAGTTAAAGCACGCTTAATGCCCCACTACACTGGAGAAAAGCAGCCGGGTATTAAAGACTTTAACTTTTATCTATTCGGTACTAACGCAGGTGGATTTATTTATTCGGCAGACCCGCAAAGAGTCGAAGAATTAATGAAGGTAACGCGCGAAGAAATCCTCGTTGATTTACCTGATACCCAAGTCTTCCTCTTTAGAGGCTCAATGATCCAAGTATCAAATGGTGGCGATGGACGTAATATTGATATTGAGATCACAGGCCCGAACATGGATGACCTCATTACTGGTGCACAGGTTGCTTTAAATGCCGTGAAAGAAGCAATTCCAGAGGCCACAGCCCAACCACAGCCAAGATTAGATATGGCAGAGCCTGAACTTAGGCTGCATCCAAATGACCGACGTATTACACAGGCAGGCATTACACGCCAAGATGTTGCTCAAGCTGTGCAAGCGTTTACCGGCGGCCTATTCGTGAATGAATATTTTAACGGTAATGACAGAATGAATGTGATTTTACGCGCCGAAAATTGGGATTCACCAGAAGCACTTAAAGCACTGCCAATTGTTACACCTGATTCTGGTATTCAAACCATAGGTGAACTTGCGCATGTCGAACGCACAGTTGGTCCCAGTCAATTACGCCGCGTGGACGGTCGCAGAACGGTGAGTGTTGTCGTCACGCCCCCAGCAACGATGTCACTAGAGCAAGCGCAACAAATTTTAACAACACAAGTTATCCCTCAAGTGAAGGCTTCGCTGCCTGAAAATGCCGGTGTCATTCTCTCCGGTAACGCCCAAAAAATGAATTCTGCTATTCAAGAAATGGCGATCAACTTTGTGCTAGCCCTCTTCATCTTATTCTTATTAATGAGTGCGTTGTTTAAGTCTGCCAAAGACAGTTTGCTCGTGCTTATGGTCATGCCATTGGCCGCTGCGGGTGGTGTGATAGCACTGTATATACTGAATTTATTTACTTTTCAGTCGCTTGATTTACTAACGATGATCGGCTTTATTATTTTGCTCGGTCTGGTTGTCAACAACGCCATCCTCCTTGTTGATCAAACGCGGGTCGCAGAAACTGCCGGTATGTTGCGACAAGATGCTGTCAGACAAGCCGTATTACTGCGTGCAAGACCTGTTTATTTAAGTACGTTAACCAGCCTCTTTGGTATGTTGCCCCTCACATTAGTCCCCGGTGTTGGTGCGGAAATCTATCGCGGTTTAGCAACAGTGATTGTTGGCGGCATGGCAATTAGCGCGCTATTTACCTTGATATTAATGCCGAGTTTGCTGCAACTCGGTAAAGGGAAACAGCCAAAACCAAAGCAAAATAGCGAGTCAAAACCCGCTTTAAATTTAGTGTCAAACCAATAAGGACCAACAATGCGTAAAACCTCTTTAACCATTAAATTCTTCTCCTTGGCTTTGACATGCAGCACACTCATGTACGGTGCCACCAGCCATGCTGCGCTTCCTGTGTCTGTCGAATCAGTCACCCAAGCGCCAATATCTAGCTCACTTGCTGTCAGTGCTACCTTGTTTGGTAAACAAGATGTGGTCATTACTTCAGGGCTTGCAGGACGACTGTTGTTTGTTGCAGAGCCTGGGCAACAAGTAAAACAGGGGGATGTCTTAGTTCGCATGGACACCTTGCCACTGGAACTTGAAAAGGCGCGCCAGCAAGAAATGCTCAAACGCGCAAAAATAAATCTTAAGTTCCATAAACAAGAACTCAGCCGTTTACAAAAGCTGGCTAAAACAAACAGTACAGCTGCAACGCAAGTTGACAGCGTCCAAAACGAACATGACTTAGCGCTTTCTGACATTGCGCTGGCTGAAATCGAGCTTCGCGTTATTGCTGATAAGCTATCAAGGGCGACAATTAGAGCACCTTTTACAGGTGTCGTCAGTGAGCGATTCAAACGCGCAGGCAGAGAAGTCAGCCGTGCTAGCGACTTGCTCAACTTTGTGGATATTCATAACCTCGAAGCCAGACTATATGTCCCGGTTAAGTATTTACACTACCTCAAGCCCGGCATTGCTTTGCCATTTCAAAGTGGCGATTTGAGCAACCCAACAAGCGATACAGCTACCATAAGCAGCGTGATCCCAGCAACTGATCCCCGCTCGCAAACGGTAGAGGTCAGAGCCCAATTAGACGTAGAGCTTGGGCATACTTATGCAGTTGGTCAACTCGTTGATGTCACCGTACCGCTGCAATCGAAGCAATCTGTGCTATTGATAAATCGCGATGCCTTAATTATCCGCCAGCAGGGGATCCACATTGTTAAAATCAATAGCGATAACACAGTACAACAGATCCCTGTGAGTGTCGGCAAAGGTGAAGGCAAACTGGTTGAGATACAAGCGATGGATAAGACGCGTCAACTGAACATTGGTGATCGTATCGCTGTTCGCGGTGCGGAGCGTTTAGCAGATGGACAAGAAGTAGACGTTCAAGCCCGCAATTAAAAGCTAAATTACTAGCCCAATGAGCCTGCTTATGGATGAGTAAGGCTCATTTTTATATTCTTAAAAATCATGCATTTAATATTTTTTAATAAATTAAAATAGACAAATTTCAGTAAGTTTAATTCGCCCTTTTTGTGCCTGTGCAACAAGCTACTCCAAACACAAGAAAATGGAGTAAACTCGATGCTGACACACAAAATATTAATAAAAGCACAACTTGGCTTATTGGTTGCGGGTACGATAGGCATTTGTGCCACATCCCCTGTCGCAAATGCAAACTCACCTCAGATCATGTTTGATGATTTTAGTTATCGTCAGTTTTCTGAGGCGCAAAAAAATGGTTGGCAAATTCGTGATGAAACCGGCCACCCGGGCATTAAAAACGCAACGTGGTGGAAAGAAGGCGTTACTTTTCATCCAGACCCCATCAATCACAACAATACAGTAATGCGTATTACCGCGAAAACTGATGGCACCGCAGAGAATACACGCCACACACAAGTCTGCCACAATCGAAAATATAAAGAGGGAACCTATGCTGCACGAGTCTATTTTAATGACGCGCCGCAATATGGACCAGATGGGGACGCCGTCATACAAACGTTCTACGCCATTAGTCCTTTAAAAGCACCGATGGATAAAAACTACAGCGAAATGGATTTTGAATATCTACCCAATGGAGGCTGGGGAACCGAACGTCTTGCCTTATTTGCCACCTCTTGGGAAACCTTTCAATTAACGCCTTGGACCAAGGTCAACGCATATGACTATCATATCGAGTCACTACAAGGCTGGAACACATTGGTTTTGCAAGTCGCTGATAATACCCTCAAGTATTATATAAATGGCCACTTATTCGCTGAGCATGGTGCCGACGTATACCCAGAAGTGCCGATGTCGATTAACTTTAATCAATGGTTTGACCCGAATAAATTAGTGCAATCTACACAAATGCGCCAATACTACCAAGATGTAGACTGGGTCTATTTTGTAAAGGATCAGGTGGTTAAGCCAACAGCCGTTGTAAAAGCCGTAGAGCAACTCAGAAAATCTAACGTTGCTCAACGTGATACCGTGCCCGACTGGCGCCCAAAACAGGCGGATTACTGTAGCCTTTAATTCACTGTATGAATAGGCACATGGGCAAACCAAGCCTGCACTCTGGCAATGAGTTGCGGGCTATCCGCTAGGTGGGCGATATCCAGCGCCTGTTGCGCCATTGTGTGCGCACGGGCTTTTTGCCCCAAATCGCGATACATGTCTGCCTGTGCTAACAATACCCAAATTTGATTTGGGCTGGCGTTACTTTCATTTGCAACTTGCATCGCTTTAGTAAAATAGAGTTTGGCCTCGCTGATCTCTTCTTGTGCTATGGCGATTTTAGCAAGTTCAATCAAAGCGGCGGTTTGCCCATAGCGGCCATGGAAACTCTGATGATATTCAAGCGCAGCCAATAGCCATCTTGTCGCTTCACTATATTGGCCCTGTAAACGCTTAATTTTTCCCAGTTCTTCATACGAGTACGCGATAAATAACTTGTCTTGGCTGGATTGAGCTAACCCTTTCGCTTTCGCTATGTACTGCTCTGCTAAATCTAATTCTTGCTGCCTATTGTCACCTTGAGGCCAATGGATCAATAGGTAGCCTATTAATAAATTGGCACGCAAATGCTCTTTTTGACTGACTGAGTTATCTTCTAGCAATAAACTGCCTTGAAGCAAGTTAATCGCTTCGGGCAACTTGTAAGTATTGGCCAAACTGCCGGCCAAATAACGCCTTGCAGCTAACATATTGGGTTGCTCAACTAACGCACTTTGAAACAACACAATGGCAGCTTCATAATCACGCTTTAAAAATGCATTCACCCCTTTGGCAAAAGCTTGATTACTGAACGCACCTTGATAATGGCTGCCATCAGTTATTTCTCGTTGACCAAACTTTTCTGCCAATGCGCTGACTAATTGATTTAATGCATCATCAACGCTGTGGGACAAAATTACCCCTTGCTGTGGACCATGTTGAGAATGCAGTGTGTAATGTAGCTGCAAGTCTTCAGGGTAACCTGTCAATCGAGTTTGCACTATCAATTGTGCTCCGAGTTTTTGCTGAAGCTTAAACACCAGCTGTGCGATGGGCATCGTATTTTGCAGATCTCGTTGCTGTACATGTTCAATCGCCAATAGCACATCGTCAGTATCACTTACAGGTAACTCCGTTTGTTGAGCAAGACCATAGGTGAGGTGATCCATGCCCTTTACAGGTACCCAATCATGCAATTTATCTGGCATATTATTTTCTACAGGTAGAAACGCAACCTGAGGCAACTGCTGTGAGCTGGATTTATCTAAAATATAATGGGCTAAGCTAATGACTAATATCAATGTTAAAAAAGCCAAAGCCAAGATCCGCATCGGAATAAGCGCTCTAAGTTGAACTGGCTTTTGAATGCGTTCAATCTCTGCTACCCATCGATAACCTTTTTTAGGAAAGGTTTTAATTGTATTGGCGCCGAGCATATCTCGTATTTCTTTTATCGACTGCACCAGCACTTGATCTTGTACGACTAAATCGCGCCATATCATTTCGAGTAACTCTTGCTTAGTCACAACACGATCCGTATTTTCAACTAACACAGTCAAAACTTGTAAAGTTTTTGCACGGATCTCATGCCGCGCTCGTTGCTGTGCGTCTAGGGTATAAACCACTCCGCGAACGAGGTCGACTTCCTTGTTATCAATTTTAAAGCGCATGACATCACACCATTAGGTTGGCTTTCGCAATTACTCAATATAACCATATGTTTTGCATATAGTTTGCCTCATTGTTTCAATGCACTCAAGCGTCATAAGATAATCTTCAGTCAACATAATTTATCGCAGGTTTATTCACCTTATAAATCGAGGAACATGTTCAACAGCATCATCACAAAGTTAACCCTTGTGCTACATTTAATTTGAATTATATAAATGCGCCGTGCAGTAGCAGTTTATTGGGCCATTAAACAACTTACATAATAAATGTAAAACATTATGTAAATCGCAGATTTAACTATCTGCTTTTGCAGCACAGTCGCAGTAGTCGTTTATAGGAGTAGTCGTCTGCCAAAGTAGACTTAACCATCAAGGCTAAGGAAAAACTATGACACATTACACATTTGGCAAAGAGATCACGGATAAACCCCTCCCTTCAAAAGTAAAAGTCGCCATTGTTGGCGCGGGTATGTCAGGTCTATATAGTGCGTGGCGATTACAGCAAGAAGCACAAGTACAAGATTTGGCTATATTTGAACGCTCAAATAGAACAGGCGGACGTTTAGATTCCGATCTGATCGAATTTAATAATCTACGTTCAGATCAGCCAAAAACCATCACGGTTAAAGAAGAGCAAGGCGGCATGCGCTTCTTGTTTGATGGGATGGACGACCTGATGGCGCTATTTTTAAAGCTCAACTTACAAAACGACATCGTTCCTTTTCCGATGAGCAGTGGCGGAAATAACCGTTTATTCTTTCGCGGTGAAAGCTTTAGCGTAACAGACGCACAGCAAGATAATTATGCTATCTGGTCACACTTATATAACCTTGACCAATCTGAGCAAGGTGTGAACCCAAAAGACATCGTTAATGTCGTGTTTAATCGCATTTTAGAAGCTAACCCACAGTTTCAGCAACGTCCCGAAGTCAGAGGCCCAGAATTTTGGCAAGCCTTTAGATTAGAATGTCAGTGGCAAGGACAAACGCTAAATGAATGGACCTTGTGGGACCTGTACACCAATATGGGTTATTCACAAGAGTGTATAAATATGCTCTATCGTGTACTTGGCTTCAATGGCACCTTCTTATCGCAGATGAACGCCGGGGTTGCTTACCAGCTCCTAGAAGACTTTCCTGCTAATGTGCAATTTAAAACCTTTAAAGACGGCTTTAGCACATTACCAAATAAACTCGTACAAGAAGTCGGCACTGATAATATTCACTTACAGACCAGTATTGAAGAAATCGACTTTGCTGAAGAATCAGGGCTGTATTCATTACACTATAGCCACACTGATGAACATGGGAAAACACACAAAGGGGTCGTGCAAGCAGAAAAAGTGATATTAGGCTTACCAAGACTTGCACTCGAGAAACTATTTGTTCGCTCCAACGCGTTTAACCAGCTCGACAAAGATAAATCTGAGCAACTTTGGAACACCCTGCAATCAGCCAGCAACCAACCGCTGTTAAAAATTAACCTGTATTATGACTCAGCGTGGTGGGGTCGTGGTACCACTGGCAGACCTGCCGTTGAGTTCGGCCCTAACTTTGCCGACTTACCCACCGGTTCAGTATATCCTTTCTATGCCGTCAATGATGAATTGGCCGCAGCACTGATGTACCAAGAACGCACAACGCACCCTTCAAAAGATGTACAGGCCAAACTGGACCGTATCGGCAATGATAAATACGAGCGACCTGCCGCATTAACCATCTATTGCGACTATTTAAATATCAACTTCTGGAGCAACTTGCAAAACATTGGCGAGACTTACCATCACCCGAATCAAAGTCACTATGTGCAAGATGTCCCAGATGATATCTATCCAGCGTCGACAGCGGTTGTGGCTCAGGCAACAAAATTCTTCAAAGAAATATTTAACACCCACTATGTACCAGAGCCGATCCTGACCAGTGCACGCATTTGGGAAGGTAGTACCAAGTTTGATATCCCAGCAAGTCGACAATTTGGTTATGGCGTTCACCAATGGGCAGTGGGTGCTAATGATAAAGAAGTCATGGAAACACTCAGTGAGCCATTACCCAACCTATACACCTGTGGTGAAGCATTCTCTGATTATCAGGGCTGGGTTGAAGGCGCATTGCGCTCAACTGATTTGGCATTAGAAAAAAGCTTTGGTTTGAAACCATTTAGTCAAGTGTACTTTGAAAATACCAACATTCATGCATCGGATGCAATCAAAGCAATTTACGAAGAAAACTCCAGTAAGCTCATCAACCAATACATTGAGACTAACTTCTCAGCAAATGCAGCGCCAATAGACCGAGCACAAGACTTTGATAGTGTTATCGGTGTTGATCTTTGCTACTTCGATACCAAGTAATCGACAGTATCAACGCGGCGGCTAAGCAAATCGCTGAGCCGCTTTTTTGCGAACTAATCTGAGAGTTTAGTTATGAGTTCATGTTTCAAAGAATATACGGTAGCGGACTATTTCAAAGACCGGCTGGAAGAAATTGGCGTTGATCACATGTTTGGCGTCGCTGGCAATTACACCGCAGGTTTACTCGATACTATTTTAGCCGACAGCCAATCCCCCATCACCATTAAGGGCAATGCCAATGAAATTTGCGCGGGGTTTGCCGCTGATGCGTATGCCAGACTCAAAGGCCCCTGCGCCGCTTATGTGACTTACAGCGTGGGTGCATTTAGTCTGCTTAATACCATCGCTGGCTCTTATGTCGAGCAAGTTCCGGTTATTTTAATCAATGGTGCCCCCACCAATAAAGAAGACCAAATATCAAAGTGCCAAGGCTTGCTTTACTCCCACACCACAGGATATGAGTTTGTCGATATTCACATGTTTCGTCCAGTCACCGTGGCCGCAGAGCGCATTACCAATGCACTACAAGCCCCCTATCAAATCGACTCGGCATTAACAGCATTACTCAGTGAGCAGCGCCCTATCTACTTTGAGGTCACAGAGGATATTTGGCGCAGCCCTTGTCAAAGGCCACAGGGGCGGATCAGAGAGCGGCAAAATGATACGCTCACGGTCAGTTGTGCCAAACAAGCTGCCGAAGCAACCTTGCAGCTCATGCTATCAAAACCAAAAAGCATATTTTGGGCTGGCATTGAACTGCAAAGACTCGAATTGCAAGATGAGTTTCTCAATTTAATGGAAGTGATCAACCGCCATCATGCCATGCCCGATGGACAGATACATTTTGTGACCTCTGCATTGAGTAAGTCCGTCATTGCTGAAACACACCCTTGGTTTGAAGGCTGCGTGACACTCTCCCCATCTGAAGTAAAAGATCTGGTTGGAGAAGATGGCGTGTTAGTCGGTATAGGTGCATGGACAACGGGTAAAGATACCGGCAATCAAGATATTCGTAGCAGCAACACCATATTATCGGCTCATAAAGGTGTCTATGTGGGAGCTGACTTTTATCCGTCGGTTCAACTTAAAGACTATTTGTTATACCTTACAGAGGCCTTTGAAAAACTAGCTAAAGAACAACCAGCCCAACTGAGCGGCATTCGCAAGCCAATGCCGCTAAGCAGCATGCCTACGCCAGAGCAACAATTGGGCTATGATAGCTTTTTCTCTGCGATCAGCAGTTGGCTCTCAGAAGAGGATGTTTTAATTGTGGATGCCGGCTTCCCACTGATCGGTGCCCAAAAAGTTAAAATTCCCTCGCGAAATGGCTTTGTTGCACAAGCCGCCTGGTTATCGATAGGTTACTCTGTGCCAGCTGGCACAGGCGTAAAATGTGCTTACCCTGATAAACGCTCCATTGTAGTGGTCGGCGATGGCGCCTTTCATGAAACCTGTCAAGCGGTGGCCGATCAACATGCATATGGACAAAATACCGTTGTGTTTGTCTTGGCAAACGGTATCTATGGTATCGAGCAATACCTTGTGAATCCAAATCCATTTCGTGACCCACCGGTAGATTATCAAGATAAATTACTCAACACAGTTTATAGCTACAATGATCTACCTTCTTGGAACATCGCTAAGTTACCGGACGCATTTGGTGGTAAAGGGATCAAAGTTACCTCTGTAGAACAACTGCTCAATGCACTAGAAGAAGTTCGCCAGCACGACAACACCAACTATGTTGTTGAGGTGTGTATACCAAAAGAAGATACCCCATCAAGCATCACAGCCGAAGCACCAACGGCCGTGGGAGAAGATGAAATATGCAACCCTCAATGGCCGCCTGCCGGTAAATTTTAACTGCCAATACCAGCCCAAGTGGCTGGTTTTGATTTTTTGGCTTGAATTAAAAAATGATCTTACTGTGATAAATTTGTGATAATTGAGGGAGGCTTTCGCAATAATTGCCCTGCATGCTTAGTGTTGTCAATTACAAACAACAAGAGCCAATTATGAAAACACGTATTCTATCACTCATCGCAGGCACACTTCTTAGCTCCGGTGCTGCACATGCAGCCTCGCTTGAAGTGAAGGTTACTAACCTAACCCAAGGAATATACTTCACCCCTTTACTCATTACTGCGCACACCAAGGATGCCATGTTATTCAATGTTGGAGACAAAGCATCTGATGAGCTACAAGCCATGGCCGAAGGCGGCAGCTTGGATGGTCTTAACACCATATTGACAGGCATTAGCGCGAATACTGCCCTAAACCCTGCTGGAGGTTTACTCGCGCCTGTAACAAGCACGATGACAGATTTAGAAACCACGGATGGCAACGATAAGCTGTCTATCGTTGCTATGATGCTGCCAACCAACGACGGCTTTATCGGACTTAATAGTTGGCAGATCCCAACTGAAGCGGGCACCTATCACGTCTATTTGAACGCCTATGATGCAGGTACAGAGGCCAATAATGAATTGGTCGAAGACGGCTCAGGTGTACCGGGTGTATTAGGTATTCCTGCTTCTCCTGGTGTAGCTCCAGGTACCGGGGGAGCTGGTGTAACGACTGATGAAGCCAATGAAATGATACACATTCATAGAGGTAACATAGGCGATGATAATCCAACAGGCGGTAACAGTAATTTACACAACACAGTACACCGCTGGTTGAACCCAGTTGCTAAAGTGACTATTACAGTAAAATAAGGTGGCTATCATGAAACTCTCTAAATTGATTATACCGATTGCTTGCCTGACCCTGGTTGCCTGTAGTGATAATAACGATGAACCGATGACAGTCGTTGAAAGTCCGGCACCGGCCCCCACGCCTGATCCAACCCCAGATCCGACTCCGGACCCGACACCTGACCCAACGCCGGACCCGACACCGGACCCGACACCAGATCCGGAACCTAGCGAGGCCATGATAAAAGTCACTGTGACAAACATGACTTATGCACAACCCCTTTCACCTGTCGGTGTGGTATTACATAAAGAAGGGCAACTATGGGAAATTGGTCAGCCAGCCAGTGAAGCACTTGAAAAAATGGCCGAAAGTGGAGACAACAGTGATTTGCTTGCCTTGGACGTCGTGCAGGGTAAAGTGTCTGGAGAAGGGGTTTTACCACCTGGGGCAAAAACAGAGCTTATGTTAACGCAATCGTCTCTGGATGAACAAAAGTTATCATTATTTACTATGATGGTGAATACAAATGACGGCTTTACCGGTCTTAATGCCTTAGATGTGTCTTCTATGGCTGTAGGTGACGAGATGCACTATGTCACCTATGCGTATGACGCAGGCACTGAAGAGAATTCAGAAACCAGTGGCACTATTCCTGGCCCCGCTGACAATGGGGAAGGATTTAATGCGCAAAGAGAAGAACTGAACAAGGTTGCCATGCATCCTGGTGTTGTCGGTCAAGACGATGGTCTGACGAACTCTGTGTTAAGCAGTGCTCATAAATTTGACAACCCATTGATGTCAGTGACCATTATGAGAACCAAATAGCCTCCTACTCGCCCCGGCAACCGAGTAGCTGGGGCGTGTTTGCTTGTGTAATAAGCACGAGCAGGAGGTCAGTCTATGCATCAACGTGTGCTCATTGTCGAAGACGATTTAGACATCGCTCGTTTACTACAAGTACATTTAAACGAGCTTGACCTTGAAGTTGATCACCTTGCGACTGGAGAAGGTGTTATGTCTCAACTAGCGCAGCAACACTATGCCATCGTATTGTTGGACGTCATGCTACCTGTCGTCGATGGTTTAACATTGTGTAGAGAAATAAAAACACTCCATCCCAAAATCAGTGTTGTTATGTTAACTTCAAAAAGTAGCGAGATGGATCGCGTCATTGGCTTAGAAATGGGGGCCGATGACTACATATGTAAACCCTGTAGCTATCGTGAGTTTCAAGCCCGTATCAAGGCACAGTTAAGGCACATTAAGCTGTTGGAAGCACAGCAGTCTATTAAAATACCCAAGGGCGTTTCAGCTCCAATAAAACTCGGTGATCTGCACGTTGACCCGCACTGCCACGAAGTATCTTTACATCAAAAGCTGTTGGAGCTGACCGCAACCGAGTTTGAGCTTATGCTATTTTTCGTCAAACATCCCAATCAGGTATTTTCCCGGGCGCAATTGCTAGAGTCTGTGTGGGGCTACGACCATTTGGGTTACGAACACACTGTCAATTCTCATATTAATCGCATACGGACCAAAATAGAAAAACTCACAGACCAAGCGATCATCGAAACCGTTTGGGGCGTTGGCTATAAACTCAATTCTAAGCCTTTGCAACAGGACAGGTTATGACCTTTTCACTCTATCACCGCCTAGCACTCGTCATTACTGGTGTATTCATGCTCACAGTCTCTGCGTTTGTGTTCTGGACGCAAAACCTCTCTTCTATTTCCAGAGCCCAAGCAGAGCAACAATTACATTTAGGGCTTGCTGAACATTTAGCGCAAGATAACCCGCTACTTAAGCAAGGCGTCTATGATTACAAAGCACTTGAGAACTTGTTCCATACACTGATGGTACTTGGGCCAGCTTTTGAGTTTTATTTTGTTGACCCCAGTGGCAAGCTACTTACTTTTTCAGCAAAACCCGGTGAAGTAAAAAGACAATCTGTTGATTTAAGGCCGCTTATTCAGCTTATAAATGAACCGACTAAGCTGCCCGTATATGGTGATGACCCGCGTTCAGTTGAGCAAAACAAAATATTTTCAGTCTCCCCCGTGTATAACGGAGACAAGCTACAAGGATACTTATATGTCATTATCGGTTCGTCGATTGCGGATTCTATCAGCGCGCATATAAAAAGCTCTGAACAATTAGCACAGAGCATCGCTTGGTTAATCGCCATGGCCGTTTTTCTGTTTGCCATTTTGTTGCTGCTATTTCGTACTATGACTCGGCCACTAAAGCGCCTCAGCCAATTTATTCAAAAAGTTGAAAAAAATGACTTTGATATGCAATCCATTACCGCATTAGATTGGCCATCCAAACACAACGAAATTCATCTTGTTGGGCAAAGTGTCAACAGCATGCTGGAAACGATAAATCAGCAAATGACGCAGCTAACAGCCATAGATGAGCAACGTCGCAAGCTGTTAGCACACCTATCCCATGATTTGCGTACGCCACTTGCGTCGCTGCAAGGTTACTTAGAGCTCATAGAAAAAAATCCTCCTACAGGCAACAACGAGCAAGAATACCTCGCGATTTCGCTTAAAAACTGCAATCAGTTAAAAAGCCTCATCGATCAGATTTTTGAACTTGCTCATTTAGAATCTGGACAATCTAAAGTCAACTTTGAAGTGTTTAATCTTGGCGAGCTTATCTATGACGTACTCGCTAAGTTCGCATTAAAAGCGCAAAAAGCAGACATATCATTGAGTGTGTACCCAGTTGAATGCGACTTTACCGTCTACTCTGATATTGCAAAGCTAGAGCGAATTCTCAGCAATTTAATTGAAAATGCGCTGCGTCATACCCCAGCAAAGGGCAACATTTGTATCTCAATTTGTGCCACTGAAAAAGCTTACAGCATTGCCGTGCAAGATACAGGCGTTGGAATAAGCCCCAAAGAGCTACCGTATATTTTTGAAGCGCGCTATCAAGCGAGCAATACGCGTGGCTGTAAAAAGTCTCATGCAGGCCTTGGCCTTGCCATCACGGCAAGACTCATCGAACTGATTAAATCCGAGATAAAAGTAAATAGCCGCCTTGGTCAAGGCAGCGAATTTGTGTTTCAAGTCAGAGGAGCTGAAGGGTCACTATGAGGCTGATTTATTTGGTGTACCTTTAGCTCTATATAGTGGTGGCCACTTTGCTTTGCACTCACTGATGGACACCAACTGCAGACCCTTTTTGTGCAATTCTCTTTTAAGTAAAAAATGACTGACAACCGCTTGTATGTAAACAGAGCTTGCAGATATTAACCATATTATTTCTAAACTAATGATTGAGGTTAGGGAGAGCGTGATCACAGGCACTGAAAATAAACTCAACCGGATCACTGTGCTTAACAATGCAGGCCAAACATTCCCCAATGCCTTAAACATGGCTGACACGGTAAGTACATATCCTGCAGGTACAAAGTTGAAGCACACATAACTCAGAAAAACAGTTGCGACAACAATAACCTCTTGCTCATTTGAAAAAGGCGTAATGAAAATATCAGCGTAAAACACACATAGCCCATTTAAAATCAGCATCAATCCACAAGTCATCCACGCCATTTGATGATAGGTGTTTAAAACACGGTAGGTATTGCCAGAAGCAAAATTTTGCCCTGCAATTGCAGGGCCGGCTAACGCCACCGCCATAGCGGGTAAAAATAGTGCCTGCATCACTCTAACCCCCACGCCAAAACCGGCTTGTGCAGAAGCATCAAAATCACGCAAAACCCAGTAAATGACGGACATATAAACAAATGTGAATAGTAGCTCACCACCTGCTGGCAGACCCAAACCGATAATACGTTTAATTTCCACTCCATTTGGCAAGCATTGCTTAAAGGTCAAACGTAAATAACCTTCTTTGTATTGCAAATACAAGCACAGTGCCACAAAGCCCAATGCCATAGCAATTGAGCTAGCAAGCGCCGCACCAGCCACCCCGAGCGCCATGCCAAAAACTTTGCCTGTAATAAGTAAAGGAGACAGCAACATGTTGAGAGTTACGGCGACAATATTAATCAACATGGGCAGCTTAACAACGCCAGTTCCTCTCAATGCGGCAGCAATCGCAGTGACAGGAAACTGAAGCGCTAACGCAGGTAAAAACCAGTAAAAATAATCAAGGCTGGCTTTTAAAGTCGCGGTATCTGGCGCTAAAGCATCGAAATAAATCGGTGCTAACCATAACCCAAAGATGATTACGCCAATCATGCACAATATGGATATGAACACGCCTTGATTAAACAAAATATTGGCATGCGATTTATCTTTCCTGCCTACCGCATGAGATATCAAAGTACCCATACCCACGTTAAGTACTTGCGTTGCAGCCAAGACAAAAAAGACTAATACGCCAACGCTCCCTACCCCGGCTAAAGCGGCACGACCAAATTTGCCCACAAAGTAAAGCTCAACCACAAAATTTAAAGTATGCACAAACATACCCATCATAATGGGCACACTCATGAAGATTAGATGCTTGTGTATCACGCCTTGCGTTAAATCCTTCACTTTAATTCCTCTTATATTCTGGCCAGGCTATATCGATTAGGTTATGCCCACTGTAAGGCAGAGCCAGAAAACAAGACAGAGAAACTATTTCACGTTGAACGTGAATTTAAAAACACGCCCCATGCCATCAAGTGCAAAATATTGCGCCGGATCAACTCCAATAGGGCAAAACTAGATACACTCAATGTCAGCACAATCAATTGTCTTCTATTTACGAAAGGATCCACCATGAAAGCAGCCGTTGCTCATAAGTTTAAAGCGCCGCTGTGCATAGAGACTGTTGCACAGCCACAAATCCAACCCGGGACAGTTTTAGTTAAAATCGCAGCTTGTGGCGTATGCCACACCGATTTACACGCCTGTCATGGCGACTGGCCTGTAAAACCCAAAATGCCGCTCATCCCCGGCCATGAAGGTGTTGGCGTCATTGAGAAAAAAGCAGATGATGTCCACCATTTAAACATTGGTGATAAGGTAGGGATCCCTTGGCTACATTCCGCGTGTGGACATTGTGAACATTGCTTACAAGGAGACGAAAACCTCTGTCCTCAGCAACAAAATAGCGGCTACTCAGTTGATGGTGGCTATGCGGAATATTGCTTAGCTGATGCCAACTATGTTGTGAAAGTGCCCGCCAATTTAGGATTTGTCGAAGCTGCTCCCTTATTCTGTGCTGGCGTTACAACCTATAAAGCACTTAAAGTCAGTGAGGCCAAGCCGGGACAGTGGGTATCTATTGTTGGCGTTGGTGGGCTTGGGCATTTAGCAATTCAGTACGCTAAAGCCATGGGCCTCAATGTAATTGCAGTGGATACGGGTGACAATAAGCTTGCTCTGGCCAAAGAGCTCGGAGCCGATCATTACATCGATTATCAAAAAACCGATCCGGCTGTTCATATTCAGTCAAACTTTGGTGGCGTGCAAGCAGTTATCTGTACAGCGGCTTCAAAAAACGCTTTTGACAGTGCATATCAAAGCGTCAAACGCGGCGGTAAATGTGTGTTAGTTGGACTACCCAATGATGCACTACCTATCCCTATCTTTGATACGGTATTAAAAGGGATCAGTGTAATAGGCAGTATCGTCGGAACGCGGCAAGATCTTATTGAGTGCCTTGAGTTTGCCGCGGCTGGAAAAGTACGCGCCATTGTGCAAACGCAACCTCTTGCCAATATCAATCAAGTCTTTGATCAGATGCTAGAAAACGATATTCAAGGGCGCATTGTACTGACACTAGATTAAATCCCCTACTTTATCCCAACTTGCTAGGCTGCGATGGCAGCCTTTTTTATAAAAACTACGCCCCTTGATGGCTTTGAGACAACTTAATTAAACACTGCAAAGCCTTATCAGCACATTCATTTTGTACAAAAATATGGTCATGGTAATACCCTGCAACGACATTCGCACTAAGGCCTTCTTCCCCCAATGCTGCTGCAAATGCGGCAGTCAGGCCAACCGCCTCTAAACTGGAATGCACATTTAAGGTAATACAGCGATAATCCCCTTGATAATTAATATTCGCCTCTTGTGCATACGCCTTGCTGGTGATCACCGTGATACCCTCTTTTTCTCGGAACATACCGTGTATTGTGCTCAGTGAAAGGTGCGCCAATTGACGCTCCGATACAACACAATAGACATACAGCTGCTCTGATAAAACCGGCTCCATACTGGCTAGCAGCACCGATAAATTGGTTTCTCCCGACATACTTTGACCCTCTATAATTGTTATTTTTAAATATCAAATGATGCATTAATCTTCTTCAGATTTTTGCTTTTTCCGCTGCTCTTGCTTCGCTTTAGCTATATTCTTAAATTGTGGCGGCGGAATTGGAAATAGCGCAATTAAAGGCATTAAAGCCATAAATAAAAAAGCGCCTTTGGGCATTTTTTTGGCCCAACGCACCGCGCGACACATAAGTATAACTGCACCGAGTATGCAAATCATGAGTAGCACGCGAGTTTGCCAGTCCATATTCATTAGTCCTTTGTTAAACTGTCATATTGCTATGTGGCCATCGTATATCTTTTTCAAGCTAAGCGCTGTTTCGCGAGTTTTTATGGCGTAAAAAAAAGAGTAAGATGACGATAGTTATCGCATCGCTGTTAGGAGATAAACATTCATGACGCAGGCATCCAACAATCAAGACCAAGCCATTGCTGAGTTAATCTTAGCTATTCGAAGCAAAACGCTGTCAAAAATACTCACAGCCTATCAAGCGCAAGATGACAAAGGCCGAGCTGCACAACTTAAGTTTTGCTATGAAACCGGTGAGTCTCAGCCCACTCGCTATGCTGATTATCAGAATATCGCTGCACAATGCATTGCTGCGCATGGTCTGCCTTCAGGGATTATTGCTGGACTTAATAACAATGATAGAGTGAATTTTTTTATGCCCGCACTGCAAGCGTCGGAGTCATTCTCACAAACAAATCATCAGGGCAATACGTTTTTACACGCCTTATTTGCTAATACAGAGCAGTCGCCTCCCCCATTTAACTTCATTCGTTCATTATTATTATTTGAACGCAATGAATCACTAGCTAAGACACTGCGTGTACGTAATCAAAACAAGCTAACGCCATTGGAGTGTTATTTTGTTTATAGTCTCGATGAACAGCCGCTTCCTGAACATGAACTCACCGCCCTGTTTGCGTTAATTGAGGCTGAGCAATCAGACAATACATCTGTGCTAAAAAATAACCTTGTTCAAGTGAAAGCCGCCATGAAAAGCCGTAACATCACGCTCAATGCACAAAACCAAACGCTACTGATTATCGCAAGCTATTATCAAGTCGATATCAACCAAGTGTGTCAGTTACACTGATTGCTTATTCTCAAACTCATCACGCGTCACCGCATATAAGCAGTGCGATTGCAAAGCATGCCCATTGGGTAAGTCAGGATGGGCAAAGTTTTTATTTAAATTCGTCATACCCAAGCGTCGCATCAATTGTTGCGATGGCCTGTTTTGCAAAGCCGTGAACGCGTACACCTGCTCCAAAGACAGTACCTCAAACGCAAATTTTAGTGCCGCTTGAGCTGCTTCATATGCATACCCTTGGCCCCAACAATCACGATGTAAGCGCCAGCCTATCTCCATAAATGGTCGATTTGGATTAACCCTTGTTTGCCAATGTAAACCGACAAAGCCAATAAACGGGCCTGTACTTGGGCGAGTGACAGTCACTTCTTTACCTCCACGCAGCGCCACAGCCCAAAAGCCATAACCTCGCTCAGCTATCAGTGCTGCAATTTTATCACTCAACGCATTGCTTTCATCGATGTTTAATTTAGCAGGAAAGTAACGCATCACCTCGGAATCAGCACTCATTTGTGCAAAAGAGTCTTTATCCGTTTCTTGCCACTGTCTCAGTACGAGTCGTTGAGTCACCAGCTCAGCAACACCATGATGCTCAGGTATCTTTGCCATTCGCTATATATTCCTTTGCAGTCATAGGAAAGTACTTAACTTTACTATGCAAGATATGGGTTGGATCTGGATCGACAACCTCAATGGGAATGTCTTTATGACGAGCAACATCTAAGGCCATTTGCGTTATATTGACACTAAAAGAAGTGCCCATAAACACGATTTTACTGGCATCCCACATACGTCTTTGAGCTCTACCAATGCCGTATAAATCAGTATAAAACTCATCAAATAGCAGTACAAAAGGCTTCAAAGAGACATTAAGCTCCGGCCCTTTACTAGAAATTTTAAAAAGCTCTAACAAGGATGTAGTTAAGTGATTTTCATCGACTAAATCCCAAGGTGCTGTTTCTATCTTTGCGTCTTCTCCTTGAACATGGTATTTGGTCATTTTATCAATCCGACCATGGATAGAAATATAATCCTCATTACCTGCTTTGCCATCTAACCCATCGATATTCTGCGTTATCAGTAATTTATCTGCTAACCAATGATGCACTTCATTTGGCCCATGATGCCGATATGTTACAAAGCGATGATAATACCACTTTAAAAACTCAGTTGGATTTTGCTCATACATGGCACGAGTGGCCATTTGCTGCGGTGTATAGTTACGGCTGCCTATTGTCCAAAATCCATCCTCGCCTCTAAAGGTTGGAATACCACTTTCGGCGCTGACACCTGCACCGGTAATATATAGTGTCGTCATTTCAAATTACTCTACAAAAAATTAAACGGGCAATTGAGTCCGGTACTCACCAAAACACTAACCAAATAGATGTACTGTTAGCACTCAAACGACATTAGCATTGGGCATTAACTTTATATGTTGCTGAGCTGAACAAAAAGGTAACCATTTCGATGTATTTTTTAAACTAAAACTATGTATGGTGCCGCCAGTTGACTTGTCTCTTTTACATGCATATTGGACAGCTTCCATGGCACTTTTACCAAAATCCATTGCCGCAATAGCCCAATTCGCACCAGAGCCAATCGCCCAGTTCATCTGTAAAGGCTCTAAAAAACGTTTTCCATATCGGATCTCGCCATAAAATATTTCATCACGTTTATTAATAAAGAAAAAAGTGCAACTTATCGCCTCAAAACAATTTTTTTTCCAGTTACTGAGTAAGTGGTATATTTCAGTGCAGTTACCTGTGGCAAAAACAAAGCCATTATAAACACGTTGGCACTTTTGTGCCTCATCAGTCACGATACTTTGTGATGTGGTAGTTAAACTATCAACACAAATGATTTGCGTTGAGTGATGGTATGCTATCGTAGTCAAATAACACTCCTTTTTGGTCAAAATAGCCTAGCACGCAGGCTAGCTCAAAGGCACCAACAAAAACAGGTCAATTATGACCTAATATACCGCCTTTATTCTTAACTTTGACAAAAAAACTTAAACTAAGTTCTATGCTTCTATGCTTTGAATTAAACAAAGCAAGTTCATATTACTATTTTAACCAGCTGAGTGATGTTCTTTAGTTACTTAAGAATATGCACAACTTTACTACGAGCTCACCTTCTATATTCACTTAAACTTGAAAGTTGCTTTTTTACTTCGAGACTCCAGCAAGGCGCGATTTAAGCAAACGCCAAAAAGCCACCTACGGCAGCAGCAGCAACAAGAGCAGGCACAATGATCTTCCACGGGAATTGTGCTGATTTGTCAACAGGCACCTGAGCAGCCGTATTGGCAGCCTCTGACTCTGAACTAGAGTTTGGCGTATTATCTTGCGCAACTGATGACTCTTGCATTTTACCGTCCACTGGATCGCAAGGTAGCTGCCACTGATACCCTTTTTTGGAAAAGGTTTTGATTGCCTCATCACCAAACAATGCTCTCAAGTGACCTATATTTTGAAACACGACCTGTTCTGTAACAGTTCTCCCAGGCCAAACTTCCTCTAATATCTCAACTTTACTGTGAATTTTATCTGGTTGTGAGATTAATAAAGCGAGAATTTGCGCTGGTTTCTCTTTTAGAGAAATTTTTCGTCCATCTTTTAATAATGTGAGCGCCTGAATATCAAATTGAAAGTCTTCGAATGCTAATTTCATTGTCCCTGAGCTTATAATTATAATTTTCACCAATATTACTATTTTTACCACAGAACATTATCGAAATTAAACCTGTTATTTCTTTAAGGTATGAATTTCATACTGTTTGTAATAAATACCATTTGAGCTAATATAATTACAGACTTCAAAGGAAACTTATATAGCTCATTCATTTAATTTACTCTAAGACATCTTTTTATTGACTCTAAACAATCCGGTTACCTGCCCTCCAAACTGATATAAAGCCAAACTTGAAATTATGATGATCGTTCCCACCAATAATAATGGCGTTATTGATTCATTATTGATCTGGGCGCCTAATGTCATCGCAAGTCCTGGTGTTATCAAAGTCGTCAATGCGACTGTACTGGCTTTCATTTTTTGCAATATATGAAAATAAGCTAAAAACCCAAAGAACGAGCCAAAAATACCGAGGTATAAGGTTGACCACATCGACTTTTCACTCCAATTGTCAACATCAAATGGGGCGCCTGCCAATAACCACATAACCAAGAAACCTGGCACCGCAACAATCAAGGAGCCTAAAGTTGTGGCCATCGGGTGGATCACTATCTGTACTCGTTTTACCAAAATGCCACTGATACTAAAATTAATTGTGGCACACAAAACATATATCAGGCCTAAAGGCTCGATGTCTAATTCCTGAAGTTGGGTAAAACACACCAGAAACATGCCGACGAGTGCTAAGCCAAGTGCACATTTTTTTACCGTGGTAAATTTATCTTCCCCCAAAAGCTTCTGTGCCAATACACCAGAGATAATAGGAGCCAGCCCAAAGACTAATGAAATGACGCCAGAAGGAACCGTTTTAGATGCCAAGTATGAAAGCATCATGCCAGCTAAAATCCCTCCACCAGAGTAGGCATATAAGCGCCAAGCAGTGCTTGTCCAGTGCATTTTGACTTTACAGAGTGTCACTACGACAGCTGCGAGTATCAAAGCGATGACCATCCTCAGTAATACACTGGTAGTCGGCGCCATGGACGAACTACTCCAGACGATTGTCAACGGTGTAGTAGACCAAATTAAAACGACAAATGCATAAGACAATTGCACGGGCATTGCTATTTATCCTTATTAAAAGGACGATAAATGGGGTGAATTATTCAAGATAAGCTAACCGCATTCATCGTCGCGGTTAGAAAAGCGCTAAACCGCTACACACCTAGCCATGTGACAGAGCGCCACTTGCAATTGAGTTGTGTATTGGCAAGCAAATTCATGGTTATTTCTTATTATCCTGTGAAGTAGAATGGTTACTATGTACCCTTCCATGAAATGAGTCAATACGATTCGCAAATAAAATCTGATAACCCCTCAAAGCAATTCAGATAGACAAATAAAAGTACTCTGGCATAGCATCGCTCAGTCGTGACTTCAGAGTGATTTTAAAAATGTTATTGGCCTATATTTTAGTGATTGTATTAGTGAAGACTTCCTTGCTAGGTTTAGGAGCTATCAGTATCTTGCTCGCAATGCTCGCGGTGTTAGTCATAAAATATGCGCCCTTGAAAATAGAGCAGCAGACAAAAGGTCAATTCAACAAAATATATCTAGTGGCCCTGTTTGGGCACTTAAGCGCCTATATCGGGTTGTTCATAAAGGCGTTTTTTATCGATGGTGTTGAAGACATTCCCGCGTTTATTGTCAGCCATTTAGTGTTACACCATATTCTGTGCGCGTTGGTTGCAGGCATTACCACATTGATGGCGCTGCGCATATTCACAGCAATGCGCAACCACAAAAGCGCCACAATCACACACTAATTTATAAAAGATCATGATTGACTACCTCGCGCGTATTTTAAGCAAATCGTTCCTAAAGAAATAACAAGGTTGGCCGATTAATAGACTAGTAAATCAGATTCTAAGGATAAGGTGATGATTAACCAATTGGCCAACTCGGTTGCAGGCAGTGCACACAACTGTTCGAACAACAGTAAAAACACACCTCTCAATTCAGCAGTCAAAGATGCAGACTCAAAATATGAGTCTAATGCACTGCCCAGTGGCGATGATTATCACGTGTCATTTTCAACTTCTCAGAGCGACGATTTTGTCAACGATTTCAAAGATGACAACTTCTTTAAAGCCATACCTGACTTAGTTTCTTTTGGCTACTTCAGTGTGTACAAGGTTCGAGCTGATAATAATGAGGAAAATAAATTTCAATATGGGAAGCTCACAGAACAAAGTGATATTGATGCATTCTTAGCACAAAAGGACAGACTATCCTCAGACGGTCAAATTCGATTTTCATTCATAAAACCCTCTAAAGAATTACTCGAACTGAGCCAACGTTTGAATGACGATGAATTAGAAAAACTGGCCGAAGTCCTAACATCTGCGCCGCGCTATAATGAACACACTAAATTAATTAGCGACAACAGTGAAGACATCATCTCAACATTAAGCACATTATCAGATGATGTACTCAGTAGCTCACTGGACGTTATGGCTCATCTGGCTAAACAAAATAAAGCGTACGATAGAGCTGCGCCCTTTACACCTGAGGGACTACTCGGTGAGGATGGTATTGAAAATCCATTGCTAAGAGTTGAATACGCTCCTCTTGGAGATTCGGGGCTGAGGGACTTAAACGATTACTCTTCACATCTGATGCAATACGTTAAATTACTTGATAGCAATAAAATACAAGGCGGCCAATTATTAGAGCTCAATCAACATATTAGCCAAGGTGATTTTGCAACAAATGCTGGGATCATTGATATGGCCATAACCATCAAACCTTTTGAGCAAGACAATTTTTTTGCCATGTTACGAGAAGTGGATAAATCGAGCGCTCAGAATATTTTCGCCATGCTAGGACAACAAACAGATAAATGGGCGCATACTCAGTACTTTATGACAGAAGACCGGGAATTTGTAGTACATCACGACAAAGATACCGATGAAAGCGAGCGCAGGTATTTGCATAAAGACATCTTGGAAGCGTATGAAAATAAAGGGCTTAACTGGATGAATGAAGTCATTGAGTTCACTTTCGATACGCCAGCAGCGATGCACGGGGATATTTGGCAACAGCTTTTGCATGATGTAGAAACAAACCCTGATAAATTTCTACATTCAGACTCAGTTGAGGTATGGGCAGAGAACAATCTAGACACCATCAAGCAAAGCTTTGTGCAGCAGCAGATAGAAAAAATCTACAAATTCAACCTCGATTTATCTGTCCCGTACCAATTAGGTGAGTTGAAATACATCGAACCCGACATACAAGGTCAATCTATGAGCAACAGCATACACCCTTAACCTTTAATACGAGCTTAGGTATATCCGCATAAGCATGTCTCTAGCTTTACTGCAAAGTAAAGCGGATATATTACACTTGGCTCACTTTTTACAACAGCTTCACCCGCTCAAGCATTGACGCAGGCAAAAAAGCATGGTCAACTAGCGCCGAAAAATGACCCGATAAATAAACTCGTCGAACATCGCAAGCCCAGCTCGCTTCCAAAGTTAAGTAAGACGCCACTGAAATATCCCAAAGGTTTAACACATGAATCAAAACGACATGATACTCTGTCGCGCGCCTCTAAGATTAGGCCTTGCCGGTGGTGGCACGGATATTCCCCCCTATGTCGATTTATTTGGTGGGGAGGTACTCAATTGTACTATCAGCTTGTATGCCCATGGCAAAATAAAGCCAGGGGGCAATACTCTGAAAATACACTGTCGAACTTCACAGCAGGAGCTCGTTACAACAGCGTTACCGCACTACCCATTGACCGGTAAACTGGTTATTCAACAAGCGGTGTACTTGTATTTTATGGAGAAATATAATAATGGGCGTTTTTCTCCCTGCCAGATAGAAACATGGTGTGATACCGGCTATGGTAGCGGTTTAGGGGCATCCTCGGCTTTAACCGTGGCACTGATTAAAGGGTTTTGTCAGCTTTTTAAACTGTCTTTTTCTTCCGCTAAACTTGCCGAGACGGCTTATTTCATAGAACGAAATATATTGAAATTAAAAGGTGGATTACAAGATCAGTACGCAGCTGCTTACGGTGGACTGAATCTCTTTAAGTTTGCCAATCAGCACTCACATCAAGTCCAAAACATTGCTCTTCCAACTCAAGCAAAAATGCAGTTGGAGTCTCAAATCATATTAATTGACAGCCATATTACCCGTACTTCCGAAATAGCAATTACAACACAGTCGATAGACTCGCCATCCAATAACGCTGCCAAATTACAAAACCTAAATAAGCTAAAAGCGCTCGCTTCTCCTATGTTTCATGCGCTAGAGCACAATGATATTGCGCTTTTTTGGTCGTTATTTAATAGCGCTAGCAAACACAAACACACCCTTGGGGAGGCAGTTTTGCCTCATGCTCTAAATAATATTTTTGCTAATATTATAGGCGCTGGTGCCTTAGCTGGAAAAGTATGTGGTGCCGGAGGCGGAGGATTTATGATGTTTGCTATTCCAGAGCATAAACTCTCTGCTATAAAAGAACAATTAGGTGAGACACAAGCACAGAGTATGCGACATATTAAACTTGTTAATCACGGCGCTCAGGCACTTACATTACATCACAATGATGCCTATAAGCAGCCATTTATTGAAACAGCCAACAAGGAGTTAATATGGATGTAATAGTGCTGGTTGGTGGCCGAGGAACTCGTTTAAACTCTATTGTAAATACTGTCCCTAAGCCCCTTGCCCCAGTTGCTGGGCGGCCCTTTTTTGATATTATTTTACACAAATTACAGCATGCTTTTGGTCAGCAGCTTAACTTAGTATTTGCAACTGGTCACCTGCATCAATGCTTTGTCGATTACGCTAAGCAACATACTCACCAAGTGAATATCTCATTGAGCCAAGAGCTAACGCCACTGGGGACCGGTGGGGCCATTCGCCAAGCACTTACATATTGTAAAAGTGAATCGGTCTTAATACTCAACGGTGACTGCTATTTTGATATTTGCTATCGAGCATTTGTTGAAAGTACTCCTAAAGGTGAAATCATCAGTATCGCTAGCGCTTATGTTGATGATATCAGCCGCTATGGCGCGCTCACATTTAGTGACAATAACACCGTTATTGACTTTAAAGAGAAAGGCCAAATGGGTTCAGGCTATATCAACGCTGGTGTTTACTTAGTCAATAAAGCGCATTTGCTCGCAACAACCGATATGTCAGCATTTTCTTTTGAGCAATACCTTATGAACTTTGTCAAATCAACGCCCTTGTTTTCACAGCGGTACAATGCGGATTTTATAGATATTGGTACGCCTGAGGACTTTCACAAAGCACAATCTTTACTCAAATCTCTGCCAAGAGCATAAAGGAGAACTCGCTTCCACATTATTTGCGCAATTAGTAGTCAAACTAAAAAGACTAACCTGTTGGAGCTAATTGCCCATGATCACACACACTACGCAATCATATTCACACTCTGCACAAGCGAGTCGCCCTCAGACCACATTATCTGAGCAGCAAACAAGTACTATCAAAGAGACCTTGGAACAGTTTGACCCCGATAACTTGTCAGAAGCCGATGCACAAAGCATCGTAAACAGTTTCAGCGAGGCCGGTATTAAACCGTCAAAAGCATTAGCTGAGCAAATGTCTGAACTCGGCTTTGATGCCAAAGCCATCGGCGAACTCGCAGGCGTGCCGGCAAAGCCTCCAAAAGACAAGTCTGCTGCGCAGGTGGATTTAAAACAAGTCGTCGATTATTTGAGTGATGCCTTGTCGGAGCAAGATACCAATCAATTAAATGATGAGCAAAAACAAGCGCTATTATCTGACTTAAAGTCTCAATTTGGTTTGCCCGAAGATGGGAACTTAGTCAATCTTCATGTTTGAAATTTGAGCGCGGTTATGTCATTGTAACCTTATCGAGTGGGAACCATTCGATAATCACAACGTAAGCGGGATAGACCTGCGTCGCGTTTTACAACAACAGCAAGGGGTTTGCTGCAATGACATTACAACACGATCAAAAGTACGACTTTCTCGTATTTATTGGCCGTTTTCAGCCTTTTCATCAAGGTCACTTAGCTGTGATCCAAGAAGGATTAAGACGTGCTGAACATATCATCATATTGTGTGGCTCTGCCCACCAGCCTAGAACAGTTAGAAATCCATGGACAAGCTCTGAAAGAGAGTTAATGATCCGCGGTTCACTCACCACTGAACAAAACAATCGAGTCCACATTGCGCCTCTAATGGATACAGTCTATAACGACGACGCGTGGGTTCGTAATGTGCAAACAACCGTCAAAGGGATCATTACCGCACAGCATAAAATGCCGCACAAAACGCCTCAAGTAGGTTTAATTGGCCATAGTAAAGACCAATCATCTTACTACTTAAACTTATTCCCTCAATGGGGCGCTATTCCTGTAGATAACTATCAGTCTATCTCTGCCACGCCAATTCGAAAGCAGCTCTTTTCATCTCAAGGTGAAGATTTTTTAACTTCACAAAATGCCCAAGTGTTACCTCGCTTTGTCCGTGATACGCTAGATAAGTTTATGCGAACCGATGATTACTCAGCAATTCAAAACGAGCATGACTTCATCGAAAAATATCGTCAAGCATGGCAAAACGCCCCTTACCCGCCGACATTTGTCACTGTCGATGCGGTGGTCGTACAAAGTGGCCATGTGTTATTAATTGAACGAAAAGCACGCCCAGGAAAAGGGCTTTGGGCGCTGCCTGGCGGCTTTGTCGATGGCAGTGAAAAGCTTGTTGACGCTTGCTTGAGAGAGCTCAGAGAAGAAACTAAGTTAAAGGTCCCAGCTCCGGTATTAATGGGGTCGATTAAGCAACAACAAGTATTTGATGACCCGAATAGATCTGCACGAGGACGCACTATCACTCATGCATTTTATTTTGATTTGGCGCCGAATAAATTACTGCCCAAAGTCAAAGGCGGGGATGACGCCAAACATGCCATGTGGGTGCCGCTTGCAGAGTTAGAGCCAAGCAAATTATTTGAAGATCATTATTTTATTATTCAAGAATTAACCGGCATGTAAATGCCAATGCAGATTGGGATAGACCCAGTTGGCAAATAGATAGGAGGAACTCCATCATGACCAATATCATACTTAACGCAGATAGCTACAAAGCCTCACATTTTAAACAGTACCCAGAAGGCACTAGCCAAGTATCTAGCTACATTGAGCCTCGCGGTGGGCAGTATGACAAAGCGCTGTTTTTTGGTTTACAGATGTTCATTAAACAGTACCTAACTACCCCACTCACGCATCAAGATGTAGATGACGCTAAAACCATTTTAGAGGCTCATGGCGTGCCTTTTCATGAGGCTGGTTGGCGACACATAGTCGACAAACACCAAGGCTTGCTGCCCATCAAAATCCAAGCTTTACCTGAAGGGAGCGTTGTGCCTATCAGTAATGCATTGGTTCAAGTTATCAATACCGACCCCAAATGCGCATGGCTGACCAGCTATGTTGAAACCGCCCTACTGCGCGCAATTTGGTACCCAACCACAGTTGCAACTGTGTCTTACCACTGCAAACAAATTATTCAGCAATATTTGACTGAAACGGCTGACTCACTAGATGGGCTTGAATTTAAGCTACATGACTTTGGTGCGCGCGGCGCAACCACTGAAGAAGCAGCTGCTGTGGGTGGCGCTGCACACTTACTCAATTTTATGGGTACAGATACGCTCAGTGCCATCGTCGCTGCAAGACGATTTTATGGCGCAGCTATGCCAGGGTTTTCAATTCCTGCGGCAGAGCACAGTACCATTACAGCATGGGGGAAAAACGGCGAAAAAGCCGCGTATGAGAATATGCTCAAACAATTTTCAGGCCCAGGAAAGCTCGTCGCAGTAGTCAGTGATTCATACGACCTTTGGCATGCCATCGATAACATCTGGGGCGATGAGCTGAAAGAGCAAGTAGAGCAAACAGGTGGCACTTTGGTGATCCGCCCAGACAGTGGCGAACCTGTGGAAGTCGTTACCAAAACCATCGAAAAGTTGATGGCAAAGTTTGGCTATCGCATCAATAGCAAAGGCTATCGTGTATTACCTGATTGCGTTCGTGTGATCCAAGGGGATGGCATCGCAGAAAATAGCATTCGTGAAATTTTGCACACCATGAAAACCAAGCAACACAGCGCTGAGAATATCGCGTTTGGCATGGGCGGTGCACTGCTGCAAAAACTCGATAGAGACACCATGCAATTTGCCATGAAAGCAAGTGCCGTTAAAGTAAAAGGCCTGTGGCATGATGTATTTAAAGATCCCATCACAGATCACGGAAAACGCAGTAAAAAAGGTCGCCTCGCAGTGGTTCACGATAAGGTTAAAGGAGTGAAAACCATTCGCGAGAGTGATTTGGGCAACCGCGAGAACTTACTTAAAACTGTATTCAAAAATGGGACGTTATTAATTGAACACAGCTTTGATGAAATCAGAGCGAACATTCGCTAATACAGGGTCTAGTCACATAATGGCGTATGTCATTGTGTGACTTTTTTCTATTCAACATCAACAGTGAGTTCCGAAACTGGCCAGTAGTACAGAGTAATTCGCATATACTTATCCCATTAACGCGGAAGGACTGATTTGATGTTAGATGTAGAAATCTGTAAAAAAGCGCGCCATTCACGAGACCCACGCTTTGACGGTAAGTTTTTTATTGCAGTAAAAACCACGGGGATCTATTGCCGTACAACTTGCCCTGTGCATCCTCCAAAAGAAGAAAATGTGACTTATTTTAGTACTGCGATGTCTGCTGCACAGGCAGGGTTTAGACCATGTTTGCGGTGCAGGCCAGACAGTGCACCTGGCTCTGCACCATGGAAAGGGGTTGGCACAACATTAGACAGAGCACTTCACTTAATTGATCAAGGTGCGTTGCAACAGGGCTCCTTGCCGCAACTTGCCAGCCGGCTTGGCGTCAGTGACCGATATATCCGTAAGCTATTTAATCAGCACCTAGGGGTGTCGCCAAAAGCTTACGCGCTGTATCAGCAGTGCTTGTTCGCCAAGAAATTACTGCATCAAACTCAGCTCCCTATCACAGAAATTGCTTTAGCAAGCGGCTTCGATAGTATACGTCGCTTCAATGACTGCTTTAAAAGCCAGTTACAGCTGACCCCCACGCAAATGCGCAAACAGCAAGACCAAAGCAATTCAAACATTGCATTGACGCTTTATTATCGCCCCCCCTTCAACTGGCAAAAAATGCAGCAATTTTTGTCCAAGCGCCAAATCGACGGACTTGAATGGGTAACGGACGATAGCTATGGCCGCACCTTTTTTTGGCAAAGTTGTAAAGGGCAATTCACCGCCAAGCACTGTGATCAAAAGCATTGTTTTGAAGTAGACATTGAAATAGATGAAATCAAATACCTTAAACCTGTGGTAAACAATATCCGTCGTATTTTAGATTTGGACGCCGACTTGGGCCAAATTGAAGGAGATTTGAAAAATGCGCTGCCCAATGAGTTTACATTGGTCACTGGGCTACGATTACCCGGGATCTGGAGCTTATTTGAAGCAGGCGTACGGGCCATACTTGGACAACAAGTCTCTGTGCAAGCAGCGAAAAACTTGGTCACTCAGCTGGTACACGAGCTGGGAGAAAAACACGAAGAACAGGCTTTTTTCCCAACCCCAAAAGCAATGGCGACCAGTGATTTAGCTTTTTTAAAAATGCCCACCGCACGTAGGCAAACGCTGATCCGCTTTGCTGAGCATTTTTCACAAAACGATGTGACCGACAATGCAGATGACTGGTTACCGATTAAGGGAATTGGCCCTTGGACAGTCGCTTATGCCAAAATGCGTGGACAAAGCGACCCGGATATTTTTCTGGCTTCCGACCTTGGTGTGATCAAAGCCCTAAAATCACAACAAGCATTTGATGATAAAAAAATTTCACCTTGGCGCAGCTACCTCACTTTTCAACTATGGAGTCAATTATGAGCTTGTACACAGACTATTTTCAAAGCCCACTGGGGCTGATGGAAATAAAGGCATCTGATATCGGCGTGCGCCAACTGATATTTTGCGGGGAGCAAACGTCTGATGTGCATCCCAGCGCATTATTGCAAGAGTGTAAACAGCAATTATCTGCATATTTTGACCAGAAACTGACGCAATTTGATCTCGACCTTGACTGGCAAGGCACGCCTTTTCAAAAACAAGTCTGGCAAGCTTTAACGACCATCCCATTTGGCCAGAGTTTATCTTACTTAGAATTAGCACAGCAGCTTAATAACCCCAAAGCTGTACGCGCAGTTGGCGGTGCCAATGGACGAAACCCGATTACCTTGATCGTGCCTTGCCATAGAGTAATAGGCGCCAATGGTAAAATGACAGGTTATGCAGGAGGCGTTCTACGTAAGCAATGGCTGTTAGCCCATGAAGGCTTAATCGCTCAAAAGCCAAATGATCAAGCTATTGCACAACTAGCTTCTCAACGCCAAGCCAAAACTGAGTTTTTACAATAGGTATTCTGACAGCAAGTCTTCGACCCTTCGAACTTGTATACTGAACAATCCGCTGTATATTGGTAACAACCAAACCACAGCGGATAAGTCAAAAATACATCAACAACCTAGGTCATTGAAACACTAGGTTAGCCCTGATAATCCCCCTGTATTAACGACACAAAGAGTTATCAAATAATTAACACAAAAAACCTTTAAAGTAAGAATAAATTATATATATTTATAAGGGTGACAGTGCATAATTTATGGTAGAGAGTATGTCGCGTGCCAGTAAAAAATAACAGTCAGTATTCGCTGCGTTTAAACACCTATTTTGATGGTAAAGGCAGAGTATTTCCGCTTTTATCTTTAATCATTTTGGCGGTGTTTACCCCCTTAGCAATCAAAAACCTGATTATCGGTGAGTATGCCCTCGGTGCGCTCATTTTGATTTTTATATGCGCTTTCATTGCTGATGCGAACGCATTAATTAAAGGCCGCGCCTTGCCCATTCATGAGCATATAATTGCTACTTTGGCCATATCATGTGTCGCATTATCGCTGTTTACCTTGGGGGCTGGCACCATCTTTTGGGTATTTCCTGTGAGTATTATCATCAGCTTCGCATTTCCATTGGCCACATCCATTCTCTTTAATTGTACATTACTACTCACCGCAACCACCTATGTGTTTTTAAATTATGACATGGCAGATGCGCTGAGGTTTTTCTTTGCCTATTTACTCACGGCTTGCTCAGTTCACTTATTACTTAAACATATTGATGCCCTGCACACGCTATTAAAAGAGGAGTCAAGCAAAGACGCCCTCACAGGGGCGCTGAACAGAAGACAGCTCAGCCTTTTTTTGAAAGATGCGTTAGCAAATAAGGTGCACTACCACTATGACTCGACATTAATCATGATTGATGTGGACCATTTTAAGCAAATAAACGACGTATATGGTCACGCAAAAGGTGACGAAGTACTTATCAACTTGGTGTCTGATATTCGCAAACAGATCAGGGAAACGGATTTACTGTTTCGCGTCGGTGGAGAGGAGTTCGTCGTATTACTCCCAAATACAGATCTCAAAACAGCGCAAAAAGTTGCACAAAAACTCAGGGCAAATATCAAATCTCTTGCTCTACTGGATAATCAAACGATCACCGTCAGTTTGGGCTTATGTGCAAGTGCTGATGACCTGACACAAACAAAATGGATGAACTGCGCCGACAAAGCTTTGTATGCAGCCAAGCAGCGTGGACGCGACAGGGTTTGTCAGTACAACTTACATCACAACCGTATCGAAGACGTGGCAGCCTAACCTGATATTTACTCCCCTGATAGTCAAAATGGCTGATGTAGCGCTTCACCGAACACTTGCTATACTCAGCCCAAGACCGAAGCACAAAGGAAATACCATGAAAAAAATTTTTCTGTTCACGCTCATCTTTGCTTTTAGCTTTATTGCGCTCGCTAAAGAAGAAAAAAAAGAACTCCCGCCTTTAAACCCTGCTTATCAAGGTGAGCATGGTATGGTACTGATGAATCGCGGTTCCAAAATCTACGCCACCAACTTTGCGTCTTACAAATTACCCAGTGATATTCAAATTGTGTATCAGATTGATAACCCAGACGTCGCCTTTTTAAACCTTGTCAGAGATTCAGATCTCATCACCATTAAACCAAAGCCTTTCAACTTGCAGCGTCTAGAGCGAGGTGAAGAAGTCAATATTGTCGCCGATGTCTATGAAGGCCACTACAAACGCGACGGCTTTAAAGTGTACAGTGATCGCACCATTGTTTTTAGCAAAAAACTGTATGCACGCAAATTAAAAGATTTACCCGCAGCATCTCAATGGCAAGAGTATGACAGTATTGAGATCAATAGCTCTGAGCGGATCTACATTCATAAGTTAACCCAGCCACCGAGTTTTAATCACTTGATTTTTGTTGATTTAACCAATGCGTGTATGCAGAAATTCAAAACGTCAAAGCGCGTGCCAAAAAGCTCAGAGCTAATGTACAAATTCGTAAATTGCGGTACGTTAAAGCACCTGTATTTTGATGAAGAAGACTACCGTTAAATTGCCAGCTTTAATGGATACAAGCGAGGTCAGTTTGTTTAATCTACTGTTGAATTGCTAATAGGCAGTTTAATAACAAACTGACACCCTTGATGATGCTCACTTTGACAAATTATCTCGCCATGTAGCTTTTGCGTCACAATATTGTACACGATATGCATACCCAACCCAGTCCCACCTGCACTGCGCCTTGTGGTATAAAATGGGTCAAATACCTTTGCCAGCGTTTCTTTACTCATGCCCACTCCATTGTCAACAAAGCACCACTCGATATGTGAGCCTGTATGTTGCAAGCTAATTTCTATTTTTCCTGCATGCTTGCCCTCTTCAAAGCCATGGCGCACTGAGTTTTCAATCAAATTTGTCAGCACTTGCGCAATTGCGCCAGGGTAAGTCGACAACACAATCCCATCATCAAAGTCAGTTTCCACAACTATCTCAGTATGCTTCCATTTTGGCCTTAAGCTCATCAAGGTATCTTCAAGATATTGACCTAGATTGATCTCCCCACGCTCCTCTATTGATTGATCAACAGCAACTTGCTTAAAGTTTTTAACCAGCTGCGCTGCTCGAGATAAATTCGACTCAAGTAAGTACAAACTTTCGCTCATCACCTCAAGAAATGAGTGCAGTTTGTTTTTTGTCAGCTTGCTGCTATCAAATAACCCTTGGCATTCGCCCAGCTCTTTCATTGCATGTGAGCTCGCTGTAATACTAATACCTAATGGTGTATTGATCTCGTGGGCAACACCAGACACTAAACGCCCAAGCCCCGCCATTTTTTCCTGTTGAACCAATTGCTCTTGTGTTTGTTGAAGATTGTTATGTGCCTCTTTGAGCTGGGTGAAGGTCGCCTCAAGTTTTTCCACTGATTCCGCATTAGCCAGTGCAATTGCAGTATAGTTGGCAATGGTGCGCAGCATTTGCACATCATTGTCATTAAATGCTGCCTGCTTAAAGCTCTGTACAGTGATGCAGCCAAGTACTTGTTTGTCAATAAGCAGTGGCAAGTAAATTAAAGACTCTGTATTAGCCCCGCTCACAGGGGCTGCCACATACTCCACATACAGCTTTAATTCTTCCACGCGGTTGACGACCAATTCACTCTGGTTATTGATACACCAAACCGCTGGACGACGTAAATCGGTCAATGCATATTCAAAAGGCGGCAGCTTTTCTCCCTGCTCTATCGCCAATTGACATAAAATTCGCTGACCTGGCGCATCTAAAATCCCCACCACAAAGACATCTGCATTCATTAACTCGTTAACATGCTTATAGACCCGTTCAAGCACAGAGCCTAAATGTAAAGTCGAAGTGATCTCCTGGCCGATTGTGCCGAGCATAGATATATTTTCTGTACGAGATTGCACCAAGGAATCTAGCTCAGCTTGCTGCTGTTTAAGCTCTTTCACTCGCCAGCGATAAAAGCCATACAGCCCGAACGCAAGCACAGTAAATAACAGCAGTTTAATCCAAATCGTTTCGAACCACTTAGGCTGCTGCACAATAAGTAAATCGATTTGATGCTCGCTCCATTTTCCTTTGCGATTAGTGCCTTTTATGTGCAAATGATAATTCCCCGGCGATAGTCGGGTATAAGTAATACGGCGTTTAGATGCATCGGTATAAATCCATTTTTCATCAAACCCCTCCAGCTTATATGCGTACTGATTATGCTCAGGTGCAGTGAAATCCAAAGCGGCGAATTCAACAGAAAAACTCTTTGTATCAGCAGGCAAAACCAGTTTCTCAGGGATAGGAACGGCTTGGTTATTGACCTCTAATTCACTGATCACCAGCTTAGGTTGATATTGCCAGCTTTGCCAAAGCGATGGACGCAATAATAATATCCCTTTTGTGCCACCAAAAAGCATGGTGCCATCGCTAAGCTTAATGTAAGAACCTGTCCACATGGTACCTACATCCCAATCATCTGCTCGCGCTAAATTTTGCCATGTGCCTTGATCAGGATCTAACCAGCCATAGCCATTCCAGATCCGTCCTTGCGCGTCTTCAAGCAAATTACCGGCAGTACCCACAGGCCTACCAACCAGGGTGTTTAACGACTCAAATTTTGCAAAGCGACCATTAAAAATAACCAAGCGATCTAAACCATGCGGTGTGGCGACCACCAACCTTTTTTGACTATCCAAAAGTAAGCTATTGATATAGTTATCGGATAAACTTTGAGTTGTACCCGCTTCAGAACTTACCTCGAGCACCTTTTCCTCACCAATAAATATCACTAACAGGCCATTGCGCGTGCCAACCCAAAGCCTGTCATTGTGATCATATACAAAGCTCAAAATCGACTTTCCGGTAAATAATTCACTGCCAGAAAAGTGAGAAATATCCTCGACTTGATTGGTATGCGTATTTATCAATACCACCCCTTCTCCGGTCCCAACCCAAAGCTTATCGCCCGGCGTCTCCTGCAAGGTCACGATTTGTATACTTGGCAGACCCTCAGCAGTGGTGTAACGATAAAAGCGCTGCTGTGAAAAATCGTAGCGATGCAACCCCTTATTTGTGGTGCCAGCCCATACGCTGCCGTCACGTGTTTGGCGCATCACACGGACATAACCTTCCGACAGTGCTTTAGGGTTGTCAGGCTCAGGTCTAAAGCCGCCAACCACGCCAAACTCTGGTGAAATAATATCGATGCCCGACTGCGCTGTGCCAACCCAAATTTGACCATTACTCAGCTCTACAAACCCTCTCACATCTTCATGTGTCAGTGTATGTTGTCTATCAAGGCCACGGACAAACTTTCTAAACGCTTTATTTTGCGGGTTATAACGGCTTAGTCCACCTCCCCATGTCCCCGCCCACACTACGCCAGAATCATCGACTAACATGGCGCCCATGGTATCAAGTGGAATACTGTATTCATTTAAGGGCTCATGGCGAATGTGTCTTTTCACTGACGTAGATACCGCATCCACCACAGTGATGCCGCCACCAGAAGTTCCCAACCAGATCTCATCTGCTGCAGGCTGAACAATTCCATTAACCCAATGATGACTGAGTGATGCAGGATCATTGGGCTGATGTACTACCCACTGAATAACGTTCTTCTCGCCACCCAGTCTCGCAGCACCATCATCTGTTGTCCCTACCCACACAGCGTGATCTTGAGCTAAAAAGAGCCGAAATACATTTTTGCCGTTAAACTCCTCATAAGTTTGCCCTCTTAATACCCTCTGATTGGCTGTAGATATATGGGAAAACCTGTCCGGTAAAGTGATCTTGCAAAGCCCCAACTGTGTGCCAAGCCATAAAGTATGTGTTTGTTCCAAAAGCACTGAACGCATGCGGGTAGTCTTTAAAGGCATATCGCAACCCACAATGTTATCAAGCCTTGTTACTTCGCTGGTTTCACTATTGATAAAATTTAAACCGTCATTGCTGGCGACAAAAATATTGCCTTGGCTATCGCCTGTTATTGCACGAATATTGTTATTTGAAAGGCTATTGTTATTAGCAGGATCATGTTTAAAGTGGCGAAATTGCTCTGTTTCAGGGTCAAACACCGAAACGCCGTCAGAAAAGGTACCAACCCATACTTGACCATTGTGACCAGCCCACAAAGCTCTGACAAAATTTCCAGGTAAAGATAAGGAGTCTTCAGGACTGTGCCCAAAGCGTTTAAATCGATATCCATCATATCGGATAAGCCCAAACTGCGTGCCTATCCAAATAAATCCGTGACTATCTTGCACCATGGCGGTGATCACCCCTTTCGGGATTGTTTCACTATCTCCGACATGTTGAAATATTAACTCCCCCAGATCAAAAAATGAGGGGGCCTCTAGATGTGAGTTATTATGTTTATGTGCGATGACATTAGATGAAAAGTACACACTAAGTGCAATAAATAGATAAGCAAAAATCCGAAAGGTCACACTGGCGTTCACTGCAATATCCGCTTGAAAAGTTCAACGAAGGTAAAGCTCGCACAGTCATTGAGTATAGATAAGGGATGGAAAGTTGAAAAGAAATCAGCAGACAGAGATGGTATATGAATGATTGCAGGTTAATCTAAGCCACTGCCACCCTTGTCTATCACAAGAAAACCCAATAAGCGATATAACAAACGTGAAATCCAAATAAAGCATTCAACTGGAAACAGAACTATCGCTTCAAGAATATCTAACGCAGTACTGCCTTTTTCACGGTTTTCACGCTTTGGCCAGATAAAATATGCGCTCACAAAGCTAATTGGGACTAATAAACAGAAAATAAGATTAAAACCTGCCGAAAAAAGAATATAAAGTGCCACAATCGCAACAACAAAAAGCATCGTTGCCACCACTTCACGAATGAAATCAGTCATAGTTATATTCCTTATATAAAAAATTAGCGCTTGAGCTGACAAGACGCAATAAAACGAATCCCTTCGTTTTAATCAATATTCGAGTCCTGCCGTTTTACGCCATACACGAATCCTGCCGTTTTACGCCATACACGAATCCTGTCGCTTTACGCCATACACGAATCCTGTCGCTTTACGTCATACACGAGTCCTGCCGCTTTACGTCATACACGAGTCCTGCCGCTTTACGTCATACACGAGTCCTGCCGCTTTACGCCATACACGAGTCCTGTCGCTTTACGCCATACACGAGTCCTGTCGCTTTACGTCACAAACGAATCCTGTCGCTTTACGTCACAAACGAATCCTGTCGCTTTACGTCACAAACGAGTCCTGTCGCTTTACGTCACAAACGAATCCTGTCGCTTTACGTCACAAACGAATCCTGTCGCTTTGCGCTAAATGCGACTCCTACCGCGTAATACTAATAAGAGCTCTCTCATTACATTAAATAAACGACCTTGTTTGATTTAAAAAACGCAATAAAAAACGCAATAAAAAACAAAAAATAACACGCTACTGAAATTAATTTTGAAAAAGTTTAATGAAAGTTCCTAGACTTGCTTTCAAAGCCTTGCAATAACTGGCTTTGGTCAATCAACCTGCCTGCAATAACATGGATAACTTCCCCTTCCTTTTCTAAAATTCCTTTAACTTCTAATAACTTTGCTCCCAAATAAGCCTGCTTTTGAGCCCGCGCAGTGCCAGCCCATACCACAACATTAATATTTCCCGTATCATCTTCAAGAGTAAAAAAAGTCACGCCCGCTGCGGTTCCAGGAGACTGCTTGCCGGTGACAACGCCTATTACAGTGACCAAGCTTTTATGCTGTTTTTTACAAAGCGCATTCATGCGCGTAAACGCATTCAGTTTGCCTTGCTCATCCAGTAAAGTGATCGGGTGTTTATTTAAGCTAACCCCAGTTGATGTCTGATCTTCCAATAAATCCTCAAATGCGCTTGGCGTTTGAATCTGCGAGGTTTGCAGCAATGGCAAGTCACTAAAAAGCGGCAGTGTCGTTTCATGGTTCATCAACTGCCATCGAGCTTGATATCTATTATCACTAAATTGTTTTAACGCATTGGCCGATGCAAGACGCTCAAGAGTGCCTTTATCTACCCCTAGCTCACACAAGCTCCGGACACTGGTAAAACCCTGTTTAGGCCGTTCATCCACTATCAAGGTTGCCATTGTTTGATTCAGCCCTTTCACTACTCTAAGCCCTAATTGAATCGCCCATCGCCCTTCAAACTGGCAAACCGTATGGTCATAACTTGATTGATTCACGCAAACAGGAAGAACTGTGACATGGTGACGCTTTGCATCCTGAAGCAGTTGCGACGCGCTATAAAATCCCATCGGCAAACTGTTGAGTAAAGAGGTATAAAACATGGCCGGGTAATAATATTTAAGCCAAGAAGACGCATACGCTAGCACAGCAAAAGAGGCCGAATGACTTTCAGGGAAACCATATTCTCCAAATCCGCAGATCTGCTCAAAAATACGCTCCGCAAACTGATGCTCATAGCCTCGCTCAGTCATACCTGTCAATAACTTATCTTTAAACTGCATCAGCTCACCGGTTTTTTTCCATGACGCCATCGCCCGCCTTAACTGGTCAGCTTCCCCCCCTGTAAATCCGGCTGCCACCATAGCTAGCTTGATCACTTGCTCTTGAAAAATAGGCACTCCCAAAGTCCGTTCCAACACAGCCTTAACCGCCCTTGATGGGTAAGCGATTTTCTCTTCACCACGACGACGCTTTAAATAAGGGTGCACCATATCACCTTGAATTGGCCCAGGTCGCACAATGGCAATTTGCACGACCAAATCATAGTAACAACGAGGCTTTAACCTCGGGAGCATGCTCATCTGCGCACGAGACTCTATTTGAAATACCCCCACAGTGTCTGCTTTTTGTATCATCTCATAGACTTTGGGGTCATCTTGTAACCGAGTCAGTTTTGCAATACTCAAACATTGCTCGGTGTGTTTTTTAACTAACTCAAATGTTTTTCTAATCGCGCTGAGCATACCCAGTGCCAATACGTCCACTTTGAGCAGGGCAAGGCTTTCTAAATCGTCTTTATCCCATTGGATCACAGTACGCTCAGGCATAGATGCATTTTCAATCGGAACCAGATCATGCAAAGGGCCTGCAGAAATCACAAAGCCACCAACATGCTGGGATAGATGTCTTGGAAATCCCATTATTTCATTGACCAGTTCAATAAACTGCGCACCTTTTAACGAGCCAGGCTCAAGACCTAATTCAACAATTTGCGCCTGCCAACTCAGCCCACGGTCACGGCGATTAACATTTTTAATAAAATATGTCAGTTGCGATTCGCTTATCCCCAGCGCTTTACCCACATCGCGCACAGCGCTTTTAAAGCGATAAGTGATCACTGTCGCGGCCAATGCAGCCCGTTTTCGACCATATTTTTGATAAATATATTGAATCACTTCTTCGCGCCTTTGATGTTCAAAGTCAACATCAATGTCCGGCGGCTCATTCCTCTCTCGACTGATAAAGCGCTCAAAAAGAACTGCCACTTGGCGAGGGTCTACCGCAGTGATCTCCAGGCAATAACACACAACTGAGTTCGCTGCAGATCCTCGCCCTTGATATAAAATACCCTGTGCTTTAGCAAACATCACAATGTCATAGATCGTCAAAAAAAAGTACGGATAATCGAGCTCTTCTATTAAATCCAATTCTTTTTCTATGGTCAGGGCAATGTCTTTGGGTACTCCTTTTGCAAATCGGCGTTTAATACCCTGCTCAACCAGCTCACGCAGGTAATCCATCGCCGATTGGCCTTTTGGTACCAACTCGCTCGGATACTGATACCGTAACTCATCCAGACTGAACTCACATAACTGGGCTATTTTGTTGGTTTCAGCCAGCCATTGCGGTTTAAATAACTTCGCGATTTTGTCTTTTGCACGCATCGCGCGCTCACAATTAACCAATAACTCCGCTTTGCTCTTTTCAACACTTTGATTTGCTTTGATAGCTCTTAAAACATCTTGTAGTGGCTTTCTTTTTGCAACATGCATGAGCACAGCCCCCACCGCACACACAGGCAAATCAAACTGCTCAGAGAGCATTTCGCAGTGCTGGGTATATCGTTTTTCAAGATTGCTTAACTCTCTTTGAACACCAATCCAAGTGCGTTTTTGGTGATGGCGAGTAAGTAATTTTCCCCACTCCTCATCTGCTTTATTACCTGTCGGCAACCACAAAATGAAGCAGTGTTTTAATGACAATAAATCCCACTTTTCAAGTTGATATTCTCCTTTGCTCGCTCGGCGTCTGGCATTGCTAATCACTCGGCATAATTCGCTGTAAGCGACTTTATTTGGACAAAGTAATACAACCTTGAGCGACTCAAAACGCAGCACACTGCCCACAATCAACTTTAAATTAAGCTCAGTGTTTTTAATTAAGGTATGTGCTCGAACGACTCCCGCTAATGAGCATTCATCGGTGATCGCCAACGCTGAATACCTTAGAAAATGTGCTTGCTTGACAAGCTCTTCAGGGTGAGAGGCTCCCTCCAAAAAAGAAAAGTTGCTCTGGCAAAAAAGCTCTGAGTATTGCATCAGCTAAATATCCCATGTATGAACCAGCGCTTTTGCCTATCTCTGAACACCCATAGCAGTCTAAACTGCATGTCTTGTGCTACAAAATAATCTCGTTCAATGTCATCACCATCCCACCAGCCAGTAGAGATCCGCTCCGGTCCTTGAAGTAAAATCACCTTATCATTGAGCGGTTGAATTTCATTGAACAACAAGTTGGGTCTCAGCAGTGGTGTAGTGTATTCAGATGGCTTTGCAGGCGCTGCATTTAAAACGGGTTCACTTCGGACTGTGGCATACTCAGGGCGAGCATCAGGTGTGGTTTGAATACCAAATACAGACTCTTCGCCTAATTTTGCTTGTAACATAGAGAGCAAACCTGCACGTGTCATAGTGCCGATGCGCTCAGAAAATAAATCATCACTGTGCGCCTGTGGCTCACAGAATGTATCCACCTTTAGAGCCACCGCTTGTAACGGCGCTGATAATTGCGTGCGCGCCAATACCAACTGACATAACTCTTGCCATTTTTTTGCTCGATACTCTCCATGCGCACAGCCGATGGTTAAACAAAGCGGTTCGATATCTCTTTGCATTAATACTAATTCGATTGATGATGTCAGCTTATCGCGCAATTTTAAAAATACTTCTAGCTGTTTTAATAATTTAAATAGAGGCTTTATCAGATGATCAAGGTTTTCTAATTCATACAACAAGGTGACCTCTCGTTCAAATACCTCAGGTGGCTGATAAAACTCGACCGGGTGATGCAGCTTGCCTTGCAGTCGGCCAATATACTGCACCAATTCATTATCAAAACGCCGCCCCAGTTCAACCAAAGGGAGTTCAAAGAGGGCTTGCACTGTGTGTATACCAACTCGATTAAGTTGTTGCTTTTGACGTTCACTCAATGAAAGCGACGAAATAGGTAATTTACCAAGCTCAGTTGCCAGTTGTACCCGGTCGTCACAAAGCCGATTAAAACCCGATTGTGCGAGTAACTGAGCCGCCAGTGGTGAATAACCGAAGCTGTAGTGATACTGAACATTTTGCGTTTCAAGGCGGGTTTTAATAAGTTGCCAATAATGTGCTAAATCAGTATGTAAAGGCAGCATGTTAGACACTTTGAGCAATAAACCACAGGGCGTCGAAATATGAATTTCAGCGGTATCTAAATACAACCACTGAGCCAGCTCTAGCAATCGTTTTTGCTCATAACAGGCTTTAAATTCATACACATTTAATGACGTACTCATTGATGAAGCAGCACCTAGCCCCATCCCTTGCTTCACACCAAGTTCATGAGCTGACACATCTAATTGCACAACCGTATTGTTACTACCGGACACAATAATGGTCGGTGGGAGCTGATCATCTTGAGCTAACAAACCATCTAACTGTAACTGAGGAAAGTGTAAATAAAGCCAAAGCACCGCAATTACCTGCTACCACTGTGCTTAAACGGCAATACCTGCCCATGCACAGATTCAGAATGGCTAACAAGTTGCGGCCAAAGTAATGACCATGCGAGCGTGATATTCGGTTTTGCCCATCCCCCTTTTAACTTATTTACTTTGATATTTAACCCTGCAGAGCTCGGCACCAGCTGCATAGATAAACTGACAGGCAGTGCGCCACCTTGCACCATGCTATGACGTAACAGACAACACATGCTTTGCCCAGTTTGCGCACTCAATAACAAACGTTTTGCTTGATGGATCTGTACTTCTTGGTGCCATAACAGCACACTGCTGCACACGCCACTTTTTAAACATTGCTCAGCCGCCCAAAGTGCTTCAATAGGATCGGAAGTGGTCACCCCCCATATTAATTCTGTGGGTATATTTTGATGTATCAATGCATGTGCATTCACTTTAGCTGGCGGGTTTATCATCACACACAAACGTGTTCGCGAACGAATAAAAGGCAGGAGTAATTGCAGCTCACCAATGCCTGTTTCGCTTTGCATATCCACTACTCCAGGGAAAGGAAATCCACCATCAAGGTGATTATCTAAGGCCTCATAGCCTGTGCTGTGCTTTTCACTCACGCATTGAGACAAAGGCGCGTTATCGGTGCCTTGCCAAACAAGATTCTGATGCTGTAAAAAATCAATTAAATTGGCCATATCACACACTTTACTGTATATATATACAGTATCATAGATCATAACTAAAAGTGCAAGTATGATCATTTTTTATCATTCACCGCTAAACTCAAGTGAGTATCACTGATGTGTAAAGTGGAGATGAGGAGTGAGTATGTGTGGCCGACTCAATATCACTGACGACCCATTTGTGATCCAAGTTCTATTGGATTTAGGCATTGAAAACCCAGCAGAAAAAATACAGTTTTCACGATTCAAACGGGCGACAGATAAGATAAGTATCCTATATCAAGAAAATAATCAGCATCTGCTCAGCGATGCCATTTGGTGGTTGTTGCTATCAGAAACGGCGACAGGATTTAAACCTTCAAAATACACGTCTTTTAACAGCCGATACGATAAGCTCAATGTGAAAGGCAGTGCAGCATACCACTCATATAGGTACCGCCGCTGCATTGTGGTAGCAAAAGGGTTTGGTGAAACCCAATATAGACATGGAAAACCAATCCATTATCATGACTTTCAAGCGCATAATGCGGCATTGTGCTTCGCAGGATTATATAAAAAGTGGCTACACCCAGTGACAGGTGAATACACTTTTTCTTGTTCAATTATCACTCTTCCACCTCACCCAAAACTCACACCATTTCACGACAAAGCCAGCCCATTGATATTGCCTCAACAACCTGAGATCTTAAATAAATGGTTAGATGAGCACTATCATGAAGTCAGTGCTTTTTCTCCTCTACTCACGCCATACCTGCCACAAAAACTGATTGCTCAGCAAATTGATAAACCAAGTTTGTATAACCCAGTCAGCGAAGAAATTATTATCGAACCTGATAGGTAACCCCTATTAACTAAATAAAAAACAGGCTCCTCCACCAAAAAAGCAATACTAAAATAGTATTTTTATTTCAAATTTAAAACTTACCATAAATATTTTATTCAACCTACCGACAAGTGCTTTGAAATTACAACTAAATAAGGAAAGGAAAATGAAAATTAAGCCTTTAGTGCTTGCTTTGGTCAGTATATATAGCTGTCAATCTTATGCTCAATCAGTCGCCCACCTTAACTTTGAACAGTCTCTGGAGAATATAAAAGTAAACTATGGCGATGTGACGTCGATCGCTAGGACAAATACCAACCCTATCTCTGGCGAATACAGCCTACAGGTGAACGCGCACAGTCATTTTGAAATCGAGCGCTCGTTCGAGCTTAATCAAACATTTATACAATCTACGCCATTCAAAGTCAGCTTTGACGTACAGTTACCAGCACTTGCAAGTGCGCAATTTGCTCAAGACATTTTATTCTATACCTCATTTACCATTGAGTTTAGTGATGGCAGCGAAATGCAAGTCTATGGCTCTGACGCACATGTTATTCCGCCACAAGCACAAAGTATTCACTCTTTTGATGCGAAAACCACATTGCCAAAAGACAAAAAAATCAAACAAGTGTCCGTGCAATGGAGCATGCATCTACTCGAAGAAATGCCCGTCATCTTTGATAATATTTCAGCCATATTGGGTGAAAACCAAGGTGAAGCCAGTACGGTGATCACCCACTTCCCAATTCAAGGTGACTTTGAGTCTGCTACACAGGCACAGTTGAATCACCATTTTAGTGGCACACCTTCGCTCATTCATCACCCAACAACATCAGGCCAAAATGCGGTGCAAATAAATGCAGATGACAATGGCCGTTTTAAATTGAGATTTGAAAAAAATAACCTATTTATTGTCCATTCAACACCTGAATTTCTAGCCACATATATCACTGTACATAACCCAGGCAATGAATCACTTGCCGTCAATTTTTCTGGTCGAGCAGACTACACCAAAGCGTTTTCAGGGGCTGCGAATACCATCGCAAACTACAACACACTCGAACTCGCTGCAAACGAAACAAAACGCGTGCCTTTGATGCTCGATTTTAGTGATGACTATGACACTTCAGCCATTTCATCTGTACATTTTGACATTGAATCCAACGATCTCATTGTGATCGATGACATAGATATGTACAGTGCATCGACAAAAGTGGATGGGGCCATGTATCAGGTATTGAATGATTATGAATCTGGCCACATTGATTTCACAACACGCTATCCGGATGACGTCACAATCGCCATTAACCAAGACTCACCACTTTATGGCGACAAGAGCCTTGCACTCTCTCTATCACCATGGCGACAAGCCAGTTACTCACATTTAATCCCTTGGGGCCAAGCGGTGTTTGCAAGTCAGCTCCACACGCAATTAGACCTCAATGCCAACCAAGCAGAGTATGGGAAACCAATCCAAGTGTGTACGGATGTTTATTACCATGGCGGGGAGCGAACGTCTTTTTGTGAAGAGCGTATATTGGGTAATGGCAGCTTCCAAATAAACGAGCTATATCAGCTTGACCAGAGTAAAGCACTATATCGTTTACTCGTTAGAGTCAGATCATTTAGTAGCTCACCAGCTGAAGTAAATATTGATAATTTCTCATTAAAGTACTGGCGTCATTTTCAATAAATCTAGGTACTGAACAGACAACACACCTAAAGATTTTGGTATTTAAAAACAAAAAGCGGCACCGTAAGGCGCCGCTTTTTTTAGCAAATTTCATTTCTTAACACGATAAATTCAAATTAACTTTGACTTATCGTACCGCAACCACTTACACAATTGTGCAAAAATGCCTCTTGCCAATTTGAACTGAGTCCTCAATGGGCAAGTCAACTTTCTTGCTATTCAATTAAGCGAGTTTGTGATTTTTAGTTTTAACTTTATTTGCAAAATCCTTTTACTTTGCAACTTTGTAAAAGTACGCGGAAAATACAATTACCAGCTAAAAATACCCAAAATTGACGACAAACACAAGCAAACAAAGACCAAATAAAAAAATAAAAATTGTTTATAAATAAAATAATAAAACTCAAACTTTCATAACCTTACAAACATACCTCCACCTTTTACAAGTCTAAAAAAAGACCTTAGACATAATTTTGCCATGTTTCTGACAACGCAGTTTCACTTTTGGGAAATACACTGCTTTTTGTCAAGCAGGAAGCACCCCACCTACATATCTCTAAGGGCCAAATCAACAGGGAGGACGAACAATAATTTTTTAGGAATTACAATGAAGCAATCTAAATTAGCATGCGCAAGCATACTTTTAGGGAGTGTGAGTTTACATACCGTCGCCGCCCCTGAAGTACCTTATGAGCAATGCCAATCCAACTTTAGCTACCAACTTGCTCGCTATCAAGGCACTACAGATAAGAATAATAGTAATAGCCAGTGGTGTTATTTAAAACAAGCTATCGATGGGCAAACTTGGGGCAATGTTCGCACTGAAACCATCCCAGAATTCAAAACAGTATCTGGAAAGTCATGCCTAACACCTTCCATATTTCAAGGTGAGCGCTTTTATGGCTGTGCGACCATTAACAACGATGAACCATGGTGTTATACCGATGAGCAAGGAAGTTGGGAAGCATGCGCCCCCGTTGAAAATGAACCGCTTTTATCGCATACCCATCCTCAAGCAAGTAAACGCCTGGACAGAGTTGCACTGGGCTCGTGCTTTAAAACCAAAGGCGATATGCCTCAAGCACTGGCTAAATTAATTTCACATCAGCCAGATTTATTTCTTTGGTTAGGTGACAACATTTATGCCGATACCACAGATATGGATTCCATGCGGCAAAAATATGATGATAAAAAACGTAACATTGATTATCAGAAATTCTTGGCTGCAAAAATACCTGTTATGGCAACATGGGACGATCATGATTACGGTGCGAATAACGACGGTAAACATTATCCACAGCGTGTCTCCAGCCAAAAAGAATATCTTCGCCACTTTGATGCACCAGCAAATGATCCAAGGTTAAATGGTCAAGCTGGTGTTTACGAAGCAAAAATGCTTGGGCCTGCAAATGAGCGCACCCATGTGATCACATTAGATGCCCGTTATTTCCGCTCACCGACATTTACTAACTATGGTGCCTGTGAAGGAGATAAAACAACCATATTAGGTGAGCAACAATGGCAATGGCTTGAGCAACAGCTCAATACGCCATCTGAGATAAAGCTCATCGCCAGTGGTATTCAGTTTTTACCACCGCTTTATCAAGGCCTCAGTCGAGACAAATATTGTGCATATGGTGATGGACAACAATTCGAACAAGCCATTGCTGAGCTGAATGAAACAGGTCTATCGGGAACCAGCTACGAATCATGGGCAGAGGTGCCAACAGAGCGCGCCAAACTACTGCGTTTAGTACAAAAATCGATAAATTCAGGCAAGACCAAAGCGGTTATTTTCCTCTCCGGCGATCAGCATTGGGGTGAGTTGTTACAAAAAACAATTCCAAAAAGCGCAGAACACGGCGATGCCGTAACCGTCTATGAAGTGACAGCCTCAGGGTTTGGTCAAAATTGGCCATATCACATTGAAAACCCATTAAGACTCCCTGTTTACGCGGATACCAAAGGCAGTGGCCAATATGACCAAGCGTGTCAATTCCCATTCACTTATGGCGGAACCACCTACCGAGGCTGTACCACAAAAGATCATGACCAGCCTTGGTGTTACACCCAAGTGGATGACAATGGTAAAGGTATTGCTGGAGAATGGGGAAACTGTGCGCCTTCAGGTGCCACTATTCCCACAGGTCAAGTGGGTATTGTGAGTGATAACGTCAGTAACTTAACCACCAGCGACAGGCATCTGATTAATAAGTCGGGTAGCAACTATGGTATGGTTGATATCGACTGGCAAAACAAACAAATTAAACTGTCGATTCAGACCACTGAAGAAGAAGCCGTATCGACCATCATCAACTTCTAATACATAAAAAAGCTCCCATCACGGGAGCTTGAATCCTTGGCACTTTAACCTGCCCCCTATTCACTTGCACTTTCTGCTAACTTGTAAAGGTAAAGTGCTTTTACACTGGCAATTGCCATCGCAATGAACAACACAGCGCCACTGCCCCAATCAAGTAGTACACCACCAACAAGTGGCGCAAATGCAAAGCCCAATGAACATAAACCTGCCGCGCCAAAATAACTCGCTTTTAAATGGGACGGTGCCATACGGTCAATATAAATATTGATATTTGAAAACATAATGGCTTCACTGAAACTCAATACTGCGATAGCACCAATCCAGCCCCAAAAGCCATAAACGGGATTTATCGCCATCATCACTTGCGATAAAACCAAAATACCACCGCCACAATATAAGCGAGACTGAATACTCCAATTGCGCATCACATGTAATAAAGGGAATTGGAAAATAACAATGACCAGTGAGTTGGTAATAATCAAACTTGAAACCAGTACTGCAAGTTCAGGAACCTCAGCGCGAGTCAGATACTGAACTAAGCTTGAATCGCCCTGCCCATAAACCAAATACACCAAGAATGTCGCCAATAAAACCCATAAAAAACGCGTGTCTTGACGCAAAATAGCAAGCCAAGATTTAAAGCTTGGTACATGAGCTTGCTGCGCACTGTCCTCGTTTTTCACCGCACCTGATTGCTTTAAAATTAATGCCAGTAACAGTCCTAAGTACGCAAATGCAGTGTAAATAAAGCTAAACTGCTCCCCATTGAGTCCAGCCCATAGACCAAACAGAGGGCCAATTGCTGCGCCCACATTCACTAAAAAGTACAGTAAATGCAAGGCAAGCTCCCTATCTTGGCCATTGCTGAGTTCATCACTTAACAGTGCTTTACTGGGCGCATCCCACAATGTTCTGGGCATACATGCAAAAAAAACAGCGAGGCAAAATGCCCATAGTTGCTCTGCTAATGCTAAGGCTGTAAAAGCGAGCACACCAACGATGGCTGCCGTGTATAACAACGCAAACCGACCAAACCTATCCGCTAGATTACCCGTATAAAAACCAAGTAATACCGCAAACACCGCAGATCCTGTGAGCAGTACACCGACCTCTGTGGCACTTAAACCATATTTGCTGTAAAGAATTACCGCGAGAAAAGGCCAAACCATATAGTAGCTGGCTCTCACAAAAAAATTGCCAAGTAACATAACCCATACGAGCGGCGTGAATCGACCTATTTGCGAAGAGAATTGAGTGAGTTCCATCTGAATATCCTGTTGTTTATTATTTATCTTTTACGGCCAGACTAAAACCTCAAGTTAAGTTTAGGTAAAGGTGTTTTTTCGTTTTTTCTAAAAAAATTCCCCCGCAGATTAACAAACGGGGGAATGCGCTTTTACATACGGCTTTTAACTTTATTCGTGGCAGTCGCTGTCGCGGGGTCATCGGGCCAAAAATGCTTGGGGTACCTGCCCTTCATTTCCTTTTGTACGTCTTTGTAGCTTGATTGCCAAAAGTGTGCGAGATCTTGCGTCAATTGCAACGGCCTTTGTGCAGGTGATAACAGCGCCATCAAGACGCTCACTTTCCCCTCGCAAAGTGTTGGGCTTTGCAACATCCCGTAGACTTCTTGTATTTTAACTGCCAAGCGCGCGGCCCCCTCTAATTGATATTCAACTCGGATTTGAGAACCACTAGGCACCTTAATTCTCTCTGGTAACAACGTATTTAATTGTTGCTGCTTTTGCCAATCTAGGCGAGTAAGCAAGGCATTTTTCAAATCGAGTTTTTTAAGCTGATTATACTGTTTAACCTCACTCAAAAATGGCGCTAACCACTGTGATAAATCTGCAATTAAGTCTGACTCAGTGCTGGTTGGAAATGTATCTGGACAATGCTGTGCAGCCAATTGCATGCGTATCAGCAACTGCTCAACGTCGCCATAAGCAGAGAAGATGCTTAAGCCCTTTTCTTTAATAATTGACACCCATGCCTGTGTTCTTTCAGCTTCATTTAACGGTGATGAGCTCGGCTTAGCACTGAGCACCCATTGCCCTAAGTACACTCTGTCTTGATGTAAAAACTGGGTCTGCTTTTGATCAAACTCACAAACCGTTTTTTGCTTAAATAAGTAAGGTAAAACCGCTTCAAGTAAAGTCGGTTGGAACTCAGTTGCACTAAAAATGGTTTGACCTTGTTGACCGCCCAGCTCTGCAATGGCCAAATAGTCACAATCTTGCCAAAACTCATTGTGGGCGTTTACACCCGCACCATTTGCTAAAACAAACCCATTTCCACGTCGCTTTGCCAACCTATCAGGGTAAGCGAGCGCCACAACAATGGCCAAATGCTCAAGTGCGAGCTCATTGGTCTTATACGATATATCGGCACGCTTACACCAGTATTTCAACTGCTTAGTAAATGTTTGAGGCGCATTGTGGTGCAATTGATTGAGCGCAAGGCTGAGCTCCGGCACACATTTCACTCGGCTATCTTGTAGCGCCATAAAATAACAGGCCAATAAAGTGATGCCGGGTAGTTGTGTTTCAAGCGCTTGTACTTTGAGCAGCATATGCGCAAACCTTGGCTCACTGCCCATTTGCTGCATGCGCTTACCAAGGGTCATTAGCTTCCCTTGATTGTCAATGGCCTCCAAATCTATCAGCAATTGCTCAGCTTGCTTGCGCTGAGCATCCGTTGGCATATCCAATAATGGTAAATCAGATATCTGAGTTCCCCATACTTTGGACTCTAAAATCAGTCCACTAATATCTGAACTCAAAATATCCGGTTTATCATGTGCATCGCGCCGCTCAAACAGTGCTTGGCTACCTAAACGATACACCACGCCTGACTCTATTCGTCCTGCACGACCCGCTCGCTGCACTGCGGATGCTCGCGAAATGGAGACGGTTTTTAGTTCAGTCACGCCCGTTTTTAAATTGAATACGGCTGCGCGGCGCTTTCCAGAGTCGACGACAACTCGGATCCCTTCAATCGTTAGTGATGTCTCAGCCACATTCGTTGTCAGCACGATTTTACGCTCACCGTCAGGTGCTGGCGCAATGGCTGCTTGTTGTGCGCTTTTATCTTGCTCACCGAATAGGGTCGCTATATGCACTTTAGGCTCGCTATCTAACACGCCTTGCAATGCATTAGCCACGTGACGTATCTCTTTTTGACCGGGTAAAAACACCAAAATACTGCCATTTTCTTCTTTCAAAGCTTGGCGTATCACCGGGGCGATTTGCATCAACCACTGGCTTTCGTCTTTGACTGGAATATATTTTTGCTCGATTGGGAAACTGCGCCCTTCAGAGCAGATCAGCGGGCATTGTAAAAATGTTTGATAACGTTCACTATCAAGCGTTGCTGACATGACTAAAATCTTCAAATCATCTCTGAGCGCTGCTTGCGTTTCTAGCGCAAATGCCAAAGCTGTATCAGCCGCCAATGAGCGTTCGTGAAACTCATCAAAAATCAGCAAATCAATGCCCGTTAGCTCAGGGTCTTGCTGTATCATTCGCGTCAGCATTCCCTCAGTGACAATTTCCAACCGAGTTTGTTCAGATATTTTGACTTCTTGGCGTATTCTCAAACCGACTTGATGACCTAACGTCTCATTCAGCTGGCTGGCTAAATATTGGGCAATATTGCGCGCAGCTAGACGCCGAGGTTCCAACATCACAATACGTTGATATTGACCTGACTTCATTAGATTAAGAGGTAACCAAGTGGATTTACCAGCACCAGGTGGAGCTTGTAATAACACGGTTTCATGGGCATTGAGGTGGTCGACTAACTCGGAAAAAACAGCTTCAATTGGGAGCACAGCGGACTCAAGTTTTAACAGTGTATAGATGCAACTAGTTTACCATGCTACTGGTATTGTTATGCCAATTTTTACGCTTAATAGCTGGTTGACGCGATCACTTGGCCACTATTAATCAAGCTTCGATAGTCTTCATTTAACTGTTTAATAGACGAGTTTAACGGCTGATTAAGGCTTTGTAACCCGACCCAAGCATTACGATGTTCTTTTTTCGCCATATATAAGCCATTATCAGCAAGTTCAATAACTTGCTCCCAACTCAAAGCATTATTCACACCATTCGTCAGTGGGTACGGCGCAAACCCGATAGAGCAAGTGACTTGAATAGGCTGCTCATTAACCACAAATGGAAAACACTCCACTTGTCTGCGAACTCGCTCTACTGCCTCTATGGCCTCATTGTGCGTCATATTCGGCATCACGATTAGAAACTCTTCTCCGCCCCAGCGGATCACCAAATCACTTTCTCGGGTGCACTGCTTTAAAATATCGGCAACCGTTTGCAGCACAATATCCCCTGCTGCGTGGCCATAGGTGTCGTTTACTCTTTTAAAGTGATCGATATCCAGCAAGCAAAATATCATTTCTTGTTTGTCGCTGTTCATAGACACGTCGGGCTTAATTTGAGCATCAATCACACTAAAAAAGTAATGACGGTTATTTAACCCTGTTAAGCTATCAGTAAAACTCAAAGCTTGCAGACGCTTATTTCGCTCTGCAAGCTCTTCTGTGCGCTCTGCAACCTGTTGCTTCAGTGTGATGAGATAACGCTTGTTTTGCCAGCGCCAATATCCAAAACCAACCACCAATGCAATTAACAACAGACCAAGCACGCCTCGCTGCTGCGCAAGATGTGCATTATCAATCTGCTGCTGGTGCTGAATAAGTTGTTGCGCTTGAAGGGCATTGTCTTTTTCCAATACGCTCAGCTGCTGCTTTTGTGCTGCGAGTGAATACTGAGCCTCTAACTGCAAAAGCTTATTGTTACGCTTTTGCAAATTAAGCGCTTGCTGAGACAATGCAAAACGCTTTAAATACAAATGTGCTTGCTCAAAATCACCGAGTTGTGCATACGCCCCAGCTAAAATATTTTGCAACAAGGATTGCTCAGTTAAAAAACGAGTACCAAAGGTGTCATTCAATGCCTGTTTCGCTGTATCAATGGCCAGCGCAAAATCTCCTGCTTGCAAAGCTGCCGTAGCCCCCATCAATTTATAACGGACCCGTAAATGCAAGTTACGTTTAAGTACCGGCTGCTTTACTAAGTCAGAATTGATAAGTTGACGGGCCTTTTGATACTCTCCAATACTCAAATGTGCCCAAGCTCGTGCTAACGCGAGTTTGCTAGTTAGCAATGTATATTCGTTTAATGTGGCATCATTCAGGGTCATCAGCGCTTGGCGATAGCTGCCTTTGAGTAAATATAAAGACCCCTGCCAAAGCACATACTCACCCATTAACGCATGGGCTTTATCGGCTGCAACCTGTTTTGTTATTAAAAAATAAGCTTGGTCAAGCAGCTGCTGAGCATAGCGGAATCGTTCCAAATCCATTTCAAGCTGTGCCATCGCTAGGTAAATTTGTACTTCTAAAGTGGGTAAGTTTAGAGGTTTAGCAATATTCAGAGCATCATTATGCAAGACCAAACTGTGCTTATAATCTCCGAAGTGTTGGCGGATTAACCCTTCTAACAATAAAGACCGCGCTTGTAAGTCTTTTGCCCCCAGTTGCTTTGACTGCTCTCTGAGCACTCGCACTTGCGGTAATAAATTAAGATCATAATCCTCTTTGAGGCTATCTGTTAAATGCATCAGCATTTTTGACAAGTCTTCACGCTGTGAGGAGTTTGACTCAAGACTTATATTGGCCCAAGCCCCAAAGCTCAACACACAGTACCCCAGTAAAAAATAGAGACTTTGTTTCATCGTGCAGCCTGACTTGGGTACAGCATTTGCTGATTCACATATTGCCAGTCCTCAACTAGGTGATTAATAAACCCAGACTGTTGCAGCGCTTTATCCAAGACGCCTTGAGCACGTAATATTTTTAAGCCGCGATTGAGCGCAGCAAAAATCATTTCGCCCTGCGGATGATTCTTGCTTACAATAAAATGACGAGAATCAGGCAGCATCATTTTAATATTTTGAATAGGCACATACTCTCGGCCATCAAAGTTGAGCAGCAGATCTTGGCTAACACTAAAGTTTATAAGCATGGCATCGACGACCTCCGTTTCAACCATATTCAGCATAGTCTCCCAAGGCCCTATAAAGCTAACAATATTGATATCTGTGTTATTTAAAGCACGCCAATCAACCCGCCATCTTGGATTAGCAACCACTGTCAATTGTTCTAGCTGCTCTTGTGGCAAGTTTTGCAAAGCAACATTGCGCCTGGTCACATACAAACCGGCCTCGTACTGGCCAAATTTAACCAGTGCGTCACTCACATAGAGCGACCCTCTATAATTAATAATATCTTCATGCCAAACACTGCGCGCCAAAATTAGGCTATCTCCCGAAATCATATCCGAAAACTCAATGATATTTACCGACGGTTTAGGATTAAAAACGACCTCACGGGTTTCTCCTCCCAAAAACAGCGCTTGCTGGAGCAAGACCATTTCAATAATTTCAATATGGGAACCTTTTGTCGTGGGATAAAATGATTTGACGTCTAGGGGGGAGCGGCCATTAAGAAACTCATTATAACGCTGACTGAAGTTTTCACTGCTCATGATATCAACAACCAATTGATTATGAGCATAGAGATGACACGTATATAAACTGAGTATCCCCCAGATCAGCCACTTCATGTTTACCCCGCAATTTCTTACCAACTCTTCTAAGAGTATACTAAAACCAACGGCTAAATGTTAACTTAAAGCAAACACAAAAATAAGCTTTTTTTACTACTTTATAAAATTAGACTCAATAACAAGCACATAAAAACCAAACTCATTCATTCGTCTCGTTTAATAAATATTGAAATAGATTATTGATAAGCCACTCTATCAAAGAAAACGAATTACTTTGATAGAGTGTGAGGAGAATTAGACCGAACGCGTCGCAGTCGCTGGGGAAATATTCGCTGCGCTATACGCCGTAGGGATCACCGCGACTAGGCTAGCTGCCAAGACACTTAAGCCTCCATAAAGAAAATACTCAAATGGTACTGAGTCCACTCGGAAAATTTCCATCAGTTTGACATTTAATAACACAGCCATAAGACTGCCTACAATTACACCAGTGCCAGCAACCAAAGTACTTTCAATGATGTAATACCTCATAATATGAGATTTACTTGCACCTAATGCTCTTCTTGTGCCTATTTGACGACGGCGTTTCATCAAAGTAAAACGTGCTTGTCCAAACACACCCAGCATGGTTAACATTATCAGCCCCACCGTCACGCTCATAAGAATAATGAGTGATGACTCCATGCCTTTATAGCCTTTTTCACGTGTGTCTTTGAACTTTTCTAGATCAGCGACAAATCGACCCGGCTGTTGCATTAGTAAATCTTTGACATCCTCCATAGCTTGTTCAAGCTCGCCTGGTTTTGCTTTAATCATAAGCTTACCTTCATTAGCATAATGATAAGTTGGCAATACGATGCTACGCTCATTCCCAGTCCAATCAGGCCATACAGCAACCAGCTCCTTGATTACACCGACAACCTGATAAGGTTGTGCATTAATATACACTGTCATACCTGCTGCCCCAGCCCAATCCTCTCGTGAAATCCACTTGGCCAAGCCTTGTGTCACTAGGATTGAATTTGGACGTTCGTGGTAGTCAAGCTGCGCAATTTGTACTTCGCTATCTTCAAACCCTCGACCAGCAACGATCTCTAGACCAAGCGTATCGATAAACTCTTTTGAACCAGTATAAGTACCCGCCTGAGCGATATAACTGTCTGGGTCTATCGTCGCATTTATCGAGTCAAATAGTCCCCAGCTAGTCAGTGGGATTGAATTCACGGCAGTCGCATTATCAACACTATCTAAACTTTGAATTGCCAATAAATCTTGTTGTATCCGCGCTGCATTTTCATCAGGGGCAACTGGAAAGTTTGTTCGTAGGGAAAACAAGACTTCTTCGTCAAGACCGCTTGGCACTTTCAGCTCATGTAATTTAGATGCCGCCATAAAAGAGATATTTATCAAAATAGTGAAAGCCACAGCAATTTGCATGATCAATAGCAGTGGGCCGGTTTTATTCTTCCATAACGTTTTAAGTATGGGTGCGAGATCCTTCATCTTACGCTCCTATAAACTTTTAAGTTGACTGGATAATTGAACTCGAACTGCACGATAAATCGGCCAAAGTCCAAATAGTAAAGACGTCCCAACTGCAAGCAAAATAGTACTCACCATCAAGGTCAAATCCATCGTCATCACATTCACATGATACTCTGGGTACATTTCTGTTAAGGCTGAAAGCCCTAGCTGCGCGAGTATCAAGCCTATCACACCACCGAAGAAGCCTAGCAAAGCTGATTCAAAGCCAAATTGTACTGCAATGTTTTGCTTTGTGGCACCGACAGCGCGGCGCAAGCCAACTTCGCCTCCTTTACCGTGAAACTTGGTCATCATTAAGCTCATTACATTACACAAGCAGGCAAATAAAAATGCCAGCGCAAAGCCTATTCCGATTTTATTTTCTTCACTAACAGCGCCTTCCTCTTCTAAAAACTCTGTCACAGACATGAGTCGGTTAGGCTCAGGCCGATTAAAGCGTCCCACTTTTCTTTGCTCTTCAGTGTAGTCCTCCATAAACTCGAAATAATCATGCTTTTTTTCCTCAGTCTCAAACTCTAGCCAAAACTTTATCCAGACACATTCAGATAGCATGACTTCTTGTAAAGTCGAAGTTGGGCCATCTCCCCAACAATTCCAAGGCATAGATGTTGGCGAAAAGAGGTTATTTCTCATTTGTGATTCAAAAGGGACAAAATAGGGTGAGGTCGGTTTATACATATCGAATTCGTTGACATAAAACTTCGGGGTCGGCTGCCAGTCGTCTATGACACCCACTACACGATACAAATGTGATCCGACAATAACATGTTCACCTGTAGAGTCAGCCCCCTGAAACAAGCGATCGTTTTCTCTTTTTGATAATACGATGACAGACTGACCTTGTGTATCAGCCTCTTCACTCCAAGTCCCCCCATGAATGAAAGGCGCACCAAAAACACTAAAGAAATGACGACTCGTAGAACGAACTTCATGCAACTGTGCTGTTCTTACATCCGCATCTTCCACTCTTATCGTAGCTGCAAAGTTTGTAAAAGGAACGTGTTTATCGGCTCTGTCAGCAGCGATAAGCGCCATAGTGTCTCGGTAAGTCAGCATACTAGGAATGTCTGGATCACCATTTCTTCTGTGACTGATTGGCTCTGCGGGATCCCAAGCATTTAAATGTACCATAGCGACACGTTCACTTTTGTGGGGTAAAGGATTTTTACCCATCATATATCCTACCGTGATAGTGATCATGGCGGCAGCTATCCCGATGGCAATTGTACCTACCATCAATAAGCTCAACAGAGGCGTTTTTTTCAAACTGAGCCAAGCTAACTTAAAGTAATAATTACCCATTAGCCTATCCCTATGCTGTCATTGCAACTTTTTGCTCGCTCAGGTGGCCATCTCGTATCTCTACAATTCGACCCGCTTGCTGCGCCTGCTCCATATCATGGGTCACCATTAAAATACTGGTGCCTTGCTTATTAATATCTTTGAGCAGAGACATAATGCCGTCTGCCATTTTAGAATCAAGATTTCCGGTCGGTTCATCGGCAAGTAGAAATGAAGGGCTGCCAGCCAAGGCTCTTGCAATCGCAACACGCTGCTGTTGGCCGCCCGACAACTGTTGAGGGTAATGGGATTTGCGCCCGGCAAGACCAACTTGCTCTAACGCATTTAACACTCTTTCTGAGCGTTCTTTCGCGTTAAAATCTCTATACCTAAGTGGCATTTCAACATTATCAAACAGATTAAGCTCTGGGATAAGATTAAAACTCTGAAAGATAAACCCTATTTTTTGATTTCTTAGCGATGATTTTTGTTTATCCGATAATCCTGTGGTCTCTTTTTCATCTAAAAAGTATTGCCCCTCAGAGTGCTCCTCTAGCAAACCCGCAATATTTAAAAATGTCGTTTTCCCGGACCCTGAAGGCCCAACGACAGCAACAAACTCTCCTTGCTTAATTTCAAGATCAAATGGCTGTAACGCCTGAGTTTTGATCGTGTCAGTGATGAAAGACTTAGCAACTCCCCGCATTTTTAACATGGCATTTCCTTTAACTCTATGTATTAATTATTTTGCACTACTGGGCTATTACTCCTGATACCGAAGCACAAGAAGGCAATATAGCCAGCTGATTTTTATAGTTTTTATTTAACTTCTCTGTTCAATTGGGTCAGATAGTACCCAAAAAACAAACTGAAATTATTGTAAAGCAAAATAGATAAAATAAACACAAAATTAATATTAATTTCACCAATAAAACTCAGTGACACACCACGATAAGCAGAGAATATATCTACTAATATTTCATCATCAAAGAGAAAAAGTTAAGAGGGAGAAGCTCACATATCGCAAGCTTCTCAGTGAGAGTTACACTGTTCGTGTTGCTTCTGCAGGGGAGACGTTTGCTGCTTTTACTGCAGGCTGAATTACCGCAACGAAGCCAGCAATAAAAATAATAAACCCACCATATATTAGATACTGCATAGGAACTGGAGATAACTCCAAATGTTCAACAATTAAATTATTAGCCAAGATTGTCAGCACCATACCAATCGCAATACCACACGCAGTTATCACCATATTTTCAATTGTATAATAGCGAATGATCTCAGCTCTGCTCGCACCAAGCGCACGTCTGGTACCTATTTGTTTTCGACGCTTTAAAACCGCGAATCGTGCTTGACCAAAAACCGCCAACATAGTGATGAGTGACAAGCCTATTATGACTGCTTGCAACGTCGCATAGGCGGCATTTTGTGCTTGGTAGGCGGTTTCCTTCAACTCATTCATCGATTTTAACTCATCTATGTAACGCAATGGGTCCTGCATCAACAACTCCACTACCTCCCTCATACTGTTCTCAAGCTGTCCTTTATGCGCTCTGACCAGCACGTTCATATCACTCATCACGAAAATGGTTGGATAGATCACATTATTATTTTTCTGCGGCCAAAAGTTCCAAGGGCCAACCAAGTGTTCTACGATCCCGCGAACATTTTGCGGTGATTGATCTAGATATACCGTTTTCCCAAGCGCTTTGTGCCAATCTTCGGGATACAGTTCTTGAGCAAGCGCTTTCGTAATGACAATGTCTACAGCACTATCTGCAGTAAAAACACTCACAACTTCTTCATCGACCAGCGAAAATCCCTCTCCGGCAATCAAATTTAGCCCCATTGTGTCGAGTATTTGATGGCCTCCGGTAAAAAAAGCAGCTTTCGTTATATAGCCTGCTTCATTTGGATCTAATCTAATTTCAAATCCACCACCTCGATGGGAAAGCGGAATTGAACTCACGGTCGTTACCTCTGCAACACTATCAAGTGCTCTGATTGACTCTAAATCCCTATACAGACTGGCCACCCTTTCTTGCGCATTTTCACCCTTGAGTGACATTTGAAATGAGAAAAGCGTATCTTCCGCTAAACCACTTGGGTTATTAAGCTCTGTACGCTTTTCCACCATCAAATAGATAGCGTTGACCAAAATTGTAAACGTAACTGCAACTTGTAAAATAAGCAGCAACGGGGTCATTTTTGAGTGTAAAAGAGACTTGATAATGGGCTTAAGATCTTTCATTTTCGTCCCTTTTTATAAACTTTTTAACTGACTAGATGGTTGGATTTGACATGCTCTATATATTGGATAACCACCAAATAAGATACTCGTCGTAATAGACATTAATATCGTTATCATCACAAGCTCAACATTCATTGTCATCAACTGAGCATTTAAATGACTATATACTTGCGCGGTCACTGATAAGCCAATATTGGCAAGGACTAGCCCCACAACTCCACCAACAAAGCCGATGATCATCGCTTCACAACTAAACTGCCACGCAATATCCTGCTTACTCGCCCCTATAGCGCGCCGCAAGCCAACTTCAGATCCCTTACCATGAAACTTTGTCATCATTAAACTCATACAATTCAATAGGCAAGCGATTAAGAATGCACCTGCTAGCCACACTGCAATCTTACTATCACTGCCAACGATTTTACTGTATTTAATAAACTCATTCACATTTAACACACGGTTCATTTGCTCTCTTGGAAAACGCCCTAATTCGCGTTGCTCCATCGCATAATTATTCACAAAGTTTAAGTAATCGCCGCGCTGTTCTGCCGACTCTAATTCAACCCAAAAATACAGCCAAACACACTCTGAGTTAAGCACCGAGTTCAACTCACTTAAGTCATAGCCGCCCCAGCAATACATACTGGTATCTTTTGTCGATAACCATTCATTATTTATCTGAGCACGAAATGGGATAAACATATCACGAGCTTCAGCAAACATTTCTGGGCCCTCTAGATAGAACCTGGGTATTAATGGCCAATCATCCAAAACCCCCACCACGCGATGTAAACGACCACTAATTAATACTTCTTTACCTATAGAATTTTGCCCGCCAAATAATCTTTCATTTCGCTGTTTTGATAAAATCACCACTTGTATTCCTTGTTCATCCTCAAGGGACGTCCATGGGGTACCATATAAAAACGGCGCTTCAAACATGTCAAAAAACTCACGCGTTGTAGGCCTGATATAAGTAGATATAGCTTCAGATATAGGTTGTGTAGAGCTACGTGCCATTGCTTTATGGCTACTAATAATAGTCTGATTAACGCCAACTTTTTGTCTATATAAATTCATTGCATCCTGATATGTGACAAACACAGGAATGTCTTCCTTACCATCTCGCATCCGAAACATTTGTTCCTGACTCCATGAGCTTAAATGCACCGTGAACAAGCGGTCGCTCTTACTTGGAATCGGATCCTTATTCATCATATAACTGACGGTATAAGTAATCATAGTTGCCGCTATGCCGACTGAAATCGTCGCAATCATCAAAAAGCTTAAAAGAGGCGTTCTTTTTAAGCTAAAAACTGCAAGTTTTATATAATAGATCAACATACTCACTCCTAATACCTGTTAACTTTTTTTATATAACAAGACGGTAAAGCGTACTCACCAGCTAAAACTGAGTTGTGTGTAGGTAATAAAGTTTGACTTTGAGAGGTATTGGACGAGTTTTCAGACATGAGACTTAGCTTGTGTAACATTATTATTGTTCCTGATAATTCCTTGATTCTTTGTGAATTAATCCATTAATTCCTTAGGAGTAGGTTACTCTACTTTACTCCGACCTCTCCCAAAAAGTAAAAATCACTTATTTGTTAAATAAAAGGTTGGAAAACAGGAAAGATACATAATAATCACCCAAAAGTCACCACATCAACCCTTCAATTGTTAACTTTCAGTTTAAAAGTAACTTTTCTGCCAAATAGTACAAGAAGCGCAAAACTGATAAATTTTATATTGAATAGATGAAGCATGCTGCGTTTTTTGCTTAGCCATTCAAATCGTCCTAGCCTGTTTTGAATAGCTGTGAATTGAGTTGCTAGAGTGCGCACTATGGCCACTTATTCACGTTGCTCACCTGATAGTTGAGATGGTTTAAAACTTGTAAAATCGCTTAAGCCCTCAATTTTCACAACGTCAAAGCTACGACCTAGATTGATTTAATTACTGAGATAAACCACTTTTAGATAACAAGGAAATAGAGCATGACTGTGCGCTAAGTAACAAACAAAGCGCACATAAAGAGTCGTTACTAATTTTCATAACCAAGATTGGGAGATAGCCATCGCTCAGCTTCTTCTAAAGACATATCACTTCTTCGAGCATAATCTTCAACCTGATCTTTTTGTATTGCGGCAACGGCAAAGTACTTTGACTCTGGATGTGAGAAATACCAACCTGAAACCGCAGCGCCCGGCCACATGGCATAGGAGCTGGTTAATTTCATATTGATCCGGTTTTCTACATCCAATAGCGCCCAGATTTTTTTCTTCTCTGTGTGCTCAGGACAAGCAGGGTAACCTGGTGCAGGACGAATACCTTGGTAATTTTCGCGAATAAGTTCTTCATTGGTCAATGACTCATCTGCCGCAAATCCCCAATGCTCTTTTCGCACTTGTTCGTGCAAATACTCAGCGAAGGCTTCTGCTAATCTATCTGCAACCGCTTTAACCATGATCTTGTTGTAGTCATCTTGCTGCGCATCAAACGCATCCGCTAGGTCATCCTCTTCAAGCCCACCTGTCACCGCGAATGCGCCAAAATAATCGTCTATACCTTTTGGCGCGACATAGTCTGCTAAACAATAATTCGGAAAATCCGTTTTTTCAGTTTGTTGACGTAGCTGACAAGATTTCAGAATGACTTCTGAACGAGACTCATCAGTGTAAATTTCAATATCATCATCCACACGGTTTGCAGGGAATAAACCAATGACGCCAAGCGGTTGTAATTTGCCTGTTTGCTCCAAGTCATCGAGCATGGCGTTGGCATCAGCAAATAACTTTTTCGCCTCTTCACCGACAATCTCATCTTCTAAAATACGCGGATATTTACCCGCTAAAGACCATGTCATGAAATAAGGCGTCCAATCTATGTATTTACGCAATGTGGCAATGCTGACATCTTTAAACTCAGTAATACCCAGCTTTTTAGGTTTTGGTGGGGTATAGTTATCCCAATCCAATTTTGTCGCATTATCACGCGCACGGGCGAGCGTCACCGGCTTTGAACGCGGCTTTTTACGCGCTTGTTGCTCACGTACTTTGACATATTCATTAGCTGTTTTCTCTAGGAATACAGGCTTTTGAGTATCACTTAGTAGGCTAGACACCACCCCAACAGCTCGGCTGGCATTGTTCACATAAATAACGCCTTTGTCATACTGAGGCTCAATCTTCACCGCAGTATGGGCTTTAGATGTGGTTGCACCACCAATTAATAATGGAATATCAAAGCCGCGACGTGTCATTTCTTTCGCCACATGTACCATTTCATCCAGCGATGGAGTAATAAGGCCAGATAAGCCAATGGCATCTGCTTTTTCATCAATGGCCGTTTGCAAGATCTTTTCAGCAGGAACCATGACACCTAAGTCAACCACTTCATAGTTATTACACTGCAGTACAACCCCCACAATATTCTTACCAATATCGTGAACATCGCCTTTTACGGTGGCCATAACGATTTTACCGTTACTTGCGCCCTCTTCTTTTTCAGCTTCAATAAACGGGTCAAGGTAGGCCACAGCTCGCTTCATTACACGGGCCGATTTAACCACCTGAGGCAGGAACATTTTACCGGCACCAAATAAGTCACCGACCACATTCATTCCATCCATCAGTGGTCCTTCAATCACTTGGATAGGTTTATCAAAGCTTAAACGACACTCTTCTGTATCTTCATCGATATACTCAGTGATCCCTTTTACAAGGGCATGCTCTAGCCTTTTCGCAACCGGCCATGTTCGCCACTCTAAATCCTCTTTTTTCTCAGCTTGCGCCATACCTGAGTATTTAGGGGCAATATCCACTAAGCGCTCACCCGCACCTGGATCAGTATTGAGGATCACATCCTCAACAGCATTTCTCAATTCAAGTGGGATATCGTCATACACCGCCAATTGACTGGCGTTGACTATCCCCATATCCATACCAGCTTTAATGGCATGGTATAAAAAGACTGAGTGGATAGCTTCACGAACTGGGTTGTTGCCTCTAAACGAGAACGACACATTCGACACACCGCCTGATACCTTACAGTGCGGTAGGTTTTGCTTTATGCGGCGAGTCCCCTCAATGAATTCAACGGCATAGTTATCATGTTCTTCAATGCCGGTGGCAACGGCAAAGATATTCGGGTCAAAGATAATATCTTCTGGCGGGAAGCCAAGCTCATCCACAAGAATTTTGTACGAGCGCTGGCAAATTTCAAATTTACGATCTGCCGTTTCAGCCTGACCGACTTCGTCAAACGCCATCACAACAACCGCTGCACCAAAGCGCTTTAATACCTTGGCCTGTCGTACAAAAGGCTCTCTGCCCTCTTTCAACGAGATAGAATTGACAATGGCCTTACCCTGAATACACTTCAGGCCAGCGACTATGACATCCCACTTCGAGGAGTCAACCATAATAGGTACTTTTGAGATTTCAGGCTCAGAGGCAATCAAGTTTAAAAACTTCACCATCGCCATTTTTGAGTCCAACATGGCTTCATCCATGTTGATATCAATCACCTGTGCACCACCTTCAACCTGCTCTCTGGCAACTTCAAGCGCTGTTTCGTAATCTTCTTCTAAAATGAGGCGTTTGAATCGCGCTGATCCTGTGACATTGGTTCTTTCCCCAACGTTAGTAAATACAGCTGTAGATTGCGTCATAATGATACTTCCTAATTCAGATTACAGGCTTCAAGGCCTGATAAACGCATGCGTACTTCAAGCTCAGGGAGCTTACGCGGTGACACAGTAGTCAAACCATCCGCGAAGGCTTTAATGTGTTCAGGCGTCGTACCACAGCACCCGCCAACAATATTGATAAAGCCTTCTTTACCCCAGTCAACAATCTCTTTACTCATGTCATCGGCTTCTAAATCATACTCACCGAACTCATTCGGTAAGCCCGCATTAGGGTGCACTGATGTAAAGGTTTCACATACGCGTGATAGCTCTTCAACATAAGGGCGCAGTAGATCGGGCCCCAACGCGCAATTTAAACCAATCGAAATCGGCTTGATATGGCGAATAGAGTTATAAAATGCTTCTGTGGTTTGCCCTGATAAAGTACGACCAGACGCATCAGTAATAGTGCCTGAAATCATTACAGGCAACCTGACTCCTGCTTGATCAAATGCCTCTTCTACACCATAGGCAGCCGCTTTAGCATTGAGCGTATCAAAAATCGTTTCAATCAAGATAAGGTGTGCGCCGCCTTCGATTAAGGCAAGGGTTGATTCAATATATGCTTCCACCAGCGCATCAAAGGTCACATTACGATAACCCGGATCATTTACATCAGGAGAAATAGAACATGTTTTGATGTCGGACCAAGTACCCCGCCAACATAACGCGGTTTACTTGGATTTTTAGCGGTAAATTCATCACAGACTTGGCGGGCTAATTTTGCTGACTCGAAATTAATTTCACGGCTTAAACTTGCCATGTCATAGTCTTCCATCGAAATGGTGGTCGAGTTAAACGTATTAGTTTCGATAATATCAGCACCGGCTTCTAAGTATTCACGGTGAATTTGCTTAATCACATCAGGCTGCGTGAGGCTCAATAAATCATTGTTGCCTTTGATCAATACATGCCAATCTTTAAAGCGCTCACCACGGTAATCTTCTTCCTCAAACTTGTGTTTTTGGATCATGGTACCCATGGCGCCATCTAAAATGACAATACGCTCTTGCATGGTTTTTTTCAGCGCTTCAGATACGGCTTGGCCATCGATAGGCTCAAATGGCACACTGTTATTCGGCATAATTGTTAGTCCTTACGTCTTGGCTAACGAGATTAATATCGTACGGAGTTGTTTGGTAAACATAATAGTTTAACCAATTTGAAAATAATAAAAAGGCGTGACTTTGCCACGTTTTCGATGGCTTGGCGTCAGCATCATTATTTGGAAAATAATTTTCAGGCATAGGGGCATCCGGACCATTTTGCAAGTCACGCAAATATTCTTTTTGCAGTGTATCAGCATCATATTCAGGGTGCCCAGTAATATACACCTGACTGCCCGTTTTATTTTTAAGCAGGTATGCCCCCACTTTCTCGGAACCCGCAAGGACAACAAGGTCATCATTATTATTAATCTTATCAATGTCGATATGGCCGTAACGAGAATGCGGGACTAAAAACTCATCATCAAACCCGCGTGTCAAAGCACCGTGATCAAAATACACTTGATGTTTAAATACACCACATAGCTTTTGCTCTTTAAGATCTCGCTTTAAACCATGATGATGATACAAACCGGCATGAGCCGCCCAGCAGGAAAATAAAGTTGAGGTCACGTGGTTTTCAGCCCAGTCAAAAAACGCTTGTAGTTCTTGCCAGTAGATTACATCCGTATATTCCAAATGTGCCAATGGTGCACCAGTCACAATCAAAGCATCGTAGTTTTCGTCTTTTACTTCAGAAAAGTAACGATAAAACATATTTAAGTGCTGTTCGGAGTTTTCCGAACTACGATGCGTATCGAGACGCAATAAATCAACATTGACTTGCAGTGGGGAGTTGGCCAACAAGCGAATAAATTGAACCTCTGTTTCTACCTTATTTGGCATTAGGTTCAATATGGCTAAACGCATCGGACGGATCTCTTGAGACATGGCGCGGCTTTTTGGCATCACAAAAACATTTTCGTGACGCAGCCTCGCAATCGCGGGTAACTCGTCTTTAACAGTGATCGGCATGAGATCCTCCCCTAATTGGATAAAACTGACACTACTATAGTGGCTGACATTATGAACGAACGCCATAAAATATCAACTTCTAGATGTTCAGACGTCCAAATGAAAATCACTCCTAAAGGGCAAAATCAGGAGGACAGAAATAGACCGAAATCAAAGTAATAAAGAAACAGAGAGACATGGCTCAAAAAAAGCCAATTTAAAGAAGGGGTAAGCTACATTTAGCTTAGTTGGTAGGAAGGAATTAGAAGAAAAGAATATAGGGTGCTCAAGCAATAAGCACCCTGTCATGCAAGTAGATGATCAACTGAAATAGCCATAACCTAAGACGACACTCGCTATCAACCCTGTCGCTGCAAAAATGCCATATTCAATACCCACTTTTAAACGCTGCTCTCCTGCAAATTGCTTTGACTCCGTCATCGCCATAATGATGCATGAGATAAACATACAAAAGCCCAAAATAATTAAATTAATTTGAATTGCATCTAGGATCATTTCACTCTCCAGCACAAGGCCATAGGCCGATTTAAGCACACGACTATTTCAACACCGATGAGTGTAGCAAATTAAGTTCTAAAGTTTCAATAAAAACTGAAAGTTTCTTTTTAAGTGAGAGATATAAAGAAGAGAACAAGATAATCACAGACGATTAAACTCAATTTTATTGCATATATATACAAAATAATTACAGTACCGCCACATTAGCAAACAAGTAACTAAGTAAATTTGTGGGTATTGGAGAGATCGCTGCATTTTGTGCAGCTGCAGTATGGGCATTTTCGACTCTGCTCTATAAACGATTTAGTCATCATCTAAATCCATTAGAACTAAACGTCGCTAAGGGCGTTATCGCTTCGGCATTAATGGCGATCGTACTCCTTTTCACGTGGGATACGCAATTACCATCTAGCCATACGAGTTGGGGGTGGTTGATTGCCAGTGGCATTGTCGGCATTGCCATTGGTGACAGCGCTTATTTTGCAGCACTGCGCAATATTGGCCCTGCCCGCACACTGGTGATTGAATCACTCGCACCAGCCATCGCAGGGCTTCTAAACATCATTTTGTTAGGTGTTTATCTCTCTGCAATGGCTTGGCTCGGTATTATCATAACAACGATCGGCGTTATTATCGCGGTAAAGCCAAGCCAAAAATTGCCAAAACTAGATAAAGATATCTACCGAAAAGGGGTGTTATTTGCACTTGCAGCAGCCACTTGCCAAGCGGCTGGCATGGTACTTTCAAAAGGGGCACTCAATGATGACAGTATCAGTAGCCTTTGGGCTGCAATGATACGACTTGCTTCAGGCACCTTAGTCGTCGCCATGATAGTTGCTACACTCAAACAAGCATCACTGACTCGCTCCATTACGCTTAAAGGCATTGATGGCAAAGCCTGGTTATTTGCTGCGGTGTTTTTTGGCACCTTTATCGGACTATGGCTGCAACTTATCTCAGTCAACAATACAGATCCGGCGATTGCACAAACCATTTTTTCAGCAGCCCCTTTAATGGTAATGACCATGAGTTTGATCCGAAAAGAGCATGTTACACGTGGGATGATATTTGGTGGGATAACCGCATTGAGCGGTATTATTTTACTTTTGAGGGGATAAAAATTTAGGAAAGAGGCCATCTCAGCCAGTTTATGCATAGAGCAATGCACGTGAGCAAACCGGTAAGATGGCCTTGGAGGTAGGAGGTTTGGAAGGAAAAGCACCGCATGATCAGCAGTGCGATATGAAATATTTAATATAAAAGAGGTTGAAAAAGGTTATTCAGATAAAGTTTCGCATTGTAAATAGGACAAAAAGCCATGCCCATTGATGACATGCCTAACTTCTTTCACAAACCAAGATTTATCAAGCGCACTTTGTGTGCCTTGTACTTCAACCACGGCGCCCGCCACAATATCTGGATTGCCATACACCACCATATCCGCACTCACATGTGCTCGATTAAGCTGTGCCAGCTTACTATCCGCTGCATGTTGCGCACTCGCTTCATCTGCGTAGGTATATGGTAAAGTCAAACTAGGTGAGCCACCGCCCGCTGAGACCGTTTGTAACTGGGCGATATCCAAATCATGATATTTAGCCACCACTTCTTTGGTTAAGCGGTAATGCAATGTATTGAACTTCCAATCAACAATCCATTTGGGCTCAAGGGTTACTTGCGGTAAGGGCTGTCCCGACAATGATCGCCCAGTGCCCTTTTTCATGAACACTAGGTTGTCATTGATGATTTTCATCACCGCGTCATGCTGAACAGCTAGCTTGCTCATCAACTGCATATCGCTCTCACTTTGCTCAATGTGTGGCAAAGTGATGCTATCAAGCGCTGGGGCGATACGGGGGGTGAGTCCATATTCTTGTGCAATCTCAGAGATAAGGCTACCAAGCGTCAATGGGTTATCAGGATCGCTGGGCCAAGATTTTAGCTTAGCCGCTTTTAAGTTCTGATCCCAAAACACTTTATTACCCACTAGCTCCAGCGCACGTACTGGGCCCACAATCTGATATTCACCGACTTCAAACTCACCAAGGACAACACTAGGGGCTTTTCCGTCTTCGGTGCCTTGCTTGTAGCCCATCGCGATTTCAAGCTTATCGGTCGGTTCAGGTAAGGTGATAGGCGCTTTTTCAAGGTTGTCGAATTTAACCACGCACATGTCACTTAGCAGCCCAGTGCGAAGCGTCACACTGACTTCTGCGATTCTATCGCGTAGCTTTTCAGCAACCTCGTTACCATTGGCTTTTACTGAATATTGTGGCTGTAACTCCATTGCCAATTACTCCCAAATATTGATCTCACGTTGTACTTTTGGCTTAGGTACATCCGGTAAGACAATTTTAATATTTTCAGGGTAAATCGGTCCCAAGTCGGCAAGGCCATAGTTGGCTTCAAGTACACGTTCTACCATCCCTGAGCTGCGACCATAATGGCGAAAGCAAATCAAATCGAGACAGTCTCCATCTCGTGTAATGTAACTTACTGCACTCATTATTTATTTCCCTCATTACCATCGTAGCGTGACAGACGCATGCTAAATTGGATCTCTCTTGGAATACCATCATTCAAAAATAGCGTGCGGGTCTCATTGATTGATTTAATTACCCACTTGCCAAGTACTCGCCCCACACTCGGACTAGACTTACCACTTTCTTCTACATAGGTCAGCGTAAGAGGTACACCTTTGGTTGCCTCTTCTCGCATAAAGTCAAGCTGCTTTAAGCCGTTTTCAACCAGTTGCGGAAAGATAGTTCCGTCAAGTTCTAAAGTTTGCTCACCGACCCCAATAAATTGCTTTACCGGGCTGTTTTTGTCGGTTTGTGACTCAAGGTCTTTCCAGCGATATTCGGTATTAAACTGTAATTTTTGAAATGCCGCTGTACTGACTGAAAACTTATATTCGCCCAGCTGCATCATGTAATTGGCATGATTGATCTTTGCCATCGAAAGTCCTCGTATGAAAGCTTAAGGGGGACTCCCCTTAAGCTACTTCGTTATAATATCGAGCACGATAATCGCGCATCGCTTGTTGCTGCTGTTGATCTAGCACTTGCTTCACTTGCTGTGCTATCTCATGTGCTTGCTGTTCAGACTGTGCATTTACCGTGATATTTGCATTCACAGTAATATTGCCAGCAACATGTTGTGCTTGCACATCACTGCTGATTTGCGAGTTTGATGCACCCGACTCAGCAAGGGCCTGAGGTGTAGGCGTTGATAAGGAGGTTTTGGTCTTAGCAGCGTCAGTCTGTTGCGGTTTTTCATCACTAAACAGATTAGCGAAGAAATCTCCTCCGACTTGAGACATCACTGCATTCGTTAGATACCCGGCAACTGGTCCTAGGAATTTGCCATATTTTGGCACCATGCCAACAAAGTGAGATACAACCTCAGAAGTCACCGCGCCGGTTGCAGTACCGCCGATTGTGCGTGCTTTTTCCTCTGTTGATAAATCATCATTGACCGCTGCCTGATAAATAGTGTGACCATTTAATGCATGTCCGAACATTTGCCCTTGCTGAGAAGCCTTGTTCCACTTCCCATTTGGCTTACCCGAAGCTTGCTCAACCGCCGCCATAGTGCCAGTAAACATGTTCGCTTCATTGATGACATTGTCTTTGACAAATTGCAGAGGTGAGTTCGCGGGCTGCGACGTATTGTCAGAGGTTTTTGCTACTGGCTCTTTAAACTCGGTGTCAGCTTGGTTTTGTGCCAAACTATTTGATACTGGGACAGACTCATCTGCTTTGGCTGCTTCTTCTTTAGGTTCATCTTCGAACAGCCAACCGCCCAATGTATCACCTAGGGAAGAACCAAGAGACTCACCGCCAAATGCACCGATAGCACCACCAATAATGCCACCGATTGCCGTACCAACAACAGGTACCACGGAACCAATCGCAGCCCCCGCAGCAGCGCCGGCCAAAGCACCACCTGCGGAACCTAACGCCCCGCCAACAGCACTGGTTTTTTCACGTTTACTTAAAGAGTCATCGGTCAAAGCGGAGTAAGCATCAAAGCCACTCATTGCAATTGTTGCAGCTGCATTTAACCGACCAACACTTTTGAAGTTATTTTTCGCAAAATTCGCTATGCCACCGCCTTTTTGGCTGAAAAACTTACCCAACTTCGAGAATATTGCGTCATTCGCAGCCTTAGGCGCTTTAGATGACTTTCCAGGTTTTGACTGGTTAGTCGATTGCTGTTTAGATTGCTTATCTTTGTCTTGCTGCTTAGCTGACTCTGTTTTACTGTCTTGGAGTTGCTGATCTGCCGGTTTTGCTTTGCCACCGTCCAAGATTTTCAATACAGGCTTGGAGCGCTTTTTACGCTTATCCTGCTTTTTCTCAGGCGTCTGATTTAGCTTAGTTTCTTTGCGGTTATCAGCAGCATCGTTATCAACGTCCGAGGTCTTACTTTGCTTACTCTTTTTATCTCGCTTGGATTTCTTTTTACGCTGTTTTTTGGAGCTCTTCTTCGATTTCTTCTTCGACTTTTTAGACTGCTCCTCTTCCTCTCCATCACCTTCAAATAGTGACTCAAGACCTAGCTCGCCGAGCCCAAACTCAGCTAATAAGTCGGGAACAGCGCCAGTCAATGAAGATAGGTCGCCATTTAAAATACCTTTGAAATCGAGCTTCTCAATCAGCGCAGAGTGCTTGGTGAATAAACTTGCTGCATCTTGCAGCCCAAATGCATTAAGCAGCTGCGGTGCTTGCTGCATCAATGAGCTTAAATCACCCTCCAAAATCGCCTTAGTGTCTAGCTTTTGTAAAGCTGGTAGCGCCGCATCTAACGTTGCGCCGATCTCATCTAAACCTGCCGCCTTTAATAAACCAGGCGCTGCTGACATCAAACTTGAAACATCACCACTGGCAATGCCTTTCAAGTCAAGCTGTTGTAGCGCAGGCAGTGCCGCGCCTAACGTTTCAGACGCTTCATCTAGTCCAGCAGCTTTTAACAAGCCCGGTGCCGCTGACATCAAGCTTGACACATCCCCGCTGGCAATGCCTTTTAAGTCAAGCTGCTGTAGCGCAGGTAGAGCCGCTCCGAGTGTTTCGGATGCTTCATTCAAACCAACTGAGGCCAGCAAATCGGGCGCTGCCGACATCAAACTTGAAACATCACCACTGGCAATGCCTTTTAAATCAAGTTGCTGTAGCGCAGGCAGCGCTGCACCTAAAGTCTCGGATGCTTCATTCAAACCAACCGAGGCCAATAAATCAGGCGCCGCTGACATCAAGCTTGAAACATCACCACTGGCAATGCCTTTTAAATCAAGCTGCTGTAGCGCAGGCAGCGCTGCACCTAAAGTCTCGGATGCTTCATTCAAACCAACCGAGGCCAACAAATCCGGCGCCGCTGACATCAAGCTTGAAACATCACCACTGGCAATGCCTTTTAAATCAAGTTGCTGTAACGCTGGCAGAGCCGCTCCGAGTGTTTCTGATGCTTCATTCAAACCAACCGAGGCCAATAAATCAGGCGCCGCTGACATCAAGCTTGAAACATCACCACTGGCAATGCCTTTTAAGTCAAGCTGCTGTAATGCAGGCATGGCTGCACTGAGCGTGTTTGAAACCTGCTCAAAGCCCGCTGACTTTAATAACTCAGGCGCAATGCTCACTACTTGACTTAAGTCGCCATCGATAACACTTGCCAAGTCTAACTGAGACAAGGCAGGAATATGCTGTGCTAAAGATTGCGTCACCGCTGATAAATCTACCGCTTTGAGTAATTCAGGCGCCGCACTTTGTAGCGTACTTAAATCACCTTGCATCACCGCCGCGATATCGACTTGCTCAAGCGCTGGCAATGCCTGCTCTAAAGTTTGCGCGGCACTAGACATATCCAATGCATTGAGCACTTCAGGTGCTGCATCAACTAAGCTAGATAAGTCACCATTGAGTAGCTCTTTAACATTAAGCGCTTCAACAACAGGCAATGCACCTTCGAGTGTTTTAGCTGCTTCTGATAAGTCAAACGCATTCAACAGCTCTGGCGCTGCACTTGCTAAGCTTGTTATATCACCCTCAAAAACCTCTTTGAAATTAACCGAAGAGATGGCTGGCAACGTTTGCTTAACCACATCACTGGCTTTATCAAAGCCAAACGTTTCAAGCACCTGAGGAGCACTTTGGATCAGCGTATTTAAATCTTCATTGAAGGTCGCACTGCTGGTACCTTGTGCAATGCCCTGCGTGGCACTGATGATATCGCTACCCATTTGCGCAATACCCAATGCGTCAACCATGACAGGTGCAGCTTGGCGCAATGTATCAAGCTGCAAATCTAAGCTATTTTGCGCATCCGTATTTTGTACCTGCGCGGTTGCCGTGGCTATAGACTCACTCAATGCGTTTATAGGTAAGCCATCATAAAGCCGTGGCAGTGCAGCCTGCAGCTGTGCAAGCTCATTGCTTGCTGCTGTTTGTAATTGTTGAAAATCTAACGCCGATACTTGCTCTGCCAGTGATTTAATGGCACCGCTCAAACCTGTGCCATCACCAATTTTGGCATCCACTTGCGCTTTCAGCGTGTCCGCTTGTTGCTCATCTTGAGCCCCTTGCAGCATCTGCGCACTGTGCGTAACCGCATTATTTGACTTTGCTTGTGCGCTGGAAAATTGCGTCAAATGGGTTGAGATTACCTGACTGGTATTGCCTAGTAATTCATTGACATTAACATTGGCTAATTGCCCTATCACAGCCTCTAATGCGCTGGTATCTAATGGCTTTTTAGCTTTAACCAAATTAGCAAGCAAACTGCCTAATTGAACATTTGGATCAACCTGATCCTGCTTAGGTAGGCGGTACTTTACTTTGTTCTTTGAACGGTCTTTTGCAGACAATCCTTGATGTTTCATAATCATACCTAGGAAGAGAAATAAGCGGGAATGTGTGGATTGCACAGCGCAACGAACGGCACTGTGCCAAGGTTGATAGCTCAAGACCCTAAAACTGCGCTTAAGTCCTTGAGCTATCAAACTTGCGCTGGTGAAAAAAAAGGCGGGTTACCCCGCCTCTGTTGCTTCTTTATAATCAACCGCTGCTTCAAACCACTCGATGAGTTCGTCCTCAGTCAGCCCGTTGAGTTCTTGCAAGCCCCACCCTGTGTACTTAGCCAGGGCAATCACCATTGCTTTTAGACGCTTGGGCGGGATACGAGAAAAGCCTGGAGCGCCTCGCGTAACTTAACAAAGTCGCTCCAATCTAGCTCTTCGATGATATCTGGAGACACTTCACACAAATGTGAGAAGTAACGGATTTCACTTTCAGATTCGCTAATATCCGCTTTATCAACCATTAACCGATCGCGCACTTTAGGTCGTCTCATTTTTAGTTCTGCATACTCATGCCCATCGACCGTAACAGGGAAAGTCAGTTTAATGATTTCAGTCATAGATTAAGCTCCGATAGTCTTGCGTAGGTTAGCCATGTGATCAACACCCGCGATTTCGCGGATATCGTTGTACAGGTCAATGTTATAGATAACTTCGTTGTTCACTTCTAACTTGTACTTTTGAACAGCGTATTGCAGCGTCATTTTCGCTTCTTCGCCGTCTTTCCAGCTACCCATGTCTACTTCTTTGAAGAAGCCATGTAATGTGACAACGACAGGCTCTGGTGCAGCACCTTGCTTTTGAATAGCGCCACGTGCAGTCAGATTGATTGTTCTGCCAGTACCGCCCCAATCACCAAGCAGCTTAAGTACATCTGCGTTGTACTCTAGTAACGTGATTGAACCTTCAAGCTTTTCAAGTTGACCTACATCTAGCTCGATTGGCGCTTGGAAACCTGAAGTCACTTCACGTGTTTTAACTGTGACTTTAGGAAGCGAGATTTCGTCCGCAATGCCAAGGTAACCCTTACCATCTACAAACAGCTTTGATTTCTTTAGGATTTTAGGAGACATTGCCATTATACGATTTCCTCTAGGTAGTTGTTAGTTAAGATGCTCTTGAACGTGATGTGCTCAGCAGGTGTTGGCGGAGTGAAATCAAAGCTGAAGTACACTTTACCCGCTTGAATATTTTCAGGCGTGTTAAGGTCTTCATCAGCCCAGATTTGACCACCTAGGATAGCGCCTTGTGCTTTTAAGCTATCAAGGTAAGCTTGAACGCTTTCTGTCACATCTTTGATGTAAGTTGACGTGATGTTGCGGTCAACAGCCCACATATGTGCACGAAGTAGCGAGTCGTTGATCATATCCGCTGTACGAACAACTGATAGGAAAGCCCATTTAGGGTCGCCAGAACAAGTGCGGTTACCCCAAAGCTTAAAGCCATTTTGACGGATGATTGTTGCTACTTCATTTTCATTTAAAAGGTTTGCACGTGCATTTCTGTCGCCAAGTTGGAAATCGATTGCTTGCTGTGTGCCAACAATGCCATTCATAGCCGTGTTACTTGGGCTCCACCAGAAACCGCGGTCGTTATCAGACTTTGCAATCATACCCGCAACACGTGCACTTGCTGGCTCTTCTTCTGGTTGGCCGTTTTTGAACACTTTGACATGCGGGTCAACAACAAAAACACGACGTGAGCCAAAATCACTACGATAAGCAATGGCTTCAGAGTTTGTACCGCTTGGGCCATCCGCAATGATCACCGCGCGAAGACGCTCAGCAATACCTTGCATTTCCGCAACAACTGGGTTTTTCAGCGAGTTGTTGTCGCCGTCTAATGGGCGTTGATGAGTGTAACCAGTCGCAACTAGTATACGAGGAGAGAAACCCAGTTCTGATTCTGCACCTAGGAAAGCGTGAACACCTTCAAATTCACCCTGAGGATTAACACCACCAACCATGTTAGACATCACAGTCGCGTCATTAGCATCATCTGCTACACGCACCACCACAATGGCAGCACCTGCTTGGTCAAAAATACCATCAATCGCAGCAAATAAAGAGCCTTTATCTTTATCTAAAATATCTTTGATTGAGTCTTTTGCGTCTTGCTCAAGCTTAGCTAAGATTTCCGCCTTTTCTTGTGCAGTCAAGTCTGAACCTTTCGCAGCCGCAGCTTTACCTTCAGCTAGTTGTAATGCTTCACTGCCCGCAACAGCCGCCGCAGCAGCATCTTTACGTTCAGTTAGTTTCTGTTGAAACGCTGCTAAATTAGGGTCAATTAGGCCAGCTGCATCAGCGCGTTTACCAGCAACAAGAACAGGCTTGTTTAGTGGAAATGCATCTTTGTCAGCAAATGGGGCTGTACCAATCAGACCGATTACTGAACTTTTTACTGTTTTAATTGGGCGCGTGCCAGTTTGCGCTTCAATTACTTCTACACCGTGTAGAAATCCCGACATAGATATCTCCTTTAAAGGTATGTCAATTAGCTAATAAAAAAGCCATGTGACCGAGCTTGAAAATTCAAGTCAGTCGCATGGCTTAAGTTGATTAATTTTTTATCTGTACTAGTCAGTACAGAATGAAGTTAAGTGTGAAAAGTTGACCGATATGCCAACCTATTTTGAATTAAAGCTGGATCCCTTCTATTGTCACCGGCTCATTGTTAATAAGGTAAAGGCCCTCAATGGTAATATCGACTTTTCCCTGACCTGCTGGGTGCACCGCCACGCCTTCAAGTCGAAAGCGTGGCTCCCACCTATCTAATGCATTGGCAATCGACATAGTGATATCACCAACCAAGTTGTGAGAAAACGGTCTATCGACGAGTTCAAATAACCCACAGCCATAATCACGACGCATAACTCGACTACCCAGCGGCGTTGTCACAATGTCGCGAATACTTTGCTTTAAATGTTCAACGCCACCTAACGGCTTACCCGTTTGCGCGTTCATTCCAATCATCATTTATCTCCTACCGTGAAGCTGCCCACACCAATCGCAATTTTACCGCCACAATCTGTGGGGTCTCCCAGTCGCGCAACCGCTTTGCCGCCTATGGTAAAATTGGGGGCGCCCGCTTGCACAACCTTTCCTGAGTGGTTAACTTTTGGGTCTGGCATGTAAACATGCACACTGACACTGTCTCCTTCACGAAGTACATCAATACCACCTACTGTAAATTTGGGACCTGAAGCCGAAATCACGCCCGGGGCATAGCCACCGTGAATATCTGTGATAGCACCATCAACTGAAATAGCAGGCATACGCTAGCCCTCCTGAGCTTTGATTGCTAAACCATCTAGCTTCATTACCCCATCAGCTTTGACTGTCATCGCCGCAGCGGATTTTACAGTCATAGCAGCAGCGGTTTTAATGGTGGTATCGGCTGTTGAGTCTAATGTCATTGCGCCTTGCTTAGTCTGTATAGACATATCGCCTTGCTCTGCAATCACATTGGTGCCTTCCTCTTTAGACGTGATATTGACGGATTTCCCTGTCAAATTTAGCGCTTCAGTTGCGGTAATTGAGATATTTTTCTTACCATTAATGTCGGTTTCACCATGCACCAACACGTTGGCATTTTGCTTACACTCAATATTCACTTCGCCACCGGAAAAGATATTTATTTGGGCAGGGTTATCACCTTGAGATTCTGGCACAAAAATATCGTAGGCATGTTTTTCACGGTCATATTGAACAATAGCACCATCTTGATAGTGAGTACGCTGGACATGCTCTCGGGACTCCGTTCTACAGCACTTAGGCTTTGTACTAACTCATCGCCAGTCGCACTGGTCGCATCCACCACATGATTCATTTTAAAATGCGGTTGCTCATGACCATTGGCATACAAACTACCCAGCACAATGCCTTGTGCCATATCTCCGCTGGGAGCAAGCACTAACACTTGCTCACCCACTTCAGGGGCTTGCCATGTCATGTCTTGGGCAGCTTGATTGGTCAGCCAGGGTAATTTTGCGGTCAACCACTCGCCGATCCGCACTTTGACCCTCGCCAAATCAAAGTCAACTTCTTCAACCGTGCCGATTGAAATCAATTTGGCAAAGCGATGCTGCATGTCAGAGACAGCCAGTTCGGACTGCTGTTGATTTGCTAACATAATCGCTCCTAAGTTGTGGTAGGTGCTTTATTGATCAGCTTATATTCTCCCCCTTTGGGCCCCAAATACACTTCGGTAATGGCAGGTCCTGGAGGGTCGTCTGGGTATTCCACTTGATAATAAAAATCCCAGTAAAGCTGCGCTTTTGCCAGTGTTGAGCTGACTTGATGACTAAACGATATATCGCTTTTTTGCGCGATAAAGTGCTGCCAATGGATGGGCATTTCGTCCACCATCACAAGCGCCTCACACTGGGTTATCAACTGGTCAAGTCGTTGCAGCAACTGTGCGTTATCGGCATCTTCCAACTCAATGTCTAGCTGTAACTGCAACACTCGTCTATCGAGTGAGTTTGGACTGAGGTTTTTGTTATACGACGGTCCATATGTGACGCCTTTGTCGGCGCCTTTCGCCTGCAGTTCACTGGCTTGACGTTCGCCGAGCAGCTTGACTGTCAGTTGGGCTTGCTGCGTCAGATCTGGGTAAGGTTGTGCGGCTTTTAAGAGCCCCACATGTGCCACCCCTTGAAGTCCAGATGATAAGCATTCAAGCACCTTATTGATTAAGGTACATCTTTGCATGAGGTTATTTACTCTTTGAAGTTAAGACTTATGATGGTTATGACTCGAAGGAAAAGGCGAGTCGAGATGGACGAAATGCCCAAATATGTTATGCAGGGAATGGATAACGAGCTTTAATCTCTGCCACTTTATCCTGCCAAGCTTGCTTACTAGCATCCGTTTGGTCATATTGCCACTCCATGTAAAGTGGATCACTGTAACGCGCATATGCGGACTTTCTAATTTGGTATATCTCTACTGATGAGTATTCAATGGTCAGCTCTGAGACAGGAATGTCTATTTCATTATCATTTAGAAACTGCTCCAGCTGGTCTTGATTCATAAATTCACCGATGGATGAGATAAGCTTTCCATTGTGTTTAATAAGCATGATTTTTATGTCCTTATTTTAAGCTGAAGGGGGAATTGCATCGACTTTTTCGTTTAAATCCGTCAGTGATTTATTTAACTTTTCAATTTCAGAATTAACACCTCCTACGCGTGCAAATTCTGGGTAAATCCCCCATGCGCGACCTTCTAAATTAGCAACTCCACTCACTGTCCCATATAAACAAATTAAAGCTTCACCAGTCTCTCCAGGCGCATTACCTAATACCAATTGAGAATGAGGCGCCGTAAAAGCACGTCCAGCATGCTCCGTTTTCTGGCGATAGCCCATTAACTGCCATCCGTTTTCATAATTCACATATGGCTGCATTGCGCCACTAATACTCCCCGAAAGCACTTTGGCATAACATGCAGTTGTCAATGCCCCTTGATGATAATTATTTGACCAAACATCATCTAATCGAGCTATGCTTGAATCACTTACTCGCCATTTGACTCTTAATATTCTAAAATCACCGTTTATATAGCCACCATAAACATTATCCCTAAAATCTTGTGCTACTCCCACATTCTCACCAAAGTCTTCATCATTCAAAGAAGTTGTTCTTAACTTTGCCGCCTCAGTCACCTCGAAATATTCACATCCAATAGTAGTGAAGCCGGGAATTCGCTCAGAGTCTCCCTCTGCAAGCAGCATTCTCTGGTTTTTGCTCAGTAAAGTATGACCATATTCAGAACGGGCATTGTTGATGTAGTAATCAAACTTATTTTTTGCACTGGCCATTATGCTGTTTATTTGACCAATTTGATTTTGAACTGTGTCACACAGTGCATTAGCCCGTGCAGAGACATTGGTAAGACGCTCTGTGATAGTTAAATTTTCAATTGACATAAAAAGTCCTTTATTTTGTTCCAGATATTCGCAGCAACACTCCATAAGTTGTAAAAAAGCATGTCCATTTATTTAATCAGCCATAAAAGACCCATAAACATCAGGTAGAGTGCTACATACTCTGCTTATCGCATACGTTAAGCTGTTGGGCTTTCTAAGACTGCCAACCTTCGCTCTATCTCACCAAGCTTATCAATCAAAGGTTTATGCTCTCTCTCAAACACTGGCTTTTCAAAATAACCCCAGCGCCCCTTGGGCACCTTACCCAAAACAATGCCAGGTAGTGCGATTAAGCAGCTTGCGCCTTTGCTTAGGTAAAAATGCGGACCAAAGTTATATCGTGCCCCACCTAATAAAGCTGCATCTGTATACATTCTTTCATGCCATGTTTTGTCGTTAGGTACCCTAGTACTACCATCATTTTTAGGGTATCCCATATGAACTTCACCCCGTTCAACTTTCATCCAAGCACCAAATGTAAATATGCCACTTTGTGGCACAGGGCCTTGATACATGGAAAATGCCTTGAAGATATCTGTTGGATAATCCGCAACATCTTTCGCGGTCAAGCGGATAATTGCAAACTCTGGCTGGTTCTGATCCGGGATAGAGCCATGAACTTCCCTCCACATTTTTTGGATTTCAGGGTCTTGCTCGCTTGACTCGGATTCAGAATCAGAATGTGCAACAATTTCACAGTCATAGTGTTTATTACCTCTAAGATCAAATCCACTTGGAGTGCCTTTAGTTCCAGCGCTTAACGTGCCATTGATTTTTAATTCTTGATTATCTGTTACTCTAAAAAAGGAGAGTTCTGAACGAAAACCATTTTCTACAAGCGTTTCAATTTTTACTTTTGACTCGGCTACTGCGGCGTTCGTATGTGCAGTCAACTCTGCCGTTTTAGCTGCCATCTTTTGCTTTTCAGCGGTCAAAGTGGCATTGATCACAGATAACTGCTCATCAACAGTATTGCAAAGTTCATTCGCTCTTGTCGCGACATTCGCTAAACTTTCTGTAATAGTAGTATGTTCGTTTGACATATATTTTCCTAATTAATCTATTAAAGCTTTTCCAGTGCTGCCAAGCGTAACTCTTGTTTTAACTGTCGATGCATTGTATCCAGCTGCACCAAAGTCAGGTCAGCCAATTCATTGTCTAGTAGCATATTAAAGTTGTCTAAGCCCGGCATAATCTCAACGCTATCCGAAGGAAGTTGAGCGAGACTCAAAGTCACACTTTGCACTATTTTCACATCAGGTGTGCGGTAGCCCAATGTACGGTTGGGCTCAGAATATACCCCTAATAAAATCAAGTCATTGACCTTCAACTGGTCTGCATCCGGCGTACTTTTTTCATCAGATACGTAGATGTAAACACCAACCTCACGGATAGCATATTCTGGCGCAGCTGGATACTTGTCAAAGACAGAAACCACTGTGACCTGATGATTTTCACCAACGTTATAATTATCATCTCTAATAATCTGTAGTTCTTGCAAGTTACGTAAACTTGTTTGTGTTTGCGATGGCGTATAACTTGCGTCACCAAAAGACATATGGCTGATTTGCGCTTTTTTTCCATTAGCCTTAGCTGCCAATAAAGCATCCAAGCCCACTTGAGTAAACTGCAAAGTTAATGCAGACATTAAGCAGCTCCTTGTATATTAAAATGTTGAAAAACTGTTTGCCTAGTTGCACTTAATACACACTCAGTCCCAGTGCAATCACTTGGCAGAACACCTAACCCCGTTATTGTTAAATGATGATTATGATTTGAAATACCCACGCCAGCACATCGTGCTATAGCCCTGCCAGGAGGAGGCTTAATTCCTTCTCCTAAAGGCGCAAAGTAAGAAGATTGATGTACACTATTAACGCCTGAATACCCCTGATTTTGTGACAACTCTGGAGGAACGACTCCTTTTCCTGCTGGGGTGAAATACGATGCTTGATACGCCTTAGCAGTACCGATAACACCGTCGTTTTGCTCAAATGAGGGGGGCTTTACACCGCTCCCTTGGGGCGCATCATATCGTCGGACCATGGGGGCAGAGTTCACTCCAAACGTGAACAACCTCTCTTCGTATGCCAACCCCAACTGCACATCCACATGAATAGAACCCCGTTTAACCGCTTCAATAATCCGGCGCACTCGCTTTAACATTTGGGGGGTCAGCATTCCTTGCTGCTGCTCATCCAAATTACTATTGATAAGTGCCCACACTTGCACAGTGCCTCGGGGCAACGCTTCTAAATTGTCTCCTTGCCACCACTCTTTAATTTCGGTTTTGATATTTAAACTATCGAGCGCTTTTTGCAGCGCGTAAGGCGTGCCTTTCACTTGGTGTACGGCGAATGCGTCATTAATCACTTGGCGCTTTAGGGCTTCGCTCCACGCCTCGTCCCACTCATCCACAGATACGGACCAAGCTAACCAAGGCAGCAGCGCTGCCGGGCACAAAAAAGGGTCCCACACACTGGCAAGCAACAAGCGACTATCGTTTAGCACGCATGCTGATTTAACTTGAGCACGCTTTATGGGATCAGCCTCATCTGACTGCCAGTTATCAATGTTAAGCTGCTCTGCAAATTTATTGAGCTGCTGCGTATCACAAAACTCTGGGTGCTCCACCAGCACTAACAACTGCTTTGTATTGCATTGCAATAACACATCGGGGTTTGCCAATACCTTATTGGGCTGCATGCCACACAGCTTTGCAAGCCAAACCAATTGCACATCACTTCGGGTTGAAAGCGCTAATAAAGAGATCAATAGATTGCGAACAGCTTGATTGTCTGGAAATTGCCGACTGATTGTCTTTACCAGCTCACTGGCATTGGTTGGGATCAGTTTATCCATAGACATTTTCCATCAAAACCGAGATAGATTCGCAATAAGGCGCTTCAGTCGCCTGACAAACAATATCGTCAACTGGACTCAGTAAGGTCACGTCCTCCACACCGGATTGATGCAGCGCTGCATAAATCCCCGCCCGCGTGACTTTTTTACCAAGGTAATGTCGTGAATCACAATATGCTTGTACTGCTTGCTCAGCCGCGGCAACAAGCGCACTGCCGGATGGGCCATGCAAAATAGAGAGCTCCGCATTCACCGAAAATGGCTTTATTTGTGCCTTATGCACCGTCACTCTATCTCCTAATGGGCGCACTTTCGATGCCACTTTGTCGATACCGACTTGCTCATTGCCTTTTGCAGAAAAGTAATCCTTCACCTTGTCAATTAGCCCGTCATTCGGCTGGCCGGTATCAAGGTGACTCAAAATGGTTAGTTCAATATCGCAAGGCGCTGGACTAACTACTGCAACATCTTTTATCTGCGGATCGCACGACATTGAGTGATAAATGTAAGACTCACGACTGCCAGCCGTATTAAGGCCATCAAATGCCAATTGTATACGCTGTCTAAAAGCAGTATCAGATTCCGCTGGAGCGGTTTTGCGTGACAGATTATACCTTGCTGCAATGGCATCTAAATCATGCCCTTGTGCTGAGGCCAACATATTGCCCTTCACTGCATCATTGAGCTTTTGTTTTTGTAATACTTGTTGATACGCTAAAGTTTGCAACAAAAGTGCAACTGGGTCGCTTTCTAGGGATAAAGCCGCTTGATACTGTGGGTTTTGCAATAAAAACTGGGCTTTGAGTTGCTCATACTCTTGTTCATAATCAAGCGTTGCAATAACGTCTGGAACAGGGACTTTCGATAAGTCTAATTTAGTAAAGCCACTCATAATCTTCCTATCTAAAATAAAAAACCCGCACTCATTTAAGTACGGGTTTTGATTCATGGGATAACTGTGTAAAGCTCTTTCAAGCTTAAGGTCATTTTACTGATTTTAAGGAGTTGAAACAGGTCATTTATGACCGCCTTAAAACCGCTAAATTTGTGCTTCATACAAAAAACGCCATGCACTCATTTATCGAAATAAAAAAGCAACATGGCGTTGAAACTATTGGGTCTTTTTCAGCTAGATATCAATCATAAGCTGTTTAAGCTTTTCTCAAGCTTAGGTGTATTGTACTGATTTTAAGGTTTTGAAACAGGTCATTTATGACCGCCTTAAAACCGCTAAATTTGTGCTTTAATACAAAAAACGCCTCGTGCTCATTTATCGAAATAAAAAAGCGACATGGCGTTGAAACTGTTGGGTCTTTTTTCAGCTAGATGTGAATCTTAAGCTGTTTAAGCTTTTCTCAAGCTTAGATGTATTGTACTGATTTTTAGGTTTTGAAACAGGTCATTTATGACCGCCTTAAAACCGCTAAATTTGTGCTTTAATACAAAAAACGCCTCGTGCTCATTTATCGAAATTAAAAAAGCGACATAGCGTTGAAACTGTTGGGTCTTTTGTAAGCTTAGCAGCAATCATAAGCTGTTTAAGCTTTTCTCAAGCTTAGATGTATTGTACTGATTTTTAGGTTTTGAAACAGGTCATTTATGACCGCGTTGAAACTGTGTATCTTTTTCAGCTAGATGTGAATCTTAAGCTGTTTAAGCTTTTCTCAAGCATAGGTGTATTTTACTGATTTTAAGGGGTTAAAACAGGTCATTCCTGCCCTAATAGCAATAAATTAAATACGCACTTAAAATTCAATAAAAGAAACCCGCTCGGCACGGCTAAGCGGGTTTAGGTTGTGGAATAACAAGTCTGTTGCTTTCGCAAGCAACTATGATACTAACCCGTTTATTGGGAATAAAACGGGTCATTGCATCAAGTTTATAATGAAATATTTACATCAAAGGTAAATTCTTCCAATTCTTCGGATGTTGAGATATCCGCAAGAGTTTGCTCTGCCTTATCACTTGCTAAACGTAACTGCTCACGCTCGGCGAGTAGTTGCGCCAAGTGTGCTTTACTCACATCTATCTCTGCTTGATCGCCTGCCAGTTCAGCCATTAATAGGTGCTCCTGTGCTTTTTGCACACGCCATTGCTCGGCTTCTAGCTTATGATACACAGCCTGTTTAATCTGCTGTCGCTCGGCTTGTTTCTGCTGATTAAACTGCGTTTCAGCCAATAATATTTGCTCAGTCTCATAAGTTTGGTAATAGTCTTTGATGCTTTGCTCCGTCCACGCTTCACCTGTGTATGGATGCACCAGCCAATAATTACCATCTATTTGCATGCCTTTGTCGGCAAAATATTCACAGCTCATGTTCTCTCCTTAAATTGCACGGCAGCTACGACCAACACCGTAGTAACTATCTACTTGGTGCTCATTCAAAATACCCACATTAGAGTAGGGATTAATACACATTATCGCACCGGCCATAAAGCCTGTACTGGTGCCTGTGGCATCCGAGGTCGCTTGATACCTATACGCCCCTAATAATTCACCGGACATACTCTCTATACAAACATTGACTTCCCCTTCACCATTGATATGACCTGCAGTACCATGTGAGTATGAACCCCGCTGATTGCAATCAAAGAAAAAGTTCACCGGCTCAAGTTTTTTATCAGAGGTAAAGCGATAATGAGCGCTGAATGTCGACCCACCCATTTGAACCGCATTATTCACGACCCCAAAATATCCAAAATAGTTACGCGCCGCATTACTCATTGCTTGTAATCCAGTATTCCAGCGCAAATACCCTGATGTATGTGATAAGTTGACCCAAACAAAATTAACTGTGGTAAAGTCCCCCGCATCCGCATATGCCTGCAACTCTTGATTGTTGGCGATAGATGTATTGGTGATCACATTGCCATCGCGGTATTTTTCTATCAATCTAGATGTCCCAGCATCCACCAGCACCAAGCAGTGTTTTTGATTATCATACAAAATAGCTGTTGCGTTATGACTGTGGTTTGTGATGGTGGGCACACCAAATTTATCACGGGCATTTAAGTTTTGTTTGGGCTCTGTGATCGTTGTAAAGCCTGCGGTTTTGGTGAATATTCCGCCATAGTTGTTAGTGGAATGATTCTGAGCATCTTGAGAGCTGTATACAATCTCATACTCTATGCTGGCAGGGTTATCCTTTGATGCCAGTGGCACATAAGCCGTGGTACCATATACATACATGGTGCTTGTTGGATTTTGCGAAAAAGTATTTCCTGAGACATAACAACTAAACGTCGTCGTTCTAACCGCACTTTCAGGATCGAGCTTTAAATACTCTATTCGGGTACATTCTAAATTAGACGTACTATTAGTATAGCTAGGTCTCACCGCATAGGTTTCACCATTACTATCGTACACTGCAAAAATACTCTGCGCTCTGCGATTGTTGGTGTGATTATTCGGTGTTTCAATCGGCCTGACGCCCATTAATGTGCGCACTTGCATTGCGTTATTTCTGGTTTGTAACGATTTTACGTTTTCCAAACTAGGTGCCATGACATCTAATTTATCTAACTGAGTCGCCTTAGCTGCTAACGCATCGCTTGTTTGCACTAGCGAGTCTTTTGCGCCTTGCAGCGCCGCACCCGTCGATTGCGATACCTGCTGCAGTGCCGTGGTGGCATCGTCAATGTGTGACTCGGCAACTGCCACCACAGCTTGCTCCAATTTACTGTTATCTGTCAGTTTTGTAATCGCGTTACTGACTAACGCTTGTTCTTCAGCAGAAAGCGGCTGATTGCCTTGCATATCGGCAACGAGCTTATCTACCATGACTTGCACGGCATTTTGTATGCTGGCCATAATGTCCTCTTATATTGTGAAAAGTTGTTCGCCAAGAATTTGGTTAAGTTTGACCTTACGAAGTCGTTCATGAAGTGCTTGCGCTTGCTGCAGATGAAAGTCATCTTGCATGTAAAGCTGCTTATCTAACTGGGTAATGGCGGATGAAATACGGGTTACATCCTGTTGCAACAAATTATCTGGATGGGGTAGAGGTAAGGAGTAAAAAGCGGTTCTATCATCTATCATACGCCCTCCTTACATTGAGAAAGCACGCAAAGAGCGTACTCTTGGCCTATCTATGTGGGTGCCTGACAACACCAATTTAACCCTCACTTGCGTATCGGCCAAATTGGTTGTTTCGTAATTACACAACAGCCAGCCTTCCCCTTGCGGTTGTAGTTCGTTAATCGCAACCGCTTGCCACTGCCCCTGCTGCTCGATGTATACATCCACTTTGGCGCCACCTGGCAATTGCGCCTCAAAACTCACTTTGAGATTGCCACCTAATTGGCAAGGGATCGCCCGAGTGACATAATCCGCTTCATTACCAACTTTACCTAGTGCTGTTTGCACACTGTCATACAAAACCGGCGATTGAGTTGCGGTACCTGTTAACTTGGCCTTCACAGTGAGAGGCTCGCTCACCTGCTGGGCCAATCTCAATGGCTGAGATTCTTGCAGGTTAAACTCACCGCTTTGCGCGCCATTAAACTCAAAGTGCAACTGGGTTTCGCTGCTTGGTCGCTCAATCGCGGCCATTGCTAAAATATCGCTGTGCGCTTCTAAAGCCACTTGCCCCAGTTCAACAGTGTGCTCTGACTGAGTGAAGCGAGCTGCCTTTAAACGAAACGTTAAATCACGGTTTTGATGCGGTGTCCAAGTTGAGGCATTGCTCGAAGACAATAACACACCCACTTGATACGGCTGGCTTGTCACCCAACCACTTGTGCGATCAAATTGGCCTAGTTCTGCAATTGCCACTTCATGCACTGCATCATCACTCAGCACCACAATGGCATACTCTTGACCGGCATTGAGTGAAATTGGCGTAAACTCAAACAGGGTTGGCCCGCTTAAGGTTAACTCAGACACAGGTAAAGCCGCTTCTGCGATCACCGTGTCGTTTGGGATCCCCAAATCTGTTTCGCGGATCTGCACTCGGACAGGCTTGTCGCCTAACTTCTTAAACCACAGTTCAACCCCAGCAATAAAGCGTAACTCAGGTAAGGTAAAAGTTTGGGCAAGGGGATCAAAACGCCATTGCAGTACATTATGCACACGACGCACTGTCTGAGTAACAATGCGGCCACTGCCAGTATAGGTCGCCTCGCCTCTCGATCCTTGCTTACCTGTTAAGCGTACGGATTTGCTACCAACAGGCACATTACTTGGAATATAAAATCGGCCGGATAATCGACCTTGTGAATCAGCTGTTATGGTCATTGTCTCTCCGGAATAATCGTAATGCCATCAAAAGTAAGTTGCTCCAACACTTCATTTGCACGAAACCCTGAAACGGAAAAGTTTACCCAGCGACGTCTTAAAAACTCAGCACTGCGTGATGAACTTCTCAGCACTTGCGTGTTCACGATTGTTCGACCACTCACCCTAGAGCCCCGGCCACCCCAGAACCGTCTAGTGACTGTGCTTGCTACATTAGTATGTGTTTGGGTCCAATGGTCAACGCTAGGCGTAAGGCGAACGTCAGCAGGGATAGGCTCAAATGCCATATATGGATTGATCTTCATACTGCCAGTTTGCTTGGGCTGCTCAAGTACATCTTCTAATTCATACGGCAAGGTCAGTGCTCGCCCATTAGGCACTTGTAACTGATGTATATCTGCTTCTAACGGTAATACCAGCTCACCATCTACAATTGCAGCGGTTTGCTCAATACCTGCATCTCGCATATCGTCATCTAAAAATGGATCAACAAATACGCCATACTTACTGGTTGGGTCCTGACTATTGGCATCATTGCGAAGACGCTCTATTGCCAACAATTGATATAAGTCGCCGATTTGATTCTGCATCTGCTCAAGCTGTGACATAGACACGGCGCGGATAGCCAGACTCTCTATGCCCGGTGCTTGATTTTGAAACCAAAACTGTGTGATTTGTGCCAACGCAAGGTGATGCGCTGGGGCCTTGGGTGCAACAGGTAATTGATGCGCCGCTTGACCTTTGATGCGTTTGATCTCTCCAAACTTATCCAGTACCACCAAATCAATGCGCGGGCGATGCCATTGATAGTCAATAGTGACTAATGTGTTTTCTACCAGCTCACCGCCTTCTGCCAGCTGCTTTGGCAGGCTGAATCCACGCTCATCATAATCAACACTTAACTGCTTTCTATAGCGATAAGTCACTTGGTATTGACTGCCGCCAGCAGGCTCTTCACCACTTAACTGCCAACTAATGTGATTACGCAAGAAGATAAAGTCGGTTCCTTGCATGTAGGTTGTCTCACCTTGTGAAATAGACAAGACTTCAAGCACCGATTCATCTGGCAGTAAGTCATCACCACCAGCTAGCTGCCCACGGGTTAGCTGAGCACTTTTCTCTACTGTTACATTGACTTCATCCACAGATTTAACTGGGAAAAAGTCAGTATCAATGCGCATGATACCTTGGCTATCGGATTGGAAAGTTTTAGGCTCTTCTTTAACCTCGCCTACATCCGGATCATAATCAAATTCAGCCGTTCTCGAGGTTGCAAATGCCACTTCATAGCCTTCGATATGGGCTTTGCCCTCTTCTAGACTGAAGCTCTGAACGGTTTGATCTGCCCCTCGGTAGCTCAAAGACATGCCATCGACGACATAACTGCCCCCGTTTGACTCCCTATCGTAGCGTGCAAGCGCTTGCGTAACCGCATCCAACTGCGGTGGCGGTTGTTTTATGATTAAGGTGCCCTGCTCTATTTTATGTACCGGATAAAATGCATCATCAGGGCCAATCGCATCACTGAGCAATCCCCATTGGCAAACTTGTTGTAGACGAGCAGCCCCCGGTTCATCAAAGTTTATTGCATCGACAGCGGGATCTCTAAGACTGGGATCTTGTTCTTCTGTTACCACATTGTGTGTTAACCAAACACCAATATCCAAGCTCGCTGTTAAATCTATTGATACCACACTGCTTGGTATGGGGCGTACTTGACCTGCAATATACACCTCAGCTTCGGTTATGAGTGCGGTTGCAAGGGTTTTATCGATAACAACTTCACCGCCTTTGACCAAATCGCCATCTTTTAAGAGCACATCAGCAACGCCCTTTATTTGGTGATTAACCTGTGACTGTAAGTCATTAAGCTCTCTACTTTGTAGGCCTTTACCTGCTCTGAACAACAAACGTTCATAGCCCGACTCGGCATGAAATTTTTCATAGTAATCGTCAAGCATAAGCACCTCTAGAAGCTAACAACAAATTCAAAGCTTTCTCGCACGCCTTGCTCACGAATAAGCGGAGCACGATGTTCAAGAAGCAGTAAAGTGCCAGAGTTGGCGACCTGTTCAGGCGTCAAATATACCAAGCCATCGGGTAGCTGAGCACTAGCTTGCAAGCCTGACATTAAGCCCAGTTCGCGCACGGTTTCACCTGCGCCATCGGTAAAATCAAAGGTAAATTCGCAATAAACATGCTGTGTTGGCTCTGAGGATAAGCTGAAGCGACCACCTTGAACAAAAATGTCACCTTGATCATCGGGGTAACAAAATCCGACTTTTTTTGCTTTGCGATAACCAATAGGATCGGCAAGGCTTGTCGCGGCAATAGGCTCAGCTGGTGGCGTTTGCCACTGAGACGCGCCGCGTCCCCAAGCCAAATAGATGGGAGTTTGTGCAATTGTTTGAGCGAGCATAGTTCGCCCTGCACGGGTAAGAATAGCCAAAATATTTCCTTATCATCCCTCACTCGGTCCATATACGGCATTAACTCATTTACCAAGTGTCTCAACGCGCCTTCCTAGGCATGACATAACTATCCTTGCAAACACTCATGGAGAGTTGCGTAAAACCAAGCTCAAGATTTATTAATAGTTGAAAAGTTAGCGATTTTGCTGGTGTGCAATAACCACCTGAGGTGATTGAACTGCAGACCAACTGCTCGCTTGCCAATGACCAAACCACTGCGCTTGGTCGAGAGTATAAGCACGACTAGACTGGCGACTATGCACTGAAGTCACGCCAAATTGGTTGATAAGTGGCTCACTAAGACGGAAAGCGCCCAAAATTTCAGAGGAATAACTCTGCCAAGTACTATTATGTTTGCGAGTTAAACCACTGAGCGTATCACTACTACAACTATGATGTTCAGGGTGAGTACGCTTGGTACTTATTCGCAGTAGCTTGCCATTTTTGAGGTGATGCCTAAATCCGGAGTGATCACTTAGCAATGAGCCAAAAGGTTTTGCTGATAAAGTTAATTCTCGGATATCAAGTTGATAAGTGACACGGGTCAGTTCACTTCTTGCAGGTGCACTGAGCTCAGCCAGTTGAGACATACGCTCAACATCATTTAAGTTGGGCAATTGCTCAAGGTGACATTGGTAGCGGTAAAAGTGACGATGGGATGTCGACTCTTCAACATCTTTAAGTGAAAAGCCAAGCCATCCATACGCCATTTCAAGACTTTTTCGCGTCCCTCGGATCCGCTGCCAAGCAAGCCCTTGTTGCAGCACTTGGTCAAGGTCATCTAAGTAAGGCACCAAAGCACCTAAGCCATATTCCCAAATAAGCCAAGGTAATAGAGACTGTTTAGGGTGAGATTTAAAGCCACGTAATAGCGATATGCCCTCGCCCAACACGCACTCTAACTGCCCATGTTTAACCACAGCAGATTGCAGTTCACTGTGGTTGTAAGGCAGCAATGCGTCGCTTTTTGTATCTAGGTGATCAGACATAATTGAATTTGCCCTAACTGAGCATATTGATTGGACTCGATATTGATCAAGCTATCTGGTGTATGTATTTCAACATGTTTTACCCCTTCGACATGCAGTTGAGCACTCAACCAACTGGGGGTCATCGCAACGCCAAGGGCCATGGCGTCTTGCCAAGCAGCGCGGAGCTTTTCTTCTAACTGTGTAAATACCCAATTAGGTACATTGTGTTGCAGATAAATATCCGCTTTCACATCAACAGGCACTTCTTCTGCATGATTGACTTCTACCTGATCCGTTAAAACCTTAACTTGATCGCTCAGTACGTATTCTCGTACTTGCTGTAAAAGCGCATCGGCAGAGTCTGTATCTTGAAATAATATCGACACGCGAACACGTCCGGAGGCAGGGCTATCCACTTCTACATCACGAATAGCATTGGGGGCAGCGGTGAGCGCTGCATTACGGTAATGATCTTTACTACCAGCGGTACTGGAAGCCAGAGTTTTCTGCCGAATGCGAAGACGGTAATTACCGTCTTCTTCACCCTCGGCACGCCCAAGACCATAAAATACACCAAGCTGATCTAAATCGCCGCCTTGCGCTGTCGCTAACAAATTAGCATACGCCGCTTCGTTGATACGCTGGCGCAATAGCAGCTCTCGATAGCTTTCCACTTGCAGGCAGACTGTCAGTGGGTCACTTTCAAGCTCTAATGCATCAGCATATTGCGGCGCAATGGATTTAAACCTGTCTTTGCGGGCTTGGTAAATATGTTCATAGTCCAGTGGCTCAATGATATCTGGCGCTGGGAGCGCAGAAAAATCAAAGTACTGGGAGTTCATAGGGGATCTCTAGGTGGGTTTTATCTGTAGCGTCTAAGTTTTAAGCTGAGGGTGATACTGGCCACACAATGTCTTGTGGTTCAACAGCTTGCGCAGGAATATCACGTAAAGCTTGACGATAATCTAGCCATGCTTGTTTTTGCTCTGGTGTCATATCTACATCTGTGATTTGCGTCCAGTCACACTGAGCAAGCAATTGATTACGCTTCATTCTCACATCATCCCAAGCTAGATTTGACAAAGTCGCTTGTATCACAGAGTCTGGAACCCCCTCGGCTAACAAATCATCTGTGCTGAAGTTAATATATTCGATATTGTTGTAAGTTAAAGAGATATCCATTTTATAATGCTCCATGGAAATGAGTTGTATTATTTGTACGAGTAAACATTTGTTGTGATATATCAACGCCATCACTCCAAACTCGAATAATGTCGCAGACCTTATCCGTTTCAGTGCTTCCTATTTGCTTACAGCCATGTTTAGTACAAGACAAATAACGCCCTTGGTGTGACCAAGATCCGGCACCTAACCACGCACAATTTTGCTTAGTAGTAAACCACCCTGGGTTTGAAACTCTATGAAGTTCACACCCAACAAAAGTCACTGAAATATAACCCATACCAATACCGTCGGGGTGTACAACACAGTCATAGGTTTTAAATATAGCGTCGTAAAAAAACAAGCCAATATCGCCCATCCACCTATTATAGCTTGGAATATTAAACATCCCGTGGTGATAAGGCCCAGATTTTGCGCCTTCCAATATTTCTTGCTCTAAAGTCACAGTACTCACTCTGACATTAGATCCAGCTTTTGGCCTGATAGGCCCAAGGTAATACCATGTATCATCATTAGGTGACTGAACAAAAGCTCTGAACTTAATCTGGCTTGTTTGTTTATTTCTACCGCTAATGGTCAAGCCACAACCAAATGGGATGTCAATAATCGACCCCCAATAGCATATTGTGTCTTCTGGAATGTGAATATGAATATTCTGATTACCAGCCTCATACAATTCACGCACTATTGGAGCAAGGTCAGCACCACTTTCGGCATCCACCTTGACGTCCATTAAATCCCCTACTCCCTGATACCTCCTATTAGCGGTGTTAATAAATGCATTAAAGTCGTTTTGAGAATCAACAAATTTGGCATCCAAAGCGCTCTTCGCTTGAGCGACTGTTGTGTCAATATCTTGCATTTTACCCACCACGGTTGCAGTCAGCTCTGCATTAGCAGATACCAACTCACCATTGGTCGAATGCAACTCTGTGAGTTGCTCTTCAAGCGTTTTAGCTTGTGTAGACATAAATATTGTCCTTAATTTAAATTAGAAATATAAATAAGTAATTGGAAAGGAAGAACTATTTGATTAGGCGCTTGCTGTAACTGGCGGAGCAACATGATTGAGCCCGGAAGCTGTTGAAATTAAGTAACACCCTGGCGTTAATGCAGCGCCTGGATTAGACAATTGTTCACAATGCATATCAACGTTATTAAATACTGCCAATACAGCGCCACCTACTGGCGGTGTATCCAAACGAATATGTGACATAGGCTCATAAACAGTCTCACCCGCAACATTGACAACTTTCGAAGCAAATACAACATTGCTCATAGAAAATAAGCCTATTTTGCTATATCTGGCATAATTTGCTGCAACGAAGTAAGGGAAAAATTGCCCTGTTGTGCTTCGGTGAAACACTTCCACAGGATAGGTTTCAGTGTCACTGCACAATGAATAAGTGGCTTTACCTAGATTTTCAAATAAGCGATTGCCTGCCATCAAAATGGTTTTTTGGAATTCACCAAACAGCTCAAGTGAAACGGATGCATTGTCACCACTGGTGTTAAATGCAATGGCACCTGAAAAGTGCATTTTCAAACCAGTGGATTGAAAACCACTTTGTGTGTACGCATTAAAAATAACTGAACAGTCCGGAACCACAACGGCCGATGAGACATGCTCTACATTATTCGCAGCAAGCATGATACGAGCAAAGCAACCCGGTACAAGTTTAGCCACCGCGGCTTTTATCGTATTTAGTGGCGCTTGTGCACTTAGGCCATCGTTACTGTCACTACCAACCGATTGATCAGCATTCACATACAAGGTCTGCTCCAATGTATTTTCTATTTCGCCACGCACTTTGGAAAACGCCGTATCAACCTTGGTATCCACGTTAAGCAACAACTGATTGATGTCATCCGTCAACTCACTGCACCGCTGAACCAAACTTGCATTGTTATTGGCCAGTTCCGCTACGCTCTTAGATAGACTAGACATTACTTAGCCCTCCAACTTTAAAAGACGATCATTAAAGTGTATCTGCCTCAAATTCGATTGAATTTGTGCTGTGATCGCCTTGGTTTGTGCAATGGTCAAAGCCGCAAATTCATCGGCATAATATAGGCTCAAATCGCCTGTCACATTAAAGTCTAAGCTTTCCGGCGGAACTGCTGTCAAAAGCAAGTCGAAACCTTGTACAATCTTTGCAATTGGGGTTTGGAAAAATAAGACATTCTCTGGATGAGACCAAACAGCAAACAAGGTCCGCTGACTTTCTTGTTCATGATCGTTTAAGTAAAAGCCGACTTCTTTAACCGCATATTGTTTATCATCTGTAAACTCGGCTGTTACGTGAAATTGACCATTGCCAACCACTTCAGCACCCGATACAGGCGCTGTATTTTTGGGGCTTTTTAAAGCCGTTTGATGTCTATCAGGCGTATAGCCCGAGTCGCCCACAGCAATATGGCCAATTTGAATTTTAACCCCTTGCTCAAGGGCACTGACCGCTGCGTTTATTCCCTGCTGCGTCACAACAGGTGTATATACATTCATATAGGTACCTCAGATTTATAAATTAAGCGTGATATTTTGCATTGAAACGGTATAGGCACCGCTCGCGATTGAACTTTTTGATGTGTGTTGAGAATTGGGAGCGTCTTTAAATAAAACATTTGATAGCGACGCAGTGACACCAGTAGATGCCACAAAAGCGCCACTACTAAAATGGGCCGCAGCTTGATCCTCAAAAAGCTGTCTACCAATATGATGAGATATACCCATTGATGTCACTTGCACCTGACTTACGCTAAAGTCAAAGCTCGGCTTATCCACCAACTTTGGCAAATTTACACTGACAGTACTAGCGGCAGCATAATTACAGACATGAACTGGTGCAAAGTTAAATATTGGTTCATCTCGATGCAAAGCGACTTGCATCGACGCACTTTGCCCACAACCGAACACTTGAGTGCCCGTATTTAGGTTAACCCCTATATTAAAATCAATATTGGTGCGCATTGGTTTAGTCGCCACCACAGATTGCCACATTTGCCCCTGCAGTTTAGGACTTAAGAATGTACTACCATTACTGTCTAAATTCTCATTGGCAATGGCCAGCAGCTTTGCACTGTGTGGCACCCCACCATACTGCCACCATTCTTGCAGCTCAACCTTGGCATTGAGCACTTTCAATGCATTATTTACAGCACTAACGGTCCCTTTATATCTGTGCCTTGGCACACTGTCCGCAATCACTTTACGCTGCACATGCTCCGGCCATGCGCTATCCCAGACATCCACACTCAATGCATCGGCAAGCCAGGGTAAAAATCGTGCAGGACATCTCCAAGGGTCCCATAACTGCTTGTGGGATACTGGGATATTCAGTATACGGTCACTGCAGTGTTCAAGCGCCAACTCCAAATCAGAAGTCTTTCCCTGCAATGTGAAGTTAGACATGCTCGTCTCCCACAGAGATGGTCGCCCGAGAGCAAAACGCAGCCTGATGCGCTTGCACGGCAATATCCCACTGCGGCGTCAACAGCTCAACTCGCTGCACCCCCTCTCGATGTAATACCGCATATAAGCCTGACAGAGAAATATCATGGCCTAATTTATGATGCTCAGCCAACCACGTCGCTAAACTTGCTTTGGCTTCTTCAACCAGTGCAGGCCCATCCATGCCAGGGTAAATATGTAATACTGCATCTAGTTCAAACTCGATGATATCTGCAGATTTAATATGCACTCTATCAGTCAGTGGTCTCACATTTTCCTTGTTTAACTGCGTTCTGACTTGCTCGATTACATCGGTCGTTGCGTGACCATTTCCTTGGCTTGTAAGCAACGTCACCACCACATCCCCTGGTACAGGCTCTGACGGTTCAGCACCTGACAATACCTCAGGCGTTAAACCTGCGTCATATGTACACATCAGTAGCCGTGCACTCGGTGGTAGTAAACTCGATACTTGCTCCGGCAGATCGACATACGCAAACTCGGGCGCATCTAAAAACACATCCTTGACATATTGCGAGCCCTTCAACGCATGAAATGCATATGCGCCTGCGGGGCCCGCAGTACTGAACCCTTCCAGCGCAAGAGCAATACGTTCACGATACCGCTCATCACTTTCATAAACAGCTAGCTTTGGAGGATCTGTGTATTGTCAGCAGGCTCCAATATTGCACGTTCAACTTCAAAGCGATTGCCCAAATAATCAAGCTCGCTGCTTGTAGCATGTGCAAGTAGCACACCCTGCGCGCTGTCATTAATGCGCTGACGCAACAAAAGCTCTCTGTAAGCAAATGACTCCACTAACTTAACCACGGGATCACTGATTAGGTTAACTTCTGCTTCGGGGAAACGTGTTTTAAAATCATCTAAAATCTCAGCCCTAATCTTTTCAAAGCTTAGTGACTCAATGAGGTTTGGCGCCGGCAAACGACTGAGATCTATGGCGCTAAAGTTTGTCAATGACATAACTAAGCTCATATAAGAATAATAAGGAAATGCCTGAGAAATTCAGGCACCATAGACTTTAAGAAAAATTAAAGTTTGGGGAAGTTAGATTTAACTACCGCTCTTGCACTTAGCCAAGCTTGTTTAGCGTCTATCGTGGCTTGTGCACTTTCACCAAGTTCAGTTAAATTTGCCATATAATCGATAAACAAGTGATCGCAAGATTGCGCGTAACCTAGTCGACGATTGTCTTCAACTTCTTGAACGCTAAAAATAAGCTGATAATCACCTTCAGCAACACCTGCGCTTTTCGCTATATTCTGAGCGCTTTCTTGTGTTGTCAGGCCTCCAGCAACAATCCGCCCCGTTGAAATTTGCTTTAATATTGCCATGTTTATGCTCCTGTTGTTTTAGCTACATCGGTATGGGTGTATGGGAAACCAACACTGTCTGCCCAAACCATATTTTCACCGTGATCACCTGTGCCAACATAAGGTAAACACATCGCCACTTTTATTTTTCCTAAACCTCTAAATAATGGCTGATGACACCCACCCCAACCAGCTCTGATAGCATGCTTATATTGCCAGCCTTTGCCTACGTCAGACTTGTTACATTCAATGATCGCTGAGCGATTCGACGATGGATGGAACTTTATTGTATCTGAGCATTCAAGTACGTTGACCCAGCAACTAGCTTGAGTAATAAATTCACCCCGACCCCACCCAAAATGCGTGTCGCAGCCTTGTGATAGAACAAATAGATTGCCATCATTTGCGTTGCTTGTACGCCCTTTAGTAATTTCAATATCAAAGAGTAAAACACGGTAATTAGAGCCATAAAAAGCTTCTCCACCATGATTTTTATAGCCAATACCTCGGTTCTGAAAATCTTCATTTGGTGTTAGACCAAATTCGTCTAATTTGTTCAAACTCACACGCGTGACTGTACCAGTGCCTTCCGAACCATCATGCCAAAATGCCGTCCAAGGCGCTTTATGCGCAACCAAAACATCGGTTGGTGTATCATTTGCCTCGCAAATAGAATTAAAAAACTTAGAATCCACGAGGGTATTTGGTGCCAGCGGTAAAGATTTCTGAAAATCTCGAATTTTGGCATCAACCGCTTGCTCTTTCGCTGTTAAACGGCTTTCAACCGCCGCGTTTTTTTGATCAATCTCGATGGCCTTTTGTGCCACGCGATTGTCGATATCTCCAATTTTGGTATCGACGATATCACTTAACTTTTCCGCCGCTTCAACGACGCGTGTAATGTCTTGCTCTAAAGACATATGTTTACCTCCGTTTAAAAATAAAAAAGCCCACCAAATTGGTGGGCTAAATTTGTTTGTAATTCTTAATACTGGTTCAAATCTAACTTAATCTAGCTCATTATTTCAAAAGGCCACTGACACCATGTGCACGGGTTAGTGCCTCATTTAATGCCACTGCTTGCCCCTTAACTTGATAAGGAAACTCAATCTCACCATTGGCCACTTTTCCTTCAACTGCACCAATGACATTTTTTAATGATTCTGCTGATACTTTGACTTCTTCAAGGGAGTTAGCAGCCGTTAACTTATTAACAAAAATGCTCAGCTCATGGAGTAATATGTGAGTTACATCTGAAGTAGAGCCTAATAAACTGCCATCATCAGCAACGCGATTATTTATTTTTTGTCTTGTAGAAAGGCGTTGATTTACATGATTTATTTGGTTTTCTACTTCTGTTGATAGTTTTTCTGCATTCATAGCCTAACTCCTTATAATAAAGCTTCTGGGTTATCGATGATCTCTACATCACCTTGTTTAAGTAATGTGCCATTTCCCACCTTTAACGCATTGACATTTAAAGTAAGGAAGTACTTATTCTTGAATGATAACCTAAGATAAATATGGTTATCAGTGCCAATATAGGATGCTGGTTCATGAGATCCTAAACACTGTACATTTAGATGTGCTTGTGAACTTGTATAACAATAACCAACAAAAGTAGCATCAATGATGCGAGGCTCATTTTCATTATCATGTGCAGCACCATACGCATAACCTTCCACGGTCAAGTGGTACATTGCATGATCTCTATCAACTTTATAGGGAAGCTTGATATGAATATTTGTAGGGCCGACTTCAGTTACGAAATAGTCAGCAATTGACATACTTTTCCTACCAAATACTCTGGTATTTGCCAATGACTCATCAACTCTTGCAATCTCTCTTGATATCGTTGTATTGACCTCAGCAACTTTGTTATTTACTGTCGTGTTAATATCTTCAATTTTTGTATCTACGATGCCAGTTAGCTGCTCTGCTGCACTGACTACATTTGCAATGTCTTGCTCTAAAGACATAATTTACCTCCAATTTAAAATAAAAAAGCCCACCAAATGGTGGGCTTCACGTTTGAGTTTTTTAACTCTGCATCAACACGATGTGCTCAGAACCGTGTAATGCCTGACTTACTTTGCTTTAATAACAGTATCAATGCCGTTTGCACGCGTCATAATATCTGCCATCACCGCATCTTGGCCTTTGGTCTGATAAGGAAAGCTCAGCTCACCTGCTGAAACTTTTGTTTCAATATCGCCAATTGCCGCTTTAAGTGATGTAGTCGAAGTACGCATCTCAGCTAAAGTGGATGCATCGCTTAATTTATTTACAAAGCCACTTAGCTCATTCAGTAACATATGTACTGTATCTGACGTTGTACCCAGCAAAGACTCGGTATCAGCTACTTGCTGCTCGATAGATAAACGTACATCATCACGGCTCTTTTGCTGCGCTTCTTCAACAGATAATTCGATTGAGAACGTGCTGTCTTTACCAAAGTTTTCTTCAACCAACTGGGCAACCGCGTACTGCTGCATCCCGGCATCAAAAAACTGCTCAACCACCTGCCCATTTACGATTAATTTCGCCATTTAATTTATCTCCTTATCTTATGCAATCACGTCGTATGCACCGTCACCGATGTACGCAAACTGACTCCAAGCTTTATCTAGTGGTACGTGACCCGACACAACAGCAGGTAATGCAACTTGAACAACACCCGTTTGATCCGCTGGTAGGTTTTTTCCTGGTACATAGGGGTGACAGTGCATATAATGATTTCGACCACCAGCTCCATAATGGGTACCGCACACCTTCGCGGCCTCGTTAGCCTGCAATCCAGTACACCAGAAACCAGTAGGGACAACCCCGCTAATGTGCTTCACAATTGCAGCTACTGTCATTTGCGTTGGTCTTCGACAATATTGATACATCATATACGCGTCTACATGACTGTTTTCACCGCCTCTGTTCGGCGCATATTCCAGTTCCCATATATTAAAATTTTGTGCAAACCATTTAGTATCAGATGTAATCGCCTGTAAGAACTCTCGAGCCAGTGGTGTTCTTTGATTGACTTCAACACCTGTTTCTACTTTTTCAAGTAAAGTGGCTCTAGTGACAAAGCCACTTGCCCATGCCTCTGGGAAAGTGCCGGCAGAATTAGCAATTAAAGCTTGGTTTTTACTCACTCTAAAATGCGACTGGCGCGCTTCATAAGAGTTCAGTAAGGCATCAGCGCTGGCTAGATGGGCATCCACCTTGGTTTTCGTCTCAGCCACCGCGGTGTTTAATTTGCTCGTGATTTCACTGATCTGATTATCAACGGTTGCAGTCAACCCTTCAGTGGCCTCAACAACGCGTGTGATATCTTGTTCTAAAGACATTTACGTTCTCCATTTATGCAAAAAGCCCGCTTGAAGCGGGCTTTTTAAAATCTGTTTTGAATTATTTTCCATGAAATTTTGGATAACGCGCCTGCACAGACTTTCTCGAATGGAGCCACGCTTGCTTAGCATCAGATGCTTGCTGGCTATGTTCACCATGCTCGGCTTTCGCCGCTAAATATTTAAAGGCCAAGCCATCACTTTGTTGTTGGTAGCCCAAAATGCGAGCTGCCTGACATTGCACTTGTTGCTGCAATACTTTTGCTTCTTGCATCAACTTAAGTGCCTCTTCTGCTAACGTTTGTGCACGCTGGTTATCTACTTTTTTCATGAAATTTCCTTACAAAATACCTTTGTCAATTAATGCAAACTTTTGTTTTAAATGACGATACATATTCATGATCTGTGAACGCGCCATTTTGGCAAGCTCTGGGGCTATCAAGATATTGAAGTCGACCCCTTTATCAATAATGGTAATCGCATCGCCCGGCACACCTGTCAGTGTCAGGTCAAACGCCAATAACAGATCAATATCATTTGATTTATACGCAATCGGATCCGCTGCTGAATACACAGCAAATAACACATGACGTATTTGTCCGTTAACTTCTTCTTCGGTATAAAAACCGACCTCGTTGACAAAAAATCCGTCATCCGCCACTTTAGAGTCGTCGCGTACAGTTAAGTGAAGCTGTTTATTTGCTTCATCATATTCTGCACAGTCAATATCCAGACGATATCGCTCTGCTTTCAGATTGGTGGTGTTTTCATCCACTTGATGCACACCTGAGCCAATCCCGATTTTGGTGATTTTGGCTTTAAAGCCATTTTGCTGTGCTCTGAACACAGCAGCCAGTCCCGCTGACGTGATCACCGGTTGTAAAATCGTGCTCACTATTGCACTCCTTGTTTATCAAAATTTACGATGCAGACACTGCATTGAAGTACAAACGACAGACTGTCGTTTGCTTTGCGCTGTTTGACATAGCGCCCGTAAGACGGCTGCTAAATTCAATCAAACGCGAAGGCATGGTTTGATCACTGCGTATATAGGTCCTGACAACTTGGCCTGACCCAGTAGAGAGTGCCGCGCCAAACCCGAGTTTGGCACCCGCTCTTAACTTTCGCTCACTGGCAGTGTTGATGCGCTGGCGACTAACCAAAGGCACCTTTTTTCTAATAACAAGGGCGCAGCCTGGTTGAGCTGATGATGTGATCTTGCGCTCAGAAGAAGAGGCTGCGTAATAGCGAGAAGAGGCTGTGCGATGCCCAGAAATAGCACCAGCGAGTGAAAGTGTATTGCTGCCCGCACGTTCTTTAGTGTGCGGCATAACCTTGGCATAAAGTCGACTTGAGGCAAAACCGTGACCACTGGTGGCCGCAGCAATTTGCGACGACATCTTCATGCCAACTAAAAAATCAAAATGTGCCCGTTGAGGCTTGGTTTGGTTAGTCACACGATGTATCGCATCATACAGCTTTTGGTCAAGCACCACAGCGCGACTGGTATAAGGCACTGCGTTTGCCCACGCAATAAACGTAAACGTATGTGGATCGCCACTATGATGAGGCGCTATATAGACATCATCGATATCTTCAAACCATTCAAAAAATTCTATTTCGAGACCGAGCGATGCCAGCGCGCGTTTAACCGCGCCCACCGTCCCTTTGTGCTTATGCACGGATACAGAGTTAGCTATCATTGCCCGCTTGGTTTCAACAGGCCAATCTTCTTTCCATTCATCAACCGACAGCGCCCATGCCAACCATGGCAATAAAGCTTCAGGACAAGTCAACGGGTCCCACTGCGAGCCAATATAATCCGGGATCACAGTTGTAGTATTAAATTGCTCACGAGTATGTGATAAATGCTGCTCAATCGTTTTTTCTAATTGAGTCGTATTGTGAGGCAAGAGTGACTTTTCGCTCATAATTATGCCTCATCGGGAAATTGTAAATTAATATCCAAGCTATATGCTTGATTAACCGCAGGCTGTAAGTCTTCCGTTGGCGTCAGTAACTTCACTTTCCGCACTCCTGGCTGATGCAATGCATCAATGATACCCGAGTGAGGGATCTCTGAGCCTAACTTACAATGCTGGGCAACGAAGGCATCCAGTGCCTGCATAATCGCCAGTTCAACTTGTTGCTTATTAGCGCCAATATTTAAATAGATGTGTGCACTAAGCGTTTCAACTGTTGGCATTACCCACTGGGTGACAACTTTGTCTGTAATAGGTCTAATATCTTCGTCATTAAGCCTGTCATCAATATCTGCTTTAATGTCGTTGGCTTGCGATTGTGTCATGGTATCTATCAACGCATATATATTTACATAGCCGGGACTATCCGAGTCTACATAAACATCTCTAATTTTATCGTTGGCAGAGAAGGTGTGATATTCATATGCCCCCTTAGTACCAGCCATGCTATAGCTTTCTAACGATAGAGGGATTCTTTGGCGATAGCGTTCATCACCTTCATTTTCAGCGCGTCCAATACCAAACAAAGCACCTAAATTATCTAAGTCGCTGCCTTGCGAAAATGCCAGCATCACAGATTTTGCTGCGTCATTAATCCTTTGTCTGAGTAGAAGTTCACGATACGATGCAACTTCAATTAATTTAATCGCTGGATCAGAGGCCAATAAAGCATGATCCGGCAACTTGTCGAGCAGAGCCTGCTCCATTTGCTTATAAATCTCATCATAACTAAGCGCTTCAATAACCTGAGGTGGTGGCAATTTAGCTAATTCGATGGCTGTACTCACAATTCGTCTCCTGATAATACGTTTGCGCACGAACGCACATGCAATCTCATAGCTTGTGCACATGGATTTAAGTGATTAATTACAAAAAAGGGATTTTTAAACAGTGGCCAGATAAGGCCTTATGGGTTTGAGCGCTTTGCGCTTAATAGCGCGTCCAATTTTTTATCAATTGAATCTAGGCGCTTTTCAATCCGCTTTTGATCTTCTTTGCGGATCTGTTTTAAGTGGGCTAACTCTTGAGAGTTAGTAGTAATGCGTTTATCTAAATCGCTTAGATACAAGATGCTTGATACAACCAAGGCAATCGTTGTAAGAATGTGGGCTAAACTCAATTCCTTTTTCATTTGCCAGTTTTCAGGTTGTCTCACTTTGCCACTCCTTTCAACTTTTCAATGGTGCGAAGGCCTGCTAACCCCAACATACCTAAAGTTAATTCCAACATCACTTCAAGTGGCAGAACTGGTACCCCTTGCTCTGGAAACAACCACTGTAATATTGGGTTGATCACAAAAGCAAACAAAAACCCCAGCCCACATACCCACATCAGAAATGGTCGAGCACCCGCAACAAATCGACTTCGGTGACTTGCCTGTACTGAATTTATATGTGCTTGTATTTCACTTTGCTTATTCAGTAGCCTTGCTTTTATAACATGCTGTTCGAGTACTTCTTCTTCACTCGTATACAACTCATCTATAATTTCACCGACTACCTGCAGTGGCTCTCTCACACTGCCAGTGAACAAATTCGTAAGCCAGTTCATGATTGCCACTCCCCACTTAACATTTGCTGCGCCAATTCCTGTGCTCGGCTTGGCACTTGGTTTGCCCAACGACTATCAAGCATTTCAACTGCGGCATTTTCAAACTCTCCTTGTTGAACGTGTTCAAGCATCCTTTTGAACCCCATCAATCCTTGCAAGCCAATATTGAATGCCATATTTGTCAGCACGGCTACGCGCGCTTCATTGCAATGAGATATATCAATGCGCCGCTTTACCCCTGCTAACGCATTTTTAATATCTTGTGCGAGTAAATACTCCGCTTCTTCTTTATCCACTCCTTTACTGTCTATATTTCTGCCATAACCTATCGTTAATTTGCCTCCCGTACAGTAATACGGAAAGCGTCGATAGCCCTCATGTTTCTTGATTTGCTCAACCGTATTCATGATCGACATCTATTTTCCTACTCGTTAGTAGCTCAGCTCCAACATGAGTGTTTTTTCGGCCTTAACTAACCAAAACTCTGCGGAGCGCTTTGTATCAAAACCAAGCATTTTTGCCGCTTGGCTTAGTTCAACATCCAACAAATACTTTGCGCGTATTGCTCGGATGCATTCTGGTCGCAGTTTGCTGATTAACTGCCCCAGTAATTCAATCTCTTCCGGTACATTCATCATGTCACTGGAGAAGTAATTACTATGGCCTCCTCCAGTTTGCTCTGTTATTGCTTGGCGACTGAAGCCCTTGCCCAGCTCTCGCTGTCGCCAATATTTGCCCCAGCGCCTCAAGGCACTGCGAATTTGTTTAATGGTTATTTGTGTCGCAATCATTGAGCTTTCCTATTACTTCTATAATATCGAGTGAATAAACGTCTTCCACTAGGCCCACCACATCGTTCCACTTTGGGCTATATTCCCTATTTTCCCATCGCCTCAACGTTCGCTCTTCAATGCCATAGTTGGCGGCTGATTCCGCTTGAGTGAAACCACGTATGCGCCTTGCAAAACGGAGAATTTCCGCGCCAAGCGGTGTTCGTTTATCTTTAAAAATTCTGTTTGATGAGTAACTTGACTGTGTCATTGCGATCCTTACTGATTGTGCAGCTAAGCTTCGTGGTGATATGGAGTTATGTTCAGCTTACAGTGAGTGATCGGAGCCATAAGCTGTGAAGTTATCTATGACTAAATTGTAAGGTGAGTAGGTAAACTACCTTTTTCAGTCTCCCCCTTTTTAAAGGCGGTATTCATACTCATACGGGCGATGAGTGTTTCTTTGTTGCTCTGAATAGCATTAAGGAAGTTAACAGCTTTCCTTCATAGCTTTGCTGAGCATAGGTAAATAATACCTTTTTTTAGGCGCTCCAACAGGTCAAAAATGCCCTAACAATAAAGACTTAAAAAAAATGCGTATTTTCATACCGAAAAAGACGATGCTCTGCGTTTCATTTTATTTTCATATGTAAACGAAGTTACAAAGCAAATCTATTGCTAAAAAAAGCGAGTAACTGGTGGTTTTATATACCGCAACTGAGTTGAGAGCAAAAAACAATCAATTATTCGGCGTAACTAAATCAAAGCTTATTTTGTGAATCTGATCACTTACGTTGAATGCGCCGTAAGTTGTAACTACAATAGCGGAAATAAAAAATAAGTCGGACTATATTCATGGCTCAATATATTTATACAATGTCGCGGGTGAGCAAAGTTGTGCCACCAAAGCGTACTATTCTTAAAGATATCTCTTTGTGTTTTTTCCCAGGTGCAAAAATTGGTGTACTTGGTCTAAACGGCGCGGGTAAATCAACATTACTGCGCATTATGGCAGGCGTTGATACAGAATTTGAAGGTGAGGCACGCCCACAACCTGGTACAAAAATTGGCTACCTACCACAGGAGCCTGTGTTAGATGAAAGCAAAACCGTACGTGAAACCATTGAAGAAGCGGTAAGTGAAGTAAAAAATGCACTCACTCGTTTAGACGAAGTCTATGCCGAGTACGCGATGGACGGTGCTGATTTTGACGCGCTTGCAAAAGAGCAAGGCGAATTAGAGGCCATTATCCAAGCACATGATGGCCATAACCTAGACAACGCGCTTGAGCGTGCAGCTGACGCGCTGCGTTTACCTGAATGGGACGCCAAAATTGAGCACCTCTCTGGTGGTGAAAGACGCCGAGTCGCAATTTGCCGTCTATTGCTTGAAAAGCCAGATATGCTGCTACTGGACGAACCGACCAACCACCTTGATGCTGAATCTGTAGCTTGGCTTGAGCGCTTCCTACACGATTACGAAGGAACAGTCGTTGCGATCACCCACGACCGTTACTTCTTAGATAACGTTGCTGGCTGGATCTTGGAACTAGACCGTGGCCATGGTATTCCATGGGAAGGTAACTATACGTCTTGGCTTGAGCAAAAAGATGCACGTCTTAAACAAGAAGAGAAATCTGAAAAGGCACGTCAAAAATCAATCGAGAAAGAGCTTGAGTGGGTGCGCTCAAACCCTAAAGGTCGTCAGGCAAAATCAAAAGCGCGTATGGCACAGTTTACTGAGCTACAGCAGTCTGATTACCAAAAACGTAATGAGACCAACGAGCTATTTATTCCACCAGGTCCACGTCTGGGCGATCAAGTTATCGAAGTCAATAATCTGAAAAAAGGCTTTGGCGATCGTGTTTTAATCGATGATTTAAGCTTCGCAATGCCAAAAGGTGCGATTGTCGGCATCATCGGCGCCAATGGTGCGGGTAAATCAACACTATTTAGAATGTTAAGCGGTGAAGAGCAACCAGATAGCGGTGAGATCAAGCTAGGTGACACGGTTGAGCTGGCTACTGTTGAGCAGTTCCGTGACAATATGGATGATGGCAATACCGTTTTCCAAGAGATTTCTAACGGCCAAGATATTTTAAAGATCGGCAATTTCGAAATCCCAAGCCGCGCCTATGTCGGCCGCTTTAACTTCAAAGGCAACGATCAACAGAAGTTTGTTAAAGAACTTTCAGGTGGTGAGCGCAACCGATTACATCTAGCCAAGCTACTTAAAGCGGGTGGTAACGTTATCCTACTGGATGAGCCAACCAATGACCTTGACGTCGAAACGCTTCGTGCACTAGAAAATGCAATTTTAGAGTTCCCAGGCTGTGTCATGTGTATCTCGCACGATCGTTGGTTCCTTGACCGCATCGCGACGCATATCCTAGATTACCGTGACGAAGGGAAAATTAATTTTTTCGATGGTAACTACACAGAATACGAAGAGTGGTTAAAGAAAACATTTGGTGCAGAGGCTGCTGAGCCTAAGCGCATCAAATACAAAAAAATTGGTTAAGTCTATACACAATTAAATTAAAAGCCCTGAAAAATTTCAGGGCTTTTTTATAGCTGGTTAGTCAGCCAAAAAATGACTAAACTTGAACTATCCATACGACGAGATCGACTTATGACAGAACGCAGAAAGTTTTCCAGAATCTTATTTTCTAATACCGCCTTTTTAATGACGACAACAGGCGATTATCAGTGCGAGATTATAGATTTGTCCTTAAATGGCGCTCTTATCACATTGCCAACAGGGCTTTCGCCACTGAAGGGACAACCAGCGAGCTTGAAATTTAACTTACCCGGTAGTGAGATAGAGATAAACATGGAAGTCGAAATTCGCCATATTGAAGAAGCACATTTAGGGCTGCATTGTGCTCAGATAGATATCGACAGTGTAACCCATCTCAAACGTTTGATAGAATTAAACATTGGAGACGATGATATTCTCCACAGAGAACTAGAGCATTTATTACTTCACGAATAATAAAATAATAGGTTAATACAATAATGATTTTGGAATCTTTACAGGGATTTATTCCATTTATTTTATATTTTCTAATTGGCTATTTGCTAATATTGTCATTTTTATACGTCTATACGAAAATTACGCCTCATTGCGAATGGAAACTGGTTAAAGAGGATAACCCCTCAGCTGCAGCAGCTTTCGGCGGTACTCTCATTGGCTTTACACTGCCTATTGCCAGCGCTGCAGTCAATGCTGTATCACTGGTAGATTTTGCTATTTGGGGCATTATTGCCGGTGTCATGCAGTTGCTTACTTTCTTTTTAGTACGACTTTATATGCCAAAGTTGTCAGAAAAAATAGAAAATAATCATATTAGCGCAGGCCTGTTTTTAGGTGGAGCATCACTGGCTACAGGTATTCTCAATGCCGCCTGCATGACCTACTAAGGAGTGAGTATGAAACGCAGTAAGCAGATCAAACTCACCTTGATGATGGGCACGTCTGTAAGCTTGATCGGGTGCTCAGACTCAGAAGAGTCAACATTGCTTTTTAAAGATGTAGATGAATGTACGTCATTTGGAGTAGAAACAGAGTCATGCCTTTTTCATTACGAGCAAGCACAAGATCAACACTTATCTGAAGCGCCTCGTTATGCCACTGAGCAGCTGTGCGAGAGCGATTTTGGTTATGAGCGCTGTGAAAATAATGGCGGCTTATGGCGACCAGTCATGGCCGGTTTTATGGTTGCACTGCTCGCTGAAGCGGTTGATGAAGGCCTCGACGCGATGAAAAAGCGCAAGAAAAGGAAAGCCGCTTTTTTAAGTGGCAAATATTATTCAGGTGCGAAACCTCTCTATCGCAGTAAAGATGACTTTTTTAATTATCGTAATGCGCAAAACAGTGTCGTCGCCAGTGTTAACTCTGCAGGTACCACCTCAGTCAAAAGCAAAATAGTTAACTATAAGCCAAAACCGAGCAAAACAATCACCCGTACAAAAAGTCGGGGTGGATTTGGTCGCAGTGCCAGTTCAAAAAGTTGGGGCAGTTAAAGCCCCCTTTAAAACATCACACATTACCATGATTAGAGTTCCTATTGAGCCAAGAGCTGACTGGCAAGCCCAAGCCAATGCCCTGGGTTTTAAATTTCATACCATGCACGGTGCCCCTTATTGGGACGAAAGCGCGTATTACCAATTTACCCTGTCACAAATTGAACGAGATATCGAACAGCCAACGCAAGAGTTGCATGACATGCTGTTATACCTTGTAGACAAGATATGTGATGATGACGAATTAATGCGGCGATTTGCTATTCCTGAGCCCTACTGGCAGATGATAAGACGTTCATGGCTGCGCAAAGATCCCCACTTATATGGACGTTTCGACTTTTGTTATGATGGCATTTCACCCGCGAAGCTCTTAGAAGCAAACTATGATACGCCTACTTCTCTATTTGAATCAGCATATTGGCAATGGATGTGGTTAGAGCAGCAGGTAAATACTGGCGTACTTCCACCGCACAGCGACCAATTTAATAGTATTCAAGAGCAGTTAATTGCGCGATTTTTACATATTCACAAATTTAACCGCACTAAAACACTGCACTTTAGCTGTTGTAAAGAGACAGAAGAAGATAAAGGCACCGTCGACTATCTAAGAAGTTGTGCGCTAGAAGCGGGCATTCCCTGTCAATTTACCTTTATCGAAGATATTGGCATCAATACTTTGCAGCAATTTGTTGACTTGAATGACAAGCAAATAGACTGGTGCTTTAAGCTCTACCCGTGGGAGTTTATGTTTGATGACGAATACGGCAAGTCGCTCAACAACATGTCTACACAATGGTTAGAACCAGCATGGAAGTCTCTGCTCTCAAACAAAGCTATATTAGCGCTACTGTGGCAATACTTTCCAAATCATCCCAATTTGTTGCCCGCATATTTTGACGATCAAAAACACTTGCTCGATACAAGCACAGGTATAGTAAAAAAGCCTATTTTCTCTCGTGAGGGGGCAAGTATAGAAATCATCAAAGAAGGTAAATTACTCGCCAAATCGAGTGGAGAATATGGTGAAGAGGGCTTTATCTACCAAGCATTTAAAGCACTGCCTAAATTTGCCAATGAACATGTTGTGTTAGGAAGCTGGGTGGTCGGTAATAGTCCTGCCGGTATGGGATTACGTGCAGATCCTAGTCTGATCACGCAAGACCTCAGCCGCTTTGTACCACACATAATTTTGGCTTAAAAAAGCAGCCTATCGGCTGCTTTTCAATTTAAGATTTTTTCTGATAAATAATTCCAGGGTTACACCTGAGCATTTCAAAATCATCACTTAGCCCTGCCATAGACTCCGAAGCGCCTAAAAATAAGTAACCATTTGGATTCAATGCTTGTGCAAACTGAGAAATAATTTTTGCTTTGACTTCAGGTGAGAAGTAAATAAGCACATTTCGGCAGAAGATCACATCAAACTTGCCCAGTAAGGCATAGGAATCCAACAAGTTCAAATGGCGGAAATTTACCATTTTTCGGATCGGGTCAACGACTCTGGCCATGCCATTGCCACTGTCAATAAAGAACTTTTTGCGTCTTTCCGGCGATAAGCCTCGGGCCAATGCCAATGCGTCGTACTCTGCATTTTTACACATATCCAGCATAGTGTTAGAGATATCTGTCCCCACAACCTGCGCGCCCATTTATAGCCCCGGGGTTCTGGGATTGATATTCACTCGTTGACATGGCAATTGAATACGGCTCCTGTCCTGACGAGCTTGCCGCTGACCAGATTTTAACGGGTCTACGTAAATCTTTAAATTCTGGATAAATTTTCTTTTTTAGTAATTCAAACGGATACTGATCTCTAAACCACAGTGTCTCGTTTGTCGTCATTGCATCGACAACCGCAGCACGCAACTGCCTTTCATGCGGACTCAGAGTTTTTGTCACTAGCGATGATAACGAATCGACATTAAATCGAGACATCAAAGGCGCAAGGCGGCTTTTCACCAAATAAAGCTTATTGTCACCAAGTACTATGCCACACTGCTGCTCTAAAAAGGTGCGAAACTGATCGTACTCGCTTTGCTCTAAATGTTTATTTTCCAATGTTTACCACCAGTTATTAATCACAATGGACCCACTTTTTCACTGCCGAAGCCAGTTCATCAGGGTTAAATTTAGCAATAAAGTCATCTGCACCTACTTTTTCAATCATGGCCTGATTGAATACGCCACTAAGCGATGTGTGTAAGATAACATGCAAAGGTGCAAGTTTTGGATCTGCCTTGATCTCTGCGGTTAACGTATAACCATCCATTTCAGGCATTTCAACATCTGAGATAAGCAAGCCAACACGCTCTGTGATGTCATTTTGGCAATCAACTTCTGCAATCTCTTTCAATCGAATTAACGCTTCTTTACCGTTTTTAGCCAACTCTGTTTGCACGCCCAACGGCTCAAGCGCACGTTTGACCTGATTTCGCGCAACCGCTGAGTCATCAGCGATAAATACGATTCGCTCACCAAGATCTTTTTGCATTTCACCGTCAGCGACAATCTCTTCACTGACCTCGGTATTGATGGGGCAAATTTCGTTCAAGATTTTTTCAACATCCAGAATCTCAACCAGCTCTTCTTCAATCTCTGTCACTGCCGTCACATAAGAGTATCTGCCTGCGCCTGATGGCGGTGGCATAATTCGCTCCCAATTCATATTGACAATTCTTTCTACAGCACCCACCAAGAAACCTTGTACTGAACGGTTGTACTCCGCAATGATCACAAAACAGTTCTTAATGTCTTCAATTGGAGGACCGCCCACGGCTAGAGACATATCGATAACAGAAATAGTTTGCCCGCGGATATGCGCGACACCGCGCACATATGAATTTGATTTTGGCATTGCAGTAAGAGGTGGACACTGAAGTACTTCTCTTACTTTAAAAACATTGATACCGAAGCGTTGCCGCCCCTTCAAACGAAAGAGTAATAGTTCAAGTCGGTTTTGACCCACCAACTGAGTTCGTTGGTTAACTGAGTCTAAAATACCTGCCATTTCATTCTCCTACTCAAAATACAGCTTATCGGAACAATGTTTGCTTGTTATATAGCATTCAAAGTTGCCCTTGAAGCGGTGAAGCAATTCACGCAAAATCTTTATACCTTGTTTCACCCCATAAGCATAGTCGAAACATCATGAGTTTGTTAAAAAATACAATTGCAGTTCAATTCTTTCTCATTCTGGCTTACTTTTTAGCCAAGCAGCCTGTATATGCTCAGACCTATGAGCCAGCTAAAGTACAGGAACTCGCAATAAAGTATGTCGAAGAACACAGCACTGAAGACCCCAAAGGGGTACTAACTATATCCGCGTTACCGCTTGATACGAGGATCCCGAGTCGGCCATGCCAATCCCCTTTAGAAGTATCCAGTAAGGCAAGCCCACCTTTTAATCGCCAAGTCACGGTACAAGTTAGATGCACTGGCAAAAGGAAATGGGTACAGTTTGTGCATGTAAAAATCGAAACCTTGTATCCTGTTATTGTAACAACGCAACAGCTTGATAAAGGCACAGTGTTACAGGCTGAAGATTTAAAGGTCGCTATGCGCCCTAAGCACTTTATTCGCGCTTCCAACATAGACAGTATTGATATGTTAGTTGGGAGCAAAACGAAGCGCCGAATACAAGCTGATAAAGCAATTAACCTTCGTCAGATATGCATGGTATGTAAGGGAGACTCTGTCATTATTTTGGCAGGGAACAAAAATTTTGCGATTAAAACCCAAGGTATCGCCTTACAAGATGGTAATTTGGGGGAGCAAATTAGGGTTAAAAACGTGAAATCTGGAAAAACTATCAGTGCGAGGGTAAAAGATGTTGATTCCGTTGCAGTCAATATTTAAAATTTTTGCTAAAGTTAGTAGTGGAATGGTCGATAAAAAGGCTGAAACAACTATTTATACGGGTCACTATCATGGTTAATAACATTAACGGTCAAAATCAGCCGAACAATGTTGCTAATAATATTAAGCAACAACGTGCTGAATTGCAAAGAAATGATGCAAATAATGCAGCAGCTAAACCTGCCGCTCAGCAAAAAGCAGCTGCTGACTCTGTCAGCTTGACACCACAAGCGCAGCAATTGAAAGGGCTGCAAGATAAGGCGCAACAAGCACCAGCATTCGACAATAAAAAAGTCGAAGAGCTTAAAAAAGCGATTGCAGAAGGAAAGTATCAGGTCGATGCTGAAAAGCTCGCAAAAAATATAGCCGCATTTGAATTTGATTTATATGGATAGAACACTTGAGCTGTGTGTACAGCAGTTAACAACACAAATATCTTCATTGGAAGCCTTGACCCTGCTTCTCGATGAAGAGCTGACCGCCTTAAGCACTAGAAATGGAGACGGTCTAAAAGACATTGCACGGCAAAAAATTACCTTTTTGAATAACATTCAAAAAACAGATAAAGATCTGTCTACTTATCCAAAAGAGTTGTTTCAAAACCCTGATGTTATCCCTTTGACCAAGCAAATAGATTCACTGCTCATAAAATGTAAAAATCAAAACGAAGTCAATGCAAAAGCAGCGCATTTGGCACATATGACCGTGCGAGAGTTAAAAGAGATACTCATAGGTAGACCCACGTCTACAACCTACACAGAGGATGGCAGTGTTGTAGAAAATGTCGGTGAGATCGTAAAAAACTTAAAGGCTTAGGCTTTGAGTTTGTACAAAAAAGCACGGCTAAAGCCGTGCTTTTTGCGTTAGGCTAATAGTAAGTAACTCTTTGAATCTTTTTAGGCTTAACTTGACCGATATACAAGTCATACACCGTTTTCATGTCTAACTCTAGCTCGGTTGTGTAAATGTCACCGACTGCGTACGATTTAAGTACACGTGCACCTCTGATTACACCTTGGACCTGACTGCGTAGACCATCATTTTGAGCAACAACCCCACGCACTGTCGTTGTCGCATTCAGTTGATGACCATACACTTGCTCAGCAAGTTCACGGTAAGCTTCCAACTTAGAAACCTTAATTGCCATCAACATTTTCTCACTGTCTGTTGCCCCAGGTTGCGCATCTAAAGGTGCATAACCAATCGCTTTTAATACAGGATAATTATCAGGTTGCACGTGACTATATTCCACATGTTTGTCGATAATTGAACTACAGCCTGCAAGACCAACAACTACACTGATGGCTAAAACTTTGCTAACTTTAAGTAACCTACGCATACGTTACCGACTCCTAATTACATAAGTTTGCTTCTGTGCTTGATCACATGCACAAATTAAGCCAATACGATTGGCATAGGACTTGCTGCTATAGATATAAGATAGATTAAGTTTTGATACGGTATTAAACGATGAAAAGAGCGAGTATTACAGCCATCACAGCCTGTTTATTAAGCTTTGGTGCCCACGCTGAATGGTTCGAAGTAACCGGGTACGCAAATGCTTATACCGCTGACCGCGCAGCAGCTAGACAGGAAGCTGTTCAAGATGCAATAACACAAGCGCTAATTTTCTCTGGTGCTACCGTTTCTAGCGTGCAAACACTGGCTGATGGTGTGCTTGCTCAAGATCACATCAAAATAAAAAGCCATGGCGAAATACAAGAAATCAACCTCGTATCTGAAAATACCAAAGATGGTGTGATGAGTGTCACTCTGCACCTAGACATTTTTCCTAAACAGCAGCAATGTCCAGAAGAGTCCTTCAATAAACAAATCACTATTACGCAAAGTCAGCTTATGCAACCACATCAAGCAAGACTTGGTCAAATTTTTGACATACACAAATCAGCCAGCGAACGCATGTATCAAACCTTGATGCAGCGTAACATGACGGTCAAACCGATCCCCTTTATTGATAAAAGTATTAATGTACGTGCTTTCTTCTCACAAAACTTCGATTACGATGATAAGCTTATCGAAAGCTTGACGGCTACTAGCAATAGTCAATATGTTTTGCTCAGCCAAATCACCGATTTGGCCAATACACAACAGCTAAATAGCGAATATGCTTTTTGGCAAGATGATGAATACGTGAGAAGCTTTAAAATCGACTTTGCTGCCTTTGATGCAATCAGTAAAGACAAAGTATGGCAGCAACATTATAGTGTTACGGGTATTTGGCCTTATGAGAAAACCAAAATAGTCGACGTATACAGTGATACTTTTTGGCATACAGATTATGGAAAGCGTATTCAAGGCGTTTTCAATAGCCTCGCTCAAGATCTAAATCAAGCATTTGCATGTTTACCTACACGAGGCCGCATACTTCATAAAGACCAAGACCAGTTGGTCATCAACTTAGGGCGCGCACATGGCCTTAAGATAGGCCAAGTGCTGAGTATTGCACATCGTAGCGATGTCGCAGGCGAAAGAAATCAATTCTTTACTCGCAGTATTCAAACCATCAATCGTGTCAAAGTCACACAAGTTAATGCACAAAATGCCATCGCGACAAATATTCAAAATAGGCCAATGAATAACATTCAGATTAATGACATTGTGGAGCTTATCATCACACCTGCTGAGGATTATGCTTTATAACAGGCCGGTTATATCGTATTGAAGGAGCATTATGGCGTCCCCGGTAGGAATCGAACCTACATCAAAGCCTTAGGAGGGCCCCGTTTTATCCATTAAACTACGGGGACACACACTTGTGTCAAAACACCATAAGCATTTGTTTATGAATTATATTTATAACAGTGTAATGGCATCAATGACAAGTCATTTGAGAAAATAGATGTAACAGTAACTAGATATTTAATCTGATCACTCTAAGGTGAAAACAACTTCACTGATGGCCACAACTGCGGCCATCTTTGTCATTTGTAAGTGACTGTCGCACTTGGATGAAGAATAAAATAAGGAATAGTGACATTGCTACTGGCAACCACTAACCGATTGTCAAAATCAAGCAGCCGGGTATTCACCTCGACACCTCGATCGCGATAGATCATTGTTCCCGTTAACACATGACTCGGTGACGGACTTTTTGGCAGCCTTTTTGCGTCACGAGATAAAACGAAGTCGCCATTGACTGTCACAGCAATCCCGCGATGAGACTTAAAATCTAGCGCTGGGTAGCCCATTTTCTGAAATTGATGGATCATGGACTCAGCCAACTGATTTCCAAGCTGATTACTCCTTCTGAGGCTTCTATCAAAGCTGACAAAACTCGTTATTGCCACGGCTCTGGGAGAAACCCCTGTCATAGAATCTGTTAACTCTAATGCGATTTGACCCGCATAATTAGATAGCTGTTTATTATGCTCGTAGGTAACAAACCCTGGGTCTGAATAGACAACATCCGGCTGTGAATCTAACTCATTAGCCAAAGCTGCCAACTGCTGCGCTTGCTGATCTTTTACTGATTGCTGACCTTGTGGAACAATTTGTGCGTGCCGTGAACTTTCGCACCCCGCCATAAGCGCTATACAGCCCAGTATCAATATACTCGTTCTCATCACCACTACCTACTTGCTCTTTCCAAGCGAATACCATCGTGACCAATTCCATCACGAAGCGCATTGACGACGGATTGCGGTAAAAAACCTTGTGCAGTTCCAACAACAGCCTTGCTTTTTACCCCCACAATACGTGCATTAACCAGCACACCACCTTGATGATTTGCCAACGTGCCGGCAAGCACATAATTGAAAGTATGCTCATCGGAGAGCTCTAAAAAGTCACGACTAAAAATGAAGTCGCCCTGCTTAGTCACGCGCATAAAATCTGTGGTTTTAAAGTCTACAACAGGGACCCCAAAGTTATGTAATTCATGGACAAAGCTCTCAGATAACTGATTCCCGAGTAAAGACCCATAGTTATAATCTTCATCAAGAAAAACAAAGGTCGCAACCGCAATTGGCGTTCTATCGTTCACATAACGCAGATTCCCTATCATATCTTGCATTAAGTTTTGTACATAATGGGTCACATTGCGACTCGCCATTTGCTGTGAAACAGTCATCCCATGCATACCGCCAGGATGAACTTGAAACTGACTCTCAGAGCTGCCAAACGCGTTTTTATCGACCATAACCGCATTGCCCGCATATTGCTCACTGTCCGTATTCATACAGCCAAATAACATAGGCAATAAAAGTGATAACGCATACTTTTTCATATCTTTCTCCGTTAATATTGGCTGCGGTGCAGCAAGCCATCACGCATTTGCACTTGCTCTTCTCCCCAAAGGGTTTCTTTGGGTAGGCTTATAGAAGCCGCAGATACGGTTTTGCTACTGACCATATCTATTAATCTTGCATGTATCGTAAAGGAATTAATGCTTTCACTTACGCTACCTGTGAGGATCAGGTCAAACTTATGTCGCTCTTTAAGTTTATCAATATCGCGACTCAAAATAGTGTCCGCTTCTTCTGATAAATTAATCGACTTTTGCATCCGAAATTCAACCACCTGCAACCCCATTTGTGTCAGATAGGTGATAAAACTTTCTTGCACCTGATTGCTTAGACCCGCGCCTTGATTACTTAAGGTATCGGCGCCTAATTCATTATCTTTAAAAAAGCTTGTGACAGCGACTGAAGCACCAGGCTTTAGAGGTCGACTATACTGACTAAGCTGCGTAGCCATCTCTCCCACATAGCTGTGGACACTGCGCGCTGGGGGGGCTTGTTTTTCAACCTTTTCTGATTCTGGTTGTAGCCAGGCGCTCGAACTGCAGCCTGCTAACAAGAACATAAACACCAAGATTAGAAATCGCATATTATCATACCTCTGAGTTAGTCTTCTTTAACATGCAAAAATCGAACCACTTGATGGCTATATAAGTAAAACAAACACCTTATTAGATTAGTTATTCATATGTTGTTTATTCTATTAACTAACTTGATGCTTGCTATTGAACAACCGATATAGGCTCAACGTTACATGAGATTTGAGTTCGCTGTAAATTAAGGCAAGCGCTTGCCGCCTGACCTTCTTGTTCAGAATAACCATAACCAAGTAGATATTTGTTACGCTTTTTATCGTGCATAAAAAATGTTTGATTGGATAAATCTTGCGGTATTTTTTTGGAAATAATCGTGGCGTAAGCCTGCAAAATTGTGAGGGAGTCAAACTGCCCAAGCACAGCCACATAACCAGTTAAATTAGGCAAGTGTTCAACCATCATATCCACTTCAAGCAATACATCTCCTTGGCTTGAAAATACAACTTCAACTTTTTCAGTTTGCTTAAATTGATCCGATGTATGCTTTTTTACTCTGGTCTCATAGTTACCTGGTCTGATCCCGCTAAATACATAATACCCGTCATAAGCCGTCTTCACTGTTTCTACCACTTGCTGGTACTCATTAACGAGCTCTATTTCAGCATAAGGCAATGGCACCTCATTACCCTCAAGATCCTTTTGATATGCAATCCCCTCAAACTCTCCTGCATGTACAACTGGATATTCTAAGTAAGCTATAAACCCTTTTCTCGGTGTAATTGAACGGCCATCATGGGCCGAGATATAAAAAGGATCGGGCAGAGAATCCGCATCAAGTACGATGTCTGTTTGACGATTTAAAGGCATATTTCCTAGCAAAGCGGTGCCTTTACTATCAGTAAACGCTTGCGCAAATCCTTGTAAAGACTTAATCCGAACGCCTTCAAGCATGACATCATTGCCATCGAACTTCGCATTATTGTTTTGATCTAAGTACACTTTTACCAACACTGAGCCTGAACTTGCTAATCGTCTATCACTGATAAAAAACTCATTACTATAGCCCTCATAACCAAGGCTAAACTGACCTGTTAGCCCAAATTGCCAGTCATGATTTTGAAAGTAACTAAATTGACCTGTCAGCCTAAATTTGTCGTTATGCCAATTTAGACCAGCTTCAATTTCGTAATTATCATCTAACAAAGACTTGGTATAATCTAAATCTATGCCTAGCTGGCTATTTATGACTCGACTAAGTTGTATGTGGTAATCCGTTAATTGACTAATCGGCTGCGACATATAGCCAACTCCGACACGGCCATACGTACTACCCACTCTCCCCTGCCAGCGTGCAATGCCACGTATATCAGAAGCTTGCTCTCCGTCAAGCTGAGTATAATCTAATTGATGACTGAGCGTACCAAACCTCGTTGCCACCGAAAGCAAGTTAGAGGCAATAAAATCACTGCCAGACAGGTTTTTTCGCCAATTAAGCGTATTTTGATAATTCAGTCGAATGTCGCTATTTTGATACAAGCGACCTGATGCGCGAAGCGTCAAATCTTGTATTCTGTTGTATTGTGCATTTTCATTATCAGTCGCGCTTTTTTTATCTGATACCACAGCGCTTATTGCATGTTGATTTATCTGAGTACGCCCTTGTAGTTGGTATATTCGCTCGCCGCGCTCATCATGGCTGTAATCAAAGTTAATGATGCCTTTTTTCCATACATCAAAAACTAACCCAGTATTCAACTGATACGCATTTTCTTGCCCCTCTAGCGCAATACGAGTACCTGAATAAAAAGATAAAGCATCACTAATTCCATAATCATAGCGACTGAGGAGATTCCAGCCTGTATAACTGTCAGTGCTGATACCTGTCCCTAATAAAGTTTTTCCCATATCGACAATCGATGTATCAAAATAACCTTTACCTGCTGAGATACGACTGCCAGCCACATAGTATGAGCGGCTCTCTTGCAGAACTTGCCCTTGGGGCCCATACATGATCAACTCAAACTCATTGCTACCAAAATAGAGTTCTATATGTTCAAAGTCATATAAACCAGATTGGACGCTTAACCTTTGATCAATCATCAAGCCATTATGGTACAGCTCGACATCCCATCCTACTTGTATTGCACCACTTATTCTCACTGCTTGTGTATCAATCTCCTGAAAAAGCGGTCTATCCGTGATCCTTAAACCACGTGCATGTGTTGATACAAACTCCCCCCCTATACGCGTACCAATAATATCCCCAGCTTCTACTTTATTTATTGTCAGCGGGCCAAGTGCAATGCCTTCTTTCTCTTCTCTGGTTATATTCACTCGTCCTTCATCTAACAAATTGCCATTGCGACCACTTAAAAAGTAATTCGCATTCCAATAAGCCAGGTCTTGACTCCCTAACATAGAGACTGAAAGACGTGTGTCACTTTCATTCGTGGTATTCAGTGACGCTTGTATATCAAACAGTGGAGGGCTCCACACTTGATATGGCGTCTCTTTCCAAGGCAATACAGAAGATTGCCTCACAGACTTGGCTGCAAAGCGACGATCCTGTCTTGCTAAACGCATTTCAATGGGAAGCTTTTGCTCGCTAAAAACTTTCAGCTTGAGATCTTGGTAATTGATGTTGAAATGTAATTTGAACCACTTGGCCAGTAAGGTTGCATCGACATACACTTCGCCTTGGGTTTCCATGATGTCTTGTGCGTTTAATTGCTCCTCAGCCTGTCCAGTACGGACGCGAAGGGTCGTCAAATTTAAAGAGAAGACTTGTGCCTGTTCAATATACCACCCGGAATAACCCTTGCCGTCATCGTCAGATGCTATCGCAAAATCCAATGCAGAGAAAAGGCTTTGTAGCTCTAATAAAACGCCATTGTCACTCTTGATTGCAAACACTTCTGACAGGTAATATTTATCAACATACAGTGATAAAAAAAGTGCTTCACCACTTTGAATACGGTTGCTCCCATAACTGAGCACCCTCTCATTATGCGCATTAATACCATCTTGTTTGGCAAAAGTAACCAGCGTCATTGTCGCACATATACTCAGTAGTGCGACAATACAAAGCCTATGTAGCACGATTTTATTGAGCAATCACATTGAAAATACGCTGTGAGAAAACCGTATCTCGATATTCCTCTTGACCGGTATACATCAGCTTTAATTGACCTGAACCACGAATAGCCTGACCTTGTAAAATATTCAACTCAACACTGGTTTCGTCTACCTCAGGATAAATTGCATAGTTATTGGCTATAGCGACTTTAGTCCACTCTTTTTTACCGTTCGGCTGCCAATGCGCTGTCAACTTTCCCAATGCGCTTGCTGCGCCACTTCTTTTTAATTTAACCGCGATAACTGGTTGCCCGTGAATGTTCGAAGTATATTGCGCAGAGCTAACGGTTACCTGCGGTACATCAACCCCTTTTCGATACATGACCGGAATACTGTAGCTCAATATCATATTGAGGCTAATCCCTATCGCTTCTGATTGACCTGGATTCTCTGTTGGCAATGCTTGAAACAGCAAGTGTGAGCGATATTCGCCATCACGCATCCCTTGTTTTCGTCTTAATGCTAATTTCACAACTTGTCGCTCACCAGGCGCTAAATGAACTTGTCTTGGCGTCATTCTCATTAACTCGCTGAGCTTCCACGGGCCCGCTTGTTCAGCCGTTAAGTCTTGATAACCCCCTTTTGCCAATGCACGCTTCTCTTTCCAGCCCAAGCGGTACGTTTTTGCTTCAGAGCCATTATTTATTAAGAACACTTTCGCTGTGCGCTGCCGTTCATCAAACACAACACGGGTAGGTGAAATCATCAAAGAGGCATTTACTCCTTGACTAAAAACTGACATCGCCATAACAGCAAGACAAAAAATATATTTTTTCATAAGAAGTATTTAATAATTCAATTCAATATTTGCCCAGACGCGATATGTGCCATCTGGATACTGGGATGGTTGTGCACTCACTTCGATTGTGCCACCAATTTTGAGGGCAGCATTTCCTTGCGAATCGCTGACAACACTATTGATATGCTCTAACTGCACCAGTTTTATACCGGGGACATATAAGTTAGAGTGCGACAGTAAAGGTGTGACAATGCTGGTTGACACAGAGATTTGATGCAAAGGAGGCAACGAAGATAAACCCAGCTCTGCAGCATTGCCGCCAGAGACCAAATGAACCGCTCCGCTTGTCGTATTTTGCCCATTTACACCGATTTTAACACGACTCGTCTGGCTGTGATCTGAAATTAATATAGTGCCAAAATCTAAAGGCGTAAGTACATCTACCCTACCAAGTACAGGAAGACTGACTATCAAGCATAACCCAAATACGGCGGTTCGTGATTTTATGCTCTGAACCGCTGAATCTTGGGATTCTTTCAACATTTACTTACCAAGAAGTTAGTAACTAACTTCTAATGTAAAAGTACCAACATAGCTGCCATCCAAATAATTCGCAGCGTTATTATTTGTGGTCGACAAAGTTGCTCCTAAATTAAAAACCGCCTCACCTAAAGCATCAACCTGAATCTGATTACCTACCACAGGCGTTGAGTTAGAAGCGCCCGTTTCAACAAAGTATGTGTATGAGCCCAAAGTAAAGCCTGCCGCCGAACCACTAGTCGTTAAAGAGATATTGGTCTCGACTGGGTCTGTGATTGTGAGTGTGGCAAAAGGAACAACCCCTGAAATTTTAAATTGCGCAGGACTACCTGCATTTAAAATCGCAATTTCAGCTGTTGCCTTATTCGTTGAATCAGGTGTTGGACCTATAGTCTTATCTGCAGGAATAACCAGAGTCGCTTTATCTGTACCCACGTTATCCGCCTTAGCACGAATAGTACCGAAGTCTAAATCTTGCTGTTTTTGCAACGAGAATGCATTTTTTACTTCGACTTTAGCCTCAAATGTTGCCTGCTCACCCGCCATTGTCGTTAACGGTAATGCTGTAATAGTTGCCGCAAGGCCGAAATATTTAAACTTATTTTTCATAAAATTATCCTTTATAAATCACCGTAAGTAATTAAGAGTGATTTAAACTACTGCTCTCGCGATCGATGTAATAAGAGCCTAAACTCTAAAACACATGCGAAAATTCCTTTGATGGACAAAAATCTGTACCCATATACATACATTTATATATTATTTTGCAATTCAGCGCAACGCTTCGCCACACTCGACATCGCCTTACAAAAAACCCCAGCTTCTTGGTAAGATGAAAAGCCATAAGCGATAACGTAAAAAAGTGTGCGATTTGGATCTGGCTCCAAAATTCGCGTATCCACGGAATTAAAAACCAGTGGATAATTTTGCCTTATCATATGAATTCGAGATTGAATAGCCTGTATTTGTGAAAGTGCTGTGTGTTGCCTCAAATGCAGACCTAATACAAAGTCAGGTACTAACAAGTTCATCTTCTTTTGTGAAACTTTTACATTTGCACCATCACTGATTTCCTGCTTGTCAACAGGCTCATGTTGGGTGACTTCAGCCTTATGTTGAACTAGAGTTTGTTTAGGTTCTATATAGCTATGAATATCTGGCACATCAGATTGAACTGCGAGTAAGCTCAATAATTGAGTCAAATCGCCTTCCATTTTTGCTAACCGCTCAATGCTGGCCTTATTCTTCGTGTAAGATTCCACCATGACCTTATGTGCATGAATTTTTTCTTGTTGGGCAATTTTTTCATCCAATGTTAGATCTGAACTTGCACAGCCCGCCAAGCACATTATGATAAAAACTAATGCAAAAGTTGATATTTGTAACTTGCAAGGCATACAACACATCCCACCTTAACCCAACTAAATAAACGCTATTTCCCTTAAGCTAGGTCATTAGACTGACTAAAAAAGACTGGTTTGTCCACTAAAATAAGACAAAAAGCATTTATTTTGAATGATTTACAGCCAGATTGATAAAAATGGGGAGAAATAGGAACAATACTAAAAGATGATAAACAAAAGAGTGATGGAAAAGGTGAGACAAAATCATCTCACCGTATATAATTCATAGTATTAGACAGAGAATGGATATTGAATAGCCTCGTGGTGTTGATAATTAGTCACTTCAAAATCATCCAAAGTCACCCAAGTTTCTAAATCTTCAAACGTTTTAATCTCTGGGTTGATATGAAGCTGAGGTGACTCAAAAGGCGTACGCTTTAACTGCACATCACGCATCAATTCTAGTTGATCTTCATAGATATGTGCATTAACAATTTTATGAAACGCTTTGCCTGCTTCAAGTCCTGTGATCTGTGCCACTAGCTTTAATAAAGTAAAGACTTGTATCGCGTTAAAATTACCGCCCAGAGGCACATCTTGGCTTCGCTGGTAGCTATTCAAATACAATACGCCATCAAGAATTGAAAATTGATGCTGGAACATACATGGGCGCAAGCAGCCCAAATGAAACGATCCAGGGTGATAAAAAGTGATAATTTCGCCTCGGTTATCAATGCCCTTCGATAAGTCATTAATCACCTGCTTAATTAAATCAACACTGCCACCATCTGGTTTTGGGAAATTTCTGGCTACTGCACCATAAACAAACCCCATATCGTCTTCACCTTTACGATTTGGATTATTTAACCAGTCTTGGTTTTCATTTGCGTTTGCATTCCAAGTATTACAGCCAATTTCTCTAAATTGGGCCGCACTGTCATATCCTCGCAAATACCCAAGCAGTTCAGCAATTGCAGCTTTCCAGAAACTTTTTCTTGTTGTATCAAGAGGAAATTCATTTTTATCGACATGATAGGTTAAATCAGCATTGATTATCGTAAGGCACCTTTTTCCTGTTCTTTTGTTCTCAACCCATTTTCCCTCATCAACAATGCGCTGACATAAGTCTAAATATTGGCTCATTACCCAACCCTATCACTCTACAAATTTCAACTGTCCCCTATCATACACTGCATATTGAAGCTAAACCATCATTGCAGTGGTGATAATAAATTGGTATTTAAACAGTAGGTTCTGATGACTCAATTATATCAACCACAATGAATTTCATGAGTATCCATCATTGACCATTTACTTTCCCCTTCATGTATTGTTAGATTAGTGATGATTTAGTTGAAAAAATAATAAATAAGGAAAATCATGAAACTCACTATCAAAAAGAACTCACTCAAAAAATTATCTAACAGCAAAGTACTACAACCAAAGCAGACACACTTGGTCGCTGGTGGTGAACCTGAACTGTGCCCTACAAATGGTCTAAATGCGTGTTTCCAGCAATACTAAACAACACCATTTATAAACTTAACCTATAGTTTGTAAATTATTAAAAAGAAGTAATGCTTGCTAAGCATTACTTCTTGTTTAGATTAGCCTCGGCTAGGCACATCCATTTCAATCTCCTTATTTAACCTCGTCACCTCTTTGCGCTTTATTAAGGAATACAGAGCAGGCAAAACGATTAAAGTTAACACCACAGCACTCGTCATGCCACCAACCAAAGGCGCTGCAATTCGGCTCATCACTTCAGAGCCAGCACCGGCACCGTATAAAATGGGTAGTAACCCGACAATAATGGTCGTCACTGTCATCATAACGGGCCTCACTCTAAGGCCAGCGCCATGTAACAGCGCATTTTGATACTCTTCTAGCGAAATTGAAGCGCCTGTCTGCGAAGCGCGCTCTTTAAGAGACTGGAGAGCTTGGTTTAAATACACCAGCATAATCACCCCAATCTCCACCGCGACACCTGCTAACGCTATAAACCCAACGCCAACAGCCACAGAAAAGTTAAAGCCTTCAAAGTACATCAACCAGATCCCACCAATCATAGCCATTGGCAGTGTCACCATGATCATCAAAACTTCAGTCATGGCTCTGAAATTCAGATATAGCAATATGACAATGATTGCCAACGTTAAAGGCAACACATAAGATAATTTCTCTTGCGCTCTTTGCATATATTCATATTGACCAGCCCAAGAAAGGGAATACCCGGTTGGTAAGTCTAACTCTTGCTCTAAGAAAGCGCGCGCATTGTTCACATAAGAACCGATATCAACACCCTCGATATCAATATAAGTCCAACCATTGAGCCGCGCATTTTCACTTTTGATGCTAGCCGGTCCCGTATCAATATAAATACGAGCAACATCACCAAGGGTGATTTGAGCGCCTGATGGTGTCACCATAGGCAACTTGGCTAATGTCTCTGGGGAGTCTCTATAGTCCTGAGGGTAGCGAATATTCACTGGATATCGCTCTTGACCTTCTATAGTTTGGGTGACAGTTGCTCCACCTATGGCGCTAGCCACGACCTGCTGAATATCAGCTATATTGAGCCCAAAGCGACTGGCCTGTATGCGAGAAATGTCGACTTTAATATAACGGCCTCCAGCAACGCGCTCAGAGTAAACGGAAGCGGTTCCCTCAAGTGCAGGTAAAATTGCCTCAATTTGCTGGCCGATCTCTTGAATGACGTCCAAGTCAGGGCCTGCGACCTTTATACCCACAGACGTTTTGATCCCCGTTGCTAACATATCTATGCGCGTTTTTATCGGCATGACCCAAGCATTCGTTAAGCCGGGGAATTTAACCAAACTATCCAACTCCGCCTTTAAACTTTCTGTTGTAACCCCCTCTCGCCATTGAGATTTTGGCTTTAATTGAATGAAGGTCTCAATCATAGTCAATGGCGCTGGATCGGTTGCCGTTTCTGCACGTCCCACCTTGCCAAATACATTGTTAACCTCAGGCACAGTGCGGATTAACTTATCAGTTTGCTGTAAGAGCTCGCGGGCTTTGGCAATAGAAATACCGGGATACGTAGTAGGCATGTACATCAAGTCGCCTTCATCCAGTGGCGGCATAAATTCACTACCAATCTTATTGACCGGATAAAACCCAGCAACTGTAATGAGTACAGCCAATATAATCGTGCTTTTAGGAAAACGCATTACTTGCTTTAATACAGGCATATACACTGCCGTTAAGACTCGGTTTAACGGGTTTTTCCTCTCGGATATCACCTTGCCACGAATAAAGTACCCCATCAGTACAGGTACCAAAGTAATGGCTAAACCAGCGGATGCCGCCATGGCATAAGTTTTAGTATAAGCAAGAGGTTCAAACATCCTGCCTTCTTGCGCTTCCAAAATAAATACCGGTAAAAATGATACTGTGATGATAAGAAGGCTAAAAAATAACGCTGGTCCGACTTCACAAGCGGCTTTAGTCACAATTTCCCAGCGATTTTCATCCGTCAGTGGCGTTTTTTCCATATGCTTGTGCATATTTTCAATCATCACAATCGCCCCATCTGTCATCGCGCCAATGGCTATTGCAATACCGCCTAACGACATGATATTGGCGTTTATGCCCTGTAAGTGCATGATGATGAATGAGGCTAAAATGCCAAGTGGTAATGAAACAACGGCGACCACCGAAGACCTCAAGTGAAATAAAAACACAACACAGATCACAGCCACCACTAACAGTTCTTCTGCTAGCTTTTGCCATAAGTTATCCACTGCTGCTTCGATTAACTGAGCGCGGTCATATACAGGCACAACCTCAACGCCTTCAGGTAAAGATCCCTTCAAAGAAGCAAGCTTTTCCTTTACCCCTTCAATGGTCGCCTGCGCATTTTCACCGGAGCGCATCACCACAATACCGCCGACCACTTCCCCTTCGCCATTAAGTTCAGCGATACCACGACGCATTTGCGGTCCCAAACGCACATCAGCTACGTTTGCAATGGTCAAAGGCACACCATTTTCACTCACCCCGAGCGGGATCTGGGCAATATCAGACAGCTTATTTATGTAACCTGTTGCCGTTACCATATACTCAGCTTCAGCCATTTCAATTACTGAGGCGCCCATTTCTTGATTACCTTGCTGCAAAGCAATTTTAATCAAGCTTAAAGGAATGCCATAAGCTCTGAGTTTGTCAGGGTCAACTTCCACTTGATACTGTTTAACCATACCCCCGACAGTAGCCACTTCTGACACGCCGGATACCGTCTGTAATTCATACTTTAAAAACCAATCTTGAAGGCTTCGTAGCTGACTCAGGTCATGGCGACCCGTTTTATCTGTCAATGCATAGATATAAATCCAGCCTACGCCAGTAGCGTCCGGTCCAAGCTGCGGCTTTGCAGAACTTGGTAGGTCACTGGCAGCCTGATTCAAATACTCAAGCACACGACTACGTGCCCAGTACATGTCTGTATCATCCTCAAAAATAATGTAGACGTAAGAGTCACCAAAAAACGAAAATCCGCGCACCGTTTTTGCGCCTGGCACTGACAGCATAGCGGTACTCAAGGGAAAAGTGACTTGATCTTGCACCACTTGAGGCGCTTGCCCCGGGTAACTTGTTTTTATAATCACCTGCACATCAGATAAATCGGGAATGGCATCCACTGGGGTTTGCTTTAATGAATACAAGCCGCCAAAAGTTAAAATAACTGTCAGCAACAGTACCAAAAACCGATTGCTTACCGACCACTTGATAATTGATTCAATCACATCGAACTCCTATCAATGGCCTGCATGAGTGTCATGCTCACCGCTGTTAACATCTTTTATGTCAACGATGACTAAATCGTCTCTGACCTCAAAAGTAAACGTAATTTCCTGAGCAACTTTAAAATCTGCTAGTGGTATTGATCCGTCCACCACAAAGTCCATAGTTGCAGCAGCTCTATTCCACTTCTCAATCGCCTCGCGACTGATGTTTACCGTGCGATCACGGTGAGAAACATGATTAATTACGCCTTTGACCGTTGCCGTAGGAATTTGCGGCTCAGCCATAATGTGTATTCCTGTCACCTGATAGCTACCAGACTCAAGCAGTGTCACCTCAAAGTGCAGTGTTTGACCCGCTTTTAATACATCGAGATCAACCTCTTGCCCAACCTCAAAGTCCATCGTCATCTCTGGCCAATTCCATGCATCAACAGGTTCATGTGTCACATTTATTTGTCTGCTTTGCTCTGTTACGCTATGCACTTCACCTTGCATCCACACTGATTTTGGTTTGTCATCGAACGTCATACGCTTAAAATCCGAGCTTTTACTCGACTCTGAGTCAATCAAAAACTGAGCAGACGTCACCACCGCCTCGTCTTCATTTAGCCCTGATATAATTTCAATATGCGTATCATCAATGCGACCAATTTCGACTGCAACCGACTTAAATTGTCCCTCTCCCAATGCTAATACCACTCGATTTTGAGCGCCGGTTCTAATAACGGATCCTTTTGGTACCAACAGTGTATTTTGAGTACGTTCTGGCTTAATCTGTACTCGAGCAAACATATTGGGCTTGAGGGCTTTATCAGTATTCGTAAATTTGAGCCGCACACGCAAGGTGCGGTTTGAGGCATCCAAACTAGGGTAAACATAATCGACCAGCCCTTGCCACGACCTACTCGGTAAATAATCTAACGTCATTAAAACCGGTAGCCCGGCTTTAATAAGACTTGCTTCGCGTTCAAATACCTCAACCTCCACCCAAACATGATCAAGCTGACCTATGCTCATCATCGTCGTACCAGGCTGAACATAATAACCTTCACGGATTTTGAGGTTTTTAACGACACCAGATTGTGGTGTATAAAAGGTGACTGTTTGGCGGACTTGCTTGGTTTTTATCAACTGTTCAATAAAATCGGTCGACATTTTTAACGCGCGTAACCGCTTCGTAGCTGCCTCAATCAATTGTTGATCAGCCTGATTCAACGCGACCAACATCTCTTTTTGTGCATTAACTAACTCAGGTGAGTACAAATCATAAAGGGCCTGCCCTTGTTCAACCTCATCACCTACAGCCTTCACATATAGGTTGTCTACCCAACCATCTACACGAGGGTGAATGTGAACTAATCTATGTTCATCATATTGCACATAACCCACAGTATGAATATCTTGCTGCAATGCGCCTAATGTCACTTTGGCCGTTCTAACCCCAAGGTTATTGACAACATGGGGAGCGATTTTTACCACCCCAGGGCCAAACTTGTCCTCGCCCTGAGACTCTTCATAAACGGGAACAAGGTCCATACCCATTGGCGATTTGCCTGGCTGGTCGCGGCGATAATTCGCATCCATTGGCGCAACCCAGTACAGCGGCTTTTTTTCATCAGCAGCGCTTTCATGGACATCGACCATCGTATGTTGACTATCGCGCAAAGCAACAACACCTGCGCCAATCACAATACCTACAGTCAGAGCTATTATTATTTTTACAACTGACGTACTCATCATATTTTCCCCCAATCCATCAAAGGCATTACTTCATCTGGCTGAAAATTATTGAATACACCAGCAGCCATCAATTGAACAATTAAAACCCACATTAAAATTGCTCCTCATATTTACTAATTTCAGCAAATACTTGGCTACTGCCGTCAGCCATCAACACCAATACTTGATATGGGTGAAAACGCTGACCGACTTCCATGCCTGGGGAGCCAAGTGGCATAGCTGGCACAGATAAACCGATCGCCCCTTTCACCGGTGTAGCTAAAAATTGCTTGATGAATTTCGCGGGTACATGGCCCTCAAAAACATAACCACCACCACTCACACCAGTATGGCAAGACTGATAACGCGGCTTAACGTTTAATTGATTTTTCACACTCCCCAAATCCGGCAAATCATATACTTGATAAGTGATACCTTGTTGAGACAAATGACTTAACCATTTAACACAACACCCACATGTTGGTGTTTTGTATACCTTGAGCTTTGGCTGCTCAACAACTTGTTGTGCTTGAGCTAAATTATGAAAGTTGCATATAGCAACGATGAATAACACATACGTGACAAACTTAAATTTAAACATTCTGGAACTCATTTTTATTTGAAAAATGCCATCGCTGGTGTTTCAAAAGTAATTGAAAATACTTTTTGCACCATAAAACGCGATACAGCGGGATGGCTGAATATTAAAAAACTATTTTTTGGGCACAATAACCCTAGAGTTAGGCCAGAATGGGGGGCTTATAGACAGTGTTTATTAACTGGTTAGGTGAACCAGAATAGGCAGATAAAGGCTTTTCTGTTACCTGTTTAAACGTGGTAAATACGGAAGACTCACTCATGAAAAGAGAAAATGGCGCACATAAGCTTGTTGGACATGCACACTCGGTTTCACAGCAATCCATCTCATGGTGAGACGGCATCGAATGATTCATATCACGGTGCTGATGGTGGTTATCAGAGGCATCATGGCTAGACAAATGCATAGACATCTCAGCTTTTGTCCCTGGCATATCGTGATCACAGATCATCTCTGCTTGCGCAACCGGCTGAAACACAGACATCACAAATACAATAGCAACGAGCAAAAGCTGCAAGGCACTGTATGTTTTCTTTGATGCTGATGAGTAATTCAAGTGTTTCAACTTCATTTAGCGTAATTACTATTACTATAACGCTAAATTGCCCATTAATAAATTGCTGTTTGTGTTTAGCGAAGTAGCCTCTTCGCTAAACACCCAATTAAGCTATGCTGTTTTTGTCGCTTCACGTCGGTGTGCCCACACCATCAAACCAAGACCACCTATGATCATAGGCAGTGATAAGATTTGACCTTGAGAAATCACACCAGCATACAAACCAATATGCGCATCTGGTTCACGGAAGTATTCAATCGCAAACCTAAATGTACCATAACCCAACAAGAACAGACCTGCGATGCTGCCGGCCGGACGAGGCTGCTTACGATACCAAACTAAAATCAAAAATAAGACCAGTCCTTCAAATAAAGCTTCATACAATTGAGACGGGTGTCTTGGTACATTTCCACCTGACGGGAATATAAACGCCCATGGCACATCCGTTTGACGGCCCCAAAGCTCGCCATTTATAAAGTTGCCAATTCGACCGGCTAACAGCCCGACAGGTACCATAGGCACAACAAAATCTCCCACAGCCAAAGGGGATTTATTGGTGCGCCATGCAAAAATGAAAATTGCAGTTATTACACCTAATGCTCCACCATGGAAAGACATCCCCCCTTCCCATACTTTAAACAGCATAAGCGGATCGGATAAAAAGGCAGAGAAATTATAAAACAACACATAACCAACGCGGCCACCTAAAATAACCCCCAGCATACCGTAAAAAAGCAGATCACTGACTTGATCTTTGGTCCATCCCGAATTGGGTTTTTCCGCTTCTTTATTTGCCCACCACATTGCAAATGCAAAGCCTATTAAGTACATAAGGCCGTACCAACGGACACTTAAAGGCCCGACTGAAAAAATAATCGGATCGATTTCCGGAAACTGCAAAGCCATCGCTTTCCCTCAATAAAATAACGTTTTGCTTGTATACATACTCAAGATGAACACAAACACCTTTTTAATTGTTGCTACTGGTCAATTATGTGTGGCTTTCACACTCCGTCATGTTCAAAGCCAAGAAGTCAGTACCATACCAAATAAATCAGTTAAGTAAACATACCTTAAAAGCCTCTTATTAAAAGTTAACTTTTCACTACGGAACATTTTGACAATAGTAAGCCACACACCCCACCTTTAAATTAAATCTTTTAGATTATCACTATCTCAAAGGTTGGTAATAGCACGTGCCATATTTACTTTTAAAGCAGTGCGGGAAAATGGTATGTAAGTGGTCACTTCAATTAAATATTTGAGTGTTATGAGAGGGTATTGAGTTGAGCTTACCGATAGGCAGCTATTAGCAATAAATAAACGAATGTAACACAATAAGTTATAGTCTGAACGTGGATAACTATAACAACAAATTAGAGGTTATCAGTTCCGCTTTGGGTATAAATAATTTCGCTTAGGCCTTGCTCAACAATAAAATCTCTTAAATAGCGGTGTACTTGGATTGCACTGGATGCTTGCAAGCATTGCTCAAGCAATGCCTCCATATCCATTACTTTCAATCGTCTAAGAACCCATTTAACTTTGTTTAATGCTGATACATTCATACTCAACTTGCGATACCCCATCGCGATGAGCAAAATAACCCCTTCAGGTTCAGAGCCCAGCTCGCCGCACAAGCTAAATGGTAACTCTAATGCTTGGCACTCTTTTGCAATACTATTTAACGCTCTCAACACGCTGGGATGATAAGGCTCAAATAATTTAGCCACCCGCGAATTCGCTCTATCTACCGCCAGTAAGTATTGGGTGAGGTCATTACTTCCGACAGAGCAAAAGTCGACTTTATTGGCCCACTCAGGCAACAAAAATATACTGGATGGGACCTCAATCATGACCCCGACTTCAGGTTTGTCTATTTGATAAAACTGATCTGCCCACTCTTCTTGCAGCTCAAAGTAGGCTTGCTCCAACAGCGCTAACGCTTCATCAACCTCTTCCGTGTGGCTGATCATCGGCAACATGATCCGTAAGTTACCTAAACCAGCATTTGCCTTAATCATGGCTTTTAATTGATCAAGAAAAAGTTCAGGATGGTCTAAAGTAATACGAACGCCACGCCAACCTAAAAATGGATTCTCTTCTTCAATATCAAAGTAATCTAAAACTTTATCCCCCCCAATATCCAGTGTTCTCATCACAACAGGTTCAGGGTGATATGATGACAGTACCTCTCTATAACATTGCTCCTGCTCAGCCTGAGATGGAAACTGTCCGCGTTGCATAAACCAAGACTCTGTACGATATAGACCTACACCATCACTAAATTTAGCGCTGACATGCTCTGTAGACAGATCAAGGCCTGCATTTAGCAATAAGCTGATCCGTTCACCGTCCAGAGTAACGGGAGGTAAGTCATGCTCAGCATCAAACTTATCATGTAACTGACTCTCTTTTTGCCGCAGCGCCTCATACTCTTTTTTCAACACTTTAGATGGGGAGATATAGACCTTGCCCGCATAAGCATCCAGAATGATGTGTTTATCTTCAAATTGTAAGAGCGGTAGATTTTCGATACCCCAAATTGCAGGGATCCCCATTGCGCGAGTCAAAATCGAAGCATGGGAGTTCGCTGAGCCGTGCACACTGACCACACCCACTAAGTTTTCCTTAGGCACTTGCGCTAACATCGTGGGTGTCAGAGTTTCAGCCACTAAGATAGTCTGCTCATGGTAGGACTTTGAGACTGATTCAGTACTTACAAGATGATGAAGTACCCGTAGCCCTAAATCTTTTACGTCTACGGCGCGCTCTTTGATATAAGGATCCTGCATTGCTTCAAACTGTGTGACTAAATCTTCTATCACATGTTTCAGTGCCGATTTAGCATCCCACCCAAGTTCCATTTCCTTTGTTACTTGTTGGCCTAGGCTACGCGCATCTAACAGCTGTTGATAAACTTCAAATACCGCTAACGCTTCTTTGGGTAACGTTAAAGAGAGTCGATTAGCTAACACATGGAATTCATGACGCGTTGCCTCAACAGCCTGCTTAAACAGCTTTTTTTGCTCCGAGAGATTATCACTCTGAGAAGATTCAATACTTGAGAAGTCAAGTTTAGGAAGCACCACATAAGCTTTACCCAATGCAATGCCAGGCGTACTTGCGACACCTTTTAATACCGATGTTTTATGATTATTGGCATCTTGTTTAAGTAATGTTTGCAGCTCAACGTGAGCGAGTTGTGAAGCGAGCTGCGCAGACAAAGTGATCAGAAAAGACTCTTCGTCGTTACTAAATTCTCGGGTACTTTTTTGTTGGACAACAATGACACCTAAAACCTTACGCTGGTGGACCACTGGCACTGACAAAAAGGCATTGTACCCTTCTTCTTTCACTTCAGGTGAATGCTTAAAGCGAGGATGAATTTGCGCTTGGGCAATGTTAATCGTTTCTTCGCGCTGTGCAACCAGGCCAACTAAGCCTTCCGTAAAACCAATACGAAATTGCCCCACCGCATCAGGATTAAGACCATCGCTGGCCATTAGAACAAAATTATCCTGACTGTAATCTGCAAAATAAATAGAGCAGCAGTCTGTTTGCATTGCTTTTTTGACCATTGCAACGAAAAGGTTTAGAGCGTCACTTAAATTGTCTTGCTGAGAGACTGATTGAGCTATTGACCTTAACGTTGCTAGCATTTTGACACCCTATTTACCGTTTGCGCCAATGGTCTTTATGATTATGTTCTTTTCGGTTAAAAGGCATAGCAAAAGGTGCAAACTCCTTCATCACTCGACGATAAACATCTCTTTTAAACGAAACAACTTGACGTACTGGATACCAATAACTCACCCAACGCCAATCATCAAACTCAGGATGATGCGTTCTGAGTAGATCTACCTCTTCATCTTTGCATCTTAACTTGAGAAGAAACCACTTTTGCTTTTGACCAATGCAAACTGGGCTTGAGTCTTTGCGGATCAACCTCTTAGGTAGCTTATATCTCAACCAATGCTTTGAGCTCGCGACAATTTCAACGTCCTCAGGCCTAAGCCCTACTTCTTCATGAAGCTCTCTATACATGGTTTGTTCAGGGGTTTCACCTTCATCCACGCCCCCTTGGGGAAACTGCCATGAGTGCTGACCGTAGCGCCTTGCCCAAAAAACTTGCCCTTGGTTGTTACATATGACAATTCCCACATTGGCACGAAATCCTTCGGCATCAATCACCTTAGCGCCTCATTCTTATGTCTATTTTATTTGATTGTTCCATATCTCGATGGCATCAGCAAATATTATTCCTGCTTTTACTCAAGTTACTCACAGCTTGTGCATAAGTCAGAGTAAATAAGTCGATTTTACAAACAAATCCACAAATCCAGTACCAAAAAGCCAACTTCTCCACAGAAACTGTGGATAATATTGTTTATATATCTGTATTTATCCAATTTATTACCAAAAAGGTGATGCACCAAACCATATAAAAACACATAAAACATATATATATCAAAGCATTAAAGTATTCACAGCGCTTTTTTTACTGGATAAAATAGCAACAACATACAACAGTACAAAAAACACTCAACCCAAGTTAATCCACAGCTCCGATAAATTCTGATAAAATCTCAACATCAAAACTACTAAAAGATCCTAAATATGCTTCGACCCTCTCCCCCAACAAGCATTGCTGAATTACTGCTCCGCGTTGAGGCTATCGCAGGGTTAACACTGGGAGAGCTTGCTGCTCAATACCACTTTAAAAGCCCTGATGATTTACTCAGAGAAAAGGGCTGGCCAGGTCAGCTGATTGAATATGTTTTAGGTGCCAGTGCTGGCTCAAAGCCAGTCCCAGACTTTGAACATATCGGTGTAGAGCTCAAAACACTCCCTCTCAGTTATGCTGGAAAACCATTAGAAACCACCTATGTATCAGTCGTGCCGCTAACGAACCTAACCGGGCTTACTTGGCAGAACTCAAGTGTGAAAAAAAAGCTAAACCACGTGCTATGGTTACCAATATTAGCGGAACGTGATATCGCCCCCGTAGACAGAACGGTGGGCAGCGGCTTTTTATGGCAGCCAAACGCAGCGCAAGAAGCGCAGCTGCAACGTGACTGGGAAGAGCAAATTGAATTAATTGCACTCGGTCGGGTAGATGAGATATCAGGCCACCTTGGAGAAGTCATGCAGATCCGACCAAAAGCAGCCAACAGTAAAGCGTTGACTGATGCTATTGGCCCACAAGGCGGATTAGTCAAAACACTGCCCAGAGGGTTTTATTTAAAAACGCAATTTACCCAAAACATACTGGCACAGCATTTTAGTCATTAATTTTCGTAATTAAGCAAGCATAAAAAAAGCCATGCAATTGCATGGCTTTTTAAATTCAAATAAAAGTCGATTACTGACCTTTAATCTCTGAACGACCTTTGTAAACAGCCTTATCACCTAGTGCTTCTTCAATACGTAGTAGCTGGTTGTACTTAGCTACACGATCTGAACGACATAGTGAACCTGTTTTGATTTGACCCGCAGCAGTACCTACAGCTAGATCTGCGATTGTTGCATCTTCAGTTTCACCTGAACGGTGAGAGATAACAGCGGTGAAACCAGCATCTTGTGCCATCTTAATCGCATCAAGCGTCTCTGAAAGAGAACCGATTTGGTTGAACTTGATCAAAATAGAGTTACCGATTTGCTCATCGATACCACGCTTTAAGATTTTCGTGTTAGTTACGAATAAATCGTCGCCTACTAGCTGTACTTTGTCGCCAATCTTATCCGTTAAGATTTTCCAACCATCCCAATCGCTTTCATCTAAACCATCTTCGATAGATACGATAGGATAACGTGCAGCAAGATCTGCTAAGAAGTCTGCAAAGCCTTCTGAATCGAATGCTTTACCTTCACCACTTAGGTCATACTTGCCATCTTTATAGAACTCTGAAGACGCACAATCTAGAGCAAGCGTTACATCTTTGTTCATTTCGTAGCCGGCTGCTGCAACCGCTTCTACGATAACTTCTAGTGCTTCTTCATTTGACTTAAGATCCGGTGCGAAACCACCTTCATCACCTACGGCAGTGTTTAAGCCACGTGCGCTCAGTACTTTTTTCAAGCTGTGGAAAATCTCTGCACCCATACGTAGCGCTTCACGGAAGCTTGATGCGCCCACTGGCTGAACCATGAACTCTTGAATATCAACATTGTTGTCAGCATGCTCACCACCATTGATGATGTTCATCATAGGTACTGGCATAGAGAATTGACCTGCAGTACCGTTAATGTCTGCAATGTGCTCATATAAAGCAACGCCTTTCTCTTGCGCAGCCGCTTTAGCTGTTGCAAGCGATACTGCTAAAATTGCGTTTGCACCTAGCTTTTCTTTATTTTCTGTACCATCTAGGTCAAGCATAATTTGGTCAACTGCACGTTGCTCTAGTGCATTTTGGCCCTCTAGCGCTTGTGCAATTTCTTTATTTACGAAGTTTACTGCGGTTAGTACACCTTTACCCAAGTAACGAGACTTATCACCATCACGTAATTCAAGTGCTTCGCGAGTTCCTGTTGACGCACCTGACGGTGCACATGCGCGGCCCCAAGCACCCGAGTCTAAATGAACATCGGCTTCAACGGTTGGGTTACCACGTGAGTCCATAACTTCACGGCCAATCACTTTTACGATTTTTGACATCTTGATTCCTCTTTTCCCAAAGTGGTGAGTGTTTTTATTTCTGCTTAATTCGCATTGCTATGCAACCGTATTAGTGTGTTTCAGTCACATAGCAATACCATAGGTATTAAAACAAAAAAGCCGTGCACTCGTGCACGGCTTTTCTTTTATGAGTTTTCTTTTTGGTAGCTGAATGCTGCACCAACAAACCCTTCAAATAATGGATGTCCATCACGCGGGGTAGAGGTAAACTCAGGGTGGAATTGAGCCGCAATAAACCAAGGATGATCCTTGTTCTCAATGATCTCCACCAGCTTTTTATCTTCAGATAAGCCAGTGAATGCCAAACCAGCTTGCTCTAGTTTCTCAACAAAGTTGTTGTTCACTTCGTAGCGGTGACGGTGACGCTCGGTAATTTCTGCATTGCCGTATACTTCACGAACCTTTGAACCTTCAGCTAAGTGACAAAGCTGCGCACCTAGACGCATTGTGCCGCCTAAATCAGACTGCTCGGTACGTGTTTCAACATTACCGTCAGCATCAAGCCACTCTGTGATCAGACCAACAACTGGATTAGGTGTATTCGCATCAAACTCTGTTGAGTTTGCGTTTTCAAGACCTGCAACATTACGTGCATACTCAATAAGCGCAACTTGCATACCCAAACAAATGCCTAAATATGGCACTTTGTTTTCACGCGCATATTTAGCAGCTAGGATCTTGCCTTCAACACCACGGTTACCAAACCCACCAGGGACTAGGATCGCATCTAGGTGATCAAGAAGCTCTGTGCCTTTGCTTTCGATATCTTGAGAATCAACGTATTCGATATTTACCGTTACACGGTTTTTCAAACCTGCATGCTTTAACGCTTCGTTGACTGACTTGTATGCATCAGGCAGTTCAATGTACTTACCAACCATACCAATCGTCACTTCACCCGTAGGGTTAGACTCTTGATACAATACCTGCTCCCACTCAGATAAATCTGCTTCAGGGCACTCTAGGTAGAAACGGCGACAAACTAGGTTATCTAGCTCTTGTGATTTTAATAATGCAGGGATCTTATAGATGCTATCTACATCTTGTAGAGAGATAACCGCTTTTTCTTCTACGTTAGTGAAAAGTGCAATTTTTGCTCTTTCATTTGCAGGCAGCTTACAGTTTGAACGACAAACAAGGATATCAGGCTGGATACCGATTGAACGTAATTCTTTAACTGAATGCTGAGTCGGTTTAGTTTTCACTTCACCTGCAGCACCAAGGAAAGGTACTAATGTTAGGTGCATAAACAAAGCGTGCTCACGACCAAGCTCTGTGCCTAACTGACGAATAGCTTCAAGGAATGGCTGTGATTCAATATCACCAACCGTACCACCGATCTCTACGATTGCAATATCGTAGCCTTCAGCGCCTTCAACAACGCGACGCTTAATGTCATTGGTGATATGAGGAATAACTTGGATTGTTGCGCCTAGGTATTCACCTTTACGCTCACGACGTAACACGTCTTCAAATACACGACCTTGCGTAAAGTTATTACGGCTTGTCATTTTGGTGCGAATAAAACGCTCATAGTGACCAAGGTCTAGGTCAGTTTCCGCCCCGTCTTCGGTCACGAAAACTTCACCATGCTGAATTGGGCTCATTGTGCCCGGGTCAACATTGATATAAGGATCCAGCTTAAGAATAGTCACGTTAAGGCCACGTGCCTCTAAAATCGCAGCTAATGATGCAGCTGCAATACCTTTACCCAAGGAGGAAACAACTCCGCCCGTTACGAAGATAAATTTTGTACTCATGCGAACCCTAGAATATCAAGGAAAATGGAATTTAAATAAGAATCAAGACGGGGCGATAGTATAGCAAAAACGTGATTAGCAATCCAGCACAAATTGTCTACTCAAGCAGCGGATTTACTTTGCACGCTTTTTTATCTGCTCCCAAGCCTCATCCATTTGTGCAAGGCTTGCCTCTTCTAAGGTTAAGTTTTGCTTTGCCAAAACCCCTTCAATTTGTACAAAGCGATTGCTAAATTTTCGTGTTGCTTGGCGTAACAGTTGTTCAGGGTCGCGTTTCGTATGACGAATGACATTCACTGTTGCAAACAATAGATCACCTAGCTCTTCTGCGCTGTGCTCAGAATAGGGATCATGCGCTAAGGCTTCTTTCACTTCATCGACCTCTTCTTCAACCTTGTCTAACGCACCTTGATAGTCTGGCCAATCAAACCCTAATGACGCCGCACGCTTTTGAATTTTTTTAGCACGAGTGAGTGCCGGCAGACCTTGCAGCACATCTGCTCCAAATTCGAGTTTTTCTTTACGCTCTGCCTGTTTAATCGCTTCCCACTGTGCATCCAGCTCCTGCTCAGTCAATGACGCTTTTTTATCGAAGACATGGGGATGACGCCTAACCAGTTTGTCATTGAGTCCAGTGACAATGGACTCAAAATCAAATAACCCTGCTTCTTTACCTAGCTGAGCATAGAAGATCACTTGAAATAGCAAGTCTCCCAGTTCATCTTTAAGCGCTACATAATCTTGCTGCTCAATGGCATCCGCTACTTCATGCGCCTCTTCAAGCGTATGAGGCACAATAGAGCTAAAGTCTTGCTGCTTATCCCAATCACACCCTTTTTGTGGGTCGCGAAGCGTGGCCATAACCTCTAGCAATCGATGTATATTGTCACTCATTATTTATTCTCAATGTTGTCGCTTGGCTTCAAACACACCTTCGGTTTGCAGCAATTTAGTCAGTAAGCGATTCGTCGCAGATAAATCACCCACTTCAATTTTCATTGTAAAAATGGCAACCCCTTTTTCATGCTGTGTTTGCACATTCATATTGAGCACATTGACTTTTTCATTCGCTAAAATGGCACTGATATCACGAATAAGGCCCTGCCTGTCATTGGCTTCGATGCGAATGGTTATCTCATAAAATGATTGCACATCTTCAGACCAACTCACGGCAATTTCTCGCTCCGGATGCTGCTGCGTAATATGTGCAAATGAGTCACAATCAGCACGGTGTACCGCGATACCTCGGCCTTGCGTAATGTAGCCCACTATCTCATCACCCGGTACAGGCTGACAACATTTAGCAACATGGCTCAGCAAGCTGCCCACACCTTCAACAACAATCCCGTTTTTATCACCTTTATGTTTTTTACGTGTGCTGAGCTTTAATTTAGGCTCAACCTCAGGCTTATCTTGTATAAAGTTTAAGAACTGATTGATACGCACATCGCCCGCACCAATCGCCACCATCAAATCATCTAGCTCTCTAAAGTTAAAGCGCTCAATAGCTGGCTCTAATTCTTTATAACTGATATCCAGCTTTTGTAAGTGACTATCAAGGATCTCCTTCCCCGCTTGCAGATTTTTATCTCTGTCTTGCTGTTTAAACCAGTGGTGGATTTTACTGCGTGCCCGAGAAGAGTATATATAACCCAAAGATGGATTAAGCCAATCACGGCTGGGTGATGGATTTTTTTGCGTTAAGATCTCTATTTGATCGCCTGTCGACAGCTTATACGTAAACGGGACAATTTTGCCAAACACCTTAGCACCAATGCAGCGATGTCCGACATTTGAGTGAATATAATAAGCAAAGTCCAGCGGTGTTGAGCCCAGTGGCAAATCAAAAATATCTCCCCGCGGTGTAAATACATACACGCGGTCTTCCACGACTTGGTTTTTAAGTTCCTCGGCAAACTCACTACCATCAACCACTTCTTCTTGCCATTGCAGTAGTTTTCTCAACCAACTAATTTTTTGCTCATAACCCGAGCCGCGCCCAGGCAGTGCACCTTCTTTATACATCCAGTGTGCCGCGACCCCCATCTCAGCATCTTTATGCATATCATGAGTACGGATCTGGATTTCGACTGTCTTGCCTTCAGGTCCAAATACAACAGTGTGAATAGACTGATAGCCATTGGGCTTAGGCGTAGCGACATAATCATCGAACTCTTTATTCAGATGACGCCAGTTTGTATGCACAATACCAAGAGCGGCGTAACAGTCCTGCAATTGGTCAACCACGATACGCATAGCGCGGATATCAAATAACTGTTCGAACTCATAATTTTTTTGCGACATCTTTTTATAAATGCTAAAGATGTGCTTTGGACGACCATACACCTCAGCTTTTACATTGGCATCAGCCAGCTTTTGCTGCACAGCTGAGACCATGTCACTCATATACGCTTCTCGCGCAAGGCGTTTATCAGCCAGCTTTTTAGCAATGGTTTTATAGCTGTCAGGATGTAAATAACGAAACGAGAGATCTTCAAGCTCCCACTTTAGTTGGCCAATACCCAGGCGATTCGCCAGCGGGGCAAAAATATTGGCGGTTGTTTTTGCTGCAACTACACGCTCTTCTTCAGACGCGTCTTTCACACTTCGGAGATAGCAGATCTGCTCCGCAAGCTTGATCACCACCGCGCGCACATCTTCTACCATCGCCAATAGCATGCGACGAATTTTATCAATTTGGACATTGCCTTTGCTCTGATGAGCCAAGGTGCTGATTGACGCCATTTGCTCAACGCCCTTAAGCAACAGAGCGATGTTTTCGCCAAGCGCTTTTTCAACCGCTTCAATATCAAGTTGCTGAGCAATAAAATAAGGGGTTAAAAATGCCCCCGCGAGGGATTCTGAGTCAAAATTTAGCTCAGCCAAGATCTCAACCATCTCGATGGCTTTTTCTAACAGATCTTCATTGGTTTCTGCGGGGCACAAAGCGTATGCCTCACTGAGTCGATCGGTTTTATCCTCTGACAGCTTTAACAACGCTAATCGCGCGTCAAAATCTGCTGGCAAAGTGGTATGGTGAGATTGGCGAGTCGCTACCATTATTGACTACCTCCTTTGGAACAACGCCATTGTTTCAATATGTCCGGTGTGTGGGAACATATCCATCAGTGCAACCTTGCTTACAGTAAATCCAGCCTGCAAGATTAACGCGCTATCTCGAGCCAAAGTAACGGGATCGCATGACACATAGAGCACTTGATTAAATTGCCCCAATGGCAATTGCTTTAATACATCGTATGCGCCTGTACGAGAAGGATCTAATACCAAAGTGTCTAGCTCTTGACTAAACCACTGTGCAGAAGCCATTTCTTGCGTCAAATCAAACTGGAAAAACTGTGCATTGTCGATGTTGTTAGTGTGCGCATTTTGCGTCGCCATTGCAACCGAAGAAGCCACTCCCTCGACACCAATTACTTGCTTAGCTTGTTTTGCGAACAATAATGAAAAATTACCAATACCACAAAACAGATCAAGGACCTTTTCCTGTCCTGTTAACTCAAGCCAATTTAGCGCTTGATCTAGCATGGCTGAGTTAACAGCAGCATTCACTTGAATAAAGTTATTCAGTCTAAACTGAAACTCCGTGCCACCAACTTGATACTCAGGTAAGGCAGAATAATATGGATCTTCATTGCCATCATCCCAAACGACTCGCCACCCTCTTTGCTCAAACTGAGTATGTACGCCTTGCTTAACTTCATCGTCAATCGCTTTGGTATGACGTAAAAGAATATACGGGGCGTTATCAGCTTCACATAATTGAATATGGCTGACACTTCGTAACTGTGAATGGCTATTCAATATCTCTCTGAGGTCAACAAAAACGGACTGGTACACCTGAGTTAATACGCCGCAGTCAAGCACATCGACCAATTTCTTTGATTTTGCTGCTCGAAAGCCAAGCTTGAGTACTTTTTCTTTTTTATCAAAATACGTCGCGATGCGGGCAGCTCGACGATAATGCCTGCCGTCACTTTCAATTGGGTTAGCCCATGGTAGTGCATCAGTACCTGAAAACTTGGAAAACAACTTTTCAACTGCAAATTGCTTATGTCCAAGCTGCGCTGATTTGTCTAAATGCTGCAATGAACAGCCGCCACATTGCTGATAGTGAGGGCAAAATGCATCAACGCGCTGCTCACTTGCTGTTAGCACTTTTTCAACCACCCCTTCAAAAAGTTTCGCTTTTTGTTGAGATACCCTAATTTTAACTCGCTCACCAGGCAAAGCGCCTTCAATAAAACCAACTTTACCTTTGTATTTTGCTACACCTCGCCCTTGATGATCGAGTGAGTCAATACCCACTTCCATCACCTCACCTTTGCCAGATGTTTTTTTAGCACGGAAAATTTGTGCCATGTACCGCCCCTTATACATTGCTAAACACCTATGAACTCGCTACTCTAGAGTTCATAATTATCAAAGTTTTATATCGCTCAATATGTCTAAATTAAGCTTACGCGATAGCGTTTTATTGCTTACCCTGATCCCGACGGTGTTAATCGGTTTAATACTTGGGGGCTATTTTACTATAAATCGCTACGTAGAGCTTGAACAAATCCTTAAACAGCAAGGCACCAGTATTGCCAATTCACTGGCGATGACAGTAGAACAGCCCTTGGACTCTAAAGATAAAGCCAAACTCCATAGCATCATTACCAAAGCACACAATCAACACGCGTCGCTCGTTAACAGCATTGCGGTATTTGACTTGCATAATCAGCTCATCATGACCAGTAACTATCATAGTGAATTTAATGATTTGCACTATCGAGGAAATGTTGCAGCACTGCATGCCACGGAAGCCCAAAAATTACGTAACAACTATGTGATTTTTGCGCCAGTTAAGTACTATGGCACCGGTGAAACTTGGCAAGATGCCCATGCAAAAACAATCGCGGTATTAATGGTTGAAATCAGCCAAGACCAAGCCATTATTGGGCAACAAAAAGCTTTATTACTCAGTGGCACAATCATTCTTGCGGCATTATTTTTAAGCGTATTTTTGTCCACTCGCTTAAGTCGCATGTTCTCCACACCGCTCTCTCAATTGCAACTCGCAACTGACAAGCTTATTGAAGGTAAAACGGATATCGGGGTCAGTGAGCAAATGCAAGGCGAGTTTGACATGATGCGACAAGGCCTTGTCACCATCAGTGAAAAAATGGTCGGACAAAGAGATGAAATGCAAAAGCATATTGATCAAGCCACCAGTGACTACCGAGAAACCTTAGAGCAATATGAAACGCAAAATATTCAGCTCAATATCGCTAAAAAAGAAGCACAAGTTGCTAACCGTGTTAAGTCAGACTTCTTGGCAAAAATGAGTCATGAACTCAGAACTCCGCTTAACGGCGTAATTGGTTTTACAAGGCAGCTTTATAAAACACCGCTTAACAAACATCAAAAAGATTATCTGGATACCATCGAGCTCTCTGCAAACAGTTTACTTACTATCATCAGTGATATTTTAGATTTCTCTAAGCTTGAAGCCGGCGCGATGGAGCTGGAAAACATTCAATTCCAACTGCGCGATGCAGTTAATGAAGTGATGACATTGCTAGCACCAAGCGCTTATGAGAAACAACTAGAATTATCAATTGCCGTCAACCGCCAAGTACCTGACAACCTAGTCGGTGATCCCACTCGCTTTAAACAGGTACTCATTAATTTAATCAGTAATGCAATTAAGTTTACTGAAAAGGGCTCAGTTAAAGTTGATATCAGCCACCGGTTAAAAGGAGACTCACAAACTTCTTTACTCGTTTCAGTCAGTGATACTGGCCTCGGTATCGCGCAAGAAAAGCAAGACACCCTATTTACGCCTTTCGCACAAGCAGACACCAGTATCACCCGTAAGTTTGGCGGTACGGGCCTTGGCCTAATCATTACTAAGCATATCGTTGAAGTCATGCAAGGCAGGATCACATTAAACTCAGCGTTAGGTAACGGCTCATGCTTCACATTTAATGCTATTTTTAATCTGCCAAGCCGTTTATTTAATGATGATTTGCCATGTCGACCTTTAGAAAACAAACGTGTTTTGTATTTTGAACCGCAAGAACACACGCGAAATGCTGTCATCGCGCAAATTGAAAGCTGGCATATGCAAGTGACAGTGTGTGATAGCGATGAAGCTTTCTTTACAGCGCTTGAGCAAGAGTTTAGCTATGATATTTGTCTCGTTGGTAATATGGCTACCGTCGACGATATGCAAACCGTTAAAAACTATATCAATCGAGCACGAGAAAAAGCAGATTATTTATATCTGATGGTCAATACCATTTCGCACAACATGCGTGAGTCTTTGATTGGCAGTGGCGCTGACGCCTGCATCAGTAAACCTCTGCATCACAGAAAGTTATGTGAAATGCTCGCAGCGCCTTATCGTTTAGACCACCCGGATCTGTCAATAGAAACGAACACTGCTACTCATTTACCATTAAAAGTACTCATTGCAGATGATAATGATGCCAACTTAAAGCTGCTATATACCCTATTAGAAGAGCAAGTTGAAACCATTGAAACGGCACACAATGGTGCGCAGGCTGTCGGGCTGTGCAAAACACATAAATATGATTTGATATTTATGGATATCCAAATGCCAATTATGGATGGCATAACCGCGTGTAAAAGCATCAAAGAGTCATCTATGAATGATGATACACCTATCATTGCTGTGACTGCGCATGCACTGGCAGGAGAAAAAGAGCAGTTAGTCAAAGATGGGTTTAGCGGCTATATGACAAAACCCATCGATGAAGATATGTTGAAACAGATCATTTGTGACCACAGTGCAACCTCCCCCCTAGAGCGAGAGCAAAAGGAAGAACAAATGGTCAGCAGTGTGGCCCCTTTTGAAAGTCATTTGCTTGATTGGAATCTCGCACTGCAGCGCTCTGGTAACAAACCCCATTTAGCACTTGAAATGTTAAATATGTTGCTGCAAAGCGTACCTGAGACCATAGACCATTTAAACGAAGCCAGTGAACAAGAAGACCCAGAACAGCTATTAAAAATTGTGCACAAATTCCATGGTGCCTGTTGCTATACAGGAGTACCTAAACTAAAAACACTGGCTGAGACCATTGAAACCGCATTGAAACAAGATAAAGGGTTTGACTATGTCGAACCAGAGGTACTTGATCTTATCGATGAACTCACAAATCTAAACCGTGACGCTGAAATAACCGCTTCTTCAAGCTTATAAACAACAAAGGAAACAGATTGCCTTCTGTTTTCTTTGTGCAATAAAAAAGGCGCACATGGCGCCCTTAACATTCCGAAATAAACTCTTATAGTGCTGCGAAAACTTCGTCAGTTTTTGATGCACAAATAAAGTCATTTTTGTGAAGACCTTTAATTGAATGGCTCCACCAAGTCACAGTCACTTTACCCCACTCAGTTAACAAACCTGGGTGGTGACCTTCATCTTCAGCCATATCACCCACTTTATTTGTAAACTCAAGTGCTTGTTTGAAGTTCTTGAACTTATAAACTCTTTCTAATTGCATGATACCATCACGTACTTCAGGTACCCAATCAGGGATCTGCTTAATTAATACTGCTAACTCTTCATCTGACACTTTTGGCGCATCCGCACGACACGCTTCACATTTTTGTGCACTTAAATCAGACATGGGTGGTTCCTTAACTTGCTAATTTGTTTTTAGGTGGAAATTTTGGCTCAAACAGCCCTAATTCTTTTGCCTTTTCTACTAATGCCATGATATCCATTTGAGAAATATCAAACAGATCATCTATCGAATTAATGGTGTAGTACAAAGGCTGCATGATATCAATACGATATGGTGTACGCAGTACATCTAAAACTTCAAGTTTGTTAATCTCTGGTGTATCTGAATACACGTATTGAGTTTCACCTGGGCTAGATAAAATACCGCCGCCGTAAATACGCAAACCGTTATCAGTCTGCATTAGGCCAAACTCAACTGTGAACCAGTATAAACGCGCAAGATATACACGGTCTTTTTTCTCTGCTGCGTAACCTAGTTGACCATATTTATGTGTAAACTCAGCAAATGCTGGGTTTGTTAACATGGCACAGTGGCCAAATATTTCATGAAAAATATCAGGCTCTTGAAGGTAGTCAAATTCTTCACGAGATCGAATAAACGTGGCTACTGGGAATTGCTTGTTGGCAAGTAATCTAAAAAACTCATCAAAATCGATTAATGCAGGTACTGGTGCAACTTGCCATCCAGTCTCTCTTTCAAGTACAGCGTTAATTTCGTGCAGTTGAGGAATACGATCGTGAGGTAGGTTGATCTTCTTCAGACCTTCCATGTATTCATCACATGCCTTGCCTTCGATACATTTAAGCTGTCTTGCAACCAGCTCAGACCAAATTTTATTTTCTTCTTCACTCCACTCAATGATGCCTTGCTCATTAGGCTGCTTGGAAGTGTATTTACTAGATTTAGCCATAGTAACCTTCTTTATCTTGATCTCCACTTCTGGTGGTGGAGCGTTCAAACCTGTTATCTCGATACTATGTAAAAGTGAGCAAAATATTAATAGGTAGACCTAAAATGGCCTACCTGAAGAACCCTAAAAACGTAAATCTTTAATTACACTTTTGAACACCAAATAATACACACCATATTTAAATAGCCTTTCAGGGAATTTTAGTGTAAATATTTAGATACACTTAAATGCACTTTTTAGGTCCAATATGATATCTTCCACCGCTTCGAGACCGACAGAAATACGAATGAGCCCGTCAGAGATCCCAGCGGATAAGCGCTCTTCTTGTGTATAAGGTGAATGCGTCATCGATGCTGGGTGCTGTATTAAAGTTTCAGGGTCACCCAGACTAACCGCTAAGGTGCACAGCGAAGTCGCATTGATAAAGGCCTCGCCATCCGCCAAAGTGCCTTTGATTTCAAAAGCAATGACACCACCTGCACCTTGCATTTGCTCGCCCAGGTATTTATGTCCAGGATGAGATTCAAGTCCCGGGTAGTACACCTTTTCTACTTTTGCATGGCCCTCTAAGAATTCAGCGACTTTTTGGGCACTTTGACAGTGACGCTCAATGCGAACATGCAGCGTTTTCAAACCGCGATTAATCAGCCAAGCATCATGCGGGCTGATCGTCGCACCAATGTCCTTCAATACGGTCAGCTTGATGGTTTCAATATGTTCTTTACTGCCACATACTATTCCTGCCACCACATCACCATGACCGTTTAAGTATTTAGTGGCGCTGTGGATCACAATATCAATGCCATAACGCTTTGGCTTTTGCAGCAGTGGCGTCATAAAAGTATTATCAACTACGCTTATTAAATTATGCCTTTTAGCAAACTGGCCCAGCATAGATAAATCCAATACTGTCATATTTGGATTGATCGGTGTTTCTGCAAATAACATTTTACTATTTGGCTGAATGGCATTTTTCAGTGCTGCTTCATCCGTCATATCGACAAAACTGACCTCAATGCCAAATTTAGGAAGCATGTGAGCAAATAAAGCAAAGCTACAACCGTATAACGCACTAGAGGCGATTAGGTGGTCACCTTGCTGTAAAAAGCTTAGTACCGATGCAGACACGGCCCCCATCCCCGTAGCGGTTGCCGCCGCATCTTCCATTTCTTCTAACTGGGCGACCTTTTCTTCAAGCTCTCGCGTTGTTGGATTACCAAGGCGCGTATAAATATAACCCGCTTCCTCTCCTGCAAATCTTGCTGCGCCCTGTGCTGCATTCTCAAATTTAAATGTCGAGGTTTGGTACAGAGGTGCAGTTAAGGCACCATGTGGATCATTTGCATGATTTGGGCCGTGTATACAATTAGTATTATCATGTAACTTTTTCATTGCTTGCCTGTTGTTATTATTCAAAATGTTTATATCTTATGTAATTAGATATTCCATGATGGATAAATGTACAAGCATGCTGGAAGTTCAGAAGTCTAAGTGAGAAACATTAATAAGCTTTGGCTGTACACATATGTTGTCACTTAAAATGCAACTTCATATGTGTGCCATAGAGTTTAGTTTTGTTTAATTAGCTGACTTGTCAGTTTTTTTGCAAAGTCAGATAAGAAGCTGGTTGTATTTTCCAATCGTGGAATTGGCCTGCACAGTGCCATTGCTTTATAGCCAAGTCTCGCAGTAAAAACACCTGCACTGAGCCCTTGAGCCGAACGGGCAGATAGCTTACCAAGTAACTCTGCACCTAAGCTCGTGGCGGCAAGATCGCTGATCAATTCAGATGCGCCCACAAAAACAATTTGCTGAGCGAGCAATTTATATAATTTAATACGACTACGGTAGCCTAATGTGATCCCATAGTGCGCACTTAACTTTTCAATCAAACTCACACCGCGCCATAACACTGCAAGCATATCTGTAATCGCCATCGGACTGAGTGCGACCATTAACGCTGAGGTTGTCGCATAATCCGTGATCATTTTTCTGGCCTGCTCGTCTTGCGTTTGCAACACCGTCACTTCATATAGCTGCAGTACTTCTTGATCTGTGTAATGGCTTTGCAAGCTTTGCTGAAATTTTGCCACTCCCTCCTCAGGCAGCTTTGCTAATACTGGCGCCAACCAAGCTTGTGCCTCACCAATTTGATTACTATTTAATAGCCTTTGAGCTTGCTCTCGGCGCTGCTCTAATTGCTTAAGTGTTCGCAGCGCCCTTGCTTCGCTTATTAAAAACTTTCCGCACCAGCCAACAATAGAAACCAACAAAAGTAAGTACACACTTGCAAGAATAACACTTTGTTGAAAAGCACTGAAAATTGTCAGTACCAACTCAACGGGGATCAATACCGCCAGACTAATGAATAAACAATGGCGCCAACCAAACTTTGATTTGCTCGGCTGTAAGCCCTGATCAACAGACTCATCATCAGAGAAAGGCTCAAACGTTTGCTCTGTGCTGGCAGGTACCAAATCACACTCAATACGCTCTCCCGCTCTGGGCTCAGAAAGTATAGCGTCTTCGTTTTTCTCTGGCGTTTCTATACGCCTACCTGCGTATCTTTTTTGCGGATCTGTCACGTGAGCTTATCTCCAATTAAAAACTGTAAAGTATGATCTAAGCGGATATGCTCTAGCTGCCCCTGATAAGCTGGATATGGGTAAAAAGAAAGGAAATTAAACCCATTTTCTGGCCATTGAGCATCTGAAAGAACATGATCCGGCGGCTCTGGAGGGAGGTAAGTAATATATTCAGACTCAGTCAAAGGGCGACCATAAACACAGTGCAAGAGATTTCCAGATTCATTAACTTGCTTAGGTTGACAGCTCTTTACCGAAGAAATCGTCATAGTATCGACGGTTACGCCTGAAAACTTCAATTCATTTTCTTGTTCACATAAAAGTGCATGTAATAGACGTGTCAGGCTATCTTGCTCAGATAAAGCGACTGCGTCGCACTTATTGGCAGCAAACAATACCTTGTCTATTTTGGGTTTAAATAAACGCTGTAACAGACCACTTTTGCCGTGCTCAAACATGTCCACGGTCTCTTTTAAGGCCAGTTTGGTTTGTGCGAGCGTATCGGGGCCATCATTTAACGCACCTAAAATATCAACCAACACAAGTTGTCTATCAAACGCACAAAAATAATCTTTATAAAAAGGTGTGATAACCTGCTTTTTATAGGCTTCAAAACGGCTTTCTAATTGTGCGTATTGACTGTCTTGATGCTGCTGCCCATGCGTTAATAAAGGAAAAAACTGGATTACCGGTGCACCCGCTAAATCACCAGGGATCAACATCCTGCCAGGCTGCAGCTGCGACAACTTAGTATGTTTTTTTAACTTCATTAATGTTTCTTGATAAAGCTCAGCAAGCTTATTTAGCGTGGACATGTCGACTGGCGCCGTGGCATCAAAGTGGTTTAATTCAGATAGAAAAGCGGCACAATGCTCACTATATGCCGGTGTTGATAATACAGCTAACTGCGTTTTGCACCACTGTTCATACGTCATATTTAATAGCGGTAAGTCCATCAACCACTCACCGGGATAATCAATTAACTCCAAATACAAAGTATGATCGCTTGCCACATGCTGACGTAGCCCGCTATGACTGCGAAACTTTAAAGCAAGGGTAAGTGTATTTATGCGCTCGGTAGAAGGCGGCCAACGAGGTGGGCTGTCTAATAAGTGGGCTGATGCAGACGCGTAGTCGAAAGTTGGAATATCGAGCGCTTTTTGTGGCACTTGCTTACAAGCAATTAAGCGCTGTTCTCTCACAACATCAAAAAACGGCAGGTTTTGACTATTTGCTTGGGTTGTTAAATGCTTGACGAGGGCCGTTATGAATGCAGTTTTACCACTACCACTAAACCCTGTCACCGCTAATTTGACATGTTGATCTAAGGTGCGCTGCAATGTTTTTTGCGCTTTACTTTGTAGTTTTTCAAGGGCGTTGTGAGTAACCCGTTTCACACTCATGCTGATTGTAAATCCCTATTAGAAGTGGCGTGGCGAAGGCTCGCCACGTACCATTATAATTTGTTAATTTCCCTTTTTACTGTGAATTCAGGAGAAGTAACATAGCGTTCCATAGACTGAATGCGGTTATCTAACTTGCCCAAACGGTCTTTTAAGTCAAATAAAGCTTGGCGTGGCGGCTCGCCTTTTTGCCATACTTTAAACTTCACTGAGACAGGATCTATATCATGGCTACTGGATGACTGATCGTGTTCAATTGTTTTACGGTCTAAGATAAACCAGCAGGCGATATAAATAACCACAAATAATGGGCCGCCCGATAGTAAAACAGCCGTCATAAATAGAATGCGAACCAGCCAAAGCTCCATGTTAAAATAATCACTTAAGCCTGCACATACTCCCGCTAACTTACCGCGTTTTGGGTCTCGGTATAACTCTCTGCGCTTTTGACTCATACTTTGCGCCTCCAGTCCGGTGATTCTTGATCTAACAGCGCCTCCAATGTTTCAACGCGCTCAGCCATTTTTTCTGCTTTATTTGCCAGCTCAATTAGCTGACGATGTTCATGTTCGCTTAAGCCCTGACTCACCTGTTTTTTACTTTTGTAATGAAGAATGAGCCACAGCGGAGCCACCACGATCATAAAAACCATAATTGGGGCTACTAGTATCTCTGCGTCAAACATAATCTTCTCCTGTTTATTTAGTCTTGGCAGCGTATTTGTGTATTGCACCTACTGTAACAGTAGGTGCCATTATGTTCATTTATTTGCAAGCTTCTTTTTTAAAGCTTCAAGCTCATCATCTACTTTCTCATTTTTTTGCAGATCTGCGATTTCATCTGCTAATGATTTTTTACCCAAATCATATGATTCAACTTGAGCTTCTAAACCATCTATTTTATTTTCGTAGCGCTCAAAACGATTCAATGCATCTTCAACTTTAGTGCTGTCTAATGCCTTTTTCACATCTAAGCGAGACTCTGCTGAGCGTTGACGTAGCACAATAGCTTGTTGTCGTGCTTTCGCATCGGCTAGTTTCTCTTGTAATGTAGTCACTTCTTGTTGCAGCTTCTCGATATGAGACTCTACATGGCTTAGCTCTTGCTCAACACTTTGTGCCGCATCAGACGCTTTTTGCTTTTCAAGTAGCGCCGCTCTTGCAAGATCTTCGCGTTCTTTGGTTAAAGCCAATTCCGCTTTTTCTTGCCAATCATTGGCTTGGCCATTTAACTGCTCAACACGTCTTTCTAACTCTTTCTTCTCTGCCAGTGTTTTCGCAGACGTAGAACGCACCTCAACAAGTGTGTCTTCCATTTCTTGGATGATCAACTTGACCATTTTTTCTGGATCTTCCGCTTTATCCAAGATTGCATTAATATTAGAATTTACGATGTCAGCAAAACGTGAAAAAATTCCCATAATCTTTTACCTCATTGGTTGTGATTTATATTGCTGATAAGTATGTATCAATAAGCTTGCCAACTTTGAAAAGAAAAATAAACAATAAATTTCAATAACTTATAATTATAATAAAAAACTATCCATCCCGTTTTTTTTCAAATAAACTAGATGTTAGTCAAAAAAACTAAGAGTTAGTCAAATATGAGTCAATTCCGTCAACAGGATAACTTACTCGGCCAGTCTGATAGCTTTTTAGCTGTATTAGATCAGGTCTCTCAACTTGCTCCACTGGAAAAACCCGTGCTTATCATTGGGGAACGCGGTACAGGTAAAGAGCTCATTGCAGCGCGATTGCACTTTTTATCCGAGCGCTGGGATCAAAACTACGTAAAACTCAACTGTGCAGCACTAAATGAAAACTTACTTGAAAGTGAATTATTCGGTCACGAATCAGGCGCATTTACTGGCGCCAGTAAGCGACATGAAGGACGCTTTGAACGTGCCAATGGCGGCACTTTGTTTTTAGATGAACTCGCCAACACTTCAGCCATGGTGCAAGAAAAGTTACTACGCGTGATTGAATATGGGGAATTTGAACGTGTAGGTGGCAAGCAAACGGTCAAAGTAGATACGCGATTAGTGTGTGCAACCAATGAAGATTTACCCAGTCTTGCCGAAAATGGTGAGTTTAGGCATGACTTACTCGATAGACTCGCATTTGACGTGATTACACTCCCGCCACTGCGCGCTCGACAAGAAGATATTTTACTACTCGCAGAGCACTTCGCCATAAATATGGCCAGAGATCTAGGGTGGTCACTGTTTAGCGGCTTTACTCGCAAAGCAACCGAAGCACTGCTTACATATGATTGGCCGGGTAATATTCGTGAATTGAAAAATGTCATAGAGCGAAGCTTATATCGACATGGTAATGAGCACCTTCCAGTTCATCACATTACTTTTGACCCTTTTGAAAGCCCTTATCGACCTCAGCAAAGAATAAAAGCACAAAAATCAGAGCCGATAATCCCAGCGACTCCATCACAGCACAATACAAATGACATAATTGAAGTTGCAGAGGTTCAATCTTTACCAATGGCGTTACAAAGCTTTCCATGTGACTTAAAAACACTCTCAAGTGACTACGAAATTGAGTTACTAAAAAAAGCATTGGAGTTTAGTCAATTTAACCAAAAGAAAACTGCACAAAACCTTGGATTGACGTATCATCAGCTAAGGGGATATTTGAAAAAATACAATTTGTTAGACTCACAACAAGAGGCTTAACTGTGGTCGCCAAAATGACTGACCTTTTACACATCTGTCAAAAATATAAAGAGGCCGTTTTTGCCGCAGCTACAACCATGTTTGTATCTGCGTGTGGAGAAGTGCCGGATGCGAAACAGACCAATAAAACCCAAGGCATCGTCTATTGCGCTGAAGCAAATCCAGTCTCCTTTAACCCACAGGTCACAACAACTGGCTCAACCATAGATATCATCGCCAACCAACTATATAACTCTTTAATCAGTATCGATCCTGTCACGGCAGAGTTTAAGCCAGAATTGGCTACAGAGTGGTTGATCAGCGATGACGGCAAAAAAATTACTTTTAAACTTAGAAAAGGGGTGCAGTTTCACAGCACAGAGTATTTTACTCCCACCCGCACTATGAATGCGGATGATGTGATCTTCTCTTTCAGTCGCCTCTTTGACGTCTACAACCCTTATCATTTTGTCCAAGATGCTAATTATCCTTACTTTCAGAGTGTGGGTATGGACCAGCTGATCAGAAAAATTGTTAAGGTCGACGATTATACTGTTCGCTTTGAATTATTTAGTGCTGAAAGTAGCTTGTTATCAAATATTGCCACTGATTTTGCCGTGATCTTATCAGAAGAGTATGCAATGTTGCGGGCATCTCAAGACAAAAAGCATTTATTTGATTCCTTACCAATTGGAACTGGCCCCTATAAATACAAGCACTTTCTGAGAGATAATTTGGTACGCTTCCATAAACATAACGGCTATTGGAAACACGATTATGCCGTCGATCAGCTGGTTTATGACATCACCACAAACAATACAACACGCATAGCCAAAATGCTCACCAAAGAATGTGATATTACCTCGCACCCGAGCGCGACTCAGCTAGAGGCACTCTCGCAGAGGAAAGATATCGTTGTGGACAAAGCCGTTAACCTAAATGTGGGTTACTGGGCATTTAATACTGAAAAGCCGCCTTTTGATAATGCGCTGGTTAGAAAAGCACTTGCACACAGTATCGACTTTGACAAAATAATGCAGGCTGTATTCTATGGTAATGGCATTGCTGCACAGTCTATTCTCCCCCCTTCCTCATGGGCGTTTACCGAACAAGCGATGCCTTATTATGACCCAAATATAGCTAAACAATATTTATCGCAGGCAGGTTACCCTGATGGGTTCGAAATGACGCTCTGGGCCATGCCTGTATCACGTATATATAACCCTAATGCACGCAAAATGGCCGAGCTAATTCAAAGCGATCTTCGTCAAATCGGGATCAGAACACGCATTGTTGAGTATGAATGGAATACCTTTATTGAACGAATTGGACAGCATGAGCATGATAGTGTTTTATTGGGGTGGGCTGCTGATACGCCAGATCCAGACAATTTTTTTAGCCCACTGTTGAGTTGCACAGCCACATTTACTGGTAAGAATCCAGCGAACTGGTGTAACCCAGAATTCGACCTTTTATTAACTCAAGCGCTAGATACCAACGACCTTAAAATGCGTAAATTCTACTACCAGCAAGCCCAACAGATGTTAGTTGAAGAACTCCCGTTAGTGCCTATTGCGCATGGTGTAAGATTTCAGGCACGCAGTGCCGAAATTGCAGGTGCTGAGTTAAGGCCCTTTGGCGGTGTTTCACTGGCTAACGTCAGAAAGGAAGCGCAATAATGCTAGATTACCTTTTGAGACGATTAAGCTTGTTAGTCTTTATGTTATTTGCCCTTACGGCATTTACATTTAGCTTAAACTATTTGTTTCCGGGCGATTTACTCACTAATTTCAGTGGCCAAGTAAATACCAGCTTTAGTCAATCGCAAATGCTTGAGGAGAAATATCACATTGATGACAATGTCCTCATACAGTACGGCGCCTTTATTAGTCGCTTGTTTCAAGGTGACTGGGGAGTATCACTTTCTTCAGGACAAACAGTAGCGTCACATGTTGCACTGCTACTGCCTGCAACACTAGAACTATGCTTTTATGCTTTGGTTGTCGCCATTTTACTGGGTATTCCAGCAGGGATCATTACCAGTGCTTATCATAAGAAATGGCCGGATAAAGTCATTAGTACGCTCACATTACTTGGCTTTTCTATACCTGTTTTTTGGCTCGCGCTATTGCTCATTATGGTATTTTGCCTTGGCTTTGGCTGGTTCCCGATGTCAGGTCGCATTGGTTTATTATACGAAATACCAGCCGTCACTAACTTTATTCTATTAGATATTTGGATACTTGGCTTTCCCTACGGTGGGCAAGCATTTATTGACGCTCTTCATCACCTTGCATTGCCCACAATCGTACTGGCCATGTATCCAACAACAGTGCTTACTCGGTTTACCAGAGACTCAATGCTCAATGTGCTGGAACAAAATTACATAAAAACTGCCAGAGCAAAAGGACTGAACCGCAGACAAATTATCTTAGATCACGCTCTACGTAATGCGCTTTTACCCGTTATTAAGCAGATTGGTTTGCAATTTAGTACGCTCATTACGCTTGCCATGGTGACCGAAGTCATTTTTTCTTGGCCCGGCATTGGACGCTGGTTGATAGACAGTATTTATCAGCGCGATTACCCCGCAATTCAAGGCGGTTTACTCGCGGTCTCGATGTTCGTTATTTTTGCCAATATGCTCGCTGATTTAACTCACTCCTTACTCGACCCTGTATCTAGGAACCAATCTCATGGCAAAGTTTAGCTTATACAGTGAAGAGTCAAACCGCTCACCACTATCACGGCTGTGGCGAAACTTCAAAGCAAATCACCTTGCGCTCGTTGGGCTATGGATGTTTATAGGGTTAACTTTATTGGCTATGACAGCCCCTTTGCTAGCACCTTACGGTATCGATCAGCAACATGGGGAGGCGCTGCTATTGCCACCTTCATGGCACGATGACGGGGATGTGCACTTCATTTTAGGCACGGATGATCTTGGCCGAGATGTACTTTCAAGATTGATGAATGGTGCAACTTACACATTTGGCTTATCCATTATCGCAGCGTTAGTCACGACAATTTTTGGTGTAATACTAGGTACTTTAGCGGGGATCAATAAAGGGTTTAAATCGAGCATATTAAACCACTTACTTGATATTACGCTTGCCATTCCGTCACTCCTACTCGCGATCATCATCATCGCAATATTGGGACCGGGCTTACTCAATACAGTATGGGCGATTATTTTAGCACTACTGCCGCAGCATATTCACTCCATTAGAAATCTCGTCGTTGAAGAGCTCAACAAAGATTATATTGGCGCATATAGACTCGATGGTGCCAGTCGAGGACAAATTTTATTTCGTGGTGTATTTCCAAATATTTACGAACATATCGTGGTGATTTTCACTTTGGCATTATCAACTGCAATTTTGGATATCGCAGCATTGGGCTTTTTGAAACTCGGTGCCCAACCGCCAACAACTGAATGGGGCGCCATGCTGGCTGAAAATTTAGGGCTTATTTACCTCGCGCCATGGACTGTTGGCCTGCCCGGTGCGCTATTGTTTTTATCAGTATTAGCCACTAATCTTGTAGGTGATGGGCTAAGAAAAGCACTCCAAGCAAGAAAGGCAACCTGATGCAACTACTTGATATTAAAAACCTCACTATAGAGCTGCCTACTGAAGATGGGGTCATTCGTGCTGTAGATAAGGTGAACCTGAGCCTCAAAGAGGGTGAGGTGCATGCACTTGTTGGAGAGTCGGGTTCAGGGAAAAGCTTAATTGCTAAAGCCATTGTCGGTGTCCTCAACGAACGTTGGCGGATCACTGCTGATCGAATGCACTGGCGTGGCGTTGATTTAATGCGCTTAAGCCCTGAAAAGCGACGCAAAATTGTTGGCCGTGATATGGCAATGATTTATCAAGAGCCGAGAAGAAGTCTAGATCCGACAGCTAAAATCTTTGAACAGGTGGCCGAGTCGCTACCCGACGAGTGTTTCAAAGCAGGTTTTTTTGGTCGTAAAAAAGAGCGCAAAGTTAAAGTTAAAGCTTTATTACACAAAGTTGGTATTAGGGATGATGAGAGAATATCGAGTAGTTACCCTCATGAATTATCAGAAGGTGTTTGTCAAAAAGTCATGATAGCCATGGCCATTGCTAGAAACCCTCAATTGCTCATCGCAGATGAACCAACTACTGCACTTGAAAGTACCACGCGCGCACAAGTATTTAGACTGCTAAAAAGTCTAAACCAGCTTAAAAACATGTCTATATTAATGATCTCCCACGAATTGGAAGAAATCACTCAATGGTCTCATGCTATTCATGTTCTGTACTGTGGGCAAATGGTGGAAGCTGGGCCGACAAAAAAGGTATTTACCGATCCCTATCATCCATATACACAGGCGCTGGTAAAATCACTCCCTGACTATGCCCATGGGCTAGGTCATAAAGCCCCCTTTTATGCGCTAAAAGGCACAATTCCTCCTCTGCAACATCTACCTATAGGCTGTAGGTTAGGACCTCGTTGTCCGCAAGCACAAAGAGAGTGTGTGGCAACGCCCGTATTGGTGAAATCACATGGGCATTCATATGCATGTCACTTTCCACTCAATAGAGAGAAGAAAAAATGCAACCCGTGCTAAAAGTACAAGCACTTAGCAAAACGTTTAAAACGCGTTCAGGTATATTTAAACGAGATAAAGTAAAAGTCTTAAAGAATATTTCATTTGCGGTATTGCCTGGACAAACATTGGCTGTCATTGGTGAAACAGGCTCAGGTAAAAGTACCCTTGCTAAGGTATTGGCGGGCGCTGAAGAAGCTGACTCTGGGCAAATCCTATTAAACGGGGACATGATAGTAGACGATGGCGCATCAAAACGAGAATGTCACCATATCCGACTTATTTTCCAAGACCCAACTCGTTCTCTCAACCCCGGTCTCACTATTGGTGAAATGCTGGATGATTGCTTGCGTTTTAATACCAAGCTCACCCAGACGCAACGAGACAAAAAGATTGAACTAACTTTATCGCGTGTAGGGCTACTTTCAGAGCACTATGAATACTACCCGCATATGTTTAGCGGTGGTCAGCTGCAACGTGTGGCGCTTGCCAGAGCCCTCATTTTAGACCCAAAAGTGGTTGTATTAGATGAAGCATTATCATCACTAGACCCTTCTGTCAGAGCTCAAATCGTAAACCTACTATTAAAGCTACAAGAAGAAACGGATCTAACCTATGTATTAATTACACACCACCTAAGCTTAGTTAAACATATGAGTGATAAATTACTGGTGCTTAATAATGGTGAGGCCGTTGAGTATGGCTGCTGCGATACCATCTTTCACCGACCACAATCTAAGGTGATGAAAAAGCTGCTTGCGGTATAAGTAAAATACACTTCGCAATAGATATAAAAAAACCACCAAAAGGTGGTTTTTTTATATCAAAAAGTAAAACCTTAATTTTCTTCTGTGACTTCAAAAGAGCTTGGCTTTACAATTTCAGCAGTGTCTTCTAATGCACTCAGTAACGCAAAGTAGTTTTTATTCACCTGTGCACGCGTCACGCTTTGCTTTTGCTGAGGTTCAAGCTCATCAGTGACTTCTGCGAGATTAACTGCCTTAACAACTAGTAGTGCAGCATCACCGTTATTCAGCTCAACCATTGCTTTAGATGAAGCGCCTTCAGCAGGGTGAGGCATTTTAAATGCTTTACTCACAAGCGCTGGTGAAACTGCATAAGTTTGACGTGCAAGGGCAGCTTCAGACTTCACTTCAAGCGACTCTGCCGCAGCAATAGCAGAAAGAGATTGACCTTCTTCTAACTGTGCAAATAGCGTATGTGCTTTATCTTTTGCTAGCTCAGATGCTTTATCATTTTCTAAACGCGCTGTAATTTGCTCTGTTACTTCTTCAAGTGACTTAACAGCAGCTGGCTTATGTTCAACCACGCGAACAACAACAACGTGTTCAGGTGCAACTTCTATGACTTCTGAATTTACACCGTCTTCAAGCAGCTCTGGTGTAAAAATAACACGAGAAACAGCTGGCTGATTCAGAGGCGCAGGTAGTAAGTTTCGTGCAACTAACTCAGTCGTTTTAACTTCAAGATTTGCCGCAACCGCTGCATCATCAAGCGTATCTGCCACTTCAAATGCCAACTCACGTACTTCTTCTTGCTTGCCATAGAATGCATCTATTTTTGCATTTTGCTCTAGTTCAGTACGCAGCTCTGCAGCCATTTCTTCAAATGCTGTTACTTCCTGTGCTTGAAGATCTGTTAGTTGGATAATATGGAAACCGAATTCAGACTCAACCACTTCTGAGTAATCACCCACATTTGCCAGTGCAAATGCAGCAGCTTCAAACTCAGGGTCCATCATATCGCGTTCAATCCAATCTAGGTCACCACCTAATTCGCCACTAGCTACGTCATCTGAATGTTCTTGTGCAAGTTCTGCGAAATCAGCACCGCTCTGTAACTGCGAGTATAAATCTTGTGCTTTTGCTTTTGCAGCCTCTGCATCTTCGATGCCTTCAACTAGAATATGTGAAACACGACGTCTCTCTTCTTCTAGATACTGAGCTTGGTTTTCATCGTAGTAAGCTCTCACTTGCTCATCTGTCACTGGGTCAACCAGCTCCATGTCTGATGCTTTTAACTCGATATAACTCAGTGCAACCTGTTCAGGTGACATGAACTGGTCTTGGTTTAAGTCGTAGTAATCTTTGATCTCTGACTCTGATACAGTGACTTGTGACTTAAGTTTCTCTTTGTCTAAAACGATATAATCTATGTCTCTTGTCTGCTGCTGCAGAACCAAGGTTTGCTTTACTTCGCTCTCAAGGGCAAAGTCGGATCCAGCAATCGCTGAAACGAGCTGATCACGCGTCATTTCTTCACGAAGGTACTCACGGAAGTCATCAGGTTGGAAATTCATCTGTCTGATCAGCTGTAAGTAACGGTCGTTACTAAATTGACCACCGATCTGAAAATAAGGCATATCGAATATCGCTTGCTTGATTTGTGCGTCACTAACACGAAGCCCAAGTTCAATTGCAAGCTGATTTTGTAATTCTTGCTGTACTAAGCGATCAACCACGCCTTGGCGGATCTGCGCCATATAAGTTGGATCAGAAGCGATTTGTTCGAAGTATTCTCCAAACTGTTGCTCTAATCTACCACGCTCGTTTTCGAACGCTCTCGCAAAGTCTAATTGCGAAATTTTAACACCATTGACTTCTGCAACTGGTTGCTCTGTGGTTTGACCTAGGTAACCACCGATCCCTGCCAGCGCAAAAGACAAGATAACTGCACCAAGAACGATCTTGGCAGCAAGGCCCTGAGAGCCCTCTCTAATCTTTTCAAGCATTTGTTCTATCTCTTATCTAAGTCAAAGCACCAAGGTACTTTGCATCAGTTAGCTCATGTAAAAAAAGCGTATCTTACCAGATACGCTTTTTATTCTGAAGCTTATGCGTCCAATTACATCTACTTAACAATAGTGTAAGTGTAAATTATAAGCTCTATCTTAGTTAACCGCGTCTTTTAGAGCTTTACCAGCTTTAAAAGCAGGGATGTTAGCAGCAGCAATATCAATTGCAGCACCCGTTTGAGGGTTGCGGCCTGTGCGTGCAGCGCGTTCACGAACAGAAAAAGTACCAAAGCCTACAAGAGCAACTGAGTCGCCTTCTTTTAGCGCAGCGGTTACTGACTCAATGAATGAATCCAGTGCACGACCAGCAGCGGCCTTAGAAATATCAGCATCAGCTGCGATTTGATCGATTAATTGAGATTTATTCACAATATCATCCTCTTACATTGTTATTATCAAGAGCGATGGTGTTTTAAAACTAACATCACTTTTGTTGTTAACTACGAGAAATCTTTCGATTCTCTATTGCTTAAATGTATTACAGCCTAGAAACTACGGGGCTTCCCGTGCCCTAGGCCTAAATCCAGTGCTTAACTTAGCACACCAACGGGATTTGAAAACCCTTTTTATCGACTTTTTTAAGCTTTCACAGCAGTTTTTTGCGTTTCAACAGAAAAACTGTCCACTGGTTGAGCAAGTGCAATTGATAAAACGTCTTCAATCCAAGTAACTGGGTGGATTTCGAGCCCTTCTAAAACATTATCAGGGATCTCTTTTAGGTCGCGTTCATTCTTTTTAGGAATGACCACGGTCTTAATGCCACCACGATGCGCAGCCAATAGTTTTTCTTTCAAACCACCAATTGGCAATACTTCACCGCGTAAAGTGATCTCACCAGTCATAGCTACATCACTTTTTACTGGGTTGCCAGTAAGACTTGAAACTAAACCTGTGACCATCGCAATACCTGCACTGGGGCCGTCTTTAGGTGTCGCACCCTCAGGCACGTGCACATGGATATCACGCTTTTCGTAGAAATCATCGTTAATACGTAGCTTATCAGCACGGTTTCTCACTACGGTCATTGCTGCCTGGATAGACTCTTGCATCACATCACCAAGTGACCCCGTATAAGATAACTTGCCTTTACCAGGAACGGCTGCACTTTCAATTGTCAGGAGATCACCGCCCACTTCTGTCCATGCTAAGCCAGTCACTTGACCAACACGATCGCCATCTTCTGCTTTACCATAATCAAAACGCTGCACACCAAGGAAACTTTCCAAATTGTCTGCGTTGATCACAACCTGTTTTTGGTCTTTGTCTAACAAAATGGTTTTCACCGCTTTGCGGCACAACTTAGACATTTCACGCTCTAGATTACGTACACCGGCTTCTCGTGTGTAGTATCTAATGGTATTAATAATAGCGCTGTCTTCTATTTCAATTTCACCCGCTTTTAAACCATTGCGCTTAATTTGCTTGGGAATTAGGTGCTGCTTAGAAATATTCAGCTTTTCATCTTCGGTATAACCAGACAGACGAATAACTTCCATACGGTCTAATAACGGACCTGGGATGTTAAAGCTATTGGATGTTGCAACGAACATCACGTCAGATAAGTCGTATTCAACTTCAAGGTAATGATCGGCAAAACTACTGTTTTGTTCAGGGTCTAATACTTCTAATAACGCAGAAGCTGGATCGCCGCGCATATCCGAAGACATTTTATCGATTTCATCGAGTAAGAATAATGGATTTTTAACGCCCACCTTACTCATGCTCTGGATCAATTTACCCGGCATAGAGCCAATGTAAGTACGACGGTGACCGCGAATTTCAGCTTCATCACGTACCCCCCCCAAGGCCATACGCACATACTTACGACCAGTAGAGCGCGCAATAGACTGACCAAGACTCGTTTTACCAACACCTGGAGGACCAACTAAACACAAAATAGGACCTTTAAGTTTATTGGTACGTTGCTGCACAGCCAAATACTCAATGATGCGCTCTTTGACTTTGTCTAAACCATAATGATCCGAATCTAAAATCTTCTGTGCATTCGCTAAGTCTTTTTTCACTTTAGAGCGCTTTTTCCAAGGCACATTGATGAGCGTATCAATATAAGAGCGAACCACTGTGGCTTCAGCCGACATTGGCGACATCATCTTGAGTTTATTTAACTCTGAAGTGGCTTTTTCTTCTGCCTCTTTCGGCATCTGAGCTTCGCTGATACGGTTTTTGAGTGTCTCAAACTCATCAGGCACATCATCTAGTTCACCGAGCTCTTTTTGAATGGCTTTCATCTGCTCATTGAGGTAGTACTCACGTTGTGACTTTTCCATTTGCTTTTTCACACGAGAGCGAATTTTCTTCTCAACTTGAAGTAAGTCTATTTCACCTTCCATCAATGCCATTAAGTATTCAAGACGTTCTGTGACATTGTATAGCTCAAGCACTTTTTGTTTTTCAGGTACTTTTATCGGCATGTGCGCAGCCATAGTGTCAGCCAAACGTGCCGTTTCATCTATACCAGATACAGAAGTCAGTACTTCAGGCGGGATTTTTTTATTGAGTTTTACATACCCTTCAAACTGACTCACTGCACTGCGAATAAAAATGTCTTGTTCTTGCTCAGCAATATTCTCAGATGCGATAAATTGCGCATTCGCTAAGAAATATTCATCAGTCACTAAAAACTCATCGATTCTTGCTCTTTGCGTGCCTTCAACAAGCACCTTTACAGTGCCATCTGGCAGCTTCAGTAGTTGTAAAACTGTAGCAACGGTACCAACATCATAAATATCGTCTGTACTTGGATCATCGATGGAGGCTTCTTTTTGAGCCACTAAAAAAATTTGCTTGTCATTTTCCATTGCAGCTTCAAGACATCTAATAGATTTCTCTCTGCCAACGAATAGCGGGATCACCATATGAGGGTAAACCACTACATCACGCAGTGCTAACACTGGAATTTCGACTCGATCCGTTCTCTCAAGCGTCATTATGTTCTCTTTGCACTTCATTTATTTTTAAGATTACAGAGGTATATGGGGATGCCCTCTATAAAGTTCAACTCTTGGACAAAAAAAGGAGCACTAGGCTCCTTTTCTAACTTACTGACATATCATTCAGATGCAGCTTTATCTTGACCACTATTTTCGTAAATTAAAATAGGATCTGACTCCCCTTTAATAACGGTTTCGTCAATAACAACCTTGCTAACATCTTCAACTGACGGTAGCTCGTACATGGTTTCTAAAAGCACAGCTTCTACAATTGAGCGTAGTCCACGAGCACCTGTTTTACGTTCCATTGCTTTATGTGCAATGGCTTTTAAGGCATCTTCACGGAATTCGAGTTCAACGCCTTCCATTTTAAATAAGGCACCGTATTGTTTTGTCAACGCATTCTTCGGTTCATTTAAAATCTGTATCAACGCGTCTTCGTCAAGTTCAGTTAAAGTAGCAACAACAGGTAGACGTCCTATAAACTCTGGAATTAAGCCATATTTCACTAAATCCTCAGGTTCAACGTCTTTAAATGTTTCGCTTAACGTACGCTCACTGTCAGAGCTTTTCACTTCTGCACCAAAACCAATACCTGTATTAGTATGGCTGCGCTGCTCAATAACTTTATCAAGACCCGCAAATGCACCACCACAGATAAATAAGATTTTAGATGTATCTACTTGCAAAAATTCTTGCTGTGGGTGCTTACGACCACCTTGTGGTGGCACTGATGCAACAGTACCTTCAATCAGCTTAAGTAACGCTTGCTGAACACCTTCACCTGAAACATCTCTAGTAATAGATGGATTATCAGACTTACGTGAAATTTTATCAATTTCATCTATATAAACGATACCGCGCTGTGCTTTTTCGACGTCGTAATCACACTTTTGCAAGAGCTTCTGAATGATGTTTTCAACATCTTCGCCTACATAACCTGCTTCAGTTAACGTCGTTGCATCAGCCATAGTAAACGGCACATCAAGCAATCTAGCGAGTGTTTCCGCAAGTAATGTTTTACCACTACCAGTTGGGCCGATTAACAAGATATTACTTTTACCAAGCTCTACATCCGCTTTGATACCTTGATTCTTTAAACGTTTATAATGGTTATAAACCGCAACAGACAATACTTTCTTTGCATGTTCTTGACCGATAACATAGTCATCTAAGTGATTACGGATCTCTTTAGGCACCGGCAGTTTATCAGACGCATCATGCTGCGGCGCGATATCCTTGATCTCTTCTCTAATGATGTCGTTACACAGTTCGACGCATTCATCGCAAATATATACTGATGGACCAGCAATTAATTTACGTACTTCGTGCTGACTCTTACCACAAAATGAGCAGTACAAGAGTTTGCTATTCTTGTCGCCGTCTGTAGGAGTGTCTGACATTCAACTACCTCTTAAATTTGGTGAGTTATCTCTGATTTGATAACACAATACATGCTTTAACTATACCAAATAAACTTTCAGTTGGCATAACTAAGCTGAAGCAAAGTGTCGCTGTTCGGTCAAAAGCAGCGAAATTACACCTAAAGTAAGTCACTTGGACATCCTTAAGATATAGATCCAAGTTTCATTATTTCAAGGTGTAATTATTCACCTTTCTTTAGCTTTAATTTTTATCGGCTCGTATGAACCGCGTCAACCAAACCGTAATCGACTGCTTCTTGCGCATTCATAAAGTTATCACGGTCAGTATCGTTGGCAAGCACCTCATACGGTTGCCCTGTGTGCTCAGCCATTAACCTGTTTAATTTTTCTTTAATTGTTAGAATTTCTTTGGCATGAATTTCAAAGTCAGATGCCTGACCTTGGAAACCACCAAGCGGTTGGTGGATCATCACACGCGAGTTTGGCAGGCAGTATCGTTTGCCTTTTGCACCGCCAGACAGCAAAAATGCGCCCATACTGGCAGCTTGTCCTACACAGACAGTACTCACATCTGGTTTGATGAAATTCATAGTATCGTAAATTGACATACCCGCGGTTACAGAACCACCTGGTGAGTTAATGTATAAGAAAATATCTTTATCAGGACTTTCTGATTCTAAAAACAGCATCTGCGCCACAATTAAATTGGCCATATGGTCTTCAACTTGGCCAGTTAAGAAAATAATTCTTTCTTTTAACAGGCGCGAGTAAATATCGTAGGAGCGCTCACCTTTCGCTGTTTGTTCAACAACCATAGGCACTAAGGCGTTTAGAGGATCTATCATACCGTCATTCATATTATTGGTTCCTTTATATGCGAGGCAGGCTTGCCGCGATATTCAAGCATCACTGCTTGAACGGGCCTTAAATTATTATCGCTAATAACGAAAAAGGCTCGCAGCGCTGCATTTAACAGAGCATTACGAGCCATTTAAGCGTTAGCTTAGCTGTAAGTCAATGCTTTCCTCAAAGACGAGGTAAGAAACTTACTCTGCAGCTTGCTGTGGGTTCATGATATCGTCAAAAGATTTTTCAACATCAGTAACCGTTGCACTTGAAAGTACAGCTTCAACAGCTTGCTCTTCCATTGCAACATTACGCATTTGCTGCATTAATTGATCATTTTCTTTGTAGTAGTTAACTACTTCTGATGGATCTTCGTAAGCAGAAGCAACAGTTTCAATTAGAGACTCAACTTTTGCATCATCAACTTTGATGTCATTTGCCTTGATCACTTCACCTAGAAGAGACCAGTCTTAACGCGTGTTACAGCTTGCTCGTGGAAAAGCTCAGCTGGAAGCTCAGGCATGTTTTTAGCGTCGCCGCCAAAACGCTGCGCAGCTTGCTGACGAAGTGCATCGATTTCTTGATCGATAAGTGCTTTAGGCACTTCAACTTCGTTTGTGTCTAGAAGACCTTTGATCGCTTGCTCTTTAACCTTCGCTTTAACAGCTTGGTCAAGTTCACGAGTCATGTTCTTCTTAACTTCTTCTTTAAGTGCGTCAACGCCACCTTCAGCAACACCAAACTTAGTTGCGAACTCATCGCTTAGCTCAGGTAACTCTTGAGCTTCAACTTTCTTCACAGTGATAGTGAATTGAGCTGGCTTACCTTTTAGGTTTTCAGCGTGGTATTCTTCAGGGAAAGTAACATCAGCTACAACTTCTTCGCCTGCTTTTTTACCTACGATGCCATCTTCAAAACCTGGGATCATACGACCTTGACCAAGTTCTAGAGGGAAGTCTTCAGCTTTACCGCCTTCAAACTCTTCACCGTCAACAGTACCTAGGAAGTCAACAGTTACGCGATCGTTTTCGCCTGCTGCTGCATCTACTTCAGTCCAAGTTGCGTGCTGCTTGCGAAGTGTCTCAAGCATGTTAGCAAGATCATCTTCAGTTACTTCAACAACTGGCTTTTCAACAGCTACTTTATCTAGGTCTTTAATCTCTACTTCTGGGTAAACTTCAAAAGTTGCTTCAAACTCTAGATCTTTACCAGCTTCAAGTGATTTTGGAGCAAAGCTCGGTGCACCTGCTGGATTAATTTTTTCAGAAACGATTGCTTCAATGTAGTTACGCTGCATAAGGTCGCCAGCAACTTCTTGACGTACTGCCGCACCATAGCGCTTGTTGATCACAGAAACTGGTACTTTACCAGGACGGAAACCGTCAATACGCTGTGTTTTAGACAGTTGTTGTAAGCGTTTTTTTACTTCAGTCTCAACGTTCTCTGCAGGAACGGTGATAGTCAGACGGCGCTCAAGGCCTTGAGTCGTCTCAACAGAAACTTGCATGATATACCTCAATTTTCATTTTTGGCGGCAACGCGCCTTCCTTCACAAACAAGTCGATATTAACGTGCAATCGGAAGTAATGCATATGCTGCATTTACTGACAACCAATTACATATCGATCTTGCTGCCTGCCCCATCAGGGCACTATGTTAAACATTAGACGCGGCATTATAACCTATAAAACGGGAGAGTCGAGCAATCAGAACAAATAAATAATAGGAAAACGAACAGTGAATAAATTAGATAAAAAATAAGATAAATTAGAGGGGGAGATGGTCGGCGATGCAGGATTTGAACCTGCGACCCCTTGGACCCAAACCAAGTGCGCTACCAAGCTGCGCTAATCGCCGATAATATATTTTTTTTCAGAAAAGTGGTCGGCGATGCAGGATTTGAACCTGCGACCCCTTGGACCCAAACCAAGTGCGCTACCAAGCTGCGCTAATCGCCGATGTATTTTATGAGTAGTAGATGGGGCGACTGATGGGGCTCGAACCCACGACAACCGGAATCACAATCCAGGGCTCTACCAACTGAGCTACAGCCGCCACTACATACTTGTGGACTTTGTTTAAATGGCGCACCCGGAAGGATTCGAACCTTCGACCCACGGCTTAGAAGGCCGTTGCTCTATCCAGCTGAGCTACGGGCGCAACACAAACAACACTTGTGTGCTATCCACCCACTCTCTCAAAGAGAAAGTGGTCGGCGATGCAGGATTTGAACCTGCGACCCCTTGGACCCAAACCAAGTGCGCTACCAAGCTGCGCTAATCGCCGATTTTGTTACTTAACTTAAAGTGTTTTGTTTAACACCCCTCGTTGGCAACGGGGTGCATAATAGGGTTTTGAGTTGTTGAGGTCAAACATTTTTTTTATAAATTCGTTCAACTGCCTATTTTTGACACAAAAGGACTAAAAAGCAGCTAAAAAAGACAAAAAACACTCAACACTGACCATGACTTATATTAATGCACGTATATATTCACGCAATCTTGCTTGGCTAATTAGCTCAAGTTTGCGAAAATATAGACAATACAGTAGGCCAGCCAAATAAAAGCGACGTTATCGTTGCTAACTACAGCAGCCACTGTGCATATTATTACTAGAGTAACCCCATTTAGGCTCTATAATCGTTCAAGTTAATAACCCCTATATATAAAGGTCACCCATGACGGCAAACATCATTGATGGCAAAGCAATTGCGAAACAGGTTCGCAGCACAGTCGCAACACGTGTTGAACAGCGCGTATCACAAGGACTCAGAGCCCCAGGATTAGCAGTAGTACTTGTCGGACAAGACCCTGCTAGCCAAGTATATGTTGGCTCAAAGCGCAAGGCATGTGAAGAAGTCGGCTTTGTTTCTAAATCATACGACTTGCCAAGTGACGCAAGTGAAACACAGTTACTTGATTTAGTAGATAATCTTAATGCAGACCCAGAAGTTGATGGTATTTTAGTGCAACTTCCTTTACCTGAAGGACTTGATGCAGAGAAAATCCTTGAACGTATCCATCCACATAAAGATGTAGATGGCTTTCATCCATATAATGTGGGAAGACTTGCACAAAGAATGCCTGCTCTGAGACCTTGTACGCCAAAAGGCATTATTACTTTATTGGACTCAACCGGTGTTCGTTACAAAGGCATGCATGCCGTTGTTGTTGGCGCCTCAAATATTGTTGGCAGACCTATGTCTTTAGAGCTACTGCTTGCTGGTTGCACCACAACGGTTTGTCATAAGTTCACACAAGATCTTGAGTCACATGTTCGCCGCGCCGATTTACTCGTTGTTGCGGTAGGTAAACCTGAATTCATCCCTGGCGAGTGGGTAAAAGAAGGTGCAATTGTTATTGATGTAGGTATTAACCGTTTAGAATCAGGAAAACTTGTTGGTGACGTGCAATATGATGTTGCAGAACAAAAAGCCAGCTTTATTACACCAGTACCAGGCGGTGTCGGCCCAATGACTGTGGCGAGTCTGATTGAAAATACATTGGAAGCGTGCGAAAACTATCACAGCTAATGTATTGGGGCACTCACACTTAAGGGTGCTCCACTTTCACCCCTTCTTCATCTTCTTCACCCCCTCCACGTCTATACTCTTTTGCTAACATCTCTTGCAAAGCGGACATTTGCTTTTCAAATTCTTTTTGATCAATTTCACCGGACTCAAGCCTTGCCATCAGCTCTTGCATTTTCGACTCTATTTCTTTGACCTTATCTTCATTCACCCCAATACGATTAAACATCATTGATTGACGAGCCTTTGCTAAGAAGCTGTCATTTAAACGAGAAACTGAAAGATCTTTTTGCCTTAATGATTGAGATAATTCCGAGCCTGTACTGTGGCTAGTCATTTCTTTAGCAAACACCTGAGGCTCGCGCTCTTTTGATTTAGGCCCTTTTGTTTGAGCTAATTCGATGGGGGTAATTGAGGCGCTTTTATGTAATAACATTGTCTTCTCCTTAAACTATGGCAAATATACTCCTCTACCACAAATTCAAAGCAAGCAACGAGCCAAGTGGCGGCAGTAAACAACTTGGCCTGTCACATTTAGCGCCTGGAACCTAAATTATCTACACGTAGACTTAATAATTGCTAATTGTGTTTCTTGTGCCTTTATATCGTTATTTGTAATAGCAACAGCATGATCGACTTTGGCGTTTTTACACTTTTCTGTTAGCTCTTTATTCATGAGATAAACTTTATCTTTTTGCGACTGCACAACCCCTTCAACACCTTGGTATTCTGTACGTTCTTCTGGGGCTGCATCTTTATCAAAAGACTCACCTTCATTAACCTTACATCCGGTTAAAAGCAGTGCAAATAAACCAATACCAAAAGCAAATTTCATTATCTTCAACTCCTTATTTATTGCTTAGAGCGCAAAATAACATGCACTCTAAGATTAACAAAGCGTTAAACAGATAAACTAAATGAGGAACAAGCCGAACATTTTATTACTTACCGTTATTATCTTGGTATTGCCGCCATACACTCCACTTCTACTCGAGCACCTAATGCTAACCCACTGGTTGCGAAAGCACTTCGCGCTGGATAAGGTTTTGAAAAGTACTTTGTATATACCGTATTGAATTTAGGCCACTCACTTATATCAGCAAGCATAATCGTACACTTCACAATATTCTGCATCGATAATCCATGTGCTTCCAAGCTTGCTTGAATATTTTCCATGGTTTGCTTACTTTCACTGGTAATACCGCCTTTCACCAGCTGCGTTGTCCCGGGTTGAATACCAATTTGGCCAGATAAGTAGACCATATCATTTACCCGTACCGCCTCTGAAAATGGCAAATTATGGCCAGCAGGTAAAACAGCGTAAGAGTTTAAGTGCTCAACCTGCTTGTTAGGTTTAGCGATGCCGTAGCCAGCTGCGGCCAAAAAAGTTAAAGCAATTATTTTTTCCTTCATCACACTCTTCCGTCTAAAACACAATACCTCAAAAATACCACTGTTCATAAAAAAACCAAGCAAATATTTCTGAGCAAATACAGCGATTAACTCACTCTGATAGTAAAATTAGAATCGCTTAAGAACGAAGAGGGGCTTAACAAAGGAATACGTTATAAATATCAATATAAAGATAAGAACTTAAGTCACTAGAACATCGCGCGCGCTCATGCTCAAACACCGGAATAATACAACTAGTTATCGTACTAAAACAGGATAGAGCATCACGAAACATACCACGCCAACCACCTTGGCTATACGTATTGCTACAAACAAAAAAGGAGCACTCAGCAGTGCTCCTTTTGAAGTAATTCATTAAGATGTGCTTATGCTTTACGCCAAGTTGTTTTTCCAGCACTGTCTTCAAGTACGACACCCAGCGCAGTTAAAGCATCTCTCGCCTCATCAGCGGCAGTCCAATCTTTATTGGCACGTGCAGTGTTGCGCTGCTCGATCAAGGCTTCAATCTTTGCTACTTCATCTTCATCTTGATCACCTTGTAAAAAACTCTCCGGCGTCTGTTGAGCGATACCTAATACTTCAGCCAATTTAACCAAGATATATGCGTGCTCACCTGCGGCTCTCACGTCAGTATCTTTCAATAAGTTTACTTCTTTGGCCAACTCAAAAATAACAGGTAAAGCTTCTGGCGTATTGAAGTCATCATTCATTGCAGCTTCAAAACGTTCTGCGTAATCATTACCCTTTAGCTCAACTTCCACCAACTCCACACCGCGTAGAGCCGTGTAGATACGCTCTAAAGATGAACGAGCTTGGTCTAAGTTTTCTTGTGAGTAGTTTAATTGGCTACGATAGTGACCATTGATCAAGAAATAACGTACCGTCTCGCGGTCATAGGCTTTTAATACTTCACGTACAGTAAAGAAATTGCCTAAAGATTTAGACATTTTTTCTTTGTTTACCTGTACCATACCTGTATGGATCCAAGTATTTACGTAACAGCCATTGTTTGCGCAGCAAGACTGTGCAATTTCATTTTCATGGTGTGGGAACTGTAGATCTGAACCGCCACCATGAATATCAAATAAATCACCTAAGTGCTTAGAGCTCATTGCACTACATTCAATATGCCAACCAGGTCGACCTTCGCCCCAAGGAGATGTCCAAGATGGCTCGCCCGGCTTGGCCTTTTTCCAAAGTACAAAGTCTAGTGGATCATCTTTGCCTTCAGCCACTTCAACACGCGCACCGGCTTGTAGCATATCTAGGTCTTGCTGGGATAGCTGGCCATAATCTTTAAATGTAGAAACATCAAATAGTACGTCGCCACTTTTTCCAACATAAGCATGCTTTTTAGCAATTAAACGCTCAATCATTTCGATGATTTCATCCATATGACCCGTTACTGTTGGCTCAATGTCAGCAGGTAAGATATTTAGCGCTTCAAAATCATCGTGCATAGCTTTGGTCATACGCACTGTCAGTTCGTTGATCTCTTCTTTATTCTCTGTAGCACGCTTGATAATTTTATCGTCTATATCCGTGATATTACGAACATACGTGACATCGTAACCTAAATAGCGAAAATAGCGGTTGATTACATCGAAAGATACATATGTGCGCGCATGTCCTACATGACAGAAATCATAGATTGTAATACCACACACATACATGCCGACTTTGCCTTCAACAAGCGGTTTAAATTGTGACTTTTGACGTGTCAGTGTGTCGTATATCTGCAACATGTAGTGATTTTCCTAAATTCGAGTTTGAAACTTTTGCATCATATCACTTGAAAAAGCTCGTCACCACTGTAAAAAGGCGAATTTCACCCTATCTAGGTATCAAAATTTAAACAGCAAAACTGTCAAAGTTATTTCAACACTTTGTAGTTCAGCAGATGTACTATAAAATAGCGTTTTAATCTTATCATTGTAATTCAAGGACCCATTATGGTTGTTTTACAAACAAACTTCGGCGAAATCAAAATCGCACTATTTGAAAAAGAAGCACCTACTACAGTTGCAAACTTCAAAAAATATGTTGAAAGCGGCTTTTACACTGGCACTATCTTTCACCGTGTGATCGATGGCTTCATGATCCAAGGTGGTGGTTTTGAGCCGGGTATGAGTCAGAAAGAAGTTGACGCGCCTATCCAAAATGAAGCAAACAATGGTCTTGCTAATAAGGTTGGTACTCTTGCCATGGCACGTACGCCAGATCCTCACTCTGCAACAGCTCAGTTTTTCATTAACGTGAATGACAATGACTTCTTAAACTTCTCAAGCGAAACATCTCAAGGTTGGGGTTATTGCGTATTTGCTGAAGTTGTTGAAGGCATGGACGTTGTAAACAAGATCAAAGGTGTTGCAACAGGTTCATCTGGCTTCCATCAGGATGTGCCACTAGACGATGTAATCATCGAAAGTGCAACCATCACTGAATAACACTGACTAAAAATATGAGCGCTGCGGCGCTCATATTTATACAAGAGACATCATGCGCAAGACCTACTTTATTTCTGACCTTCATTTAACCGAACACAGACCAGACATTACCAACGCCTTTTATAACTTTTTAGATGCTTATATAGACAACAGCGTAGATGCGTTATACATATTGGGTGACTTTTTTGAAGTTTGGATTGGCGATGATGAAGGCGACCCACTTGCAATTGAAGTAGCAAAACGACTCAAATCCATCAGCCTTACAGGTACAAATGTGTACTTTATTCACGGCAACCGTGATTTTTTAATTGGCGAACAGTATGCCAAGTTATGTGGCATGACTTTGTTACCTGAGCAAGCAGTAATCGACTTATACGGCATACCTACACTGATTTTGCACGGTGATGAAATGTGTACTCAAGATGTCGAGTATCAAAAGTTTCGAAAAAAGAGTCGCGGCTGGTGGTGGCCAAAATTAATGCTCGCAATGCCGCTTTGGTACAGACGTAGAGTAGCAAAAAATGCCAGAGCAAAAAGCAAGCTTAATCAACAAGGCAAAGCGCCCAGCATATTAGATGTGACAGACGACGCAGTCGCCGAGATGTTTGAAAAATACAATGTACAGCACATGATCCACGGCCATACACATAGGCCAAAAGTACATAAAGATAAGTTCACTAGAACAGTGCTCGGAGATTGGTATAGTCAAAGCTCATATTTACTTGTGACAGAACAGACTCAATCTTTAGAACAACACGCTTTTAGCGAATAAAGTACCTAAGTACTTTACTCGCTCAATATTGAACACCTTGTCACAGTCTATGCTGCTTTAGAGAAAATAGACATTGGCGTAGATACCAGCTTGTAAAAACTCCAATGAACGGGTTTAGTGCGAGATACTGGGTTTGACAGTAACAGTGCAGCATAATCATAAGAGCCATGTTTAATATGGCGTTTAGCCAAGTCGCAAATATGTGCGCCAACATACTTTAATACCATCTGCTCTAACTTGGGTGAGATACGCCCTGCTTTCACATCATCCAGCAAACGCTCTGCAAATGGACATAACTCTTTTGGCGGTGCCTTGTCACACGCACTATTTTGAGTGCCTTGAAAGTAAAAACTTTCAATTAACGGAGAGTAGGCAATACGCGAGTACAAAGCAAAGTTAACATAAAAGCTCTGATCTTCTCCCATCCACTCACCGCGCGGGAAGCCACCTAACTCATCAAATGTCGACTTTCTTACAACGATACTCGACATGGTAAATGGTAAGTCCCCACTTGCTGCGACCGCGAAATAGTTATCCATTTCATAGCCGTTAGCATCCCATTGAGTCAACGCAATTTTTGCGTCTTTATAATCATTATCGCCGTATACTTTCTGGTAACGCGTTGCATATAAGCCCATGTTTGGATATTGATTAATTAAATCTGCAATGCGATTCAAGAAAAATGGCGACCATGTATCATCGGCATCTAAAAAAGCAATAAACTCATTCTTGGCGATATTAGCACCTGCATTACGCGCTTCTGATACACCTTGGTTTGCCTGCTTCACTAATTTTACGTTACTGATATTTAAAGCAGTGACAATATCTGCACTGTCATCTGTAGAGCCATCATCAATGATAATGATTTCATCTGCTTCATAGCTCTGAGCAACCACACTGTTAATTGCACGCTCAATGCAATCACGCTTATTGTACAGAGGGATAACAACTGAGAATTTGATGCTGTTCATATTCATTGCTCCAATTATTCATTGATAATGCGACCGCTTGCTCTACTGGTAGTGTTGGTGCTACACAGTGACCCGATACAACCTGATTTGTGATATTGATGACCTCTAGTGGGTCATAGTCATTAGCATCAAATTGATACATGTCTGCCATACCAATTTGCTTTGACCATTGCTTACACTTGCTGTGATACTGCAAGTTAATAAACGGCGTATTCATCATGTAGGCATAAACTGCTGCATGTAATCTCATGCCTATCACTGCTTTAAACATTGCCATGGTTTGTAGTAAGCGCAGTGGATTCACCGTGTAACGAATACGTTTAACTGGTACATAACTTGGCATTTTGCGAAGAATTTGCTCATGCACATTGTTATCACCTAATGTGCTGTGGTCGTTAAAATCTACAAGGTAAATGTCTTCACGTGTCATTTCCCAAATAGCGGTCATCAACTTCACTGCTTTTCTGATTCTTGCACGCTCGCTTAACTGATCTGCTTCACCAAAAGCGTTAATTGCCTGCTGACAGAAATTAAATGCGACACCTCTGCGCTCAATTGCTTGAATTGAATTGCCGAAGTAATGTAACAGCGAAGGTGCTAAATCAAATGTCTGCGCTATATTGGCATTCGGTGCAATCGCTTTCGCAATTTCGAAACTTTTCGCATCTCTTACACCAGTGAAGTGGCATTTGTTTAAAAGCTTCGCACACTGCTTTTCGTCTGCTGTTGTTTTGAAATCCTCAATCCCAACACCAACGGCATAGCTAGACTGTTTGCCACACAGAGTGACCATATGACACTTTTGTGCAATATCTCTGCTTGAATGCAATACCGAGCCACCACCAAAAACAATTTTCTTTGCATTAAACGCACGTTTGTAATGCGTTACTCTTTGGTGGCCTCTAAACAACATCGGCGCTTGACCTTGTACCTCTAGCTGTCTCACTAAGCCATATTGATTGCTGGCATTAACAGCGATGTTGTTACTACCGAATGTGCTTTTTGCACCTTCTATACTTGCTAACATCAGCGCATCGTCTCCGCTGTTGCGCATGCCGTAGTAACCAACAACATATATGTCGTGTTTGCTTTGCATGTGTAATCCTCAACTCTGTGTCTATACCTAGATATTGCAGGGGCTGTGCCAAAACAAATTTTAATTTTAAACTCTCTATCATCAATAACTTAAAATAAAACCGAAATAAATGGTGGGTATTTTCACTATGAGAATTTGCAGAACGAAAATGCAAAATGCGGGAATTTTTAGAATAAAAAAGCCAGTAAATAAGTTACTGGCTGGATAAAGTGAAGAGATTGAATTTTAATATGCACCTTTTGCACCTACTACACATGGTACGGTTTTTAGTAAAATCTTAACATCGCTCATGATGCTCTGCTCAACAATATACTGCTCGTCCAATTGCACTTGCTGCTCAAATGTCGTATCAGCACGGCCTGTTACTTGCCAAAGACCTGTTAAACCCTGCTCTGAATTTAAACGTGATAGTTGTGCTGGTTTGTATTGTGCAACTTCCATCTCTAGCGCTGGTCTTGGACCGATTAACATCATGTCGCCTCTTACAACATTCAATAACTGCGGTAACTCATCAATCGAATATTTACGAATGAAACGACCAATACAAGTGATACGAGGGTCATGGATATACTTCTGACATACGCCCTCTCTAGAACTGTCTTTCTGGTCAGGCGCTTGGAAGCGCGGGTCGTCCTGCATATACATTGAACGGAACTTGTACATAGTGAAACGACGACCAAATTTACCTACTCTGGTTTGACGAAATACCACAGGCCCTTTGCTCTCTAGTTTAATCGCTAACATCAATAGTGATAATAGAGGGCTAATAGCTAATAATCCTAGCGCTGCAACCGCTCTTTGGAACCACACAGGAATGCCATGGTGGACACCGTCAATATGGTGGTTTGTTACTTTCTTTGCTGTTTGAGTTGATGCAGCTGTCACGTTTGTCGCAATTTTAGTTGTGATATCCATGATTAAAGCCCTCTGATAGATTGTTTTAAAATGAAAACTCGGAATAAGAACACTGGGTTGCCAATAACATAGCGATTGAACTTGGTTTTTGGCTCTTGCATTAAACGCCATACCCACTCTAAGCCCATTTCGCGCATCCAGAGCGGTGCTCTTGGAATTGCCCCAGAAAAGAAGTCAAATAAACCACCTACTGCCAATGCACACTGGCAATTTAAACGATGTTTGTTTTTAGCAAGCCATAATTCCTGGCGAGGTGATCCTAGAGCCACCAGCAAAATGGTCGCTCCGCTTTGATTAACTTGCTCGATGATGTCGTCATCACTGTTAAAATAACCGTGATGCGTGCCGCGAATGTCTAAGCCTGCATATTTTTCTTGTAGTGCCTCGCCCGCTTTTTCAGCAACACCTTCTTTTGCTCCTAACAAAAATAATGATTGTTCTGTTTGTACAGCCTGCTGACACAACAGTGGTAACATGTCAGTACCGTTAACATTGTCCGCTAAATCGATACCTGAATGCTGTGCCGCTATGCGCATGCCTGAGCCGTCAACAAAGTTCTTATCGCTACCGCAAAGCGTGCTGTGTAACGCTTTATTGCTCGCAGCTAAATTAATTGAATTCACATTAAGGAAGTAACCGACGCGGCAGTTTGTTTGTACTTGCTCACTGTGACATACCCAATTAATCGCATCGTGCATTGTGGTATTCGCGAACGGTATGCCAAACATCTGACTGTCATCTTGTGTTCTGCCACCCTTTTTATACAGCGCCTTACACACAACTAACTTAAACACCATCATCGCGTCTTGAATACAGTTTTGCTTCGCTTGTGCTTCGAGTAGTGATAGCTCATCACTTGCAACTAAACCTGTAGCCCGATGTAGCTGTAAGCAATCATACAAACCCGCTTTTTCACACGGTGATTTGAACCGCTTTACATTGGGGATTGACGTTGTGCCGCGAATAATGGGTGTGCCCACAAAGTGAACTTGACCCAATGCAACGTTAATTATGTTAGCACTTGATTTGAATAGGCCTGTTTGCCAGCTATATAGCTCAACCACGTCACCGCCGACATCAATCCAGTTTTCACTTTTTATTGGAGCCTTTAAAACTAGCGTGCTAAGTAGGATGTTTAAGATATATAAAGGAAGCAAAGCGACCATCAAAACGATTGCAAACGTAAATCTAATTACATTGCGTGTTGCACTTGTTTTTTCTGTAGATGCAATCTGGTGTTTGTTAGTTTGAGCAGCCATGTCACCACCTCCGTAATCTTTGTTGTAGAGGTAATTGCGAGGACTGTGCCAAATGAAATAAAAAACTTTAAAGTGTTGAATTATATTAATTTAATTAAAAATTTCAATTTTCTTATGAATAGAATTTCTTAATTTGCAAAGCACAACGAAAAGTGTTTTTTAATTTAAAAAATATGAGAGCAACTATTCGTTATACTTCCTTACTACTTACTAAATTGCGGATAAATACGACGAACTCTGTTAAATAACGCTGGCAGTTTACTGTTAACAACGGTGAGCTTTTTACCTTGTTGCTGGGCATCATTAAGGTCGCACTTAAGCAACAACTTACTCACTTTAAAAATGATTTTATGGACCATTTTATCAAAAAAGCTATTTTTCAAAGGGCCATAATTAAAGTGACGAATATAATCCGCCATGTCTTTAGAGTGTGTGTTATTCCATTTATCCGAAATCAACTGAAATCCATCGGTGCTTTTAGCAAAATGCGCGACATGCCCATTCTCCCCCCAACCAATTCCTTTCGACTCGGCCACCGGGGTTTCAATCGCGCCAAGCACTTGTTCAAACCAAGCGACTGCAGCAGAAGTATTGTGCACTAACATCACGCCTGAATTGATTTCGCCACTAAAACCGTGGGCCATATAAATGAACTTATCAGCAACAAGCAGCGATTCAACCTGTGGGCAATCGTCTTGTATGAATGCATCCGCATCAACAAACAACACATTAATATAGCCCGCCTGTAACGCAGCTTTTAAAAGTAACAGCTTAAGCCAGCAGCACTCTACCCCTAACGAGGTAAATAGAGGCCGAGTAATAACCACGTAGTCATACCCCATTTTTTTTGCATATCGCTTTTGACTTTTTATACAGTGGCTATAACGCCATTGGTAACCATTTAAAGCCACGCTAAATACCAGAGTCTCACTTTTATTCTTTGTCATTTACCACTCCTTAATCTGACTTCGTGCCTTTTTTAAATAAAGCAAACTCAACATAAGTTTGCACAAGAAATATTTTTTCATTTTAAGAAATCTAAAAAATATGCGTATTAATTTGCAAAAACCGCCCTCTTAAAAAACCACATAAAAACACAAGTAACTGTAATTTATAAACTTTATTTTCTGGCACAGTTGCTGCTCTTGTCTTATCAACTTAATCGAAAACAAGGTCTACACGTTATGAGCTATTTCACAAAGATGTGCGTTTCTGCTGCACTTTGCACCATGGCATCAAGCGCGGTTGCTGTACAGCTGGTCGATGGCAACTACGTATGGCAGTTCCAATCTGGGCAAGCTTGGCCAGGTGGGTATAATCAAAATACAGGTAAACCAGACAGCTTGATTTACGCACGCGACGAGTATAGTAGTGATTTTTTCCAACGTATCAGCAATGCACTACCCGAAGCAAAAGTAAACGAAGCCTTTATAACTGGTGACAGCGGCTCTACGATACACTTAGTAGAAGAAGCCGAAGTCTTTATTACCTTTATTCATGAAGGCGCCGGATATAAAAACTCTTTTGGATATTTCACTTTCGACCCAGAAAACCCGCCTACTTCAGCGGATCAAATACAAGAAACCATCGTATTTCCTAACTTAAGCTATCCGCATTTGACCAACGGTCACCGCGTCAGTATCGGCACACACCCTGCGGGCACCAGTATCGGCTTTTTCGTCGCAGCAAATGGTTTTTGGTACTACACAGGGGTGAAAAACTGGCAGATCCCTTACTATTACTCAATCTCGTCACTTAACCCTGAACCGACTGAAGACTTAAGACAGCATTGCGTGCTTCTATATGATGAGCAAGAACAAGAAGTGGTTATTGGTTTCGAAGACTTACCGCGTACTTGGGGTGACAATGATTTTAACGATGCCGTTTTCAGTGTGCAAAGTAGTCCAGGCACCGCTATTCAATCGAGCAATCTTGTTGTTATGCCTGAAGCCAACGACAGCGACGCAGATGGCATACCTGATGAACAGGATGAATTTCCGAATGATTTCAGACGTTCACACAGTCAGTATTTTCCTTCACAAACAGGGGTGTCAACACTCGCTTATGAAGATAATTGGCCACAGCGCGGTGACTATGACTTAAATGATTTAGTGGTGAAGCAACGCATACAAACAACGTTTGATGCAAACAACGAGGTCAGCGGGTTTATCTTACATGGTTGGATCACTGCACGTGGTGCCGCATATGAAAATGGCTATGCGCTTCGCATATTAGACTCAGCACCTGCGCTGATTGAAAAAGCCACTGTCACAATTGACGGTCAGGTGTTTGAAAAGAATGTTGAAGAGTATCAAACAAATGCCGTGTTACAACTTTGGAGCAATACACAGCTATTCACTCAAACCGGTGAATCAGGCAAGTGTACACACTTTAACACAGTGAAAGAATGCAGTTACTTCGAGCCAATACCGTTTACACTCGATGTGACATTTGAAGCATCTCAACCTTCACTCAGCATCGCGGACTTAGACTTCTTTATCTTCAGAACAGCAGATCGCACCATTGAAGTTCACATGGCTGACTATCCGCCAACAGATTTATTCGACCAAACGCGCTTTGGTAAGGTGGATGACTCATCAGATCCGAGCCTAAACCGCTATTTCAGAACGGCTGATAACTTGCCATGGGCACTGACAGTGAGCGAAGAGTTTAACTACCCGCGTGAATATATTGATGTGCTATGGGCATACCCTAACTACGAGACCTGGGTTGAATCAAGCGGTGCACAAGCACAGGATTGGTACAAAACCAGTGATAGAGACACCCACTACTACATGCCAGAATCAGAGTAATTAGGAGCGTACCATGAAAACAGTAACTAACTTAACCGCAATGTTCAGCATCACCCTATTGGCTACTCTGATGACAGGCTGTGGAGGCGGAGGCGGCGGCTCTGAATCAAGCGCGCCAGCACCCACTGCGACACAAACCAGTACGCAACCTGCTGCAACAGCAAATACAAGCACTGCTGCGAATGAACCACAGCAAACAGAGCCGGCACAAACACCGGAGCAAGAACCGGCGGTGACCATGGAAGATTTCATGCCACAGGCTGAGCTTAAAGAGTCTGCTGCAACAGACTCGACAGATCTCTATGTTATGCCTGATTTTAAATTTAGAACCAGCGATGAAGTCACAATGGAGTTCAGTGGTGAAAACGTGTTTGGTGAATCATTAGCAGGAAGAACCATTAAAATTTATTCATTTGATGTCGAGGTTCCATCTGTTGAAGACGAGTTGATGGGCAGTAAAGCGCTTGTTGCCACTCTAAGATTTAATCCATCAGGGCAACTACAGCACACCCTTACGTTACCACAGACTGCAAAAACGATGCTGGTACGCGTGGATAGCATGTTAGAGACAAACCAAGTGCTGTTTCCACTCGATTCAGACGAGACAATAGTCCATACATTTAAGTAAGCTCTCCAAGCCAAAGTGTGCTCTGCTTATGTGGAGCGCACTTTATTCCATCTCTTTCACACGCCCCCTCGCCCTGTCACAACAAAATTATCAGATCTTTATACGTTAGTCAGAATCTTTGTCTATGCTTGTTGCGGTTATATTTGTCGCATCGTGATAAATATTAAATATCCGCTACTTTCTGACAAAAGTCTTTGGAACTCTGAGAGTTACACTGCTATATCTTAATAGAGAACAAAAATTAATAAAGGAGCGCTTGAATGGATAAAATAACAGGACTTAATATTTTGCTAGTTGATGACGAGCCACATATTTTGCGCTCACTCAGCCGAGCATTGCGCTCCGATCAATATCATATTCATACCGCTGAAGGCGGACCTGCCGCACTTGAGATTTTGGCGAATGAATCCATAGATGTGGTCGTTACTGATAAAAATATGCCTGAGATGACAGGCAATGAACTACTCGCCATCATCGCCGAACAATACCCAGATACCATTCGCATTATGCTGACAGCCTTTACCGAGCAAGCTGCGCTCATTGACGCAATAAACCAAGGGAAAGTTTGGGGCTATATGCAAAAGCCTTGGGATAACGATAATCTCAGGATCACTATTGAACAGGCACTCCAGACTAAAATGCTCATTGCTGAGCGCAACATGCTGCGCGCCAGCCTAAAACGCTATAAAAGAGAACATAGATCTCAGTTCCAACGCTTTATTGGCGGCTCCTTAGCAATGCAAGTTGTATATAAATGTATCGATAAGGCTGCACCGAGCCGTGCTAATGTGTTTATCACCGGTCCCAGTGGAACGGGTAAAGAACTGGCCGCCGAGGCCATTCACAATTTAAGTCCTCGTCACAACAATGAGCTTGTCTGTATTAACTGTGCCGCGATCCCATCTGAATTGATGGAGTCCGAAATATTTGGCCATATTAAAGGCGCGTTCTCTGGCGCGACCAATAACCGCGATGGCGCAGCAACCTTAGCAGATGGCGGCACGCTATTTTTGGATGAAATTGGCGAAATGGATATGGCACTTCAAGCTAAAATTCTTCGCTTCATTCAAACGGGCACTTTTCAACGCGTCGGTAGCGGCAAGGTCGAAAAGGTCGATGTGCGGTTTGTGTGCGCTACCAACCGCAATCCACTGGAAGCCATTGAACAACAGCTGCTACGTGAAGACCTGTTTTATCGACTGAATGTCATCGCGATAGATATGCCCGCCTTGTCTGATCGTGATGAAGACCCTTTGCAAATTGCACTCTTCTATCTCAACAAATTTAGCGAAATGGAAAATAAGCTTTTTGTCGGTTTTTCAAAGCGCGCAGAACAGCTCATTTTGAATTATGCCTGGCCAGGTAACGTCAGGCAGCTAGAAAACCTCATTCACAGTGCCGTGGTGATGTCCGACGGGCCCATGGTCAGTGAAGAGACACTGATGCAACAATTACATTTAAAACCCAGTGAAGAGCTTTTCAAACCTAAAGACAAATCACCCGCCAATGCCATGCCTACCAATGGTGCAACACCATCAATGAGCACAGCAACGCCCGATGCCAGCAATATTGTGCCACTGTCAGAGGTTGAGCGCTTCGCCATTGAGCAAGCTTTATTGGTCTGTGAAGACAATGTAGTCAAAGCCGCGGGATTATTAGAAGTTAGCCCATCGACCTTGTATCGCAAAATACAAAAATGGGAGCCTTAGCAGCAATAGGCACTTTGCAAATTAAAAAGTATCTGCATTGCAAATTGCGAGTACAGCGTCATTTGATAAAGCGTAAAATTACAAAATAAATAGATATAACATAAAGTTAAAAATAAAATCAGAGTTGGCGTAATTATTGATTGATACAGGTATCACTTAAAACCGAGTAAACCGGATGCAATCAAACAAACATTCACTGAAGCTCCTACTGCGTAACACCTCTTGGCTGGTGGGTGCAGAAGTCGTAGCTAAAGCTACACGCTTACTGAGCATCATGGCAATGGCAGCATTTTTAGTTCCAGTAGAATATGGCGCAGCCATGTTAGCTTTGAGCATTCATGAGGTCATTCGTTTACTGTTACGCTCTGGCACCGGCGCGCAAATCATTCGCGCAAAAGACAGTGAATTACCTGATTATCTATCAAATGGTTTGTGCATACAGTGGTTACTGTGCATTGCGCTTTTTATCGTGCAACTGTTTGCAGCGTATGCAACCCAATGGCTTTTTCCAGAACATGACATCACCACCTTAGTGGCGTTAATGGCATTTACTTATTTGGTATTTCCAATAGTCAGCACCCGTGCGTTTTTAGTCCAACGCGACAACCGTATGGCACTGTTTAGCATGATCAGCAGTTGTTGCATCATCTTAGAGAACATCACCATTGCCGTTGCGCTGTATTTTGATGCGGGCTTGTTATCGATTGTTTACGCAAAATGGGCATTTGCACTGCTATGGCTTGGTGTTTTTTCACTGGTTGACACTCTACCTCATAAAATAGGCTTCAAGCGCGATACCTTTTTTTATTTACTTGGTTCTTCTACGCAACTCGCTGCTGCTGAAGGTCTGCGCTCACTGCGTATGAACATGGACATCTTCATTGGTGCAAGGTTACTCTCACCTGAACTGTTTGGCCTTTATAGCTTTGCAAAAAGTGCGGGCATTGGCCTTGCCATGTCAATCAGCCAAGCTTATATCACCGCACTATACCCATATGTTTGCCAGCAACAAAAAAATGCGCAAACAGGCAACCTAAATCAAAAAATCATGTTGGTTACCGCTGCGGTATCTGCCATTTTTGTATGCCAATCTATTTTGGTACCAGTCTATGTACCGTTTCTTTTCTCAGCAGATTGGCAGGCAAGTTTTACAACAACCAGTTTATTGTGCCTGATTGCAATCACAACAGTATGGTCAGACACCTACAGTGCCATGCTACGCAGTAAAGGCCTATTTAAGTTAGAAACACAACAATGTGCATTCTGCCTTATCGTATCCATCATCGGTGTATTGGCTATCGCACCCCAGCAGCCAGACACATTTGCCCTAGTTTTACTTTTGAGCAGCATATTGTGGCTAGTATTCCCTGCCATCAATGTACTTCTTGTCAAATTCAGCGCCATCAAAGCCGCCTAAGGAGCTTGCTATGACTACTTTAATCAACCCAACAGTTAGCGTCGTTATTCCTATGTACAATGTAGGTAAATATATTGAGCAAAGCATCGGTTCGGTACTGAAGCAAACTTATCAAGACTTTGAAATTTTATGTGTTGATGATGGCTGTAGTGACGATACTCTGGCTAAAGTCGCACAGTTTGATGACTCACGTATTCAAGTTATTCAGCAACTTAATCGTGGCCTGTCGGGTGCTAGAAACACAGGAATTCGAGCAGCGAAAGGTAAATACATTGCCCTACTGGACGCCGACGATTTTTGGTCAGCAAAAAAACTAGAATTACATGTCGCACACTTAGATAGCAACCCTAAAGTAGGTGTGAGCTACTGCCCATCTTTGTTTGTGGATGAAGACGGTGCGCCTCTTGGCATTGGCCAATTTCCCGCTTTAACAGGCATCACCACAAAACAAATTTTTTGCCGCAACCCGGTTGGTAATGGTTCAGCGCCTGTTATCAAAAAAGCGGTATTTGATGCAGTGGCCTTTCAAGATGGTATGCGTGCATGGACACAATACTTTGATGAAGAACTGCGTCAGTCTGAAGACATCGAGATGTGGTTAAGAATGGCGCTAGATACTGATTTTGAATTTGAAGGTATTGCGCAGCCACTGACTTATTATCGCGTCAACGCATCAGGCTTATCATCTAATTTGCATAAGCAATTTACAAGCTGGCAGTATGCTGTTGACCAAAACCGTATCGGCCATGAAGCCTTCTTCAATCAATATGCCTCACTGGCAAAAGCTTATCAGCTACGTTATTTATGCCGCCGTGCGATTCAGTCAAGAAACAGCACTCAGGCAATTAAGTTGATGCACCAAGCACTTAAAACTAACTGGCGTATTTTGAAAGAAGAACCAAAACGCACCCTAGCAACTTGGGCTTGTACGTATTTAAGTACATTACCTGCCTGTATTTATAACACCATAGAGAACGCTGCGATGCGCGGTGTTTCATACATTCAAAAGTCGCATTAATGTTTACTTATCACATTCAATACCCTTAAATAAAAAAACCAGCAAAGGCTGGTTTTTCTATTTTGCAAACGCCACTCGATGCAAATTGCAAAAAGCCAATATAAAAACCGCAAAATAACATTGCAACCCTATGTTTTTTAATGATTTCGACAACTGGCCTAATTAATGCTTTATTTAAGACAGTATCTTTCATTAAGGAATAGACTATGACAGTCACCAGCATCACAACAAAGCTCAGTATATTAGCACTTGTGTGCAATATCGCGCTGACTGCTGGCTGTGCACATATTGACGGAACAGTAGAGTTAGAAGATAACGACGACCGTTTTTATGGCCACCCTGATGCACAAGGCACAGTGATTAACCCAGCAGAGCCCGGCACAGTATTCGCAGCTGGTTTAGATTGCTCAGGCGCGAACGAATTTGCCATTTCAAAACAGTACCGCGTTGACAAAGCAATTGTTACGCACCCAAACAACCAAGCGCCCGTACCTGTACTTGGTGGAAGAGATGCAAATTCTTTACCACTGAGCCCGGGCGACTTGATCGATATAAATATGGAGTTTGGTGAAGGTTTTAATGGCCGCTATATACTTGATAGCTCTGGCCTACTGGAAATGCCTGTGATTGAACCTATTTTTGCAGCGGGTTTGACCACCAAACATTTAAGTGAGCGCATTGAACTGGCATTGATCAGAGCGAATATATTCAAAGCGCATACACTTGATGTAAATATTAAAGTGCTGAACTTAGCATCCATAGAAGTGCCGGTATCTGGCGCGGTGTTTGAGCCAGGTCGTGTGACAATTAATGCAACGATCCCATCGCAAGTACAGCAAGAGCGTCTTGCAGCTTCTGGCGACCAAAGTAAAAAGCGTTTATTGTCTGAAGCGGTCAGAACCGCATCTGGTATTCGCCCTGATGCGAAGCTCGACCAAGTGATTTTAATTCGTTCAGGTTGGCAGGTAGAAGTAGACCTTACGGGCATTTTAACCGGCGAGCCGGTAACTGATTACGCATTGATAGCCGGTGACCAAGTCATCGTGCCAAGCACAGGCTGTTTTCAACCTCACTTGGTTAGACCGTCGCAGATCACACCAAAGGGCTTTCGAGTCTTTATGTCCAACTTGATAGATTCTGCAGAGAGTAATTCAAACGCAGCCATCGGTCGTTTTTCAAGTAGCCTGCCTTATGGTACGCGTTTATTGCAAGCCGCAGTCTCTGCAAACTGTGTGGGTGGCAAATCCTATACCAACGCACCTCGTCGCGTGGTGTTAGTCAGCACTCACCCAATTACAAAACAGACACAAGTTATAGAGCGTTCAATCGAGCAACTTATACGTATGCCTTATAGAGATAAAATCAATCCATACGTAATGCCAAATGACGCTATCGCCTGTTACGACTCTGATATCACAAATTTAAGAGACGTGGCGCAAACAGTTTTAGACTTAGTCGCACCATTCAAGGTGTTTTAGGAGGTGTATCATGGGTACAGCACTTCAAGTCACAACGCCATACAGCCGCTTTAGAGCAACGATTTATCGTTGGCTGCGCAGACCATACTTAGCTGCATGTGCGATTAGCTATATTGTCATTACTTTATTGGTGATTGCCTATTTGCAAAAAGCCCCCACATTCAAAAGTGATTTTGACATTGTGCTACCAGGTACAGGTGCTAACAGCCAAGTTAATATCGACGAAGTAGGTCAAGTTGTCTCGTCGACCAGTGCGCCATTCGGTAAAGGCTATAACCCGCGCGTTAACTACAAAGAGATGATCATGAGTCGTAACCTGCTCGACAGCGCAGCTAAAACAATGAATCTAACAGGTCGCGAGTTTGGCAGTCCAAAAGTACGCTTAACCGAGCAAACCTCTATTTTGAATGTAGAAACAACCGGCGGCTCACCACAAATTGCACAAAACAAAGCATGGGCTATCTACGACGCACTACAAGCACAACTTGACCATTTGCGTGCAGATGAGGTTAAACGTCGTGACGAAAGCATCAAAGCTGTTTTAGACCAATACCGTGAGCGTCTAAACCTAACGCGTAATAATATTATTGATTTTCAACAGCGCTCACTCATTGTGTCTGCTGAGCAGTTGCAAAGAGAAACAGCTACTTTGTCTTCAATTAGAGAAAAAATGGTGATGATCCAAGCTGAAATTGGCCAAGGCGAAGACTATGTCAGCCAATTGAGCGTAGATTTAGGTGTGTCTCCTGCTATGGCAGGTCAAGCATTTGTACTTCAGTCTGACAGTGAGTTTCGTGGCTATCTATCAGAGCTTACCTCTAGTGCATCTCAGTTAAGCGAATATCGTTCACGTTGGGGAGAGGGTCACCCGAAAGTCAAAGCAGAATTTGCTCGCTTTGAATATTCAAAACAGTCGCTTCGCAACCGCTCGCAAGGTTTGGTGGGCCCAAATGCAGCGCACATATTCACTTCTCTAGATTTAAAGAATAACCCAAAACGTGCGCAACTTTTTGCAGATCTTATTAACGCGTATGCTGTTAAAAAAGGCAAAGAAGCAAAATTAGTTGAACTAGATCAAGCCCAAACTTTGTTAAACGAAAAAATTAAAATATATGCACGTGAGGCTGCAGAGCTGGAACGCCTTCAACGAGAGTTTGACCTAGCAGAAGCGGTATTCACCTCAGCAGCAGCGCGCTTAGAAGCAAGTAAAGCCGATGTCTTCGCTTCCTATCCGATTGTACAACTTATGACGCCACCTTCAATGGCTTTCAAAGCAGTCAGTCCTAAAAAAGCCTTGGCCATTGCTGCAGCACTTTTTGCGATGATCTTCACATCACTTGCTATATTAATGGTTAATAAGCGCAGAGAGATCGTTGCACTTGTTGTTGAGAAGCCAAAAGCAAAAGGATAATGGATGCTACTACTGTCAGCATTGCCAGGAGAGAAAAAAGAATTTGTCAGCTCAGAAGAATTCGTCGTCTGGGCTGGCTTAGTGCTGACCTACCCTTCCTTTTTAACTGGCACATTATACGTCCTCGGCTCAGTGATTGGCTGGATCTTATTTGCCATGGTGATCACCCGCCTCTACGTTGAAGTCGATAAAAAGCATAGCCGCGTTAACCCTATGGTGTGGTTATGGATCATCGCCATGTTGGTGATGCTGTTGGCGCTCATTATCGCCCATTTTAATTGGTCGTTAGGCATAGGGAAAACCATAAAGTCGTCCATTGGTTGGATGAAAGGGTGGGCGCTTTTAGCGCTATTTCCTTTGATAGGGAATTTAATTCAAATTCGGAAAGAAGTCGTGATCCGTGCTGTATGCATCATCGGCATTCAAACCCTGATCTTTGCCGTTGTTTCTTTTATTTTTTATTTAGGCCGCTTACCAGGTGATATTTTCCTCTCTCCGTTAAAAGTCATCGGCGGGCCAGGTGAGAGCTTTTTCATGGTGAGTTTTTACGGCATAAACCCAGAAACCGGTGCTGGTAGATGGCGCTTCTTTACACCTTGGGCCCCTGCTGCCGGGTTTATGGCCTGTATCTATCTGGTATTTTGCCTGCAAGAGCAAAACGCCCGCATTCGCCGCTGGGCCATCGCTGGGTGCTGGGCCATGCTGTTGCTCTCTCAATCTCGTGCCGGCATTGCCATTTTTATTATGCTTTTTCCTATGGTGATGTTCAGTGATAAATTCAAAGAGCCATGGTTTTTATTTTTACTCGGCTTTTTAGTGCCCGTAATACTGTTACTCGGTGAGCCTGTGTATCAATGGGTGATGGACTCTTACGAAGCCGTCAAACAACAACGGCCAGGCTCAACGCGAGTACGACAAGCATTAGCCAATATAGCCGTACAGCGCTGGGAAGCAGAAGCGCCTATTTGGGGTCACGGTATTGTTGAGCGCGGGCCAAAACTCGTTGAGCGTATGCCAATTGGCTCTCACCATAGCTGGTATGGACTACTTTTTGTAAAAGGTATAGTGGGTGCCATTGCCCTTGCCGTGCCCATGGCACTTACCTTTATTTACTTTTTATGGAAATCACAAGACTCTAAAACAGCTCAAACTGCCTTGTGTTTAATGACGGTATTTATCTGTTATAGCTTTTTTGAAAACTTGGAGATTTTGTCGTTTTTGTACTGGCCGGCATTGCTATGGTTTGGCATCGTATTCAAAGGCGAGAAGGCATATCGCGCATCAACTAGAAAACACAGGCAAATAGAGCACTTTCCAAGCAGACGCGCGGGGCGTTAATTAAGTTTTTATGCCGCTACAGGCACACCACTGTGGAATTTAAAGTCTTCATCTGGTGTATCAATTAACGCATTTTCAATGGCTTTAAACTCGGCTATGCGCGCAGCCACATCAAAGCGCTTAGGATCTGTTGCCTGTGCGACTTGCTCAGCAAGCTCAATATAATCCTGGTAGTGACGTGCTTCAGAGCGCAGCAGTGATACATAAAAGCGCGCCAGTTCATCATCTAAAAACGGCGCAAGTTTAGCAAAGCGCTCACACGATCTCGCTTCGATAAATGCACCAATAATGAGCTTATCAATTAACGCAGCAGGCTCAAACGTGCGCACATGCTTGATCATACCCGCAGCATAGCGAGATGCGTTTAGGCTTTGTACACGTAGACCTCTTTGCTGAATGATCTCAAGCACTTGTTCAAAGTGATGCAGCTCTTCTTTAATAAGACGCACCATTTTGTCTAATATATCTTGGTTGTAGGCATATTCTGGCTTTGCAGTTAAGCTGCCAATTAACTCGTTTTTGCTCGCTGCAAACGTGCCATCACCTATTTTACGATATACAAAATCCTCATAAGGCTTTACCCAGCCCAATAGCGTTTTAGCTGACTCATTATCCACAGCATATTTACGAATTAAAAATGCTGCGCTTTGCGCCGCTTTTAATTCACAATGCATATGGTCAACAAGAAGTCGTTGCAAATTTTCAGGCTTTTTAGCCTCTTCAATCCAACTGTCAGGTGTACATGTACCCAAGAACTCGTATATCGGTGCAAGCAAATCTGCGTATTTATCTAGCATCATCATCAAAATATTTCGAACTAATGGCGCAATTCTATCACACACTCACCATGCCACTCTATCTTGGCATGGCGGAAATAACATGGCTTGATTGTTTAGGATCAAGTACACCTGTCGTTTAACCCGAGTTGCTTGACAAAATTTAACCAATATTTCATATGTTAATTGAAGCTGTGTAAAAAACACTCAAAAAAAGAGAGGCTTTGTATGATTTTAAACCACTTGTGGGGGCTCTATGCTCACCCAATTGAGGAGTGGCAGACGATTGACAACCATCATGAAAATGCCAGCTTTAGCCTATCCCATATGATAGTAATAGCCCTGATCCCAAGTATTATGGGATATATTTCTTCTGTTCATTTAGGTTGGAAAATTGGTACAGGAGATGCGGTATACCTTACTCATGAAAGTGCGCTGCTCATTGCAATTGCTATGTACTTTGCACTGATCATCGGTGTATTTGCACTTGCCTATTTAGCGCATTGGATGGCGGTCACCTTTGGCGCCGCGCCAACTTTTACGCAAACCCTTGAGCTGGCAGCTTACACTTCAACGCCACTCTTTATGTCAGCCATTGCCGCCATTTATCCTGAGCTTTGGTTTATGGTCAGTGTTGGCACAATCTCTGTCGCCTACTCCGTCTACTTACTCTACACGGGTGTGCCTATTCTCATGCATATTCCCGAAGAGAGAGGCTTTATCTACGCCAGCTCAATGGTCACCTGTGGACTTATTTTATTGGTGATCATTCTTGCTGCAACGGCTATTTTATGGACGAATGGCATAATTAGCCCTACATTTACTTAGGGTAGCGTGGTGATTCGCGCTACCTTTGCTTTTATCCTAAAAACGAAATCAAACTAAAAGGGCGATGGTATTCACCATCGCCCTTTTTTACATATTCAAGTTCATGCGTTGCTTATTCGCCTTCGCCAGTTTCCTGATTATGTAGCTCTAAGCTCGCTGACATCGCTTGCTCACGCGTTGATTTTGCCGAGTCATTTCTCAGTGCATCGATACGGTTTAGGTAATCCTGATCAACGTCACCTGTGATGTACTGACCGTCAAATACCGATGTTTCAAACTGGCTGATCTCAGGGTTTTCAATGCGAACTGCTGCAATTAAATCTTCAAGTGACTGATAAATCAGACCGTCAGAGCCGATGCTCGCATTGATGTCCTCAAGCTCACGACCATGCGCGATTAGCTCAGCTGCAGATGGCATATCGATACCGTATACGTTCGGGAAGCGTACTTCAGGGGCAGCTGATGCAAAGTAAACATTTTTAGCACCTGCTTCTCTTGCCATTTCAACGATTTGCGCCGAGGTAGTACCACGTACGATTGAATCATCCACTAATAGCACATTTTTGCCAACAAACTCTCTGTCGATGGCATTAAGCTTGCGACGTACTGACTTCTTACGCTGTTCTTGTCCTGGCATGATGAAAGTACGGCCAATATAGCGATTTTTCACAAAGCCTTGACGATATGGCAGGTTGAGTACAGAAGCAATCTCAAGGGCGATATCACATGAGGTCTCAGGGATTGGAATAACCACATCAATGTCTTTATCCGCCCACTCACGTTGTATTTTTTCACCTAGCTTGGTGCCCATATTTACGCGTGAAGCATAAACCGACATGTTGTCGATGGTTGAGTCTGGACGAGCAAAATAAACAAACTCAAAAATACATGGCGCTAACATGGTTTTATCTGCGCACATTTTTGAGAAGAACTGGCCATCTTCAGTCACGTAAATCGCTTCACCTGGGGCAACATCACGCACGAAGTCAAAGCCATCTGTCGCCAATGCTACGCTTTCAGAAGCAAACATGTATTCAGTACCATTGTCTGTGTCACGTTTACCAAATACCAATGGGCGAATACCATGCGGGTCACGGAACGCTAACATGCCGTGACCAATGATCATTGCGATACTTGCATAACCACCTGAACACTGCGCATTCACCGCGGCAATTGCGGTAAACATGTCATCTGCATCCAGCTTCATTTTGTCACTGCAACCTAGCTCATAAGCAAGGATGTTTAGCAGGATCTCAGAGTCTGATGTTGTATTTACATGACGTCTAGCCTTGGTAAACAAACGCTCTTTTAACTCCGCAGCATTGGTCAAATTACCATTGTGCGCTAATGAGATACCAAATGGAGAGTTTACGTAGAAAGGCTGCGCTTCCGCAGAACTTGAAGAGCCTGCTGTAGGGTAACGCACATGGCCAATACCAATGTTGCCCTGTAGTCGTTTCATGTGACGTGTGTGAAACACGTCTTTTACCAAGCCGTTTGCCTTGCGAAGGCTAAACGTATTGTTGTCAATGGTAATGATGCCCGCTGCATCTTGACCGCGGTGTTGCAAAACAGTTAAGCCGTCATACAAAGCCTGATTAACAGGAGATGTTCCGACTATCCCAACGATACCACACATTAAAAAATTCCTCGCCGATTAACGGTTTGCTGAATTTAAAAAGCTCGAATTGTTCTCCAAATAAGAGAAAAACCACTCAATCACAAATCCAAATTCAGGGATTACTACCGACGCCTTCCACCAATCTGTATCTGGGGCTTTGGTGAAAGCATCGAGAAAGAACAACAGGGCGCTGACGACTAATACACCGCGCATAGCACCAAATAAGATGCCAACAACACGGTCTGTGCCAGATAATCCTGTACGCTGTACAAGTTCACCCAATATAAAATTAACTAATCCACCTAATACCAGCGTTGCGACAAATAGTATGGCTATTGCTGCTGCGTTTCTTAATAGGGGTTCTGAAACAAAGGTAAGGAAAGTGGATAGGTATTGATAAAATAGACTGGATATAAAGAATGCGCCAACCCAAACTACAAGGGACATAGCTTCTTTTACAAAGCCGCGTATCAGGCCAAAAAAGGTAGAAATACCGACAACTGTAAATATGGCGTAATCAACCCAAATCATAATAACCAACAAGTCGTTAATTTTGGGCACATTTTATAAGACACTTCCTAGAATTGCCAGATCATTTTGCAACCTTAAATTGCGTAAGGCGGCCATTAAGTTTAGTTAACTTCTTTAATTCTGGTAACTTAGCTTCAAGTTTTTGCTTATTTAAATCTGGTCCAACAAATACTTTCGTTAAAGTACCGTTGGGTGTTTTAACGGGACGAGTAAAGGTTTTAAAACCATTGAGCTTAAGTTTTGCTGTTAACGCATCAACATTGGCTTTGTGAGAAAAGCTACCCAGTTGAATTACATACGCCATTTTTGAAAAGTTAGAATGCTCAGGGCGCTCAAGCTCAGGCGCTTTTACCTCAACAGTCGCAGCTTTCTTTGGCTCTGCTACTGGCTCTTCAATCGGTTGCTTAAATTGAGACTCAACTTGCTCGACTGGTACGTCAGCGACTTTCTGCGTCTCTGGTTCAGATGGCACAGCCTGCGTTTCTGCCGGTGAGCTCGCCTCTGCATCATTTGAGACTACCGATGTATCATCTAGGTTTATATCTGCAGAGATATCATCTGCTTGAATATCCTCTACCACTTCAGGTTTTGGCTGCACAGCTAATTCTGCGCGCGCCTCTACCGTCTCTTGAAGATCAATAGATGAAAACTCTGGTCGCTCAGGAATTTGTTGGAACCCCTCTTTATAGTGCACTTTTTCGCCATCCAAAATATTTGGAATAAATACAATGGCAGCAATCACTATGATACTGGTACCTACGAGGCGATTTACAAATCCTGAGTTCACGTCTTACTCTCTATTTTTTCCAATACTGTATGGCATCTGCAACCGTAAAGAATGAGCCAAAAATAATAAGTGCTGAGTTGGCTTCTTGTGCAGGTAACAATGCATCAAGTGCTAGGTGCACAGATTCATATGCTGCAACATCATGTTGCTGCACCTGCCCTAACACTGCACGCATATTGTCGGCACTTTCCGCTCTTGGTCCACTGAGGGAAGCACATGTCCAATGATCTACAACATCACTCAACTCATTAATGACAGCAGCTTTGTCTTTATCAGCAAGCATAGCGACTAAGACATTAATTTTAAAGCCCTGATTTTTTAAGTCGAGTAACTTTGTACGTAAATAACGCGCTGATTCTGGGTTATGGGCAACATCTGTGTACACTAAAGGAGAGTCACTGAGCTTTTGAAAGCGCCCTTCTACCTGTAAATTATCTAATAGCTTAGGTATTTTTTCCTGCTCAGGTAGCAGGTCTAATCGCGCTAACGCCGTCAACGCAGTTGCTACATTCTGTGCAGGAATACTAGGCTGTGTGAGCGTCATATCATACTCTTGATACTGCCAGCGCAAACCATTATCAAGTGGTGTGAAGACAAAATCACGCTTTGATAAAATCATATCTGCGTTAATTTCATCACCATAATCCGTGACAGTATGAGGGATATTCAGATCGCCTACGATCGCAGGGGTGTTCGTTCTAAAAATGCCCGCTTTGTCGTATCCTACAAGCTCACGTGTATCACCTAGATATTCTTTATGGTCGAGATCGATTGTAGTAATAATGCTGGCATAAGGTGTGACAATGTTTGTTGCATCGTATCTACCACCTAACCCCACTTCAAGCAGCACATAATCCACTTCATAGCGTTTGAATAGAGCAAGCGCACCAAGCGTCCCATATTCAAAATAGGTCAACTGCGTTTCGCCGCGGCCTTGCTCCAATTGATAAAACGCATCCACATGATCTTGGTCTGCCAATTCTTGACCATTAATACGCACGCGCTCATTGTAGCGGATAAGATGCGGGGAAGCGTAGGTACCAACTGAATAGCCTTGTACAAGTAACATCGCTTCCATACAGCGAGCGGTTGTGCCTTTACCGTTAGTGCCACCGATCAATATGATTTTACTGGGGGTATCAAGTAAATGGATATTGTTTGCGACTTGGGCAACACGCTCTAACCCCATTTCGATATTTGCAGGGTGCAGTTGCTCTAAATAACAAAGCCAATCATCTAAGCTCGATGATTGGCTAGGTTTGATGTGTGACATAGCTAGCTCAATTTCGAAAAATTTACGCTACTCTATGCTCTTGTTCTGTAGAAGGCAAGTCCATAAACTTAGAAATCATACGTGCTAGAGAGTCACGCATTTCACGACGGTCAATAATCACATCAATCGCACCGTGCTCTAATAAGAACTCACTGCGCTGGAAACCTTCAGGTAAGGTTTCACGTACTGTTTGCTCGATTACACGAGGACCTGCGAAACCAATCAGTGCTTTTGGCTCACCCACGTTGATATCACCAAGCATTGCTAATGACGCTGATACACCACCCATAGTCGGGTTCGTTAATACAGAGATAAACGGTAAACCTTGCTCACTCATTTTTGCAAGTGCAGCACTGGTTTTAGCCATTTGCATCAGTGAAAATAACGCTTCTTGCATTCGTGCACCGCCTGATGCCGAGAAACAAATTAGCGGCATATTGTGCTCAAGACACTCATTCACAGCAGCAACAAAGCGCGCACCTACAACAGACGCCATTGAACCGCCCATGAATGAGAATTCAAATGCAACTGCCGCAACTGGCATGCCTTTCAAGCGACCTTTCATCGCGATCAGCGCATCTTTTTCACCACTGACTTTTTGTGCAGCAGTAATACGGTCAGAGTACTTTTTGGAGTCTTTAAACTTCAATACATCTTGTGGCTCAAACTCAGTGCCTAATTCCACAAGCTCACCGTCATCTAGGAAACGCTCTAGGCGCTCACGCGCTGAAATACGCATATGATTGTCACACTTAGGACATACATAAAGCGACTTCTCTAACTCAGCTTTGTATAAGATGGAATCACAGGCTGTACATTTTGCCCATACTCCTTCCGGAACCTCTTTCTTACCTGCCGATTTAGCAGCTTTAGGCAAGATTTTTTCTAACCAACTCATTGGCAACTCTCTTGTCTTTATTCTGTATATTAGTCTGTGCACACAGACAGATTTTCCCAATTAAAACATGTTTAAGGCAACAGCGGTATAAAAAACTGGTCTTAGTAGTCTTAACAAGTAATAGACGCGTGAGGAACTGAGATTTTAATGCACAGTATAAGGAATGTTATCGCTTATAATTAAATAGCTTATGCAGTTTCATCCACGCCTAAGTAATAATTATTTTTTGATCTCAACTTCCGGCAAAAACAGTGGACCCACTGACATTTTAGGAATTCCCCATTTTTCAGGGTAATCAACATCCACTAAGTACAAGCCATTTGGTTTAGCCGTTGCACTTGCCTGTGTTCTGTCTTTTAAAGCCAACAGCTCTGCCATCCAATCAGGCGATTGCTCACCAATGCCTATGTCTAGTAAACACCCTGTGATATTTCTCACCATATGGTGTAAAAATGCATTGGCTTTCACATCAATAACAACATAATCACCAAATCTATCAACCTGTAGGTGGTGAATATTTCTAAACGGCGTATTCGATTGGCAATGTACCGCTCTGAAAGAAGTAAAGTCTTGCTCACCTAGCATATGGTGACAGGCCGCCTGCATTCTTTTTTCATCTAACGGGTGATGGAAGTGCGTCACGCCATTTCTTAATATGCCCGGACGATATGTGTGGTTATAAATCACATAGCGATATCGCCTTGCTGTTGCACTAAAGCGTGCATGGAATTCATCATCAACTTGCTGTGCAAAACGCACAGCGATATCGTCAGGTAATTGAGAGTTCATACCAAGTGTAAACGCACTCATTTCACGATCAGCATCAGTATCAAAATGAACTAACTGCCCTGTCGCATGCACTCCTGCATCTGTGCGACCTGCACATACGATTTCAACAGGATGATTACAGATCCGCGAAAGCGCTGTTTCAATTTCTTCTTGGACACTACTCACATGACTTTGACGTTGCCAGCCTGAATAATTGCCACCGTTATACTCGATACCTAGTACTACACGCATACACTTGCAAACTCTTCACTAAATTATAGCCGGGCATTTTATGCTATTGGCGCTGGGAATAAAAGCAAAGGGGGGCGATATCGCCCCCCTTTATCATGTCATCATAGTTATTTTATCTGCTCTTTAAGTAACCTAGCTTCTTCTTGAACAGACTCAGGACCATTCTCCATCACATCGTCTAACGCGGACACTGCCGAGTCAAAATCTTCTATTTCAAGATATGCTCTCGCCAAGTCTAATTTTGCCGAGAACCCGCCTTCTTCTAAATCCACATCCGTTGGATTATCGCCTGCAAGTAGCTCATCAAAATCATCTAACCCCACATCCATATTTGGCTCTTGATACGGCTCTTCATTCGTCACGGCATCATCACTTTCTGCGAGTAAGTCATCAATCTCTAGAAAATCTTCAGGCATTGAGGAAGGTTCAACTTGCTGCGTATCCTCCTCAATTTCGAACTTATCATCTAAGTCCTCACTTAGTAATGCATCGAAGTCGACCTCAAGTTCTGGTTCTTGCTCCCTATCAAGCGCTTCAGGTTCAGCAAACTCATCCAGTAAGGCATTAAAGTCAGTGCCTTCAAGATCGGCCATAAAGGCATCTTCAATGGCATTTTCATCAATATCAACAGGCGGCTCAACTTCGCTACCCGCTTCGGCCACTTCATCAAGTTCCGCTAAAAATGCATCTGGATCTGCGCTTACATCTAGCTCCAATTCAGAGTCAGATATCCCCATATCTTGATCAAGTTCAGCGCTGCTAAGCTCCTCAGGTTCATCTGTTAATGGCGCTTCAGCTTCCAATGATGCTAATGCAGCAGATTCGTCAAAAGGTGTGTCTAAATCAATTTCGAGATCTTGTGGCGCTTGAACTTGCTCAGGAGCACTTTGGGTAGGTTCGCTAGGCACCTCTTCATCCATCGCAGCCAGCGCGGCATCTTCATCAAATGGGGTATCTAAATCAATACCTAGGTCGTCCAGTTCGTCTTCTAGTGCATCGTCAAGTGTTAAGTCTTGCGCATTGGATAATTCAGATAAGGTGTCCGTCTCTAAATTAGACGACTCGCTTGCTTGAGCCTCATCATCTAAATCACCAAATAAATCGTCTAAGTCATCCTCAAAGGACGCTTCAAGATCGCCGTCAATATCTGCATTTAAATCACGTTGGCTTTCAAGGCTCTGCGCAAGCTGGCGCTCCGTTTCACTCATTTCTTCCGTGAACGGCTCCTCAGCCAAAGAGATTTCTTGCGCTTCAATTTCTTCAAGCTCAAGTTCTGGGTAACTTTCTAGTTGAGCACTGGGTGTCACTAAATCCGGCTCAGGTAAAGGCTCGTCTGCAAGCAGATCAACTTCATCACCTAACGGATCGTCCCCTAAGTCTATCTCTCCATCTTCTGCCAATAATGCTTCATCTAAAGACGCTAATTCGGCTTCAGCTTCAAGCTCCTCTAGCATGTCATCAACATTCTGAGGCTCAATACCATCTATATCAGACATCAAGCTTTGTAGATCTGATCCGGCTTCTAGATCCAGCTCAGATTCTGCTTCTAGTTCAGGTTCTGCTTCTAGTTCAGGTTCTGCTTCTAGTTCAGGTTCTGCTTCTAGACCAAGCTCATCTTCTAGACTAAGTTCAGCTTCTAACTCAGGCTCTGCTTCTAACTCAGGCTCTGCTTCTAATTCAGGCTCTGCTTCTAATTCAGGCTCTGCTTCTAATTCAGGCTCTGCTTCTAATTCAGGCTCTGCTTCTAATTCAGGCTCTGCTTCTAATTCAGGCTCTGCTTCTAATTCAGGTTCAGCTTCTAACTCAGGCTCTGCTTCTAGTTCTGGCTCTGCTTCTAGTTCAGGCTCTGCTTCTAACTCAGGCTCTGCTTCTAACTCAGGCTCTGCTTCTAACTCAGACTCTGCTTCTAACTCAGGCTCTGCTTCTAACTCAGGCTCTGCTTCTAGTTCAGGCTCTGCTTCTAGTTCAGGCTCTGCTTCTAGTTCTGGCTCTGCTTCTAGTTCTGGCTCTGCTTCTAGTTCTGGCTCTGCTTCTAGTTCTGGCTCTGCTTCTAGTTCTGGCTCTGCTTCTAGTTCTGGCTCTGCTTCTAGTTCTGGCTCTGCTTCTAGACCAAGCTCATCTTCTAGACTAAGTTCAGCTTCTAACTCAGGCTCTGCTTCTAACTCAGGCTCTGCTTCTAACTCAGGCTCTGCTTCTAGACCAAGCTCATCTTCTAGACTAAGTTCAGCTTCTAACTCAGGCTCTGCTTCTAACTCAGGCTCTGCTTCTAACTCAGGCTCTGCTTCTAACTCAGGCTCTGCTTCTAACTCAGGCTCTGCTTCTAACTCAGGCTCTGCTTCTAACTCAGGCTCTGCTTCTAACTCAGGCTCTGCTTCTAGTTCAGGCTCTGCTTCTAGCTCAGGTTCTGCTTCTAGCTCAGGTTCTGCTTCTAGCTCAGGTTCTGCTTCTAGCTCAGGTTCTGCTTCTAGCTCAGGTTCTGCTTCTAATTCAGGCTCTGCTTCTAATTCAGGCTCTGCTTCTAATTCAGGTTCAGCTTCTAACTCAGGCTCTGCTTCTAGTTCTGGCTCTGCTTCTAGTTCTGGCTCTGCTTCTAGTTCTGGCTCTGCTTCTAGTTCTGGCTCTGCTTCTAATTCAGGCTCGTCTTCTAGTTCAAGCTCAGCTTCTAGCTCAGGCTCCGCTTCTAACTCAGGCTCTGCTTCTAGTTCTGGCTCTGCTTCTAGTTCTGGCTCTGCTTCTAGTTCTGGCTCTGCTTCTAGACCAAGCTCATCTTCTAGACTAAGTTCAGCTTCTAACTCAGGCTCTGCTTCTAACTCAGGCTCTGCTTCTAACTCAGGCTCTGCTTCTAACTCAAGCTCTGCTTCTAGTTCAGGCTCTGCTTCTAGTTCAGGCTCTGCTTCTAGTTCAGGCTCTGCTTCTAGTTCAGGCTCTGCTTCTAGTTCAGGCTCTGCTTCTAGTTCAGGCTCTGCTTCTAGTTCAGGCTCTGCTTCTAGTTCAGGCTCTGCTTCTAACTCTGGCTCTGCTTCTAACTCTGGCTCTGCTTCTAACTCTGGCTCTGCTTCTAGTTCTGGCTCTGCTTCTAATTCTGGCTCTGCTTCTAGTTCTTGCTCTGCTTCTAATTCTGGCTCTGCTTCTAGTTCTGGCTCCGCTTCTAGTTCTGGCTCTGCTTCTAGTTCTGGCTCTGCTTCTAGTTCTGGCTCTACTTCTAGTTCAGGCTCTGCTTCTAGTTCAGGCTCTGCTTCTAGCTCTGGCTCTGCTTCTAACTCAGGCTCTGCTTCTAATTCTGGCTCTGCTTCTAGTTCTGGCTCTGCTTCTAGTTCTGGCTCTGCTTCTAGTTCTGGCTCTGCTTCTAGTTCTGGCTCTGCTTCTAGTTCTGGCTCTACTTCTAGTTCAGGCTCTGCTTCTAGCTCTGGCTCTGCTTCTAACTCAGGCTCTGCTTCTAACTCAGGCTCTGCTTCTAACTCAGGTTCTGCTTCTAACTCAGGTTCTGCTTCTAACTCAGGTTCTGCTTCTAACTCAGGTTCTGCTTCTAGCTCTGGCTCGTCTTCTAGACCAAGCTCGTCTTCTAGACCAAGTTCATCTTCTAGACCAAGCTCATCTTCTAGACCAAGCTCACCTTCTAGACCAAGCTCACCTTCTAGACCAAGCTCATCTTCTAGCTCTGGCTCGTCTTCTAGACCAAGTTCATCTTCTAGACCAAGTTCATCTTCTAGACCAAGTTCATCTTCTAGACCAAGCTCATCTTCTAGACCAAGTTCAGCTTCTAACTCAGGCTCTGCTTCTAACTCAAGCTCTGCTTCTAACTCAGGTTCTGCTTCTAACTCAGGTTCTACTTCTAACTCAGGTTCTACTTCTAACTCAGGTTCTACTTCTAACTCAGGTTCAGCTTCTAGTTCAGGCTCTGCTTCTAGCTCAGGCTCTGCTTCTAGCTCAGGCTCTGCTTCTAGTTCAGGCTCTGCTTCTAGTTCAGGCTCTGCTTCTAGCTCAGGCTCTGCTTCTAGCTCAGGCTCTGCATCTAGCTCAGGCTCTACTTCTAGCTCAGGCTCTACTTCTAGCTCAGGCTCTGCTTCTAGCTCAGGTTCTTCTTCTAGACCAAGCTCACCTTCTAAACCAAGCTCATCTTCTAGACCAAGTTCATCTTCTAGACCAAGCTCATCTTCTAGACCAAGCTCATCTTCTAGACCAAGCTCATCTTCTAGACCAAGCTCATCTTCTAGACCAAGCTCATCTTCTAGACCAAGCTCATCTTCTAGACCAAGCTCATCTTCTAGACCAAGTTCAGCTTCTAGCTCAGGCTCTGCTTCTAGCTCAGGTTCTGCTTCTAGTTCAGGCTCTGTTTCTAACTCAGGCTCTGTTTCTAACTCAGGCTCTGTTTCTAGCTCAGGTTCTGCTTCTAGTTCAGGCTCTGTTTCTAACTCAGGCTCTGTTTCTAACTCAGGCTCTGTTTCTAACTCAGGCTCTGTTTCTAACTCAGGCTCTGTTTCTAACTCAGGCTCTGTTTCTAGCTCAGTGTACTGTTCCGATATTTCAGGTAGATCAACGTCTTCATCAATCATTCCATCCAAATGACCAGCTTCTACATTTGAAGTACCTAATGGAGAAATTGACTGCTCATGCGCATTATCTGCACCTTTAGCAACTAGCTCATCAACTCCAATTTCAAGCTCAGTGTCAGTGCCTTCATCACCATCATCGGCAAGTAAATCATCGATATCGCCTAAGTCATCTTCAACATCGAACTCTGTTTTCTCGACGTCTAGTTCAGGCGTGACCTCTTCTTCAGCAACAAGCTCATCAATGCCTGCTTCAAGCTCAGTCTCAATGCCTTCATCACCAACATCGGCAAGTAAATCATCAATATCGCCTAAATCATCTTCAACATCGAACTCTGTTTTCTCGACGTCTAGTTCAGGCGCGACCTCTTCTTCAGCAACAAGCTCATCAATGCCTGCTTGAAGCTCAGTCTCAATGCCTTCATCACCAACATCAGCAAGTAAATCATCTTCAACATCGAGCTCTGTTTTCTCGACGCCTAGTTCAGGCGCGACCTCTTCTTCAGCAACAAGCTCATCAATTCCTGCTTCAAGCTCAGTCTCAATGCCTTCATCACCAACATCAGCAAGTAAATCATCGATATCGCCTAAATCATCTTCAACATCGAGCTCTGTTTTCTCGACGCCTAGTTCATGCGCGACCTCTTCTTCAGCAACAAGCTCATCAATGCCTGCTTCAAGCTCAGTCTCAATGCCTTCATCACCAACACCAGCAAGTAAATCATCGATATCGCTTAAGTCATCTTCAACATCGAGCTCTGTTTCATGAGCGTCTAGCTCAGACGCGACCTCTTCTTCAGCAACAAGCTCATCAATGCCTGCTTCAAGCTCAGTTTCAGTGCCTTCATCACCAACATCAGCAAGTAAATCATCGATATCGTCTAAATCATCCTCAACAGCAAGGTCTGTTTCCTCAAGATCAAGCTCAGGGGTCGTTTCTTCTTCAGCTACGCTTGCTAAAATATCGTCAACATCATCTAGGCTCTCTTCGCCCAGTTCTTGTGTCACCTCAGGCTCTGGATTCGCCTGCGCCAGCAAGGCGTCAATGTCATCTTCACCTGCCAATTCACTTTCTTGCTCCGCTTGAGAAAGCAAATCATCTATATCTTGCTGCTCTTCAGAGGCTTGCTGAGCGTCATCGATTAAGCTATCAACATCGTCAAGTTCTAAGCCATCCTCTTCATTAACAAGGTCATCTTCGTCTAATGCACCATCAAGCAAATCGTCAATATCATCTGCACTTAAGATGCTATCAGTATCAGCTACTCCTTCAGCCTCATCAGGCTTTGGGGGTTCTGCTGCCGCCTCATCGATTAAACTATCAATATCATCCAGATCTAACGTATCATCGCCAGCGACATCAGGCTCTTCAGCCAGTTCTTCGCTTAAAGCTGCTAATGCATCATCACTTACATCAAGTGTGTCATCTTGCTCATCACCAACCTCATTGAATAAATCATCAATATCGTCAGCACTTAAAATATCGTCCCCACCAGAGGTGTTTTCTTCAACATCTAACGTTACTTCATCACCTAAAGCATCATCAGTCGAATCAAAGCTTTGCTGTAAGAAATCATCGATATCGTCCGACGCATCCTCCGATGGCGATTCATCATCAAAAACAATATCGTCGTTGAGTAGACTATCTAGCTCATCTTGATCAAGCGTACTACTGCCTGTCTCAAAGCCATCATCTTCATCGTCCAAAGCATCAAACACAATGTCATCATCTTCTGGCAGAATGTCGTCATCAAGCTGGACACTCTCATCCAATGGAGAGATGTCATCTGTGACTGGCATATCGAGATCAAGCGGATCTGCTGCGGCTGCCGCAGTTGCAGCGCCTGCTGTTGCTGCAGCCGCGGCGGCTGCTGGCGCTTGAGGTAAGAACTCATCATCTTCTGCACTACTTTCAGCTGCTTGCTTGCGTTTACGCATAAAGAGCACAAGACCTATGATAAGCAGCGCAGGTATCGTCGCCAGTAGGGCAATCACAACTGGGTTAGACAGCGTTTTGCTCAAACTTGATTCTTCAGCCGCTTTTTTATCAGCTTCTTGTTGCGCAATCATCTCGCTCTGCATATCAATCACAACTTTTAACTGCTGTTGGATCTCACTGTCTTTACCAAGCTGATCTCGAACATTTTGTAGTTCATCAGAAATACTACTCAACTGCTTTCTAAGCTGGTTATTCTCTTCTAAGATATCTTCCACATTTTGCACTGAAGACTTGAACTGGTTTTGCAAATCAAGCAGCTTAGAGTCTTGTTCCATGCGTAAATTTCTAAGCTGATTAGTCAAGGCTTTTTGCGCCTGCTCAACGTCAACTTTACGCGCCTGTGTCACGCGTTTTTTGGCATCATCTATATCAGATTGATTTAAAGTGCCATTTTTCTTACGCTCCCACAGCACATCGTCTTGATCTGATTTTTGTTTTGCGATGCCTGGATTGACTCGTCTGATTTCTGCCAATGTTGGGATACGTAGATACGCGCCATCACGCATGTGGTTAAGGTTTTGATCTAAAAATGCGCCGGGGTTTTTGTCATACAAAGCTTTCATAACCTGATAAATGGTGACTGAATCATCAGGTCTGATTTTTTGTGCTATGCGCCACAACGTGTCTGAAGAGCGAATAGGGCCAACTGAACGCCCTTCAAGGCCATAATCAACGCCTTTAGGGCCCTTCAACACGGTACCAACTTGAGTGTGTGCCGGGGATGTTATGAAAGCCAATGCTAGGATACAAAATAAGGCTAAACCGCGCATGCTGTTCCTTTGTTTAAGGTGACCACTTACCCAACCAGTAAGTGAATAAAAAATTTGCTCATCTTTGCTTTTTGCAAGCTCTGTTCCAATTGCAAACTATAAACCAGTTATTAGGGAATATCCATTGTCAGCGTAGTGAATATTAACACTGGCATAGTACTTTATGATTAGAATGAAAATGTTTTATAAATCAGGGAGGTGGTAAAAAGAAGGATTTGTGCAATCTGTGGGGCAAAATGCTGCCATTGCATTTTGCCCCACAGTAAAATTAAAGGTAATTTGCGACTAGCTCTTCAGCAATTTGCACACTATTTGTCGCGGCACCTTTGCGCGTATTATCAGACACAACCCATAAGTTTAGTCCCATTGGGTGTGAAATATCAGCTCTAAGTCGGCCTACATACACGGTATCATTGCCACTGGCATCACTGACTGGAGTTGGGTAATCTTCTTCATTTTCAATGAGCTCCACACCAGGCGCATCAGCAAGCAACTGCTTTACATGCTCTAAATCAAAAGGCATGCGTGTTTCTAAATGAATCGCTTCGGCATGGCCAAAAAACACTGGGACACGCACAGCTGTTGGGTTCACCATTACGCTGCTATCTCCAAGAATCTTTTGCGTTTCCCACACCATTTTCATCTCTTCTTTGGTGTAGCCGTTTTCTTGGAAAGTATCTATTTGCGGAATGACATTAAATGCAATTTGCTTTGGAAATACATCATTTTCCATCGGTCTTGCATTCATTAAATTAGCCGTTTGCTTAGCTAGCTCATCAACGGCTTCTTTACCCGCGCCTGATACCGCTTGATAAGTGGATACATTAATTCTATCAATACCATAGGCATCATAAATTGGCTTCAGCGCCACCAGCATTTGAATCGTCGAACAATTCGGGTTGGCAATAATATTGCGATTTCTAAAATCAGCTAGGCTGCTCGCGTTTACTTCAGGAACAACTAAAGGCACATCATAGTCGTATCTAAAATGTGATGTGTTATCTATCACGATACAACCCGCTTCAGCCGCGATCGGTGCATATTTTTCTGATACACTGCCGCCGGCAGAAAATAAGCCTATATGCGCATCTGCAAAGTCAAACTCTTCAACATCAAGCACGGTGACTTTTTCACCCATGAAATCAATTTCTTCGCCTGCACTTCGGCTGCTCGCCAGCGGGTACAGTTTATCAACTGGAAATTTTCTTTCGGCTAATGTTTCAATGATCTGCTTACCGACTAGGCCTGTTGCGCCCAGTACCGCCACGTTAAATTTCTGCGACATGTTTATTCCTCATTCATTTCTACTTGAAAGCCAAGTTGTTGTAACTTTTGCGTGTGGCTTGGCTGCGACACGATGTTCAACGTTGAAAATTCTCTTCTCGGCGGGTATTGCTTACGTAATACATCAAAACCCTGACTTTCTAAATTGGCTCGCATTAAACCATTATCACGGCGAATATCATAGATCATATGTACAATACGACCATAATCTCTTTCAGTGAACGTATTATTGAGCTGACATTGACTTATCGCAGGTGTGGGTAAAAAAGTGTCCAATCGCTTAGTTGGCTCAACGTCAAGCGTTTTACATAGAGCCTGATACAGCATTTGCGTTCCCCGCGCTTTGCCTTCCAAAGTGTGTCCAGCAATATGCACTGATGTATACAGGCAATGCGCCATCAACTCAGTCAAAATATTTGGCTCATTTTCCCAAACATCTAAAATCAATTCTAACTTCTGCCCAGCTTGCTTAGCAGCCAAGAGGGCTTGATTATCAATCACATCACCGCGACTGGCATTGATAACTAACATGTTAGGCTTTAACTGCTTAATTCTTTCTTTATTTAATAAGTGCTTGGTTTGATGAACGCCACTTTTCACTAGAGGCACATGAAAGGTGACAAAGTCAGCTTGCGCCAACGCGGTATCAATGTCTACATGCTCATTAAGTTTGCCTTGCTCAGCCAACACTGGATCACACAAAATAAGTTCAATACCACTGTGCGCTAGCTTTTGTTGCAAGCACGCACCAATATTGCCCACACCGACAATGGCTAATTTTTTACCGCGCAGTTCAACATCGCGATCCTGACTGTACGCATACAAAGCACTGATCACGTATTCAGCCACAGCAACCGCATTGCACCCAGGCGCACTAGAAAAAGCAATATCACGGGTTGCTAAATACGTTTGATCAATATGATCCACACCAATTGTGGCCGTACCAACAAACTTAAGATTGTCTGCATTGTCTAGCAGTGCTTGGTTAACTTGCGTGATCGAGCGCGTTAATAACACATCTGCATCTTGCACTTGCTCAGCACTCACTGCACGCCCGTCAAAACGGGTTACCTCTCCAAAACTTGAGAAAAACTCTTCCACCAAAGGCATGTTCTGATCAGCCAAGATCTTCATGTAATTTTATTCCTAAACGTCGCACGGAACTCTATTGTAACTCAGCTATTGCACAGACCCTAGCTCCGCCTTGCACCAATACCAAATGCACCAAACATGAGGCTCAATAAAAATAGCACTAAGAGCTTAACGCTTGGCTGTTCACTCACGTTGACTAATGGACTAAATACAAAGGCGTGTACATTGCACCAAGCTAGCAATAAAGCCGTCGTGTGCATACCTCTGTATGCATAACATGCGCACACTATGCTACTGATAAAATTGATAAGAATCGCATACTCAAATGCTTCAACACTGAGCAACATGGCAGTGAATGTCATCACAATGAGACTTATATTCCCCAATTGCATAAATAACCCCTCCTTAGGTCTTTTTTGTAATATAGATAAGTTTACAAAATTGGCAATTGAACAATTTTTAAGTGTGACAATACACTGGTGTGGTCAAAAATTGGCTTCTAAAATGATATTTGGGAGGCTTTTTTGCTTGAAATAACTGGTCAGACAAGCTAGCCTTAATCATGTGGTCAGACCTCTAATAAGGAAGAACAACATGACACTTTTATTTACTATCGCTTTGATAGCACTGGTCAGTGCAGCCTGCTATCATCGCGCCAGCTGGAATACCTGTTTGGGTGTTGCAGCCGCGACTTTGGTTGTCGGTACCTTTGCCGACGCCTTTGGTCCATTGTCTTGGTTAATTTTCTTAGCCGTTGCAATCCCATTTTCTGTCACTAATATCCGTCAACAATATATTGTTGCTCCTCTTTTCAAAGCATTTAAAAAAGTCACCCCTACCATGTCTGAAACTGAAAAGTCCGCGATCGACGCAGGGACAACTTGGTGGGAAGCTGATTTATTCTGCGGTAATCCAAACTGGAACAAACTACATCAGTTTGCAAAACCGAGATTAACAGCCGAAGAGCAGGCTTTTTTAAACGGCCCAGTTGAAGAAGTCTGTGCCATGTTGGACGATTGGGAAGCGACCCATGAGTTAACAGATTTACCGCAAGAAGTGTGGCAATACCTTAAAGACAAAAAGTTTTTTGCCATGATCATCAAAAAACAATACGGTGGTCTAGAGTTTTCAGCATATGCACAATCGTGCGTGCTACAAAAATTAACAAGTAAATCAACACTATTATCTTCAATCGTCGGGGTGCCAAACTCATTAGGCCCAGGTGAATTACTTCAGCATTATGGTACGCAAGAGCAAAAAGACCATTATTTACCTCGCCTCGCAGTAGGTGATGAAATCCCATGTTTTGCACTGACTTCACCTGAAGCGGGCTCAGATGCCTCCTCTATCCCAGATTTTGGTGTCGTATGTAAAGGCGAGTGGGAAGGAAAAGAAACGCTTGGGATCCGTTTAACTTGGAATAAACGCTATATCACGCTCGCACCAGTATCAACCGTGCTGGGCTTAGCATTTAAAATGCAAGATCCTGATGGCTTGCTAGGTGATAAAGAAGATATTGGTATCACGTGTGCGCTTATTCCAACCTCCATGCCGGGTGTTGAAATTGGTCGTCGTCACTTCCCATTAAATGTACCATTTCAAAATGGCCCAACACGCGGTAAGGACGTTTTTGTACCATTAGATTTCATCATTGGTGGCCCTAAAATGGCTGGGCAAGGCTGGCGTATGTTGGTTGAGTGCCTATCCGTTGGCCGTGTAATTACTCTGCCTTCGAACTCAACAGGTGGCATAAAAACGTTAGCACTGGCAAGTGGTGCGTATAGCCGTATTCGCCGTCAGTTCAAACTACCCATTGGCAAAATGGAAGGCATTGAAGAAGCGCTGTCAAAACTCGGCGGCTATGCATACAGTAGCGATGCTGCATTAAGCATGTCTACAGGGGCTGTCGACTCAGGTGAAAAGCCATCTGTGATCTCAGCTATCCTGAAATATCACTTAACTGAGCAAATGCGCGATGCGACCATTCATGCTATGGATATTCACGGTGGTAAAGGCATTTGCTTAGGTCCAAACAATTATTTGGGACGTGGCTACCAAGGCGCGCCGATTGCCATTACTGTTGAAGGTGCAAACATCTTAACCCGTAACATGATTATTTACGGACAAGGGGCTATTCGCTGTCACCCATTTGTTTTGGCTGAATTAAACGCATGTAATATCAAAGACAAGCAAGAAGCGCTTGATAGCTTTGATACGGCATTAATGGGTCATATTGGCTTTACTATTTCTAATCTAGTACGCACTAAGTGGCTAGCCATCTCCGGCGGTCGTTTTACTAAAGTGCCATTTAATGATGAAACAGCAGACTACTACCGTAATGCTGCGCGTTACAGCGCTTCATTGGCCCTGATGTCTGACATCTGCATGGCAGTATTTGGTGGTTCCTTGAAACGCAAAGAGCGTATCTCAGCACGATTAGGTGATCTGTTAAGTTATTTGTATTTAGTGTCAGCTACGCTGAAGCGATACAACGATGAAGGCCGCAGAAAAGAAGATCTTCCTTTAGTTAAATGGGCGTGTCAGGAGCATTTATACTTGTGTCAACGTGCACTAGCGGACTTGATAAATAATATGCCATCAATGGCACTTCGCGGAGCGTTAAAGCTGATATTGTTCCCATTTGGCCGTCCTGTGCGCAAGCCAACAGACCAAATGGAGCACGATATTGCCAAGTTGCTACAAACGCCTAATGAAACACGTGACCGTCTGGCAAATTACATCTACACCACTGACGAACCGCGCAACTTGATCGGTAAGCAAGAGCAAACACTCAAAGACATCTTGGCTATTGAGCCACTCTTTGACAAGGTGTGCCGCGCTAAAGGTCAAAAGCTGCCGTTTATGCAACTAGACAAAGTCGCCAGTATGGGCCTTGAAAGTGGCATTTTGACTCAGCAAGAAGCAGATAGTCTTGCCGCTGTTGAGGCCAAGAGACTGGCAGTGATTAATGTTGATGATTTTGACCCAGCCGATTTACTTGCAGGTAAAGCTAGGGTGGTAGACAGTAATGTAGATGCTGCTTAAGCCACAAAGTTAATCATAAAAAGGCCGGATAATCCGGCCTTTTTCATGGTTATTCTACCAAAACTTTGGCTAGCATAATCGTCACTACGACAATAGCCCAAGTGAGTGCCATAAACCGCACCGAGTGTAAAATAACCCACATCATCAAGGGTGTCGCAAACAAGGTTACAAGTTCAAAAGTACCACTTCCCAACAAGGTAATGCCGCCAAGCAACATCAGAGTCGTTAAGCTAAATACAAAAACACACTGGCTGCGTTGCATCTGCTTGAACTGAGATAACGAGTACCAAAAACTGCGATGTTTAATAGCCTGCTTGTTAGTATCAATTAATAAGCTGCTCCACCAAAGCACTACAAACAATTGCGCCATCACCACGTAGTAACTTTTTAGATCAGGACGCTCTGTAATAATTATCCAAATGCACCAATAGGTTAAAATCGTCATTCCAAGACGCCAGATCACAACCCATGGCTGTTCAAGAGTCCATTGCACCCAAAAACTATGCGCTGTGACTTTGCGCAGCTTTATCGCTTTGTAATCACGTGGCAGCCACAATGATACACCTAACAAGACCATCAAAGCCGCATAATAAGTCATAAAGTGTTGGCATATAAAAGTCAGTAAGCATGCCGCTACCAATACCACCAAAACAGAGATTGGCCGATAAAGTAAGATGGCTGCGAGCATAAGCTGACTCAACATAAACATGATCAACTGTGGTGCTTGGCGCAAGTTTTCCCACCCCATTGATACCGCTAGCAGTAAAGCCGATAAAAACAACACATGGCAAAGCAGCAGTAAACCTTGATCCGCGAGCCATTGATGCACTCTAGATTTTAATAAGGTCCCGTGATAACTTCGATGCGCAGTATCTAACACTGCACTTTTTAAGGTGTGCAGTAACAGGCTTTGCAAAAGCAGAAAGCCAAATGTCATGTAAATCACTTGAGACTCTGACTCATATTGCACAATTTTGCCAAGCGCAAAAAAGATCCCTAAAGCCAAACCTGGTAAATAAACAAAAAATAGCGTCGCTAAAAGCAAAGAAAACTCAGCCAACTGACGACGTAGCTCTTTCAGCTCTACCTTAAACGCACTCAATCTATATCGATAATAATGAACCAAGCGCCCTCCTAGCTTGCAAATAACGGTTGAGGCACAAAGCCCACCTCAAAAAAAGGTGCAGGCTCATGGCAGCTGATCAGGATCTGTCCTTGGTAGTTATGTATATAATCAATAAGGTGTTGAGTACTTTGGTGATCTAATGCCGCACTGGGCTCATCTAAAATGACATAAGGTGTTTGGCGCATCAAAGCATTGATCAGCTGCAACTTCTTTTGGTTACCAGATGACAGCGCGCTAAATGTGGTATCTAAAAAAGAAGAAAAGCCAAGTAATTCAATCAGCTGGTCAGGAGAAGGACAATGCCAGCTTTGCTGAGTCATGCTCAGCAGTTGCTTCGCGGTCAAAAAGACGGGAAACGCAATATTGTCTGATGCCAACGCGACTTTTTCTTGCGGTGTTTTAAGTTGCTCACCCTCATAATAGATGGCGCCGTTATAGGCGCGATCAATGCCCGAAATAATAGAAAACAAGGTACTTTTACCCAATCCATTCGGGGCTTCTAAGCACACTTTAGGCGCATTAAATTCGATATGATATTTTTCAAAAATGGGTTTATGGACAAACACTTTTGTTAAATTTTCAACTTTGATCATAAACAGCCTACTTATTATTTTTAGTGCATAATAACAAGTAGCCCGTTTACTTTTGAATCGTTAAAGTGTTGCAAAATTTATCTAAACAAGTCATCAAAGCGATGTCATCGCTCTACCCGCATATTCGCTATAAAAGCTTTCAATGGCACCGCGCTTTTGCATAGTCACAAAGACTTGTCGGCCTGACTTACCGCCAAATGCCACATTTGTGGGATATTTACCTTTCAATTTAACCGTTCTCAGTAACTCGCCTTTCGGTGATAATATGGCAACTTCACCGGCGCCGTAGCGAGCAACATACAAATTACCACGTTCGTCAGTACGCATCCCGTCCAGACCATGGTCATCAAATTGGTAAAACAATCTTGCTTCACCCAACTGTCCATTTTTGTTTATCTCAAACGCCCAGATCCTTTGCTGAACACTCTCATTTACATACAGCACAGTATTATCTGGGCTTATCTCTATGCCATTGGTGGTGCCCATGTCTTTTTTTAAGCGCTCAACTTGCCCTGTTGTGCTAATACGCCATACCTGACCATTCCCACCTTGCCAGTTAGGGTCACTCGCATACAAAGTGCCATCGTCTGCGATGGCAATATCGTTAGGTTGATTCATCGAAGGCTCATGGGCAAAAACATGGATCTGCTTTTGTGGCGTTATTTGCAATATATTATGCTGCGTATAATCTGCGATATACATATTGCCTTTTTGATCAAAACGGATCCCGTTACCTATGCTGCCTTTAGGAAGCTTGATGTATAAAGAAGCCTTATTTTGCGCTGTGATCTGGCCAATCGTTCCCTGCTCTTTATAATTCACCGCATATAACACACCACGTGCATCGACTGCGGGTCCCTCTACTCCGGTTGTAAACTCCCCATCAGCGACCCAATCCTGAGTTTGATATAAAGGTTCATTAGGCGTGTTCAGGCTTTGACAACCACCCAACCCAATTATTAACAAAGTAGTGCCCAGAATTGCTTTCATAGTTCGCTCCGTGGAAAAAAATTTAGTATGCAATCTGGGCCGTAGGTTGTGAATTGAGATTTATTCACTCTGCATAGTTAGAATAGATAACGCATCTTAAAAATCGCACTGTCCTCATCGGGTCTAGTCCAGTTTTGCTCCACGCCATCAAGCCATCCCTGTTCGCCTACGTTGTCCCGCTGCAAAGCGACAATATCTCGGCCACCACGGCGATACACCAAATAAATGTCAGAGTATGCTCCCAGTCGATATCGTAATTTAAATTGGGACATGAGACCTTTATCAACAAAGCTGGTATCAAGATTATTTCGCCGTACCAAGCCTTGCTCAGTTACTTGAAAGATCTCTTTACTTGCCGCCTCCAATACAGACCATTGCACATTCGCTGAGAGCTCCAGGTTATCAGCTAGCAACGAAGAGACTTCTATGGTGTTTACAAAGTAACGTCTATCATATTCTGTGATTTGGTTGCGCTTATTGGCGACCAGCCAGCCATCGCCATTACGATAAAAATTATTAAACTTAATATTCCAGTTTTCATGTGGCATCCATGTCATATCTAGCGCATATTGCTGAGCATGCCCAGATAAACCTTCTTCATCAAACTCTATACTCGCGGCCCAGCTAAAACTGCCTATATAAGGACTGACATATAATACTCTCGCCTCAAAAGCTTCAGGGAGTTCAAACGCAATACTGCCAGCGCCGATATTATCCTGCCAGCCCTTACCGGTATGCTCCAATTGCATCGTCCATTGTGCACCATTACTCATCATGAGTTCCGCTCGATACCCCTGCTTTGAGGGTAGCTTTAAACCATCTGTATTCGTTTCATAAGAGACATCATATACATGCTTGGCCCGCGTTAACCAATTATTGTTAATGTTCACTGCATGGCTAAAGTTTAAATTCATAAACTGCCAATCGTTACGCTTCATGTAACCCATATCTCGGTTATTAAAGTGTCGATTGAGCCGTAAGTACTTGCCCGACGCGCTGGTATTTGGAGAGAACTGATAGCCAATATCAAGTGACGCGCCATTACCCGTATTTTTCTCTTCACCATCAATTTGGCTCAGTAATAAAGCGCTTTGCACTGACCATGTTTCACTTTGATATTGGCTGTCCCAAGCGGCACTGTGAGCTTGACGGTTAAGCCAAGGCCGCTCTACATGTGTCGCTAAAACCCCCGTCCGCCAATTCGCCGTTCGGTAGCTATATCGGCCCGCATAGAAATGTTTACCCACAGTGTTATCTAGGCTATTTTCGCGTACCGCAAATCCCCCCCATTGATTATGTGTGCCTTGATGAACAAAACGTACAGCTCCATCAATAGGCGTGATCATCTCGCTACCATCATCACTGCTCGCCCCTATTCGGCGGGTATGGATCAACTTAGTGTCTTGTAGCGCATCGACATTAAACACACTAATATCTTGAGTAAAAAAGGGCCGTTTATCAGTCCTTAAGGTCTCTACCGCTGAGTAATTTACATCGACGTCGTCACTATCAACTTGGGCAAAGTCAGGGTTCATTGCCACAGACAAAGTTTGGTTGTGAGCTGGTTTGTAAAGTAAATCAAAGCCCACATCTGATTCTCTATTTTTCCCCTGACGCTCAGTAAAGTGATGCTGGTGTGTCATGTAGGGAACAAAACTCAATTGAGATTGCACAGGCACTTTGACTTCAAGCTTTGGCATATTTAAAAAGAAGTCACTGTTAGATAATGTTTGCTGCTGATTAGCAAAAATATGATTAGACTCAAGCTCATACAGCTGGACCCCAAGCCCGATAGTCGCTAACCCCTGCTCGTTGAGCTTTGGAGAGAATGACACACTGTGCCAAGGAATAAATATCTCACTGCTCCAATGCGTCCCATACTCATGATAAGCGCTTTGCCAGTCACCATCCCAATCATGATCTGTGGTTCGCTGTGAGGTCACCACCGCATCTTGAGTACCACCACCGAGTGTGATTGCAAATAAGTAAGCACTGCTGCCATCACCTGAAAAATCTATATACACGCGGTTAAAATCAGCCTGCATAAAACCATCTTGCAGATTAAACTGCTTTTTACGTTTGTGCTCAGGCTGAAAGTTAATGATGCCAATATAAATGCCCGATTGATCCGAAAATACCTGTGCATTGAGCTTATCGTTAAACACTTTATGTGTGGCTGGCACAACCTGAAAAAACGTTTCTATTTTTTGTGCAGACTGCCAAGCTTGATCATCAAGTTTCCCGTCAATAATGAGTGAGTTAGCATAACTTACAGGTATAATTGAGCCTATAACCATTGCTAAAACACTGCACTTGCATGCCCTCATTCAATTTCCCCTTTTTATCTAGAGGGCTGTTATATAAGCAAATATTGAGCGTTTAAAAGCTTATGGTTTTCTGAAGAATAGTTTTAAATGGCTGAACAAGATTGACTTTAACCTGAACAAGGTTACCTTTGAATTGAGCCTAATATGACAACAAGGTTGGAAGATGGATCGTGAAAATACTGCTGTTGAACACAGCCCCAAAAAAATCGACAATGAAGAAAACAAACGCTATCAATTTGCTCATTGGCAATTCTTTAATGACAAGGATGAATTGTGGAATACACAAACTCACACTGTGAGTAAACTGGAACCACAAGTTGCTCGATTACTCACTTTACTGATCATACAACAAGGCCAAGTCCTCACCAAAGAAATGCTCAATAAGCAACTTTGGCCAAATACCATTGTTGAGGCAAACAGTCTCTATCAGCTACTTACTAAGCTGCGTAAAGAGCTTCAAGATAGCGCTAAAAATCCGCTATACATTAAAACCGTGCCAAAAAAAGGGTATTTATTTTTACCTGAAGTGTCTGTCATCAGCCAGTCAGAAAGTGAGCCAGTGAAGCACGATGGCAACATAACGACCCAAAACCAACTCGCCAATACAAAGTCATCCTTGTCTGGTCAAATTCAATCACTACTGACTAAAAAGCGCTGCTGGGCACTCACTCTCTCTGCTGGTGCTTGCTTTAGTGCCATCGCATTTTTTTCATCAACACCGGATGAGCTTGTAACCCCAATATATGAACGTGAAGACATTACCTATGCACTCGGTGTCGAGTTTAATGTTGCAGCGCACGTTCAATATGACTTATTGGCCTACATTGAACAATTCAACACCCTAAAAATCACAGATAAAAAGGGGCAGTACCAACAAACACGCACATTTGACACACGCATTGCGCATCCTACTTGGCATCCTGAGAGAAAGCAGCTTGCCTATTGGCAGTATCAAGGTGACAAATGCATACTGCACATCAGTGATGAGCATGGTGACATGATTCACAGCAGTGAGCCTATGCCATGCCACGTAATACGCCCGCCAGTTTGGCAATCTGACAATGAGTTGGTGTTAACCATCATTGAAAAATCAGAACATAGCGCTTACTTATATCGAGTAGAACAAGAGCAATTAGTTAAAATTCCATTACCAAAAAAGGCAAATGAGAAGTATGTTGGTGCGATTCGAGCTTGGGGAGAGCAAATTTATTACCTCATTGTCGATGCCGAGCACAACTCGCGTTTAGTCAGTTTAGATGGCAAGGTTCATTTGACTTGGAGCTTCCCTATCTGGCTTTTTAATTTTGATCCAGAAAAAAAAACGATAGTGAGTAATGATGATAGCGCCCACTACAACTTAATCGGTAAACATAGAAACGGTCAAACTTACCCTGTATTTGCAACCTCTCAAGGGATGTTTAGTAACCTCTCTATTGACCAAAATGGCGATATTTATACAGCAGCAGAAACCTGGCAGGTGAACATTCGAGACCAAGATGATCTACCGATATTTTCTAGCTCAAGTAACGACTTCCTGCCAGTCACCAATGACTTAGGGGAAACCGTCTTTATGTCACGTAGAACTGGGCAATGTGAGATCTACCTGCACTCTAACAACCAGTTAAAGCAGCTGTCGTTTAATAAAGGCCATGAACTGGTTAGCTTTTTAGCCTGGGATCCACAGCTCAGTAAAATTCTCTCAAATCGAGATAAAGAGCTCGTGCTGTATGATAGAGAAGATGTCATTATCAGTTTTGATAGTCAGCACAGCAGTATGCCAAGGCAATTTGGCTGGCTGGATCAGCAAAGTATTTGGTCCAGTGATACGCAATTTGTCCATACCTTTAATTTAGATGGCAGCTTGCTCACTAAAACCAAGTTTACATCCGATTTTTTAATTTTCGATACCGAGCAACAAAGCTGGATTGTGCTACAAGACGATACACTATATTTAACCTCATCTTTGGCAAATTTTGACGCGCAAAAACAGCCGTTAACCACGCTTCCCAAAAACGCGATTCACATGATTAAAAATCCGCGCCTCGTCAACGGCGAGCTTTACTGGCAGTCCACTTGGTCAAAGACAGACATTATTTGGAAGATGCCTCTTTCATCTCCTCACATGGTGACAAAAATACGGCAAGAACCGCTCATTTGGCACTATGATATTACGCCAGATGGTGCGCTTAGGGTGGCGAAAATGGAATCTGTTGAAGCTGATATAAGACGTATCGCGCCACAACCTAAAGACAGTTAACGGTTCAAAAACGAAAGCCAGTAGATTAAAAACTGGCTTTCAAAGATGTACGAATATATTTTCAATAATTGACATATTTCCCCGATACCTCTCCACAATCATTCCACTTTTTCATGATAAAAACATCATGATGTAATTAAAAATAGTGAAATAAACATGATGCGCTCTAAGTATTTGGCATTAGCTATGCCTTTTTTGCTCACTGCATGCTTCAGTGAAAGTGATAATAAACCTAATCTCATCACGCCTGAAATAAGCACGCAAACCGATCCAGTACCAAATGTTGCTTTAACTGAAATTAAAACTCCGCAGCAAACAATTTATCAACCAGGCCAACCAATTACACTCGATTATTCAATTAACTCTGAATTGCTAGATACCCAAAACATTGGGGTCACTTTCATGGCAATTGCCAGAGATAAAGTCGCGCAGCTTGAAACCGAAGACAAGCCAGAAGGCTTTAACTTAGGTGTTCACCACATTACACAGCTAGAGTCGGGCTCACAAAGCTTCACCGCAACACTGATGTTTCCAAATGAGCAAATACCCAGTGGTGAATACGTCATTGCTGCCTATGTTGACAGCGCCCAGCTCATTACCGATGAGGCAAACTTAGATGACAACCGTTCGCGAGGACATGACAGCAATGATTTTGTGACCTATGCGCAAATCACCATAGATTCATCCCATTACCATGATTTTGTGCTTGATAGAGCAACCGTCGGGGATGGCTTTGCCATGTTCCCTGAGTTTGGCACTCGCGATGCGGAGTCAGAAGGTAACCCTACTCAAATGCGCTCGGATATCATTGGTCACATTGATGCAAGTAAGTTTGGTAACACAGTCAACTCTGCGGATGTCACGGCAGAAATCATTATTGAAGATCAGGCGTATACGGCTCATTTCTGGCAAGAAGGCCAAGATCACTATGCAGAGAAAATGCGCATCACCTTTGCACAGTTTGAGCAAAGCCACTATTTCCCATATGACATTGCCGTCAATGGCGCGCTGCTACATAAAATTAGACAAGCCTATGATGTCAACTCAAGCGAGAACGCTTTTGATATTCGCTTCACCTTACATGACACGTCAGAATTTGACGAAGCAGATACCAGCAATAACAGTTTCACTTTAAACGTGCCTTACAGCTTGTATCAAGATACCACCCCAAACGATGACGTATTGGCAAAGCATAATTTGCCGACCCATACTGACTCAGCAAACCGTTCAGCGCGCAGTTTGCCAAACGATGACTTGGCTTTTACGCTTAGTCAGCAAACATCAGAGCAATTTATTTTACTCGACTTATTTAGTAATACCTATGGTGATAAGTCAAAAGTCGCGGTTGTACCAAGCTTCCTATCTCTGATCATTTTAAAAGCGACAGAAGGCGGATATGCATGGGCATCAAGTGGCGGCGGCTTTGATCTATATATGTTTGATGACAGCGTCGACTTATTCTCCGCAGGCGCCAGTGGTGTTGCCGATGGTGCGAATGGTACTGTAAGTTATTCTATGGGCGTATCCCTGCTAGGCAAGTCACTCATTTCTGAATCAGACTCTGTTACGGCACTAGATGAAAGCTACACGCATGATTGGAGTGAAGAGCAGAAGTTATTCTCTACGACTTTCACAATTGCTATTGTGCCAGTAAGTGTATCTGCGGGCATTAAAGGTGAAGTTGGCGTAGGCGCAGAATTAAAATATGAAGATCAACGTTTTAGTATCGGTGGTGACATCTTAACAGCAAGCCTCGATGCATATGCAACAGCAGGCATTGATTTATTGGTTGCCAGTGGCGGTATCGGCATCGACTTTTTGATCATTTCTGAAACCTTATCAGCAACAGCTTATACTGATATCAGTAAAGCAATAAGCGACTCTGAAATCACCTATGGTATTGATGTAAGCAATCATATGAAGGCCATTGAAGGCGAGTTATACCTTTGGGTGAAATACCCAGGTTATGAGTTCTGTTGTTCATTCCCAACTAAAACAGCAACAAAAACCCTGTATGACACAGGCGCTTTGTATAATAAAACATGGCAAATGCTGGATTACAGCGATAGCTTTAAGTTCTAAACGAGTAAAGTATGAAACGGGTTACCCCATTATTACTTTGCACATTAACACTGCCTTTTGGCAGTGTTAATGCCAGCCAAGAGTGTGCGCGCTGGGGCGAATTTACAACGCATGCAAGTACAAAAATGACCACGCTCAACACCCCAAGTCAAAATAAACTCACCGTCTCTGGCGACTTGGTGTATCGACCTTTACTAAAAACAGACACGCATTACTGGCTAGGTTTGCAGCTATCATCTGCTGAATTACAGCTCGACAATACGCCAATTCAAGCCTTGTATTACAGTGTGCCATTTGCAGTAAAAATCGCATCATCGGGTGATATTTTAGACTATCACTTTGCAGCCAAGCTTAAGCCAGAAGATAAACAAAAATTAATGGCCATTTATCAGCAGTTTCATATCGAGCATGTAAAACAGCTCGATTTAAGTGCACCGGTCATTTTGGAAGAAAATGACAATCTTGGTCGCTATCGAATTCAGTATCAGGCACGAGCAGATCAATCAACTCAAAAGCAGAAGTTAGACTACACGTTGACGACACAAGGGACTCAGCTATTTTCCTTTAAGAAACCACACATAAAGCAAGATTTATTCACTTTCAACCTAACGGATTGCTGGATAAGCGAATTACAGGGATACAACAATACCCTTGTTGAAAGCGCCAAAGGCGATATCAATATCAATGTCTCTCAAACTATTCGATATACTCAAAAACAGCAACCGATTGCAGCGAATATTGCGTTAATGTCATTGCCGCTCTCGCCATTAAAGTGGCCACAATTGCCTTTAAATAGCGTATACCCAAAGCCTAAGCCTGTGCCGCTTGCCAGTGCAAAAAGCTTTACTGGCTTACTGCTAAGCAAAGATTTACGCGCTCTATCAACAGAGGCACTGCTACAACTTCTTTATGATAACCAAATGCATCTAAATGCATTGCACAGCTTGATCAAGCAGGGCTCCTTCGAAGATAAACAGCTCAGTCGTTTACTCCTTATGATTGGTAAAAGTGATTTTACCTATGCCCATCAATTATTAACTGACCTCTACTTAGATACAGAGCTCGATGCCAATCAACGCTTTCGCAGTTTAATGGCATTAAAATACAGCGAGCACCCTTTATCTCCAGAGCTCATTGACTCTATCTACAGCCATATAGACAGTGAAGTGTTAACCTCAAGCGATGAAAAACTAGCACGTACAGCGCTTATGGTATTGGGTGTCATAGCAAGTAATCAAGCAGGTAGTGAGTTTGCTCAATCATTGACGGAATCACTGGCAGATAGACTGGTAACCACACTCGATGCCAAAAAACAGGCAACTTTACTGACAGCACTAGGTAACAGTGCTGATGAGACACACCAAGAGAGTATTTCTAAGTTCTTACAAAATAATGATGCGAAGCTTCGTGCAAAGGCCGCACAGGCTTTGGGGAACATGCCAAATGAAATAAGTTTAGGCTATCTAGAAAAGTCGCTCAAAAGTGAATCGAATACTGACACACAGCAAGCATTGCTATCAGCCATGGGGAATAATCAACTCTCTGAACGTCAAATAGACAATGTTATTGGTTTTGCGCAAAAGCAGCAAAATAATGCAGTGCGAGTTGCCGCCATCAATGCAGCCGCAAAGCAAATGACCCATAATCAAGAGATAAAAGACAAGCTTAAGCCGTTACTCAAGCAAGAACGCGATCAGCAAGTGCTCAGAGCCCTGATGAACGCTATCCACGGAAATAACTAATCAGTAGAGGCAAGGATGCCCTTTTCAGCCACCTCCCATTAGAATCTCATACAATGCCCTGTATACAATTCCAACAGGATATGAAAATCAGACATTAGTTTTTAGCTTTAATAAGTGCTTGAATAGGGAGACTTGTAAATTGAAAAGATAAAGGAAAACAGATTAAAACGAGATTTAAATAATAGAGGAGATAATTCATGCAGGATAAACATGAATGGCGGAGTGGACGGGACTCGAACCCGCGACCCCCGGCGTGACAGGCCGGTATTCTAACCAACTGAACTACCACTCCGCAGTGGCATGAATATGTTCTTTAAGATATCAAATGGCGGAGTGGACGGGACTCGAACCCGCGACCCCCGGCGTGACAGGCCGGTATTCTAACCAACTGAACTACCACTCCGCAGAGATATCTTTTTACGCTAAATGGCGGAGTGGACGGGACTCGAACCCGCGACCCCCGGCGTGACAGGCCGGTATTCTAACCAACTGAACTACCACTCCGCAGTAAGCGTATTGTCATATTTTTTTGCTAAAACACTAAAAAGCCAAATGGCGGAGTGGACGGGACTCGAACCCGCGACCCCCGGCGTGACAGGCCGGTATTCTAACCAACTGAACTACCACTCCAAGTGATTTAGCTTACTTCTTTATTTAAATGGCGGAGTGGACGGGACTCGAACCCGCGACCCCCGGCGTGACAGGCCGGTATTCTAACCAACTGAACTACCACTCCAAAGAAGCAATGCACATATGTAAGCGGTTGGCGGAGTGGACGGGACTCGAACCCGCGACCCCCGGCGTGACAGGCCGGTATTCTAACCAACTGAACTACCACTCCAGCTTACATCGCGATACAAAATTAAGTGGCGGAGTGGACGGGACTCGAACCCGCGACCCCCGGCGTGACAGGCCGGTATTCTAACCAACTGAACTACCACTCCGCGATAACTTTGTATCTCACTGACAAGGTGTGCTCCCTGACAGCGGCGTGAATAATACGAATGACCCCTTTCAGAGTCAACTATTTTTTTGAAAAAAACTGCATTTTTAGCGATTAATGCAGTTACACGACGAAAATTACAGCAGCTTGTATAGAACTCAATCAAAAAAACAGGCGTTTGACTAAAGTGCCTGATTTCAACAAGGCTACATTTGATTTAAAAGTTTACCGCTTATCATCCGACATGGATAAATTTAATACATCTCCTGCATCAGTATCGCTTTCATCAGTTACATTCTCATCGCCTACCACCAGCTCGTCATCATCTGTTTGCGATTTTTTCTTCAAAAATGGCAATGAGGTGGGCAGAGGAATAGCAAATTTAATAGGCTTGTTTTGGACAAATACCCGATAAACCAACCAACCTAAAAATAAAATCACCAGATTACCCACAACAACAATGGAAATTAATAAAACAGGGCTTGTTTCTGGTTCAACAGGCTCAGACTCCTGTAATAGCTCTTCAGGTGAGATAGGCTTGACCAGTTCAGGAACTTTTTCTATAGGACGCTCTATTTCAAAGTTATAATCAGGAATCGTGGCCATAAACTCACGGCCATTAATGTTTTCACCAAATGCGGATAACTGAACACTGTAGCGTCCCCAATCATAATTCTTAATTTGCAATTGGCGATAAAAGCGCTCCGCTTCATTGAGTGTAAATAGCTGCTCTTCGCCATTAGGGTATAAAATCTTGCCTTGTAAAATCACGGTTTCTGGTTTGACGATTTCACGATTAAGCTTAATGACTAACTCATGTTCAAATTCTTCATCGTCTGCCAATTGCAACTCAAAGCTAAATGGCGGCTCAGCTATTACTATCGGATCTTTGACAACTCGCCGTTTTAAAATCGGTGTTTCAATATAAAACTCGGGCTGCCACTCACCAGCCGGAAAAACAAGCTTAAATTCTCCGGTAAAGATCCCATCTAATGGCCGTTCGTCAAAATCTCGACCATCGTCTTTAAACTCGGTCACGCTTTGTGTGCCCGCACCAAAATTCGCATATTGCTCATTATTGGTACTGACAAACTCCACATACAAAGTAACCACATCTCTGAAATAGCCCACATCAATAGGCTTACCATCATTGGTTACTCGACCATTTACCTTAAGCATTTCACCGCGAAACAATAAAGGCGGTAATGGGTCCACGGCGAGTTCAATTTCACCCAGCACCATGATGCGACTATCTCTTAAGATCTGTCCCAAAACTTGCCAAGGACCCGGCATGGGTTTATCGATAATAATGAGGTCGTAACTGATCTCGTCAAACCATTCTAAACTTTCATCTTTCACAGAATGGATAGAGTAAATCTTACTGCCATCAGGCCTCACTAGCACCACAGCGGGTGCACCGGGCGCTCGGAAAAAAAGTAAAGTGATTTTATCAACGTTGTGATCAATGCGGAATCGATTGTCTAGCAGCGGAATTTCATTAGAAACCCCATCACGTTCTAACATTGTGATGTCTGGCGTTTCACTATAAGCCAACAAGCTTGCAAACATAAACAACACAGCTAAGCAGATGCGCATTGATTCTTACCTCGTTATTGTTGCCATAGGCTTTGGCCACATGCCTTGTTGACTAGTTCCATTCTTTCATTATGTGCTATTTCTTCATCTTCACTGGCATGGATCACTCGCAGCTTTGGCCTATCTGCGGCTAAACGCCTTATTCCTCCTGAGTCGCCTTGTTGCTGACCTTCTAATTGCTGAGCTAGATTCAGCTTTTTTTGACCGCCGGTCATTGCCAAGTAAACGTCAGATAAGATCTCAGAATCCAGTAGTGCGCCGTGCAGCGTACGTTTAGAATTGTCTATGTCATAACGTCGACACAAAGCATCAAGACTGTTCTTCTGTCCTGGATGCAAGTCACGGGCCATGACTAATGTATCCAGTACTTCACAAACATCATTGGTAGTAGGAAATCCCTGATTAAGCTTGGCGAATTCGTGATCCATGAAGCCGACATCGAACGGCGCGTTGTGAATAACCAGCTCGGCTCCTTCAATATAGTCTAAAAACTCTTGAGCGACTTGGTGAAAATACGGTTTACCACGCAAGAACTCATTGGTAATACCGTGTACATCAATGGCTTCTTCTTCAATATCCCGCTGTGGATTTATATACACATGGAAATTGTTTCCAGTGAGGCGTCTATTAACGAGCTCCACACACCCTATTTCAATGATCCTGTGACCGGCTTTTGGATCTATGCCGGTGGTTTCTGTATCGAGTACTACTTGTCTTTTATGCATACCGTTGGCTGCCTAACTTTGCTATGGTTAGCGTCTATCTGCCCATTCTACATAAAACAGGCGAATTCGTGCAAAAAACAGTAGAAATTTATACCGATGGTTCATGTCTTGGCAATCCAGGCCCTGGTGGTTATGGCGTGTATTTAAGCTATCAAGGCCATGAGAAGCAACTGAGCCAAGGCTATCAACTGACCACAAACAACCGAATGGAAATGTTGGCAGCCATTGTCGCACTTGAGACGCTAAAGCGTCCTTGCCAAGTTGTGCTCTATACAGATAGCCAATATGTTAAACAAGGCATTGAATCTTGGCTGGCCAACTGGAAAAAGCGTAACTGGCAGACGGCAGCTAAACAACCTGTAAAAAATGTTGATTTGTGGCAACGGCTAGATGAAGCATGTCAACGCCATGATATCCAATGGCGCTGGGTTAAAGGTCACGCAGGCAATAAGTACAATGAGCTTGTTGATAACCTAGCAAGAGATGCAGCTTCGCAAGATGATTTACTCGACGACACGGGATATAACCCTTAATCGTTTCCACTCACTTCATGCCGGCTGCGACTGTGCTTTAACCTCGCCCCTTTGACAGCTGGCGTCCATTTCGGGCGAGCATGCCACTTTGGTTTAATCGGCGTCAAAGGCGCAACCCGTTTGCGCGCTACCAACATGTATACACTGCCCATCGGTTTTAAATAATGTCGACAAAAGCGACGCCATGGGGCAAATCGGGATAACCGAGAGCCTCTGGCAAGTGAGGCGTGAATAAAACGTTCATCGGCAATGATCTCGAACCCGAGCAAGTTTAACCAATCTTTCACCCTAGAAGGCGTAAAGAAACGCCCAGACCAAGGTAATTTTTCACCGCTAAACGGTAACATATGTGCTAGTCCACACAAACTAAATGGATTAAATCCTGTAATGACAATATAGCCACCGGGAATTAAGGTACGATGTGCTTCACGCAAAATATGGTGGGGATCTGAGTGGTACTCCAGACATTGCGATAAAATGCACGCATCAACACTGTGCTCGTAAAAAGGCAGTTCATCTATTTCAGCTATTACCCCAGCATGAGGGCCACTAGAAGAAATGCAGACTTGATGATCAATTGGGCTTTCAGACGTGTCCAGCTGACCGCTTAAACAGCCTAGCTTTAGCATATGATAACCAAACATGCGTGGCAGCCAGCGTGCCATGCGCCGCTCAATCCCTGCTTTGAGGTATTCCCCATGAGGAAAGTCTTGCCAAGACTGTGGTTTAGGCCCTTGCTGAAAACTTAATGCTGGTTTCATCCCGCTCGCTCGTTATACTTGTTGACACCTTCACTTTATAGAGCAAAGAGTTATGGCGCAAGTTGAACCGATAAAGGCATTTACCGACAACTATATCTGGGCAATATGCAATGAACATGACAATGCAACTTGGGTTGTCGACCCCGGCCAATGTCAGCCTGTATTAACTTTTTTAAACAAAAGCAATCGTACGTTATCAGGGATCCTGATCACTCATCACCACTGGGACCATACTGACGGCGTCGCTGAGTTACTATTACAGTTCCCTAATATACCTGTCTATGGCCCAAAAGATTCGAAATATGACGGCATAACACACCCACTAACGCAAGATGACACAGTAACTATAGCAGGCATTCCATTTAAAGTTGTGCAAACACCAGGACACACCTTGGATCACATCTGTTATATCAACGATGACTTGGCATTCACCGGGGATACCTTATTTAGTGGTGGTTGCGGTCGCCTTTTTGAAGGAACAGCTGAACAAATGTGGTACTCGTTAGAGTCTCTCAAACAGTTGCCTGATACTTGCCAAATATACTGTACACATGAATACACACTAGCAAACCTCGCATTTGCGCACGCCGTAGAGCCAAAGAATAAAAAGCTGTCTGACTACATCACATGGTGCCAGCTACAACGAGCACAAGACTTACCCACATTACCGACAAATATGGGCAATGAGCGGGCCGTTAATCCTTTTTTGCGCTCAGATCAAGCAGATATATTGGCACATCTGCCAGCTTCTTTACAAAGTACACCAAATAGCCTTTGGCAAAAGTTTGCCCTGTTAAGGCAATGGAAAGATAACTTTTAGTACCATCGCTCCCAAGTAGACAGACAACGAGAGTACGTTTAGGTGTTGGTCTTAAAAAAATTCACGTTTCGGCACCTGTTGAGTCTATACCATTGATAAATTCTAAACGCTGTACAGTACTGTGCGACCGTGCCTTTCCAATTCGTCGAGATAAGGGTAGAATCGTCGGGTTTTTGCCCGACAAAAAGAGATTTATGAAAAAGCCACTGCTGATAATTGCGATGTTAAGTTTAATCACAGGCTGTGAATTAACATCAACTCAAACAACGCAATCCGAACAAATCGAAACGCGTGACCATGCCAGTCCAGCACAAATAAGTGATGTGCTTGCTCACGCAATCCAAGAGCCCATTGAGGCTGACGAGCCGCCCCCTGTATTTGATGATGTATGGGAAAGGATCCGTTATCAGCTATCAATTCCGGTGCCGCAAAATCGCCCTGTCGTAGCAGAAAGAAACTATTATCAACGTCATCAATCTTACTTAGATCGAATTTCTAAACGCGCAGAACCGTATTTGTACTTTATTGTTGAAGAGGTAGAAAAACGCCAAATGCCTATTGAAATCGCTCTATTACCGATTGTTGAAAGCGCATTTGACCCATTTGGCTACTCTCATCGCAGTGCATCAGGCATTTGGCAATTTATGCCGCAAACGGGTGAACGCTTCGATCTCAAACAAAACTGGTGGTATGACGGCAGACGTGACATTGTTCAATCAACTCGCGCAGCACTAGATTATTTAACCTATTTACACAAAACACTCGACGGAGACTGGTTAAATGCCATTGCGGCATATAACTCAGGTGAAGGCCGAGTCATGCGTGCGATCAGAAAAAATCGCAAGAAGCACCTTCCAACGGATTTTTGGTCTTTGGATTTACCCAGAGAAACCACTGCCTATGTACCTAAGCTATTAGCTTTATCTGATCTGCTCATGCGCCAAGATGAGTTTAAAGTAACATGGAATAAAATTATCAATGCACAAGTGGTTGACACCGTCGAAGTCGGGACACAAATAGACTTAGCATTGGCTGCGGACATGGCGGGGATCTCATTAACCGAGTTATATCGATTAAACCCGGGCTTCAATCGCTGGGCAACCGATCCAAAAGGTCCGCACAGTCTATTATTACCCACTGATAAAATTGAGCAGTTTAAGACTAAGTTGGCAAGCACCCCGATGCAAGAGCGACTGCGTTGGCAATACTACACGGTTAACCGAGGAGATAGTTTGTCAGTGATCGCGAGTAAGTTTGATACCAGCCCATCGGCAATTCAAACGCTCAATAAGCTGGATAGCCACATTATTCGTGTAGGCCAAAAGCTACTGGTTCCTCTGAGTGAAGGCGAGCTTAAAAGCGAGCATCTACCTGCGTCAGTAAGAAAAGTTGCGAATAAAACCCAACAAAGTAAACACACACATACGGTGAAAAGTGGTGATACATTATGGGATATTAGCCGAGAGCACGATGTCACCATTAAACAATTGGCGGCTTGGAATAAACTCAAGACCAGTGCCGTGCTGAAGCTTGGTCAAAAACTGACTATTTATAAGTCGCAGCCAAAGACAACAACCGCGGGACTTAAAACAACCGAGCGCTCCATCACATACAAAGTACGTAAAGGAGATTCATTGGCACGGATCGCATCCAAATTTAATGTCACCATCAAAGACATCATAAAATGGAATAACATCGCGGGGCAAAAGTACTTACAGCCGGGACAAAAACTAAAACTTAAAGTCGATGTTAAACGCACCTAAATAAAAAGGCCTCAATTGAGGCCTTTTTATTGATATTTATAACGCAGCTACCCACTTTACTAACCAGGGCTCTACCGCTTCCCAAGGCTCGAAGTACTCCCCTGCATCCACATCTAATCGCGGCTGGATAATATTGGCATTCAATTGTTGAATCAGCGCATCAATTTGACGCCCAGCACCACAATACGTATCACCATAGCTGCTATCACCCAGTGCGACAACACCTACACTTTTGTCGGTCAGCATAGGCATTTGCGCCTGCATTTGAATAAACAATGGGTATAAATTATCTGGAATATCACCTTGTCCTGTTGTCGATGAAACAAACAGCGCATGCTCTGCCGATTTAACATGCTCTATGGTTGCTGGCGCTGCAATATGCGCTTCATGCCCTTGTCCATTCAAATGAGTCTGTATCTGCTCAGCCAAATTCTCTGCATTACCGTAAACACTACCTACAAACAAGGTGATTGATGCCATTACTGATAGTCCTTCTGAGTCGACGGCCAACCTAACTGACGGCAAATGTCCAACATTTCCTCACCTAACTTGGCGCGAATTAATATGGGTTGTTTAGTATAAGGATGGAGAAACTTTAGCTCAGTTGCAAATAACATCAGCCTTTGCAGGCCAAAATGATCACGGAAAAAATGATTATGTTTATTATCTCCATGATTTACATCTCCTATTATTGGTGTTGATAAGTGATTTAAATGCCTACGGATCTGATGCTTTCTGCCGGTTTTTGGAAAGCACTCAACCAAGGAATAACGAATGCTTGGGTATTTACCAAACGGAATATCGAGACTTGCTTTATGCAGACATCTCACCAACGTCTGCGCCTCCTGAGGTGCTTTGTCTTGATCAGCGAACTTATCCGCTATTTTATCCAATTGCTCTTTAAGCGGTTTATCTACAAAAATTTCGTCTTTGCTGTGGCCACGAACCAAAGCAAGGTAGCGCTTTTGAATGTCTCCTTCAATGAACACCTGGTTCATATCTCTGGCCGCTTCTGAGCTCAAAGCAAACAACAAGACCCCACTGGTTGGCCTGTCTAGGCGATGCACAGGGAATACATGCTGACCCAATTGATCTCTGAGCATTTGCATCGCAAATTGCGTTTCTCGCTTGTCTAAAAAGGAGCGATGAACCAACAGCCCAGATGGTTTGTTAATGGCCACATAGTGTTCATCTTGATAAATTATTTCTAGCATAAATTACTGTGCCCCATTTGAAATGAGCGCATCTATCTCACTTAAACACTTGAATAAAACTTGCTGATCAGGATGTTGTGCAAATGCCACATCACACATAGGCGCAATAGCAATGCTGGTCGGTAATGGTACACCGCTTTCAATCATCACCGTTATTTTAGGGATAAATACAAATTGCAGCCATTGCTCAAATCGTAACGTATCACAGCAAAATGGCTGCACAGACGCCAAAGCTTGCTCGTCAACTGGCTCAGCTTGCCAAAGTTGAGATTGTTTTAATTGTACTTCTAATACAGCGAGATGCTGTAAAACCACTTGGCTCACTGTCACGCCTCTAATTTATTATCAAAGTGGCAGTATACCACTTGTGTCAATTAAGCACATTTTCAAAGCAGTTATTAGAGACCTATGTAGCTTGCGACTCTTACCCCCCACTGCAAATACCGTTATACTTGCACCCACTGTAATTTTTCGTGAGCAAACAATGACGACACATATTTCTACTTTAGGTGAACTTTTAACATCAGCTGGCACGCAGTGGCGTGTGTATGACATTGGTCGTCGCATCACGAAAATAGACAAAAAACAATTTGATCAAATCGAAAACACGCAAGTGCCTTATCCATACCCTTTAGGCGGTCATGCACTAATGGCGATTCAGTTTTGGGATAATCAAGCGACATTAGATCCCTATGTCTGGTTCTTAAAATTTCCGCTTGATGAGCAAAGTAAATTAAACATTGCCAGCAGAGATCATTTTGCATCCATGATCATTGAAGCGCTTGGCACGCAGCTGACCGGCGAAGCCGCACAAGGGAAGCTAGACAATAACCCGTATGTATATACGCCTAACGCCAACAAGTTAGCAGCATTCAACGCGTTAATGAAATGCGAACTAAAACGCCCAGCATCAAAGTACTATGAAATAGTAGAGCAATATTTTACTTCCCATGGACAAACTGATTGGCAAAGCCTCGCGTTGCAAGGCCTCGCTGACTACGCCTTGCGTTTAGCGCATGGTCAAAACCAAGCGAACCTAATGGCATTGTGGCCTACTTTACCAGCGCAAGTACAAAGCCCGCTTGCTGCCATGCTTGAACATGTCAGTATCTCAACAGAACTTACTGAGTTTTTACAAACGCAATTAAACACACAGCTAACAACGGATGACTTAGCTGGCGCAATTAATAGCTTTAGAGCCATGTCTGGCAGTCATGGATTAGGACTGATCGCACAATCTGTTGATCAGCTATTGGCATCAGAGCAAAGCCTAGAAGCCGATATTTTATTGACCATTGCCGGGCGAGGCTGGGAAACCTTGACCGATCCAGATAGGCTTTACACATTCATGGATAAAGCAGCTCAAAATAGTCAAATAGAAGGGCTATTTGAAAGTATTTTTGCTGACTTGGTTGCAATTCCAATGCTTCGTCCTCATGTATTAGGTTTACTGAGAGCGCAAAATCGCAGCGAAACCCTATCACGGGCAATTGGAAGGCTTTTTTCATAAATGATCACACTTTGGATATTTATACTGATTTTTTCATCATGTAGCTTTTTTTGGTTCAGCAGGAAAATCGCTGAAGCAGCACGTGAGCACGCGACGCAGCAGAGTGAAAAGCTCAATGTGCAACTGCTCAGTGTTGCCTGTCAAAAACGCCGCTTAGGTGTGTTGAAAAATGGCCAGTTAGGTATCAAAAGTGAATTCCTGTTTGAGTTTAGCTCAGACAGGGATAACGCATACAAAGCGACTCTTTATTTAGAAAATCAAACATTGGTCAAAATTGATGTGCCACCACATAGAATCATAGATTAAGTGATTAAAGAAAAAATAACTTAAGAAGGTGATTTAATTAAGAATAGAAAACAGAAAAGAAACTAAGGCGCAACCCTGTTTGTCACGCCCCAATCCGACGATATCCCTTGAGGTATCCGCTACCTCTGCCTACAACATACAAGCAAGCCGCCAACTTTCATCATCCCCTGAACGGGTATACATCCAATCACACCCGATCTTCATCCATGCCTTCATCCAACGTGTATCCTACACTCGTTCCACTTACGCATTATCCTTAAGCGCTCCAAACTAGTCCCTTGGCACTTCCTATGCCCGTACATCCTATGTATTAGTACTGAAATGTCCTCAAATACCTTTTCCTTAGGCTGTCCTATCCGTTTTTGACATATCCTATGTCTGCACGTCCTATGCGCTATCCTATGCCACCTTGGCTCCTCTTCGCCTAATCCTCGGCGCTCCTATCCTTTATGACATTTCCTATGTCTGCACGTCCTGTGCGCTATCCTATGCCACCTTGGCTCCCCTTCGCCTAATCCTCGGCGCTCCTATCCTTCATGACATTTCCTATGTCTGCACGCCCTGTGCGCTATCCTATGCCACCTTGGCTCCCCTTCGCCTAATCCTCGGCGCTCCTATCCTTCATGACATTTCCTATGTCTGCACGTCCTGTGCGCTATCCTATGCCACCTTGGCTCCTCTTCGCCTAATCCTCGGCGCTCCTATCCTTTATGACATTTCCTATGTCTGCACGTCCTGTGCGCTATCCTATGCCACCTTGGCTCCTCTTCGCCTAATTCCTCGGCGCTCCTATCCTTTATGACATATCCTATGTCTGCACTTCCTGTGCTACGTCCTAGCCTCTTGGCTCCTCTTCACTTAGTTCCTTAAGCGCTCCGAACTTCCCGTGTAAAAATCCGATACCTTCCTAGTAGCAATTTTTGCTGCCGTATCCTTTTATCCTTCAACACGAATAAGTTTAAGCGAATCAGCGCCAATAAATAGGAGATATTCTCAATTAAATATCTTAAAAATCTTTGCAACAAAAACAAAAATGCATTTAAAACATGCGCTTAAATAAAAATCAGGGCTATAAACCAGTGATAGTAACTATGAATGCGCACAACCATGTAGGAAAAGTCTCACAGTGCTTTTTCCAAATCGTCAGTTCGTGGTTTAAAGAGCAAATCACCGGACACGGATTTAAACGTAATTTCTTTGACCAATTGATAGTCATGCGCTTCAAAAAAGTTGACTTGATTCCCTTGTGTGACAAATACCGCCATCCCTGACATAAAGTCATTTTCACTGACTAATGAGTCCAGCGCACTCAATAAATAATGTCCATATCCCAACCCCTGATAATGTGGATCCACAGCGATAAACGATAAAAAGTAGTACTCCCCTAAATCCCGTAACTGGGCTTTGATGGCGCGCTCCTTTTCTATGATTTGTTGAGTCTGTAATACACCTGCCCCCATCATTAACGTAAACCGCCAGTGCCAACCAAAGCTTTTATCAATTTCACAGTGAGAAGCAAAAGCACATGCCACTGCAACCAAGTTTTCATCAATATATATCCCCAGAATAGGCTGCCCTGATTTTCCAAAGCGTGTCAGCTCCTGCCTAACCAATGCCCTCAATTTTGCATCGTATTTACTTTGGTTTGGTTCATTAAGAATGTGCACAAGTAATGGATCATCTCGATAAGCTTGAAATAATAAACTTGCAGCGACATGAATGTCTTCAGGTTCAATAAATTTGACTGCAATTGGAGGGGTCTGTGTTTGCTCTTCTGTATTAGACATAATCTTCCCTTGTTTATTCACACATGCTGTTAAGTAAAAACAAAATTCGTCTGGGCATTGTTTTTATTTGCTGAAAAAAACATCAGCATCTTTACTATAGTTGTAGAGATTTTCTTGTTCAATGGGGGTTACATGGATAATAGCTATCATTCGTTAAATGCGTTATTCGCGCAGCTTGGTCTGGATAATAGTGACGAGCATATTTCGCAATTTATAGATAATAATAAACTACCAAGTAATGTCTTAATTGTTGATGCGCCATTTTGGAATCAAGGGCAAAAACATTTTATCGAAGAGTCGTTAAACGCTGATGCAGACTGGAGTGAAGTGATAGATACACTCGATGCCCTGCTGCGTTAAATCGACAGGTCGTTGGGCTCATTGTATAAAAGTGATAAACTAGACTTTATTTTTCGGTCGTTTAATATGCACCCAGCAGCTCAACAAGCCATCAGCACATTGCTTGCTGAAGGTAAAACTCCAAGCGTGGCAACAGTTAAAGCCAAACTGACTGAGCCACTCCCTATGCCTGTTATTATCGCCGCGTTGGCCAGTTACAAAAACAACCCCGAAGCAATTACACATGTTGCACAAAAAAGCCAACCAGCTCCTGCTGAACCACAAAGTCAATTAGACAGAATTGAAGCTAAGTTAGATAAGCTTTTAGCACTGTTAGAAGAGAAGCAATAACATGTTCGTTGTCGATTTAACTTTTGATTGCTATCAAGACACCACGCTAGAAAAAGCAGAGCAAGCTATCAATCGCCTCGTCAATGCGCTGCGCTTCAATGGTCAAATCATTGGAGATGAATTTCCGACAGTACTCAAAGACGGCTTTTTTATCACACGTGTCATGTGTCCACTTGAAGACTCGCTTCACCCACTTCATCACAGTCCTTTTGTAAAACACGCAGTTGAACAACTACAACAAGCAGGTTTATTGGCGCCAAAAGTGAAAGTGATTGGGCAGGATATTCATGCAAATGGTGCAGATCAATGCCAAGCGCCTTCGTGCTATATCCTTTATACTACCTATGTACATACATGCAGCCCGCTTTATTGTGGTGATGATTTTCAACCAGTGCCCCTTTACAACATTCCGGCCATAGCCAATGGCGATTACAAAGCGCTCATAAAATGGCAAGAAGATTGGCAGGCTTGCGATCAGATCCAGATCAATGGTGCAACCCGCTGCGAGTTTGCAGCATTAGAGGAAATTACCAGCTTATCTAGCGATTTATCCCGCAGAGGGCTCGACTTATCAAAGCGTATTCGTTACCTCACGCAAAAACCTGTGTACTACTACCTATATCGTGTCGGTGGGGAGAGTCTTGCAGCAGAAAAGCAAAGAAAATGCCCAAATTGTGATGGCGATTGGGCATTAGATGAACCTTGGTTTGGGTTATTTGATTTTAAATGTGACAGCTGTCAATTGGTCTCAAATATATCTTGGGATTTTCAGTGATCAAAGTTCAAATTAGCTAAAAACGACTCAATATCTTTAGCCAATACATGATGTGTTGGCTTACCTACATACTCTAAACACACCTCACCACTATTCAGCTTCACCGAGATCAGCAGATCATCTCTGTCTGTCAAACCGATAAAGACAGTATCATCTTGCTTTAAGCGTCGCTTCATCAATACATGACCGGTGATGTTCTGTTGTAAATTCACAAAATCATCTTCATTCCAAACCTGAAGCAACTCAATATCGTTACCATCAAATTGTGCCTGAATATTGCCCGCAAAGACCGCACCATAAAAGGCATGTAATGCTGGTGGAAAGGTTACCTCAAGCGCCTTTGCAAGATCTTCAAGCCCCTGCTGCTGATCCCTTGTCACCGCTTGCCATTGAATGTTACCTGCATCATCTGCCCCACCTACCTCGCATTTACTTGGGTAATCAGGATCATGGGGGATCTTGGGTAAATGTCCATCTCGCTGCTCAATTGCCGCTGCATATCGCTGATGAAGTGTTTCCATCAAAGTTGTCAATGAAGCCATACTGCCATTCTCGTTTTAATTCGCTATAATTCCGGCCATTGTAACCACTATTAGTGAAACATGACAGATTACAACAACGCACCTGAACTGAAAGCCTCAGTGCTTGGTAAAACCACAGAGTATGCATCTGCATACGATGCATCATTATTGCACCCGATTGCACGTAAACTTAACCGTGACCAAATTGCGGTCGATGAGCAAGCATTGCCATTTAAAGGCGAGGATACTTGGACTGGATACGAGCTTTCTTGGCTCAACAATAAAGGTAAACCACAAGTCGCTGTAGCAACTTTTGTCTTTCCATGTCAAAGCTCTCATATCATCGAATCTAAGTCTTTTAAACTATATTTAAATAGCTTTAATCAAACGCGATTCGAGTCCATTGATGACGTGCACAAACATCTTACAGATGACCTTTCGCAAGCTGCAAACTGCGATGTAAAAGTAACTCTATTTGGCCCAGATGAATATGACTGCATCCCGTTTACTCCACTGCCAGGCGAGTGCATTGATGAGTTAGATGTGGACATTGACACATACAGTCCTGAAGAAGGCATATTAACGCACACAGACAATGCTCAAGTGTCTGAAACACTCTACAGTCACTTGCTTAAGTCAAATTGCTTAATCACTTCTCAACCAGATTGGGCAAGTATTGTGATCCGCTATGAAGGCCAGCAGATCTGTAGAGCATCTTTGCTTAAATACCTTATCTCGTTCCGCGATCACAATGAATTTCATGAGCAATGCGTTGAACGTATCTATTGCGACATACAACGCGCATTAAAACCAAGCAAACTGGAAGTGTATGCGCGTTATACGCGCCGCGGTGGCTTGGATATCAACCCGTATCGTTCCAGTGAGCAAAATACCACAGGATTTAACGTACGCGTTAATAGACAATAATAAAAGTGCCGCTTTGCGGCACTTTTTACATCGTTAACTTTTTCTTCTCGTTGGCACCGCAATTGCACACACATCAACGTAATTTGGCGTAAACTTAAACCACGATTCAGGTCTGTTCGTTCTCGCTGCCACCAGCTCCTCAAAAGACGAAGAATCGGTATTCAAATATTCAAAAAGGCTGGAGTCTTGCTGTGCAATATCACTGAGGACGTGAACTCCGATAATTGGATTATAAGGCTTGCCTTCTTCAGGTGTACGCTGAAGCTGCTGCACATGCTCCATGCCCTCTAAGACACGACCAAACACGGTAATATTTCTATCTAGATAACGCTGTGGTGAAAGCGTAATATAAAACTCAGTACCACCGCTATTAATGTCATTTCCTCTTGCCATGGCAAATGTGCCCGTACAGTGTGTCATCCATGTTTTTGTACCGCCGTGATTTTGACCCACAGCAAAGCCGTTCAAAAAGCCGGTGCGGATCGCATATCCATCGGAGCCATCCAACGCCATAATCTCCAACTTACGATCTGTTTTATGCGACAACTCAGCGTTTAGACGCTTCTGACCATTAGTCGGTATTTTACTATCAGTTGAGTCTCCTCCCTGTGCAACAAACCCCTCAACAAAGCGATATACACTGAGACCATCATAAAACCCTTCTCGTGCTAGCGCTTTGATATTTTTTGAATGATGCGGTGCTAACTGCGTATTGAGCTCCACGTATACATAACCGGTTTCCAGTTCGATACGGATAACATTGTCATTGTTAACCGTTTGCCATGCAGTACTTGGCGCTGTATTAATAATTTCGGACGGCGCACGGACCACAGGAGTCGGCTCGTCCGCCTGCTGCATACACCCTGAGAGCATACCCACAGAAATAAAAAGGAGAGAAGTCGCTTTTATCATTTTATTTTTTATACCATAACTGAGAATTATCAAGGGGTGCACTGGGCGGTAGACGACGATTTTTCAATTCAATGATCGTGCGTTTTTCAAGAGAAAGGTCAGTGATCAACTGCGCAAAGTGATGACTAAACAATTTTTCAAAATTGCCATCCAACAAAGCCTGATTCAAACCACTTTGCAGTATGCTGTGAAGCTGACTGTTTTCCTTATCCACAAACAAATACACTGCTGACGGATAGTAAAATAACAGATCTTGTTCAGCATAGGCTTGATAGCTCTTTAAAACATCTGGTAACTCCAAAACACTGATGGGAATAGCATCAAAACGATTTGATCTCAGCATGTTAAGTGCACCTGACAAGGTATGAAAGGCATTTACCGACAACTTGTTATCGACAAAAATATCATGATCTGGCCAATCATGCCTAAGTCCATAGTGAAATGACTGAACTTGAGAAATGTGATTCAATTTTGAAAAGCGTGCTTGATGCGACGCATTGATAAGTAAAATACGATAGCCAAGTAACCCCCTCACAATTGGAAAGCGGATTGCCCGAGCCATATTTTCGCGCTCGAAACTGGTTACAGACCAGAAAATATCAATGCCATTTTCCTTCCCCAATAGCCTAATAGCTCGGCTTTGAGTCGGAATGTTTTTCACATACTCAAGTTTGTAAGGCTCTTTTTGATAAGATAAAGCAAGTTCAATTAATTCTAAAACGTAAGGGTGCGCACCTGCTGTAACCCTTACATACTTCGTGTCTGTTGCATAAGTTGCGCAACAAAACAATGCAACGAGCAAATAGCTCAAATAGCGCATTAATCACCCCAATTAAACTTGTACAACAGGTCAATGCTATCGTAAAGGCCACTCGTCGCCTCTAGGTAAAGCTTTGAAAATACTCGATAACGTACTGCAATTTCACTTAAAGAGGCAAATACGCCTACTCGATAACTCACTTGCACACTCGGTGTAATGTAACCCGAAAGCTCCACCTGTGTATCGTCACCACTTCCTTTTGCTGCTAAATTTATATCTCTTAATCCTAACTTTTTTCCAGCTTTTGTAAACAGTCCTTTACTTTTATCAATCCCTTTTGCAAGTAACAGCTGTGCTAAGAGCGTATTATTACCGCTATCTCCCTCACTAAATGGCGCACCATTTAACAAGTACTCTAGCGCTCTAGCCTGATCCATTGCAGGCTCTGCAAAAATAGTTAGCTGAGGAGATGCTACGCTGCCTGTCGCAGCAACACCAGCAATGACATTATCAGCGGTTGTGTCAGGGTTGCGAATGGCACGAATATTTAAATACGGCATGTCAGGTGGACCATTAAAACCAAGCTGACCGGTTTCAATCACTAGGTCTTGCCCAAATGCAGTGTATTTGCCCTCTAACAAGGATACTTCTCCGCCCATCAAGAGCGCATTACCTACCTGACGCTCAATATCTAAAGCACCAGTAACGTAGGCATCTAAACCAAGCGCAATAACTCGTACATCATCAAGTAGCTTTATATCTATATCTGCTTGATAGTCTATATATGGCGTTTGATCTTGCACGGCAATGTCATCAATAAATACTTGATCATCAGTCACTAAAATTGCGTCTTCAGGTAATGTGTCCAGCTGTACTCGGGCAAACGGAACCTCTACCACACCTTGTAAGTCTAGCAACTTATCATCGTACCTCATTGTCAAATCTGGAGAAATCGCAAGTTGTACGCCCGACATAGGGCGTAAAAATAATTGCTCGCCTTTTATTCTCCCCTCAATCAGCACATCATCCTGCCAATCTACCTGCCCATTCAGATGCGCATTTCCTGACTGTGGTGTTTGCACTTTACCTGCTAAGTTCACTTGATGCTCATCAAAATCGGCTACAAGATCTAAATTGGTCAATTGTATCGGTAAATAGCTAGACTCAATGCGCACGTGCTGGGCCTGTATTTTGCCTAATAAGTTGGGCTGTTTTAAATCACCAGAAAAGTTCACCGTGCCATTAACATCTCCATTTAACGTCATATCTGGCCATGCATAAGCGCGAGCATACGCCGTTAGCTCATCAAGCTGTATGCCATCAATTTGAACCTGCCCAGAGACCTGTTTGCTGTTATATATGTCCGAAAAAGACAGCACACCTTTAAATAGCCCTAACTTATTAAATTCAATATGCCACTGTGCTTCTAGCGCTTGCTTGCTTCCTTGAACGACTACCTCTAATTCCTCAATTGCTAGGGTGTGACTATGTAGAGGCTCATCTTGAGTTGATTGGCCTTCAGGATTTAACGTAACTTGCCCTTCATTTATCCATAGTTTGCTATCAACTTTATCAACCTCACCTTGTCGCACTGCAACTTTGCCATAGCCATTGAGTTCCCCTCCAAGCGCTACCTGGTTACTCACCTTTGGCCCCAATGTGGCTAGCGGGATATTTTCTAGTTCAAAATTAGCAACACTCTGCGTTTGTGATACATCCGCTTTAGCACATGCTTTTCCTTCGTGTAACAGCCAGCAGTGATGTGCGACATTAATCTGTGACGGACTCGCTGCCAAAATAATGGGCTTGGTTAACCTGCCATACAAGTTATCCACCTCAAATGTACTCTGGTCAACTGTTCCTCGCCAAGTCTGGTCATCAACTCCTCCTGATAGATTTGCCGACAGAGAAAGTTGTGGGCTATTAACGGTAATGACGCCTTCATGCGCTGCGCGATTTCCAGCAACTAAAAACTGCACTTGAGCATGCTCGAAGTGAGAGAAACTAAAATCAGCGACATCTAACTCAGCTCTGCCCTGATAATTGTTTGTTGCATCTAGCTGCACCTTGACTGTGCCCTCTTGTAACGAGAATTCATCAGAAACAACTTCTGTGATTGCTGTATTGAGTGCCACCACCGGCGCCTCGAGCTTCCCTGTTAGTGTAATATCACTTTTCAAAACGGCATCGAGTGGTAATAATCGGTTTGCGTTATGTTTAATATCTGCGAAAACAGCTAAATCTAATTGCTCCCCTATGCTCCCAGAAGCCCTGAGTATACTTTCCCCATATTGCACTTTAGCCCGTTCTAATTGCCCTAAGTATTGCTCATTAAGCTGTCCGCTAAATGAGAGCGTAAGCGGCAGATCAGCAACTATTCCCTGTAAATCAAGTGAGTCTACATAAACCTGCCAACTATCTTCAACAGATGTGAATTGCAACTCGTAATGACCACTCAACTTGGCAGCTTCCTCAATACCGAGCCCAGGCAGAGGCAGCTCAAATAACTTACCTTTTGCGCTGGCCACTATGCCGTTTTGCCATGATATTTGACTTGATAACTCAGAGAACGCATCAGCAACAGAAATACGACTTTTATCGATTTTTAGCTGTGACAAACTGCCCAAGATTGCTATATCAAACCGCACATCATCAGATAATTGCTCTAATCTATATCCATTAAGCGAACCCGCTATTTCAGCACGGTAATTATTCAAGTCTCCACGACTGAATACTTTTAGCTTGGAGAGCTCACCAATTTTTGGCAATGCTACATCTGATACCTCTGCATTTAATTGAAAAGGCCAATTCGTAGTTGTTAGGGACGTCTGTATATTTAATTCAGCATTGAACAGCCCAGACACTTCGCCATGTAGCACCAAATCATTCACGCTGCCTTTGAGTGCAAGCACTGCGGCGACCTCTTTAGTACTAACTCCAATCGCACCATCGATAACGTGCGATATTAAATCAAAGCTTAAATCCGCATAGGAAAAAAATTGGTCATGAGTAAAGCGAAACTGCTCAATGCGAGCCTGCTGATGGGAAAGTGTCAGTGAAAAGTCGATATCCTGTACTTCTACAGGTACTTGTTCCGTTGATTGGATGGTAAGCCTTGACAGCTGTGCCTTATCAACCTCAATGTGCAATGGCACAAATATCGAGGGTATGACGAGCGGCGCTATGTGTGCAGGCACACTAAATGGTTCAGCTTTCGCCGCCTCTGTATTAATTATGCTAACTTGTTCGACAGTCAAATAAGGGAAGTTTAACCTCTCATCCTGAGCATGCGCCTCTAATTCAAGACCATTCACCCTCATAGACATACCCGCAAGCTTTAGCTCTACATGCTCCAAATTAAACGACTGTATACCGATTGAGACGGGTAAGGCGATGTACTCTTTAATGGCTTTAGGCTCAGATATTGGGTCTTTTGAGTTTTGCACTTTGCTTGTAGAGGTTGAGTCAGCCGCTATCACCTTAATATCAGAACCGGCTATTTTGAGGCACAAGGTGGCACAATCAAACCAATCAAGCGATAAACGAAAATCTCTTGCTGACACTGAGACATCTGAGGTTTTATAGGTGAAATCAACAATGCCACCAGAGAGTAAGCGGCCTGATTTAAGCGACACATTTAATTCAGACACCCAACTGCTAGCAAATGACACCACGACTCGGTTACCGACATGGGTTTTTGCTAACAAAATAATCATGACAAACAAACTGAGTAAAACGACAACCCATCGACGTTTCAACAGAGCAAAGATTTTAGCGTACGGCATTATATTTCTGGCCCTATAACAACACTGAGTCGAGTACTACGACTTGGCTTGCTCAGTCCCCATGCATGGTCAACACGGATCGGACCAAATGGTGTGATATAACGAAAACCAAACCCAGCTCCCACAGACCACTTCTCCTCAAAATCAATGGTTGCCGTTCCGCCATCAATAAAAATGGCAGCTCGCCAATTTGGCAAAAATTCATAATTATATTCTGTGCTTGCAGTCACTAGATACTTGGCTCCCAAAAGCTCACCTTGTTCACCCTTGGGCGAGATAGATTGAAACGCAAAGCCACGTATGCTCTGATCGCCCCCCGCGAAAAAGCGCAGATTCAGTGGTGTTTTATCAAAGTCTTTTGCAACCACAGCACCTAACTCGGCTCTAAGAAGAAACAAATGACGCGCTTTGTATGTTCTCAGCCAAGCCTGCTTCCAATGGATTTTAGTCAATGACGTAGATGAGATCACATCTTCATGCGCAGCCTCAATAGTGATTAACTGCTCATTGCCCCAGTAAGGTGTCATGCCTCCCTTACTCATTTTTCTCGCATAACTCACCCCTGGAAGGAGCATTTCAGTATCCAAGATAAGGCCTGTTTGCTCACTTTTCTCATGCTCTCGTTTCAAAAATGCAGTTCTCACCCAGCCGCTATCTAACACCCATTGACGTTGGAGCTGCACATTCCACGCAGTCACCTTTACACCTTCTGTTAAGTCATCTTGTAATTGATAGCCACCGAGCACGCGCCACAAATCATCATTTGGGTCACCTGCAGGGATTGTATAAGCGCTGGTCACATCTTGCTTTCGCTCTGATACATTCAGGTCCGTTTCAAACGAATGGCCCATTTGATTAACCCAAGGCCTTTTCCACTTAAAGCGAAACTTCGCCCCAAGCTCCGTACTATACCCACCACCTACTTCAAAACTATTCGCTGGCTTGTCTGTCACATCGACTCTAATTGGAACTTGCCCTGCGTTACGCTCTTTTAATAAGGGATAAACAGTCACATTCGCAAAATAAGGAGTCTCATTTAACGAAATACTCAACTCACTCAATTGTTTTGCATCATAGTGATCACCTTGCTCAAATGGTGACAGTTCCGAAATAAAATACGCCGCCTTTGAAAACCCTGAGAGCTGTAATTCACCAAATTGATATCTCGGACCTGAATCAATGATTAACTTTACCGCACCATATCTTTGTGTGCGATTGATCTCCAAAGCATTCTGCTGCCATGTAAAATCAAAGTACCCCCGCTCCAATAAGGCGCTCTCAATTTTACTTTTTGTCGCACTGTACGCGTCATGACGAATATCTTCACCCCGTTTAATGGGCAAGGCGTTTAGTAATTTCGACAAGACAGGGTCTTTACTGCCTACACCGAGTATCTGAACATCAATATTTTGCCAACGAAATGCCGTAGAGAGCACAATATCAACGCTTAACGTTTGGGCTTGCTCAGAAAAAGAAATAGCACTGTTATATTCATAATATCCGACCGCTTGAAGTGCCAATTGGATATCTGCTCGAATGGCCTTTTCTTGTCGGTGTGAAAACGCGGTGTCGTGATATTTATCTAAATAAAGTGCAACATTCTCATCTGCAAAATCACGCTCAGAATGCACCTCAATGGTCTTGATAAGCACTTGTGCAGCCGCAACAGGAGGTGGGATATAGGCAAATAAAGCGATAAAAAAAACAATAAGACGTGGCACACAAACCCTTTTAACTCATCAATCAATATTTTGTGGTCACACTCAGCACCACATGTTGATTAAAACTACCACAAGCCACCCTAGATTCTCGACAAAAATTTGCCATTGACGCTTTTTATTTCACCTAGGATAACGGACAATACACGTAATTTTACTAATTGAGTGATGATATGCAATTTCCTAACGATGACAATGGTGAGCTGTTATCTGAAATAGCCGCTGCAGGCGTCGATCTGTCGCAAATGCAAAATATTGATTTTTACATCTTATTTGAGCAAAAGCAGAATGCGGAACGCTTTATTGAGACGATAGGCAAAGATGAGCTCGCACCAAAAACACAATTGGGGAAATGTCCTGACACTGGTGTTTGGGAAGTATTAACCACAGTCACTATGGTGCCAGCACACGAGTTATTAAGCCAAACGGAACAATATCTAGAGTCTATTGCAAACAGTCACGAAGGATATGGCGATGGCTGGGGCTTAATGGCTGGAGAAGAATAAACGCTACAGTAAGTCGCAGTAACACTGTGCTGCGACTTCTTTATGCCCTCTTAGCTTTTATCTGCAACCCTAAACCCGCCTTTGTAATCGAAGATTTTTTCAACTATTTGCCAGCCGTATTTCTTATGCTGTTTAGCAATTACAAAATCAGGTGCAGTCAGTAAAGTAATATCCACGTCATGTGCACTTTTCCAATTATTAACTTGCTCACCGGATTTAAGCCGCTTTGCAAAATTTTTGTGGAAATAAAATTTACTGCCTTTGTTCGAAAAGTCATAAACTTCGCTAGCCTCAGCACCATCCTCGTCAAAGTAGGATACTTTTAGCACATTCGATTTAATAACTTCAGCCGTCATGCCACTGCAACGCAAAACTAAGGCATTCTTTAAATTCAACGCATCACGTAACTTATCATCCGGATCAGCCATGATTTCACCACAGCTATTGCACTGCCTAGCTGCAATATCATTCTCGGCACCACAGTGGTCACATTCCTTAAATCTAAATCGATAATCGCACTGCAGTGACTCACCTTCGGCTTCATTTTCTAAGATCCCTTGGCACCTTCTACCGAAGTGTTCTACCACTTTGCCTTGCTCATCCAGTTTGCCCCAAAACGTATTGGCAAAACCGCAACCAGGACACAGCACTTGAACTGGCTCACTATCAGGGTTTGGTTTCACCGTGCCAACTTCAGGATGAAAAAGATCAAAGTCATTACCCGCATAATCGATCACTAAGCAGTCTTGTTTCCCCGTGTCCAAACGCAAGCCTCTACCAACAATTTGTTGATATAAACTCACGGACTCTGTGGGTCTTAATATGGCAATAAAATCGACATGAGGGGCATCAAACCCAGTTGTCAGCACTGACACATTTACCAAAAACTTAATTTCTTTATTCTTAAACTTTCCAATAATGTCATCACGCTGTTTATTATCTGTGTCACCTATGACCAACTCAGTTTCATTAAAGGGCAAATAACGTACAATTTCCTTTGCATGTAATACCGTTGCAGCAAATATCATCACGCCTTTACGGGAGTTGGATTCACTTATTACATGGTCAATAATACTTTTGGTCGCGCGAGTATGAGAGCTCAGTAAACTGTTCATATCGCTTTCACTAAAACGTCCAAAACTATCTGGTTTCAAAGCAGAGAAGTCATAGTTTTCTACGGCTGGATCCACTTTTTTAGGAGGGGTCAGATATTCATTGCTGATCATATAACGCAATGGTAATTCATATATACACTTATTGAAGGGACTCTCTTTATCTCCACGCACGAAGCCATGATAATGTTCGTGGTAGATCCAACCTAAACCGAGCCGGTAAGGGGTCGCTGTTAAACCCAATAATTTAAGGTTTTCATTAAACGCTTTTAAACGTTTAATTACCTGCATATACTGGCTGTCTTCTTCACCACTGACACGATGGCATTCATCAATGATTACCAGTGAATAAAATGTATTTAGCTGCTCTAAATTTCGAGCTAAAGACTGAACTGATGCAAAGGTGACCTGTTGATCAAGCTCTTTTTTATTTAGGCCTGCTGAAAATATACTTGCCTTTAATCCATAACTCTCATATTTTTGCGCGTTCTGCTCAACCAGCTCTTTCACATGAGTTAGTACTAAAATTTTGCGTTTCGCGACTCTGGCAAGCTCTGCAATAACAAGACTTTTACCAGCTCCAGTAGGCAACACTATCACTGCAGGTTTATTGCTTTTCCTAAAGTGAATAATGGTATTTTCTACTGCTTCTTTTTGGTAGGGCCTAAGCGTGTAAATAACGCACCTCTAGTCACCTGTCATCATAGCTAAAAGTATATCACCAATTTCATTAAGGCAGCCATGACATAACAAAACAACGATATATACTCACTAAAAGGTTAACTTTTATAATGACCCATAATAGGTACATTAAATATATTTGTAATTATTATAGGTAATTACTTATAAGTAAAAAATAAAAATAAAATTTAAAATAAAGATAAAAAAAACTTTAACCGAGTAAGGAAAAGACGAGATTGATAACAAATGTAGCGTTTCGAGATTGAAAGCAGGTGAGGCTTATTTACTGCCTCACCAACTTATAGGAATAGTCCTTTTCAATTTAGAAATTGATTTAAAATATTTTATAATTATATCTTATAATCATCTAAATTTACGTTTGCGAACGCTTTAGGTGTTTTACCGCGTCCGGTCCACTCATGTACTTTACCATCGATTTCGATTCGATATTTCGGACTGACTTTGCTGCGCTTGTCCATAGCACCAGAACCAACTAAGTCATCTAGCGTTAATCCCTTTTCTTTTAGTAAAGCTAGTACTTCCTCTTTCGCTTGCGCCTGCTCTTGTTGTTGAGCAATTGCTTCTTGAAGAAGTTCATGTGCTTTAGTTAGATCACTGAAGCTAGCATTTTTAATAAAAGATTTTATTTCACGCATTAGATTTCTCTCATAAAGTGTTGATTACAATTTTCATTGAAGTATTAAAAAGCTCTAATACTGAGAGTATATTATATTTATATAATTTCAAATTAATAGCAGTTATTTAATAAGATTATGTTTTATTTAAAAAAGGTACATTTTAACTTCGTGCAATATCAGCATTAATTTTTTTCATTTAGATGAACACTACAAAGAAATAAGTACATGTTTAAAAAGAATTAATTTAAATTAACCAAGGTAAAAACTGGTATTGCCCTAATAAAAATTTCAACTTTCTTAACCAGATAAGTCTTAAACTTCATAAGTTATCAGACCACTTTTTAATACTTTTTCAGGTCAAAGAATCAGATACGCAGCCATTTGATATAAAAAATGAACGGATGTGATTGGACGTAGCGTCATTTTAGGTGCTATCTCTGTTGACAGCCGGCTTATAAAAACAGCACTAAATGTTCAAATGCGAGCAATAGCTCGCAACCTAATATCCACCTTTTATCGACCGAAATGAATAACGCGTTGGGAAATATTCGAAGGCAATAAATCTACCTATGTATTTTATTTACGCACATAAATCACTTCTCTCAGCGCTTTCGAACACTAATATGAAGAGCGACTTAACTTTAACAATAAAAAAAGGCTGCAATTGCAGCCTCTAAAAGTCTTTTAAGTAATTAACTATTCGTTATTCCACGACTTGCCAATCTATCGTTCCACCGGCCTTAATTGGCACAACATTGGTATCTCCAAGTGGGTATGACTCTGGCACTTGCCAAGGGCTTTTCTCCAAAGTAATGGTATCTTTATTGCGTTCTAACCCATAAAAGTCAGGCCCAAATAAACTAGCAAAACCTTCTAACTTATCCAAAGCACCTGCTTCTTCAAATGCTTCAGCATATAATTCAATCGCAGCATGCGCAGTATATGCGCCAGCACACCCACACGCAGCTTCTTTTTTATCTTTAGCATGAGGTGCAGAGTCAGTACCTAAGAAAAACTTTTTGCTACCACTTGTTGCTGCATCAATTAATGCCTGTTGATGAATATTTCTCTTCAAAATTGGTAGACAGTAATAATGTGGTCTAATTCCACCAGCAAGCATGTGATTACGATTATATAAAAGGTGATGTGCCGTAATCGTCGCCGCTACATTGTCTGGTGCAGATTGCACAAACTCAACAGCATCTTTAGTCGTAATATGTTCAAGTACAATTTTTAAACTCGGAAACGCATCAACAATTTTTGCCAATTTGGTTTCAATAAATACTTTTTCCCTATCAAAAATATCAATTGCTGAGTCTGTAACTTCCCCATGGATCAAAAGCAACATGCCCACTTCTTGCATTGCTTCGAGTGCAGGAAAAACATTTTCAATATCCGTTACACCTGAATCAGAGTTAGTTGTTGCGCCCGCAGGGTAAAGTTTTGCAGCAAAAATGTGGCCGCTTGCTTTTGCTTTTCGAATCTCATCAGGCGTTGTTTTGTCAGTCAAATACAAAACCATTAGAGGCTCAAAACCTGCTTTAGGACCTGCAGCCATGATACGGTCTCTGTATGCGAGCGCAGCGTCTGTACAAGTCGCAGGAGGTACAAGATTAGGCATGATAATCGCGCGCCTCATATATCGGCTAATATCGCGGACGGTATCTTTAAGTACTTCACCGTCTCTTAAATGTACGTGCCAATCGTCTGGGCGAGTAATGGTAAGGGTCTGATTACTTGTCATTGCTAATTTCCACTGCTGAATTTGCCCGATCATAGGCGCTGTCATGTCTTTAGTAAAGCAATTCACGCATTTTGTTAGTGCAGAAATAAACCTCGCTCTCTGTTAACACTTCCCAGCAACAACCGCCTGAATAGCAACAAACCATTTAGATGTATATATTTTTAATGCAAACGTAATAGTCCCCAAATGATAGACAAATTGTGCTTTTTTTTTTACAGTGCCACATCTACTTTTTTACAACATAATTTGAGATTACATTGTTATGTAGATAACGTACGACTTATGTCCAAACGAGTATTGCCTATGCTGTCAGAACAAAAACTAGAATCAAAAACAGAACAGTTGAGCATTATCAATCAGTTTTCATCCTCTTTATTACAAATTACGCATTTAGAAGAACTCTTTGAATACGTTACGTCACAGGTGGTTAAACGACTAGGCTTCGTCGACTGTGTGATTTATCTCACAGATACAGACAATACCTATTTAGAGGCCGTAGCCAGTATGGGCATTGCCCAGCACAGTGAACGCTATGAAGTGGCACAGAAAACTATGCCAATTGAAGCTGGCATTACGGGTCACGTCGCCCGAACTAAAAAGCCTTTCATATCTGGTGATCTCTCTATTGAGCCTATGTATATTGCGGATTCACGCCCTGCTTTATCTGAGTTATGTGTCCCATTAGTTTACAAAGAGCACCTAATAGGTGTAATAGACTGTGAACATCCTGAGCAAGACTATTTTACTTCCAGCCATTTACAAATTTTATCTACCGTAGCCCATTTATTAAGCGCCAAAATACATCAAGTGCGAACTGTTGATCATTTAACTGAAACTGTGTCTCAACTTAATGAAGCACAACTCATTGAGAAATGTATTTTAAAAATTGCCAATATTACGTACCACTCTCAAGAGCTAGATACATTTTATGATGAATTATACAAAATCATAAACACGGTTCTTCCTGCAAGTAATTGCTTTATTGGCATTTATGATACAAAACAAGATATGCTTGAGATTGAATACTTAATTGAAGATGGGAATAAATGCCTAGCCCAACAAAAAGTGTCGAAATCTCAGCTTAAACACACGGCTTCTTACTATGTGATAAGAACACAATCAGCATTGCTTTGCGACCACCAGCAGTTTCAAGACCATATTCAACAAGGCCATTTTGAAATGATCGGCCGCTCCCCTGAGGCTTGGCTTGGGGTGCCCTTTGTGGTTAACGATCAATATCAAGGTGTGATCGTATTGCAGAGCTATAAACAGCAAGAGACTTTTAACCGCCAGCATTACACTATTTTGACTTATATAAGCAGGCAGATCAGCATGGCGATTGATCGCCGGTTAGCGAAACAAGCCCTGGAGCACAGAGCGTTACATGATGAACTAACAGGGCTTGCCAACCGTTACTTGTTAATAGAGAGGATGAAACATGCCATATTGTCACTTGGACGACAATCTCAATCCAATATTCACTGCCTTATTTATCTAGACTTAGATAGATTTAAAAGTATCAATGACTCACTCGGTCATGATGTTGGCGACCGCTTTTTGATTGCCATTGTCAACGCTTTGCAAACATGCATTCGTAAGACAGATACCTTTGCGAGATTAGGGGGAGATGAATTTGCCATCTTCATGGAAAATATCCAGGATGAGGATCAGGTGACTAAAGCTTTACAGCGCCTGACACAAGCGATAGCCAATCCATTTGTAATCGATACTCATGTTTTGCAGGCATCAAGCAGTGTTGGCGTCGCGTTCACCGAACATGATTCAGACAACGCTATCACATTGCTACAGCAAGCTGATGCGGCCATGTATGAAGCAAAATCTGCCGGTCGCAGCCAGATCCGCTACTTTAATAATGCCATGCGCAGTAAATTAAAACATCAAGCTGATATAGAAAATGATTTACAACACGGGATCTCCAACAATGAATTTGAGCTTTTTTTCCAGCCTATTTTTACACTCAATCAGCCTCGTGTCGTCAGCTTTGAATCTCTTGTTCGATGGCACCACCCAAAAAATGGATTAGTGGCACCGGATAAGTTTATCCCTATCGCTGAAAGTACAGGCCAAATTATAGAGCTAGATCGACATATTTTGACCCTTGCAGCCAAGCAGCTATCATCGTGGAGAGAGCAAGGCATGCCGGAGGTAAAAATTACCGTCAATGTCTCCTCTCGACACTTCGCAAGCTTAGAGTTTACTTCACTGATTGAACAACTGTATGCGCAGTATGATTTAAAAAAAGGCAGCTTATGCTTAGAGATCACTGAATCTGGTTTAATTGAAAACCTCAGTCTGGCAACAAAGATAATTAACGGGATCACCCCATTGGGAGTCCAGCTTTATTTGGATGACTTTGGCACTGGATATTCTGCATTGGGTTATCTGCACCAGTTACCTATCCATGTACTAAAAATTGATAAGAGCTTCGTGGAGCAGCTTTGCACAAAAGATAGCCCACTTATTGATGCTATTTTATCACTGGCCAAATCACTGCAATTGCAAGTCGTTGCTGAGGGCATCGAAACACCAAAGCAATGGGCAAGACTAAAGCGAAAAGGCTGTCAATTAGGACAAGGCTATTTAGTATCAAAACCCATGCCTAGTGATAAAGCCATGGCTTTTCTACAAGCTCAACAGCCCCAAAATATTGATAAATAAAGATAAAAAATAGAACAAGCAGCTTCAGTTGCTTGTTCTCATCACAGTGATTATCTTAATTCTGATCATCACTCTTTTGCCGCTTGAACCATTTTTTTAAAGGGCTGCATATGTTTGCGCCAAACCGCGCATCTTTAATCCACGATCAGAGTTAACCCACCACCGCTCAGAAGGAAGAGCTCGACGCCTTGCTCAGATTGCACGGTCCAGTTTTGTCGTCGAACTTTGTATCCTGAGCCAATAAAGCTCACTGAGATATTTCGAGGCAAATTTCAATTCATGCTTTTACCAATGTGGGCAAAACCTAAATTATGAATAATGAACATGACGAACTCCCCTGATTAGACATCTGGAAATCTAAACTCACAGAGCTAAAGTCGAATTTTCTCAACTGATAGATTCTCAAATACAACATGAGCAAAATTAATTTGTATTTTTTTTAAAAAAAGTTAAATAAATAATGACAACGCTGTCAAAAATAGTGTTATAGTGATTTAGTGAAATTTTGAACAATCGCTGATGGAATTGTAGACGTCTAGACGTTGAATACCCGGATAGTACAGCGTAATATGGATGTAATCTGAGTTTTACTCACGTTTAGAATGAGATTTATTAATGATGATAGACATTAAGCACTTAAAAACCATTGCTACCCTGAAAGATACTGGATCACTGGTGAACACTGCACGTGAGTTATTTTTAACTCAGTCTGCTTTGTCTCATCAAATTAAAGACCTAGAAAATAAGTTAGATTGCCAGTTATTTGAAAGAAAAACCCAACCAGTCAGGTTTACACCACAAGGCATGCTGCTACTTGAACTTGCCAGTGAGGTATTACCTAAAGTAGAAGCGACAAAGTGTCGATTGAAAGAGAGTTTGAACCAACCTATCTCTCAATTAAAGCTCAGTGTTGAATGCCACGCTTGCTTTCACTGGTTATTACCAACAATTAAAGAGTTCAATAACTTTTGGCCCGACATTCGAGTCGATTACGAGCAAGGGTTTAGCTATGACGCGATACCTGAGCTGCTCAATGATGAATTAGATATTGTTCTGACGTCGGATATTAGAGAACCTGATCAACTTGAATATGCTCACGTTTTTGACTTTAAACTCAAACTCATTGTAGCACCGGATCATGAACTAGCAAAAAAAGCGTATGTCACCGCACTAGATCTTAAAGATGAAACAATTATTTCTTATCCGATCCCTAAAGAACGTCAGGATATTTTCAAGCACTTCATACAAAATGCGCGTTTTGATGGCACGCTTAAGTCAGTTGATCAAGGCCTATTAATTTTTCAACTTGTTAGTGCTGGTATGGGTGTGGCAGCATTACCAGATTGGCTCGTAACCCCTTATGAAAGTCAAGGACTGATTAAATCAATCCCATTGGGTGCGCTAGGCTTAAGTCGTCCTATGTATCTTGCAATGAAAAAGAGTATGAAAGATAACCCTGTTTATCGACACTTTTTAAATACGTGCAAGCAATCTATTAGCCGATAACTGGTAGACAGGTTAAACTAGCTCTAACTGGGATAGTTAGAGCTAATTATGTTTGAACTTAAAAAAATCATCGGTAGCCTGCTCATGCCGCTACCTGCTTCGCTGATCTTTATCTTCTTCTTACTGTTAATCATATCTAAAACGAATAAAAAGAGCTTTGTACTGTGTTTAAGCACGGTCGTCACACTGTGGTTGATAAGTACACCATATGTTGCTGATCTCATAATAACGCCAAAAGAACAGTCAATCTCTCTGTTTTCGTCACAGCAACATAAAAAAGTGGATGCCATTGTTGTACTGGGGGGTGGACTTCATCCAAATACTAAGCTCGCTGCAAATCAACAGCTATCTAGTACCGCATTAGCGCGATTAGTCGAAGGGGTGAAGCTTGCACACCAATACCCGCAAGCGAAATTAGTTGTTTCAGGTGCTGGATTTAACAACACCACCAGCAGTGAATTAATGGCAAAAACAGCGCAAACATTAGGTATCAATTCGCACCGTATTCGCCAAAACCCCAATGCCTATGACACCGCCGATGAAGCAAAACTATTGGCCCCCATGCTTGTAGACAGCACTGTTGTCCTAGTCACTTCAGCCAGCCACATGCCAAGAGCACAAGATCTATTCTCAGCACAAGGCATAGACACACATTCCTCACCTGTCGAAATATATGGGTTTGGAACAACACCTTTTTACCGCCAGTTTATTGCATCGAGTTATGTATTACAGGCAATAACAACCTATACTTATGAGTGGATAGGACAACAGTGGATCACTTTAAGGCGCATGCTAGACAGTGAAGCGCTGTAGCTTAATATGTAATAAAAAAGCAAAAATTGCATAAAGTTAGACCTAATGAAACTTGAATCAGCGCTTAAAAACGCAAAAAATTGAAAAATTGCTCAAAAATAGGTATAAATGGCGTTTATTCTTAACCTGCGTATCCACGTACAACACGACTGGAATCTACGATGAGTAAACTTGATAAGACTGAAGTTCTAAGCGCGTTTGAAGCTGCTTATGAAGCTGTGAATGGCAAAAAGCCAGAAATCACGATCAAACCAGGCTGGTACAGCATTGATGGTGGCAAAAATATGCGCCTAGCTGATGTCGCTGCACTAACCGAAGAGCTAACTTCAGGCACAGCTGGTGCAAGTGAAGAAAAGCCAGTTAAAAAACCTGCTGCGAAAAAAGCTGCCCCTGCGCCAGCTGCAAAGACAAAAGCTACGGCCTTTACAGTTGTTACTGCAAATGAAGAAGGCTACAAAGCAGAAGAAGCTTGGATTGTCGAGCTTGCTGAGAAAGACCACGATTGTCGTCTTCCTCGCGGTGTTGTTTAAACACTAAAAAACTATGGTGCCACATAACTATGCTGGCACCGTATTTTTACTCCCAGAAAACTTGCGCTAGCTAGCATTTAAAGCGTTGTCTGGTAACTTCTCCCCAGTATTCATCTTCATACTTGTCTTCAGTTAAATCCAAACCCGGTAACATGGTGATTGCACTGCGCCAGAACTCGGTGGCATAGCCCGCTCCTGTAATTTGTTTAATTGTCCAATTACCCGGTAAACGCTGCCACAATGCATGGGCAAACTGAGTGCCTAACTTCGCTTTTCTAAATACAGGCACAATGTAAAACTCAGCAACTTCATAACTTTCAGAAAACTCACTATAAATTGCAGCAAACCCCGCAGGTATGCCTGATTCATAGCATATAAAAGCAGATACTTTGCTATCCGTTATATCAGTATCTAATTCAAACATCCCATCAGCTAAGGGCTTTTTTTCAGTTAACCTAGAAAACTCGGCCTCATAAGCCTGCACTAAATTTAAATAAATTGATCGATTACACTCTTCAATGGCAACGATTTCCATTTATCACTCCCCATCGCTAAAATTTTCCTTAGTCTAGCGTAAAACTGGGTTAAAAATATGGAGTCTTAGAATCGGCTACCTATCCACTCCAATTTCATTACATCGAACAACATCTTCCTCTAACAGCGCTTGGTCTCGCCAACGAGAGAGTACAGGGCAAGTAAGTACCTGTTCCACATACTTTTGTGCACAGGCGTTTAATTCAATACCATAAGTATCGAATCGCAAACATACAGGTGCAAACATCGCATCCACCATCGACCAATCACCAAATAGCCAGTCATCCTTTTGTCGATAGCGTTGCATTTGCTCGGTAAAAATTATCTCTATTCGCTGAATGTCTTTAAGTACTTGCGGGTTAGTTTTGACATGTCGCTTGGCTCTAATATTCATCGGCATGGCATTTTTCAATGCCCTAAAGCTGCTGTGCATCTCAGCACATAAAGCACGTGCCCGCGCCCTGTCAGGCGCACTTTTAGGTAGTGCTGCGCCAGATAAATAAGATTCATTGATATATTCTAAAATAGCAAGGGACTCCCAGACAGCCACATCGTCATCAACTAACACAGGGACTTTGTGTGTAGGACTCACGCCTTCTAACACCTGATAAAATGACTCAGTGGCTAAGTTCAGTTTTATTTCCTCATAATCTAAGCCAAATTTTTCCAGTAATAACCAAGCTCTCAACGACCATGTAGAATAGTTTTTATTACCTATATATAACTGCATCATACCTCCTTAATCTCAATTTATGTGTGCAATTACATTCATCCTAAGTTGTAATTCACACTAAAACTAACGGATAATTTAAATACAACACATCAAAATTATTGATAGATGGATATAGACGCATTAAAAAGTTTTCTCGCCTTTGTAGAAACAGGTAGCTTTAGTAGAACAGCCATACAAATGCATAAAACCCAATCGGCAATCAGCATGCAAATGAAAAGGCTCCAGCAAGATGTAGGGCAAACGTTATTTATCAAAGAAGGACGTAATTTACATTTAACAGCTGAAGGCGTCGCGCTCGCTGGATACGCAAAAAAAATAATCCAGTTACAACAAAGTGCCCTGACTAATTTGCGTTCCGCGACACCAAAAAAGCTACTGCACCTCGGCTGCCCTGATGATTATGCTGAATCGGTCTTACCTGTTTTGATTCAATTGTTACATCAGCAAATCGCACATTTAGAATTACACGTCACCTGTGCATCAAGCCCAAATCTGCAGTCACAATTAGATAAGGGGCTTATCGATATTGCCATCATTACTCGTAGTGCGGATTCTGAACAAGGCTTTTTGCTTTGTCAGGACAAAGGGGTTTGGATCGGTGCAGAGCACACTCATTTATTAGAACAGCCCAGCTTGCCCCTTGCTGTATTCCAAAAAGAATGCCGATTTCACCAAGCTGCCACAGAGGGCTTAATGAAACAAAATAGAGCTTTTCATATCATCGCGTGTTCGGGCAGTGCCAGCACATTGCGTGGGTTAGTCAAACACGACCTCGCAATCAGTGCTATGGCAAACCTCAGTCGTAACGATCTAGCTGTGGTACATGATCCAAGACTCCCTTTATTGCCAAATATAGAGATTGCATTAGTCAAACATACTGGCACGAATGCCGTGATCTCTGAGGTTCAACTTAAACAAGTATGCCAACAATTTCAGCACCAATTTAAATACTAAATGTTATCTCACGCACATTCTCACCAAGCCTTACACTTTTTGACAACGGCGGCACAGACTCTCACAAGGCTTGCCTCTAAACTGAGTCACAAGTTAACCAAATGGAATATGCGTAATGAAAACTTTATCTCTACTCTCACTAGTCCTTGCTGTAACCGCGTCATTTTCGTCAATGGCAAACATCACGGATGAACAACACAGAATTGGTGCACAGCTCTCAGGTGGTTCAGCATCTTATAAAAGCTCAAGCCAAGACGGTGACGGCGTTGGTCAGCTATATGTTTACTACAACTATCAATTTGACCCAACATGGGCATTAGAAGTCGGCTTAAATGGTGGCAGTGACTCCGATGATTGGGAGTGTACTGATACTCAAAATAGAAAGTTTACCTGTACCCAACTGAATAAAACTTTATTTGGACTCGGTGCCAATGACATTGATTATGGCAACCTTATTGTTGCCGCAAAAGGCCAATATCAGCTGACAGAACAAAACTCTTTATATGGTAAATTAGGTGCGAATTTCTACGATTATGAAATCAATCGTGGCAAAGCAACACTGGTAGAAGAGGATGGTGTTGGCTTTGTTGCTGAGCTAGGCTGGCAATATGATTGGCAAAATGGCATGGCAATGAATGTGAGCTATCAATACCTAGATATGGGAGACCTCGATGTCTCAAGTTTAGGCTTAGGTATCAGCTACCGCTTTTAATCTTACGGCTGGTGAGGTATATGAAGTGTGATTGCGACGCCGCCTAAAGCACTATGCGCAGCACTAATTGAACCGCCATGTGCTTGGACGATCTGCTGACAGATCGCCAAGCCCAAACCAGACCCACCATGATCTCGGCTGCGAGACCCCTCGCAGCGATATAAACGTTCAAAGATTTTTTCTAAATCTTCACTAGCAACACCGGGAAATGAATCCTCAGTAGAAATGGTTAGCCCTTTTTTATTCATTGTTAACGTCACACGAGTTTGACCATCAGCGCTGGTATAAAAGTGACTATTTCGCAGTAAGTTAAATATTACTTGCCGAATTCGAGCAGCATCCAGTTCAAAAAGCGTGCTGTCCACTTCTTCTGAAAAAACCAACGATTGTTGCTTAGTGGCATACATGGGCTGAAATTCTTCGACGATTTCTTGTAATAAAACACTGACATCAACAGGCTGCTTATCTAACACCATGGCATCATTGTCAAACTGCGCAGATTGATAAATATCTTTTATTAAATTATCTAAGTGACTAATCTTCTTCTGTATTTTGACAAAACCTTTGACCGGATCAGGCTCAATATTATGCTGCATCGCCTCTACTGTCAGCTTAAGCGCCGCTAAAGGCGTACGCAATTCATGAGATACATCTGCTAATAAGCGATTCTTCTGGGTCAAAGATTGTGCCATCATATCTGCTTCTAGTTCAACAAACTGCTGCTTCTGCTTTTGTCGCTTGTAGATATAAATGCCTATCGCCATAAAACACAATAATAAAGAAGCCCCCATCCCACGTTGCAGTTTTAAATTCTCCAACGTAGCCTGCGCAAGTGCTTGCTCATTTTGAATGAGTTTAAGCGCTTGCTCTTGACGAATAAACTCCACATTTTGCTGCATGGTTAATGCCTGTTGTTTATCCAAGTCATGATACAACTGAGTTCGAGATTCAATAAAAGACTCAAGGCTTTGCACCGCATATTTATACTGACCCAAAGCTTCTAAAGCTTGCGCCTGATAGCGATATAAAGTTGCGCGATAAGAGGTACCAATGTCAGGTAAATCCAGTACCCACTCAATCTCTGACAAAGCCGATTCATAGTGAGATTGTGCCAGCCAAATCTCAATCATCACGATTCTAACAGTGTGCTCTGTACGCTTTGCCTTTGCTTCTATCGCCAAGGTTAATGCTTCTTTGGCTGTGACTAACGCTTGCGTTAATGCCTCTTGAGCAACATAAATATTAGCCAATATACTCAACTGCCATGCCAGATCACTGTTAGCCCCGCTTGCGCGCGCAAGCTCAATGCCTTCTTGACTATGTGACAATGCTTCTGGGATTTCTCCTAACTGCAAATGTACTTGACTCATTTTTCCATGGCTATTGGCAATATGGATTGGATCACCGAGCGCCTTATCGACTTCTAACGCTTGCTTGAAGTGCTGTAAAGCTTGCGGGTACTTTTCTAAATCTCGATAAATTTCACCTATGTTATAAAGCGAATTAGAAATCCCTTGTTGATTTTGTAACTGCCTTTGAATATTGAGCGATCTTTCATGAAAGCGCAGCGCCAACTGTAAGCTTCCCATATAATCATAAATCACACCGAGCTGGTTATAATATGTTGCTAAACGCGCTTTATCTTCTATTGGCGCGACTAAAGAAATGGCATCTTTAATCACTTGCTCAGCTTCACTGTATTTAGCTTGATAACGCAAGGCCCAAGCTAAAGAGTGTAAAATATCACTGCGCAGTGCCACATGCTCTTTTGGCACCAGATCACGAGCTTGCTCCAATAGCAGTAAACCCACACCAATGTCATTTTGCTTCAAAGCTAACTGTGCTTGTAATAACTTTATTTGCGCTGGTGCATCCTGAAATACCCCCATAACAGGCAAATACGACTCTAATTGATATAAATGCTGCTTGGCTTGATCAAAGTGACCGAGTCTTGTTTTCGCTTTTGCTTCTATTACCTTAAGTTCAAACCAAAATCGAGAGCTGGGCTGTGGGTGCAAAAATAACTGATTTAGCTCTTCAACTTTTACTAAGGTCTGCTTTGGGTTTTGTTCTAGAGATAAAGAAAGTTGTGATAAGGATGTTTGTACCAGCTTTTCATTTGCATGACAAAGCGGTATCCACAATAAAATAATCAGCAGTAAGTTAACTTTGCGAGCAAACAACACGGTATAGAGCGACTCTCTCAAATAGCATTTCAAAGAATAAAATCGCTAAACACTCATCGAAACGTTATTGATACTGTGCTTAGCTCATCTTTTACACTAGATAATTTAACTGTTTTTCGCCAACTTAGCATCTAATGTTTATTAGTAAAGGGGGAAAAAGCAACAAGATAACCTCACGCTGCTTTATAAACTGCCCTATAGCGGCTAAGTATTTAATAATTGCTGCTGTAACAGTTGAATTTGATCTCGCACCTTTGCTGCCTTCTCAAACTCTAGTTCACGAGCATGTGTCATCATCTGATTCTCAAGCTGGGCAATTTGCTCAGTCAATTGCGCCGTTGTCTTACCAGTAACAGAGACAGTTGCAGCTTTGCTATCTTGGCTTGTATCCGTTGTCGCATCAGAGCCTGCGACTTCTTCACCTAAATCCATGACATCGGTGATTTTTTTGTTTAGCGCTTGCGGAGTAATGCCATGCTTCTCATTATAAGCTTGCTGCTTTTCACGTCGGCGCTCTGTTTCATCAATGGCAGCACGCATCGAGCGCGTCACTTTATCCCCATACAGTATGGCTTTACCATTAAGATGACGTGCGGCACGGCCAATAGTCTGGATCAATGAACGCGTAGAGCGCAAGAACCCTTCTTTATCCGCATCTAGTATTGCTACCAGAGAAACCTCCGGCATATCGAGGCCTTCTCTTAATAAGTTGATCCCGACCAGCACGTCAAAAACCCCTTTTCTCAGATCTCGAATGATCTCCATCCGCTCTACCGTATCGATATCTGAGTGTAAATAACGCACTTTCACATCATGATCATTTAAATAATCGGTGAGATCTTCCGCCATGCGTTTAGTCAATGTTGTAACCAGTACACGCTCTTTAAGAGCAACTCTTTGGTAGATTTCTGAGAGTAAATCATCTACCTGTGTGGTTACAGGGCGCACTTCCAAAATAGGGTCTAATAAGCCTGTTGGTCGGATCACCTGTTCTGCAACTTCTCCACTTGAACGTTCGAGTTCGTAGTCACCAGGTGTTGCTGAAACATAAATAGTTTGCGGTGCGATAGACTCAAACTCTTCAAACTTTAATGGACGGTTATCCATTGCTGAAGGCAATCTAAAGCCATACTCAACTAAATTTTCCTTTCGGCTTCTATCACCTTTATACATAGCGCCTATTTGAGAGACCGTCACATGAGATTCATCAATGATCATCAAGGCGTCATCAGGCAAATAATCTAGCAATGTTGGAGGCGGCTCGCCAGGTGCACGGCCTGACAGGTATCGGCTATAATTCTCAATCCCTGAGCAAAAACCAAGTTCTTGCATCATTTCAATATCATATTGGGTGCGCTGCGCAACACGTTGCTCTTCAACTAGTTTATTTGTGTCCATCAAATATGCGCGGCGCTCTTTAAGCTCCACTTTGATCTTCTCAATGGCATCCAATATTTTTTCTCTGGGCGTAACATAGTGCGTCTTAGGGTAGATGGTCGCTCTCACCAAGTGCTTGTCAACTGCACCAGTTAAAGGGTCAAACAAACTAATCCGCTCAATTTCATCATCAAACAGCTCCACGCGAACAGCTTGAGTCTCAGATTCAGCGGGGAATACATCAATGACTTCACCGCGCACCCGATAAGTACCACGTGAAAAATCCATATCGTTGCGAGTGTACTGCAACTCGGCAAGGCGTCTGAGCATGGCTCTTTGCTCCATCGTCTCACCCACCTTTAATAACAGCATCATCTTCATATACGAATCAGGATCGCCCAAACCATATATCGCTGACACAGATGCAACAATGATCGTGTCTCTTCTTTCTAATAGCGCTTTGGTAGCAGATAGACGCATTTGTTCGATATGGTCATTAATTGAAGCATCTTTTTCAATAAATGTATCACTGGCGACGACATACGCTTCAGGCTGATAATAATCATAGTAAGAAACAAAATACTCAACAGCGTTATGAGGAAAGAACTCTTTCATTTCACCATATAATTGCGCCGCAAGTGTCTTATTGTGAGCCATAATAATAGTCGGGCGATTCAGCTGATGAATAATATTCGCCATCGTAAAGGTTTTACCTGTGCCCGTCGCGCCAAGTAAAGTTTGATGGGCAAGACCCGCTTCCAGCCCATCACAAAGCTGAGCAATGGCTGTTGGTTGGTCACCATTTGGAGAAAATTCAGATACTAAATCAAAAGACTCATTCATTAAGAGTGCACCTCAATACCTTCTTGTTGCATGCCATTAAGAGTTTTACTAAACCAGATATACGCTGAAATAGCGGTAAATAGGTTACCTATCGCAGCCCCTACAAATAAACCGGTAAGGCCTGCAATATGAGACCCTATATAAGCACAGGGAATATAAAAAACAAATAAACGTACGATACTTAAGATCAACGCATTCATTGGTTTATGCAGCGCATTAAACGAAGAATTGGTTAAAATGATAATGCCTTGTAAGCCATAACTCAGCGGTAGCGTATAAATAAACAGCTTGATGATCGCAATAACCTCAGGCTCATTGCCAAATGCTTGACTCACCCACTGTGCTGTTAGAATGAGTAATAGATAAATACCAAACTGCCACATAAGCACAAACTTCAACGTTTTAGTATAGGCTTCTTTAACCCGCGAGAAATTGCCTGCGCCATAATTTTGGCTGACAAAAGGCGGTAACGTCATTGAGAGCGCTAAAATAACCAAACATGCAATTGACTCAATTCGACTTCCAACCCCGAACGCAGCCACAGCCTGCGCACCATAGGTTGCGACAATCGCAGTCATCACTGCCATGGCAATAGGGGTAAGCATATTCGCGCCTGCTGCAGGCAAGCCAATCTTCATAATTTTAGACACCGCTTCCCAACTACTCTGCTTAGTGCTTGAACAGCTTAAAAGGCGCTTCTTTATTGCCAATAAATATATAATAACCACAACACCAACTGCCCAAGCAATCACTGAAGCGATGGCGGCACCTTGCACACCCAGCTCTGGCACCGGCCCCCAGCCAAAAATCAGGATAGGATCTAGAACAGCATTAATTAAGCCACCTAATCCCATAATCATACTCGGCGTTTTTGTATCTCCAGAAGCACGCAACACCGAGTTGCCTATCATTGGCGTAATTAAGAATACCGCCCCTAAAAACCATACATTCATATAATCATGTATATAAGGAAGCGTTGTGTCATCAGCGCCAAGTAACATAAATATGGGCTCCATGAATACATAGCCCAATGCGGCAAGTAGCGCGACCAAAACCGCGGCCAGTATCAAGGATATAAAAGCATCGAACTTGGCTTCTTCTATTTCTTTACTGCCTAACGCTTTTGCGATCACCGCTGATGTGCCAATGCCCAAGCCTATCGCTAAACTAATGATGGTGAAGGTGACGGGAAAAGTGAAACTGACCGCAGCGAGTGGCTCGGTCCCCAATAAACTGATAAAAAATGTATCAACTAAATTAAAGCTCATTAACATTATCATGCCAAATATCATTGGCACAGTCATGCGCTTCAAAGTCGCTGGAATTGATCCATTCAAAATATCACTATTAGAACTAGATTGACGTACTGCGGACATAAAATATGATACCTCTTTTAACAGCCCATCATTCTAAATCATCATTCTAGATGATGCCACGCTATTATTGTCAGTAATACGATAGAAGTGCGTTATGGTTTTCTATTATAAAAGTAGCTTTTTTTACCTTATTCTTTGATAATTTCCGCTCTGCACAAAAAATGTCAATTTTATTTCAAATATTATGATTCTTCGGCTCACTTTTTGCACATATGCCAAACAATGTTGAAATAAATCTGTCAAAATACTCACATCTGCATACAAAACTCACCAAAACACCTATGCTGTTGATATATATAAACTTTAAAAAAGATTAAAAAACTATTGCTTCGCGCTAATGCCACGGTTTACTTAGCTTTCATAGAGTTCTTAAAGATTAATAAACAATGTTATCCACAGATTCCGTGGATAAGTTTGTAGAGCCTTTAAAAATAAAGGCCTAGACGGGGATCTTCTCGCGCCATTTATTTTCTCTATATGATCATTCCAATTGCACTAGATGATCTGGCACTTGAAATGTGTCTTTTATCTGCTTTTTAGCCTAATTTAATAAATATGCAACTTTTAAAAAACCACCCAATAAAAAGATAAGTCATTGTTTATTAATTACTAAAATAACATACACAACTAACATATGCAGTTCTACCTTAATATTTGAGTAAAATATTTACCAAATCGACTGTAAAAGAACTGCAAACTAACCTAGTGTTAAGATCCGCCAAAAGATCTCGACAGCCACAAATTGCGATCTCAGAAAAAGTGCAAAAAACAGACCTTTCGAACATTTTTGAGCCATAAGCGATAAAAAACACCGAATACCTATCATTATAGAATACACAATCACACCACCAGTTAACGAAAAACGTCTTCTTTATGTGATAAAGATCCTTTTCAAAAGCCGAATCTAAGCGTGTGTAACTTGTATATTTCGGTTTTTTGTCGAATTGAATGATTAAAAAAAAGCTTAATTGTTGATTAATCCAGCGAAAAGACAGTTTTTTTGCATAACTGTGATTTTTATTGTTGACACTTCGCCGCGTCGTCATTAATATTTCGCCCCGTTGAGAGACATGCTTCCCCCTTAGCTCAGTTGGTTAGAGCGACGGACTGTTAATCCGCAGGTCCCCCGTTCGAGTCGGGGAGGGGGAGCCAAGTTTCTAAACATATAACGATTCCCCCTTAGCTCAGTTGGTTAGAGCGACGGACTGTTAATCCGCAGGTCCCCCGTTCGAGTCGGGGAGGGGGAGCCAAATCGTTATAAAGTGTAGTTCCCCCTTAGCTCAGTTGGTTAGAGCGACGGACTGTTAATCCGCAGGTCCCCCGTTCGAGTCGGGGAGGGGGAGCCAACTACTCTTGAATATATTTATTGTTCCCCCTTAGCTCAGTTGGTTAGAGCGACGGACTGTTAATCCGCAGGTCCCCCGTTCGAGTCGGGGAGGGGGAGCCAATTCTCAGAATATATTAGACTTTTTCCCTTCTATGCTCTACTCTACAAGCACCTTCGATGGTGAATTTTTGCTATATAATTAGGACTACTTATCATATTTGAAAATGAATCAAACAATTTTCTGTATTAGTAATTCCTAGTATTCCATATTTGTGATTGGCAGCATTATATTCATGTACTAATGCTAAAAGGTATTTCTTCCATTTTCAGGCAGAAGATAAATAATGGCAGGCTTTAAAAAACTCATTTTTTTACAATTCGTATCTTGGTTACTTTTTTCAGCGGCTGGCATCTTTTTTGTTGCTTCAAGCTTCGATAGCGCCGTGAGTCGTGCACAAGTGAGTGCACAACAAATGGTCAGTAACTACATTCAAGAAAAAACCGTCAAGGATATGAACCCGGATCATATACGCTTGTCACTCAGCAACGGCAACGTATTTTCTACTTTTATAGTGAGAGATTTTTCTGGCCAAGCCATATTGCAATTAGGTACCCCCACTCAACTGCCCTTTTTAGCGGATATTATTGCGAGTAGTTTTAACTCTATCCGTCCACAATTTGCAGTTAATAAGACCAAAGACATAAAAATAGAATTTGTAATTAATGCACAAAGCCAAGCATCTTTATTACAGCAGTCACTCCTATTGATGCTCATCATCTCCGGTCTAGTTGCATTTATTCCAATTTTTTATATGCAAACCATATATAAGAAGTTAAACCGCAATGTCAGCATGACGGTTGCTAATGCCGTTGACGTATACATCACGCAAAACCAAGTAACTGAAAGCATTGAAGAAGACTTTAATACAGGCAAAGTCACTGAATTAGGCGCTGAACTTGCACCTTCATTTAACCGCTTGGCGCACTTTTTAAAGAGCAAACAGGAAGATATTAAATCAGCTGCTCACTCAATAAAACAAGAAGCATATAAAGATGTGGTAACCGGGCTGGGAAATCGCAATATGTTTGTAGAATATTACGAACATCAAATTGAGCAAGCGAATAATAAAAGTTTCGGCACGCTTGCTATGATCAGATGTAGTGAATTGCAAATGATCAACCAAACGCGTGGCTATCAGAAGGGCGATGAATACATTCGTGCCGTCTCTGATATCGTCAAACATGTCAGTGGTACCTACACAGGAAGCCAAGTATTTAGGTTAAACAGTTCAGACTTTGCTGTCATTTTACCCAATGTCCCTTCAAAAGAAGCGGAGCAATTTGGTGAAACGCTACAAGCCAGGTTTACCCAATATCAGCAAAACCAAGAACTCTCATCCGTTGCGAATGCCGGTATTGTCTCTTACGAGTCAGGCAAGCCATTAGGTGAGCTATTATCCGTCGTTGATAATGCAATGAGTATGGCACAAAGCAAGCAAGCCAATGCTTGGCATTTACAGCGAGAAAGTGACATCGTCAATAATGTTGGTGCTGGGTTTGGTAACCAAAACTGGCGCCGCGTTATTCGAGAAGTTATCGACAGCCGCCGCGTGAACTTGATGATGCAAAACATCATGCCCATTGGTAAAAATGTCAAAGCATATGCTGAGATCCAATCTCGCTTTAAAACTGAAGATAACCAAATGCTGCCAACGGCTTCATTCTTGGCAATGGCCGAAAAGCTTGAGATGGCGATAGAAATTGACCAGCTTATTATTGACAGTTCTCTGGAGCTAATTAAAACCAGAAACTTCAATGAGAAGTTTTTTGGTATAAATGTCACGGCATCCAGCGCGCATAGCGACCAATTTGTCATTTGGCTTGAAAGACGCTTATTAAAAGACGGCAACCTTGCTTCTAAGCTAATATTCGAAGTCAGTGAGTTCGGCTTGCAGCAAAATATTAAAGCCAGTAAACGATTTATTGATATGGTGCACCGTGTTGGCGCTCGTATTACCGTGGAACGCTTTGGTGTGGGTTTAACCTCATTTAAGTTTTTTAGAGACCTAAAACCCGACTTCATAAAAATGGATGCAAGTTACACTCGAGGCTTAGAAGAAGATAAAAACAACCAGTACTTTATGCGCTTGATGGTTGATTTAGCACACCGTATCGGTGTCAGTGTATTTGCTGAAGGTGTTGAAAGCCAAGAAGAAAAGCACATCGTCGAAACGCTTTGTTTGGATGGTGTACAAGGCTACTACATAGAAAAGCCAAAAGAAGTCTAAATCCCTGTAATTTGGAGGGGTTTTATATCCCTCCTATAATTGTCAACATTCCCTACCAATTTTTGATTTAAATGCAAATAAAGTCTGCTAAATGTTGTGATCTCAGCGTGGAAAATTGTTAGAATTTCCAGTCTTATGACACGTTGCGAAACGAAGATAGATAGTTAAGGGGCATGAATGACAGAGTATATGTTGTTGCTTATCGGCACAGTGCTGGTAAACAACTTTGTGTTGGTGCAATTCCTCGGACTTTGTCCGTTTATGGGAGTTTCAAGCAAGCTTGAAACTGCTATCGGAATGTCACTGGCCACCACCTTTGTTTTAACACTCGCTTCTGTCACCAGTTATTTGGTTAATCAGTATATTCTACTGCCATTAGAGCTGACTTTCCTGCGCACAATGAGCTTTATCCTCGTTATTGCTGTTGTTGTGCAGTTTACCGAGATGGTGGTGAGAAAAACCAGCCCGACTTTATATCGTCTACTCGGTATTTTCTTGCCATTGATCACCACTAACTGTGCTGTACTCGGTGTCGCATTATTAAATATCACCAAAGAGCACACTTTCATCAGCTCAGCCGTATATGGTTTTGGTGCAGCAGTGGGCTTTTCTATGGTGTTAGTATTATTTGCTGCGCTTCGAGAGCGCTTAGCGGTAGCCGACGTCCCTACCCCATTTAAAGGCGCTTCTATTGCCATGATCACCGCAGGCCTAATGTCGCTTGCATTTATGGGTTTCTCTGGATTGGTGAAGTTGTAAAATGACATTACTGTATGCTCTGATAGCGATTGGTGCCCTCGCACTCGTATTCGGTTTGATCTTAGGCTACGCAGCCATTAAATATCGTGTTGAAAGTAATCCTATTGTTGATCAAGTGGATGCTATTCTTCCACAAACGCAATGTGGTCAATGTGGCTACCCAGGTTGTCGTCCCTATGCTGAAGCCATCGCCAATGGCGATGAAGTAAATAAGTGTCCCCCTGGCGGCGAAGCCACGGTTAAAAAGCTTGCAGATCTGATGGGTGTTGAAGCCAAGCCCCTTGCCGGTGGTGAAGAAGCTGAACCCATCAAAAAAGTGGCCTATATCCGAGAGGATGAATGTATTGGTTGCACTAAATGTATTCAGGCCTGCCCTGTTGATGCCATTGTCGGCGCGACACGTCAAATGCACACAGTCATTGCAGATGAATGTACTGGATGTGACCTGTGTGTAGAACCCTGCCCTGTTGACTGTATAGATATGATCCCAGTCGCTGAAACAAAACAATCTTGGAAGTGGCAAATTGATGCTATTCCAGTGAAACAATTAGATTGAGAGGTTTAAGTGGAAACATTACTTGAACAAATTGAAAGCGGCAAACTGTGGCAATTTCCTGGTGGCATTCACCCACCAGAGCAAAAATCTTTGTCAAATCAGGCTGCTATTGGCTCACTTCCTCTACCAGAATATTTAGTCTTACCTTTAAAACAGCACATTGGCGCAAATGGTCAGCTCCTTGTGAATAAAGGCGATCATGTTTTAAAAGGACAAGTATTAACGCAACCTGGTACAAACTGGTCTCTGCCAATTCATGCGCCGACTTCAGGCACTATCACCGATATCAAGCCAATGCCTTCAGCGCATCCATCTGCGATGCCAGAATTAAGCATCGTCTTAACACCAGATGGCGATGATGCGTGGTGCGAATTAGAGACTCGCTCATCCCTTGATGACTTAGATAACAAAGCACTCATTGACATTATTCATCATGCCGGTATTGCAGGTATGGGTGGTGCAGGATTCCCGACCTATGTCAAAGCGGATAGTGCAAAAACCATCGAGTATTTAGTCGTCAATGGTGTTGAATGTGAACCTTATATCACAGCTGACGACATGCTCATGAGAGAGCGTGCCCAAGACATTATCCGCGGTATGGAAGTGATGATGTCTATTTTATCACCGCAATACGCGCTGGTTGGCATAGAAGATAACAAACCAGAAGCGTTGGCTGCGATGCAACAAGCCGCGAAGCACAATAGCAAGATATTAGTTCGCTCAATCCCCACTAAATATCCTTCAGGTGGTGAAAAACAACTGATCAAAGTGCTGACCTCAAAAGAAGTACCCAGCGGCGGGATCCCAGCGGATGTTGGTGTCTTAGTGCAAAACGTAGGTACACTGTTTGCTGTCAGCGAAGCCGTTTATGAAGGCAAGCCTCTGATAGAGCGAGTTGTCACCGTAACCGGTAACACAATACACAAGCCACAAAACGTATGGGCTTTACTCGGCACTGAAGTCAAGCACCTCGTTTATAGCCAAGGGTTTACTCCTGTTGAAGATCAGCGTGTGATCATGGGCGGTCCTATGATGGGCTTCACGCTGCCCACAGTGAGGATCCCAGTCGTCAAAACAACAAACTGCATTTTAGCGCCTGATAATCAAGAGCTGGCAGTTGCTGGGCAAGAACAAGCTTGTATTCGTTGCAGTGCCTGCGCTGATGCCTGTCCACAAACCTTACTGCCGCAACAGCTACAATGGTTTGCGAAAGGCCAAGAATACGACAAGCTCGAAGAGTACAATTTATTTGACTGTATTGAGTGCGGCGCCTGTTCTTATGTTTGCCCAAGTGAAATCCCGTTAGTGCAATATTATCGTGTTGCTAAAGCGGAGATCCGCGAACAAAAGCTTGAAAAAGTAAAAGCTGAACGTGCTAAAGAGCGCTTTGAAGCACGTAAAGCTCGCCTTGAAAGAGAACAAGAAGAAAGACAAAACCGACATAAGCGCCCCGCTCGTAGTGCGCCAGCCAAAGATAAAGCGAAAGTGTCTGAGGCACTTGAACGAGTTAAGCAAAAACGCCCTGAACAATCAGCGGTACAGGCCGCCATTGAGCGTGCTAAAGCGAAAAAAGCTGAGGGCGATACCTCGGCGCTTGAGCCCGATAACAGCGCAGTAGCGTTAGAGCGAGCAAAAAGAAAAGAGCAAGCTAGGAAGTACAAAGAAGAAAAAGCCGGCTCAAATACAAGCAGCGCACCAAAAGATGCAGTTGCTGCGGCCATTGCACGTGCCAAGGCGAAAAAAGCAGTCCAAGCAGCTGACAGCGTAGAATCGCAAGAGCAAGATCCACGCAAAGCAGCCGTGGCCGCTGCCATTGCACGCGCCAAAGCGAAAAAATCGGGTGACGAGCCAAAACAAGGATCAGAAGATGATCCTCGTAAAGCTGCTGTCGCTGCCGCCATTGCGCGTGCTAAAGCGAAAAAAGCGGCTAAGGGTGATGAACCAGCACCAGACACCGTCGTTGAAGATGATTCCGCAGATCCGCGTAAAGCTGCTGTCGCTGCCGCCATCGCCCGTGCTAAAGCGAAAAAAGCGGCTAAGGGTGATGAACCAGCACCAGACGCTGTCGTTGAAGATGATTCCGCAGATCCGCGTAAAGCTGCTGTTGCTGCCGCCATAGCGCGTGCTAAAGCGAAAAAAGCCGCCAAAGAAACTGAGCAAGTGGAAGAGCCAGTCGTTGATGACGAGCCTGAAGATCCGCGCAAAGCTGCTGTTGCTGCCGCCATAGCGCGTGCTAAAGCGAAAAAAGCCGCCAAAGAAACTGAGCAAGTGGAAGAGCCAGTCGTTGATGACGAGCCTGAAGATCCGCGCAAAGCTGCTGTTGCTGCCGCCATAGCGCGTGCTAAAGCGAAAAAAGCCGCCAAAGAAGCTGAGCAAGTGGAAGAGCCAGTCGTTGATGACGAACCGGAAGATCCGCGTAAAGCTGCTGTTGCTGCCGCCATCGCCCGTGCTAAAGCGAAAAAAGCAGCCAAAGAAGCTGAGCAAGTGGAAGAGCCAGTCGTTGATGACGAGCCAGAAGATCCGCGTAAAGCTGCTGTTGCTGCCGCCATAGCGCGTGCTAAAGCGAAAAAAGCAGCTAAAGAAGCTGAGCAAGCGGAAGAGCCAGTCGTTGATGACGAGCCTGAAGATCCGCGTAAAGCTGCTGTCGCTGCCGCCATAGCCCGTGCTAAAGCGAAAAAAGCAGCCAAAGAAGCTGAGCAAGTGGAAGAGCCAGTCGTTAATGACGAATCTGAGAGTGATACATCATCAAGTTCTGACACACAGACTAAAGCTCTCAGCCCAGAAGATAAGCGCAAAGCCGCCATACGTGCCGCCGTTGAGCGTGCCAAAGCTAAAAAGAAAGCCCAAGAACAAGAAGGAAATGATCTGTCATGAAATTAACCATGGCTTCATCGCCCCATAACCACAGCCTTAAATCGGTTAACAAACTCATGATTTGCGTGATGTTAGCTTGTATACCTGGGATCTTGGTGCAAAGCTATTTTTTTGGTATCGGCGTATTTATTCAACTGGCACTGGCACTCACGACTGTGAGTCTTGCAGAAGCTGCCATGCTGAAACTGCGAGGTCGTCCAATTTGGCCAACACTCAGTGATGGAAGCGCATGGCTCACAGGCGTTTTAATCGCCGTCAGTGTACCACCTTTAGCACCTTGGTGGGTGGTCGTGATTGGTGCATGTTTTGCGATTGTGATTGTAAAACAGCTTTATGGTGGGCTTGGTTTTAACCTGTTCAATCCTGCTATGGCAGCATACGTCCTGCTACTCATTTCATTTCCTGTGCAAATGACTGCATGGTTACCAGTTCAATCACTATTGAATACGCCCATCACACAATTTGATCAAATCACATTAATATTTACAGAAGCAACTTATTCAGGCTTATCACTAGAGCAAGCAAGACAAGTCATTGATGGCGCGACTGGCGCGACGCCATTGGATCACGTCAAAACAGCCATGGGACAAAGCCTTACGGTGCAAGAAGCTATGGATAATAGCGCATTTACTCGATTTGCTGGTGAGGGCTGGCAATGGGTAAATTTATCTTACCTCCTAGGTGGACTTTATTTACTTAAAGCAAAGGTCATAAACTGGCATATTCCAGTCGCCATGATCGCCTCTTTAGCTGTTTGCAGCTTATTTGGTTATCTTTTAGGTGGACAAGCTGGCATTGCATTCCATTTATTGAGCGGTGCAACCATGATCGGGGCGTTTTTCATTGCAACGGATCCTGTCTCAGCATCGACCACAAATAAAGGCAGACTTATCTATGGTGCCCTTATTGGCCTGCTAGTCTATCTGATCAGACAATTTGGCGGATACCCAGATGCCGTGGCATTTTCGGTACTGCTACTGAATATGGCAGTACCTTTGATAGACCATTACACCCAGCCACGTACTTATGGACATGGAGCAAAGAAATGATCCTCGCATCAATGAAAAAAAATGGCGCGATCCTCACCGCCTTTGCCCTTGCCACAACAGGCAGTGTTGCGCTTGTGCAGCAGCTCACAGCACCTCGTATCGAAGCGCAAGAAAAGAAACATCTGATGCGTACTTTGACACAGGTACTGCCCGCTGACAAATACAATAATGAACTGTATTTAGATTGCATCGAAAGTGATGCACCAGAGCTTGGTCCTAATGGACCACATCGAATCTATCGTGCTAAGCAAAATGGTCAACCTGTCGCTTTATTGGTGCAGCATATTACTCCTGAAGGTTATAGTGGTAATATCGATATGTTAACTGCCGTATACGCCAACGCTGAAATTGCTGGCGTGCGTATTACTCAGCATAAAGAAACCCCTGGCTTGGGTGATAAAGTCGAAGTTAAAAAGTCAGACTGGGTGCACTCTTTTGCAGGTATAACAGTACAATCAGCAGAAGACCAAGCCTTTAATGTTAAAAAAGAAGGCGGTGTATTCGACCAATTTACTGGGGCAACCATCACACCTAGAGCGGTTGTCCACTCTGTGAATACGGCTACTTGGTTTGCCCATCAAAACTTTGATAACCTATTTGCACAAAGCAATGTTTGCCAAGAGGAGCTGCTATGAGCGAGTACAAAACACTAGCCCATGAGGGACTTTGGAAAAACAATGCCGCCTTGGTACAGCTGCTTGGCTTATGTCCCCTGCTTGCTGTCACCAGCACTGTTACCAATGCCTTAGGCCTTGGGATCGCAACCTTGCTTGTATTGGTTGGCTCTAACGTCACCGTTTCTATCGTCAGAAATTGGGTACCCAAAGATATTCGTATCCCAGTATTTGTGATGATCATTGCTGCGTTTGTCACCATCATTCAGTTGTTGATGAATGCATATACATTTGGACTCTATCAATCTCTGGGGATTTTCATTCCCTTGATTGTAACCAACTGCGCCATTATTGGTCGCGCAGAAGCTTATGCTTCAAAAAACACCCCTATACTGTCTGCATGGGATGGCGTGATGATGGGTCTGGGTTTTGCTGCCGTGTTGGTTATCTTAGGCGCAATGCGTGAACTTATTGGCCAAGGTACCTTATTTGATGGCGCAGAGCTATTACTTGGAGACTGGGCCACGGCATTGCGAATTGAAGTACTGAGCTTTGATAGCCAATTCCTAGTGGCTATTTTACCTCCTGGCGCTTTCTTGGGGTTGGGCCTTATCATTGCTGCTAAAAACTACTTTGATGAACGTCAAAAAGCACAAGCTCAGCCAGCAGCACCAGCTGAAAAAGCAGAAAGAGCAAGGGTTACTAGCCTAACTTAATGCAATTAAACGCAGCCTAAGCCGTCACTTAGACTGCGTAAACCCTAAGTGTGATTGCAGGGGCAAATAAGATGCAATCACACTTAGCCCCTCTTAGCTAACTACTTAAAAACCGTCATGAATAAAGCAAAACGTTTAGAGATTTTAACTCGACTGCGAGAAGACAATCCAAACCCTGAGTCCGACTTGGAGTACACCACCCCGTTTGAATTATTGGTTGCAGTCACCCTGTCAGCACAGGCGACAGATGTGGGCGTTAACAAGGCAACTCGCAAGTTGTTTCCCGTCGCCAATACGCCAGAAGCAATTGTAGATTTAGGTGTTGAAGGCTTAAAGGAGTACATAAAAACCATTGGCTTATATAATTCAAAAGCCAACAATGTGTTTAAACTGTGCCAAATTTTAATCGAAAAACATGGCTCAGAAGTACCCCAAGACCGTAAAGCATTAGAAGCCTTACCTGGGGTTGGTCGTAAAACCGCAAACGTTGTATTAAATTGCGCATTTGGTTGGCCGACCATTGCAGTCGATACCCATATTTTTAGAGTCTCTAACCGCACTAAGTTTGCTATGGGTAAAGATGTCGTCGCGGTAGAAGAAAAGCTAGAAAAAGTCGTGCCAAAAGAGTTTAAAGTGGATGTGCACCATTGGCTTATTTTGCATGGTCGCTATGTATGTACTGCTCGAAAACCCAAATGCGGCAGCTGTATTATTGAAGATTTGTGCGAATTTAAAGAAAAAACGGACGTATAAATCGGCAATTTAAAGTTCAACCCTGTCATGGACAGGCTGCTCTTTGCGCTAAACTGGTTATTCAATAAAAGATAAACTGCTGCTTTAAATACTTTTATATTGAAGGCGAGCGTTTTGCTAATGTAAAGCTGCTAACAACTCATGGCTAGCAGCTTTCATCAAAATTACAGCTTATTTATTTCAAACGATTTTCTTGCGTCTCCATGTTTCAATCGGCTGAGTGAAATACTGCCACCAAACATAACGCCACGGGATCAGAACCATTAATACAGCAATGCCAATTATCGATGCTTTTGCGTTTACAATGTTTGGCACATCTTGACCTGTCAGAAATGGAGGCAATGCAACGACAGTCAGCCAAACCAGTTTCCAAACGATTTCATAGAGCATAATAGGCAGAAAAGTTAAGGGACGAAAAACACCGCCTATTGCAAATAAAGCCAGCGCGAACAACATTGAATGCCCAAGGCCTCTCCATCGCTCCCATTCAGAGACGCCTTCTAAGATATAATTTAATTGCTTAGAGCCTAGAACAATCACCATTGCAGCAAATATGAGTCTAAGCCCCCATGTTTTCCACAATGCGACTGTTGGCGCACCATTTTGTATTGAGTCGTACTCGTTAGCTGGCTTGTTTTTCTCACAAACACTCTCGTTATCAATGACAGATTTATTTTTCATAACCGTACCTTGTCTTCTAAATTTCACGTCAATACTGCCAATATGAAAGCTCTAAAGCGCATCGAATTTCAAAATCGATACTAATAAAAGCGGATAAATCAGAAGATTATCGAAAAAGAACAAGATTAATGTAGAATCGGTATAAAAGTGGGAGGGAATCAAAATTGGATCCACTAAAAATCGCGCAGTCACTTGCCGTCTTGCTAAGTCTGGCATTAGCTTTCAATCATTATCGCCTTCGACACAAGCACATTTTACATTTAGCTTTTGCGGGTTTTGTGCTTCCTCGTCAATGTATCTTGCCTATCAACTAACAAGCACTTTCTTTACCCCTTATCATCACCTGATAGGGATATTTGGGTTTGCGACCTGCAGTGGATACTGGCTTTTTTCACGTGCATTTTTTCGAAAAACCAATCCCATTAATCATCATCACCTCTTGTTTGCAGGTGTACTAGGAATATGCCTGATATTAAGGCACCTATTCCGATTTATAGAAAAGATGTGGCAGCTCCAAAGCGATTGGCTAGTAACTTCAATAACCGTGTTATCCGAAGCAATTGCAATATTATCATCAGGTATGCTCATTCTTGCGTTTTGGGAGGGCTATCGAGTATTACAAAGCGCAACTATGATTCAGCGTAAAATCACGATGCTCTACCTGTCTTCATTCTTGGTGAGCATCATCAGTGTTATATTGATTGCTGTCGCGCTGCCAAAAGAGTTAGCAATGGGCGATGGGCGAGAATGGCTGGTCGTGTTCGCATATATTTTAATCTTTATCAGTACACATTGGTTGATACAATTTCGTCAACAACAGTTCATGCAACAGACCGAGAAAAAGGAAGAGACTCTCCAAAGTGAGCGCCTACTGGCTCAGAAAATTCAACACCTGCTGGTTGAAGAACAACGCTTTTTAGACGCAAATTTACGTGTTGCCGATATTGCTCGTGAGCTAGACCTTCCCGAGTATCGTATCCGCGCTATTATGCTCGATTGCTTCGATGCGAAGAACTTTAATCACTATGTGAACCAAATGCGTATCGAGTATGCCAAATCAATATTAAGCGCACCTGATAAACGCGATTGGCCAGTGCTTGTCGTTGGTATTGAAAGTGGCTTTGCGTCTGCGGCCCCATTTAGTCGTGCGTTTAAAGAGTTTACAGGCTGCACTCCTGGGCAATACCGTAAACAACAATTGACCTCATAAACCTTTGTAGTCTGGAGCGGTTTAAATAGTCATAATATAAAAGCTCTTCAATTGTCATTTTTAGGGGCTCTGTGATGGGCGCGCGCTCGCCCATCATAATTCATATAAAATAGCCGCGGTTACTCTTTAATATCTCGCTTAAATACTGGCAACCACTTGAGGAGTAAGCTGTCACCAATAATACGGTTTAACCGTTTTGACCAACCAGTGAATAGCACTCTAATTACCCAGTAAAATAGCACGCCTATCATCAGATAAATTAACGCATTACTGTTAATAAAATCAGGCCATCTATCTGATGTATTTGCTGAAAACGACATCACAGCCCCCAACATAGCAAAACACGACCGCCACGTGTGCCTAGCGATACGATGCTTACCCGAAAGGCCACCCTTTAGGATCATCCTAAGATCCATACCTGCTGCCAATAAGGCCACAGAGGCATGAATAGTGAAAATAGCTTTGAAGGTCGGATCCAAGTCAACTGCGGTATATACAAAATAAAATAATGATATGCTGACATAGAGTATTAAGCACATAGCCAATATTTCAAAAATACCGGTTGTTTGCTCTTTTCTGAGCACAATCGCCCAAGCAGTCGCACCATAATAAAATGTCATCAGGGACATAGTTGCACCGCCATTAAAAAAAGCAGCGGTCCCTGTCATTATTAACATAGCAAGGAAAAATAGGTTACCTGACCATCTATGCCGAATCTTTCCTTTTGCAAAGCTCAAAGCGCCAATCCCAAACAACAGTAAAAATGAACCAGCTATAATATGCACCGTAAGCATTACGCCTCCTTTTGTATTCATGTGCATGCTTTCATAACCGTTCAAACAGATAATCATACACAGCCAGATCGGTTAAATTTTATACTTCATAGTGTTGGATAAATTGGCATAAGCGCAACGTTATAGATACCCTTGAAATGTTACAAAAAATGACCACTTGTTACTGGTTTTGATTATATCTATACTTTTTAATCTGTTAATAACGAGTTGAGTTCTCGAATAATTTTACTGTGGTATTAAAAGGAAATTTGCACCTAAGCGGCGTACTTGAAGGGCTAAGACATATATTACGTGCTTTAACTTATTACTTCTGTTGCTTAAATAAACTGATAGCCTGTCTAATTGTCATGCCAAATGTATTTTTAAAAGTGCGACTTAAATGGGCGCTGTCAGAAAAGCCTGCACTAAATGCGGCTTCAGTTGCACTCGCGCCTTTTTGCATTGTCAGCAAGGCACATAACATTCTTCTCCATAATAAATAAGGCCGCCAAGCAATGCCTACTTGCTCAGAGAAAAGGTGTAAAAACCGGCTTTCTGATAAATGATATTTTTGTGCAACCTCCTTTGCACGCCATTGCAAAGGCTTAGTACACTGCCCACCAAAGCACGAATTCAGCTCAGACAACAAACGATTAATCCGAGGATCTGTAATTGTATTTAGCTGGTTATCGAACATCTGCGCTCCCTGTATTAACTCAGAGAGTGCTTTGAAATAAACAGTGCTCACGTCACTTTGAGATAGGAGGGGCTGTAGGGTTGCCGAGGTGCTGAGCACTTTCAGAGGCTGACCACTTAATTGCGCCTTTAAGCTCTCTCCTAATGCGCTATGTGGCTCCACTAATAACACCCACCCGCTTTGCATCTTCAAGCAATGTGGCGTATTTGAATCAATGATCACTGCATTATGAAGTGTCTTACCAGCTAGAATGCAAGTGCTGTCTTTATCTGGCCAAACAACTTGCATGGCGACATGCTGGTGTTCATTCGCATCTATGCTAGCGCCGTGGAGTAATATATACCCAGTCTTTATCCAGACGTTTTGCTGCAAAATTTTTTCACTCTCTTTGTCGTTGGTATATGTGCTTTTAGCATTAACCCTAATTAAATTTTCTCTTTATTCATTAAAAAATACTTTAAGATCATTCGGTATGGGCATAGACTTAAATGCACTGACATTGGCCCCCCCCGTATTGCCTGTAGGCACCCAAAGGCGTGAGAAAATAATTGCAGCAAACACTCTTAATATTTGCCCCAATACTTCTTTTTTATCCGCCAGTTTAAGTCCAACTTTTAGCATCCACCAATGGCTTTTGGTGTGCCTGAACACAGATTTCTGCCCTAGAATATGCGCTCTTTCAAGAGACTTAAAACAAGCAATATAATCGCCTTTCTGATACAAAGTGTGCGCCGTCAGCATTTCCCTTTCATAGGCCAGTTTTAGTGCTTTATTCATAATATACCTCTGTAAATTCAACAAAACTATCCGCCTAATTGCGGCTACTGAAAACCTTAAGAGAAATAGAGATAAATTAATTGAATAAACTGGCTATTTTTATTTAGATAACCTGACAAAAAGTGTGGCATGTAGTGACACGCCACATTCGTCACAATTAACTTTGAAATTTAGCGATAAACTGATCCACTAACGATTTTTGATCTGTCAGGGCTTTTTGAGTGTTTGCCATGGTTTCTAGCGACCTATCAGAGCTTTGCAATGAGTCAGTCGCCAGCTGAGAAATCGTCACAGCATTATTATTGAGCTCGTTACTGACTCCCGACATTTCTTCCGTTGAAGTAGCGATTTGATAATTCAAGCTGGAGATATCGTTTACAATTGAGTTAATGCTGTCTAAAGAAGCTTTCGTGCCCTCTGCTTTTTCAACACATTGACCTGACTTTTCAACCCCATTTTGTATCGCCTGCACGGCTCGCTCAGCACGCTGTCTTAAATTGGCCACAATATCATCGATTTCTTTGGTCGAATCTTGAGTACGCTGTGCCAGCGCCCTGACTTCATCAGCAACAACAGCAAAGCCTCGGCCCTGCTCTCCTGCGCGCGCTGCTTCAATGGCCGCATTTAACGCCAGCAAATTCGTTTGTTCAGAAATCCCACGGATCACATCCACAACACCACCAATATTGACCGTTTGCGCATTGAGATCTTCGATATCGGATTGTGTTTGTGTCAGCTCCTCCGACAAAGTGTAGTTATTTTCCATATTTTCATTAACCGCCAAACTCCCTTCCTTCACAGATTTAAGCGCAGCTTCTGACTGCGATGCGGCATTATTAGTATTTGATGCAATTTCTTGGATCGTCGCCGTCATTTGATTGATCGCAGTTGCAAGCGACCCTGTCTGAGCTTGTTGATTATTAAGCAGTTGCGCACTTTTATCACATTCATCAACAGTTTCTTTGGCATGACCTCGCACCGTATCACTGGCATCTTTCACTCTACCAAGTACTGCGCGTAATTCTGATTCTCTGGCTAATAACGCCAGCTCGATCGCTGCAATATCGTTGACCTTATTAATATAAATCTTTTGCATCAGAGGGTTGTCGTAGACCTTTCGCGCTTTTTGACTTAACTCCCTTACTGGGGATAAGCGCTGGTAAGTCAAAATTAAAGCAACGACTACCAGAACAGTTTCAAGAATATAGGACCAGGGAGATGGTAGCGACGCAAAAATCATGCTTAGTATATAAAATGCGCCAATAATCAACATCATCTGCGCAGACAACGACATAGAAGCCCTCGTAAAGCTCTCTACCGCTGCGCCACCATTGAGTTTTTGATAGATTTTTTCTGCCCGATTGACCACTGCACGCTCTGGTTTTGTTCTGACAGATTGGTATTCAACAGTTTGGCCACTATTATTGGTAATCGGTGTCACATAAGCATTAACCCAGTAGTGATCACCATTTTTACAGCGGTTTTTTACCATCCCCATCCAAGGCTTGCCAGACTCAATATAGTTCCACATATTTTGAAATGCGGGTTTTGGCATACTGGGATGACGCACAATATTGTGTGGTTTGCCTTCTAACTCATGTAGTTCAAAGCCAGCCACTTCACAAAACTGGCGATTAGCATATTTAATTTGCCCTTTGGTGTTGGTTGTAGATAGCAGATTATAAGAACTGGGATAGTCGTATTCGCGGTTGGTTACCGTTGATCTTCCTTTAGTCATAGCAACTCACTCTAAATTAAAAAGCAATAGTAAGTGATTACGCTAATGCGAGCATGACAAAAATGACTAAAAATCGTTCTAAATCAAGCTTGTGGAGATAATTGATAGTTTAAATTTATTCATCAACCAAATCTTAATTGAACATGAAACGAAAGGAAAATACACAATACCAATCAAAATCATTAAGCACGAGAGTCAATTGCGCACAGCAATAATAAATTTAAAGTTAGCAAAGAGAATAAAATTAGCAAGAATAGCTGAAGGATAACATAGAAAGTGGCGTCCCCTAGGGGATTCGAACCCCTGTTACCGCCGTGAAAGGGCGGTGTCCTAGGCCTCTAGACGAAGGGGACACAATTTGTGTCACTAGGACTGGCTATTTATACTCTCACCATACGAGTTTTTATACTTACTTTAAGTAAGTGGCGTCCCCTAGGGGATTCGAACCCCTGTTACCGCCGTGAAAGGGCGGTGTCCTAGGCCTCTAGACGAAGGGGACACAATCTGTGTCACTAGGACTGGTTATTTAAACTCTCACCATACGAGCTTTTTTACTTACTTGAAGTAAGTGGCGTCCCCTAGGGGATTCGAACCCCTGTTACCGCCGTGAAAGGGCGGTGTCCTAGGCCTCTAGACGAAGGGGACACAATCTGTGTCACTAGGACTGGTTATTTAGACTCTTACCATACGAGTTTTTCTACTTACTTGAAGTAAGTGGCGTCCCCTAGGGGATTCGAACCCCTGTTACCGCCGTGAAAGGGCGGTGTCCTAGGCCTCTAGACGAAGGGGACACAATCTGTGTCACTAGGACTGGTTATTTAAACTCTCACCATACGAGCTTTTTTACTTACTTGAAGTAAGTGGCGTCCCCTAGGGGATTCGAACCCCTGTTACCGCCGTGAAAGGGCGGTGTCCTAGGCCTCTAGACGAAGGGGACACAATCTGTGTCACTAGGACTGGTTATTTAAACTCTCACCATACGAGCTTTTTACTTACTTGAAGTAAGTGGCGTCCCCTAGGGGATTCGAACCCCTGTTACCGCCGTGAAAGGGCGGTGTCCTAGGCCTCTAGACGAAGGGGACAAAAAATTTGCTCATTGAAGCAACGCTTCAATAATTTTTTGTTAGCGTGAAGGTCGAATAAACCGAACTTCATTATAACAAAACAATTTTGTGTCACTAGGACTGGCTATTTACACTCTCACCATACGAGTTTTTGTACTTACTTTAAGTAAGTGGCGTCCCCTAGGGGATTCGAACCCCTGTTACCGCCGTGAAAGGGCGGTGTCCTAGGCCTCTAGACGAAGGGGACACAGTATGTGTCACTAGGACTGGTTATTTAGACTCTCACCATATGAGTTTTTTACTTACTTGAAGTAAGTGGCGTCCCCTAGGGGATTCGAACCCCTGTTACCGCCGTGAAAGGGCGGTGTCCTAGGCCTCTAGACGAAGGGGACACAATATTAATCTTAAACATTCGAAGTTTAAAACTAATTGATGTCACTAGGACTTAAATTCAACGATGTGCTTGGTGGAGCTAGACGGGATCGAACCGTCGACCTCCTCGCTGCCAGCGAGGCGCTCTCCCAGCTGAGCTATAGCCCCTTATTGCATACAGTAATTTACTCACTGTGCATCGCTGAGTGCGGGGCGCATTCTATGCAGGCAGGAAAATAAAGTCAACAATTTTTAGTTAAGTTTTTTCTAACTGCTTCAAAAAACACCCAAGAGGACACAATATAAACAAAACTCTACCTTAATTCAATCAAACCTTTTGTTTTAGTTTGATTTTTATACAAAAACTGTAAGTGCTCCCCTCCCCTAATTCACTCACATACATTGTTTTAACTTAAAGACTTAAATAACAGGAGTGAAATTGAATAAAAAACAATAATCCGCTCACCCTTACTTAAGCTAAATCACAATTACACTCGTCACTTTGTGTGCTCACAGCGTTAGCTTGTGTTGTTTTTATCTATGTTATTTACACTCCGTATAATGAAGAGCAATTGTAATTTTATTAATTTGCCTATAAATACAGCAAGCAAACGAAATTTTCATTTTTAAGTATTGACTCCTTTGCTCGGCTCCCTATAATAGCGCCCCACAGCAACACGGTGTTATACACAATGTTTGTTGTAAAATTAGATATGGGTTGTTAGCTCAGTTGGGAGAGCATCGCCCTTACAAGGCGAGGGTCACTGGTTCAAGTCCAGTACAACCCACCATATCTAAATTATCTATATTGGGTTGTTAGCTCAGTTGGGAGAGCATCGCCCTTACAAGGCGAGGGTCACTGGTTCAAGTCCAGTACAACCCACCAATATAGACTGTAATTTGGGTGATTAGCTCAGTTGGGAGAGCATCGCCCTTACAAGGCGAGGGTCACTGGTTCAAGTCCAGTATCACCCACCAAATTACACATATCCCGGGTTGTTAGCTCAGTTGGGAGAGCATCGCCCTTACAAGGCGAGGGTCACTGGTTCAAGTCCAGTACAACCCACCACTTAAATCCGCATTGCGGTTGGATTTTATCCATATAATCTATATTGGGTTGTTAGCTCAGTTGGGAGAGCATCGCCCTTACAAGGCGAGGGTCACTGGTTCAAGTCCAGTACAACCCACCAATATAGACTGTAATTTGGGTGATTAGCTCAGTTGGGAGAGCATCGCCCTTACAAGGCGAGGGTCACTGGTTCAAGTCCAGTATCACCCACCAAATTACACATATCCCGGGTTGTTAGCTCAGTTGGGAGAGCATCGCCCTTACAAGGCGAGGGTCACTGGTTCAAGTCCAGTACAACCCACCATTCTTTTATCTTTCATTGAACCACAATTATCTTCTTATATTGCATTTTAAGTTCTATCTCATACTATTTTAAAAGTTTGAAGAAACGACTAGACTAAACTTATTGCTGGTAACATCCTTATACTGATATGGCCGTTCAACCATTTGTTAATTCAAAAATTTTAATTGTGGAAGAACAACCGCTCGCGCTCAGCTATTTGAAACAATCGCTAGAACGTTTAGCCTATCGCAACATATTTGTCGCAGAATCAGCAATAGTCGCAAAAGAAACCTGCGGAACCAACAAGTTTGATCTAATCATCTGCTCTTTTGATTTAAGCAAACGACAAAATGGCTACCAACTTTACGAAGAGCTTCTCAAAAAGCGTTTAATTAAACGCAGTACTAGCTTTGTCTTTACCTCAGCCGAGACCAGCCCCGAACTAGTGCATAGTGTTGTTGAGCTACAGCCTGATGACTTTTTAGTTAAGCCATTTACCATTAAAGACCTGCAATCTAGAATTGAACGCGTCCTAAAAAGAAAGCAAAGCCTTAAAAAGTTGTACACACTCATTGATGATGAAAATTACTCTAAAGCTTTGAAATTTATCAATACAGAGTTAGACAGCCAGCAAACGAGTTACTCGGTTATGCTACTTAAATTGAAAGGCGAAATGCTCCTTAAGCTTAAACGCTTTGATGAGGCAAAACAGTTTTATAAGTCAGCACTTGAACTGCAAAAATTTACATGGGCCAAGCTAGGCTTAGTCGAGGCACTCATTGCCAACAATGAGGATCTCACTGCGCAAAAACTGCTAAAAAGTTTAATAGAAAAAAGCGAAACACGCCTCGCCGCACTCGATCTACTCGGGCGACTGGAAATCAAATTAAACCAATTTGAGCATGCACAAAAAGCATTGCACGAAGCATCGCAAATGGCTCCGCGTAACCTTTCCCGTCAGAAATCATTGAGCACAGTTGCCATGATCAACCATGATTATGAATGCAGCTACAATGCGCAAAAAGAAATAGCAAGCTTTGCTCGATACTCAATTCACGACAGCCCTGAAGTCTACTTAAATGCAGCCAGAGCAGGCATAGATTTCGCTTTGGCCACTGATCAACATGAGCAAATCAACAAAATTACTCGACAAACACAGCAATATTTAAATGATTTAAAAAAACAATTTCCTCATGCGATCAACCAAACTCAAATGGATGTGCTTCATGCTCGGCTGCACTACCTAAAAGATGAGCACAAAAAAGCACGCCAATTAATGGAGCAACTCGATGATGAGCCTCAGATCCGCTCAGTAGATGCCGCATTGGATAAAGCAAAAGCATTTCATGAATTAGGATTTCAACACAAAGCTCAGGCGCTATTTGGTCAGATAATTGATCACTGTGAACGACACAGAAATAATGAAGATCCCGTCATGATGCATTATTTACAACAGCAACATGATGAACGCAAAGATATTACGATGGGCCCCAAAGAGCTCAACAACCACGCAGTCAAACAATTCAATAAAGGCCAACTAGATGTTGCTTTGGAAGCATTTTCTCAAGCCTTTAGAGTGATGCCAAAAAACGCCAGTATCGCGCTTAACTTATTGCAATGCTTGGCAGATGCAACCGGTAAAAAAGGGATAACCTTCAACACAAACCTTGCCAAAAAATGCCTGAAAGTATTAAAAGACGCAGAACTCGACTCGGATCAAGAGTCCCGCTTTGATAAGCTTATGGCGCAAATGAAAGAAATGGGGCTAGCGCAATGATAACTCACAAGAATAAAATTTACACTACGCAAAAAACACTTATTGCGTTACAGCCTCTTGCCTCACCATTGCCAGTGCATTAACACAATATCTTAAACCACTTGGTTTAGGTCCATCAGGGAAAACATGACCTAAGTGTGCATCACAGACGTTACACACAATCTCTACCCGTGTCATGCCATGTGTTGTATCCCCATGGTATGCAATTGCATTCTTACTTGCAGGTTGAGTGAACGATGGCCAACCCGAGCCGCTTTCAAACTTCTCTTGTGCATCAAATAACAATTCGCCACAACACGCACACTCGTATTGACCCGGTTCAAACAAGCTGCATGATTCCGAGCTAAATGGGCGCTCTGTTCCTTTATTGCGAGTAATATGAAAGACAGATGGTTCAAGCAAAGCCTGCCACTGCATCAAACTCTTTTCTACCTTTCTTGGTGGAGCAGGATTACCTTTATCAGCCCTCTCGAGTATATCTTTCCAAAGTAACATGTTGATATTCCTAAGCAATTTAATTTTTATTATTAGAAGACAATAATAATCATCTCATCTACCACAACGTAATACAGCCAAAGTTTATACTTTGTTCATGACACAACTTGGTCAACCGATGCTTTAACGCTAATAAGTTGAATTCGTACAAAACATAAAAATTAACTTATTGCCTGATACGAATTAATCGTTTAATTAGGTCACAACAGATAGATAAAACGCCCCAATATCATTTAGGCGTCTACGTGCTTTTTCGTCAAGCTATTTTGTATCTGGTTCCGGCCAGTCACTAAAAAAACACGTTAAATAACGACTGTTAATTAGGTATAAAATTGCCCAAGACACTAAGACGATTTGACCTGCTAGGTAAAATGAAAACTGAAAGTGATTGGTCGCGGCCTGCATCAATAACCAACCCAGATCTAAGACAGCAGTTAACAACATAGGCCAGCGCATATAGCGCCATATACGTCCCCACTTTTGCGAGCTACTGGGCCTGCGCATGGAATAGACAACAGCGGGTAATAACGCGATTACCGCGATGCTGATGGCAATTAAAAAATTACTTTTTGAAGGAAAGAACAAGCTCATAATATCTAAATCTGGCCGCCAAGTTAGCGCTGACATCAACCAGACTAAAAAAGGTCGCAATAAGACAAGCAAAGTTAAATTAAAACCTAGAGGTGTGCGATATACACCGTATTTATCCCAATATTCTGGTCCAAATCGCCCAATCAACTTACTCACTTAACTACCTCTGCGTACAGCTTATTTGGCTACCCTAGGTGGGTAGCCTTATTATTATCAATTACCCCTGATGCTGTTCAAGTAAAGCAATTAACGCTTCCTCATCCATCACATCTACACCAAGGTCTTGCGCTTTTGTTAGCTTGGAACCTGCTTTTTCACCTGCAACCAATGCATGCGTATTTTTCGATACACTGCCCGCCACTTTTGCCCCTAAAGCTTGAAGCCTTGCTTTAGCATCATTGCGGTTAAGTTGGCTTAAAGTCCCTGTTAAAACATACGTGAGGCCTTCTAACGGCTGTGATTGCTCTGAAGGTGCCTCAATATCAGACCAGTGCACGCCAACTTCTTGAAGCTCAGCAACCACTTGTTGATTGTGCTGCTCACCAAAAAATGCGTGAATATTATGCGCAACGATCACACCGACATCACTCACTTCCTGTAAACTTTCAATGGAGGCATTCATGACATTTTCAAGCGTTAAATAGTGATTCGCTAGATTTTGAGCTGTTGCCTCTCCGACTTCTCTAATACCCAGCGCATATAAAAACTTCGCCAAGGTGGTTTGCTTGCCAACCTCTAATGCATTAACCAAATTTTTAGCCGACTTAGGCCCCATACGCTCAAGTGATTCAAAGTGACCTTGGCGCAGCTTAAACAGCTCAGCAGGTGTTTTTATTAGCTCTCTGTCCACCAGCTGTTCAACGATTTTATCGCCTAAACCATCTATATCTAATGCCTTTCGTGATGAGAAATGCTTGATGGCTTCTTTTCGCTGTGCCTGACATACCAAGCCACCAGTACAGCGTGCCACAGCCTCCCCTTCAACGCGTTCAACATGTGAATCACAGACTGGACACGTATTTGGAAACTCTATATCAAAAGCATCATCAGGGCGTTTATCTAATACAACTTGAGTGATCTGCGGGATCACATCCCCTGCACGGCGAATGATCACATGATCTTTTACTTTAATTCCTAAGCGGTCAATTTCATCTTGGTTATGCAACGTTGCATTTGATACCGTCACTCCCCCCACGAAGATTGGCTCTAGTCGAGCGACAGGTGTGATAGCACCTGTACGACCTACTTGGAATTCAACATCCAATAACTGGGTGATTTCTTCTTGTGCAGGGAATTTAAATGCAATCGCCCAACGCGGTGCACGCGCAACAAAGCCTAACTGAGTTTGTTGCTGCTTATCATCCACTTTGATAACCACACCATCAATTTCATAGCTCAACGCATCACGACGCGTTAAGATATCTTGATAATATGCCAGTGCCTGAGATACACCCTCTACGCGCTTTGTTTCAGGGCACATAGGTAGTCCCCACAACTTCAATTGCTCTAGCTGCCCATAGTGTGTCTCGGCTAATTCAGCCCCTTCCACTGTCCCCATTGAGTAGGCATAAAACATCAGAGGTCGCTTTGCCGTGATCTTAGAATCTAACTGACGTAAGCTGCCCGCTGCTGCGTTTCTTGGGTTCGCGAAGGTTTTTTCATCTTTTGCTAATGCCGTTTCGTTAAGCCTTTCAAAGCCGGCCTTATCCATAAATACTTCACCACGTACTTCAACCTCAGCAGGTATATTGTCACCTCTTAAGCGCAGCGGTATATTTCGAATCGTTTTTACGTTTTCAGTGATGTTTTCGCCTACTTGGCCATCGCCACGGGTCGCAGCCTGAACCAACACCCCATCGCGATATAAAATCGATACCGCTAAACCATCCAATTTGGGTTCACAGCAAAATGCCAGCTCTCGAGACTCGAGTAAACGTTCTTTGATACGACGATTAAAGGCGTTAAATTCATCTTCATCAAACGCATTATCGAGAGATAACATAGGTACTTTATGCGTTACTTGATCAAATTTGCTTAATGCAACACCACCCACTTTCTGTGATGGGGAGTCGGCTGTTAACAGCTCTGGATGCGCCGTTTCTACCTCGGTGAGTTCACGCATTAACCTATCATATTCGGCATCTGGCACAGTCGGCATATCCAGGACATAATATTTGTAATTATGCTCTTCCAACTGCGCCCTTAATTCATTGATTCTATTACTGATAGATTCCGACATTTCAACCTCTTAATAAAACAAAAGCCACCGGTTTGTGCCAGTGGCTTACTCTATCTTTTTCCGCCCAACTACTTGGGCAATAGCACACCTAAAATTTAGGCTGCAAATTCACGTACTTTTTCTACATACGTTCTGATCGTATCCACCGTTAGTGGCTCACGATTGCTATCTAATACTTGTGCACCAAATTCATCTGAAAGCTTCTTGGCCGCACCGTGTAACATATTAAATGCTGCCATACTGTCACCTTCACAGGGTAACGTCATAAACAAGCTCACACCGGCTGTACTAAACTGCTCCATATTATCAATATCGAACGTACCCGGGTTATACATATTAACCAGTCTGAATAAGACAGGTCCGTTACCCGATGACTCTAAATGGCGATTAAAAAAGCCTTCTTCTGAGTATTTAAAGCCAAGACTTAACACGCTTGGTAAGAGCTTAGAGCCGGCCATTGTTAAACCTTCAGGCATTTGAATATGGAGAATGATGAAGTCTTGCGGCTCTGGCGCTGACTGTTCGCTGTGCGTATTATCCTGCTGCTCAGCTGGCTGCGATTCGTCATGTGCTGGCTGCACATGTGAAGTATTAGGCTGCTGCGGTTCTTCATCAACAGCGGCAAAGCTCATATCACTTAGTTCAGGCTCTTTTGGCTTTGCGTCCTCTTTCGCAGCTGGCAAATCTTGAGTGCGATCGTGTTTGTCTTCTTTTTTTCTAACAGACCAAAGCCCATGTATCAGTAGTCCACCTATGATCAACGCACTGATCACAATTAATGCCCATCTCAATTCTGTGGCCATTGTTCACCTTTACTTTTTTTATGTATGTGCCATCTGCACTGCTTGTTCTATGTCTACAGCAACTACGCGAGAAACACCTGGTTCTGACATAGTTACCCCCGTCAGCCTTGCGGCCATTTCCATCGCCACTTTGTTGTGACTAATATAAATAAATTGTACCGCTTGAGACATCTCTTCCACAAGGCGGCAAAAACGCCCAACATTGGCATCGTCCAGCGGCGCATCTACTTCATCCAACATACAAAATGGCGCTGGATTTAATCTGAAGATAGAAAATACCAATGATAATGCGGTCAACGCTTTTTCTCCACCACTTAACAGATGAATTGTCGAGTTTTTCTTTCCTGGTGGCCTTGCCATTATAGTAACACCACTTTCTAACAAATCATCACTGGTGAGCTCTAAGTATGCATTTCCGCCACCAAACACTTTAGGAAACAGCTCCCCCAAATCCCTATTGACCTGATCAAAGGTGGCACGAAATCGCGTTTTGGTCTCCCTATCTATCTTTCTAATTGCATTTTCAAGGGTTTCAAGTGCCGCTGTTAAATCATTTAGCTGTTCATCTAAATACGTTTTTCTTGCCAAAGCTTCGTCAAACTCTTCTATGGCAGCTAAATTGACCGCGCCTAATATCGATATTTTTTGTACGGTCGCGCTTAGCTGACTTTGGTACACCCCTGCACTCAACTTATCATCTAATGTCGCTAACACACCTTTTAACGTTTGTTTGAGCTCTAACAGCGGCTCAAGCGCTGCTTGGGCTTTTACAACTAAACTTTGTTCTTGTAATTGTAGCTGCTGTTTTTGCTCTTTGAGCTTCAAACTATTTGCTTGGGCATCCTGAACACTGCTTTGTTTTTCAGATAGCTGAGTTTTTGCCTTTACAACCTCTTGCTCCATATCCGTCAGCTTTTGTTGCTGCGTCTGGTGCGTACTCAATAATGTCGTTATCTGTGTTTGCGTTTCTAATAGCGGTGCCTCAAGTTGCACTAACTGCTCAGCATTGGCTTCTAACGCAGCCACACACTGCTGCATACTCTCTTTCAAATGCTGAGTCTTTGTCGCACTTATCTGTTGATCACTTTGCGCTTGCTGTAACGCTAACTTTGCCAAATGCACTTGCTCTTGTGCTTGGGTTTTACCGATAAGTGTCGCTTGTATTTTCTGTTTATTCGCCTCAACGTGCAGTTTTTTTTCAGCTAATTTTTTTTGTAACCCCTCTAGCTGTTCAGTCACTTGTTTATGACTTGTCGCACACTGCTGGGCAAGCGTTTGCGCTGATGTCATTTCTTGTCGGATGTTTGTCAACTCTTCAGCAAGCTTATCCGATTGCGCTTGCCATCCTTGCTGCTGTAGTTCTAAAACCTCTAAACGGCTTTTATTAGCAGCCACTTGCTGAGCCACACTGTGAACGGCTTGCTTATTATGTTCAATCGCCGCTTCAAGTTCAGCATGCTTGGCAATACAGAGCGCTTTGTCTTTTTCGGCGTTATCAAAAGCCGCTTGCAGGTTAGGTAAGTCTGTATTTAAGTTATCCAGCTTTTGATAATTTGCCAGCTGGCTCGCGCTTCCCTCAACACGAGGCATTTTAAAATTATCGCCATACACACATCCCATATCATCAATGGCTAAGATAAAGTGAGTATCTGATGTAAACACTCTAGATGAAGCCAACCATTTGATATGATTTAAAACACTTGGGTAAATACCTGACTCTATGAATTGAGCAACACTGTTTGATTCAGGCGCCTGTGTATGACCCCAAATTCCAGCACTCTTGGGCGCCTCACTTAAAGGCAACCCATTTAGACCCAGTAGCGCGCTTTCAACTATGTCAGCAAACCCTGCTTTCACTTTTAATTGAGCCAAAAAAGAAGGCTGTTGAGCGGCCTCAACTTCACCTAACAATGAAATCAATGTGTCGCGCTCTGCGGTACTTTGCAATAACTGCTGCTGCGCAGATTGAACGCTCTTTTGACTTTGGCGCACTTGCTTATCGCTATTTTGGTGTTGTTCAACCAGTTTTTGTACTTGGCTTTGCAAGCTCGCCATCTCTTTAAGCAATGACTGTTGCTTTGCGCTTTCTTGCGCTAATAGCTCGCTACTATTTTGCGCTGATAGTGTCTCACTATCGAGTACCAAGCTAGCGTGGCGCTCTTCAACATGACGTTGCTTTTGCTTTGCCTGTTGCAAAGCGACGTTACTGTCCGCATGTTGCTCTTTTATCTTTGTTTCTTGCTCGATGAGTATTTTTAGCGTGTCTTCAACGTCATTATTCAGCTGCTGATTGTGCTCATACAACGCCATTCGCTCTTCAAGCTCAGCCTCTGCAAGTGCTAAGCGCTCGGTAGCATCTTCACACTTTTGCTGCTGCGCAGCACAACTGCCTTGTTGCTCACTCAACAGAGCCTGTGCCTTGCCTTGCTCCGATTGTAATTTTACTTTTGCCTCGCCCAATTCAACCCGCTTTTCTGCCAGATGAATTTTTTGCTGTTCAGCTCGGGTCAGCTCAGTATGGGTTTTATGCAGCTCTTGCTGTAATACATTGAGGGCATCGCTAAGATGAGTCACTTGCTGCTCAAAGCTTGCAACAACATCATTTTGTCCGCCGTGGGCTTGTTCTAAAAATTGCAGTTTTTCATCTAGTTTTGCGATCTGCTGCACTTTTTGCTGCAACTTATCATTGAAATCCTGCCATTTTAAAACCGCTAGCTGACCTTTTAAGGTCCGCTCTTTGGATTTTAGCTCTTTGTACTTTCTGGCGGCTTCCGCTTGCTGAGCTAATCTATCAAGCTGTGATTGCAGCTCTTTGCGCATGTCCAGCAAACGCTCTAGGTTTTCTCGGGTGCTCTTAATACGCGTTTGTGTTTCTCTTCTGCGCTCTTTATATTTAGAAACCCCCGCGGCCTCTTCCAAAAAGACCCTGAGTTCATGCGGTTTGCTCTCAATTAAACGAGAGATCATGCCCTGCTCAATAATAGAATAGCTACGCGGCCCTAAGCCTGTACCCAGAAAGATATCTGTAATGTCACGACGACGACATTTGCTGCCATTTAAAAAATATAGTGATTGACCATCTCGGGTTACTAATCGCTTAATCGATATTTGGTTTCTATCTGCCAGCGACCCCGGTAATGTGCCGCGCGTGTTGTCAAACATCAACTCAACAGACGCTTGTGAAATGGCTTTACGGTTTGTCGAACCATTAAAAATAACGTCTGTCATCGCATCGCCACGTAAGTTCTTGGCAGAACTTTCACCCAAAACCCAGCGCACTGCATCGATAACATTTGATTTGCCACACCCATTGGGGCCAACCACACAGGTCATCTGATCAGGAAATGGAATTTTAGTAGGCTCGACAAAGGACTTAAAGCCTGCGAGCTTAATGTGACTTAAGCGCATAGATAAAATGATGTATTTTTAGGATTTGAACAACACTTGTACATTAAATTGCACGGCGGAAGTTATCAAGTATGATACCCGTCGCCATGGCCACATTGAGCGATTCAGCTTGGCCATAGGCTGGAATGGTAATCGGCTGATTAATATACTGGCCTGCTTGTTCACGGATCCCATGAGATTCACTGCCCATCACCAAAACACCTTGTGGTAAAAATGCCGTTTGATGCACGCTCTGTCCATCTAAATACGCCCCGTATATTGGCCCGTTATACGCACTTAAAAACTGTGCAAGATCTGCCCTAATCACATTCACACGGACAAACGACCCCATAGTTGCGCTGATCACTTTTGGATTTAAGTGATCTGCACAATCTTCACTGACCACAACTTGATTAAGCCCATACCAGTCAGCTAAACGAATAATCGTACCCAAATTGCCCGGATCGGATACCCCATCCAGTGCCAACACCAAGCCACTTTTGTCGATTTGTTTTTCTTCAGGCACAGGCACGATGGCAATCGCTGCATTATTACTGACTAAGGTGCTCACTTTGCTCAGCCCCTGCTCATCACACTCTGTGACTGGACACTGCTTTAAGTCAGTTTGATGTGCACTGATAAATTGAGGTGTCGCAAATATTTGCTGCACTTCAACATTGGCTTGTAGCAATTCCAAGACATTTTTTTCACCTTGAACAAGATACAAACCATGTTGTTTACGGTATTTTTTTTGTGCCAGAGCGCGAACAAGTTTTTGTTGATTTTTAGACAGCATACACACCTCATTTGGTTAAGAAGCGAAGTATATACACAATATAGAATAAAAGGCAGTGTAATTGCCTAAGACGCAATGGGATGCGCTACAAATAAACAAAATTCTCCTCTTTGAGCTTACTTTGCACTCACATAAAAGTATGATTACAATAATGCCACATTATAAAGTGATACTTTTGATATCACATGCCCAAAACCTGAGTTGAGACGTAGTTATGTCTGCAGAGCTTCACATTATCCTGTTAAATATTACCATTCTATTTATCGCGTATTTTGCGATATCCCCCAGATATGCAGGTAACGACTTTAAAAAGATTTCAACGCAAGACTTTATTGCATCCATTATCTCTTTGGGCATTGCAGGTTCCGTTTATTTTGCTTCGGGCGTTGAATTTACCTTATTCTTTTTTGAAGTAAGCTGGGCGTGGTTTACTTTAGTAAGCTTTACGATTATCGAGCTGCCGCTCTTTTATTGGTATGCCAAACGTCACAATGTCAAACTCCCTTAAGTTATCAAATAGGCATTAAAAAAGGCATCATTTAGATGCCTTGGCTTTAATTTACATTAACTTTGGGGGAACTGTTACATTTCTTTGTTGTGCAGTAGCTGCGCCACCACATCTTTAAAATCATGGCATGGTTTGAGTGTTGAGATCATGCCATTACTATTTTTAACTAGGTCAATGATATCAAAATAGCCCACTGCTTTTTTCTGACTATTTTGTACAAATAAATAAGCTATTCCATCAGCTTCAATCGTTTCTTTGATATCGCCAACTTGCGCATTAACCACTTGTGCAGTTGAGATCTGACGCAGTGAATTGATTGACACCATCATGTCAGATACCGTCAGTTCGCCGCGACTGAGGCCCCTCTTTTGCGCCGTTTCAAGCACGTTACGACTGCCAAGTTGCGCTAATGAGATAAGCCCTACTGGCTCAGAGTCAGCGTTAACAACCAAGGCTGCGGCTTGATGTGTTTTATTAAGTACCAGCGTGGCATCGTCCAAACTGGCGTCAATGTCGATATGTATCGCTGGCAAAGGACGAAGAAATTGCTCAGCAGGTAATTGTGCAAACGTTTTGGTATGGCCCGTTGCCACATTGAACGCGTTATTCGTTACAGCGCCACTATCTATAGCAGCAGTTTTTAGTGCATGATAAAAGCTCATGATCCACCTCACGACGATTAATAGAAACTAATAATGTTGTTTTAAAAGGGGATTAAAAAGCCGGTGGTGCTCGAATGCGGGTACTGTGAGGTTGCGAACTAAACTCTGAAGAGAAAGCAGACGTCGCTTTGTCGGCGTCAAACTGTGCGCTCTTTGACACACTAAACGGCAATGCTTCATCAATATCAACGTCTAAATACTGAACGTCAAAGTCAGCGATTAGCTCGATGATTTGCTGCCTTTCTTCTGCTGCATGCGTGCCTGTCGCCGTTACACAAAGTAACGTCGCTAAGCTGACTGCAAACAATAGGTGAAAGACGCGCATGCTGTTTTCTTCTCCACAATAATCTACTAATTAGTGTATGGACTCACCCATGGGTTTACAAGGGGTAAACTACGAAATTGTACCTAAGATAATTGTAAGAGAGTGTGACATAAGTACGCGACTCGTTGAATTTCAAGCCTTTCACCGGATCAGTCAGTAAGAAAAATCACGCACTAAAATGATAATAACGATTATAATAGACTCTAACTGTTCCCAATTTAGAGTTTACTTATGCAAATTACCAAAGGGATGGAATACTTTATCGCTGGCTTTTCAATGCTGGGGCAAAAAGGGTTAAAGCGATTCGTCTTTATTCCGCTATTGATCAACATTGTGTTATTCGGCGGCTCGTTGTTTTTCTTGTTTGATTGGTTAACACAAGGTTTTGAATATTTAAGTGGTGCCCTGCCAAGCTGGCTTAGTTGGCTCGAGTGGTTGCTTTGGCCCTTAGCGATTTTAATTATACTGTTCAGCTACAGTATGGTGTTTACAGTTATCACCAACTTTATCGCGGCGCCATTCAATGGCTTATTGTCTGAAAAAGTAGAACTACACCTAACAGGCCAACCGATCAATGATGAGGGGTTTGCGGATATCGTAAAAGATGTGCCTCGTATGATTGGCCGAGAGTGGACCAAGCTTTGTTACTACCTGCCTCGTGCGGTTATTTTCTTTTTAATGCTGTGGATGTTACCTGTGATAGGCCAAATTTTATGGATCCTCTTTACCTGCTGGATGTATAACGTGCAATATAATGACTATCCGTTTGATAACCACAAAATCAGTTTTAAACAAATGAAACAAGACCTTAAAAGCCAACAAGGGCTCTCTTATGGCTTTGGCTTTGCGGTGTTTGTGCTCACGGCTATTCCGTTTGTTAATCTGATTGTGATGCCTGCGGCAGTCTGTGGTGCAACCAAGCTTTGGGTAGAAAATTATCGCGGTAACTACCGCTAACAGCTCATACAATCGTCATAATTCATCCCCATAATAGGCAAAAAAACAACTTTACTGGGACGTTATGCAATTTTTAACTAATATCGTACTTACTACGGCACTGCTTAGCAGTGCCTATTCATATGCCAGTGCACAACTTGGCCCTCGCCCGTTTTATTTAGTCGACCAAATGGCACCGAGTGCCTTAAAAAACAAGTTGTCTCGATGTGCTAACAGGCCTGCCTTTAAGAGTAACTTTTCGATTGGTCACCGTGGCGCACCGACACAATTTCCTGAGCATACCAAAGAATCTTATCTCGCGGCCGCGCGCATGGGCGCTGGTGTATTGGAGTGCGATGTCACCTTTACCAAGGATAAAGAGCTAGTTTGTCGCCATGCACAGTGTGACTTACATACCAGTACAGATATTTTGCTGCGCCCGGAGCTAGCCGCAAAATGCAGTCAGCCTTTCACTCCTGCGAATCCAGAGACTGGCGCACCTGCCAGTGCAAAGTGCTGCACATCGGACTTAACACTCGATGAGTTTATGCAGCTCAAAGGCAAAATGGACGGCGCCAATCCACAAGCGCAATCTCCAGAGCAATACGTCAAAGGCACTGCGGGCTGGCGTACAGATCTATATTCAGCTACAGGTACGTTAATGACCCATGCACAGAGTATTGAGCTGTTTCAATCGTTACGCGTAAAAATGACACCCGAGCTCAAAGCACCAGCGGTAGATATGCCATTTAAGGGCATGACTCAACAAGATTATGCGCAAAAGATGATTAATGAATATCGCGCGGCAGGTGTGTCGTCGCGCAAGGTGCTTCCGCAATCATTCAATATCGAGGATGTGCAATATTGGCGTCACAACACCCGCTTTGGTAAGCAAGGCATCTACTTAGATGGTCGATATAGTGATGCTCGTTTTGACCCGAATGACTCTAGCACATGGCAACCAAAGATGAGTGACATTAAAGCCAGTGGGATCAACATTATTGCCCCGCCACTTTGGGTGCTATTAACTTTAGATGCACAAGGCAACATTGTGCCTTCCCAATATGCAAAAGCAGCTAAGGCGGCAAATTTAGAACTCATCACTTGGACACTTGAGCGTTCAGGCTTGATTTCTCAAGATGGCGGTTGGTATTACCAAGGACTTAAGGATGCCATTAGCAATGAAGGTGACGTCTATAGAGTACTGGATGTATTAGCTAAGCAAGTTGGCGTTAAAGGCGTGTTTAGCGATTGGCCGGCAACCACCACATTTTATGCAAACTGTATGAACATCTATTAACCTCAAATAAGCGATGTGCATCAGTGCTTGCACATCGCGTTTTTAAGCAAGTTTAGAAGTATTTGCTTGTACCAATCGTACCAGGACCCGTGATGATACTCGGGTTTGTAATGGTGCCAGTGTAAGGACCATCAGGATCCGTTGGGCCCGTTTGAATGATCGTCCCATGTGGCGTGACAGTAGCGAATTGATCACTACCCACATTCACATACGCGCCATCAGCACCGCCAACCTGCTTTGTCATTTTTGATGGGATCACAGCAGCATCTTGTGAAAGGGCTTTTAGTTTACGCTTTTTAAGATTTAACATTTTTTACTCCTAATTAAAGTCGCCACAAATAGTACAAATCAGCAAAACACGGGCAACTTAAAATAGTCTGTCAAAATAAAAAATCACAAGCGATAAGATAATTGCGCAATTATTAACTGACAAATATCCTATTAAAAACCAATCAATTAGAATTCAATAATCAAAAAGTAAGGCAAATAGTCATCTATTTGCCTTACAGATTACCTTCGCCGTTAACTTACACTTCTATTGACTGACCATGATTTAAGCGGTTAGTCGGATCGAGTAAGCGTTTGACTTGCTGTAGCCTAGGATAGTTGTCCTTGTAATATAGATATTGCCAATTCACAATATCCATATCTGCATAGTTGACATAACAGCCATCCATAACACCATCAGGCACCGGACCTTTTTCACCATACATCTTATGATAAAAGCTGCTCATCCACCCTAAGTGATACGGATCTTGGCTTGGGTCAAACCAATAGGTTTGATATTGCAGCTTCATCACAGAGCGACGATGTGACACCGCTGTATCTTCGGATGATAGCGCATTAATTTGTCCGCCATACGATGACAACTGCAACGTACCGCTTGGATTTAAATAGTCACCATGTCTGAGCTCATCCCACAACGTACGAATTTGCGTTTCTGGAAAGGGCTTATTCATATAAGCAGACTTGTTTTTACCTCGCGCGCCTATTAATGGCCCAGCCGCATACTGTGTGCCATACCACCAAGGCAAGCTAAAGTAACTGCCCGGCGGCGTGGGCCTTGGCGGCGCATCTTCTTGGCTCTGGATCCCCATGTGGTCGGATGTACGCAAACCGACTTTGGCTTGTGCCAATTGCGCCGCAGAGAAAATAGCATCCAAAAACTCATCAATTAATCCGGGGTTTCCTGCACAGAATAACTGCAAGCGAATGCTGCCCCCACCACCAACCGATTTTGGCATAGACATGGATGTATGCAGTGCATTAAAACGACTTTCTGGGCCATTATTTTTGGTCCAAAACTCGCCGTAATTTTTAATCAAGGCTGCAAATTGCGGATAGTCTAAGCTTGCCCACGGAAGTGACACCTCTTGTGTATGAATAAAGGCAGGTACGTCAGGTAAGTCTTTGAAAAAGTATTTGGTTACGATGCCAAAGTTACCGCCACCACCGCCTTGGTGCGCCCAGACAATTTCATCTGCCTGAGCGGATTGGCCTTTAAAGTATTTACGCGGATACGTTGCCTGTCCGCCCCATTCATTAAATGCCACCAGCTCGACGCCTGCCAAATAATCACTCGACAAGCCGTATTGACGAGAGTGTACACCAAACCCTCCGCCACACACATGGCCACCAATCCCGACACCAAAACAAGACCCTGCTGGTATTATTTTGCCAAACTCTTTGAATAAGGTTTTATAGGTATGGCCTAAATTAGCCCCCGCCTCCACCACATAATAATCACCGTCTTTATAAATACGATCCATATTACTAATGTCGATAACCACCCCATTATCATTATCAACAAACCCTTCATAGCAATGCCCACCTGCGCGTACCGTGATGCGTTTACCCTGTGTGATCGCATCACGGGCAGCCATATAGACTTCATGGGCAGAGCTACAAGCCCCGATATACGTCGGCTGGCTCAAAAAGCGCATATTAGAGCCCAGTAACATAGAGATATAACGCGGATCATTACCAAACACCTTATGATATTGACCATATTCCCCACGGGCTTCCGCTGAGGTTGATTGCATTGCCAAAGGCGCAGCGCCAACCACACCACCTACCGCCAATGACTTTTTCAAAAAGCTTCGGCGAGATGTTTGCTCTGTTGTCTGTAACACTAACTCTTGTTCTTTATTATCCATCGTACTGTCCTTACATGTTATTGTTATTGGTCACACAGCGTCCTACCACTATCCAAACCCGACACGCTCCAGCATGCGACGTTTCCAATGTAGCAATAAACAAAACAAGTTCTGTATATAAATTAGACTAAAGGCGTAGAATGAAAAGACACTGAGGGAAAGATAAAATCAGTATTAAAAGACAACACATTGATAGTAAGTAATCACACCAACAATGTATCAAAATATTTCTTCTGCGTATGTGGCGTTTGGGAGGTGGTTTAAGCCACATCCTTGTGGCTAAAAAATAACGATTAGCTATACAAATTTTGCGGGACTTTTAGAACCTGAATATGTACTGTGACTTCTTCGCGGTCATGATATAAATGTTTGGCTTGTAGCTTGTAACCGACATTGTAATGTGCCAGCTCATCATCAACTAGCTGCAAACATTCGTAGACACTATCGAAGCGCTTTTTCATTGGTAGTTTGAGGTTAAATATTAACTCTTTAACAAAGCCATTCACTATCCAATCGATCATCAATTGCGTTACTTTACTTGGTTTTTCAACCATGTCACACACTAACCAGTCGATGTTGCGCTTTTCTGGGCGGTATTTAAAGCCATCTTCTCGAAAGTGCTTTACTTGACCACTTTCCATCAATTTGTCGTTCATTGGGCCGTTATCAATGGCCGCGACAAACATACCGCGTCTCACTAGTTGATAGGTCCACCCTCCTGGACAAGCGCCTAAATCAACACCACGCATGCCTGGGCGGACACGATCTTCAGCCTGCTCTTTGGTTAAAAAGACATTGAATGCTTCATCTAATTTTAACGTCGAGCGGCTTGGACCATCTGCGGGCATTTTAAGCCTCGGGATCCCCATAAAAAATGGCGAGTTATTGTCGCTAAACGAATAGCCCACATAAGCCGTATCATTTGCTAAAAACAAAATATGCAGCACAGGCTTTTGCGGTTTCACGTTACGCGTTAGCTTATTTTGCTTCTCAAGGGATTTAGCCAATGGCGTCGAGATCTTTTTACAAAACTTCGACAACTCTTTGCCTTCGTTTGTATCAGGTGTTTCTACACGTAAATCTCCACACAGCGGGAAATCCGCGACACATTGCTTGATCTCGCCAACACGATCTTCAAGTGGCATGTTTGTCAGCAAAGTGCCGGCAAACCACTGTCTTGCAAATACCAAGCTTTTAAAATCGATTTGCTTAACCAAGCGCTCTGCTTCTTCTTTGGCATAACACTCAAAGGTCACAAACCCAGTATTTGGTTTGGCTTTGACGTACCCAGCAACGCCTTGTTGCATTGCATGGTGATTAATTTCAGCAGCCGCATCACTTTCAAAACCGCTACGACAGTAAATAACTACACTCGACATTGTTTCAATATTTCCAAATTAAAGAGGTTGCTTAGCGGCTTTAACAATCAGTATGAGCCAACCAATAATAAAACACACTCCACCGATAGGAGTGATAGGCCCTAGCCACTTTGCACCAGTCAGGGCCAATAGATATAAACTGCCACTAAATAGCAAAATACCCACTATAAAAGCAAAGCCTGCCCATTTAAGCTGCATGCCCCATTTTATCAACAGCGCCACAGCAATAAGGGCTAAACCATGTGTCATTTGATATTGTGCCGCCGTCTTAAAGATCCCCACAGCATAGTCACTCACATGGTGCTTCAGACCATGGGCAGCAAACGCCCCTAATGCCACTGACAACATGCAAAAGACACTGCCTGCTAATAAAAATAGTTTAGCCATGGCAAATATCTCGAATAAATTGCACAGTTTTTTGTGCCGCGGCGTCGCGATTTTGCGCCTCAGTTAAGCCACTCGCTTTACGTGGCTTCAATGAATGATCGCCATCAGGCAGCCAAAAATACTCAGGTGTTGCTTCTAGTTGCAGTGCGCTCACTTCGGTTTTATTCCCAAATGTGTCTCGCTCGCCCTGCAGCACTATAAACGGGCATGGAATATCACCAAAGTGTTCAACTCTTAACTTTTCAGGTTTGCCCGGTGGGTGAAATGGATAACCAAAAGCAATCACGCCTTTGACCTTAGCGGCTGTCTCACATGCCAGCATAGACGCCATACGTCCACCCATTGATTTACCGCCGATAAATATCGGTAACGCACTATCAAGCTGTGATAAAACCTGTTCGTAACGCGCTAGTAATTTGGGCGCTCTGTCCGGCGGACGCTTTTTGTTTTGTGCTTTAGCCGTAGCCATATATTCAAAGTCAAATAACGCAACATCAATGCCTTGCTCAGCGAGCTTAGCCGCCATATCTTGCATAAAGTCTGAATCACACCCTGCGCCTGCACCATGGGCAAATACAAACTGTGCCACAGGGTTCTGGGCTTTGTGCCATTCAATGACGACCTTATCACTCATAGTTAAAGTACCTTGTTATATTTGTTCTTGCTCAACCATGCTGAGCATCCAATCTTTAAACGACACGATTTTACCCAGTTCCGCCTGAGACTCTCGGCAAACAAGATAATATGCGTTTTTACTTTCTAAGCTATGGCTGAACGGAATAACCAAGCGCCCAGCATCCAGATCTGGTTTTGCCAACACACTATTACCCAATGCAATACCTTGGCCGTGCACAGCCGCTTGTAGCACCATCGATGAGTGGCTAAAAATAGGCCCTGTGTTAGCAGGTACATTTCGCACACCAGCAGTTTTGAGCCAGGACTTCCAAGAGCGACGAGAGGTATCATGCAACAGGTTATGGTTTGCCAAATCGCTAGGTTGATCAAGCGGCTTTGGTCCGTTAAGCAACAAAGGGCTACACAAAGGCACTAAATACTCTGTGTGTAATTTGTGAGTTTGCACGCCGCTCCAGTTGCCACGACCATAATAGATTGCCACATCAACGTCATCCGTCAGCGAGTTTTCATCTTGATCTTGGGCTTTGATCCGCACATCGATATCTGGGAATAACTCATTAAATTTACTTAACCTTGGCACCAGCCATTGTATTGCAAAGCTCGGTGTTAAGCTCACAGTGAGTGACCCTTTCGCGCCACGCGCTAGCAGTTTTTCAGTTGCATCAATAAGTTGTGAAAAGATGTCTTTTATATCTAAAAAGTACCCTTGCCCCTCTTCTGTCAGAAGCAAAGAACGATTTTTTCTGAGGAACAGCTTTAACCCCAAGTGTTCTTCAAGCGTTTTTATTTGGTGGCTGATAGCCGCTTGTGTCACGAATAATTCTTCAGCGGCTTTAGTAAAACTTAAGTGCCTGGCTGCTGCTTCAAACGCTTTTAAAGCATTCAGTGGTGGTAACCTTCTTGCCATAGCAGGACGCCTTTACATGTTGTTATATTGTATGTTGTTGTATCGTTGGGCAACCACCATCCTATGGTCACTGCCCGGCCTAACTAAATAGGCAAATTAAACGCTTGCGCTGGTATCTAGCGCATCAAAGCTTTTGATTAACTCGTCAACCGCTTTCATTTGCTTCAGGTAGCCTTCCAATTTATTTAAAGGCAGCGCGCACGGACCATCACATTTAGCGACATTTGGATCTGGGTGAGCTTCGATAAATAATCCAGCTAAGCCCAGCGCCATACCACTGCGTGCCAGCTCTGCCGCTTGTGCTCTACGCCCATCTGCTGAATCAGCACGACCACCTGGGCGCTGCAGCGCATGCGTCGCATCAAAAATGACTGGCGCCATGTGTTTCATATCATCCATACCCAGCATATCAACGACTAGGTTGTTGTAACCAAAGCTACTGCCTCGCTCGCATAAAATAACTTGGTCATTGCCCGCCTCATTCAGCTTTTTAATGATATGACGCATTTCATGCGGGGCTAAAAACTGTGGTTTTTTGACGTTAATGACAGAGCCGGTTTTTGCCATTGCAACCACTAAATCTGTTTGACGAGCAAGAAATGCTGGTAATTGGATCACATCTGCAACTTCGGCTACAGGTGCAGCTTGAAACGGTTCATGTACATCCGTGATCACAGGCACATTGAACGTCTTTTTTATTTCTTCAAAAATTTTTAATCCTTCTTCCATACCCGGACCACGGTACGAATTGATGGATGAGCGGTTAGCTTTATCAAAAGATGCTTTAAAAACATAAGGGATATTGAGCTTTGAGGTGACTTCAACATAATGCTCAGCAATTTGCATCGCTAAATCGCGTGATTCAAGTACATTCATACCGCCAAATAAAACAAACGGTTTATCGTTTGCAACTTCAATGTTTCCAACTTTTATAATCTGTGTATTCATATTTCAATCCAATTTAAACTGGTAAAAAGCAACCACGTAACTTAATTACCAAGCACACATATTGATATATGCTTTAAGGCCAACTTATTATGATAGTTCAGCATAGTACCTAATTGATCAACACGCTATTTATCGCTGTACACATCGCCATGCTAGATAGCGAATTTATAATGATACGTTGATATAGGCACTTAGTTCAGCCACAAGCAGTGATAAAGTCTTTAGAGCATATAGTCTTATGTGTAATTTGACTACTCGCGGTTAGTCGATAGTGAGATAAAACTTGCTGTTGTGTAAGCCCCAATACATTCAACTTATGAGGCTCTCATTCACACTTTATTGTTAATGCAATATGTTGTTGTGATCAGCAAGCTCTTCTATTTGATTCTGTATGATCTCAATGGTGGGGTCATCAGGGCATTCATCTACAAAATACTGTAGATCATCTTTGGCCATCTTAGGGCAATTAAGTTGATTCAATAAATACCCTCTATCTCGCCTTTCGTATGGGTCATCACCCAGCAGCTCCATCAGAAGCTCAACACAACTCAATGCATGGCTGAATTTCTCAGCAGCAATAAACGACCACTTTTGCTGGGCTAGATAAAGCTTGAACGCTTCATCCCCCATCACTAACTCTAATGGTTCTTGCTCTTTTTCGCCGTCATTTTCAGGGGTGATATACCAAGATTGCTGTCCAGAACTTGGATCTATGATGTAGCCTTCTTCACTACTTAACGCGATATGCACTACCACTTCATTTTGCATGAGGGCAACCGTGGCATTAAAGTCAGCGCGCTCTAGTAGATGTGCCAGTAAAATCGCCAATGCAGTGCTTGTACCGCTGCGCATTTTAAGCACATAGCCCACGTTATTTAATAAATACTCAGGAACCTTTTGGCCTGTGCCACTAAATAGCCATTTGGTGTAAAAAGTATCAAGTATTAAATCAATACGCTTGTGCGCATCTTTTTCCTTCACACGCATCTCATCAACCGCCAGTTCTAACTCAGCCAAGAGACATAGCGTTTGCTCGGTGTCGGCTTGCGCATCCCATCGCTGCTCTGCATAAATACTACGAAGCAATGGTGGCACGGTATAATCCATACCTAATTCTTGTTGTTCATCAAACCAAGTATCCGTCATAGACTGTACTGCAAACCCATGTGAAAATAATAAGCCGCTAGTGTAACACTTTTTAGTCCATACCCAAGGGGAAATTTTACTCACAGCCACGTAACTAGCAGGTTAGCTAGCCACATGACTTAGGCTTTATTAACCTAGATTAAAGAATGAAGGCGTTTTTTGTGCTCGCGAGGTAGCCGATGGCAAGTAGTGCAGCAGTGGCACCGATCAGCGCAGGAATTTGTTTTGACTTATGTTTTGATTTAGCGACCACAAAACCTAAGCCAATATACCCAACGACCAGTATTATTTTTTCCATCAGCCAAGGTTGAGATGATGGTTTCATGCCCAAGGTCACCGCCAAATAAACAGCAGAAACAAGTAATAATGTGTCTACGCCATGGCTGGTAATAAACAAAACTTTATTATTGGCCAATTTGCCCGTAGTTAAACGCGACACTGAACGCGTATAAAAAAGTACAATGCTTAGGACTGCAAACATCATATGAGTATGCTTTAAAAAAAGGTAATCCACATTCGCCTCACTGTTTGTCTGGGTAGCGCGCTAAAATGACTTCCAGATCGTCAATAATTTCGTTAAACACGGTGACTAATTTAGGGTCAAAATGTTTACCACTTTGATTATTAATCTCTTTGACCACTTCAGGTAAGTCCCATGCCTCTTTGTAACAACGGCGATGACGCAGCGCATCATATACATCGGCCATCGCTACAATGCGGCCGAACACGTGTATATCTTCCCCTTTAGTGCCTTTGGGGTAGCCTGTGCCATCCCACTTTTCATGATGGTCTCTGGCAATAAGTGCACCTGCGTTGACAATTTCGCGTTTGGAATCTCGCAACAACTGATAGCCCTTTTTAGCGTGACTTTGCATTACCGTCCATTCTTGCTCATCCAATTTGGCAGGCTTATTTAATATCGCATCTGGAATGCCCACTTTGCCGACATCATGAAGTGGCGAGGCAATGCGTACTAAATCTGCTTCTCGATTACCCAATCCATATCCAACAGCAAGTGCATGACAAATATGAGCTACACGTTTGACATGATTGCCAGACTCCGTTGAGCGCATCTCTAAAGCTTCACTTAGACGATAAACTAGCTCCTGCTGGGTATCTTCAATTTCCGCTTGTAACTGCACATTTTCGTAAGCCAGTTGTACATTTTGCGAGAATATTTCGATTAAATGCTTTTGCGTATCAGTTAAAAACTCAGGGATCCCAGAGACGAACAGCATAGATGCGTGATTATACTCACTTGAACAGTACGAGAATAAGTAATTGTCTTTGTAAACAATGCTTTTTTCATTCAGCGCCTTTTTACACGCTTGAATTTGCTCCTCATTTAAAACATCTTGAATGGGTTTGCCTTCACTCTTTGCAAACTCACCTCGGCCTGTAAACACCACTAAGTCTTCACTGCAAGTGTCTGGTTCATTACTGGCCACCAAAGACGTTGCATACATGGCTTCATCAACAGTACCCAATAATGAGGTAAGCTGTTGCATTACGCCTTCGATAAACTGCTCAATCGAGTGCGTTGCGAAAATATCGCGAGACGCTGTGATAATTTTTTCTAGACCTTGACGAGATTGATCAATTGATAAGATATCGCGATAAGAGCGCAAGCTAGACATCACCACAGTAAAGAGTTTCTGCGCTGTCAGTTCAGTTTTCGATTTATAGTCATTGATATCATAATTCACAATGACCTGTCTCTCTGGTGCTTGCCCTGGTTGTCCGGTTCTTAGGATGATGCGAATGTTATTATTCTTGGCAGTTTCGCGAATAAACTGAGCAACCTTTAAACCGGCATCATCGGTTTCCATCACCACATCAAGCAATACAATCGCTGCGTCAGGGTGATCAGTCACCACCTGCTTTGCTTCCTCTCCAGAATATGCACTGAGAAATTCAAGTTTCTTCTTTTGAAATTCGAAGTCACTTAACGCAAGTTTAGTGACAGCATGTACTTCAGGTTCATCATCCACAATGATAACTTTCCAAGTGCCACTTTGTTCTGTTTCTATGACATCAGTTGGCTCATCTGAAAACAAAAAATCATCCATAGAGAGTCCTTAACGCTTATTTGACGCGGGCTATAAATTAAAAATATTAATGCATTCAACGCATCACTCAGGCATCTGTGCCAAAGTTATTCTATCACAGCCTGCCATATCTTTTATTGTAAGTATATTGCGATAGTTCATTTGTGCAAAAATCTCTCTTACGCCCTCACCCTGCTCAAAGCCATGTTCTATCATAATAAAACCATCTGAACTTAGATATTCTCTTGCTTGTGAAGCAATATGGCGTATATCTGCGTAGCCATTTTCTTCAGAAACTAAAGCAGACAAGGGTTCAAAACGCACATCCCCTAGGGTTAAATGTACATCGTTGTTTTCGATATAAGGCGGATTACTGACAATCAAATCAAATTGCTGTTCTGGCACATTTGAAAACCAATCGCTTTGCGCAATAGTGACATTGTTCAATGCATGTCTTTGTTGATTGCGAGTTGCCAACGCCACAGCATCTTGTGAATAGTCCACTGCCCACACTTGCCAAGACGGCATTTCACTGGCCAATGACAGCGCAATGGCGCCAGTACCAGTACCTAGATCTAAAACCTTTGCGGTATGAGGCAATGCCAAGCCAAGGGCATACTCCACCAAGGTTTCTGTATCTGGCCTTGGAATTAAAGTGCTGTTGTTGACATAAAAGGGGAGACTCCAAAACTCACGCTCACCGGTAATATGCGCAACAGGTTCTCCTTCTAATCGCCTTGCGATGTGCGCTATAAAAACTTGATGATGTTCGTCAGATAACTCGGCTTCAGGCCAGGTAAATAAGTAACTACGGGGCTTATCGAGAATGTGTAGTAAGAGGACTTCGGCGTCAAGTTTTGGGGAATCAGAATGTTCAATTAGTTGCTGAGTTGCCCAAGCGATTGCTTGGGCATTGGAGATAGGGCTCACCTTAATCATCACCCATCGCAGCCAATAGGTCTGCTTGGTGCTCAAGAAGAAGCGGGTCAATAATCGCGCCTAGCTCACCACCAACTACTTCATTTAAACGGTATAAAGTTAAATTGATACGGTGATCCGTGATACGACCTTGAGGATAGTTATAAGTTCGAATGCGCTCAGAGCGGTCTCCACTACCCACTAAGTTGCGACGCTCGCTCGCCTCAGCCGCTTGACGTTTTTCGTCTTCAGCCTGCTGTAGTCGCGCACCGAGTACAGATAGCGCTTTAGCACGGTTTTTATGCTGAGAACGTTCATCCTGACATTCAACAACAACACCTGTTGGAATGTGAGTTATACGAATTGCCGAGTCTGTTTTGTTAACGTGCTGACCACCGGCACCTGACGCTCTAAAAGTATCAACCTTTAGATCTGAAGGGTTAATCTCAATGGCTTCCGCCTCAGGGATTTCAGCCATCACAGCAACAGTACATGCTGATGTATGAACACGACCTTGTGATTCTGTCTCTGGAACACGCTGTACACGGTGCGCGCCTGACTCAAACTTCAACTTGCCGTACACCCCATCACCTTTAATATTGGCAATGACTTCTTTATAACCGCCGTGTTCACCCTCGTTAGCGCTTACGACCTCTACTTGCCACTTTTGCGTTTCCGCGTAGCGGCTGTACATACGGAATAAGTCACCTGCAAAAATTGCGGCCTCATCACCTCCGGTACCTGCACGTACTTCTAGATAAACATTGTTATCGTCTTTTGGATCTTTTGGCAGCATCAATACTTGTAGTTGATCTTCTAACTCAACAATCGCCGCTTTGGCTTCTTTGTATTCTTCTTGCGCCATTTCACGCATATCAGGATCTGAATCCTTTAGCATCTCTTCTGCTGTAGCGACATCTTCTTGTGCTTGCTGATAAGCAGTAAATGTTTTTACAACATCTTCAAGCTCTGAGTACTCTTTAGAAAGTGCGCGAAAGCGGTTCTGATCGCCAATCACTTCTGGATCGCCTAGCATCGCCTCTACTTCTTCATGACGCTCGACTAGGGTTTCTAACTTACGATAGACAGACTCTTTCATCTAAATTTTATTCCTGTTCAATACCTAATGCCTGCTTAAGCACCATTAATCGCTCTGTATCCCCTTCTTTTGCAGCTTTTTGAATAGCATGCGTTGGGGCGTGAGTGAGCCGATTGGTTAGCTTATTTGCTAATTCAAGCAAGACTTTTTCTGAATCTTTACCCGATTGTAGCTGATTTACAGCCTTTTCCACGAGCTCTAATTTTATTTCTTGTGCTGATGTTCTGTACTGGCGAATAACATCAACCGATTTTAAAGAGCGCTGCCAATCTGCAAACTCTCTGGTTTTATCATCAATGATCGCCTGTGCTTGTGTTGCCGCCTGCTCGCGACTTGCGATGTTTTCATTAACAATGGCTTGTAAGTCATCAACCGTATATAAATAGGCAGCATCCAGTTCATTAACTTGGCTTTCAATGTCCCTTGGTACTGCAATATCAACAAACAACATAGGACGATACTTTCTTTGCTTTAACGCTTGTTCCACTACTCCTTTACCAATTATCGGTAAAGTACTTGCTGTAGAGCTTATCACGATATCCGCATGCTGTAATTCATCTGGTAGCTGAGCAAGAGAGATGACATCCCCGCCAATTTCCTCGGCAAGATTTTTAGCACGTTCAATCGTTCGGTTTGCAACGGTAATGTGCTGTGGGTGATGTTGAGACAAATGCTTAGCAACTAACTCTATGGTTTCACCCGCTCCGATCAACAGCACCTTTGTTTTATCCAGCTTGCCATAGATATGCTTTGCTAAATTCACCGCAGCATAAGCAACAGATACCGCACTGGCACCAATCTCTGTTTCCGTTCGCACTTGCTTTGCAACCGAAAAGGTTTTTTGAAATAAGCGCTCAAACATGGGCTGGATCACATGATGATGCTTAGAGCTATTATAAGCTTGCTTTATCTGGCCAAGAATTTGCGGTTCACCTAGCACCAATGAATCCAAACCGCATGCGACGCGCATTAAGTGGTTTACAGCATCTTGATTTTGATGAATATACACATTGTCCGCGAGCTCTTGTTGGGAGATATCATGGAAATTTGCCAACCAACTGAGAAGCGCTTGGGAATTAGCATTGTCGAGGCTACAATAGATTTCGGTACGGTTACAGGTAGACACAATCACAGATTCATGAAACTCTGTTAACTGATTGAGCTGCTCCAAAGCACGAGACAATTGCTCGGGTGAAAAAGCGACTTTTTCACGTAATTCGACGGAAGCGGTTTTGTGATTAATACCAAGTGCGATGATGGTCATAAATGCCAGTGTTGCCCAAGCCCTGCTTTAAAGCGGCCAATTTTACCAAAAATCAATCGAATATGGAAAGTAAGGAACCTCATTTGAAACAATTTCATTTGATTTTGCTCATGTTTTTTTTATTTCTAGGTGGCTGTGCGCAATCACCACGGCACCCAGTTCAGGGACAAGCAACACTAAATACCCTTGCCGAGTTCAATAAATGGCAAGCGCGTGGCAAAATTGCCTTCATAGCCCCCGACGACAGACAGTCAGTGAACTTTAATTGGCAATATACTGATAATAAGCAAACACTCACCTTAACCAGCTTTATCGGTACTCAAGTTTTAAAAATGATGGAACTTGATCAATATAGTGAACTGGTCGTAGATGGCAAGTCTTATACCGGACCAGAAAGCGCTGCACTTATTCATCGCGTCAGTGGTTGGCAATTACCTATCACACAAGCACCTAACTGGTTTACCGCAACACGCTTTGAAGCGGGTTTTGAGCTAGATGCCGCAGGTAATATTCAACAAGCAAGCTGGCAAGACGAACAAGGAAAAGTTTGGACAATCCAATATCAACGATATCGTAATTTCAACGGGCTAACACTGCCTGCAAGGCTGACACTGGTACATCAAGATATTACAATCAAAATTCAAATTAATGCATGGCAGTTCGACTCATAATGACCAAACTCACTTTAACAGCGCCCGCTAAGCTCAATCTTTTTTTACATATCAATAACCGCAGAGCAGATGGCTACCATGAATTGGAAAGTCTATTCACTATGCTCGACTTTGGTGACGAACTTAGTTTTGAGCTAATTGAAGAAGATGACATCCAAATAGAGGGGGATATCGCGGGGATCAATCATGAAGATAACCTCATTTATAAAGCTGCCAAAGCACTTTTACCCCATCGAACAGTAAAAAAAGGTGTAAACGTACATTTAACGAAACACTTACCTATGGGCGGAGGAGTGGGCGGTGGTTCTTCTGATGCAGCGACGACCCTACTTGCTTTAAACACGCTATGGGAATGTAACCTTACACTGCAAGCACTGGCAAAAATAGGATTGCAACTCGGTGCAGATGTCCCTGTATTTATTCATGGTAAAACCGCGCTAGCCCAAGGTGTTGGGGAAGTTTTAACCCAGTTTGATTATCCTGAAAAATGGTATTTGGTGGTCGCGCCAGGCGTCCATGTCAGTACCGTAAAAGTGTTCACCGATCCGGACTTACCACGCAGTACAGCCAAACTAAAAACGCCTTGGCAAATGGCAGATACACGCAATGACTGCGAAGAGTTAGTTAAAAAGCTTTACCCTGAGGTTGAAAAGACCCTGACGTGGTTGCTAAAATATGCGCCGTCAAGAATGACAGGAACTGGAAGTTGTTGTTTTGCAGTTTTTGATGACGAGCAAACAGCACTGCGTGTACTCCAGCAAATGCCGTCATCTTGGCAAGGCTTTGTAGCTAAAAGTGCAAGTGAGTCAATCACTCACAAACAATTAGCTACGTGGCTAAACAAAGAGAAGTAAATTAGTTTAAGTTAGCCTGTATCGACTGTGCTATTTTAGTCTTTGCATGTTAGTCCAAAAATTCAGTGCCTGAGGAACCCTACCGTGCCCGACATGAAGCTCTTCGCTGGTAACGCAACACCCGAGCTAGCTCAAAAAGTTGCAAAACGTTTATTTATTGAGTTAGGTGATGCCGTTGTAGGCCGTTTTAGTGACGGTGAGATCAGCGTTCAAATCAATGAAAATGTACGTGGTTCAGACGTCTTTATTATTCAATCAACTTGTGCACCAACAAACGATAACCTGATGGAGCTTATCGTTATGGTTGACGCACTACGTCGTGCTTCTGCTGGTCGTATCACAGCAGTAATCCCATATTTTGGTTATGCACGTCAAGACCGCCGCGTTCGTTCAGCACGTGTGCCTATTACTGCAAAAGTAGTAGCCGACTTCCTATCAAGTGTAGGTGTTGACCGCGTATTAACTGTGGATCTACATGCAGAACAAATCCAAGGCTTCTTCGATGTGCCAGTAGATAATGTATTTGGTAGCCCTGTACTTATCGAAGACATGAAAGAGCGTGATTTCGACGATGTCGTTGTTGTCTCACCAGACATTGGTGGCGTAGTACGTGCGCGTGCTATTGCAAAGCTACTTGACGACAAAGACCTTGCGATTATCGACAAGCGTCGCCCTCAAGCGAACGTATCACAAGTAATGCACATTATCGGTGACGTAGAAGGCCGTGACTGTATTATCGTTGACGATATGATTGATACAGGTGGCACTTTATGTAAAGCTGCTGCTGCACTGAAAGAGCATGGTGCTAAGCGTGTATTCGCTTATGCAACGCACCCAGTTTTATCTGGTAATGCTGCTGAGAACTTACGTAACTCAGTTATCGACGAAGTGATCGTAACAGACTCTATTCCATTGTCTGACGAGCTTCGCGCAATTGATAAGGTTAAAGTGTTAACCTTAGCTGATATGATGGCAGAAACTATTCGCCGTATCAGCAACGAAGAATCAATCTCGGCAATGTTTGAACACTAATTCATTGCAAGATTAAATAAAAAAGCACCGTTTGGTGCTTTTTTATTGCTCTAATGGTTTTAATCTAGCCATGATAGTGCTATATTAGCGCGCCTTTTTTACCTACTGGGCAGACAAAATTTGTCAGCTTGATAGGTATACGCCAGAAAATTTGGTCGCGAGTTTTCTGACATTATTAACTTTATATATTTTGGAGACAGTTATGTCACAATACGTTTTAGACGCTGAAGTACGCGTAGAATTAGGTACTGGTGCGAGCCGCCGCCTACGTCGCGCTGAGAAAGTTCCTGCAATCCTTTACGGTGCGGGCAAAGAAGTTGTTTCTCTTACTCTAGATCACAACAAAGTGATCCACATGCAAGAAGACGAAGGTTTCTACACTCACATCCTTACGCTAAACATTGGCGGTGAGTCTGTTGAAGCTATCGTTAAAGACATCCAGCGTCACCCGTACAAGCCTAAGATCACTCACTTAGACTTCCAACGTGTTGATGCTTCTCAGAAGATCCACACTAAAGTACCAGTACACTTCATCAACGAAGAAGCTGCTACTAAAGGCGGTAACACTGTTGCTCACCACGTAACAGAAATCGAAATCACATGTCTACCAGCTCAACTTCCTGAGTTCGTAGAAGTTGATGTTGCTGCGCTAGAAGTAGGTGCAACTGTACACCTTTCTGACGTTGTACTTCCTGCAGGTGTTGTTTCAGTAGAACTAGCTAAAGGTGCGGACCACGACCAAGCTGTTGTTACTTTAAACGCTCCTAAAGGCGCTGCTTCTGAAGAAGCTGAAGAAGCTGCTGAGTAATTTTTAAGGTGTTAACACCTTGAATAATATTCAAACGCTTGTGGGCCTGGCTAATCCAGGCCCCGAATATGCAAACACTCGTCACAATGCCGGTGCGTGGTTCATAGAAGAACTGGCAAAGCGCTACAATTGCATTCTCAAACCCGACTCTAAGTATCATGGCCTTACAGGCAAAGTACTTATCAATAATCAAGAATTCAAATTGCTTATTCCCACCACTTATATGAATTTAAGTGGCAAAGCGGTATCAAGCCTTGCAAACTTTTTTAAAATTCCAGCTGAAAACATTCTCGTTGCACATGACGAAATGGATATGGACCCTGGCATCGCCAAAATAAAAAAAGGCGGTGGTCATGGTGGACATAATGGCTTGAAAGACATTATTTCTAAGCTTGGCAATAATAAAGAATTTATGCGCTTGCGAATAGGCATTGGTCACCCGGGCCACCGAGACAAAGTCACGGGCTGGGTATTGGGTAAAGCCCCAAAAGCTGACCAAGAAAAAATTGATGCGGTCGTTGATGAAGCGGTTCGTTGCATGGAAATTTTAGCGAAAGACGGTGTGTTAAAAGCACAAAACAGACTACATTCATTTAAGCCGTAAAGTATTTTTATACGGCAACAATTTGATTAACTGAAGGTTCAAAATTATGGGTTTTAAATGTGGCATTGTGGGTTTACCAAACGTTGGTAAATCAACCCTATTTAATGCATTAACTAAAGCGGGGATCGAAGCCGCAAACTTTCCGTTTTGTACAATCGAACCAAACACAGGCGTTGTTGCCGTTCCGGATCCTCGTCTAGACCAACTGGCTGCGATTGTTAATCCACAAAAGACCATCGCAACAACGATGGAATTTGTTGATATTGCCGGTCTGGTAAAAGGCGCTTCAAAAGGTGAAGGTCTTGGTAACCAGTTCTTAGCAAACATTCGCGAAACAGATGCCATTGGCCATGTTGTTCGCTGTTTTGAAGATGAAAATATCGTACACGTTTCGGGTCAAGTTAACCCTGCTGATGATATTGACGTTATCAATACTGAGCTTGTTTTATCAGATATGGAAGCAGCAGATCGCGCAGCACAACGTAATGCTAAAAAAGCAAAAGGCGGCGATAAAGAAGCTAAATTCCAAAACGACGTATTAGAAAAAGTTAAAGCACACCTTGATGAAGGCCTAACACTGCGTTCTTTAGAGCTAACTAAAGAAGAACTTGCTGCTATCAAGCCGCTTAACTTCTTAACGATCAAACCGACAATGTATATTGCCAACGTCACAGAAGATGGTTTCGAAAACAACCCATTCTTAGACAAAGTCCGTGAAATTGCAGCTGCTGAAGACGCGGTTGTGATCCCAGTATGTGCTGCGATTGAATCAGAGCTGTCTGAACTTGAAGAAGAAGACAAGCTTGAGTTCATGGCTGATCTTGGCCTTGAAGAGCCAGGTCTTAACTTAGTGATCCGCGGCGGTTACGAACTTCTTAAATTACAAACCTACTTTACTGCGGGTGTAAAAGAAGTGCGCGCTTGGACCATTCCTGTTGGCGCAACGGCACCACAAGCTGCTGGTAAAATTCACACTGACTTTGAGCGTGGCTTTATTCGTGCACAGACAATTGGTTTTGATGACTACATTGAATACCAAGGTGAAAGCGGTGCAAAAGATGCAGGTAAAATGCGTCAAGAAGGTAAAGATTACATCGTAAAAGATGGCGACGTGATGAACTTCTTGTTCAACGTTTAATGACCTCTCTTATACAATGACTAAAAAAGCCCTCATTCAGGGCTTTTTTTGTGTCCGCTCGACGCTTTTATCTATTCAAAAACGCCCCTATTGCGCTTTTTACCTTAAAAGGTACAAAGCATGCCTATATTTTTTTAACCTTGGTTGTTGTCGATAATTGTACTTTCCTGTTTGTTTTGGTATAAAAACAGGCCGTTTCGCTTAATTTATCTGCAAACAATCTGTGATACGAAATTTTTTCGAAAAAAGGTGTTGACGGCATGGGGGCATATAGCATAATACGCCCCGCACCAGCGATGGTGATGAACGAAAAAGAGATGGCTATGTAGCTCAGCTGGTTAGAGCACATCACTCATAATGATGGGGTCCCCTGTTCAAATCAGGGCATAGCCACCATGCTTTTTCAAGTTGATTAGCAACTTTAAAACTAACTACCCTAATGTGCGGGAGTGGCGGAATTGGTAGACGCGCTGGATTTAGGTTCCAGTATCTTCGGATGTGAGAGTTCAAGTCTCTCCTTCCGCACCATGTTCTTGAAGTTTGAACTAAAACAACTTTGACTACCTTTGTTGGAGTATCGCCAAGCGGTAAGGCAGCGGGTTTTGATCCCGCCATTCCCAGGTTCAAATCCTGGTACTCCAGCCAATGGCTATGTAGCTCAGCTGGTTAGAGCACATCACTCATAATGATGGGGTCCCCTGTTCAAATCAGGGCATAGCCACCATTTTCTTTAAAAGAAAATACATGCGGAAGTGGCGGAATTGGTAGACGCGCTGGATTTAGGTTCCAGTATCTTCGGATGTGAGAGTTCAAGTCTCTCCTTCCGCACCATGTTCTCGATAAGAACTAAAATAATCGACTACCTTTGTTGGAGTATCGCCAAGCGGTAAGGCAGCGGGTTTTGATCCCGCCATTCCCAGGTTCAAATCCTGGTACTCCAGCCATCTCTTTATGAGATAACACTATGCGGAAGTGGCGGAATTGGTAGACGCGCTGGATTTAGGTTCCAGTATCTTCGGATGTGAGAGTTCAAGTCTCTCCTTCCGCACCATGTTCTCGATAAGAACTAAAATAATCGACTACCTTTGTTGGAGTATCGCCAAGCGGTAAGGCAGCGGGTTTTGATCCCGCCATTCCCAGGTTCAAATCCTGGTACTCCAGCCATCTCTTTACGAGATAACACTATGCGGAAGTGGCGGAATTGGTAGACGCGCTGGATTTAGGTTCCAGTATCTTCGGATGTGAGAGTTCAAGTCTCTCCTTCCGCACCATGTTCTCGATAAGAACTAAAATAATCGACTACCTTTGTTGGAGTATCGCCAAGCGGTAAGGCAGCGGGTTTTGATCCCGCCATTCCCAGGTTCAAATCCTGGTACTCCAGCCAATTATCTTCAAAGATAATTATTAAACATTGCGGAAGTGGCGGAATTGGTAGACGCGCTGGATTTAGGTTCCAGTATCTTCGGATGTGAGAGTTCAAGTCTCTCCTTCCGCACCATGTTTAAGTCATCTAAATATCACATCTTTATTAAATCTCAATTTATAACCAAAAATAGACATGTTATGTTCTTTCATTCTTAATTAAGAATAAAGGATTATTTTCATGGCCGAACAAGATAAAGTCAAAGCAGCAATTAACTCATTTTACAAAGGCGCAGGATTGGATTTGACCTTTAAAGGCGAAGCAAATCCAAAAGTAGCAGAGTTCTTCGGTGAAATGGTACAAAAAACAAAAGGGTGCACAGAAGCTCTCAATTGGGTACCGGAACCAACAGGTGGAAAAGCTTCTATTTCATGGATAGCGAAAAACTTTACACAAAGCGTATTAGCACAATTAGAGCAAAAGCAACCCCTTTCTTGTGCGAAATCGGTGATCTGGGGCTAACGTAGACACTTACAAGTCGCTGATTTAGGAATATAACAGTGAAAAAATTCGCCTTGCTCATTTTGACATTGTTACCTGTATTAGTCAGTGCTAAAACAGTCACAATAAACTACTGTGCATCTCCAAATATTGAAGTCTCACTAAAGCACTTCACGTACTGTGCTTCCCCAGAGCAAACTAGTAAACTCTCATTTCATGCTTTTAGCGACGCTACTTATTCTCTCATAATAAATGATAAACGCTCAGAGCTATTTTTTAATTGGTTGCCAGCTTCTATTGCACTTGCTGATTTGCCAAAGAAATATAGCTTAACCCCACGCGCCTTTCTAGAGCAATTATTTGATGGCACTGTTCAACAACAGAATAAACGTGCTCAGGAGATCAGCGCTATTTTTGGTACAGTTGATGGGTCCGAACTATATGTTCAAAAACGTAAAGAGAGTTATATATTTTCAGCCCTGAGTTCATCCGGTCAAAACACCGCTTTCTTGTTATCTGAAAATAGTGATTGGTTGCTTCAAGTTGACGGTCAGTTTGATAAACAAGCACTCATCCAGGTGATAAATAGAACTCGATTAATTGGCAGTTTATAACGCAGGAAAGTAGGAGAAGAGTGAAACAACCTTGGATAGCTTATCAAATTTCTTCTCCTAATAATTTAATTAAAAACTACCACCCATCGCATGCTTAAGCACTTCTCGTTTAATGGGGCCCGCTTTATTTGCCACTTTTAACGCAAGGCTTCGCAGTGATTTGAGCGGCTTAATCTCATTTGAAAAGCCAAAATAGCAGGCATCCATCATGCTCATCATTAACAAATTATCTTTGCGGCGCATTTTTTCATATTGATGAAGACGAGCAAGTTCACCAACATCATCAAAGCCTTGCAAGCACCCGCCAAGTGCAGCCACATCTTTAAAACCAAGATTAACGCCCTGCCCCGCAAGTGGATTAATCGTATGGGCCGCGTCACCCACTAACACCAAACGTCCTTTGCTATATTGATTGGCATGTTGACGCGCAAGCGGAAATACGGCGCTTTGCTCAACGGTAAAATCTCCAGGTAAGTCAAAAAAGTGCGCTAGTATTTCTTGTTTTAACACTTCATTAGATAACCCTTTTAAGCGTTTGAGTTCAGAGCCATGGTGATACCAAATTAAGTTGGCATAAGGTGCTTGCATAGGCAAAAAGGCGATTGGACCGGTGGGTTTAAACTCTTGCCACGTTTTCACCTGTTGCGGTCCGTCAAGCTTAATGAGAATACCCATACAGTGCTGCTGATATTGCCACCCTGTTACGCCAATGCCAGCAAGACTGCGCAGCGCAGAGCGACCACCGTCGGCTGCAATAACGAGGTCCGCGCTAAAACGCTGCTGAGGGTAAACCAGATCTATACTGCTTAAGTGCTGCTCAATCGCGATGGGGGCCTCAGTGACAGTTTCCACCTGAATATCATTGTCTTCAAACTGTGACCAAAGCGACGCTTGAATAATGCTATTCTCGACTAAGTGGCCTAAATGAGAAGTGGATACATCGGCTCTATCAAACACTAAATGCTCACTACCACCTTCATACGCCTCTAACTGGTGATAAGGCGCATTGCGACTTGCTCTTATTAATGGCATTGCACCGAGTTTATCTAATAACGCTTCTGAAAAACGGTTGATGGCAGAGACTCGAATGTCAACCTGCTCACCTTCAAGTATGGCTTTCGGATCTATGGGATTATTTTCTATCACAGTGACCTGACATCCTTGACGAGCAAGCTCCACCGCAGCCGCTGCGCCAACCATGCCGCCACCGACGATCAACACGTTATTTTTCATAAATTTGCCTAAATTAGCTGGTGTAATTACATTGTATCTTAATTAGTGAAAAAAAGATCTCTTTGCATGATTGTAGTCGAATAATTACAACCGCCCTTGATCCCCATTTTGAAAGATGAAATCTATACTTGGCTAGTGACTATAGGTCAGATAAAATACGCCTCTTTTTAAGCTATTTTAGTAAGTGTTTGCCAGTTCTTGGGGTATTTTTAATAACTGGCAAGGCGTTGTGCTGATCATCGAATTGAAAACGAGGCTTTATTTCAATGGGTAAAAAATTGCATATCAAAACCTGGGGCTGTCAAATGAACGAATATGACTCCCAGAAAATGGCGGATCTGCTTGATGCCACTAACGGCTATCAGCTGACAGAAGAAGCTGAACAGGCGGATGTGATCCTACTCAACACGTGTTCAATTCGAGAGAAGGCACAAGAGAAAGTATTCCATCAATTGGGTCGCTGGAAATTATTAAAAGAAGATAACCCTGATTTGGTTATCGGCGTAGGTGGCTGTGTAGCCTCACAAGAAGGTGACACTATCCGTCAACGTGCACCATTTGTTGACATCGTATTCGGTCCGCAAACACTGCACCGTCTACCTGAAATGATCAAGCAAGTGCAAAGCAAAGAAGGCTCAGTGGTCGATATCTCTTTCCCTGAGATTGAAAAGTTTGACCGTCTCCCAGAGCCAAAAGCAGAAGGCCCTACGGCGTTCGTATCCATCATGGAAGGCTGTTCTAAATATTGTACTTTCTGCGTTGTACCTTATACGCGTGGTGAGGAAGTAAGCCGTCCGCTAGACGATGTTATTTTAGAAGTGGCGCAGCTTGCAGAGCAAGGCGTGCGTGAAGTGAACTTACTGGGTCAAAACGTAAACGCTTATCGCGGTGAAATGCACGATGGTGAAGTGTGCTACTTCTCTGATCTACTGCGTTATGTGGCTGCGATTGATGGTATTGACCGTATTCGTTATACCACGTCACACCCTGTTGAGTTTACACCTGACATCATCGAAGCTTACGCAGACGTACCTGAGCTTGTTGATCACCTGCACTTGCCAGTACAAAGTGGTTCTGACCGTGTACTTAACTTAATGAAGCGCGGCCATACTGCACTTGAATACAAGTCTACTATCCGTAAGCTACGCAAGATCCGTCCAAACCTAAGCATGAGCTCAGACTTCATCATTGGTTTCCCTGGCGAAAGCAAGGCAGACTTTGAAGAAACGATGAACCTTATCAACGCGATTGGCTTTGATATGAGCTTCAGCTTCATCTACTCAGCGCGCCCAGGTACTCCAGCGGCAGACTTACCAGATGATGTACCAGAACAAGAAAAGAAAGAGCGTCTGTACCTATTACAAAATCGTATCAACCAAATGGCACAAGATATCAGCCGTAAAATGTTTAATACTGAACAGCGTATCCTTGTTGAAGGTCCTTCGAAAAAGAACCCTATGGAACTGCGTGGACGTACCGAGAATAACCGTGTAGTGAACTTTGAAGGTCCACACTCAGTGATCGGTCAGTTCGTTGACGTGCGTATTACAGAGGCGCTACCAAACTCATTGCGTGGTGAATTGATCCGAACTGAGGCTGAAATGGACTTGCGACGTGATGTTGCACCATCAGATATCCTTAGTCGCGTACCGTCAGAACCAGAAGCCAATGAGATTGGTGTTGCAACTTTTACACCATAAAACACTTGTTTTGCGCCAGCACTTTGCTGGCGCAATCAATCTTAGGAAGTCATTTTGAGCAATCAAGTAAAAAATATTGAGTTTTATCTAGAACCTGCCGACAACAACCGTCTCTCTTCTCTTTGTGGTCCTTTTGACGATAATCTAAAGCAAATAGAACGCCGTCTAGGTGTCGAAGTCGCACACAGAGATAACTGGTTTAAAGTCACGGGTAATCAAGTTACAGCAAAAGCAGCTGTTGATATTATAAAGTCTCTGTATGTTGATACTCAGCCAGTGAAAGGCAAAGCCAAAGACATAGAGCCAGACAATGTCCACCTCGCCATCACCGAAGCAAATTGCCTAGAACAAGACGCACCGAATGTATGGGAAAAAGAAGTTTTTATTAAAACTCGCCGTGGTGTTGTCAAACCGCGTAACCCAAATCAAAGCCAATATGTGGCAAATATCTTAACGCATGACATCAGTTTTGGTATTGGTCCTGCAGGCACAGGTAAAACTTACCTTGCCGTTGCTGCTGCGGTTGATGCGCTAGAGAGGCAAGAGATCAGACGTATTCTACTAACGCGTCCAGCGGTTGAAGCCGGCGAAAAGCTGGGATTTTTACCAGGTGATTTAACACAAAAAATCGATCCATACTTACGTCCTTTGTATGACGCGCTATTTGAGATGCTTGGCTTTGAAAAAGTTGAACGCTTAATTGAAAAAAATGTCATAGAAGTAGCACCGCTAGCATACATGCGTGGTAGAACTTTGAACGATGCCTTTATCATTTTGGATGAAAGCCAAAACACCACCACAGAACAGATGAAAATGTTCCTAACGCGTATTGGTTTTAATTCAAAAGCCGTGATCACCGGTGATATTACACAGGTAGACTTACCTAGAGGCGCGCGTTCTGGCCTTCGTCATGCCATTGAAGTACTCAGCAATGTCGATGAGATTTCATTTAACTTCTTTAAATCCCACGATGTCGTTCGTCACCCAGTTGTGGCACGAATTGTGGAAGCTTATGAAGCTAAAGAAGAGCAAGAGCGTCAAGAAAAAGTCGCTAAGCAAAAAGCGAAACAGCAAGCTGCTGAACAACAAGGTCCAGAGTCATGAGTGTCGATGTAGATTTGCAGCTCGCCTGTGAGTTTGACAATTTACCCAATGAACAGCAATTTCAAAGTTGGGCCGAAAAAGCACTTTTGCCGTATAGAGAATACGCCGAAGTGACAATTCGCATCGCTGATGAGGCGGAGAGCCAAGAGCTTAATAGCCAATATCGTGGAAAAGATAAGCCAACTAATGTGTTGTCTTTCCCATTTGAAGCACCGCCTGGCATTGAATTGCCTTTAGTCGGTGACTTAATTATCTGTCCTCAGGTGGTTTTTCGTGAGGCTCAGGAACAAGAAAAAACTTTCCACGATCATTTTGCACATATGGTCATACATGGGTGCTTGCATTTGTTGGGCTTTGACCATATAAATGAACAAGACGCCATGGAAATGGAAAGTCTAGAAAAAGAATTTTTAGCCGATCTGGGCATTGCAGACCCATATCGTGATGATATTAACTAAGTGGAGTAAAGAACTACAATGAGCGACGATAACTCGCAAAGTAGCCAGGGTTCTTCTAGCAGAAACTGGCTTGGACGCATCACACAGATGCTGCAAGGGGAACCCCAAAATAAAGAAGAGTTGGTAGAAGTCATTGCTGACGCTCAAGAACGAGCACTTATCGACCCTGAGACAAAAGACATGATGGAAGGCGTACTGAGCGTCTCTGAACTTAAAGTTCGCGATATCATGATCCCTCGCTCTCAGATGATAACGCTAGATGTTGAGCAAGACTTGGAATCTCAACTCCCTGCTATGGTGGAGTCTAGTCACTCTCGCTTTCCTGTCGTTTGCGAAGACAAAGACCACGTAGAAGGTATTTTGCTTGCAAAAGATCTTTTGCCCCTAATAGTGCAACAAAATGGTGCACTACCCGCAATTAAAGAGTATTTGCGTCCGGCTATTGTAGTACCAGAAAGTAAACGTGTAGACACTTTACTCAACGAGTTTAGACAAAAACGCTACCATATGGCGATTGTTATTGATGAATATGGCGGCGTATCGGGTCTTGTCACAATTGAAGATATCCTTGAAACCATTGTAGGTGAAATTGAGGATGAACATGATGATGAAGACGAGCAACAAGATATTCGCCAGCTGTCAAAGCATGTGTTTAATGTACAAGCATTAACACCGCTTGAAGAGTTTAATGAGTTCTTTAAGACAGACTTTGATACACAAGAAGCTGACACCATTGGCGGTATCATCCTACATGCATTTGGTCATATGCCAAGCAAAGGGGAAACCATTGATGTTGGACCGCTGCAATTTAAAATAACTAACTCAGATAATCGCCGTATATTACAGCTTCAGGTCACTGTTCCAAAAACAGAGCATGTTGAAGATACCACAGAATAAACTCACTTCTTTTGCAAAAGATAAAAACGCATGGCTTGCACTGATTGCAGGCTGTGCGCTGACTTTTGCATACGCCCCCTTTGGCTTTTGGCCACTGACATTTGTCTGCCTTGCCATTGCCTTTTATGTCACAGATCAGCCCACCCCCAAGCAAGCTGCTAAATACGGCTTTTTATTTGGCTTTGGTTGGTTTGCCCTGGGTATTAGCTGGGTGCATGTCTCTATTGCACAGTTCGGCGGACTACCCATTGTGCTGTCGCTCATGGCCATGGCCATGTTATGTGCCTACTTAGCGCTTTATCCAGCTTTGGCATTTGCGTTTGCGACCCGCTACAGTAAACACCCTTGGCAGCGCTTTGCCCTCTTAATAAGTGGATTTGCTATCACTGAATATTTAAGAGGCACACTCTTAACCGGCTTTCCATGGCTCAGTTTTGGTTATACCCTTACTGACTCACCGCTTAATACACTGGCACCTTGGGTAGGTGAATTTGGCTTAACCGTATTGTGTATCATCATCGCCTATGCGCTCTACTGGCTGATCAATTTCAAGCAATATAAAGCAGCCATCGTCACTATGGTGTCTGTTTGTATCGCTTATTTGTTGTCGATGCAAAACACAGATACCAATTACAGTGGTAAGCAATTAAAAACCTTACTTGTGCAAGGGAATATAGAGCAAAGCCTGCGTTGGGAGCCCGAACAGTTTTGGCCTACCATGTCCAAATATCAAGACATGACCAGACCAAACTGGGCTGATGTCGATTTGGTTGTTTGGCCAGAAGCAGCAATCCCTGAGATTGAAGATTATGCGTTCGATTACCTCGTCAATTTAGACAAAGCCGCCGCTTTTAATAATACCGCCTTGATCACGGGGATCCCTGATTATCAATTCGACACACGTAATGTATACAATACCCTGATAGTACTTGGTAAAAAGCATCAAGATGACACTGAAGGGCAATATCAGTACTTGCACAGAAACCGCTATCAGAAGCACCAGTTGTTACCTATCGGTGAGTTTGTGCCCTTTGAAGACCTGCTCAGACCCCTCGCGCCCCTATTTGATTTACCCATGTCATCATTTTCTCGCGGGGATGCGGTGCAAAATAACCTACTTGCTAATGGCATTCATGTATTGCCAGCAATTTGCTACGAAATCGCTTTCAGCGAGCTGGTCAGAGGAAACTATACGGCCTCATCTGACATTTTATTTACCGTGAGTAATGATGCGTGGTTTGGCGACTCACATGGCCCACACCAGCATATGCAAATCGCTAGAATGCGTGCATTGGAGCTGCAAAGACCGATGGTGAGAGTCACAAATAACGGCATCAGTGGTGTATATGACCCTATCTCAAACCAGCAGGTAACCATTACGCAATTCACCAGTGGCATTCTCAGTACAGATTTAAAACTGATATCCGGCCATAGTTTTTTTAGTAGACATGGTCATACACCCGTTTGGATCTTAGTCGGTATCTTGTTGCTACTGGTGTTGGTTACCAATAGTAAAAGTTACTTATCATCAAAAATGGAAAAGGCATTTTTTTAATGCCTTTGACTTCGCCCCATTATTCATATGTGCCTTAAAATGGTGCAACTTCATAAATACGGCCCTATCTTAGCGCATTTGATACGTGCGCTCCAAACCTAACCTGTTGAAATTAATTAATTTAATTAATTGGCACCCTTCTTTCTTATTCTCCAGTTCAATATAACAATAGAGTCAATGATGGAACCCAACTTGTTAAATAACACACCAAGGCTGGTGCAAGCCGTTTATATGGTGAGTCAGCATGGATTAAGCATTAGCGACATAGCCGAGTCTTACCAAATATCAAAGCAAGCATTGTATCGTGCAGTGCGTGCACACAATACTTCCCATACGCAGCAACTTAATAAGCTCCACAAACAAAGAGAAAAGTTGTTACAGCAACTTGCCTGCCTTGAGGCTGATATCGAACAGCTCAAAAAGGGATGCTAAAATGCTAAAATGCTAAAAATCAAACAACTCGATACCATAGGGTTAAATACCCATACTCAGCTATGCGAGCTACTCTTTACCTGTATTGAAGGTGGCGCCTCTCTAGGCTTTTATAAGCCTGCCAATCCCGACATACTGCAGCAATATTGGCACTCAGTAGCAAAAGCCATCGCTGCTAAAGAGCGTCAGCTTTATATACTCTGCCGAGGAGACGCCTTAGTTGCGACGGTACAGCTCTCGTTGTGTATGAAAGAAAATGGCCAACATCGAGCTGAAGTCGAAAAGCTATTGGTTCACCCAAATACACAGCGCAGAGGTTACGCCACCATATTAATGCGCCACATTGAGCAAAGCGCATTGGAAAATAAGCGAACATTATTGGTTTTAGATACCCAAAGTGGGGATGAGGCAGAGTTATTTTATCAAGCCCTTGGTTACACTAAGGTTGGCCAGATCCCCTTTTATGTATCTGATAACCAAGACCAGTTGCATAGTACCAGTTACTACTATAAATACCTTGCACATGGCACGCCTGCTTAAATGTAAATTAAATGCAAATGAAATACACAATACACAAATTATTCATCGCAAAGGTTTAATCTTTTTATCGCCAATTTTGGCTTCTATTAAACTTAAGGAAGAATAAATGAAAACTCGTACTTTAAGCGCTTTAGTCAGTCTGTGCATCCTCGGCAGTACTTTTGCGGCACAAGCAAAAGTCTTTATCTGCTCAGGCATTGTGACAAAGGTTGTGTCTAAATACGGCAACTTTGAAGTCCAATATAAAAGCACTCGTACAGGTAACCAAATGGAGCCTGTCTGGATTTATGATACCCATACCTATTTACTAGGGCCAGTATTAAAAGCCATTGAAGAAGGTGAAAAGTTTGGCACTGAATATGCGCTGGTATTAGAAAATATAGATGGCGGAGATACGCGCTGTTGGGATGGAAGTTCTGATAATGCTCTGATCGCGATTGCGAAAAAATAAAACAATTAAACAGTGTTTTTTTGAGTCCCCCAGTTGTGCTCTCGGGGACTCTTAGCAAAACGAGCTTATTCCAGAATAACGTCGCCATCTGTGTAATAAGCATAAGCAGTCGCGCACCAATTCACATCGCTCCATGTATAGTCTTGGTAATAAATTCTGTCTACACACGCTCTCACATCACTTTCACCAAAACCGACAAATACAGTACAGTCTCGATTGGTGCATGTGCCTGTTTTGCTGCGGTTATAATTACCACTAAACACCCATTGAACTTTGGCGACAGGTTTTGGTGCATTGACTCTAAACGCCAACTTTGGCTCAAACCAAGGCGAGTGCTCCCCGCCATAACAAGTCCCTTGTGAGAACCTATCTATAGCCATTGTATCTACAAAACACGATACGGAACCTGCAAAGCTATTGAATGACAAAACACTGGCAGCAAACGCTGCTAAGTACCTTTTTTTCATGTTGAAAATATCCTTTTATTTTTATTTTATTTTTACTTTTTATAGATAGGCCCTAGCGACTATGCGCTAGGGCCTTGAAAGTTAATAGTGAAAACCACCATCACTGTAGTAATATATTGCGTCTGCACACCAATTCACATCTTTCCATGTGTAGTCTTTATAATAAATTCTATCTACACACCCTGTGACTTCGCCCTCACCAGAGCGTACATCAAGGATACAGCTGGTTGATGTACATGTGCCACCTCTTACACCGTTATATTGACCTCTGAATACCCAGTCAACTCTTGATACTGGCTTTGACGCGTTCACTTTAAATACTACCGCAGGTGAAAAGCCAGGGTAGTGCTCTCCGCCCCAACACGTGCCTTGACGAGGCTGGTCATAAGCCATTGTATCTACATAACAAGAGACTGAGCTTGCAAAGCTGTTGAACGATAGAACACTGGCTGCAATTGCCATTAAATATCTCTTTTTCATTTTATAATTTCCTTTTTTAAAGCACCATTCACACCCGAGAAACACTTTTCTCACATCAAAATGTATATAAAACACACTTTATTGCCAATAGTTAACACACAGTTTATAAATATTTTTATTCTTATTGCGACTTAAAAAAACAGAGTTAATTAAATAAAAATCATTAAAAAATGATATGAAATATAAAATACAACAACTTAAGGTGTGACAATCCCAAAAAACAAAACAAAAACAGAAAAGCATTAATTTAATTTAATTAAAAAAATCATATTTAATAAAGTCAAAAATTAATAACAAAAAAAACAACCAACCAATTTAAAAAACTAGTTAATTTAAAAAAACCATAATAAAACTGGCAAATTTATTGCTGCAATTTATATCAAGTATTTTTATATCTTAAAAAGGACTACTTAATGCAGCTAATAACTAGCGGTTTAATGGATATCTATTTTGGCTACAACGGCAGAGTTGGCGACGTACAAGGTGCAAAAAGCGATATTCAAGAGTTTAAACAGCTTGCAAAAACAGCCGATACGCTAGAGCAAAGAGAGCGCTATGCGCAAGCAGCCATTCAGGTACAAACTGAAATTTTACCTAAGATGCAAAAGGAAATGGAGCAATTAGGCAAGCAGCTCGGATTAAAGCCCGGGCAAATGGGTAATACAATTAATAAAGAAGACTTAAAAACAGAAAACTTAGCATTTAAAAAAGACAATAGAGACATGATTACTTTTGTTACCGACTACCAACCCGGCAACTATTACTCTAGAAAAACGTAAACAAAAACCTGTTATATAAAAAGAAAAATTTAAACTTAAAAAAATAAGCTTTAAGGCTAACAAGGAAAAAGTGATGCAAATGATCAGTATGGGTTTGATGGATATTTATTTTGGCTACAATGGACGAGTCGGTGACGTACAAGGCACAAAAAGAAGCATACAGGAGTTCCAACAGCTGGCTAAAACATCTGACACGCCAGAGCAAAGAGCAAGATACGCCCAAGCAGCTTCGCAGTTAAAAAATGACATTTTGCCAAAAATGCAAAAAGAGATGGAACAACTAGGCAAACAACTTGGACTAAAACCCGGACAGATGGGCAGCACAATTAATAAAGAAGATTTGGTAAAAGAAAACTTAGCATTTAAAAAAGACAATAAAGATATCATTTCTTTTATTACCGACTACCAGCCGGGAAGTTATTACTCGCAAAAAACATAAATCAGCGGCAAGCGAGCGGCGGCTATTTGCCACCAGCTAAATCAATAAATGTCCCTGTCGCATAAGATGCTTCGTTGCTCAACAGCCAGATGATTGCGTTAGCGACTTCCTCTGATGTACCACCGCGCTTAAGTGGTAATATATCAGCGACTCTATCAACGCGATTTGGTTCGCCACCGTCCGCATGGATATCAGTATAAATACAACCGGGACGTACACCATTGACGCGTATTCCTTCTGCTGCCAGTTCCAAAGATAAACCTTTTGTAAAGCTATCGATGGCGCCTTTTGACGCTGCATAGTCCACATACTCATTCGCACCGCCCAAATAAGATGCTGCCGATGACACATTTACAATGGCACATTGTTGGCGTGTATCACTCTGGCGCATATGCTTAATCGCCTCACGCGCGCAAATAAAATATGGCGTAACATTTTGCGTTAGCATCCAATTAATGCGCTCAGCGGTCATTTCTTCGACCCGCATTTGCTGGGTCAAGACACCGGCATTATTGACCAAATGAGTGACTGGACCAAAGTGCGTGTGCACAGTTTGAAACAGCTCGACCACTTGTTGCTCATCACTCACATCCGCCTGAAAAAGCGCAGCTTTACCACCAACAGATAAGATATCATTTTGTACCTGCTCGGCAGCTTGGTGATTTGATTTATAATTAATGGCAACAGCATACCCTTGCTGCGCAAGCTTCTTTGCTGTTGCCGCACCAATACCTCGGCTGCCACCCGTGATCAATACAACCTTCATAAATATTCCTTATCGGATTTTTCCTAGAGCTTTATTAAGTATCAATCTTAAAATTACCACACAATGGAACAGAATACTTGTGAGTAAGCTTTTCGTCATGTTACAAAAAAATAAAAAAGGAGCCTTTCAGCTCCTTTTTAACATTGCATCTATTTAGTCAATAAACTTAGTCGGTGCCGGTGGCACAACAAGTTTCTTTTTAGGGTTCTCATCAAGCTCTTTTAGTAGCTCTTTCACCGCACGCTCAACTGACGGATCTTGACCTGCTTGAATAAGCTCTGGTCGATCAATCACTTCGATATCTGGGACAACCCCTTCATTTTCGATGATCCAGTTGCCGTCATTATCAAGAATACGGAATGTCGCCGCAATTACCTGACCACCATCAACTAAGTATGGATTACCAGAGATACCAATTAAGCCACCCCAAGTACGAGTTCCGATCAACTTACCTAAGCCCGCTTGACGGAAGTAGTAAGGAATAGCATCGCCACCTGAACTTGAGTAGCCATTGATCAGCATGGCTTTTGGTCCATCATGAGCAAACTGAGGTGTTTTTGTTGGTGTTACACCACGACGCTTCCAATAGTTAAGCGGCTTGCGTGCTAACCAAGTGATCACGTGCTCAGGGATAAAACCACCGCCGTTGTAGCGGTCATCAATGATCAACGCATCTTTGGTTGTTTGCGGCATAAAGTTCTTGAACATCGAGCGGTTACCTTCGTATGCCGTGTTTGGCAAATGAACATAGCCAATACGTCCGCCAGATAACTCATCGACATAAGCTTTACGCGTTTCAACCCACTGTAAGTAACGTAGACCGATTTCGCTCTTCACTGGCTTAACGGTTACTTTCCAGCTATCGTCAAAGCTTGTTGATTTGCTCAGGATAAGCTCAACTTGCTCGCCTTGTGTATTTTCAAGTAACTCATAAAAGTTACTGACTTCATTCACATTGCGACCATTAACCGCCAAGATGAAATCACCTTCACTTGCACGCACACCTGTCCCACCCAGTGGAGAGCGGAAGTCTTCATGCCAGTTTTCGCCTTTAAAGATATGCTTAAGCGTGACAAAACCTGAAGGGTGGCTTGCCACTTCAGCACCTAGCAAGCCATGCTTTTTACGCTCGCCTTTTGGCTCATCACCTGATTGCACATAAATGTGGCCCGCATTGATTTCACCAGCAATTTCACTCAACACATAATCAATATCTGTGCGGTGCGCAGCTGCGTCGGCCATAGGTTGATATCGCTTCAAGATTGCATCCCAGTCTTGACCGTGGTGATTTGCGTCATAGAACCAATCACGCAACGTACGCCAACCTTCGGTGTACATTTGTGACCACTCAACACGTGGGTCAATTTTCAGGTTCATGTTGCTAAGATCAAGTTGATTCGCTTTCAGATCTTGCTTCGCTTTTGGTTTGATCACACTGTACTTGCTGCCTGCACGTGCAATCACATGCTCGCCGTTTGCAGAGACTTTATACTCGCTGACACCTTTTGCGACAGTCTTTACTTTGCCATCGACCTTGTTTTCAACCAGCTTCAGAGCGCCGCCGCTCAGCGTCAACACACCGCCTTTAACGCCGGTCAGTGATGAGTAATTGCCCGCAGGTGCAGGTAATGACACGACGCGTTCCATAAAGCCATCAACTTGAATGCTGGTGTCCAGTTCTGCCTTCTCTTCTGACGCTTTATCGTCACCAACTATTTGTGTTTCATCACTTTGTAAGGTGTTGATAGGTTGAATGCTGTCATTCACCGCTACCGAGTAAATTCGTGTCGCTTTATTAAATAGATAATCAAACTCATACGAACTAAATGCTAAATTAAAGTCTCGTTCAGAAGTGAAGTAAATGTACTGGCCATCTTCTGAGAATGTTGGATTTGACTCAGACGTCATATCATCTGTTAAGCGGCTTAATTTCTTAGACTCAACGTTATAGTGCCATAGTGATGAATAACGATTTTCGTTATTCTTAACAAAGACTAAATCTTTGCTGTTTGGTGACCAGGTATATTGTGTAATGCTGCGCTCATCGTGCAGACCACGGTCAATCTTGTGTAGCTCACCGCTTTCAACATCCAACCACCAAATAATATGGTCTTTATCTGCAAATAATAGCTTGGTATTGTCTGGTGACCAGATAGGGTCAAAACGCCAAATTGTGCCATTGTTAGTTAACTGCTTCACGGCATTGTTATTGGCGCGATCTTTTATATAGATCTCATACTCGCCCGTTGCATCACTTAAGTAAGCAACATAACGCGCACTTGGCGACCAAGTTGCTGCGATTTCACGGCCAGCTGGTGTATGTGACAAATTACGTGTTGGGCCATTTTTCACCGGTACTGAGAAAATCTCACCACGAGCTGTAAATACCGCACGTTTGCCATCGTGTGAGATATCCATTGAATCAATGAACTTGCTCACATTTTTAGTGTAAGGCAGTGCCGACTTACGCACACCATCGACATTGATAGTCAGTTTTTCGGTCATTTTATTTGCTTCATTGAAGCGATATAAATAACCACCGTTTTCATAAACGATTGAGTCAGGACCTGCTGATGGCCACAATACATCAAACTCTTTATGGTCCGTCATCTTGACTGGCTTTTTGCCTTCACGATATTTGTAAAGGTTCAGTGTGTAATCTCTATCAGAGACGAAGTAAATGCTGTCATTCACCCAAGTTGGCTGCTGATCAGTTGCACGGTGTGTCGTTAATTGCTTAGACGTATTCTTGTCTAAATCATAGACCCACACATCTTGTGCACGACCACCGCGTGAGCGCTTCCAAGTACGGAACTCACGATCAATTGGCGTGTAGACAAACTTACTACCATCACCCGACAGCATACCGCCGCCACCTTCAGGAATTGCAAGTGGCTGCTCTAAACCGCCTTCTACCGGCACCATATAAGGGCGGCCCATGCGTTTTCCCCAAGGTGTACGGTTGGCACGGAAAACAATATGCTTGCCATCTGGTGTCCAGTCTAAAACGCGGTAATCAAAACCACCACGAGGCGGCATAGGGCCGACATCATTATAATAAGTCAGTTGCTTTAGACCTGAGCCATCACGATTAATCACATAGATTTGGCGGCTACCGTTATATTCAGCGGCAAAGGCAATTTTTTCACCGTCAGGTGAAAACTTAGGGAAGGTTTCGAAACCAACATGATCCGTTAAACGCGTGCTTTTGCCTGTATTTGTATTCGCAACATAGATATCGCCAGAGTACACAAAAGTAACATGCTCTTTATGGATATCAGGGAATCGTAATAAACGGGTATCTTCAGTGCTGTAGGCGCTCGCTAAAGGGCTTGCTAGCGGCCCAAGCACAGCAGCCATCGCTGCAAACAAGTGCTTAATTTTCATTATTATCTCGTATATAAATTTGACTGTTACATGATAACAATTTCACTCATAAAGTCAGGTTGATGCGATAAAAAGCACAAAAATACCCACCAAATTAAACTGAAAAATCGTCACAAAATGTAAATAGATGAATAAATGACTCACACAGCGGTATGAGTCATCAAAAAGGTAAGTTTAGTTATGTGGGATCGTTATCAAAACGACTGACATTAAACGGGGTCAAATCAATCGAAGTTGGCTGTTCGGTGACGAGTTCGGTTATCAATTTACCTGTAATGGCCGACGTCAAAATCCCCGTCCTGAAATGGCCACAAGCATTAAGATACCCTTCCACACCAGACACTTTACCCAAAATAGGCAACTCATCTGGTGTGCCCGGTCTAAGGCCAGCCCAACAACGCTTGATGTTAGACTCATTGAGAATCGGTAAGCACTTCATCGCCCCACGGGACAATTCTTGGATCTTATCTAGGCTATTGGTGGTATCGAAGCCTTTTTCTTCCGTGGACGAGCCTATCAAAATCTCCCCATTGTCTTTTTGCGCGATATAACAATCACTGGTGCTGATACAGCCATTCATAATTTTTGGCATGCGCTCTGATAAGACAATTTGCCCTTTAACTGGATAAACAGGCATATCTTTACCTGTCGCCTGCTTATACAGCTCATTAGCCCATGCCCCCGTTGCATTAACGAGCGTGTCACAATGTAAATCTCCCGAGGCGGTTTTCAGCCCCACCACTCGATTTCCCTCTTTCAATACTGACTGTATTTCAGTATTTAAGAACAGCTCAACGCCATTTTGCCTTGCAGCTTCAGTATATGCTTCAACCAAACGATATGGATTCACTTGGTGATCGCAAATAAAGTCTATGGCGCCAATGGCATCTGGCGTAACATAAGGCTCCTCAGATTTTAACTGCTCTGCATCTAACCAACGGATCTGATCACTTAAATGAGGAATACCACTGACAATTTGATCGGCGTACAATTCATCTTCCCGGTTATACATAATAAATTTGAGCCCAGTACGTTCAAATTTAAAATCTACACCATGCTTGTTGCGCAGCTCTTCATATAAATCTGGGTACATATCATTGGATTTAAGTGCAAATTCAAAAAAGCAGTCTGGTAATTGGTGTGGACGCATGGTTGGTACTTCTTCACCTTTTGCCTCACTGTGCAGTTTAGACAAGGTTTTAAAGAATATAACACCGCAGCCAAGTCCTACCGACTCACCGATGGCCCATAATCCACCTGCAGATGCTCTGGATGCATTACCGGGCTTTTTTAAATCAACCAACGCAATCTTTAAGTCTGTATCACGACTTAAAAAATAAGCACACGCAGCGCCTACAGCACCGCCACCAGCAATTACAACATCATACTTGTTCATTTAGCGTTTCTTCCATAAAAGTAAAAGGGATAGGATCAAGCGGGAATCGAGGCTTTATTACCCCGGTATTTTTGTCATGTCCGGCCTGATGGAGTAGATCAAGGGCATAGCTACTGCACGTTTTCCCCTGACAGTCACCCATACCAATCCGAGTACGCATTTTCAGTGTTGTTAAGTCTTTCACACCCTCAGCGATGGCATCAGTAAGCTGCTTTTTAGTTGCTTGCTCACAACGACACACAACCGTATCGTCTTGAGGCAAATCCAATAACCCCGTTTGACGCGCACTAAAGCGGTCAAAGCCAAATCGAAAACGCTTGATACGTGCATGCTTGCGCTCTATTTTGCGTTTTTCTTTTGCCATAGTCGCACTCTCTAGCAAGCCACGTTGATGCACAATGTTGAGCGCCGCTATCTGCCCCTCACAAATCGCAGCATCCGCTCCTAGCAAACCACTGCTGTCACCAACTACATACGTATTTTTTTGGCTACTTTGATAATTATCATCAAGTGTAGGTATGTAACCACTTACTTTAGAATAATCATGTTCAATACCCAGTAACATAGCCAACTGAGTACGTGCAACAAAACCATAACCGACACCAATCGCATCCACGTCTAATGGCTTAGCCTGACTAATATCAGGACGCCACTGATCATCATAGGGCGCGACAGACACTTGCTCTAGGAATTTATCCCCCTGTGCACTGACAATACCGTGACCATAGTGAAAAGGAATTTGATGCTTTTTCAAATAGCTCATCATGCTTAAGCCATTGAGCGTCAATTTTGGTTTATGTAATAAGGCCACCGCTTCTTTGGCTAGCTTGTTGAAGGCACTCGCTTCGTAAACCCCCACGACATCAACGCCCGCTTTGTGCAGCTGACACGCCACTAAGGGTAATAATGGACCCGTGCCCAATAAAGCCATTTTGCTACCTGGCTTTACCAAACCACTTTTGATTTGTAATTGCACACCACCTAGTAACATGACCCCAGGCAACTGCCAGCCAGGAAAAGGGACACTGCGCTCATGACAACCCGTAGCTAAGATCAGTTCATTGTGCTCTAACGTGGTCAGCCCTCCGCCTTCACTCAATAATAAATGCTGATCACCTTCAGGCCCCAGTACACGAGTTTGTAACTTGAGTTCAATGAACGATTTATGCTTTTCATAACGAGTGCGCAAAGCACTCATAGCGCGCTGTAAATTATCGTCCAAATGCGGCAGTGTGGCTGTATTTCTAAGTGGTCCACGGTAGATAACCCCGCCGATTTTAGAGGTCTCATCAATGATAATAGATGGGATTTGGTACTTTCCAAGCATGGCTGCTGCGGCCGTACCAGAAGGCCCCCCACCCACAATCACAACAGGATTAGACTTTTTCATGATCAATCCCCACATCTTTAAACCGATTACTTAAAGTTTCGACCTGCATATTGGGTTCAACTAGGGTCTGACAGGCTCTTTGCTTGTATCGTTTATTCACCTTTACATGACAGCAATGGCATACGCCCATTGCACAATACCCGCCCGTGACGACTTTTCTGTCGTTTTCACATACTTGCTTAACGTCTGCCGCCTGCAATACTGAGAGGACTGTTTCGCCTTCACAAGCGGTAATAGGTTGGTCATCTATGAGAATTTGAAATGTAATTGAGTCTAAAGGCGTAATATCCTTTGTACGCGTCGCTGTTGTCATTGTTTTACCTTTCGCTACTAAATTTCATGTCAGCCTAGGGTAAAAAACTGCCAATAAAAACCACAAATTTACATAAATTAACCTTTTATTGATCTAGGTTAAGGAATTATGAAAAACACGTTATTTGTAATGCCTTGTAATGTATTTCTTTGCAAAAACATGATTCAAATAAAACAAAAAAACTAATGTTATTTCATTATATTAGTTCTAAAAAAGGCATAAAACAGTATGTTTCCCATACATGGTCAGCACTAAAAAGATGTTAGCTTTTAGGTAAAATGGTCACACCCACATCTTGCTTAACATGCTCAATCACCATATATGTATGGTTTGTGCCAACACCCGGTATTTCGACAATTTGACCAAGCACCTCACGATACTGATGCATATCAGAAACCCGAATTTTTAATAAATAGTCGAACCCACCAGCGACCATGTCACATGCAACCACGTGGGGGATCTCTACAACATGCTGTTTAAAGGTTTCGAATACTGACTCTGTTGAACTTTTGAGTGTGATCTCAACATGCGCGACCAACTGCTGTCCAAGCTTCTCAGCATTTAATCTTGCAGTGTAGCCTTCTATATAACCCTCTGACTCTAGCTTCTTAACCCTATCTAAGCAGGGACTGGGACTTAAATTGACAGCTTTTGCTAAGTTAACATTTGAAATTCGGCCATTTTTTTGCAATTCATCTAAAATTGCATGGTCGATCCTATCTAAGATACGCGTTTTTATCGAAGTGGTCATACAGTATAAAATTCTGCAAGAAGGTCTAATCTCCCTCAAATTTACCGTAATTCAAAAAAATAAGACAGCACATTCTGCTGCTCTATCTATACAATGCTCGGAAATTATTATGGATGTCCCTTCTTTATGAAATTTGTTTCTACGAGCAAAGGGGCTAAAATTTAACCACCGCAAAATTACGCAGCGTTCATTTTTATAATGAGGCAAGAAAGCAATCACAGCCTTAGGCTATGCTTTCTGTAGTATTTAGGTTTTCAATAGAGGGTTTAACCTATGCTATTTCAAGGCGACTTAACAACCCAGTGTCCGATCCGTCAAAAGATCCGTGACTTCTACCGCATTGATGAAGAAACTGTTATCGATCACATTTTACCATTGGCTGAGGTCGGTGTTGCTGCCCGTACTCGCGCATGGGAGCGTGCTCGTCAGATGGTATTAAACATCCGTAATGACCAACAAGGTCAAGATGGTGTAGACGCATTACTAGAGGAGTACTCACTGTCTTCTGAAGAAGGTGTTGTACTCATGTGTTTGGCTGAAGCACTATTACGTGTGCCTGATGCTCAAACGCAAGACATGTTAATTCGCGATAAACTTAGCAAAGGTGACTGGAGCTCGCACTTAGGCAATAGTGACTCACTATTCGTAAATGCGTCGAGCTGGGGCCTACTACTAACCGGTAAAATGGTTAACTATGCAGATAAGAATAAAGAAACGCAATTTGGTTTGCTAAAGCGTACTATGGGCCGCATTGGTGAACCTGCAATTCGTAAGTCAGTGCAATATGCAATGAAGATCATGGGCCAGCAATTTGTCATGGGTACCACGATTGAAGCGGCACTTGAGCGCGCCAAAAAGAAAGAAGCTACGGGCTACGCATACTCATACGATATGCTAGGTGAAGGCGCACGTACTATGGCTGACGCCGAGCGTTACTTCAACAGCTACATGACAGCTATTCACGTGATTGGTAAAGCAGCTAACGGTCGTGGCCCAATTAAAAGCCCAGGTATTTCTGTCAAACTATCCGCTATTCACCCTCGTTATGAGTTTTCGCACCGTGACCGTGTCATGGCTGAAATTGTGCCTAAGCTTAAAGAACTGGCACTTGCGGCAAAGCAATATGACATTAACTTCACAGTAGATGCGGAAGAAGCTGACCGTTTAGATATCTCACTCGATATCATTGAAGCGGTATTCTCTGATGATGCGCTGGGCAACTGGAATGGCTTTGGTCTTGCGGTACAAGCATACCAAAAACGTGCTATTTGGGTGATTGACTGGCTTGAAGCCCTATGTCGTCGCGTTGGTCGCAAGATGATGGTTCGTCTTGTAAAAGGGGCTTACTGGGATACTGAAGTTAAGCTGACGCAAACTGATGGTCTTGAAGACTTCCCTGTATTTACACGTAAAGCAACGACTGATGTTTCATATAAAGCATGTGCTATCAAACTGATGAACGCACGTGATGTGATCTTCCCTCAGTTTGCAACACACAACGCCTATTCTGCGGCGACTATCCTAGAACTTGCCAATGGCGAATTCAATAACTTTGAGTTCCAGTGTCTACACGGTATGGGTGACTCACTGTACAACCAAGTAGTAACAGAGGATAAAGTACAGTGTCGCGTATACGCACCTGTTGGTCACCACGAAGACTTACTTGCTTACCTTGTTCGTCGCCTACTTGAAAACGGCGCAAACTCGTCATTCGTAAACGCGATTGTTGATGAGTCGATGCCTGTTGAGTCGCTACTTGAAGATCCGGTTGAAAAGATCCAACGTGTTAAGCATAAGCGTAACATGCAGATCACCATGCCTATCGATCTATACGGTGAAGAGCGCAACAACTCTAAAGGGCTAGATTTAACCAACATCAACCACATCACGCCAATGCGTGAGAACTTACAAAAGTGGGTTGATGACAACCTAATCACTGCTGAGGATGTACCTGAAGGACACGAAGCTGTATTGAACCCAGCAAATCACAGCGAAGTTGTGGGTTCTATCCGCCACCAAGATGCACAAGAGATGCAACAACTTGTCGCTAGCGCAGAAGCTGCTTTTGCCACTTGGTCACAAACGTCAGTGAACGAACGTGCAGAAATTCTGCGTCGTACTGGTGATATATTAGAACTTCATCGTGACGAGCTGATTGCGATGTGTATCAAAGAAGCGGGTAAAATCACCCAAGATGGCATCGATGAAGTACGTGAAGCGGTTGATTTCTGTCGTTACTACGCAGCAAAAGCAGAAGAACTTGCACTGGATGAGCGCTTTAGCCCACGCGGTGTGATCTTATGTATCAGCCCTTGGAACTTCCCACTGGCAATCTTCCTAGGTCAGGTTGCTGCTGCTATCGTAACTGGTAACACAGTTATCGCAAAACCTGCTGAGCAAACATCATTAGTTGCGCTTCGCACTATTGAGCTTATGGAAGAAGTCGGTTTACCAAAAGGTATCGTACAGCCTGTTATCGCTCGTGGTAGTGAAGTTGGTAAGCACATCGTTCCAGATACACGTATCCAAACAGTGATGTTCACAGGTTCGACTGAAACAGGCACACGTATTTCGCAAACACTAGCTGAGCGCGGTGGCGATCAAGTTCCACTGATCGCGGAAACGGGTGGTCAAAACTGTATGATCGTTGACTCAACAGCACTGCCTGAGCAAGTTGTTGATGACGTTATCTCTTCAGGTTTCCAAAGTGCTGGTCAGCGCTGTTCTGCACTGCGTGTACTATTTGTACAAGAAGAAATCGCAGACAAAGTGATCAACATGATCAAAGGTGCAATGCAAGAGCTTCACATTGGCAACCCTGCACACCTTTCTACAGATGTGGGTCCAGTCATTGACCAGAAAGCTTTGAATGCACTCAATGAGCACGTTGAATACCTAAAAGGTAATGCAACACTACATTATGAGTGTTCACTACCAGATATGGGTGATAACGGTCACTTCTTCTTTGCACCGCGCTTATATGAGATCAGCGACCTGTCAGTGCTGAAAAAAGAAGTATTCGGTCCATGTGTACACGTGATCCGCTTTAAAGGCAGTGATATCGACAATGTGATTGACCAAGTCAACAGCACAGGCTTTGGTCTAACCATGGGTATCCACACACGTATCGAAGAGCGAGCAGAATATCTTGCTAAGCTATCTCGTGCCGGTAACATCTATGTCAACCGTAACATGATCGGTGCCGTAGTAGGTGTGCAGCCGTTCGGTGGTCGTGGCCTATCTGGTACAGGGCCAAAAGCAGGTGGTCCAAACTATATTGCCCGTTTGGTAAAAGAAAACCAAGCAGAGCAGAATACCCAAGCGACTAACGTTAAAGTAGATAACGAAGAGATCACAGCTTACCAAGGTGCGCAAGAGCAGGCATCACGCATGATGTCGCTATCTAAGCGTGATGAGAAAGCTTGGCGTGCAATGCCACTGAACAACCGTGTTTCTGCGGTACGTCAGCTATTGGCTAAACTGGCTAAAGTAGAGCTCCTAGATACATTTGCTGATGATTTGAATAAAACATTAGCCGATGCTCGTGAGCAACTTATCCGTGTTGAAAAGCGTTTAGATACAGTAATTGAGTTGCCAGGACCAACAGGCGAGTCAAATACACTGCGCTATGAATCACGCGGCTGTGTAGTGTGTTACGCAGACAAAGAAACGTCTTTCAACTTCTGGGTGCTCTCTGTGATCACTGCTCTGGCAGCAGGTAACACTGTTATCACGGTTGTCTCTGACTTGTTCCATGAAGAAGCTATCGCGTTTAGAGATAAGTTATTGAGCTGCGGCATTTCTGAAGGCGTACTACAGGTTGCTAAGCTAAACCAGCTGCCTGCAATCTTAGCCCATGAACACCTAGCAGGTGCTGTGGTTAGTAGCGATTGTGAACGTAAAGGCTATGTCAGCACACAGCTTGCTGCACGCAGTGGCGCTATCTTGCCGGTGATCAGCGCTGAGTACTACGATACCCTACTAGGTCGCCTAGTCACTGAGAAAACAATCAGTATCGATACGACCGCATCTGGTGGTAATACATCACTGATGACTCTCGTTGAAGACGATGCGTAACTGACGCATCTAAAACGATATATTGAAAAGCCAGCGTATGCTGGCTTTTTTATGCTCTGCGACTTATCAAGGTCAACTTGATGATAATTGACACTTTTTGAAACAAGCTCATTGCATTATCCGTAAACAAAATTAACCTTTGTAAGACATAAATTACAAACTTTCACTTTGATTTGCAGCAAAACTATTTCAATTTTTAGCAGAGCGGTATATTGTGCCTGTTTCTCTCACAAATATAGGGGCAATTTGTGCTTAATAATAAAACGCTAGGCAGCATGCTCATCGTTGCTGGTACAACGATTGGCGCAGGCATGCTTGCATTGCCTATCGCATCAGCAGGACTTGGATTTTCAACGTCACTTATTTTGATCATCGCAACTTGGTTGCTAATGACCTACACCGCCCTTCTTATGCTCGAAGTTCATCAATTCGCAAATAAAGAAGCCACACTCAATACACTAGCAAAACAGATCCTTGGTAAAAAAGGCCAATACATCGCAAATTTTTCGATGGTATTTCTGTTTTATGCATTATGCGCGGCTTATATTGCCGGTGGCGGTGCCCAACTACAAGAAAAGCTCTCTGCTGCAACAGGTATGAATATCGCGCCACAAGTCGGTTCAGTAGTGCTAGCACTCATAGTGGCGACAATCGTCGCGCTCGGCACAAGTACTGTCGACAAACTCAACCGCGTACTATTCACAATCAAAATTATTGTACTGGCCAGCTTATTCTTCGTACTTACTCCTTATGTCCATGGACAGCATTTGCTCAATATGCCAATGGAGCAAGGTCTTATTCTATCTGCTATCCCTGTTATTTTTACTTCATTTGGCTTTCATGGCTCAATTCCTTCGATAGTCAAATACGTAGGCTTAGACATTAAGACATTGCGCCGCGTGATGATTGCTGGTGCCTCTTTACCATTAGTTATATACATCTTTTGGCAGCTATTAAGCCAAGGTGTCATGGAGCAAGAGGCCTTAGCACAAAGTGAAGGTTTACCGGGTTTTGTCACCGCAATTTCCAATATTGCGCACAGTAGCCAAGTACATACCTTCGTTACCGTTTTTGCTGATCTTGCACTTGCAACTTCGTTTTTAGGCGTGAGCCTTGGTTTATTTGACTTTTTCGCCGATGCGTTTAAGCAGCAAGGTTCAGGGCGAGATAGAGTGGTCACCGCTTTAATCACGTTTACACCGCCACTGGGCTTTGCGTTATTTTACCCACAAGGGTTTATCATGGCGCTAGGCTATGCAGCCATTGCTTTGGTTGTTTTAGCGGTCTTCTTGCCAGTTGCCATGGTGTGGCAGCAACGAAAAAATCAAAATGCAGGCTATCAAGTACAAGGCGGTAATCTTGGTCTCATTTGCGCGGGCTTATGTGGTGTGCTTATCATCTCAGCACAGGGGCTCCAAATGTTTGGCTTGATCCCAGCTTTAGGATAACACTTGTTCAACAGCCCTAGCTTAAGCTCTTTGCTTAATCTAGGGCAATATGTAATTCATTATCTACTACTTTTTACAATTCAAATATCGCTTTTAAAGCCTAGCTATGAATATAATTGATTAACTTACCAAGGAGTTGATTATGAGCAAGGTTACATTAGCAATAGTGCCATTATTGCTATTAACGGCATGTGGAAGCGAAAACGAAAAGCCCCTAGAAAAAACAAACACTGCACAATCTAATAGCACCACAGCACAAAAACCAGAACAAGATTGTGGTTCAGATTTTCGTGCTGAACGCTCCATCAATAAGCTCGAATTTAAAAGCGCATTTTGGCAATCAAGTAGCGAAGTTTTACAGTCGAAACCTGAATTGAGAGTTTATGCCGATAAAAACTCTTTTGGCGCGACACACACCGTTTCATCCGATGTTCCTCAGTGTATATTAGCTGCTAATATTTTTGGTTCTACTGGTGCACAAACTTGGCAAGAGAGTAGTAACGCTTTTTTCAAGCAAGGCGAGCTAGTGTATTATTCACCAGAGTTTATCTTTAAAACAGAGCTACCTGAGATCAGCTCTTTAAAAGACTGGCGCAATAAGGGTCGCCCTGAGGGTTTTAGTCAAACCATTGATTCTGTCAGTTTTACAGTTCACTACCGAGACAAGAGCGGTGTCTTAATTACATTTGGTGCAGATAATACCAATACGACTAGTATGGCTTTGCAATGCAATAAATCCGTACTTGATTTGAAAGCAGTCATACAGCCTGTTGCATGGAGTATGCAAGATCAACTTGATATGGCTTATTGTGAAGAAGTTCAGATAGGGTTAGACACTGAATTGCATTGTTTATCTGTGGTGATAAACGAAGAAACAGGGCTGGAGTCATGCAGCTTCGAGCTGACAAATGTGATATTGCCGGATCAAAATGCGAATAAATCGACAGTCAAGATAGCTGGTGTATTAGAATTCGCTACAGACACTGCAAGTCTGGAAATCAAAGGTATTAAATTATAAGTGGATCTGTACAGAAATATTCGGTGTGTATAAAGGGATAGTTAAGCTCTACCCCTCTTTTTCTTTTCTCTGCATAAACGTCATTTGCTTAGCTTTTTTACCAATATACGTAAGCAAAGGTGCAAAACAGAGCATTACAGTCATAAAGTTAACTATTGGCAAAACAGTTCGGTAGAAATAAGCAGAATAACTTGCGTCCATTAGATGAATATCAACAAGCCTAAACAGCTGTAATAAAGGTGCGGGCAAGACAACGAGCTGAACTAAAATACTTTGCCACATGTACATTTTATCACGCAACGCCCAATAGGCGACAATCGCAATAAATACAATGTCATTCAGCGCCCAAACAATATACCTATATACACGATCTGTGTCGTAGTCTATTAAAGGCCTAAAAGTGAAAAAGCCTATAATATAAAAAGCCGAACACAAACAAGAATATCTGAGCGCCATCTTATCTTTATTCAAGATAAAAATGAACACAGACACAAATGCTAATAAGTAAGACACTTCAGCAATTGCTTTAATGTACTTAATCGAGAAATCAGCACTGTTTAAATATTCGACTAAAGACACAGCTATACCTTATGCTTTGATGCTACTTTTCTTGCTCGTCTCCGGTATCATTACCGTCGCCATTACCACCTGGGAACCTATTGAACTTATTGAATGCAATCATGGTAAACTCCTTTAAAAATTGAGATTTCAAGCAGATATACGGTAGCTGAAAATAGGCTTGGACGCAACTTTTCTAGTTAGTTTCCCTTCTAACTTCAATAGGATCGGACTCTTTTGCTTTACCTTGTAAAATTGATATCTCAACACGCCTATTGCGCTTTCTATCAGTATCGTTCGCATTTGGTACTAAAGGTCGAGTATCAGCATGACCAACTACTACCATTCTGTTTTTATCGAAACCACTGACTGTTTGCATTTCACTCGCTACAGCAACTGCACGAGTCGCTGATAAATCCCAGTTATTGAAATACAGTTCATTGGAAACCTGAAAGTCATCGGTGTGTCCAGACACAGTGATTTCCCCAGGTACATCCTTGAGTAGCTCAGCAATATCATGGATCACCGGTTTGAATTTTGGCTGTAAAAAAGCGCTCCCAGATGGAAAAGAGCCATTCTCTTGGATCCTGATGATAATTTGCTGCCCAAGTGATTCTAATTCAATTGCCCCATCCATTATTTGCTTTTCTAACTGCTGGGAGATCTTTTTAACCAGCTCGTTGACCTGTTCCTGATCTGCCGCAGAGACCGCTTGTGTCATTGATTGTTCTTGTGCTGTACTTGCAGATTCACCACCACGTTTGTTACCCCGCTGCTCTTGGCGGCCACCAGCAGAACTTTCTTCGCCCGCCTGAAATTCCAACATTTGCTGGGTCATTTCAACCGTTTGTTGTTGAATCGTTTCAATCGGAGTTGGTTCTGGTTTACCAGGGGTAAACTCCATGGCGATGACACTCGTCCCTTTCGGAATATCTTTTACTTCGATTTTATTCTGTACACCAAACGCAAACTTCATTGACCCGGCAATTTGCTTAAATTTCAGAACATCCATTTCTGAAAACGCCAATAATAGAACGAAAAAGCACATCAGCAGTGACATCAGATCTGCAAACGTCCCCATCCATGCAGGCAGCCCTGGGGGCGGGCATTTACATTCGTTCTCATCTGACATTATTTACTCCTCACCGCCATCACCGCGTTTAGACTCTGGTAGGTAGTTTTTCAAAATGCCCTCAATTACTTTCGGATTCTGGCCATCTTGAATACCCAAAATCGCATCTAAAATTAGGCGTTGGTTTCTTTCTTCTTCGTCTTTCCTAAGCTCGAGCTTTACCTGAATTGGAATAGCCACAACGTTTGCCAAAAAAGCACCGTATAGCGTGGTTAGAAGTGCTACCGCCATCGCAGGACCGATGGCCTTTGGGTCATCCATGTTTGATAACATGGCAACAAGACCAATAAGTGTACCAATCATACCCATTGCCGGGGCTATATCTGCAAGAGACTTAAACAAGCCCGCGCCCATTTCATGCCGATTAGCTGTGAGGGCGATGTCTTTTTGCAATGTCGCCCTAACAACATCCGCATCATGACCATCAACTAACATATCCACACCTTTTCGCATAAACGGGTTGGGAATTTCTGCCTCTTCTAAAGCAAGAAATCCACCTTTACGCGCAGAATCCGCAAGCTCAACTGCTTTTTCGATTAACTCTTCAGGCGTTTCAATTTTGAACATAAACGCCTTACCGGCGACCTTACCTATGCCTAAAAACTGTGCAAGTGTAAAGTTAGACAAAACAATAAAAATTGAACCACCAAATACAATAACAACCGATGGCGTATTGTAAAACATGGCAAGTTGCCCATCACTACTGAGTACCATAGACATAACAATAAGGCCTATTGCACCAAGGATACCTATAACGGTTGCTAAATCCACACACCCTCCAAAGGCATTTATTCGTGAGATATCACGCAGTTATTCTTATACGTTGTGTTATCGGCAAGTTTCGCAATAACTTAATTCAATTATATTAAAAAGCCTTTAAATTGCGAGGATTAACCAAAACTATCAGATCATATTAACTGCTTAACGCCGCAAAAAGTCTATCAGATGCTTTGACCTCAATCTTCATAAGCAATAAAATTACCTTCCTAATGCTTTGCTTGAGAGTAAAAAAGAGATGGCAGTTAAAAAACCTGAAAATATGAACTTTGAAGAAGCTGTCAATGAGCTTGAATCGATTGTTCAAGAAATGGAACACGGTGAGCTTACATTGGAGCAATCTTTAAAGCAGTTTGAAAGAGGGATAAAACTTGCTCAGGCTTCAAATCAAAAGCTTCAACAAGCAGAACAAAAGGTTAATATTTTACTCGCTAACGATGAGGCCAGTGCGCCAAGCGAGTTTTCAGAGCAGGTAGACTAGTTGCGTGGAACTACATGAAAGATTAAACATCGCAAAAAAAGATGTTGAAAAAACAATAAATGCATACTTTGCACAAGATTTGGACACTGATCCTACTGCAAAAGCCGCTGCGCTGTATTCTATAAGCAATGGTGGTAAACGTCTGCGCCCATTTTTAGTCTACGCGACGGGCGAAATGCTAGGTGCGAATATAGAAGATCTTCATATTGCAGCAGCTGCTGTTGAATGTATTCACAGTTATTCCCTCGTACATGACGACTTACCGGCTATGGATGATGACGATCTTAGACGTGGTAAGCCTACCTGCCATATTGCATTTGACGAAGCGCAAGCCATTTTGGCTGGCGACTCTTTGCAGACATTAGCCTTTGAATTTCTTTCATCACATCAGTTTCAGGTCCCTGCTCCACAACAAATTGCGATGATTAAAGCGCTTTCCCGCGCTTCTGGTCTGCAAGGTATGGTAGGTGGACAAGCACTTGATATTGCTGCAACAGACAAGCAAATCAGTATTGCAGCCCTTGAAGACATACACAGATTAAAAACAGGTGCTTTACTTAATTGCGCCATAGAACTAGGCGCACTCTGTGCGACTAACATTTCAGATTTAACACGTAGTCAATTAAAGGATTTTGGCTTAGCTATTGGACTAGCATTTCAAGTTCAAGACGATATTCTAGATATTGAGAGCGATACAAGCACACTCGGTAAACCGCAGGGCTCTGATTTACAACATAATAAATCAACTTATCCGGCTCTACTTGGTATGACAGGTGCTAAAGATAAAGCACAAACGCTTATCAACCAAGCGCTAGAAGCACTAGATAACATAGATGCAGACACTCGCTTACTAGCTGAGCTTGCCAAATATATTATCGCTCGGGATCATTGATTATCGCAACGAACACATGACTATTTAATGACAAGTTCCCTTTAAATTTATAAAACTATCGGCAAGCTTTGTATATAATTGGGCAAGGTTTGCTAAGGATATTACGAATAATATGACTCTTGATAGTAGCAAGTATCCGTTATTGGCATTGGTCGATCAGCCACAACAGCTAAGGCAGCTGCCTCAGCACAAGCTGAACGAATTTAGTGCTGAGCTAAGAAATTATTTATTAGACTCTGTCTCTCAAAGCAGTGGTCACTTGGCGTCTGGATTAGGTACCGTTGAACTAACCGTCGCCCTTCATTATGTTTACAATACCCCAGTAGATAGACTGGTTTGGGATGTTGGTCATCAAGCTTACCCACATAAAATATTAACTGGTCGAAAAGAGCAGATGCATACTATTCGTCAAAAAGATGGTTTGCACCCTTTCCCGTTTAGAGAAGAAAGTGAATATGATACGTTTAGTGTCGGTCACTCGAGTACATCTATCTCAGCCGCATTGGCAATGGCAATTGCCGCAGAGAAGGAAGGCAAAAACCGCAAAACAGTTGCGGTGATTGGCGATGGTGCAATGACAGCAGGTATGGCTTTCGAAGCAATGAACCATGCCGGTGATGTTAAATCAGACATGTTGGTAATTTTAAACGACAACGAAATGTCTATTTCGGAAAATGTTGGCGCACTCAATAATCATTTTGCTCGTATTCTTTCAGGTAGCTTTTATACCAATATCCGCGAAGGTGGTAAAAAACTGCTTTCAGGCGTACCACCAGTGAAAGAGCTCGCCAGTAAAGTTGAAGAACATTTAAAAGGTATGGTGATACCAGGCACGTTTTTCGAAGAGCTAGGCTTTAACTATATTGGCCCTATTGACGGTCATGATGTTGGTATGTTGGTCGATACGCTGCGCAATATGCGCAACTTAAAAGGCCCACAATTGCTGCATGTGAAAACGCAAAAAGGAAAAGGGTATCAACCTGCTGAAGCCGATCCAATTGGCTATCATGGTGTACCAAAGTTTGACCCTAGCATTCACCAACTGCCAAAAAGCAAACCAAGCGCGCCTACGTTCTCCAAAGTATTTGGTGATTGGTTATGTGACATGGCGGAGCAAGACCCTAAGCTAATGGCTATTACACCAGCCATGCGAGAAGGCTCTGGTATGGTGCGTTTTTCTAAAGAGCACCCAAGTCAATATTTTGATGTTGCTATCGCAGAGCAACACGCTGTGACTTTAGGCGCTGGTTTTGCCTGTGAAGGCTTAAACCCTGTTGTAGCTATCTATTCTAGCTTTTTACAACGTGCATATGACCAGTTAATTCACGATGTGGCAATCCAAAACCTCCCCGTACTATTTGCGATAGATAGAGCAGGTATTGTCGGAGCTGATGGAGAAACACACCAAGGGGCATACGATCTAAGCTTCATGCGATGTATTCCTAATTTAGTGATTATGGCACCGAGCGACCTCAACGAGTGTAGGCAAATGCTTTACACTGGACACACGCTCAATCAACCTGCGGCAGTTAGATACCCTCGAGGCTCGGCAGGTAGTGTTGAACCAACACCTGAGATGACGCAGTTACCTATCGGCAAAGCCAACACCATTCGTGAAGGACAAAAACTCGCGATACTAAACTTTGGTACATTGCTAGATAATGCTCGCAGCGTTGCAGAGCAGTTAGATGCAACACTTGTCGATATGCGTTTTGTGAAGCCGCTAGATGATTCTTTGCTTGCTTCTCTTGCCAAAACACACACTCACTTTATTACATTGGAAGACAATGCCATTGCTGGCGGTGCAGGCAGTGCAGTTAGCGAATATTTTGCACAACAAAATATCGCACGCCCTGTTAAGCACTTAGGCATACCGGATGAATTCATCAAACATGGTACGCAAGCGCAAATGCACAGTGAAATGGGCCTAGACAGCGATGGGATCCTTACTGCTGCAAAAGCATGGATTGAACAGTAAATATATTAATGTAGTGGCTGCATAAGTAGTCACTACATTTTCCACGAACATATTCACCATTCTCACAACTCTTTACACCTAAAACAAATCAAATTAATTCAATATTGGCAACAATAAATTACTCTTAATCAACTTAAAAGTGTCACTTCAGTAGATATGCTCCATTCAGAACGCCCTTCCATTTAAAATACAAAAGTTTTGGAAAAAACTTACTAAAAATTAAAATAATCATTGAAAATGCAATTACAATCATAACCATACAAAATAATCAGCAATATAAATGACGTGTTCAAATAAGTTAATGCGTTCTTTTATTACACAATAAAAAATAAGTATGGGTAAAATTCAGTCAATATAAATACGGTTTTTAGTACATAGATACCTCTTATGAAACATTTCATATTACTGAATGAACAATAGACAACAATGGGGTATTGTGATAAAAATTTGTAAAAAATTACAATCTAAATCATAGATAAGTAGCACACTATCTAAGCAACTTTTTATTTTTGCTTGATTGTATTTATTCATGTTGGGCAATGAGTGGCATTCATAAGACTTGCCAAATAACTTGTTTTTCAGTGTTGCTTGGCAAAGCTGTAACAAAGCGTCTTTAAGTATTGAAAACACATAACGGAATAGATGTTAAAAGGAAGAGGAAATGGTAGATTTTTTTGCAAGATATATCACTGGTGATGACCTAAGAGCATTGCGAAAGAAAAAAGGGGTCACAACCGAAATCATGGCCAAGCATTTAGGTGTATGCCGAAAAACTTACGAAAACTGGGAACGTGATGTAGGCCAACCTAAATTAAATCAGTTTTTCGCGATATGTGCATTTTGCTCTATCGACTTAAGCGAATTAATTACCAAGATCAGAGGGCACCAAAGCTCTTAACACAACCCTTCTTTACAGTAAGCATACTGACATCGGTGAAAGAGGTAATGCTATTCACGCAGCATTATATTTCTTTCGCCTGCTTTGATTATCTTAGCCCGCAAGTAACTTTAACCTATCATTACACATCTCTTCTGCTCCCCCTCTAAATAACTTACTGTTGATAAACTTTCATGTTTACCAAGTCCATGTAAAAACATCACCTTATATAAAATACACAACATGACCCTGTTTTGTCGCTTGCATTTCACTTTGAATTCTTATCAAGATAAATTTCAATACAACATGATAAGGACAATAATGATGTTTAAAAAGCAATTAGCCAATGTGGTCAACCTATTGTTTTTCACATTCCTAAGTACACATATCAACGCATATGAATACTCCGTGGGGGTCACCTATTTCACCGCTACCGATTATAGTCGAACCGAAAAGCTCACCTTAGATCACTCGGACTACCGAGATATTTTGATAAAAATTTGGTATCCAACTACTAGCCCCAATACGGATTTACCCAGCTACTTGCACTTTCACACCGAGCAATACCCTTATTCGACAGCCACACCGTCAGAACACCACACACAATTACATCAATACTTAAAAACGCTCCCTTTTGAACTCACTAAAAATGCGCCTCTGGCTGAAAGCTCAGCCCCCTTTCCCATAGTGATGTACTCACATGGCTATCAGTCAACGGTTGAAGATAAAGAGATCCTAATGATAGAGCTTGCCAAAAAAGGTTATATCGCTGTCAGTGTCGGCCACCCTCACCACGCTCAGTTTGTTACTCAAAGTCATAACCAACATGCGACCTATGACAGTGACGCGCGAGCCAATGATTTTTATATCAGTGAATTAGCAGATGTGAGCTTTGATGAATTGGTTGCTGAATTAGATGCCCTTGCAGGCATTGAACTCAATGATGAACAGGTCGCCCGAGTTTACCAATTAATGAGCTGGACTGAAGGCGATCGCAAAGCGCTCGATATGTGGGTGGCAGACATGCATTTTGCGTTTGATCAACTCACGCGACTTCAATATGGCCAATACTGGGGAATGCACTATGTGGATGAGCACCTAAAAACCTTTAAAGGTCAGTTAGATCTGACTCGCTTGGCTGCGATTGGCCTTTCCTTTGGCGGACCCACTGTTGCCGCATTTTGCCAGCAAGTTTATCAATGCAAAGGCGCAATCAACTTTGATGGCTTACATTTTAATTTGTCTCCTAATATGCCATCGCTCAAGCCTTATTTGATGATGCACTCAGAGCTACCTCTCAACGGAGATTATAGCGTGGTGTTCAATCAACAAGTTGCCGATACTTATATGCTGCAAATTAACGGAGCATTACATTGGGATTTTTCAGATTACCCTTATGTGTTTCCATTTGATCGCAATCTACCTTTTTTGGGTAGTATAGATCCTTACCTTGTGACCGAGATCGTCAACTCAATCAGTCTGCAATTTATCGATGTCTATCTAAAAGAGGCATCAACAAAAGCGGAGCTTGTCGAGCTACTTGAGAGTTACGCTCCTGTGAAATTTAAATACAAATAGAAAAGTTGCGCTTACCCTTCTAATGAAAAGGGTAAGCCAAACACTGCCTTTATATTTTTTGGCATTTCCTCCATAAAAGACAATACTTAAGCTCTAAACAGACGCCACATAATAGGCCCACTCATGCCCAACCAAGCAAAAGACATGGAAGAGATGCTATTTTTCAGTCAAATGCTGAATGAATGCTCGCCACTCGAGTTGTTGAAGCAAGTACTTATGCACTCACACCATGCGATTGTTATTACGGATGCTGATGCCAGCGCAGGCTATCGGATCATCTATGCAAACCCCGTTTTTTGTCGCCACACTGGATATGAATTGGCAGAGCTGGTTGGTATGTCTCCTCGCATACTACAAGGGCCAAAGAGTAATAAACGCATCATAGAAAAGCTTACCCCCGCTTTAAAAGAGCATGGCTTTTTTTATGGTGCATCAATTAACTACCGTAAAGATGGCAGCATGTACCCTGTCGAGTGGAATATATCTGAAATCAAAAATGAGCAAGGTGAAGTGACTCATTACATGTCGATGCAAAAAGATCTCAGTAACTTTCACAGACTTGCCAAGCAAGTTAAAAAAAGTAATGAGAACTTTAAAGACTTTTACCTCTCAACCACCAAAAAAGATAAAGCACACGCTAATAAAGAGGTATTAGACGCATTAAAAGACAACCAAAAAATCTATGCGGGAGGTCTGAGAAACGATGAAAACGCCGATTTATTTGAAGATGCTTTTTTTGATTTTTCACCCGATGAAATGGGGGCTTTAGGAAATAAAGTCGATAAAGGTGAGCTCAGCGCAGAAGAGTTCTGGCGGGAAAACCCCATTGATGATGAAGATGTATCTGCACTGATTGAATCGATACAAGAGGTAGATGTAGAGTTAGGTCTATTACAGTCTCAGGGACAGAGTAAAGAACGTCTTGAAAATATTGCCAATGGCTTTAAAGAGGTTGCCAACAACCTGTATTTCTGTGTCGAGTTCAATGATGGGGCCCTCATCATCGATGAAGTTGCCAATATACTTATGGTCTTAGAAGAGAGTCACGAATTTCCCATTGACGTGCTTGTGACCTTCAATAAGGAAGTTTATGAGTGGTTAGACGGTGCGGTCATTACTAAAAGTGCCGAAAATATCTTCGAAGGTGAGAACAATACTATTGCAGCAGGCAATCAGCTTCTGCTGTTTCTAAAGTAATTGAAATGGGCTGAGCAACAGTGCTCAGCCCATCATGCTTAATTATCGCGCTTATGTTGCATGCTTGCCATGTACTTACGCTTTCTTTTGGCGATTTTACTACGCTGTTCATCCGTCAGAATGTGGTGAATTGCATGCCGTGCTTCAAGCATAGTCAGCATAAATGCTTGCTTCTTCGGTGAATGCTCCTCTAATAACAACTGCGCCTGCGTTTTATCAAAGGTATCGGCTTCTATGATTGATTTAAACGCTTGGCGAGGCTTGCTCGGATAAGCCTCTTTTAAATCTTCAAGCTGTGCTTTGTAAGTTGCAAATACAGCTTTCAGCTTATCCTGCTGAGTTTGGGTCAGTTCAAGATGACGGATCGCCTTGTCCGATAGTAACCGTTTTTCTAAATGCGCAAACGGTTTCATTTGATGACGCTTTGTTTTTTGCTCATGACTTGTTGGTTCACTGGCTAACGTGGTGTGTGGGATCACTCCAACACTGATGCAACTTGCTAGTAGTAGGCTGGCTAATTTATTCATCAAGCTATCTCCGGTTGATTATGTTAATGCGAACGTTCGCTCTTACTCCTTTTAACTGAGCGCGCCTCGTATTCATGTCATGGTGAACTTTAGCAAGCCTAAAGCAAAGCAACGTCAAGCTAACGTAAAGTTATGTCAAAAGCGATAACAAGGCATCTCAGAGCTCCTATTTTCCCTAACAATGTGCAAATATTATTGAAATGATGAAATCAATCTAAGATTTGAATCGGTTGCCTGATCCGTATCTTTTAGCGTAAAGAAGTGTAAATTCAATTCGAAGCCTCTTATAGTTAAGTAAAATGATTTCATTAGATAATTGAAAAAGAAGCCGTTATGAGCACGTCAATTCTTATCATCGACGATGACCAGTCACTGTGCGAGTTGCTGACAGAATACCTAGAAGCTGAGCAGTTTAAAGTCGAATGTAAACACGATGGTGAACAAGGTTTAGACTCAGCTTTAAATCACGAATTCGGGGTTATCTTGCTTGATGTGATGATGCCTAAAAAGGATGGCTTTGACGTGTTAAAATCTCTCCGACTTAAAAAAATGACCCCTGTGATCATGCTCACAGCCAAGGGCGATGATTTTGATAGAATATTTGGTCTAGAGCTGGGCGCAGATGACTATATTCCAAAACCATTCAATCACCGTGAATTACTTGCAAGGATCAAGGCCATTACTCGTAGAGTTGCCCATTTAACTCAGCACAGCTCTCCTTTGCAACTTGAGTATCATGGCCTTGCACTGGATATAGCGTCGAGAAGTGCCAGCCTAAACAATCAAGTCATCCCATTAACGGGCACCGAGTATGAAGTGCTCTATCAACTGATGAAGTCAGCCGGTGAAATTGTGAGTAAACAAACTCTTTGCCAAAGCGTCTTAGGCCGCCCTTTGGCTGCCTATGACCGCTCCGTCGACATGCATGTCAGTAATGTGCGAAAAAAACTGGCTCAATGCAGTGAGCATACTTTTATTAAAACATTAAGAGGCTCAGGATACATATTCCTTACAGCTTAATATGAGAAAATTTTTAGCAGTAAAAGTCTTTTTTTGGTTTTGGCTAACCATACTTTGCACCTTATCTTTACTGATAAGCATTAGCTTATTACAACCTGATATGTTGGCCAGTAAAGACATTTCACCGCCAATGTTGAAAAACTTATTTCATTTACAACGATCATTGGAGCGTCATGTTGAACGCATGCCAGAGAAATCGATTGCGCAGATCATCTCAAATCGACGACATAACAAACGTGCAAAGGTTTATCTCAAACATATTGAATCTGAGAAAAGCTTAGTCAGTGCAGAAGAGCTCTATGCCTACGACTTAGCCCTACTCAACTTTGCCATTAACGGTGAACCCAAAGCCATTAATACTGAAAAGTTTCGAGCCTATGGCCCTTTAAAAATGCATATTCGCGGCGATGAATTCCAACTATTTATGATTATTGATAACCGTGAAGATGACTTATTTCTAAAGGTCCGACTGTTGCCACAATGGCTCAAGCTCTCAATTATATTATTTGCCAGTATGTTACTGAGCTACTGGTTTGCTCGAGGGCTTCTTAAACCAATAAAGCAGCTACAAACAGCCGCAGCCAAACTTGCCAATGGTGCCCTTAGTACACGTGCAAATGTCGATAATAAACGTCAAGACGAATTAGGCCAGCTAGGCAAGGACTTTGATGCGATGGCGTCTCAGCTTGAGTCTCAAGTACTGAGTCAAAAACGACTGCTTGCTGATATTTCTCATGAATTGCGCTCTCCACTAACACGACTACAAATGGCAACGGGCATTGCTGCCAGTAAAGCCAGTGGCGACTTGGATAGCTATTTGCAAAGGATCGAAAAAGAGTCCCAACTGCTCGAACATATGCTCAGTGATATTTTACAGCTCTCTAAGCTGGAATCTGGGATCAATCATTTTGAACCACACCCCATATCAGTAATCGACTTACTTACGCCAGTTATTAATGACGCGGATTTTGAAAGCCAACAGCTAGAGAAGACAATCAGTACTAATGAATTACCAGATGCGATTATTGAAGGGGATGAGATCCTGCTCAGCAGAGCAATTGAAAACATAATCCGCAATGCACTCAAATACGCTAAAAATCAAGTCACGCTCACAAGCCACATAGCAGAGCAAGGTCTGGTACTCACTGTCTCCGATGATGGTCCAGGTGTCAGTGATGAGATGCTCGATAAGCTTTGCATTCCATTTTATCGCGCATCTCAATCAAGAACCCCAGATAACAACAAAGCTGGCGGCTTTGGTCTGGGTTTGGCAATTGCGCAACATGCGATAAAAGTGCATCATGGCCACATAGAATTTAATAATCGGCAAGGTCTTTGTGTGACCCTAACGATCCCATTGCAGCAGCTTTAATGTTTTATAGTCAAAGTTCTTCGCTTTCAGATAATCAATGTGCCATCGAACAGCACTGGCAAGTTGGTATTAAAGGGTATATCCACACTCAAGTTGGTAAAGTTTTTTATTTTCGTCACATTCCTGCACAAGCAAAGTACACGCTTGTATTGGTAAACGGTCGAATAGAAAGCGCTTATAAATATAGGGAACTACTTTGGGAATTGGCCCAGAATAATATTGGTGTTGTCACCTTTGATCATCCCGGACAAGGCTATTCTGAACGCCTATTAGCCAATAGACAAGTTGGCCATATTCAAAATTTTAAACAATATAGCGACGTACTTCGCCTCATTATCGCAGAGCAAGTGACGCCTCACACTGATAGTTGGCTTTTTTTAGCCCACTCAATGGGCGGCGCTATCGTGCGTCATTATCTCGAAAACACACCCAATACAGACGCAAAAGGGGCGTTTTTCAGCGCACCGATGTTTGAGATAAATACAGCCCCTTACCCAGCCTGGTTTGCTAAATCGGTAGCAAAAACCGCTTGCATACTTGGTAAAGCAAAAGACTTTGCCATAGGCCAGCAATCTTATCAGCCAAAATCATTTGAAGATAATGAACTCACCGGGTGTGATGAACGATATCAAGCATTCAGAGCACTCTATGAACAACATCGTGAGTTACAACTTGGCGGCGTGAGTTTTGGCTGGTTAAATGCAGCACTTTTTGAAACCAATAAAAAAAGGCAACCTATTTCACTGCCAATGGGTATCGCTAGCGCCGAGCATGACAGTATCGTCAATAGCCAAGCGCACTTTGCATATGCATCGCAGCAAACGCTTTGTAAGGTAGAAAGCTATCCTGGCAAGCATGAACTGCTCTGTGAAGAAGACACAATTAGGCGTGCTGTACTGACGCAATGCTATGAATTTGCAGACTCAGTAACACTCAAAGAAACAGGATCTTGATGCACAAGGACATCTATTTCCCCTTCACTATTTTCTTGGATCCGTGCCACCACTTCATCCGCAATTTGATGTGCCTCCATCAAGGGCATATCGTCATCAAGCTCTAGATGAAGTTGCACAAACTTCACTTTCCCCCCTTGGCGTGTTCTTAAGTTGTGCACGCCATACACGGCTGCGTGAGAGGTCGCAATCGCCACGATTTCAGCTTTTTCCTCCTCTGGAAGCTCCTTATCCATTAAGTGATCAGCACTTTCTCGGGCAATACCCCAGCAATTGTACAGTAAATATAAAGCAACCCCGATGGCAAACACCGGATCAGCCCAACCAATACTATAATGACTCAACATCATCGCGATAAGTACAGCAATATTAAGCAAGATATCGCCTTTGTAATGCATCGAGTCTGCTTTTATTGCTAAAGATTGGGTACGCTTTACAACTTGGTGTTGCACTGCAACTACGAGCAAAGTGCAAATAATGGCAAATATGCTTACCCAGACGCCCAGTAAACTCTGATTGATTTCAACGGGGTTAAACAAACGCTCAATACCATGAAAAGCGAGTAAACAGGCTGAACCAGAGATAAATGCAGCTTGACCAAGACCTGCGAGCGCTTCCGCTTTTCCATGACCAAACCTATGATCATCATCTGCGGGGCGAAGTGCATAACTCAAGACAAAAAAGCTCATCAGTGACGCGGTCACATCCAACATGGAGTCAGTTAATGAGCCCAACATTGCGGCACTGCCCGATGAGAGCCATGCCCAAGCCTTTGCGGCGATCATCACACCAGCCATTATGATGGTGAAAATACTTGAAAAACGTACTAATGCGTCATAATCTCGCGCCACACTTCCCCCTTAATAACGCAGGTGACCACCTTCTCATCATACGACAGTTCAGCCAATTGGTAGAAACTTTATGTCAAAAAACAGGTAGCTACCCTATTTCTGTATCAGCAATTTACCTACCTCACTGACATAATCAATATTTAAATAGACTGTTCTACAAGACAAGAATTAATTAAAAAACTTATCACGGCCCGAGAACCTATTCATATTGTCTAGTTGCACAACGTCCAATAAGCTATACTGCGCTCAAATTGAGTTAGAGGTTAATCATGTTAGACATCGTTTTATATCAACCTGAGATCCCACCAAATACGGGCAACATTATTCGTTTATGTGCCAACACTGGCTATTCATTACACTTGATTGAGCCGCTGGGATTTGACTGGGATGACAAACGTGTAAGGCGTGCAGGACTGGATTACCATGAATTCAGTGAAGTTAAGCGTTACCCGTCTTACGAAGCGTATTTAGAACAGCGCAAGCCTAAACGTGTATTTGCATGCACAACCAAAGGCAAAGCTTACCACCATGCACCAAAATACCAAGCCGGTGATACATTGTTGTTTGGACCAGAAACCCGTGGCCTGCCCGAAGAAATTATTTTTTCTCTACCTGAAGAGCAAAGGCTCAGAATTCCAATGAAACCAGATAGCCGCAGCATGAACTTATCTAACGCGGTATCCGTATTCGTATATGAGTCTTGGCGTCAGTTTGATTTTGATGGCGCGGTATAAAAGCCTAAATTAAATTTATGCCAACCGTAAATTGTAAACTCAAAAAAGCCGCTATTAAGCGGCTTTTTACTCTAGAATATTCGCTAGATATGATGAAGAGTTATAGCTTGTCTTCTACCTCTGCAAGGCCTTTATCTTCGCCTTCCTCATCTTTAATGGTTGCTTGAAGTAATAACATTTCACGTAACTTGCCTTCAATCTCATTAGCAATTGCCACGTTTTCTTTCAAGAACTTGATTGAGTTAGCTTTACCTTGGCCAATCTTATTGCCATTGTAGCTGAACCAAGCACCCGCTTTGTCTACTAGCTTGTGCTTAACACCTAAGTCGATCAGTTCACCCTGCTTAGACGAGCCTTCACCATACATGATGATGAATTCCGCTTGCTTAAATGGAGGCGCAACCTTGTTTTTAACAACTTTAACGCGTGTTTCGTTACCAACAACCTCGTCACCCTCTTTCACAGAACCGATACGACGGATATCTAAACGGACTGATGAATAGAACTTAAGTGCGTTACCACCCGTGGTTGTTTCAGGGTTACCGAACATCACACCAATCTTCATACGAATTTGGTTAATGAAGATACATAGCGTGTTTGAACGCTTGATGTTACCAGTTAACTTACGTAGTGCTTGTGACATCAAACGCGCCTGAAGACCAACGTGAGAATCTCCCATGTCACCTTCGATTTCTGCTTTAGGTGTCAAAGCGGCTACCGAGTCAACAACAACAACGTCTACAGCACCTGAACGTACTAACATGTCACAGATCTCTAGCGCCTGCTCACCTGTGTCAGGTTGAGAAACCAGTAAGTCATCAACATTAACACCTAGCTTTTCAGCATATACAGGGTCAAGTGCGTGCTCTGCATCTACGAATGCACAGGTTTTACCCATTTTTTGTGCTTGCGCAATCGTTTGTAACGTCAATGTTGTTTTACCTGATGATTCAGGTCCATAAATTTCAACAATACGACCAGTTGGCAGACCACCGATACCCAAAGCAATATCCAGTCCCAATGAACCAGTTGATACTGACTCTATGTCTAAAGCTTGGCTATCACCCAGCTTCATGATTGATCCTTTACCAAATTGACGCTCAATTTGCGACAATGCAGCATCTAATGCTTTTTGTTTGTTATCGTTCATCTGTTTCTCCAATCTAGCGTAATGCGAACAAGTATACTGTATAGAATTACAGTATCAAGAGCTTTTACTGTTTTATTAAAGAAATTATTTTTTCCAAAATAAATTCAATAGCTTGCAATCTAACTTCTGCTCTCCCTCCGGGAAACACTTGCATAAACGTCTGTGTATTCCCCTGTATATCTATTGCAAACCATACAGTACCCACAGGTTTTTCTTTACTGCCGCCACTTGGCCCTGCAATGCCAGATACCGATATCGCAATATCTGCTTTACCCGCAGTTCTTGCTCCTGCGGCCATCTCAATGACTGTCTGCTCACTGACTGCGCCATATTGAGCAAGCGTTTGCTCTGATACGCCCAGTAATTCATGCTTCGCCTCATTGCTATATGTGACAAAGCAACGATCGATATAGGCAGAGCTTCCCGGCGTATCTGTGAGCGCATAACTAATTCCACCACCAGTACAAGACTCAGCGGTAGTGATCACGAAGCTTTTATTCGTTAGAATAGCGCCCAATTGTGCCGCTAGTGCGGCGATTTTAGTGTGTATTTCCATACAAAAAACCTTAGGTAGAAGCATGTCATTAGATCTTTATTCTGAACATACTATAAAGCAACAAACACCTATGATGCAGCAGTATCTTAGGATCAAAGCCCAACATCAAGAGATCCTGCTATTCTACCGTATGGGTGATTTTTACGAATTATTTTTCGATGATGCCATTCGTGCTGCACAACTACTCGATATTTCGCAAACACATCGCGGCAAAGCAGGTGGTAACCCCATTCCAATGGCGGGTGTACCCTATCATGCCGTAGAGAACTACTTGGCAAGGTTGGTGCAAATGGGTGAGTCAGTTGCGATCTGCGAGCAAGTTGGCGACCCAGCAACCAGTAAAGGCCCTGTTGAGCGTAAGGTTGTGCGTATTGTCACACCGGGTACCGTCACTGATGAAGCCCTACTACAAGAGCGTCAAGACAACTTGCTTGCTGCAGTGTGGCAAGATAAAAACAAATATGGCGTTGCCTATTTAGATATCAACTCTGGGCGCTTTAATGTTGTAGAGCTGGCTACTGACGAAGCGCTGATGTCAACGTTACAACGCTTGCAGCCAGCTGAATTACTCTACCCTGAGTCATTTCAAAATTTAATCGTACTTGAGCAAGTCAAAGGCTGTCGCCGTCGTCCAGATTGGGAGTTTGACTTAGACACCGCCAAACACTTACTGTGCCAACAATTTGGTACCAAAGACTTGATTGGGTTTGGTGTCGAAGCGGCCTCTGCGGGATTAATTGCAGCAGGCTGTGTCATGCAATATGTCAAAGATACCCAACGCACAGCACTGCCGCATATCAGAGCCATTACCTTAGAAAAAAATGAACACGCTGTGATTTTAGATGCAGCAACACGCAAAAACCTTGAACTCACAGTCAATTTATCAGGCTCTATCGATAACACCCTAGCACAGGTACTCGATAAAACAGCGACGCCTATGGGGTCACGTTTACTTAAGCGTCGGATCCATACACCGGTCCGTGACCGAGCTGAACTGAATGCACGTCTAAACGCCATCTCAAGCATACTCGATATGCATTTAGGTATTGAGCTGTATGATGCCCTGCGTCAAATTGGTGATATTGAACGTGTCGTTGCAAGACTTGCGCTGTGCAACGCAAGACCGCGAGATTTAACGCGTCTTCGCAGTGCATTACAAGCGCTACCACCACTGCACCAATTGTTAAACGAGAGTGATGATGCGCGCATCCAACAGATCAAAGCGCAATCTCCAGAGCTACCTCATTTACAAGATTTACTCGAGCGCGCAATCATTGATAACCCGCCAGTATTGATAAGAGACGGTGGCGTCATTGCCACAGGCTATAATGCAGAGCTAGATGAGTGGCGTGCACTCAGTGAAGGGGCAACAGACGTCCTAGATCAATTGGAAGAACGTGAGCGCGAGCGTACTGGTATCAGTACCTTAAAAATCGGTTACAACAAGGTACATGGTTTTTATATTGAGATCAGTAAAGGCAACGCGCACCTTGCACCACCTGAGTATATCAGGCGCCAAACCCTTAAAAATAATGAACGCTACATTATACCTGAGCTAAAAGAGCACGAGGACAAAGTCTTAGGCAGTCAATCCAAGGCACTGGCACTTGAGAAACAGCTATATGAGCAATTATTTGAATTAATTGCTCCTTACCTAGAGCAACTGCAAACAATGGCTGCGGCACTGGCTGACTTGGATGTGTTGAATACATTAGCGGAGCGCGCACAAACACTGGATTACTGTAAACCAGAACTCACCTCTAGCGATGAAATCAATATCCAAGCTGGTCGCCACCCTGTGGTTGAACAAGTCAGCAGTGAGCCCTTTATTGCAAACCCTGTGCACTTAAGCAATGACAGAAAGATGTTGCTGATCACAGGGCCAAATATGGGTGGTAAATCAACCTATATGCGCCAAACCGCACTGATTGTATTAATGGCTCATATTGGTAGCTTTGTACCTGCAAGCCATGCGCACATTGGTCAAATTGATAGGATCTTTACTCGTATCGGTGCAAGTGACGATCTTGCCTCAGGGCGTTCAACCTTCATGGTTGAAATGACTGAAACCGCTACTATACTCAACAACGCAACAGAGCAGTCTTTGGTATTAATGGATGAGATTGGGCGAGGCACCAGTACATACGATGGCCTATCATTGGCATATGCCACAGCTGACTACCTTGCAAATAAAATCTCTGCCAAGACATTATTTGCAACGCATTACTTTGAGCTTACTGAGCTAGCTGAGCAGCAATCAGGTCTTGTTAATGTGCATCTAGATGCGGTTGAGCACAATGACACCATAGCATTCAAACATACCGTACTCGACGGCGCGGCAAGTAAAAGCTTTGGTTTACAAGTAGCAGGCCTTGCTGGTGTGCCAAAAGCCGTTATCAAGTTAGCCAAACAAAAACTCACACTGCTTGAGCAACACCAAAGTGTCGTGGATGGTGTTCAGCCAACGACAGTGCCTCAACAACAGAGTTTAGTACTCAATACTGAACCTTCTGAAGTAGAGCAGCTATTAGAGTCTATTGACCCAGATGAACTGACACCAAAGCAAGCGCATGCTTTGCTATATCAGCTAAAAGACAAGCTATAAAAAAGGGCTGCACCATTGCAGCCCTTTTTCTTACATTAGGTAGAACGTTAAAGTGTATGGTTATATTGCAAACCAAATACTGACGCATGGCCTTTTGACTTAAAGCCCCATTCGCTACCAAAATTATCTTTTTCAATAAAGCGCTGCGTTTTACCTCGAATGATACTCACACCAACATCTAAGCTTGAATTCGCCGTTAACTGATATTCTGCACCAAATGAGTACCAAATACGGTCTGTATCAGGGATAGAGATAGACATATGATTTTCATCCGCTGGTGACTCATCATATGCAAAACCTACACGCAACTTAAGCGCTTCGTTCCACTGGTGCTCAGCGCCCATTGAGTAACGTAACGAGTTACTGAAGTTTTCATCCTTTGTGAACACAGTGCCAACATTTTCAACATTGGCCGCTAACGTTTGAAAGCTATTCCAACCAGTCCATAAAATGCTGTAATGTAGCGCAGTTTGTTTGTCTAACTTGTGAGAACCAGATACTTCAGCAATTGCAGGTAATGTGATTGCAACGCTACCAGATAAAGCCTGGCCACCAGTACCATTGAAAGGCGCGACTGCTGGTAGCTGGTTACTGAAAGTGCCTTTAAATGTGATGTCTGTTTCACTGCGGTAGTGAAAACCAAAGCGATTGTCTTCGTCAATATTAAACACAGCGCCAACGTTCCAGCCAAAGCCAGTATCGTCACCTTCCAAATTCACAACCTCGGTTTCATTGGGTACGCCAAATGTGTTTACACCAAGGTTTCTAAGGATTTTCGCGTCAGCGTAGACATGGTTTAGTCCCATTGCAATGCTCCACTGCGCATTGACTTGATAGGACGCTGCAATACCGGTATTGATAGTCACAATTTCAGTTTCACCCGCAATTTGGCCAGCAACATAGTCATCTTCAAACTCTGTTGCCAAGCCAAATTGAGAGTACATGCCACCGCCAATAGACCACTTGTCATTGATATTAGTCGTCATAAACGCACTTGGTACAACCGCACTTGGCGCAATGCTGCTGTTATCCAATGCAGATGCTGGCACACCATTATTCGTGCTTGTGCCCTGTAAACTCACATCCGGTTTAACATACATCGCGGAAATACTTATTTGCGTGCCATCTAATTTATTCATCAATGCTGGATTGCGAGAAACCACTGATGCGTCGTCTGCGACACTGGCCTCACCCGCGTATGCTCTGCCTAAACCTGATACATTTTGCTCAGCTAACTGAAATGCAGCGGCTAAACTATGCGTTGATGTGATCATTGCACCGGCACCTATCAGTGCAACCATAATTCTGTTCATTCTTGCCTCTTAATTTCTAACTGCAATAAAATTAATGGTTCGACACACTACAGAAATCTGAATTAAAAATCTTCAACTTTGACACTTTTAACTCACTAATTTCGTAAAATAACATCTTTTAATTACTTTTAATGACAAGTCAGACCAGAAATCAAACACCTGACCCACAACTATAAATGAGACTAATTCTCAATATCATTGAACCAAGTGAGAGTTTCACATATACTCTTTGCCATTCAAGTGAGGAGAATAATCATGATGGTGTTATTGATTATGGCAGCGCTGCTGTTTTCAGGCGTCAGCGTGTACTGCCTTTGTAAAGCAAATTACTGTGCCTGCCAACGTGCAGGACAATGTGACAATCCAGTCAATCACTATTGGCTAGGTGCAATTATTGCAGCCTTGTTTGCTCTCGCTTGCTGCTGCTTTGCATTGCATAGCGAAAGAGGTACCTTACTTTGGATTGTATTGATGTCGAGCTGCCTTGCAGGCGCGCTACTCTCAGCCAAAGTACAAAAACTAAAGCGTTGCAAGCAGGCTAAACAAGCAAGTTCTCTTGCAACAGACGGGATAAATTAATCTGATAATCAATCGGCCTAACATTCGACACAATTTTAATGTCGTTTGTCGCGCTCAGATCCACATCTTTCAGTGTGATTTGATGCATGTGTTTCACATTATAAAAAACACGTACAATTGGAGAGGTCGGCGAGCCCTCGTTACCCGCCATCACGAGTCCCAAGCGATCATTGGTCAGCTTTACTAATGTACCAACGGGATGTATCCCAATACACTTGATAAACTTTTGCACCAATACCGCATCAAACTGGTCTTTATTAGATAATAAAAAGCGCAGCGCATGCACAGGCTCTATGGCTTTCATGCCAGGCTGATCCGATGTTAGCGTTGCATAGGTATCAACAATGGCCATAACACGCGCAGCTTTACTGAGCTTGTCTTCTGTAAGACCTCGAGGAAAGCCACTGCCATCAAGGCGCTCATGATGATTAACAATCATGTCTATCATCAAAGGCGTTATTCCTTTTTCTTCTTTAACCATAGCAACCGAGTATGCAACATGTCTTTGCATGTGACGTGTTTCATTGTCACTCAGAGGCGTAGCTTTTTCTTGAATACTCTGTGGGACCTTGCTCCGACCAATATCGTGCAGCATGGCAGCCATGGCCATTTGCTCTACCACATGAGGTTTCAAGCCAAGGTACTTGGCAAAGATGGTCATCAAAATAGTGCAGTTGATCATATGCCGCCAACTAAATCCGCGCTTGTCTTTAAGGCGGGTGAGAATAGCCATGACGTTACTATTTTGCGTTACAGAGGAGACAATCTCTTTGCTGACGTCATTCACCAAATGCATTTGCAGCGCTTCTCCGCCCAAAATATTGCCATAGATCAGCTGCAACCGCTTATTTTGCATTTCAAATTGATTTAACGCTGCTGAAAACAGTTCTGCGGTGGGCAGAGCATTGCCATCGGAGTTGGTGAGAAGCGCTTGAGGCTCTGCATCTGCTTCGATATCTGATACAGCATCAGCTTTTATCTCATCCCTTGCCTGTGATGGCTTTAAAGGCGTATTAGCAGCGTCGGCCTTGATATAACGCTCAGGCACAGGCACCTGGCTTTGCTTGATGTCTATATTGAGCTCAAGTACACCGTCAGCCTCTAGCTGAGTAATAATCGCCGAATTACGCACCATCCCTCGTGACTTTAATTTAATATCTGCATCAGATTTTAATTTATGAACACTGTCCACAAACATACCTGGTACAAGTTCACTAATGGGAATTGTTGCGTGCATGGTTCCTAGGAGAAGCTTTTTTAATCAAACGCAATAATATGCATAGTTACGACAAAATTGTCTACTATAAGATCAAAATACAAGAATAAAGGATTAGAAAATAAGGTTAGAGAGAAGTCCATTTCTTTCTGCGGGCTCACAAACTGAGTGAATTAGTCTTGGAAGTAAGTACCCCAACCATCGTACTCAACGCCAGTTTGCTGTGCAATTGCCACTAACTTTGTGACATCTTCCATAATGACTTCCGCATTTAATTCAGCCTCAACGACAATATCAAAGCCCCAAATTTTTCCGCCATCTTCCAGCTCTAACTCTGCAGGCTCTTCTACATCATAACCGAGTTTAAATGCAGCTAGCGCGGCTTCTTCTAGCTTATCAAAGTTCTCACATACAAAATGATGCTCAACTTCGTAAAGCTTTTCAGGATTAGAGCCATCTTCAAGAAGCGACTCAACAATGTCTTCACTGATCTCTTGCCAATTTTCCATCAGCTTTTCTCACCTTTATCTAATTGTGCGATTTTATCGGCCATCTTAGCATGAATGCGCACCGCATGCTCTCTTGCCGAGCTATCATCTGATAACTTAATCGGTGCCAACATCGAAATATAGACTTTGCCGTTATTCCAGCGATTTAGTTTAATTTTATCTTTCGTTGAACTCATGCAGACTGGGATAATTGGCACTTGAGCATTTTTTGCTGCGTGGAAAGCACCTGTTTTAAATGGCAAAAGGCCACGTCCATAGCTGCGTGTCCCTTCAGGAAACATCCACAGTGATAAGCCTTTTTGCTTGATCTTCTCCACGGCTTTATCCAACGTACCCACCGCTTTAGAGCGATTTGCTCTGTCAATTAAGATATTACCTGATAGCCAATAAAGTTGGCCAAAAAATGGGATCCATTTAAGACTTTTTTTACCCATACTCACTGTGTTTTGCGGTACTACAGCTGGCAAGGTAAATAAGTCATAGTTATTCTGGTGGTTAGCAACGTACAGTGCAGGGCCAACGTCAGCCACTTCTGGTGCTCTTTCTATCACTAACTCAACACCTATTACCTTGGCCATAGAGCCAAACCAAGAGGCGATAACGTGCACATTGTTGCGATGGAATGGTCTTACAATACACAGTGCCAATCCCAAAATACAACTAAAGATAATAAATATGGCCATGGCCAAAATTCGTAATAAAGCTAACAAACTCAGCGCTCCTAAAACTTGATCGATGCATTATAATCAAATAAGCGTACACTTGTAAGCTCAATTTTTTATGACACAAAAAAATACCGCCCCATAACTGGAGCGGTATTTAAAAAACTTGAATGCGTTAACGATTAGCTCATCGCTGCTTGCAGCTTCTTCATGGCAGACTTCTCAAGTTGGCGCACTCGCTCTGCGGATACGCTGTATTTATCAGCTAAGTCTTGCAGTGTAGCCTTGTCTTCAGCTAACCATCTCGCTGCAACAATATCCTGAGAACGCTCATCTAGTGTCTTCATTGCCGCCAACAAACGATTCTGTGCCTGCTGCTGATACTGCTCTTCTTCAATTACTTCAGCAATGTCACTGTTTGAATCAGCGAGATACTGAACTGGTGAAAAGTTGCTGCTTTGCGTCCCTTCATCTTCATCAGACCCTAAATCGAAGCCCATATCTTGGCCGCTCATACGCGACTCCATCTCACGGACTTCTTTTTCACTGACACCTAGCTCAGAAGCTACAGTGCTCACCTCTTCTTGATTAAACCAACCAAGACGCTTTTTATTCTTACGCAGGTTAAAAAACAGTTTGCGTTGTGCTTTTGTTGTCGCAACTTTGACGATGCGCCAGTTTTTAAGTACGTACTCATGAATTTCAGCTTTAATCCAATGCACTGCGAATGACACCAATCTCACACCGACAGTTGGGTTAAAGCGCTTCACTGCCTTCATTAGGCCAATGTTGCCTTCTTGGATAAGATCCGCCTGCGGTAAACCGTATCCTGAGTAGCTTTTAGCAATATGTGCTACAAATCTGAGGTGAGACATAATGAGCTGTTTTGCGGCATCTAGGTCGCCATTTTCATGAAGACGTGTAGCAAGCTTGTGTTCCTTTTCAGCGTCAAGCATAGGGATCGTGCTCACAGCCTGCAAATATCCTTCGATACTCGCACTTTGCTGTCCAACTGTTAACGCCATTGCATATGTGTCTTTACTCATTTTTCACCTCAGTGATAAATTCTTTTGTGTATTTTAGCACTCTAACCCTTAGAGTGCTAACTGCAATCTACTACTTTTTAAGACTAAAAATCAAGCTTTTTATTATTAACAATAAATGAACAACCAAGATATTGATTTTAAAGACCTTTTTAAACTGTAAAATGTAACAGAGTTTGTCATTAAAAGAATTGAGTAGCAGACTGCAAGTAATACAGTCTGCTAAAAATGGATTTAAACCTTTTCAGGTTCAATTTCACGAATGTACTTTTGCACCGAAAGATAAGAACCAACAAAGCCAAGGGAAATGGCCAATAAGAGTAAGGAAAATAGTTCTGATATGTTTAGCCCCTCTAATACAAAACTGCTCTGATACACGCCCACCACCAGTGACACAGCGGACTCTAGCCACCACAACATCAAAACAACACAGATAAAGGCCACGAACCCGCCAACAATACCATACCAAATCCCAGTCCATAAGAACGGAGTATGAATAAATGTATTCGTCGCGCCAACGAGTTTCAAAACTTGGATCTCTTCTTTTTTATCCATAATGGACAAACGAATGGTGTTACCAATAATCAATACCACTGCGCTAAGGAGTAACAGGCCAACGGTAAAAACACTCTCTTTCAGTAGCCCTAGTAAAGCATTTAGCCGCTCTAACCACTCAATATCAAGCTTACCAAACTCCACTTCACGCTCACTCTCTAACTTCTCAAGTAATACTTGTGCGCTTTCAGCACCGCGATGGCGTTTAGTAGGTGTTACCAAGACCACACTTGGAAGCGGGTTTTCTTCTAAGTAATCTAGCGCTTGGCCAAATCCCGAAATTTGCTTGAACTCTTCTAACGCTTGGGATTGAGAAATAAAGCTCACTGAGTCAACTTCAGGATAGAGTGCCAAGCGTTTTACTAACGTTTGCGTTTCTTGTTCACTAGTACTTTCTTTAACAAATAAAGAGATCTCCGCCGCTTCTTGAAAGCCACTACTGACTTTTTGGACGTTCTTAACAACCACATATAATGTAGTTGGTAACGTCAAGCTCAAACCGAGTACCAATATTGTCATGATAGAGGCCATTGGTGTACGCCACATTTCACCTAAGCTATGAACGCCATGACGAAAAATCGTCAAAACAAAGAAGTACAGTTTTAAAAAGAGCGACTTATCCTGACTATTAACCTGATTGCCTCGACCTTTAAATAGTAAACTCATAGCGGATCTCCTAAAAAATCACCTTTTAAAGGATCTACAGCCAACGGATCTTGCAGCATCCGGCCATGATCCAAGGTTAAGCTACGATATTTCATACGCGCTATCAGCCCTAAATCATGGGTCGCAATCAAAACCGATGTACCATGACGATTAAAATCCTCAAACAAGGTTAAAATTTCCATTGATAATTCAGGGTCTAAGTTACCGGTTGGTTCATCTGCCAATAATAAAGGCGGAGAATTAACAATTGCTCTGGCAATGCCGACGCGTTGCTGCTCACCGCCAGATAATGTACTCGGCTGACACTTTATTTTGTCCAGTAAACCGACTTTATCTAGCGCAGCATGCACGCGCTTTGTGATGTGTTTACGGTGTGTACCTTCAATAACGAGGGGTAAAGCAACATTGTCAAATACGTTATAACGCTCAAGTAACCGGTGGTTCTGGAAAATAATGCCAATGTCTCGACGAACAAAAGGCACTTGTCGATTCGAGATACTATTTAGGTCAACATCGTTGATAGATACCCTACCTGCTGACGGACGCTCCATTAAACTGATCAGCTTTAACAAGGTGCTTTTACCTGCGCCACTGTGACCAGTTAAAAATGCGAGCTCACCTTTACCAAGCTCAAAGCTCACTTTTTCGAGCGCTCTGTGACCACCTGGGTAAGTTTTGCTTACTTGTTCGAATTTAATCATATACGACCTACAAAATGCGTATGCGCTGTCCTTATAGAGAAAAAGCGCCTCGACTAATCGGGCGCTTTTTTGCTGTTAACTTTTCTGTTCATCATCTTGGCTAAATAGCGCCTCGATAAAATCATCGCTCTTAAACGTTCTCAAGTCATCGATGCCTTCACCAACACCGATATAGCGAATTGGAATTTTAAATTGATCAGCAACGGCGAAAATGACGCCACCTTTTGCAGTACCATCTAATTTAGTTAACGTGATACCAGTTAAACCAACTGCTTGGTCAAATAGTTTAACCTGACTAATGGCATTTTGACCCGTACCCGCATCAATCGTCAGCATCACTTCATGTGGAGCATCTGGGTCAAGCTTTTTCATTACTCGTGCAATTTTTTCAAGCTCTTGCATTAAGTTATCTTTGTTTTGCAAGCGACCCGCCGTATCAGCAACCAATACGTCTACATTACGAGCTTGCGCAGCCTGAAACGCATCAAATACAACTGACGCACTATCAGCACCAGTGTGCTGCGCAACAACAGGGATGTCATTACGTTCACCCCATACTTGCAACTGTTCCACAGCAGCAGCTCGGAAAGTATCGCCCGCTGCAAGCATCACAGACTTACCTTGTGACTGGAACTGCTTAGCCATTTTACCGATTGTGGTCGTTTTACCTACACCATTAACACCAACCATAAGGATCACATATGGCTTTTTACCTGTATTGATCTCAAGCGGCTGCTCGGCATCTTTTAAGATCTCAGCCATTTCGCTTTTCATCAATTCATACAGTGCGTCACCGTCTTTTAGCTGCTTACGGTCAGCGGCATCTGTTAGGTTATCAATCAGCTTCATGGTGGTTTCAACACCTAGATCAGCGGTCAATAACTGGGTCTCAAGCTCTTCAAATAAGTCGTCATCAATTTTCTTTCCACGGAAAATAGACGCGAAGCCTGAGCCGATGTTTTCTTTTGTTTTAAGAAGCCCTTGCTTTAAGCGTGCAAAAAAGCCCTTTTTCTTTGGTTTTTCGGCTTCAGCTTGCTCTTTGGCTAAACGCTCAGCTTCTTCACGCTCAGCCTGTTCTTTAGCTAGACGCTCTGCTTCTTCTCGTTCTGCCTGCTCTTTAGCTAGACGCTCTGCTTCTTCACGTGCTGCCTGCTCTTTGGCTAGACGCTCAGCTTCTTCACGTGCTGCCTGCTCTTTGGCTAGACGCTCTGCTTCTTCACGTGCTGCCTGCTCTTTGGCTAGACGCTCCGCTTCTTCACGCTCTGCCTGTTCTTTAGCTAGACGCTCTGCTTCTTCACGCTCAGCCTGTTCTTTGGCTAGACGCTCTGCTTCTTCGCGCGCTGCCTGTTCTTTGGCTAGACGCTCTGCTTCTTCGCGCTCTGCTTGTTCTTTGGCTAGACGCTCCGCTTCTTCACGCTCTGCCTGTTCTTTGGCTAGACGCTCTACTTCTTCGCGCTCTGCCTGTTCTTTGGCTAGACGCTCTGCTTCTTCGCGCTCAGCCTGTTCTTTGGCTAGACGCTCTGCTTCTTCACGTGCTGCTTGTTCTTTGTCTAGACGCTCTGCTTCTTCGCGCTCTGCCTGTTCTTTGGCTAGACGCTCTGCTTCTTCACGCTCTGTCTGTTCTTTAGCTAGGCGTTCAGCTTCTTCACGATCGGACTGTTCATTGACTAGACGCTCTGCTTCTTCGCGCTCTGCCTGTTCTTTGGCTAAACGCTCTGCTTCTTCACGCTCGGCCTGTTCTTTGGCTAAACGCTCAGCTTCTTCACGTTCTGCCTGTTCTTTGCCTAGACGCTCTGCTTCTTCACGTTCTGCCTGTTCTTTGGCTAGACGCTCTGCTTCTTCACGTTCTGCCTGTTCTTTAGCTAGACGCTCTGCTTCTTCACGCTCTGCCTGTTCTTTGGCTAGACGCTCTGCTTCTTCACGCTCTGCCTGTTCTTTGGCTAGACGCTCTGCTTCTTCACGCTCTGCCTGTTCTTTGGCTAGACGCTCTGCTTCTTCACGTTCTGCCTGTTCTTTGTCGGATTTACCAAACCCCAACCAAGATAAAAATTTGTTTTTCTTTCCCATAACCAACTAATACCATTAAAGTTTGTATTGTGATTTAGTAGCCATAACCGTATCTATGATCACCACCATTAAGCGCAAAGCTTCCCACGTTGCGATCGCGCGCATCGTCATTGAGCTGTGCATGCCAAAACTTTGGGGTTAGTACAAAGACCTTAATAATCACACAAAAGACTTTGTGATAATTGTTATAATCACTAAGTTAACGCCATAATATGCGCTTAGTGTATCATGTTCCAAGTAGATGAAAAATTTATAATCGAGTGCAATATACTCGATAGCGAAAATATATGAAAAAAAGAAAGCTTCAAGCCCGAACTGACGGTCATATTCGAATTATCAGTGGTAAATTTAAAGGTCGTAAGCTACCAGTAAAAGATGTTGAAGGCCTTAGACCGACAACTGATCGTGTAAAAGAAACAGTATTTAATTGGCTGATGGCTGATACACGAGACGCCAATGTACTAGATTGCTTTGCCGGCTCCGGTAGCTTGGGACTAGAGTCATTATCTCGTTTTGCTAAGCATGCAACATTCATAGAATTAGATAAAACAGCTGCGACGCAAATTACACAAAATATACAAACACTCGCGCTCGATAATGCACGAGTGATCCATACAAGTGCACTAGATTACTTGCGTAATAATGATGAACAACACACTTTTGACATTGTTTATCTAGATCCCCCATTTAGAAAAGACTTACTTTTTCCTTGCTGTGAACTACTTGAAAGCGCAGGATGGCTTCATGATGATTCATTAATTTATGTTGAATTTGAAAAAGAAGCACAGCCTAATTTCCCTGCTAACTGGCAGTTGTTAAAAGAGAAAAAAGCAGGCCAAGTGATTTGCATGCTTTTTAATCGAGGCCCAGTAGAAAGCGTATAAAAAGCACACCGAGATTAACGCATGACACAATTATTCAGATCCGCTATAATTTGATCTTTACACGCGGTCTCGCTTCGGCTTACAATACCGCACCATTTTTGAACCAATTGACCATTTAACGGTCAATTTGAGCCAAGCTCATTATTTAGGTAGGTGAATTTTTAATGCCAGTAATTAAAGTAAGAGAAAACGAACCGTTTGACGTAGCACTTCGTCGTTTCAAGCGTTCATGTGAAAAAGCAGGTATCCTTTCTGAAGTTCGTCGTCGCGAGCACTATGAAAAGCCAACTGCAGAGCGTAAGCGTAAGAAAGCAGCAGCTGTAAAGCGTCACATGAAAAAGCTTTCTCGTGAAAACGCACGTCGCGTTAAACTATACTAATTAACATTTGGTCTTGTACATATGAGCTTATTAGCGACGCTAAAAGACGCCCAAAAGGAAGCAATGAAAGCCAAAGACAAACCACGTCTTACGGCAATCAGAGCAGCTCTAGCTGAAGTCAAGCAACGTGAAATTGATAACCAGACAACGCTAGACGATGCTGGTATCACCTCAGTGTTGGTTAAACTGGTTAAACAGCGTAAAGACTCTTTCACTCAGTATACTGATGCAGGAAGAGAAGACTTAGCACAGATCGAGGCTGGTGAAATATCAGTACTTGAGTCTTTCTTACCTCAGCCTTTATCTGAGGAAGAAGTTCTTGAGATGATCGATGCTGCTATCGCTGACACAGGCGCAGCTGGTATGCAAGACATGGGTAAAGTAATGGGTGTGATTAAAGCACAAGCTGAAGGTCGCGCTGACATGGGCAAAATCTCTGGTTTAATTAAGCAAAGATTAAGCGCATAACTACCCACATACAAATGTATGAAATTAGTAAACCGAGCCTTGCGCTCGGTTTCTTCGTATAAGCGTTAGGAAAACTATGGCTGGCAAAATTCCAAGACAGTTTATCGATGATTTATTAGCAAGAACTGACATCGTCGAGCTTATTGATGGCCGTGTTGGTCTAAAAAAAGCAGGAAAAGATTATCAAGCCTGCTGCCCTTTTCACAATGAAAAGTCTCCTTCTTTTACAGTTTCTAGAGATAAACAGTTCTATCATTGCTTCGGTTGTGGTGCCAACGGTAATGCCATCTCCTTTTTAATGGAATATGACAAACTTGAGTTTGTTGACGCTATTGAAGAACTTGCCGGTATGTTTAACCTTGAGATCCCAAGAGAACAAGGCTTAGGTGGTCCGCAAAGAAGTTTTGAAGAAAAAAAGTCAGATTATGACTTAATGATGCACACTGCACGTTTTTACCAACAGCAATTAAATACGCATAATAATGCTGCGCAAGTACAGGCTTATGTAAAAGGGCGTGGACTGTCTGAGCAAACAGTCAGTAAATTTCAGATTGGGTATGCTCCTCCTGAATGGGATGCATTACTTGGCAAACTCGCTCGAAACCCGTCGCAAAAGCAACAATTAGTAGAATTAAAGCTCGCTAGTGAAAAAACACCTGGTAGGCAGTTTGACTTTTTCCGTGACCGATTAATGTTCCCTATTCGCGACAAACGCGGACGGGTTATCGCCTTTGGTGGCCGCGTGATGGGCCAAGATCAAGGTCCAAAGTATTTAAATTCCCCGGAAACACGCATTTTCCACAAAAGCTTTGAACTCTATGGTTTTTACGAAGCAAAGCAGGCACATAAAAAATTAGAGCAAGTGCTGATTGTTGAAGGCTATATGGATGTCGTTGCCTTATCTGAGTATGGTATTGATTATGCCGTCGCAGCACTGGGTACTGCAACCACACTAGAGCATATGCAAACTCTGTTTCGAAATACCGATAAGGTAATTTGTTGCTATGATGGAGACCGAGCCGGTCGCGATGCTGCTTGGCGTGCCCTGGAACATGCATTACCAAATCTAAAAGATGGTAAATCACTCGGATTTGTATTTTTACCGGACGGTGAAGATCCTGATTCTTTGGTACAAAAAGAAGGAAAAGAGCGCTTTGAAGAAAGGCTTGCTACGGCAGATGACTATAGCAAAGTACTATTCAGCCGACTTTCTGAACAGTGTGATCTCACCACCGATGCAGGAAAAGCAAAATTACTGGCGGAAGCGGTGCCACTGATCAGTAAAATCCCCAGCGAATTTTATCAAGAATCTCTACTGACGACATTGGCAAGACTCATCGGCAGAACTCGAGAGCAGTTGACGGCAAAGCTATCAACGCCGAAAAAACAACATAATATAGAAAGAAAGTTTAAAGTCACCCCAATGCGCCGCGCAATAGGCTTATTGTTACAGCACCCACAGTTAGCTCACAGTGTTGACTATCTGCCAGATCTCGCTCACATGCAATTACCAGGCATGGCGCTATTTTTAAGGTTGCAGTATACATGCTTAGAAAACGCACAATACACCACCGCACATATCTTAGAGTCGTTTAGAGACACACAAGATTATGAACCTTTAAAAAAGCTCGCAACTTGGCAACACAATATCCATGAAGAGGCTTTAGAAGAAGAATTTAAACATACTTTCAAGTTTATTGAAGACCAGTGTTTAAATCTGCGCTTAGAGACCTTACTTATTAAGGACAAAACAGAGGGCTTAAATAGCGACGAACGACTGGAATGTGCGTTATTAACACAAGCTTTAGGCTCTCGTAGAACTGGTCAAAATTAATTTTTGGTGTTATAATGTTCTATTCACTGCGTCAACCAAAATAACGCTGTTTTTAGCTGGCGCCCGTTGTATAAACTTTATCAGAGTGGAAGCAATAATCTCTATGGATCAATCTCCTCAGTCACAACTCAAACTTCTGATTCAGAAAGGTAAAGAGCAAGGTTACTTAACTTTTGCAGAAGTTAACGATCACCTTCCACAAGACATCATAGATTCGGATCAAGTCGAAGATATCATTAGCATGATCAATGATATGGGTATTCAGGTTTCTGAAGCAGCCCCAGATGCCGATGAACTGATGATGCAAGAAACAACCACCGACGAGGATGCGGCAGAAGCAGCAGCAGCTGCGCTAGCAACGGTAGAAAAAGAAATTGGCAGAACAACAGATCCTGTGCGCATGTATATGCGTGAAATGGGCACCGTTGAGCTACTGACTCGGGAAGGCGAGATTCTTATTGCAAAACGTATTGAAGAAGGTATCAATCAGGTACAGATTTCTGTTGCTGAATACCCTGAAGCAATCACGTATTTGCTAGAACAGTGGGACAAATACGAAGCCGAAGAGATGCGTTTAAGTGACATCGTCACTGGTTTCTTCGACTCATTAGAAGACGATGAAGCGACTATCTCTGCAACGCACATTGGTTCAGAACTAAGTGAAGAAGACTTAGATGATGAAGACGATGATGGCGATGATGACGACGATTCTGAAGAAGGCGAGTCAGGTCCAGATCCTGAAGTTGCTCGAGAACACTTCGAAGAACTTCGTACGCTGTATACCAATGCGCGCAAATGTTTTGAAGACAAAGGTCGTAGTCATCCAGATGCACAAGCTGCTATCAAAGAAATTGGTGAGTTGTTCCGCAAGTTTAAACTAGTTCCTAAGCAGTTTGACCGCATGGTAAATAACATGCGTGAAATGATGGATAAAGTACGTGTTCAAGAACGTATCATCATGAAGCAAGCTGTTCAGATTGCAAAATTACCAAAGAAAACATTCGTTAAGCATTTTGCTAACAATGAAACAGACGTTGCTTGGATCGACGCTGAAATCGCTTCTGGCGACAAACATTCAGACAAACTTCGTGAAGTTAAGCCTGAAATAGAGCGTTGTATTAACAAACTCAAAGCAATTGAAGAAAGCACAGGTCTAAGTGTAGAGCGTATTAAAGACATCAACCGTCGTATGAGCATCGGTGAAGCAAAAGCACGCAGAGCGAAGAAAGAAATGGTTGAAGCAAACTTACGTCTTGTAATTTCAATCGCTAAAAAATATACCAACCGTGGTCTGCAGTTCTTGGATCTGATCCAAGAAGGTAACATTGGTCTAATGAAAGCGGTTGATAAATTCGAATATCGCCGTGGTTATAAGTTCTCAACTTATGCAACTTGGTGGATCCGACAAGCAATCACACGTTCAATTGCTGACCAAGCTAGAACAATCCGTATTCCAGTACATATGATCGAAACGATTAATAAACTTAATCGTATTTCTCGTCAGATGCTACAGGAGATGGGTCGTGAACCTAGCCCTGAAGAGTTGGCCGAGCGCATGATGATGCCTGAAGACAAGATCCGCAAGGTGCTTAAAATAGCTAAAGAGCCAATCTCTATGGAGACGCCAATCGGTGATGATGAAGATTCACATCTTGGTGATTTCATCGAAGATACAACGATTGAATCTCCGATTGACTCAGCAACCATGGAAAGCTTGCGCGGTGCAACCAACGAAGTACTTGCTGGCCTAACAGCCAGAGAAGCTAAAGTACTGCGTATGCGTTTTGGTATCGATATGAATACGGACCATACGCTTGAAGAGGTTGGTAAGCAGTTTGACGTAACACGTGAGCGTATTCGTCAGATTGAAGCGAAGGCACTGCGTAAACTACGTCACCCTTCTCGCTCTGATCTACTGAAGAGTTTCTTAGACGTCAAAGGCTAAGAGTAAAAATACTAAAAAAGGCCGCTTCATGCGGCCTTTTTATTTGCAATTAAATATGTGCGGATTGTATATATAATCAAGTAAGTGCTCACTGTCAGTAACAGTTGAAGCCACTGTGAGCTGATATGTCATTTATCGCGCAATAAAGACAAAAAGATATTTAATAGGAACAACATTATGGCTTGGATCCAAATCCGCATTGATGCTAACAAAGAAACAGCCGATCTGATCAGTGATTTATTAATGGATATTGGCTGCCCTTCGGTGACATTTATTGATGGCCAAAACACGCCTGTATATGAACCTAAGCCAGGCGAAGTCATTTTGTGGCCAGAGACAACCGTGATAGGCCTATTTGAAGCAACCCATGATATGCAATCAGTTGTTGATTACCTCACCGAGCAGATGCCTGAGGCGCCTAAATACAAAGTCGAGCAGTTGGAAGACAAAGACTGGGAAAGAGAATGGATGGATAACTTCCACCCGATTAAGTTTGGTGAGCGTTTGTGGATCTGTCCAAGTTGGCGCGATATCCCAGATCCGGATGCTGTGAACGTACTATTAGATCCAGGCCTTGCATTTGGCACAGGTACTCACGCAACTACGTCACTGTGCTTGCAATGGTTAGAAGCACAGGACTTAAGCGGTAAAACCGTGGTCGACTTTGGTTGTGGGTCGGGCATTTTGGGCATTGCAGCCATAAAGCTAGGTGCTGAGCGTGTAATCGGTATCGATATCGACCCTCAAGCCCTTGTTGCAAGCCGAGATAATGCAGAGCGTAATGGCGTCGCTGATCAGCTAGAAGTGTATTTACCAGAGAATCAGCCTGAATTTAAAGCCGATATCGTTGTTGCAAATATCCTCGCTCAACCACTTAGAGAATTGCATGAAATTATCCTTGGATTCTTAAAACCGCAGGGTGCAATTGCCATGTCAGGGATCTTAGAAGAACAAGCTCAATCTGTTGCCGATGTGTATGCACCATATATTGAGTTAGATGCAATAAAGCAAGAAGGTGAATGGACACGAGTGAGCGGCATTACAAAACCATAACAAGTGTAACAACCATCTTCTGAGTTAGTATTCTATTACGCGTAAAGCCTGTACTTAACAGGCTTTACGCTTTTTTTACAGCTCGATAATCAAGCCCAAACCTACCTTACAAAATTTTTTTGACCAAAATTACAGCAATTTATACAGCCCTTCATATTGTTACCAAAAGTCAACCCAAAAAGTTCAAAAAAAAAACACTTATGTTCAATTTATAGCCTTTGATTTTTGCGAAAAAAACCGTAAACTTAGCGCCCCTTGAAATGAGGCAGATGAATAGTAGTGCGTATTGGTCCTTACCAACTTGATAACAATGTAATCGTAGCTCCAATGGCTGGTATAACCGACCGACCATTTAGACAGTTATGTCGACGCCTTGGTGCAGGGCTCGCGGTTTCGGAAATGTTGTCATCAAATCCTAAGGTTTGGAAAACTGATAAATCAATGAACCGCATGGATCACTCTGGTGAATCAGGAATACGTTCGGTGCAAATTGCAGGAGCTGATCCTGAACTTATGGCACAAGCTGCACAATTCAATGTCAAAAATGGCGCGCAAATCATAGATATTAATATGGGTTGCCCAGCCAAAAAAGTGAACAAGAAACTCGCAGGTTCTGCACTTTTGCAGTATCCGGATTTAGTTGAGGAAATAGTACAAGCTGTGGTTGGCGCGGTAGATGTACCTGTTACCTTAAAAATCCGGACAGGATGGGATCCTGATAACCGTAATGGTGTTGAAATTGCGAAAATAGCCGAGCGCAATCGTATTGCATCACTGGCTGTGCACGGGAGAACACGTGCATGCATGTATAAAGGTGAAGCAGAATACGACACTATCAAAGCGATAAAGCAATCGGTTTCTATTCCTGTTGTAGCGAATGGTGACATTACATCACCAGAGAAAGCAAAGCAGGTTTTGGATTATACGGGCGCAGATGCCATCATGATTGGTCGAGCCGCCCAAGGTCGTCCTTGGATTTTCCGAGAGATAGACTATTATTTGCGAACTGGAAAACACTTACCGGCACCTGAGATTTCTGAAGTGCGTGGTATTTTGATGGAACACCTTGTGAACCTCCATCAGTTTTACGGTGAACCAATGGGTGCGCGCATCGCACGCAAACATGTATCTTGGTATTTGCAGTCCCACGACCAAGAAGGTCAATTTAGGCGAGTATTCAATGCACTTGAGGAGCCAGAGGCGCAAATCGAGGCATTAGAAAACTATTTTGAAACACTAGCAGCTAACTAAGAAAGAGACATAAAGATGTTTGAACAAAATGTGACTTCTCCTTTTATCACTAACGCTCATGTTCAGTCACAAGAGAAACCGCAACCACTACGCGATGCAGTTAAAAAAGCTGTCCACCACTACTTAAAGCAGTTAAATGGTCAAGACGTGCAAGATGTATATGAGCTAGTATTATCAGAGCTTGAAGCACCTTTACTAGAAGAAGTAATGACGTACACACGCGGCAACCAGACTCGCGCTGCGATCTTACTTGGTATCAACCGTGGTACTCTTCGTAAGAAGCTTAAAAAGTACGGCATGAACTAATCTGTACTGATTTTGAAAGCGTCCTTTTTAGGGCGTTTTCATCCACCTTCACTTTTTTAGTAACCACACACCTACCCCATCTAATCACACAAATTAAGGCATAATGTCCTCTAAAAGCCAAATTGGCGCATAAAGTTCAGTATTTCTCAATCTCGTTAACATCATTTCCATCGTTTTCTCATCCTAGTTGAGCTAAAATACAGCCTTTCTAAGCTAGCCCTTAACTAATCATTGAGGAAATCAAAACCATCATGGATATACATCGTCCTATTCGTCGCGCACTTTTAAGCGTGTCAGATAAAACTGGTATCGTTGAGTTTGCCCGTACTCTTGCTGAGTCAGGCGTTGAACTTCTTTCTACAGGCGGTACTTGTAAACTCCTAGCCGATAACGGCATTCAGGTAACGGAAGTATCTGACTACACAGGCCACCCAGAGATCATGGATGGTCGCGTGAAAACTCTCCACCCGAAAGTACACGGTGGGATCTTGGGGCGTCGTGGCCAAGATGAAAACGTTATGGCAGACAACAACATCTCTGCTATTGATATGGTTGTAGTTAACTTATACCCCTTTGCACAAACTGTTGCAAAAGCTGACTGCAGCCTAGAAGATGCGATTGAAAATATCGACATCGGTGGCCCAACTATGGTTCGCGCAGCAGCTAAAAACCACAAAGACGTCACCATTGTAGTAAATGCCAGTGACTATGACCGCGTACTTTCAGAAATTAAAGACAACGATGGTTCAACAACGTATAAAACACGTTTTGATCTTGCGATAGCAGCCTATGAGCACACAGCACAATATGATGGCATGATCGCAAACTACTTCGGTAAGCTTGTCGCTGATTACACCGAAGAAGCGGCAGAAGAAACTAAGTTCCCACGCACAATTAATATGCAGTTTACGAAAAAGCAAGATATGCGCTATGGTGAAAATTCACACCAAGACGCCGCTTTTTATGTAGAAAACGACATTGAAGAAGCCTCTGTTGCAACTGCGAAGCAATTACAGGGTAAAGCACTTTCATACAACAATATCGCTGATACAGATGCAGCCCTTGAATGTGTAAAAAGCTTTGAAGCACCTGCTTGTGTTATCGTGAAACATGCAAACCCGTGTGGTGTGGCAGAAGACAAAGATATTTTAAGTGCTTACGACAGAGCATTTAAAACGGACCCAACTTCTGCGTTTGGTGGCATCATTGCTTTCAACCGCGAACTAGATGTTGAAACGGCAAAAGCCATCATTGAACGTCAATTTGTGGAAGTCATCATTGCACCAAGCATTTCAGCAGAAGCTGCTGACATTGTCTCCGAAAAGAAAAACGTACGTCTTCTAGAGTGTGGTCAGTGGGAAGCGAAATCTACTGGCGTGGATATCAAGCGCGTAAATGGTGGCGTGCTTATCCAAGACCGCGACCAAGGTATGGTCACACTTGGCGACTTAACGGTTGTCTCTAAGCGCCAGCCTACTGAACAAGAGCTAAAAGATCTATTGTTCTGCTGGAAAGTTGCTAAGTTCGTTAAATCAAATGCGATTGTGTATGCTCGTGATGGCATGACTATTGGTGTAGGCGCAGGCCAAATGAGCCGCGTGTACTCAGCGAAAATCGCTGGTATCAAAGCTGCAGACGAAAACCTTGAAGTTAAAGGCTCTGTCATGGCCTCTGATGCATTCTTCCCGTTCCGTGACGGCATCGATGCAGCCGCTGAAGCAGGTATCACAGCGGTTATTCAGCCAGGTGGCTCAATGCGCGATGAAGAAGTCATTGCCGCTGCTGATGAAGCAGGCATGGCAATGGTCTTTACCGGAATGCGCCATTTCCGTCACTAATCGATTAGCGCGAAACGTTTAACGTTTCGCGCTTTTTGTTTGCACCAAATTCAAGTATTCTGACCAAAAGACAATCACAATAACCTTGAAGGAACTGAATAATGAAACTAGGTATTAAAGCATTAATCACAGCAGGTATCGTCACTGCAATCGCTGGGTGTAGCAGTACAACAGGCGCTAGCAGCTCAAATGCAAGCATTGCCAAAGCCGCGCAAAGCAGCGAGCGCGCAGAGAGTAATCGTGCCCGTGATAAATACCGTAATCCAGTCCAGACATTGAAGTTTTTTGGTCTAAAACCAAATATGACCGTTGTTGAAATCGCACCTGGTGGCGGTTGGTATACTGAAATCCTAGCGCCAGCAGTAAAAGGCCAAGGTACTTTGTATGCAGCACACTTTCCAGCAGATTCTGAGGTTGAATATTACAAAAGATCTTTAGCTGCGTTTAAAGAGAAAATTTCAAATGACGCACGTTATAGCGAAATTAAAATGACTGAGTTTTCAGCATTAACGCATCATGATATCGCACCAGCAGGCTCTGCTGATATGGTATTAACGTTCCGTAATGTTCATAACTGGTACATGCGCCCAGGTGATGAAGGCGTGCTTAAATCTTTCAAAGCATTCCATACCGCACTTAAGCCAGGTGGCATTTTAGGTGTAGTAGAGCACCGCTTGCCAGAGCACCGCGATACTGAAGATCAAAAACGTTCAGGTTATATGAAGCAAAGCTATGTCATCGAAATGGCAAAAAAAGCTGGCTTTGAATTGGTAGCAAGTAGTGAAATCAACGCTAACCCATTAGACAGTGCAAACCACCCGCGTGGTGTGTGGACACTGCCGCCAAGACTTGCGCTAGGTGACGAAAAGTCAGCGCAGTACAAGGCGATTGGGGAAAGCGACCGTATGACTTTAAAGTTTAAAAAGATTTAATAGGATACTTTGCCATGAATGTACTTGTCATTGGCAGCGGCGGCCGTGAACACGCACTTGCGTTCAAAGCCGCTCAAAACCCATCAGTAAAAACTGTTTTTGTAGCGCCAGGTAACGCTGGCACGGCTTTAGAACCAAAGTTAGAGAACGTTGCAATTGGCGTTGAAGACTTAGATGCATTGGTTGCATTTGCAAAAGAAAACAAAGTTGAGCTCACTATCGTTGGTCCTGAAGCACCACTAGTGATAGGCGTTGTGGATCGCTTCCGCTCTGAAGGTTTGGCTATTTTTGGCCCGACTCAAGCAGCAGCACAGCTAGAAGGTTCAAAGTCATTTACCAAAGACTTTTTAGCAAGGCATCAGATCCCAACAGCGGCTTACCAAACGTTTACTGAGATTGAGCCTGCGATTGCTTATGTCAAAGAGCAAGGCGCACCGATTGTTGTTAAAGCGGATGGGCTAGCAGCGGGTAAAGGCGTTATCGTCGCAATGACCGAAGCTGAAGCGGAAGAAGCAATCCGTGACATGCTTGCAGGTAACGCATTTGGCGATGCAGGCAGCCGAGTGGTGATTGAAGAGTTCTTAGAAGGTGAAGAAGCGTCATTTATCGTCATGGTTGACGGTAAAAACGTGCTACCTTTTGCCACCAGCCAAGACCACAAACGTGCATATAATGGCGATCAAGGTCCAAATACAGGCGGTATGGGTGCATACTCTCCTGCTCCAGTTGTGACAAAAGACATTCACGACCGTATTATGAATGAAGTGATTTATCCAACAGTAGAAGGTATGGAAGCTGAAGGCCACCCTTACACTGGCTTCTTGTATGCGGGCTTGATGATAACAGCAGACGGCACTCCTAAGGTTATTGAATATAACTGCCGTTTTGGTGATCCTGAAACACAGCCAATCATGCTGCGTCTACAATCAGACCTTGTGTCACTGATTGAGGCGGCAAACCGTCAAGAGCTAGATCAAACTGAAATTCAATTTGATCCTAGAGCCGCTGTTGGTGTTGTATTAGCAGCAAAAGGCTACCCTGCAAGCTATCCAAAAGGCGATGCAATTTCAGGTCTTCAGGTTAATTACTCTGAAGGTGAAAAAGTATTCCATGCAGGCACTAAGCAGCAAGGGGATGATGTCGTGACAGCGGGTGGACGTGTTTTATGTGCTACAGCGCTAGGCCATACTGTAACAGAAGCACAAAAACGTGCTTATGCACTGGTTAAAGACATCAACTGGGACGGTGTAGAATACCGCACAGACATCGCTTATCGTGCTATTGCTCGTGAGCAGTGATCTTTAATTAGATGAATATGCTAAAACGGCTCTCTATGAGCCGTTTTTTATTTACGAGACCAAAACGCAAATAAAAACAAAAAACAATATCAATTTCAAACCATTGAAATATCTAATTTTTTCTAATTTACCATTGGTATTTTCCAACTGACTTGCTAGGATCTCCTTTTGTATCATCTTTAGGGGCGTAAAGATGCAGGGCACGTTAAGTAAACTAAAAGCCAGCCTTACCAATCCAATTCAATATCAGCTGCCAATTGGCGACGAGCTGATTAATCTCAATGACTATTTTGACAAAGAAATTACCTTAACTTTTACAGGTAATATTTATTGCTGCAGTTGCGGTAAAAAAACCAAAAAAAGCTACTCTCAGGGCCACTGCTTTGTGTGTATGAAAAAGCTTGCTAGCTGCGATATGTGCATCATGAAGCCAGAAACGTGTCACTATGATCAAGGCACATGCCGAGAGCCAGAGTGGGGAGAAGCCAATTGTATGATCCCGCACTATGTTTATTTAGCCAATACATCAGGTCTCAAAGTCGGTATCACACGCCATACACAGATCCCAACTCGCTGGATCGATCAAGGCGCGACCCAAGCATTACCCATTTTTAAAGTACAAACACGCCTCCAATCTGGACTGGTAGAGGTTGCACTGGCCAACTTCATTGCAGATAAAACTAATTGGCGAAACATGCTAAAAGGCATTAACCCTGAATTAGACCTAAAGCAAAGTGCACAAGAATTAATTCCTCAGATCCAAGAAAAGCTCGACGAGCTGGCTGAGCTATTTGGCGCAACGGCCATTGAACGTCTAGATGAAGAGGTTGTAGACCTAACCTTCCCTGTTGAAGACTACCCGACAAAAATTAGTTCCTTCAACTTTGATAAAGAGCCGACCGTAAGTGGTGTATTAAAAGGCATTAAAGGGCAATATCTCATTTTTGAAAAAGGCGTTATTAATATTCGTAAGTTTACTTCTTACGAAATCAATTTCTCTGCTTGATAGAACTCACACCAAGCCGCTTGCGAAAGCGGCTTGCAATACAAGTACCCCTGCATAGCATGGCAGCCTAACTTTTGTAAAAAGCGCATTTGCTCTTGCTTCTCGACCCCTTCTGCCACCACATGTAACTTCAATGCTTTGGCCATTGCTACAATCGCACTGACAATTTCACTATTACCATACTCGTCAGGTATTTTTGCGATAAAGCTGGGATCTATTTTCAAGATATCTATCGGTAACTTAGTAAGATAACTTAACGCCGAATAACCCGTGCCAAAATCATCCAGAGCAATACTCACTCCCATTTTTTTTACACTGCTAAGCACGTCCTTGGCACATTGGAAATTACTAATAAAGCAGCCTTCAGTGAGCTCCAGCTCAATTTGATTACCCTCTAACTCATATTTACTCAAGGCATTGTGCAATGTAGTAACAAGATCGCCCTGTGTTAAATGCTGCGCAGAGACATTGATCGCTAAATGCCTAACATCAATATTCATCTTTCGCCAATATGCCAGCTGAGCACACGCTCTATCGATAACCCACTCATCTAACTTAACAATTAAACCCAGCTCCTCTGCCAATGGGATGAACTGTGCGGGGGAAATCATGCCAAGGTTAGGATCATGCCATCTTAATAAGCACTCCAAACTCGTTACACGGCCACTAACAAGACACTTTAACGGTTGAAAATAGAGCTCAAACTCTCCATTTTCAAGTGCACTTTGAAAGCGGCTCTGCATGGATAAGCGCTCAAGTGAACGTGCATTCATAGACGCTTTATACATTTGAAATGAATTCCGCCCCAACTCTTTAGAACGATACATGGCTACATCAGCGTGTTTCAGTAAGCTTTCACTGTCAGAGCCATCGTCTGGATACATAGATGCACCCAGTGATGCCGTCGCAGCAACTGAAATATTCCCCAGGTTAAAAGACTTATTAAATTGCAGTAACAGCTTATCAGCAAAGGACACCACAGAGTCCATATCAGCCACTTCAGTCAGAAGTACGACAAACTCATCCCCACCGAGTCGAGCAAGGGTATCCCCTTCTTTTAGAATACTTTTGATCCGCTCACTGACTTGCATTAGCAATTTATCTCCAGCACTGTGTCCCAGCGTATCATTCACTTCTTTGAAGCGGTCTAAATCAATAAACATAACACTGATCTTATGCTGATCGCGGTGTGCCGAGGCCAACGCCATAGATAGCCTGTCATAAAATAATCGCCGATTTGGTAGTCCAGTTAGCTCATCAAAATAGGCTAATCGCGCAATTTTTTCTTCTGCATTTTTGCGCTCAGTAATATCACTGAATATTGCTGCATAGAGAATTTCATCACTATAGAGGTCGTTAATTTCTATGATTGTGAGCCACTCAACATAAATATCACCCGTTTTTTTCTTATTGCAGATCTCGCCTTGCCAAACCCCTTTTTCTTTTAACGCCGCCCACATTGAGTTGTAGTAGTTCTCATCGTGCATACCTGAACTCAGAATGCTTGGCTTCTTGCCAATCACCTCGTAATCCTGATAGCCAGTCAATGCACTAAATGCGGGGTTGATTTGAATGATTTCGCCGCTACTGCGGGTGATCATAATGCCATCCAATGAAGCGTCGATTATTCTATTGGCAAGGTAGAGGTTTTTCTCCGATTTACGAAGGGCAATATCTCGCTGCGCCAACACATTCTCTAGCTCGCTACAGTACGCTGTTTCTATTTCAGTAAGGACATTTTTCAGTGCCAATAAACCTACAACTTGGGTAGTAGATTTATCACGTACAACAAGGTGACGTATCGATTTGGCAGTCATCTTTCGATATGCATCAAATAGACTTTCGTCCGGCGTCATAGATAACATAGGATAGCTTGCTAATTCCCAACATGGCTTTTGCCATTGTGGCTCTAGGATCGCGTACGCAATATCACGTTGGGTAATAATGCCATACTCTTTTAACTGTTCGTGATAGACCAATACCGCTGTTGCTCGACTTTGACGCATGACTTCAATGGCTCCACTAATACACTGATGACTGTCTAGCACACTTACATCGCTGTCAAAGTGATCTTCTATGGGACGAAAGTGCAGATAATGATCCAAGCCTTGGTTACGAACAATATCGGATAAAGAGACAACGCCCGAAGGTTCATTATTGCAGTCTTTAACCAGTAAATGTCTGATCCCAAGTTGATGTAATTTGATGGTCGCTTCGCTAAGTGTCTTATCAAGCAAAATGTCATGAACCGGTGAAGTCATAACCTGCCTAATTGGCAGTTGGGAAAGGTGAATATGCTTTAGATCTAGTTTCACGCAGTCAGACTCAGTCCATATGCCTACAATGTCACCTCGATGCGTAACAAAGATCGAGCTGACATTGTGCTGACGCATTTTTACTAATGCATCATATAAACTGGTTGATTCATCACATGATAATAAGCTAGTCGAAAACACGTCTTTAATTTTCAGCTGACGTGAGTCACCTATCATAAGCACTTTCCTCGCATTCTAACTACCATCTTGAGTATACTAAGCTGTCTTTCGCTAACTTTGACTGAGAACAAATAATGACGATTAAATCATACCCATTAGTGCTGATATTCGACCAAAGTATAGAGTACATTGAGTGCGAAGAAGATTTACAAGAAAGTCTCTTTTACCTGTCTGAAACCCAAACTAAAACAGCAACATGTATAGATTTCGAGGGCCGTTTTACAGGGTTAAATGAGCAGGAAAAAGCCCCGCTTAGTTATGAGTTTTTAACGCTGTTAGTGCAACAAAAATTGGTTGATGAAGGGCAGTGTTGCACTGCAAAAATTCAAATTACAGAACTAGAACAGATATTTAGTTTAATGAAAGAAACAGTGTAGGCAGCTAGTATTCGGCAAGTGTTCTCACATGTGTTTCTACACTGCGACCGAGTGAGGACAGCTCATATCCCCCTTCCAAATAAGAGATGATACCAAGGCAGTCAAGCTCTTTGCTCAATTGCGCAATTTGCAAAGTCAGCCAAGCATAATCGTTTTCAACAAATTTAAGCCCGCCCATATCATCTTCTAAATGCGCATCAAAGCCTGCGCTTATGATAATGAGCTCTGGTTGAAAATCACGCAGTTTAGGCAGCCACTGCTGAGTGTATAACGCACGCAGATCGGTACCATCGCTGGCAACTGGTAAAGGAGAGTTGACCACTGTATCAGTATTTTCTATTTCAGTATTAGGGTAAAACGGATATTGAAATAACGAACAAAAAAGCACATTGGGATCTGATTTAATGATTGCCTGAGTACCGTCTCCATGATGCACATCAATATCCAAAATAGCGATGCGTTTAACACCTTTGCTTTGTGCATATTTAGTGGCTATCGCGACATTATTAAAAACACAAAAGCCCGCAGATTTATCCTCATATGCATGATGACCAGGCGGTCTCACTGAGCAAAAAGCGGCATCATGACGACCACCAAGTACTTCATCAACAGCCATTATTCCCGCCCCTACAGCTCGCTCTATGGCTTTTAACGAGTCCTTACACAACCAGGTATCACCATCTAAGTCCACCAGCCCTTGCTCAGGGATAGAATTTAAAACTCGCTCAACATGTTCTTCATTATGTGCTAAAGCATAATGAGACAGCTCTGCTTTAGGGGCCATCAAATGCGTGACAGCAATATCCAACCCAGACGCTAAAATGCGATCAGCAATGGCATCTAAACGCGCTGCGCACTCAGGATGCTCTTCCGTCATTTTATGTCTGCGGCAAAGTGGGTGAGATATAATTGCTGTACGCATATCGCTGTCCTTAAAAATCTGAATCGACAGTGTATCAAAGCACGCATTAGTGTGCCTTGATACTTTGGTGTGATAGTTAACACCTCTAATTTATCTTAATACGGTTGCGCAACCGCACTTAAGTCTAAATTATGAAAATCAAAGCTAAAGTCAGTAATTTTTGGGTTCACCCACTCCATATCAGCACTTTGTACCTGTTGCTTGTCATTCAACTTAAAATGGATATAGGCATCTGCCTCAAGCAGCTTTTCATGCCACTTAACCACAAATGTATTGCCATCATGGTGATGCAATGTCCCTTTTAAAAGCTTTGTATGGGTAAAATCGATATGAAGCTGGCCTGCGATTTCCTCCATAATGACATCACCATACCACGGACTACGAAGGGTACCCGTATAATCGCTAAGTGGCAGACTCGCTGATTTCGACACCACCTTTTTCGGGCCCTTTTCAGCATATAATGATGCCCGCTTTTGCTTATACTCCTGATAGCTATCTAAAACCCAATCTCTGGGTTCCAAATCAAGTGCCTGCTCAAAGACTTCATTGGTGATTGCTCTAATTGCAGGGTAAGCATGCTGATTTGATAGTATAACCACACCTAAGCCTTTTTCTGGGATCATAGCAACTTGTGAACCCATACCTAAAATTCCACCCATATGACCCACGCGCTTATAACCAAAATAACTTTCAACCGCCCAACCTAGGGCATATCCTTTAAAATCTTGCTTGAATGCGATGCGGTCTTCATCACTGGGAATACGCATAATTTGCGGATGCCACAAGTATTGATGGGTTTCAGGGGTTATTAATTGCTTACCCATTGGGGTTTTTCCCGCATTCACCTGTGTTTGCAACCATTTTGTCATATCAGTGACATTAGAGGCGATGGCACCTGCCCCGCGAAAATCTTCCAAATAATCACCGACAAACTCTTCTAACTGTCCTTCATACTTAATTGTTCCAGTTGCAAAGTTTGTATTGCCTTTATCAATGCGAGAGAAAGACGCATAAGAGTTTTTAATGCCCACTTGTGGGAAAATCCGTGTTTCAATAAATGCTTGCCAGCTGACACCACTAACTTTAGCAACAACCTCTCCAGCGACCACAAACATCAAATTGTTATAATGATACTCAGTGCGCAAAGGCGCGACAGGTTTGATATGTTTTAGCCCTGCTAGAATTTCTTTTGTTGATTTGTCGGTATCAGGCCAGATCATTAGATCCCCAGCGCCTAATGCTAGGCCACTGCGATGACTCAATAAATCACGGATCGTCATTTGCTCTGTCAACTCTTGACTGTAAAGCTGAAACTCTGGCAAATGTTTTATTACTGGATCGTCCCAATTCAATTTACCTTCCTCGACCAGCATCCCAAGTGCTGTGGCCGTGAACGCTTTACTGTTGGATGCAATGCCAAAGAGGGTATGTTCATCAACGCTGTCACTTTTACCGTACTGTCTGATCCCATATCCCTTTGCTAATACCACTTTGCCGTTGTGCACTATCCCAATTGCCAGCCCAGGAATTTCAAAACTATCCATAGCCTGTTGAACTGATTTCTCAATCTCAGACAACTGAGGCGCCGTCAAAGCAACGACGTTGCTACTCATTATCAAGGTCGTTGCACAGCATAATGTGCGCCAAAGAGCTTTTCTCATATCCGTATTGCCTTATTTATATATATTTAATTCTAATGCTTGTTTCTTTTTATCCACATCAGCGATGCTTTTTTGCGTCTTTATCATTTCAATATAGTCGGCTGGAAACCCATGTTCATGCGCTCCGACAATGACGTGATGCGTATACCAATCGAAAGGAAGTTCTTTATTTATGAATGTATTTGCAACGTAACAATGCACGCGGGCATGGCGACCCTCTCCCATCAATACATTGAATTGAACACGGTCATAACGCGCCCCTTCAATATCATCTAAGTGAGCTATTTGCGCATGGCTCAAGACATATACAGCACCATAAACCACACTCTGCTCAGTGCTTTTGATGATATTACACTTCGCGGAACCATCAGTACTGAGCATATCAAAAGTAAGCTGATATCCTTGTAGTGTGGCAATTCCTTTTAGCTTAACGTGAGGTAGCCTTTGCTTGAGTCTTAAAGACGACAAATTTGAGCCGTATGCAAAATATAAATACTCGTCACTACCCATTATTACTCCCCCTATAAAACAACACGCATAGCCAGCAGGATTAAAACAACACCAATCCCACGATCAAACCAGTGTCCAGCACGATGGAAAAAACTTCTTACTCGAGATTTGGATAAAAACACGGACAATAACGAAAACCAAACCCAAGTTGCCAAAGCCATATATGAACCGTAAAAAATTTGTACAGCCTGCGGTGTTTCTGGATCAATCATGAGTGTAAATAATGAAAGGAAGAATAGTGTTGCTTTTGGGTTAAGCGCGTTCACTAAAAAGCCTCGTCTTAGAGCTTTAAAATCAGACTCACTATCTTTCGCACCTTGGATAGACTCCATTGGCTCAACATTTTTTTGTGCTCTAAGGGCTTGCACTCCCATGTACGCTAAATAGGCACCCGCAGCATACTTGAATAAATTAAATAAGTCTGGAGATTTTGACAGCACAAGTGCCACGCCCAACAAGCAGTATGAAACATGCACAAAAATCCCTAAACCGACGCCCGCACTGGTATAGAGCGCATTTCTTCGCCCTTGCTGTACACTCTGCTTTAACACTATCGCAAAATCAGGCCCTGGGCTTGCCACTGCAAAAAAGTGTGCGACGGCAATAATTAAAAACTCATCTAGATACTCAAGCACGGCTGCGATCCTCAAGGGCTAACAGCATAGGATCCGCAGAGTTCTGTAATATTTTTTTTAGTTGCTTTTGCGCTTTTTTGAACATGCTTTTTAAATGAGGCTTCAGGTGTTTTCCACCCTGCTCGTCGCCTTTAAAGTGACATACTAACGCATGCAAAAATATACTTTCTTGTTCATTAAGCGCCGCCTGACGGTTGGCGTACGGGTTATAACACGACCCACAACCGCCTCTAAAATGATAGGCGGTATTACATATCATGGTGCCAAATCCCATAAATATCGCCAGTACATCCGCTGCTACCGGTAAATTTTGCTGACCGCCCGGTGGTAATTTACCAACATGATGAATGAGCATTAATGCCATACTCCCCGCCATGCTTGCCACGAGGTCTTGTGGTTGATTGATTTGGTTTGGATTATATGAGACATGCACCGGTAAACTTGGTTTATTGGTTAATACCACATCTTCTCCTCGCAACCCATCGGACAACGAAAAATGAGGAAATGTCTGCTGCATTGACATCATTTGCGGTGACGTTAACGCTATCGGCCACTGCGTTAAACCTGCGTAGCTTCTGACTCGCTGAAAAACGGACTGGGCCATTTCTTCTACACTTGTGACACGATCGGGAAAATACTGCTCTGTTGGCTGCACAATCTGAGTATTTTTTAAAAAATACTCACTATCAAAATGCTCAGCCGCCCATAGAAACAGCTCGACCAAAGATTGTGACTCTTCAGACTCTAATAATGGTTTAGATTTAAAAATTGATAACATATATTCAATCGACACGACCAGATAATGATTACCCAACACCATACCAAGTCACATTAAGTTAAGGCAAGGTAAGCAGATGATTAAATAGCATTAAACCTTGTCTGACTTTAACCATAAGCTTTGTTTAGATTTCATTTCTGACTTGGATAAGCTGTAGAAGCCACTTATTATAGTCACCCTCCATAAGCGATTAAAACAGACTATGCCACATATCATTATCGAACACTCAGCTTCGCTGCAGTGTGACCTTACACATTTAACCCAATCTATACATCAAAGCACCATAGAAACTAACTTGTTTGATGAGCAAACCATAAAGACACGTCGAATTGCATTTGCTGAATGTATTCTTGGCAGTGGCAAGCTGGACTTTGTTCACATTCAAGTCCACTTATTGGTCGGTAGAACACAAGCGCAAAAACAAATACTCAGTGAAAAGTTACTTAGCACACTAGAAAGTTTATTACCTGAATCGGTCAGTTTAAGCGTTCATCCGTATGATTTAGATCCTGCTATTTATCGCAAAAATTAAATCATTCATAATACGTAAGTATCTGATCCCGTCTAGTAAGAGTAAATAAATGAAATTTCCATGCCGTATAGATAAATTTGTCAGTCACATAAATGAACTTCCTCGCAGCAAAGTAAAAATACTCATTAAAAAAGGAGAAGTGACAATAAATGGCATTTTGACAAAAAAAAGTGACGTGCAAATAAGTGCTGATGACCTAATCGAAGTAAGTGGTAAGCAACTGAAGTATCTAGGTAAAAGATATTTCATGCTCAATAAACCTCAAGGTTATGTGTGTGCTAATCACGATGAATTGCACCCCACTGTTTTTGACTTGCTTGATGAGCCGAACTTAAAAGATTTTCATGTCGCGGGTAGGCTAGACATAGATACAACGGGGCTAGTATTAATCACCAATGATGGCGACTGGTCACATCAAATCACTTCCCCAAAAAAACAAAAATTTAAGACATACCTTGTTGAAACAAAAGAAATAATTACTGAAGAGTCTTTAGAGAATTTACGCCAAGGTGTCGCTTTACATAATGAAAAGCAACTGACCCGCCCAGCACAGGCAGAAGCGATTGATAAATACGCGTTGAGGCTGTCTATCTGTGAAGGAAAATACCACCAAGTTAAGCGTATGCTCGCAGCCGTTGAAAACCATGTAGTTGAATTACATAGAGAAAAAATAAGTGACATCACACTAGATGCCAACCTGGCACAGGGTGAATATCGTCCATTGACTCAGCAAGAAGTTGACATAATCAATGCAAAATAGACCGCAATAAAGTCGTCATATGAGTAAAAATCATCTAATTTTTACTTATATACGGTTAAACCCTACTTACATAGCGCGCTCAAACATGATAAATCATAAAGGTAAGAGTGCCATCAACTTTTAACTGACTCTGCTAAGGTGCATATTGTGTTTTCGACCCTGACTTTACGACTAAAAATAATCTTTTTCGCAGCAGCAATTTTTATCGCCTTAATTTCTATTGCTGTGCTTGGGCTTCAATCACTTCGCCATGCAAGCGAAACAGATAACATTGCACGCATTAATCAATTGATGAAAAGTACAGTCAACATCGTTGAGCAATTTGAAAATTTTGTCAGGTCGGGCGATTTAACCGAGCAAGAAGCAAAAAAACTTGCAGCCCAAATATTAAGAGAAAACAAGTATCACAACTCTGAATATGTCTATGTTGTTGATGAGCAGCTTAACTTTGTTGCAGCACCTCATGACCCTCAATTACATGGCACAAGCTTCAATGATTTTAAAGACGCCAGCGGTAATAGCATTGGCAGACTGGTAGAGCGCAAAGTAGGAAATAATACCAACAGAATCATTACATACCACTGGAATTCTGAACGAAATGGCGAAGTTGTGGATCTCACCTCCGTTGTACAAAAAACGTCTTTATTTGGTTGGTACGTTGGCACCGGGATCAGTTACAAAGAAGTAGATGAAAGATATTGGGAAACAGCAAGCTGGTTACTAACCCTCTCATTGATAATTGCTGTTGCGCTCACCTTCACCGTCGCTCGCTATGGTCTATCCCTGTCCAACAAGCTTGGCGCAGAACTCAATGATGTGCTCGATATTGTAAGACAGGTGTCTCATGGCAATTTAACTTCGCGAATTGACACCTCAAATGCCAAAGATTACAGCATCATGGCAGCCATGCACTATATGCAAGATGGCTTAAAAGGGGTTGTTAGCGGGTTAATGGTTGTCAGTGACAAACTGAAAGAACAGAGCTTTGATGGAGAGGCACGATCCAATGACTTAGAAAGCTTAACTTTAAGTCTCAGTGAAGAAACACAGATGGTCGCTTCGGCTATCACCGAGCTCACTGCGTCAGCCCAAACTGTCGTGGAACATGCAGAACAAGCCGCATTCTCAGTCCAAGAAGCTGAAAGCCAAGGACAAAATGCTGATAGATTGACCTCCAATGCGACTGAAGCAATCGCCCTTTTAGAGCAACAGATAGACAGTGCAGGAAACAATATTCAAGCGCTCGATGAAGAAGTTAACAACATTGCGAACGTACTAAGTGTGATACAAAGTATTGCAGAGCAAACCAATCTTCTTGCTCTAAACGCTGCTATTGAGGCAGCTCGAGCTGGAGAACAAGGACGAGGTTTTGCCGTTGTAGCTGATGAAGTACGCCAACTGGCGCAAAGAACTCAGTCGAGCACCGAAGAAATTCATACCATGATTGGTAATTTACAATCAGCGACTCAAGAAGCTAAATCATCCGTAGCACTGAGTATCACCACCAGTGAAAAGACCGTGACGATGTCATCGGAAGCAAGCGAAGCATTACGCAGCGTCGCATCTTCTTTAAGCGCTATTTCTCAAATGAGTGATCAAATAGCATTGGCAGCAAAAGAGCAGCTAACCGCAGGTGAAGATACAGCCAAAAGAGTCGTGATCATCTCTGATACTGCGTCTCAAACAGCCAGTGTCTCGCAACAAGCACATACCGCAACAGACAGCATTAAGGCACAAGCTACGCAGTTAGAAAGCGAAATGGCAAAATTTAAGCTGTAATATCACAAGATTATCATTAATCAATTTTGCAAAATAGAATAGGTACATTCTACCTTCTCTATTTTGGGTAATTTTTTACACAAACTGGCCTGAATTTAGCATCTTATTTTTTTGTAAAAAAATGTTTAACTCCAAATTATTTGGTGTTAAATTCAATGAGTCACCCATATTTATTCGAACATTAAGTACGAAGGAATGGCCATAAAACAATTCTTTTTTACTAGTTCCGGTGATGCTTCTTCTGGTAAAGCAGTAAGGCTTGCGTTGTGCCTGTTGCCATTGGAAACTAAAGAATGTTTAACATTCATTTAGCTGACTAGACGATAATGAAATAAGGATAATCACTATGAAGATGATTGCTAACAAACAATGCCGTTTAATTGCGGGCGGTTCAGGTTTATTAGGTCCAGCGGACCCTTTTTCAGAAGGGCGAAAGACTCGACAAGAGAAGCTTGTTGTACATTCAAACCATAGGGCAGCATCGCCCGTCAAAAACTCTTAATTAGTTTTAAGTTAAGCATTATTTATGGCAAAACAGTTTGCATTCAAAGATCTACTACTGCCTTATGTGGTTATGGTAGTAGTGATCTTTATTATTCAAGACGCGACCTACTTCTTCTTCTTGGCCTATATATCGATTATTTCTTTGGTGTTTTTGATAGGGCATAGACTAAGAGATGTTAACATATGTTCAATTTCATTCATCGCAATGATCCCAGTGTTATTCGAGAACATTATTTTTACAACTGGGTTAATTAGCTTAGTATCTACACCTGGTGATAGACTAATACAAAATAGCCTTATCTATGGTGTGCATTTGTTTAAGGAGCTCATTATTTTAGTCCCCTTAACATACCGAGTTGAGATTTCGAAGCGATTATTTCCAAAGCACAAAATACGCTATACCTTTGCTGATAGCATTTTACCTTGGTTATGCTTGATCAGCGCTGCAATTAGCTTTTTCGCATTAATTGAAAATTATATACGCAATGGTAAAGGCTACGATATGACTTTCTTTTACTATGCGTTTGATGTGACAGGTTACCTAAATTATTCAATATTTTGCGGTGTACTTGTTGTACTCACATTTTTGACCTACAAAGAGGCCTATGACTTTAAGGTGCCTTCTATCAGGCGTTGATAATATTAGTGGAAAGGGTTTGTTAAAGGCAGCATATGGCTGTTAGACAGCATGTTTAGATCAAAGTAACGCTGCAGTAATGCATTGTAAGCACCACTGTGCTTCAGCTTTTTCAAACCTATTTCAAGCTTTTGTGCAAGTTCCACTTTGTCCTTATTCACGAAAAAGTAAAAACGAGCAGGATAAGACAGGTAGTAGTCTGGCACTATCATAAGCGCGGGGTTATTTTGATTCAGTAACTCAGATTGTGCCTCAACGATAGAACGAGGGAAATAATCCGCTTTTTTGTGTAATACCATATCAAACATGGCTTGATAATTTACAATGGGTTTAACACTCAAGCCATTGCTTGAAAGGATTTTTGTATCTGGCCAATCATGCCCTTGTACCGCAGTGAATTTGCTCAGTTGTGCTAACTCAGTAATGCGTTTAAAGCGCTCGTATTGCGCTTTATGAATAATGAGAACACGCTTGCCGATCAGGCCATCAAATAAAGGAAATTTGACTGCTATGGCCAGTTTTTCTCTTGCCGGGCTGGTCATGCTCCAGTGCAAGTCCACTTGCCCTTTACTCAATGCCATCAGAGTACGCTGTTGATGAGGGTGTACTTTAACATGCTCTATATTGACATCGTATTCAGCCGCCTTTAAAGCCTGCTGTAACAACTCATACAGAAATAAGTCTCGGTCGTAAAGTGGACGCTGCTCTTTGGCGACGTAAATTGTTTCCTTTATATCCTGTGCCGCCCCCGTAAACGCCAAAGATAGTAAGCAAAAGCCAATAAACTGTCTGATCATCATGTTCCCCAAACCTATTAAGCTACTCGGTAACTACGACGGTATAAATTACTATATATAAACTGAGCGAGAATTTCCCTTCGCCTTAAGTATATATATTTCATAATATATCGTCTTGAAGCAATAAGTTTGTTCACAAAAACCAAGTTCAGCGTACCATTTGCACAGATTATTCCACTCTTTGCTTAGAATCTCAAAATTAGCAGCATTAAAGGTGATTGGACGCCGTTTCAAGCCTCACCATTGGCGCACTTGGTTTTCGTCGATTACAGACAAACAAATAACTATTGCGATAGCGCTTCGCTTCTTTTTTAGCATCTGTTGCTAAAGCCGCTACCTGATGACTATTTTTACATGATTCGACATCTGGGCTAACGAGCCCAATGGATAAAGTGAGTAACGGAACAAATTGCTTTTGTCCTTCTCGATTAGTAGCCCAGTAACCACCAGCTGCAACATGTTCAGGTGTGAATAGGGATTTAGAACGCGCTTCAAATTGTTCAATGATCTGATGGCAAAGCGATTCCGCATCGGCTTGATCAAACACCACCATAAAATCATCCCCTCCAATGTGCCCGACAAAGCACTGGCTATGTTGGCACACCTGCAGAGTGACATCAGCTAACAATTTAATGACACTGTCCCCACTGGCATAGCCATACAAGTCGTTAAACTGCTTAAAATGGTTTAAATCAATATAAGCCAATGAAAAACTATGCTTAGCACGAAGGCGCTGTTCAATGGCTTCATTTATGGCGACATTACCCGGTAGCATAGTGAGCGGGTTTGCATGCTGCGCATGGCGGATTTTATCTTCAGTAATATGCTTTAAAATATCCCGAAGAGGCGCCAAGCCTATGTACTCGCCTTCTTTAGTGATAACAATATGTCGCCTAATATCAAATTCATTTTCAGTAATGAGCTGACTGACAAAGTCTAACTGCTGTTGCTCATCAACGATCAGAGGCTGTTTATCCATCAATTTAACAACTGGCTTTTTATCAAATAATGCGTGACCATAAGGTGCAGCAAAGACCTCTGTAAGCTGATCTCTGTGCAATAGCCCTACAGGCTGCCGCGCATCATTGAGTACAGCGAGACTTGTCAGGCCTTTATTCTGTTCAAAGCGACGATGGGCATCTATACACTGCGTACTCATATGAATGGCAGGCACATCGTGAGCAAGCCAACCAATAGCCATGGATTGCTCGAATTGACTCGCTGCAGGCTCTGATTGAATCTGCGCATTGAGAACATCACGGGGGTCAATCGCTAAATCGTTAGACTCCGCACTAGGTCTTGCTAATAAAAACCCTTGTGCATTCACTATTCCCATTTTTTTGAGCAATTTTAATTCTTCATCACGCTCTATGCCTTCAGCAATGACGGCTGTATTGGTTGCTTTAGCAAGCTCAATGATGGATTTGAGAAACTCTCTTTTCACGATGCTTTGGTCGCAATAATCGATAAAGTAACGATCTACTTTGACAAAATCAGGGCAAAGTTCCGACCATTGCTTTAGCCCAGAGTAGCCAGCGCCTAAATCATCAATCGCAATTTGAAAGCCCAACTGGCGATAATGCGATATGGTTTTAAGCAACAAAAATCCGTCATCTACTTTATCTTGCTCTGTCACCTCGATCACCACACGACTGCAGTTTAAACCAGCCTCTTCAATTAGATGCAAAGTCTCCCCTTTAGGGTGATGAGGATCTAATAAAGCTTTGGGGCTCACATTTAAAAATAGTTTGCCCGGCAAGTTTAATGCAGCAAACTGCGCGATGGCTTTTTTACGACAAAGCAGCTCAAGTTCAGATAGTCGGTCATATTTACTAGCCGCCGCAAACATCTTATCAGGTTGCGCTAACTCATTGTTTAAACTGCCACGGCTCAATGCTTCAAAGCCTAGTATCTGCTCTTTTGCAATATCAAAAATGGGTTGAAACATTGGATATACAGCTTCATTTCGCAAAATGTCATCCAATATGACGTTTAAAGGGTCCACTGAAACAACCAAACTCAATTCAAGTGTTTAATAATCGAGCAAAATATCAAAGATTTATGACAGTTAGATTGCAATCCAATGGAATTTACCAATATTGGGGATAAATATGAAGAGAGTAAGTAGACCGACAATAAGAAGAGTGAGATGAAAACAGCGTTTTCATCTCTTATGAGATTATTTTAAAGCCATCTCAACTTGACCAAAGTGCGCAATAACTTCAACAATTTCAAGTTCTGCATCTTCATAATGCGTTTTCTCGGTAAAACCAAGTTTAGCAATCGCCTGTACTGTTGCAGGGTGCACTAATAAGTCCTTCGCATGATAACACACAGGATCGCTGTACTCAGGTAATTTACCATCTTCATGGTAACCAGATTCAATCTCTTCTAGAGGCAGCGTAGGAATAATATCAGCAGCTTTATCAAGTGCATCTAGGTAATCTTTACACTGAGGATACTTAGTCACGAAATCAGCTAATAAATCGCGCGAGGTAGCAACTAAATTTGCAGATTCCTGTTCAAGATCTGTCGCTGATTTGTGCTCTCTGATGTTTGCTAGCAGTGAAGTTGCCTGAGTTTTATATTGGCCTAGTGCATTGTCGCTTGCAGGTGCTTGTGCTTCAGTCTTGGCCGCTTGTGTGCTTGGTTGTTCTGAACATGCAAATAGCGCTAAAGCTGCGCATGCAATTCCTAGCTGTTTATACATATAATCCTCAAATTCATTATTATTGATAACAATTCTCATTATACAGTCTTGTCATCATTTTGAAACAGAAAAGGCCACAATAAATGTGGCCTTCTTGATTCAGATCGAAAATTGAATTTTACCCTAACAGTCAGCTAACAAGCGTAACTGCATAGGCATTTTTTAAGGCATTGCGTCTAAATCAGCACCTTCTTTTTCAACTTCAACTGGGATCAGATCTTCTTTGCTCACACCCATTGCCACCGCAACAGAGCTCGCAACATACACTGATGAATAGGTACCAATGAATACACCAAATAACAACGCCGTCGCGAAGCCGTGAATTGTTTGGCCACCCCATACAAACAGAGCGATCAATACAAGTATGGTTGTAATTGAGGTAACAAGTGTACGATTCATCGTTTGCGTGAGTGAAATATTGATGATTTCTAAGGTGTCATCAATACGCACTTTACGGAAGTTTTCACGGATCCTATCAGATACAACAATGGTGTCATTCAGTGAGTAACCTATTACCGCTAAGATCGCCGCTAAAATCGTTAAGTCAAACTCAAGTCCAAGTAGCGAGAACAAGCCCATTGTTAAGATCACATCGTGGAAAAGTGCCGCAACCGCGCCAACAGCAAAGCGCCATTCAAATCGAAATGCCACATACACCAAGATACATAAAAGTGCCGTCAGCATCGCAAGGCCACCCTGCTCTTTTAAGTCTTCACCAACACTTGGGCCAACAAACTCAATTCGACGCATTTCAACACTGCTATCTGCCAACTTGAGAGCATCGATAAGTTGGTTACCAATGGTTTCTGCTTTGACATCTTCACGTGGTGCAATGCGAACCAATACCTCTTGGCTAGAGCCAAATAAGGTCACAGCCGCATCTGCAAAGCCATTTTCAGCTAACACTTTACGAATTTTAGGTAAATCTGCTGGTTGTGAGAAGCCCACTTCAACCGCGGTACCGCCAGTAAAGTCCAAACCAAAGTTTAGACCTTTCACCATAAATGACGCGATAGAAGCCAAAATCAAGACCGCTGAAAATGCCATCGACAACTTTCTTGCCGACATGAAGCGAATAGTGCTCGATAATTTTAATAATTGCATGCTCGCTCCTATATCGACAGTTTATTGATGCGTTTACCGCCAATGAACGCATTGATCACGGCACGTGTACCAATGATCGCTGTAAACATTGAGGTTAAAATACCAATCGCAAGGGTCACTGCGAAACCAGCAATCGGGCCTGTACCGACCGAGAACAAAATAACCGCTGCAATGAGTGTTGTAATGTTAGCATCAAAAATTGTACTGAATGCACTGTCATAACCATAATGAACCGCTTGTTGAGGGCTTCTGCCATCCGCTAACTCTTCACGGATACGTTCAAAGATAAGTACGTTTGCGTCTACAGCCATACCGACGGTTAATACGATACCCGCAATACCAGGTAAGGTCAGGGTTGCACCACTGATCATCGACATCACACCGACGATCATCACCAAGTTAGCCGCAAGTGCTAAGTTCGCAACGATACCGAAACCCTTGTAGTACATCAGCATGAAACCAAGCACAAATGCAAAACCTAACACCACAGCTGTCATACCCGCTTCAATGTTTTCTTGGCCTAAGCTTGGTCCAACAGTACGCTCTTCAACGATTTGAATTGGCGCAACCAATGCACCCGCTCTGAGTAGTAAGCTCAAATTGTGGGCTTCAGCTGGATTATCAATGCCAGTAATACGAAATGAATTGTTTAAACGAGATTGGATCGTCGCGACGTTGATGACTTCTTCCACCTTAATAGGCGGTAGTGCTTTACCATTCTCATCTTTTTTGCCAGAAGGCTTATACTCGATAAATACCGTGGCCATGCTCTTACCAACCGCACGTTTGGTAAAGGCACTCATCTTCGCGCCACCTTTGCTATCAAGGTTAATACTTACCTGAGGACGTTGATATTCATCCATACCTGACTGCGCACCGGTAATGTGAACACCTTCAAGGATCACACGCTTTTTCAGTACAACAGGGTAACCGTCTTTGTGATATAGCACTTCACTGCCAGCCGGCACTCGACCCTGTGCAGCAGTACGCGTATCAGCTCTGTCATCGACTTCACGGAACTCTAGTGTCGCGGTTGCACCTAGGATCTCTTTAGCTCGCGCCGTATCTTGTACACCAGGCAGTTGCACGATGATACGCTCAGAACCCTGTCTTTGTACGTTTGGCTCAGCAACACCTAACTGGTTAATACGGTTACGAATAATGGTTTCATTTTGCTTGATAGCATAGTCGCGTAATTCACGAACTTTCAAATCACTTAAACTCGAGAAAAACGCCAGTTCGTTACTGCTGTCGTTAACAAAAACATTGCCCGGGTAGCGCTTTTTCAAAAAGCGTTCAGCGGCTTTTTTGTCTTCAACAGAGCGCATAACAACCTGAACGCGGTCGCTATTTGCAACTTCACGGATAGTACGATAACGAAGTTTTTCGCCGCGCAAATCGCTCTTATAATCTTGCTCCATCTGCTCAAGCGCTTTGCCTAATGCCGTTGCCATGTCTACTTCCATTGTGAAGTGAACACCACCACTGAGATCCAGACCCAATTTCATTGGATTTGCTCCAATGCTCTTAAGCCAATCTGGTTGTGCTGGAGACATGTTAATAGCTGAAATGTAGTCTTCGCTCAGTGCGCCACGCAGGATATCCTGTGCTTTAAGCTGATCTTCTACATTCTTGAAGCGAATGAGAACTTGCCCTTCTTCTAGGACAGCAGATTTGATAGGTAGATTATTGTCTTGAAGTGTTTTATTTGCTTGATCAAGTACGCTTAAATCGGCGCTGGCCCCTTTCTTACCTGAAATCTGTATGGCCGGATCACGACCATACATATTAGGGGTGGCATAAAGAATGCCAACGGCCAAAACAGCGAGCACAAGCAAGTATTTCCACATTGGATACTTGTTTAGCACTGGATTATCCCTTTGTTATTGTTATAGCGACTTCATTGTACCCTTAGGTAAAACGGCTGCCACTGCTGACTTCTGTACAGTTACTTCAACTTGATCATTCAGGGCAATTACCACGAAATCTTTGTCTTCTGCAACCTTCGAAACTTTACCAACTAGACCACCTGACGTTAAGACTTCATCGCCTTTACCAAGTGCACCCATTAGATCTTTGTGCTCTTTAACACGTTTGGCCTGCGGACGGTAAATTAAGAAATAAAATACCAAACCGAAAATAGCCAACATGATAAGCATTTCCATACCGCCACCAGCTGGCGCGGCTGCCGCTGTGCTTGCGTGGGCGCTAGAAATAAATAAGCTCATTGCTCTTCCTCATTTAATTTTTATATAAAACTTTATTCTGCTTCTACATCAGCAAGTGGCGGCACTGGCAGCCCTCTACGCTCATAAAAGTCAGCGACAAACTCATCAAATGTCCCTTCAGTCAGGGCATTTCTCATACCTTCCATCAAACGCTGATAGTAACGTAAGTTGTGGATAGTATTTAAACGCGCACCTAAAATTTCATTACACTTATCTAGGTGGTGCAGGTACGCACGTGAGTAATTTTTACATGTGTGACAATCACACTCCGCATCAAGCGGGCTTGTATCTGTTTTATGAACAGCGTTACGGATTTTAATCACACCATCGGTAACAAACAAGTGTCCATTTCGCGCGTTACGCGTTGGCATAACACAGTCAAACATATCAATACCACGACGAACAGCTTCAACCAAGTCTTCTGGTTTGCCCACGCCCATTAAGTAACGAGGCTTCTGTTCTGGCATTTTATACGCACAATGGTCAAGGATCTTAACCATCTCTTCTTTTGGTTCACCCACTGATAAACCACCTAAGGCATAGCCATCAAAACCGATGTCTTCTAGCCCTTTTTGCGATTCAGCGCGCAATTCTGGGTACATGCCACCTTGAATAATACCAAACAAAGCAGATGGGTTATCACCATGTGCTTCTTTAGAACGTTTTGCCCAACGAAGTGATAACTCCATTGAATCTTTCGCTTCTTTTTCCGTTGCAGGGTATGGTGTACACTCGTCAAAAATCATGACGATATCTGAGCCCAAGTCACGCTGTACTTCCATAGCTTTTTCTGGAGACAACATGATCTTCTCACCGTTGACAGGAGACTTAAACAGCACGCCTTCTTCAGAAATCTTACGCATTGCACCTAGGCTGAACACCTGGAAACCGCCTGAATCAGTCAAAATTGGCTTATCCCAGTTCATGAAATCATGCAAATCACCGTGTTGCTTTATGATTTCAGTGCCTGGACGCAGCATCAAATGAAAAGTGTTTCCTAAACAAATATGCGCACCAGTGTCTTTTAGCTCATCTGGCGTCATACCTTTTACTGTGCCGTAAGTGCCTACAGGCATAAATGCGGGTGTTTCAACTACACCACGATCAAATACTAAGCGTCCGCGACGTGCCTTGCCATGCGTACAATCTAATTCAAATTTCATAACTACCTCGCGTCGGAAAAACAGTCCAACAAAACTCAACCAATGGCCCATACTAATAAACAGGCCATGTAAACTGTCAGATTCTACCAATAAAGCCCGAGCAATTCTAATATTGGGGCTAAAAAGGGATAAATAAAGTCACAAATTAAAAAGCGTTGGTTGTAAATATAAAAAAACCGGCACTTGGCCGGTTTATAAATTCTATATTACTGTTTTTTAGTCAAAAACATAGCATCACCATAACTAAAGAAGCGATATTTTTGTGCAATCGCCTCGTGATACGCATTCATGATGTGCTCTTGTCCTGAAAAGGCACTGACCAGCATAATCAAGGTTGACTCTGGCAGGTGAAAGTTAGTGATCATCACATCGACCACATTGAACTGATAGCCAGGATAAATAAAAATGTCCGTGTCGCCATAGAAAGTCTTTAACTCTCCATCGTGTACCTTTGCTGCCGACTCTAAAGAACGGACCGACGTTGTACCAACCGCGATAACACGGCCACCACGACTTTTACATTTAGCCACAGCATCCACAACTTCATCAGGTACTTCAATATATTCAGAGTGCATGTGGTGATCATTGACGTCATCAACACGGACAGGCTGGAAAGTACCGGCGCCAACATGCAAGGTCACAAAGGCCATTTCAACACCCTTGTCTTTAAGCTGCACCATTAAGTTATCGTCAAAGTGCAAACCCGCTGTTGGAGCAGCAACCGCGCCTGGTTTTTCTCCATACACGGTCTGATAGCGCTCTTTGTCACCTTCTTCATCTGGACGGTCGATATAAGGCGGTAATGGCATGTGGCCAATTTCATCTAGAATTGTCAGAACTGAGTGCTCGCCTTTAAACTCTAATTCAAAGAGCTCGCCATGGCGTGCAACCATAGTTGCATGCGCTTTGTCTTCTAAAATCAACTCTGCGCCTGGCTTGGGCGATTTACTTGAACGAACATGCGCAAGTACTCGATGTTCATCTACAATGCGCTCCACCAAAACTTCTACCTTGCCACCTGTGGACTTTTGCCCAAACATACGAGCAGGGATCACCTTGGTATTATTGAAAATAATTAAGTCTTCGGGCTCAATCAGATCAATAATATCTTTAAAGATCTTATGCTCTAATTCGCCGTTATTTCCATTAAGTGTTAGCAGGCGACTACTGGTACGCTCGGCCTTAGGGTGACGGGCAATTAATTCATCAGGAAGTTCAAAGTTAAAGTCAGCAACGCGCATATAAAACCTCATATCGTGCAATTAGGCGGCAAGTCTAGTGCTGCGAGATGACGAAATCAAGCAACAAGCATGATCTATTCATACTTTTTCACCTCTTGTCAGTTGCAATAAATAGCTTTACTCTACTGACAGTTTTGCATGTATTAGTTCTTTTCAAGATATCCGGTGCCCGCTTTTTATATTGCCAAAAAAGCAATATAAAACATGCAAATAAGTATCAATGGGCAACATTTAAAAACTTAAAACATGGGTTTGGGGTCGTAACGCCATGGCTAAACAGCTTACTCTACTACTTGTCAATGCCGATCATGGTGAGCGTCAAACCGTAATAAGAACGTTACAAAAGCTCAATGTATTTCATATAATAGAGCAAAGCGACACACAAGCTGCTTTACAGCTGCTAAAAAAGCAAGCTGTTGATCTGGTCATCAGCGGACTGAACGTAGGTAAAATTGATGGCTGGCGGTTCTCGCGTATGATCCGTTCAGGGCTACTTAAAACCCCAAAAAACACCCCTATTGTTCTGATCCCACCTACCTATTGTGAACGCATAGCTGAGACCACGGCTAGAAGTTACAGCATCGATGCTGTACTGCCGTTAGAAAGGCATGACGTACTGCCGCAAGTTTTGGCCAATGTTCTGTCGACTCACCTCGAAAAAAGCAGTCGACTGAACTTACTTCTGTTAGAGCCCAACAGCAAAAAAGCTGCGAGTATCAGCGATCACCTTGCTTTAAGTTTTAGCTGTAATACGGTTTCAACCGAAAATGCTGCGCTTTCCGAGTTTTTACAAAACGATTACTCCATTGTATTACTCGATGCAACATCTACCCGAGCAGAAAGCACTAAAGAGCTGGTGGCGAATATTCTCCAACATAAGCCTAGTCAAGCGATCGTAACTATCATTGATAGTCGAAATGCCGATTATGCTGAGCAACTGCTGCTTTTGGGCGTAACTGATTTTATTAGAGCCCCCTATAATTTGTCTTTGCTAAGCAAGGTCTGTGATCATGCAGCAAGACGTGAAGACTTTATGGTGAGCTATGCTGAGTTTGCCAATAAAGTAGAGCAACTCAGTCGCAGAGAGCAAAGCTATAAAGAGCTCTTCTCTGCGCACCAACGCATTCTTTTACATCTGAACACCGTTGTACTTGAATTAGACGCCACAGGGTGCATACGCTTTATTAATCCGGCTTGGGAGCATCTCACTGGACGCAAACTTAAATCAACTTTGGCCACAAAGCTAAGAGAGTATGTGCACCCAGATCATCTTACAGCTTTAAATACAGCCATAACAGATGTACTCAACGGTCCACACGCATCCAACGTCGAATTACAATTAACACACCAATCAGGCGCTGCAATTTGGGTAGAGTGCCGTTTTCAACTCATTAAAAATCAAACAAATAGCGCCTCGATCACGGCAACCATTGACAATATACATGAACGAAAAGAAGCTGAATTACAGCTCCGCCACTTAGCATTGCACGATACGCTCACAGGCCTGCATAACCGTTATTACTTTGACCAACAACTGAACCATTTCTGCAAAGAGGCCACGCAAAACTTCGATACAGAGCATGCATTAATCTACATTGATTTAGACCATTTTAAGATCATTAATGACAGTAAAGGCCACCAGCAAGGTGATATTGTACTCCAAGAGGTGGCTCAACTATTTCGCGCTCATATTGCCCAAGAGCATCTTATTTTCCGTATAGGCGGCGATGAGTTTGCGATTTTACTTAAAAATACCCGCTTACTTGATGCCCATATGATCGCAGAGGGTATTTGTAGCGCCATTGAAAATCACCAATTTCACTCTGAAGAAGCCAGCTACACAATCAGTTGCTCAATTGGCTTAACTTTAATTTCACCAAGCAATTGCGATCCAAGTGAATGCCTAAAGCAATCTGACATCGCTCTTTATATCGCGAAAAATCTTGGCCGCAATCTGGTTCACTGCTATACCAAAGAAGATGCTAAAAATAGCACCTTACAAACGGGGCTAGAGTGGGGGCATAGTGTTCGAGAAGCACTTAAAAACAATCAGTTTGAACTTCACTATCAGCCTATCTGGGATTTTAAAAACAATCAGATCGCGTATTTCGAGGCACTGCTACGCCTTGAGATTGAAGGTAATTTGGTTTACCCAAATCAATTTATTCCCGCACTTGAACTACTCAATGATACATTTTTAATGGATCAGTCTGTAATTAGAGAGAGTATTCGCGCGGTAGCCAATTACCCTGAACTACACCAACTGTCTGTCAACCTCTCTGCGCAATCATTTCTCGATGAACGGCTCATGCCACATATACAGGCTTGTCTGCGAGATTTTCAAGTGCCCGCACACTGCATTATTTTTGAAATCACAGAGTCTGCAAGTATCAATAACCTCAGTGCAACTCAGTTAATGATCAAGCAACTTAACCAACTTGGGTGTCACTTTTCAATTGACGATTTTGGTACCGGTTTCAGTACCTTCAGTTACTTAAAGCAGCTGCCAGCACAGCATGTAAAAATAGATGGCTCATTCGTGCGTGACATGTTAAACGATCCAATTGACCTCGCTCTGGTCAAGGCAGTCAATGATATTAGTCATTCGCTAGATAAGTGCTCAGTTGCAGAATATGTTGAAACTAGAGAAATTTTTGATGAGTTAAACAAAATTGGGGTCGACTATGGTCAAGGTTACTTCATTTCAAAGCCGCTCCCTATCGAACAACTTAAGCATCAATTAGAAACTATTTTATCCCTAAAAACAGCATGCTAATCAAAACGGGGAAAAAAGTCGCTGCAGTCGATTAAAAACTCAACTATAATAAAAGCTCGCAATGAATGTCTTCTTATTTAACTTATATACATATAAGTTGAAGACATGCAATGGATTTGAGCACATCTCGTAATGGAATTCGGGGAGATAAGTATGTTTCAGTTTATTCTGTTTCTATCACTGGTGCATTGTTTGATCACACTACAATGTTACCGCTGCGCCAAACAAAAAGGGTATCCAACTAAGCTATTCACGGTATTAGGGTTTGTGCCGTACTTTAACCTAGTTGTATGGGTATACTTATTATTTTTACCCAATATTATGTCACAGAGCAAGCTCAGTTCGACTTAAGCAATGATTTCATGCTATTCAAAAGCAGTGCTATTGGCACTGCTTTTTAATAAATTCACCCACCTCATTACTGAATAACCTAAAGTCGCGAATTCTGCCTGTAGTCTTGCGCCACAAAAGGCCTATTTCACGATACGCATCTGCTTGAGGCGCTAGCGTTACCATTGGCTTTCCCTCTAAAATACCCGCATTGAGCGCCATTTGAGGTAAAAAAGTCACGCCATTTTGGTATTCAACCATACTCAATAACGTATGCAGATTCGCAGCCTCAAACGGGTTAATACACTCACTGCGTGTCAAGTTACATGCACTCAAGGCATGTCCTGTCATACAGTGCTCACGCTCTAGTAAGAACACACTGTCTTTAGGCAGCAAATTAAAATCTTCTAAGACTTCAGGGATCGCATAGTCTTGGTGATGAACCAAAGAAAAATGATCCTTAGTCAAAATCTGCGTATGGAATTTATCGGTCCTGTATGGCAGAGCCAATATTCCCATATCAATTTGGCCATGCTCCAACTTGTCGAGTAGCCTATCACTGGTATCCTCAACCAATACAAGTTGAAGATTTGGGAAAACCTCTTGGCAGTACTGGTACAAGGGCGCAGCAATAAAGCTCGCAATCGTCGGGATTAACCCCAATACAAGCTTGCCAGACAATGGGTTTTTAAAACTTTTCGTTAACTCAACAACGCTAATTGAATCATCAATGATTTTCTTCGCTCGCGCGACAACTTCTTCACCCACGTCCGTAAACATCAAGCTGCGATTTTCACGCTCAATTAGCTGACAGCCAAGCGTTTCTTCCAAATTTTGAATCGCACTACTGAGTGTAGATTGACCCACAAAACATGCCTCAGCAGCACGACCGAAGTGCTGCTGCTGATGTACAGCGATCAGATATTGTAATTGTTTTATACTTGGTAAGTTATTCACTGATATACCCATAAATAAAAAGACCCCAACACCAATGGCGCTGAGATCTTTTCAAGCTAAAAGTCTGTTTTTTTGTTAAACGCCGAACGCGCTTCTCAAAATATAGAATATAACAATAGCAAGGGCTGCACCGACTGGCAATGTGATAACCCAAGAAACCACAATGTTTCTGATGACACCCATATTAAGTGCTGCTATTCCGCGTGCCATACCAACACCTAAAACGGCACCTACTAATGTTTGTGTCGTCGAAATAGGCAAACCAGTACCTGAAGCGATAACAACCGTCGACGCCGCTGCAAGTTCAGCAGCAAAGCCACGACTTGGTGTCAGGTGAGTAATACCTTCACCAATGGTTTTAATTACTTTTTTACCTAATACAGCAAGACCAACTACGATGCCTAAACCACCTAGTGGTAAGATCCACCAAGCCAGCTCAGCTTTTTTCGCCATTTCACCGTTGTTTTCTACAATATTTACAACCGCAGCTAGTGGACCAATCGCGTTTGCAACATCGTTTGAACCGTGTGCAAAGGCCATACAACACGCTGTTAGCACCATTAATACGGCAAATACTTTTTCAACATTATTGAACTGCATTTGCTTATCAGCATTTGGATCCATCTTCATACGTGCAATAAACACTTTACCAATTAGACCAATCAATACTGCAATACCAATTGCAAGCGCATAGCCTTCAACAGTACCTAAGTTAATACCGATGTGCTTCAAGCCCTTTTTAATAGTAACCAAAGACATTACGAAGCCAGCTAGACCCATGTAGAAAGGCACAAAGCGCTTTGCATTAGTAAGCGGCTTATCTGTATCAAAGATCAGCTTTTGCGCACTCATAAAGATAAGGTAAGCAATGAAGCCTGAGATGGCAGGCGTTACGACCCAGCTACCTACGATACCAGCAACTTTGCCCCACTGAATCGCTTCGCTACCTACGGCAACTAAAGCAAAACCAATGATTGCACCAATGATTGAATGCGTCGTTGATACCGGCCAGCCCAGTGCTGACGCTAATAACAGCCAAGTACCTGCAGCGAATAGTGCCGAGATCATACCTAACACCATTAATTCAGGGATGTCAGCAAACGGGGCTGCATCAATGATCCCTTTACGGATCGTCGACGTTACTTCACCACCTGCTAGGTAGGCGCCAGCAAATTCAAAAATCATCGCAATGATGATTGCCTGCTTGATTGTAAGGGCTTTTGACCCCACTGAAGTACCCATGGCGTTTGCAACATCGTTTGCACCAATACCATAAGCCATAAAGAAACCAACTGCCGCTGCGATGAGTACTAACATCGAGCCATGAGAAGCAATGATATCCATTGAAAAACCTTTAGTGTTTTTTAAACACTGATTATGTATTTATACGCTTATCTCGTCACACTCTTGATTATGAGAACACATATAAATAGTTATTAAACAAACACAACACCGCCGCTCTCTAGTCTAGGCTTTGAGAGTAACAACGGTGTACTTCTTTATAAACTATCGCTGATAAATCAGCGTGCTAACATTACCTCGAGGCGAGCACCAACACGCTCCGCGATATCAGCCAATTCCCCTACCCATTCGATGATCTTGTATAAAAACATCACATCAACCGGGTTAAGATCAGCTTCAACTTGACGAAGTTCTTGGCGAATTCTAATTTGCATGTCATCGGTATCTTGTTCAATGGCATCAAGCTCACTCAACATTTTCTCGACTAATACAACCTCACGACCTCTGAAGCCTGTTTCTAACAGTTCATCCAGCTCGTTAATCGCTTTCGAGGCTTGTTTCGTTGCATCTACACAACGAGATAGGTATGCAACAAACTCTTTTTGAATCGATTCGGGGATCACCATTTCACGGCCAACGACTCGACCAGCGATGTCTTTGGCTTTATTGGCGATTTTATCTTGATGGGTAATAAGTTCCAGTAAATCAGTCCGTTCAACTGGCATAAATAGACCGCGAGGCAGCTGAAGACGTACTTCTCGCTTAAGCGAATCTGCTTCACGTTCTAGGTTACGAATATTAACGCGAAGTGCATCCGCTTCAGTCCACTCCCCTTTGAAGACATGTTCAAAGAACGGGATCAAGCTTTCACTGGCTTGATGCACTATCTTAATGTGCTCTTCAATCGGCTTTATAGGAGATTTTGCAAAGACTCCTAAAAACGCATTACTAGGCATAACTGACCCTTAAATCATAATTATATGCATGTGCAAAGGCCAAGTTTACAGCATTAACCGAAATTGTGAACGATTTTTATCGTGAACTTGGGATTAATCGTCCAATTTATTCCGACTAATCCCTTGTAAACCTATAAACTCTTTTCGATATCTTCTTGAGAGGTATGGCGAATATCTTTACCGTTGACAAAATAAATGACATATTCAGCGATGTTTTGACAGCGATCGCCAATACGCTCAAGTGAACGAACCGACCAAACTAGGTCCATAATTTTTGGGATAGAGCGCGGGTCTTCCATCATATAAGTCATAATTTGGCGGGTAAGTGCTTCATATTCTCTGTCAACTTTGGCATCTTCTTTATGCACTTCAAATGCACGTTGTGCATCCATTCGTGCAAAAGAGTCCAGCACATCATGTAACATTTTAGAGACTAGGCGACCCATGTTTTCTACATTTACCAACAGGTGCTGCTGATCTTTAGTAAATGAATCAAGTGCGACTTTGGCGATACGTTCCGCTTCGTCACCAATACGCTCCAAGTCTGCAATCGTTTTAGCAATGGCGACAACCAATCTCAAGTCACTGGCTGCTGGCTGTCTTTTAGCAATAATACGCGTACACTCTTCATCAATGTTTACTTCCATCGCATTGACTTTGTAATCATTTTCACTGACTTTACGCGCTTTGTCCGCATCACTAGTGCTAACGGCATCCAGTGCAAGGTTAAGTTGCTGCTCAACCAGCCCACCCATACTTAATACATGATTTCTTACGTTTTCTAGCTCTTCATTAAAGCGGCCAGAGATATGCTTATTAATATTGTGTTCCATCTAAAACCCTACCTTTGATAACAACTCCAACAAGTTGCCCAGTATGTGGGCAACCACACTGTCATAAATTAACCGTAACGACCTGTGATGTAGTCTTCGGTCTTCTTCTTCGTTGGTGTTGTAAATAGTGTATTGGTATCTGAATACTCAATGAGCTCGCCCATATACATGAAAGCAGTTTGATCAGATACACGCGCAGCTTGTTGCATGTTATGCGTAACAATAACAACAGTATACTTATCTTTTAAATCATTGATGAGTTCTTCGATAACCAGTGTTGAAATCGGGTCTAGTGCCGAGGTTGGCTCGTCCAGCAGTAATACTTCAGGCTCAATGGCGATGGAGCGCGCAATGACAAGACGCTGCTGCTGACCACCAGAAAGACCAAATGCACTATCATGTAGACGGTCTTTCACTTCATCCCAAAGTGCCGCACCGCGTAGTGAACGCTCTACAACTTCATCAAGTTTACGCTTATCTTTAATACCTTGCAGGCGAAGGCCGTAAACGACATTTTCATAAATAGACTTAGGGAAAGGGTTTGGTCTTTGGAATACCATCCCCACGTTGCGTCGCAGTGCTGCAACATCAACGCTTTTATCATAGATATTTTGCCCTTGAAGGTTAATTTCACCTTCAATGCGGCATGTATCGACTAAGTCATTCATGCGGTTGATACAACGCAAGAGCGTTGATTTACCACAACCTGATGGGCCGATGAACGCGGTTACTTGACCCTTTGGGATCAACATGTTGATTTTACTCAGAGCTTGCTTATCACCATAGTAAAGGTCAAGGTCTTTGATCTCTAAAGCGGTTTGCTCTGGGCTCAAGTTGGCAAGATCTAACTTAATATTAGCATCTGCGTTATTTACTTGTGGCGCTACTGTAATCATAAAAGGATACCTATTTCAAATCTGTACTATTAGTGCTCTAGAGCTCTGAATTTTTCGCGTAAGTGGTTACGAATGCCAATCGCTGTAATATTTAGCGCAATGATCACCGTAACAAGTAAGAAGGCTGTTGCATACACCAATGGGCGTGCCGCCTCAACATTTGGACTTTGGAAACCAACATCATAGATATGGAAACCTAAGTGCATAAACTTACGATCTAAATGAATATAAGGGAAGTTACCGTCAAGTGGTAAGGTTGGTGCCATTTTTACCACGCCCACTAGCATCAGAGGTGCAACCTCACCCGCTGCACGCGCAACTGCTAAAATTAAACCGGTCATGATAGCAGGACTGGCCATTGGCACGATAATACGCCATAGCGTCTCCGCTTTTGTTGCACCCAGTGCTAATGAACCATGACGAACTGAACTTGGAATACGTGACAAACCTTCTTCTGTTGACACAATTACAACAGGTAATGTCAAAATAGCCAGTGTCAGTGCTGACCAAATTACCCCTGGCGTACCAAATACTGGACTTGGCGCAGCTTCTGGATAAAACAATTGGTCAATAGAGCCACCAAGCATATACACAAAGAAACCTAAGCCAAATACACCGTAAACAATAGAAGGTACACCTGCCAAGTTAATCACAGCAATACGGATCATTTTAGTCACGGCGTTTTTCGCTGCATACTCATGTAAGTAAATTGCAGCTACCACACCAAATGGCGTAACAATCACTGCCATCAACATTACCATGAAAACAGTACCGAAGATCGCAGGGAAGACACCGCCCTCGGTATTCGCTTCACGTGGGTCATCACTGATAAATTTACCCGTTTGTGAGAAGTAATGGCCAACTTTTGCAAAGAAGCCCATATTATTTGGGAACCACACATCCAGAACTTGATAAAGTGGTAAAGTGACTTCTTCGCCACGCATATCACGTACGACGACATAGTCACGCTTTGCATCACCGCGCAGCTCAAACAAACGCTTTTCAAACACTTTGTAGTCTTCACGAAGCTGTGCACGCTGCGCTTCTAGGTCCGCTTTAATTTCTGCTGTTAATTCATTATCAAGCTGATAACCACGCTCCTTTAAGCGCAATCTTTCAAGCTCATAGTTAATATGGCCAATATCGCCATTTTGAAGATCTAATGCTTCTTCATTTAAATCTACGGCGCGTTCGACTAACTCTTCTAAACGCGTAACTGAGTTTTGCGAAACCACCTGACCATCTTCAATGACGCGAACAACATAACCATAAAAGTTACCGTTTTTACTGCGTTCAAAAACCGCCATCTTTTCTGGCACTGATTGGCTTTGAATATCCGTTGTTAAAATCCAACGGAAATCGAGCTCAACAAACTCACGGTTACCGGTTTTAACTAGAAGACGCTCTACATACTCGTCTTGATAGTCGAATAAATCATACCCAGCAGCGACTAATCGCTCTTTAGGCACCATTTCACGGTCGTAGATTTCACCAATAACGGTTTGCTTTGCAACAGAACCTTCAAGCTCAAACTGCACAACTTCTGTTGGCCAAAAGAAGCTCAACCCTTTCCACGCGATCATTGCCAAGAGGCCAATCACCGAGATTAAACTGATGCTAACTGCACCACCTGTCATCCAGATCCACGGAGATCCTGACTTAAACCATTGTCTTACCATGTCATCACTCCATTACATCGAGCTGTATTTATCACGTAACTGCTGTCGAACAAATTCAGCAACCGTGTTAAAGATAAATGTAAAAATAAACAGTACAAAAGCGGCTAAGAATAGAATTCGGTAGTGAGAACTCCCCACTTCTGACTCCGGCATTTCCACAGCAATGTTCGCGGCAAGCGTACGCATACCTTGGAAGATACTCCAATCCATAATTGGCGTATTACCCGTTGCCATTAATACAATCATGGTCTCGCCCACGGCACGACCTAAGCCCATCATGACCGCTGAGAAAATACCTGGGCTCGCTGTCAATAGAACCACGCGAACCAATGTCTGCCACTGTGTTGCGCCCAATGCTAAGGAGCCGTTTGATAAATGCTTTGGCACACTGAATACTGCGTCTTCAGCAATAGAGAAAATAGTTGGAATCACCGCAAAGCCCATCGCAATACCCACAACCAAAGAGTTACGTTGGTCGAACGTGAGGCCTAATTCATTGGTTAGATACTGACGAACATTACCGCCAAACATCCACACTTCAATGCTGTCACTAATTGCAAAAGACAACCAACCGATGAAAAGCACAACAGGGATAAGCAATATTGAATGCCAGCCATCTGGCAGTAAGTGACGGATTTGCTTCGGCAATTTAGTCCAGCCAAATGCCGTCGCAAGGATAGAAATCGGCAACAATATCAACAAGGCAACGATGGCCGGTAAATGCGCTTCTATCAGTGGCGCTAACCAAAGGCCAGCTAAGAAACCCAAGATCACGGTTGGTAAAGCTTCCATGATCTCTACTGTAGGCTTGACCACTCGACGTAGCTCCGGCGACATGAAATAAGCGGTATAAATGGCTGCTGACAGCGCAATTGGTACTGCAAATAACATCGCATACATAGCCGCTTTGATCGTACCAAATGAGATTGGCACCAAGGAGAATTTAGACTCGAAGTCATCACTTGCTGAGGTTGACTGCCAAGTATATGCAGGCTCAGGGTAACCTTCGTACCACACTTCTTGCCACAGTGCAGACCAGGTTACTTCTGGGTGCTCATTGTGAAGCTCAACTACGCTCAAAGTTTTTTCAGACAGCAACAACGCTGCATTGGCACGAGGTGATACTGCGAATTGCTCAATCGCCCCATCAGTGACTTTGCCTTGCCAAAGGTGCGCTTCACTTGTTGTATAATAGAGCCCTAACTCACCAGTATTGGTCGTGGTAAAGAAAGTACGGCGATAAAACTCACTGAAGATATCAACTTGTGCACCTGCGATACTTTCAAATGCACGGATCTTGGCAAACTGACGCCCGTCATCCGTATTGACTTCAAACCACTGAGATACTTCACCATTATCGTTACTGATCATCAATGAGTTGGCACCAGCCAATAAACTCATATTAACCAGATTGGCGTTTTCTTCATTCGCTGCAAGCAACTGAATCTGCTCTACCTCATCGGCAAAACGCGTATCAAATACGTAAATCTGGTTTGCCGAACGAATAAATACACGGGTGGTGTCTGGCGATATCAACATTTCATCAATACGCCCTTCAATCGGCAATAAGCTGCGCTCAACCACCCATTCGATTTCACCAGAGAACATATTCTCCTCTGCACTAAACGAGGCAAAGATAACGCGCTTATCTTCAGTTTGCGCGATCACTGCGGTTTTATCTTCATAATGACTGAAAGCAAATTGCTTGATAGCTTGCCCTTGCTCATCAACGACCAGCTGAACGCCATCTAGCGGATAACTCAAGCGCGGCTTCATCACACGCTCATTACCAGGGAATGAGATCAGAAAACTCGGTTTAACTAACTGGACTTGACCATTATCTAAGCCATAGGCATATATACCTAAAAAAGGTGCGCTCTGTGCAAAGCTGTTAACTTGCCCGTCTAACTCAACAGTTAGAGAGCTCAGCTGTTCACCAGACTTATCGCCTTTGATTTGATAAAAATCAACTTGCCCTGCACTATCAAGTAGGTAAGCAATTTCAGTTTGCTCTTCCATGCCTAATCCGTAATACGTTTTATTACTTTGAAGAGCTAATTCCGTGCGTTTAGTCACACTTGCCGATTCAAATATCGGCTGTACGACATAAAGTAAGTAAAAGAAGATCAGAAGCAAAGCAACCAATACCATCACCCCACCCGAGGTAATGCCAAATTGGGCAAAGCGGTCTTTAAAGAGACGGCTTCTATCCGTTTTGAAGGACGGTTTTTGCGGATTGGAAGTCATCAAAACACCTTTTTATTATCAAGTTGCGGCGCATTATATTTCATCAAGATGACAGTTATGTTACATCAGCCATGATGAATTTGTTCCTTTTTTTAACTTTTATTACGCCCACGCAAATCCTCTTTTGAATGCATTGCGTTTTCATTTGCATTTGTTTACAAAGCAAGCCGTATCTGATTGGAAATATCTCTGACTTTTACTAGCCTTAAAGGGCGATTAATCGCTTTTCCACCACCGCCATAAAGGCATTTAATAATAAGAGACATGTGATATGAAGCAGTTAGTATTAACACTTATAGGTAAGGACCGACCTGGTCTCGTAGAAGAAATATCTGCCACAATTTTACAGCACCATGGTAACTGGGCAACCAGTAACTTAAGCCATTTAGCTGGTCAATTTGCAGGTATCGTACTCGTAGAAGTTGCAGAAGAGCATTTACAAGCATTACAAGATGCACTTCATACATTACCAGAGCTTGAGGTCCGCATTGAACACGGCGTGCACAGCAAGCCTGAAACTCAAATAGAAAAACTCAACTTGGTTATCACGGGCAATGACCGTCCAGGCATTATCCAAGAGCTTTCTACCGTCATTCGTCACAAAGGCGCAAACATTACGCACCTGAATTCTAGACAGCAAAGCGCACCTAACTGGGGGCTACCAATTTTCAGTGCATTTGCCACTGTCAGCCTACCTCCAGGTATGGATAAAGAGCATGTTGTGGACGCTTTAGAAGCCATCACCAGTGACCTCATTGTGGATGTTGAACCCGACTAATTTTTGATTTTAAACATACCAACAAATCAAATATATTCTACACTCATATGGCAGACAGGTTTGACCACTGCCATATCTTCTCTTCTTTGCTTGGTTGTACCCGCTGTCATATAAGTGTCACATTCTGGACATACTCTAGAATAAGCTATCGTTACTATGGAATGTAAAATGCACGCACTATCTAGCGACCCCAAAGCAATCAGCTTTTTTGCAAAAGAGCTCAGCTGGCTGTCATTTAATGAGCGAGTCTTGCAAGAGGCCAAAGATAAAAACAACCCCATCATTGAACGCATCCGTTTTTTAGGGATCTTTTCAAATAACCTTGATGAGTTTTTTCGTGTGCGTGTTGCCGATGTAAAACGCCGTATTCTGCTGAGTAACCTACCTGATGCCCACTTCGAAGAAAACGAAGCCCTGCTCAATCAAATACAAAAAAAAGTACTCTCTTTAGGGAAAAAGTTTAATCATATCCATAAGCAAATATTCAATGATTTGAATGCCCATAACATTCATGTCAAACAGCCTGAAGCGCTCTCAGAATTCCACAAGCAGTGGCTTCGAGATTATTTTAATGATCAGGTTTTACAACACCTTTCGCCAATTTTACTGACTGAAAATAAAGACTACTCAGACTTAATTAACGATACCATGACCTACTTATTTGTAGAGATGCGTAACGACAATGACAAACATCATCATGCACTCTTAGAGTTACCCACTGACAGGTTAGATCGCTTTGTGATCCTACCTCCTGAAAAAACCCGCAGACAAAAAACCCTGATGTTGCTTGATGATGTCGTCAGATATCACTTGCGTGAGGTGTTTAGTAACTTTTTGTCTTTTGATCACATAGAAGGGTACGAAATAAAGCTCACTCGTGACGCCGAGTACAACTTAGATGATGAATTAGAAGAAGGCCTGCTGGACAAAATGTCTAAAGGCCTAAAGCAGCGCTTATATGCAGAGCCTGTTCGTCTTACCTATGACGAAGCCATGCCACACTCCATCATGAAGGTAATGAAAAAACGCTTGGGCGTAACACATCAAGACGCACTTATTCCCGGAGGCAGCTATCGTAATTTTAGAGACTTTATCGCCTTCCCCAATGTCGGCAGAGGATATTTAGAAAACAAGCCTTTACCGCCCTTAAAAAGCAGCGCATTTGATAAACATGACAGCGCTTTCAAGGCAATTTCTGAGCAAGATATATTGCTTTATTATCCGTATCACACTTTCAATCATATGCTGGAATATGTTCGCCAAGCCGCATTTGATCCCAAAGTCACTCAGATTAAGATCAATATTTACCGAGTAGCCAGTCGCTCTCAACTAATCGCATCACTTATCAACGCTGCGAAAAATGGCAAAAAGGTCACTGTGATGGTTGAGCTCAAAGCGCGCTTTGACGAGCAAAACAACATTGAGTGGGCGAAAATGCTCAGCGAGTATGGCATCAAAGTAATGGTCGGGCTACCGGCTCTTAAAGTGCATAGTAAGCTGTGTGTGATCCACCGCAAAGAGAAGGGGCAAATTGTCAAATATGCGCACATAGGCACAGGCAATTTCCACGAAAAAACAGCGCGGATCTATACTGATTTCAGCTTGTTTACAAAGCACCCCGATATCTGCAATGAATGCGATGATGTTTTTAAATTCATCGAAACGAGCTATCGCCCATTTTCCTTCAAACATCTCATGATCTCGCCGCTCAATGCGCGGGAGAAAATATATTCGCTCATAGATCAAGAAGTCAAAAATGTACGTGAAGGCAAGGTCGCACGTATCACCGTTAAGGTAAATAATCTGGTCGATAAAGAGCTTATTGAAAAGCTTTACAGTGCGGCGATGGAAGGCGTTAAAATCCGCATGATCATTCGCGGCATGTGTGCCCTAATTCCCGGCCTTGCAGGATTCAGCGATAACATTCGTGTGATCAGCATTGTCGATAGATTCTTAGAACACCCGCGAGTCATGGTATTTGAAAATGACGGTGATCCACAGGTGTATATTTCATCCGCAGATTGGATGACCCGCAATCTAGATCATCGCGTTGAAGTGGGCGTGCCCATCTATGATGAATCGTTGAAACAGTTGATCATTGACACATTAGAGCTACAATTTCGAGACCGTGTAAAAGCGCGATTAATTGATAGTGAGCAAAAAAATAACTATGTGAATCGCGGTAATAAAAAGAAGATCCGCTCACAAATCGCCATCTATGATCACATTAAAAAATGGGAAAGCAGTAGGACTTAATATGACAACATACCCTTCTTTTGCAGCCGTTGATTTAGGCTCAAACAGTTTTCATTTAGTGGTTGCAAGGGAGGTAGATGGTCGATTACAAATACTGCACAAAGAAAAGCAACGAGTTTATTTGGCGGCGGGGCTCGATCAAGATAACCACCTTGATGATGACGCCATTGAACGGGCGCTGCATGTACTTGCCCAATTTGCGGCGACACTCAAAGGCTATGAAAAAAAGCACGTCGAAGTCGCTGCAACATACACTCTCAGAAAATGTCAAAACTTGCGTCACTTCTTAAAGCAAGCTAAACAGGTTTTTCCTTATAAAATCAATGTGATTTCTGGTCAAGAGGAAGCCCGATTAATATACCAAGGCGTTGCGAATTATATACATGATGACGGCAATCGACTGGTGATTGATATCGGCGGCGGCAGCACAGAAATGATCATCGGCAAACACCAGCATCATAAACTGCTTACCAGCCGAGATATTGGTTGTGTGACCATGAGCAAACGCTATTTTGATGATGGTAAATTGACAGAAAAACGGTTTCAAAAAGCGACGATTGAAGCTGAGCAAAATATTGAAGCCATCACCGCAAGCTATCAAAAAATGGGCTGGCAAACTTGTCTTGGCACATCGGGAACCATTAAAACCTTAGTCGCAATCAATGAAGAATTATTTGCCAGTAAAACACTCACTCTGTCCTCTTTATTACAGATCCAAGCCCATTTTATTGCCGCACAACAATTAGAACTCATAGACCTAAAATCACTGCCACCGGAGAGAAAATCCAGCATTGCTGGTGGACTAGCTGTACTGATCGGTGCGTTTAATCAGCTTAATATGACCGAAATGGCATATTGTGACCACTCGTTACGAGAAGGCTTGTTACATGAACTGGCGCAAAACGATGAGTTTGATATTCGCGCCCGCACCATAGCGTCATTTGCAGATCACTATGCTGTCGATACCGAACATGCCGCCAATATATGCCAAACCGTTAAGCGGCTATTTGACGCGGCCAAAGCACCTTGGCAACTAGAAAGCTTAGATTTAGAAATACTGCGCTGGGCCGTGCAATTGCATGAAGTGGGTATCGCGATTAATTCCTCCGGCATACACAAACACAGTGCTTATGTTGTCAGCAATAGTCAGTTACCTGGCTTTACCCAAGAACAACAAATACTACTTGGCGCGCTGATCCGTTTTCATCGCAAAAAGATCAAAACTGTCGACCTCAATGCCCTAATAGAAATTGAATCACAGCCACAATTTGCCAAATTACTCACACTATTGCGCTTAGCAATTTTGTTTCACCAAAAGCGACAAAAAAGCCTCGTGCCCGAATATACCATGGTGGTGATCAATCAAACCGTTGAACTGATGTTTGAGCAAACTTGGTTTGAGCAGCATTCATTGTTTGCTGCGGATCTAGAACAAGAGAAAATCTACTGGAAAAACTTAGTACTATCTCTCAATATCGCAACATATTGAGTGTATATAATCAATCAAAGCCATATGTCACAACAATGAAAGGCTGTGCTAGTCGTCGGAGTCATCCCGTGCCACCGCAAACATTTCATCTCCATAGGCACGGCTTTGGATGATCAAATCAAATAGTACCTGTATTTCGGAAGCTGGGCGAATGGCATTCAAAATCAGTTCGGCCTCAGTTAAGTTGTTACGTTCTACCTCTATCGCCAGACGCAAGGCGCCGCCGATTAAGCCTTTGTAACTTAACAATGCACTACTTAAATCGGGATCAAGTGAGAACTCATCAACCACCACAGAAAGCTCAACATCCAAGATGGCATCTAGGACCGACATCAACCCGATTAAGTAACCCTGCTCTGCCATTTCCTCGCCACCAGGGGCTAAAAACAGCTCTAAAAACTTGGCTCGATTGAGCCCTAGTTTAGTTAACTCTGTCGGCTTATCAGCCCCAAGTTCACTCAGTGCCAGCACTTTAACAAATTGACGAATCGCGTCTTCACCCAAATACACCACAGCTTGTGAAATAGAGCGGATCTCTATGCGATCTTCACCCGCTTTGGCATTGGCTATCCTGAGAACCCGCGCTGTCAAACTTAAATCCTTTGATACGCGTGCTTGTACTTCTTTGAAGCAAAGCGACTTCTTTGCCGTACAACGCAGTAAATCGAAGACAGCAAGCTTCGAGGGCTCTACATTGCCATGATTGAGCATCTCAGGTCTTGCAAAGAAAAAGCCCTGAAAATAGTCCGCCCCCGCAGCACGAATGAAATTATACTCTTCTTGAGTTTCTATCCGTTCGACAACGATTTGTAAGTGCGGAAATTGGCGTTTAAGCTTTTTCACCATCATCGTCGTTTTGATTATGGGTAGCTCTACTTCTAGTTTGACGAAGTCAACCAGCTCTAACAGTGGCTGCCATCGGGGATCCCCATCATAATCATCCAATGCAAATCGATATCCAACCTTTTGCAGCTTATTAACTGTTGCGGTCAGACTTTCAATGTCTTGTGAACGCTCAACAATTTCAACCACTAACCCCTGCGGGCTTAATAGTTTGGGAAGTTCTTGAATAAGTGTTTCATCTGAAAAGTTTACAAATGCCAGTGCACCCGCGGCCAATCTGTCTAGACCAATAAAAAGCAGTGAATTAAAGAACAAACGTCCGGTTGCCAAACCATCACTTACCCCACTTGGGAACACATTATTATGCGAGTCACGATATAGCAGCTCATAGGCATGTACTTGCAGTTCGCTATTAAAGATAGCTTGGCGGGCGATATACTGAACGGCGCTTTTTTTGACCTTGGCAGTTTCACTACTCATTAACATCCTTCACTCTTGCACGCATTACTGGCATCCATAGCTTCAGCATATGAGAACTTCGCCAGCGGAGCAAATAAAATCCAACCTGAACTTAACGAAGATCAGGTTGATGTCTAGATTTGATTATTCAGCAACGAGCTCAATACTGCGGAAAAAGCCATCTTCAGCGGCGAGCTCTTTGACCAGCTCTGGTAAAACAGCATCCATGATGTTTTTCAGCACATACGGTGGGTTGATCACTATCATGCCAGATGCTGTCATACCACGCTCCTCTGTATCCGCTGAGGTCGCTAATTCGAATAATTGAATATTGCGCACACCAGACGCGATTAATTCAGCTTCCATCTGGTCAATGCGTGCTCTATCAACCACAGGATACCAAATCATATAGGTACCGGAAGTAAAGCTTTTATGTGCTTTTAAAATTGTTTTTACCGCTTTTTGATAATCAGTTTTGATTTCATAAGGCGGATCCATCAGCACCACTGCTCGACGAGATAAAGGCGGCACTAATCCAAGTAATCCCTTGAAGCCATCTTCACCTTTTACTCTTAAAGAGCGCTTATGTGCCGTGTTTTTTTGCAGCAACGATAAATCTTGCGGGTGCAATTCAAAGAACCAACCTTTATCTTGCTTACGCAAATATTGTTCAGCTACCTTTGGCGAGCCTGGATAGAAAGCCAATTTTTTATCATTAAACCCTTTCACCATCTCGATGTAACGCATGATCGCGTCGTTGTCACCAGCATATTGCATAAGGCGACCGATACCGTCTTCAAATTCTTGCGTCTTTTGTGCATCACTCGACGCCAGCTCAAACAGCCCAGCTCCCGAATGCGTATCTATATAGTCGAACGGCTTATCTTTACGCGTCATGTAGGACAGCACCTCTGCTAAAACTAAGTGCTTGATAACGTCTGCTGGATTACCAGCATGGAAAGAATGTCTATAACTGAGCATATTGGCCCTTATTCGCTGACTATAGTGACTTTTTGCGAATTCGTCTCAATTCAAAACGGCTAAAATCCGACCGCTTTAATGAATAACAAATGAACAAAATAAGAAGTTATCAGAATTATCTCTTAAAACGGCGCAAAAATCAGTATAAAGCTGCGCAAATACTGGTAATAAAGCCCACTTTGCTTTACATTTGCATGACAAAACACAGTGATAAGAGCGCATTTAAAATGAACGATATTCTTCCACAACTCGAACAACTGATCGATCAGCTAATTGGTAAAAATGAGCAGCTAGAGCAGCAAATTGTTCAACTTAAAGAGCAAAATGGTAAATTAGTTGACGAAAATGAAACTTTACAGCTTGAACTTCTAGAACGTGAAGAGAAGCAAAAAGAAACAAGTACAACACTAAGCAGCTTGCTTGATAAACTGCAGAGCGCTCATCAGGCGAGCTAATGACAGATAAAGTAAGCCAGGTGGCGGTTACCTTACTCGGTAAAAGCCACCAGTTTTCATGTGCTGAAGGACAAGAACAGGCCCTCATAAATGCAGTTGAGTTGCTCAATTCTCGTGTTGATGAAATGAAGCGCAGAGATACGGTTCGCACTGACCAAAATGCTTTACTCATGGCCGCTTTACATTTATGTCATGATTTCCAAGCATTAGAGCAGAAACACCAAGTTGCGACGACTAAAGGGGATCAGCTCATTGCACGCCTTAGCGAACACCTTGAGGCTAAATAGCATGTCCATTCGGCTCGCTGTTGGCCTTTTTCTGTTAACTCTACTTACCCCGCTCACTCACGCAGCGAATTGGCATACCGTAGATCAACACACGACAATTATTGAACCGGTAAAAGAAGCCCGTTACCTTCTGCCTAACCAAGCACTTATCCAAGGGCAAAAATGTGCAGCACTGATTGATAGCCATGGTGACTTTGTTGCTCTGGAATTATTAATTGCACAAATCCGTTCTAAGCTAACCGTCCCTCTTTGCTATATTGTGGTCACAAACTTAGACCCCAAACAATTGTCTGGCATCGTGCTATTAAAAAGTGCATTTCCAGAATCGACGATTTATGCCGCTAAAGATACCTCATCGAGTGTGCCCTCATTAAGTGGCATTATTAAAGACGAAGTAAAACAAAAATTAACTGGATTTCAGCAAAGCGTTTTACTCAGCGAGCAGCGAATTGCAAAAGCACCTGAATCAGAGCAGCTCATGTGGAGCGCCAGACTACAACAAGCCAAACAACGCCTATCTCGTTGGCAATCAATGCCTATTCCAAACATTGAGCAAATAACCAAAGTAACGTCAATCGACCTAGGTAAGTACCCGCTCTTATTAAGCCCGGTCCAAGGTTTTAAAGGTCCTGCACTTCAAGTGTACAACCAAAGTACCCAAGCACTATTTGGCGGGCACACAGTGAACCTCTTACCTTATGTTGCACAAACCAACAGCTCAATGTGGCAGCAAACTTTATATACTCTTGAAAAAGATTCGCAAATTAAATGGATACTACCAGGCTTTGGCAAACCCTATAAGCGAGCGCAACTTCATTTGCCTTTGCGCTTTTTATCATTATTGAATGCCCCTGATAAGCAATTGCAGATTGCAAGATTGCGTCAAGACTATCTGCAAAATGGCATCTCAGCCGAGCAGTTTGATGCGTACTTTGAGCAAGCTGAAAAACAAAAAAAACACACTAGTTTTTGAACAAATAACCATCAGAAGGTATAGTAGCTAACATGAACTACGCTAATTCGCCTGTCGATAGCCACTAGTGTTGCCCAGTACTAAGCGCCTATGAATCGTAAAAAATCTTATGCCATCCTTTGTTGTTGTATTGCCTTTTTAAGCATCTTAGGATGTAAGCAAACCCCCACTCAAAGTGCAGATCTTCAAGATGTACTTAAGGATTTACTAACACAAAAAGAACCCACGCCAGTTCCCCAAGCCGTGACAATCCGGAGACAACCTGAGCCCGAGCCAAAGCCCTATAAAACATCTGATATATGGGAACATATTGCCCATAATTTACGCTTTGAGCAAACGCCGCATTCACGTGTAAAAGCACGAGTGGATTGGTACTTATCACAACCCAAATACTTACTCACAGTCAATCAACGCTCCTCTGCTTATTTGTACCATATCGTCAAAAAAATAGAGCAGCGCGGCTTGCCCCTAGACTTAGCTCTGTTGCCTTTTGTAGAAAGCGATTTTCGCCCTCATGCCGTGTCAAAGCAAAGTGCTGTGGGTGTATGGCAGCTAGTAGATGCAACCGCTTATCATTTTGGCTTACAAAGCAACGACTGGTACGATGGCAGGCGCGATGTATTGGCATCCACTGATGCCGCACTCTCCTACCTCTCATATTTGCATAAGACCTTTAATGGTGACTGGCTTCATGCTATAGCAGCCTACAACACGGGCGAAGGACGTGTAAAAGCAGCGATAAAGCGCAATAAAAAAGCAGGTAAAAGCACACACTATTGGCACCTTAAACTACCAAAAGAAACCGCCGATTATATCCCTAAATTACTGGCATTAAGTTATCTACTCAAGCATCCTGAAACAGGATTTAAACGACCAGCACTTGCCAACCAAGCCACAACAACCATATTAGATGTAGGACAAGCTTTTAACTTTGGCGTCTTAGCACAGATGCTTGATATCGATAAGCAACAGCTGCACGATCTCAACACTGGTTATTTAAGGCATCAAAGTCCAGAGCAAGGCCCGTATAAATTATTAGTACCACTCACTGAACAAGCATTGATGCAAAGCCCATTTTATCGCGAGCAGTTTAGCCGTCGCTATCATGTTAAGCTTAATGACACCCTCTATGGTATCGCGCGTCAATTTGGCACCTCAGTAAAGAAAATCAAGCAGCTTAATAATAAGCAGAATAACCTGATCCGCGTTGGTGAAAAGCTTTTGATCAATCAAGCTAATATCAATAGAACATTAACTGTAGACTATCAGATCAGTCCTTATTTGGAGCAGCAGGCCACGCCCAAGCAAGCCACAATTGAACACCATCACACAATCGTCTCTGGTGATTCCTTATGGGATTTAAGCCAGCACTATCAAGTGCCTTTAAAAGACTTACTGGATTGGAATAATCTACAATCAGCCAGTATTTTATCTCCCGGTAAAGTCTTGATTTTACATCTCCCAACAACAAAACAAACACAACCTAATGAACAGCAGCACGCCCCTAGTTACCTAGATTTGTTAGAGGGCGCGACTCAACTTAAAGAGGCACCAAGTACTACCGAACCAAACTTGCCCCTAGACTAGGCCCTGACGTAGAATAGAAGGCCACATTCAAGAGATAGAAGAATACATATGCAAATTACAAAAGACACAGCGGTTGAGTTCCATTACACGCTAACTGAAGGTTCGGAGCAAATTGAAACCAGTACGAATGGCGAACCGCTGAGCTACTTGCATGGTCAAGAAGGCATGCTTCCGGGCTTAGAAGCTGCCTTAGATGGTAAAACTGCTGGGGAAAAATTTTCAGTGACATTAGAGCCTAAAGACAGCTATGGTGAATACCAAGAAGGTCTAGTGCAACGTATTCCAATCAAACATTTGCAAGGCTTAGGAAATAATAAAGTTTGGAAACCGGGTATGAGTGCGATTGTTGACTCTAACCAAGGTCGTCATCAAGTGACCATCGTAAAAGTAGGCCGCTTTAATGCAGATTGTGATTTAAACCACCCATTCGCAGGTAAAACACTGACTTTTGACGTCGAAGTGATCAACGTAAGAGCGGCTACAGCAGAAGAGCTGTCTCATGGTCATGTGCATGGCGCTGGCGGCTGCGGTCACGACCACTAAGGAACAATTATGCAACCTGTTGCCATCATCACTGGTGGCAGCTTTGGCATTGGTAAAGCCATTGTTGAAAAGCTGCTAAACCAAAACTATCGTGTTTTTAACCTCGACATTGCCCACAGTGACCTTGGTGAGCACCGTCACTGTGATGTCAGTCAAGTTGACCAAGTCAAAGAGACGATAACGACTATCGTAGCAGAAACAGGACGTGTAGACGCGCTGGTTTCAAATGCAGGCAAGCACCTCAGTGCGACTATCGAGCACACCGATGAAGCAACTTTGGATGCTTTGTTCGCGCTCAATGTTAAAGGGGCTTATGCCGCGATACAGGCAGTGTTGCCTGTCATGAAAAAGCAAAATGACGGTAAAATTGTGCTGATATCATCAGATCAGGCACATATAGGGAAACCCAACTCTTTTGCTTACAATCTTACAAAACACGCTCTCGCTTCTATGGCGAAAACCACTGCTTTAGACTACGCACAGTACAACATACGCGCCAATGCGGTATGTCCAGGCACCATAGAAACACCTCTGTTTCACAATGCCATTGATAAATATTGTGCAAAAAGTGGGGCAAATAAAACTGAGATTGTCGCTGAAGAAGCGGCCCTACAGCCTTTAGGCAGACTGGGGCAGCCCAATGAAGTCGCTGCACTCGTGGCCTTTTTACTCAGTAACGATGCCGCATTTATTACAGGCAGCTTGCAAACAATTGATGGTGGTTACACGGCACGCTAATGAAGATTATCGACCCACATTTGCACTTTTTTGATCTTGAAAAGGGAGGTTATCACTGGTTGAAAAACAACCCACCAGCTTGGCCAAACTTAGACTCGATCCAACAAAACCATTTGCCAGCGGCGATACAGGATGTTACACCATTCAAGGTTGCCGCTTGCGTGCATGTGGAAGCTGGGTTCGATAATAATCATCCAATCAATGAGCTACACTGGCTGGCCGATATTGTGCCACCGCTCCCCTACAAAGCCGTCGCTTATGCCAAAATTGATAGCTCGCCTACACAATTTCGTGCTGCTTTAGAACAACTTCAACATCCAAGCTTAATTGCCATTAGAGACATCACTGAAGGCGATGATGCCAAGCGACTACTATGCAAAAATACAAAGCAAAATCTCCACTATTTAGCGGATCTAAACATACATTTTGAAGCACAGTTTGAAGTACATAACACCACGATAAGCCGCCATATATATGAAATCTATAAAGAGCGACCAGCAGTTACTTTAGTGATCAACCATGCTGGTTTCATGGCGGAGGGCTGTGAGTGGCAAGAAAGTATTGAGTTGCTGTCTCAAATAAAAAACTGCTTTATTAAGTTTTCAGGACATGAGTTGTTAGAGACACCGATGAGCGCGCAGGATCAGCTCAGTGAGCTATTAACTTATTTTGGACCAGAGCGTGTCATGCTGGCATCTAATCACCCAGTTTGCCTAATAAAACGTGACTATCAAGCCCAGTGGCAACACTATTATGAGCTTGTTCAGCGCCTTGATGGCAGTGTGTGGCAGCAACTTAGCTTCGAAAACGCTAAGCGAGTCTATCAACTGACGGTTTAAGAGCGGATCTGTACCAGATCGAACGCGGCCAAGCTTGGGACAATCACTTGTAGGCGCTTTTCCGTCTCATCAAGTGTGTTGAGGCATTCACAGTACTCATTGGCTTTCACTTCAAGTTGCGCTGCTTTTTGTTGTAAAGACTTATCTATCTCTTTAGAGATGATCTCCATCCGCTGACCCATATCAGAAAAACGGCTTTCAATATTCCCTTCTCTAGATTTGAATGCGTCGCCAACTGAAACGAGAATTGCACCGAGAGAGCCGTGCACTGCTGAGTGAATTTTACCACTGATCTCTTTGGTGAAAAAATCATCAATCTTTGAGAGAGATTGGGGTGCTATATAATAAAAATCTTCGCCGCGTTTAAACTTATCCATGAGCGCACGTTCTACATATTGCAGCTGTGTTTTAAGCACTTCAGGGTTGCTATCAGACATGCCTTCTACAACTTGCTCGATTGCGCTTAGGCCTAAATTCACACCGTCAGTTGCCAGGTTAACTAACTCAGGTACTGTGTCACGGATCCCTTTAGCGTACTCTTGAAGCACTTGGGTTTCTTGCTCGTTGAGTTCAACCCACATACCGCGCACAAGTAGCTGATTATCATTATTAATTTGTACGCGAGTTTGACCGTTATCTAGTATTCGGATCACAGAGTCTGTGATAATTAAACCGTGCCCTAACTCAACATCACATTTGTCATCGGCCTGAGTAACCAGAGATGTCCCCAACAATAATGAGAAAAAAATAGATTTAGCGCTAGCTACAGATGACTTCATACTACCCCCATACTTAATAGCATGAGGGTAGCAAATTTTATTTTTTAACCAAACTTATTTTTTAATTTGAGGGTCAAGTACAAGTAAAGCTCTGAGGATTTAAGTGCTATTCTGCCGCTGGGCAAAATGTATATCGCATTAATCGCACAAAAGCGTCAGATGTTTTACCACTGGTACTATCGTTCAAACCATCTGCAAACTGGTAAGTCCAAGCACGAGATATGTCTTTAACATTTGTGGTGCTAGTCCAGTAATTACCACTGTGGTTACCAAGAAAAACCGTTTCATTAATCGCTGGATCTTCGCAACTGCGCTCAACTATTGTTGCCAGCTCTTTGACATTAGGTAACTGCCAGTCATCATGTCCACCTAGTCGGCTGTTATTCGCAGCAGTAAGCGCTTGCTGCCAGCTGAGCTGTTGTTCTTTGTTATCGCAACTTTCAGTTTCTGCGTTATATACAAACCCAAATGTGCAACGTTGCCACATAATGTCAGTTTTGGTGTCACAAACGGTCCCATCAGAGTTGATGACAAAACGCTCCTCAGGAGTTGAAAGCGGAACAGATCCCGTATCAGCACATTGCTGTGCAATTGCCATAGGGCTAAAAATCGAGGCTAACACCATTAGTTTAATTTTCATTGCTATCACCTCGTACTAATCTCACATATGCAGTTTGTGCTTTGGCCCTTGGGATATCATTACCTGTTTCCATATCAACCACGTACGCTCTGGTAAGGTTAGCGTCTAAGCCATTAGTCCCACCAACCGCTGTTTGGCTGGTCCAGTAGTACAAATGACCTTGTAATGATGAGGCTGGCATATTTGGGAAAAAAGCAGGGTCGAGGATATGCACTCCCACACGACCAAAATCAGCAATACTCATTAACTCGGTATAACTTGGCAGCCTCCAGGTATTACCACCACAGTAGCCTCCCGATTCACTATTTACACGATTGATAAAAGCTTGCACACCACACCGATATGTATCGCTAATGTGGGGACAAGGTGCAGGATCTATTACAGGGTATTCACTGCCAATTAATTCTGTTCCGTCGGGGTTTAGAGCCCAAGTATAATGATTTTGTGCATTGCGAGTTGAGGTATTGGGTAACGTACCCGCCGTCGCTTCTTTTACTTCCCAAACTAGACCTGTAATATTGTCTCGCACACAGCTAAAGCTCGACGCATCATTACTAAGCTCTTTCCCATCTGCATCAAGTTTAGTGAAGTCAAACGCAAGATCACCGGATCCCTCTTTGGAGATAAGTGCGGCAACACTGTCCCTACCGAGCTCTGCATCTTGTCGTGGAAACTCAGTATTGGCGCAATCGATTTTGGCAGAGTTGTTATAACAAGCACTCGAACCACTGTCATTCAGCTTACTCAACGGTTTTGGCAGGATATCAATACGTACCTCATCATCTCCGCTTCGGTTAGCTGAGTCAGTCACTGTCACTTTAAATGTCGCAAAGGTTTTATCGTCTTTATCAGGAGCTTGGAAAGTGGTTTTACATGCACTGCTATCCGCTAAAGTAATTGCGTCGCCAGTGCTCGACTGCTGCCATGTGCAAGTATATTGACCATCCACCGTCACGCTTTTAGATGCATCTAAGGTGACGGTATCAAATTCTAAGACTTCCTGATCTTCTCCTGCATTTGCAAGCACCACCTTATCATTTTTGGCTAATGCGACGCTAAAATCCGTTGTTGTACTTCCGCCTTCATCATCAGTGACCGTTAAACGCCAAACTGCTGTTTGAGTATCGGCCAGTAGCGGGTGCACAAAGCTCAATGTCATACTGCCACTGTCTTCTACGACAATATTGCTCGGGCCTGATATCAGTTCCCATTTATACCCTACAACTTGGCCATTATCATCCGGATCACTCGACTCCTCAGCAGACAAAACAACTGTGTCTAAGTATTTAGAAGGTAATGTTGCTGGGCCTGTTTGCGTTACTTTAGCAACTGGCAGTTGGTTATTAGAGGTAATATTAACATTGAGCGTGTCAGAAACCAGTTCTCCAGAGGGTGAAAGGTAATCGACCTTTAGCACAGCGGTGCTGTCGCCTTTCACATCCGGCGCGGTAACTGTCAGTTCTTCGCCGGTTTGTGGGAAACCGTCAATTGATGGCCCGGAGGTCACCTGCCAGTTAAATGTTCCTCCAGTTGGGGAGGCCATCGCTTTGAGTGTAAATTCGTTTTTTTCTATAACAGTGACATCTTGTCCTGCATTGATACTGGCTCTGATAACTTCTTCATCTGAGCCACCTGAACCACCACACCCACTCAATATTGCTGAGACGGCCGCAATGGTAAGCGATTTTTTTAGCATTACAACTCCTAACTGACTACCTCCGAGTCATGTTAGAGGTAGCTATCTTGATGTATACGAACAAATAACTTAGTACCGATTTTACTGTAATCCACCTTGTATTCACGACCATCTAATGACTGAATGAACAGCAGTCGCTTCACTTCACTGAACACATCCGGACTGGATATTTGCACCACCTCTAAATAACGCTCTTTAGCTTCCCGGCGATTTCTCGGTAACTCTTCTTTAAACGGTATCAAACCAGTAGCAGTTACTTTAATCCTCGGATGGGCTTCCCCATTTACGATCACTAAATCGAGCTTTTTATCTTTATGGATGATGGTATTACGACCACTTTTAATAAAGGCTTTATCGAAGCTCATGTATATATCCTGTTACTTCATCTAGCGGTGGCTATTTGCTCATGCAAATCTTTGACCACCTTTTCTGGATTTAATTTCCAGTGGTTTAAAATAGTAGCAAATTGCCATATATCCCTATCTAAAACATTCGCAGGTAATATCAAGTCGTACCCTGTTACCGTCTTCAAATTTTGCATCCGGTTTGCAAACATAGCCATTAGGCCTGTATATGAGCGCCCCTGCGGCGATTCATAACAGGTTTCTTCAATCAGCCATTCTGATGGACAATTGCCATTTGCGCAATGTATTTTAACAGCTTGTAAAAAAATATGCCGTTGTTCTATCAATAACTTCCCAGCCAAACGGGGGGTAAGTTCTACTAAAAACTCATCAATATTGTTTAGTTTAATACCTACAGCATTTAACTCAAGGTTTTCAACTCCTTGAGTCACAAAAGGGACACCACTTGAATGAAAATTTTGGTGTGTGACATGCAAAACCCCAAATTTATGCACATAGTTCAGTGCTAAAGCACTCAATTCGATACTGTAGTATGGTTGCTGACTCTTTAAAAAACCAAGTAATATCGAGCAGATAGCTGCTGCAGCCAAGGCTAACTCTAAAATTGTAGGTGGCGTAGCACGCAATGTCACAAATAAAATAATCACCCCTAAGCAAATTCCACCAGCGAGCATAAACTCTATGCTGTGGCGGTTAGCGGATGCGCGCAACGACACTTTATGCATAATAAAACCACCAATAAAATATCAGCATGGCAATCAGCCATAAGAATAACTTTCTTAATTGTAAGCACCTTTTACAGGGTTTTATTTTACCCATTTCAGTAACCTTTTAGGTACACAGTAATCAGTTCTGTTATATTTTCGTTTAATACACAAATATACAAGATATCCGTGATTTTCTCTTATAAGAATTTTTGTACACTAACCATCTACAAATAGTGAGATGAAATTATGCGTGCAAATCAGTCGGGCAAAGCCCTTTTTCCTACTCTTATTTTAATGCTAATCGCATTGTGCGGCTATCTCTATTTTCCCGCGTCACAAGGAGAGCAATCAAACCGTCCAAACCGAGCTGTGGAAATATCAGTTCATGAAGTTATCACCGAAAACCGTGCCATTACAGCACAAGCCATCGGCTCAGCTCGTGCAAACCAAGCAATAGATATTACGAGTTCGCATAGCGATTACATCAGCGACATTTTATTTATTGATGGTCAAACCGTATCACAGGGTCAAAAACTGGCTCAACTTAACAATAAAGAAGAGTTACTGGCAGTCAAAGAGTTGACGATCAATCTAGCAGAACAACAAAGACAACTCTCGCGACTTACCGAGCTGGCAAAAACACAATCAGCGGCACGCTCCCAATTAGATGCCCAGCGTTCTTCAGTTGATGCGCTAAAAACGCAACTGCAGACCACCAAACTGAAATTATCTGAAATGAGCATACATGCGCCTTTTGATGGTGTGCTTGGTAAACGCTTAGTGTCGATAGGGAGTTATGTAAAAGACAACACCCCCCTTACGACACTTGATGATATTGGTACAATTAAAGTTGACTTCCAATTACCAGAAAAATACTTAGCAAAAATCGCACTGGGAATGAAAGCCAGTGTGACCAGCGATGCCTACAAAACACAACAGTTTATGGGGCAGATCTCTCATATTGATCCACGTATTGATGAGTCGACTCGTAGTATTCAAGTCACTGCCAGCTTTGACAACAGTGAACACTTATTGCGCCCCGGTATGCTCTTAAATGTCGCGGTACAATTACAACAGCTCGATGCTTTAATGGTGCCGGAAAAGAGCCTGATCCCCAGACAAGACAAGCATTTTGTCTATGTGGTCAAAGATAATAAAGTGCATCAACAACAAATTACCTTACTCAATCGTTTTCCAGGTTGGGTTGCTGTTACAGGGCTAAATTCTGGCGAACTGGTCGTCACTGAAGGTACGACCAAAATACGCAGTGGCAGCCAAGTATCTGTAAAGGGGTAAGCAGTGAAGATCACCGATATAGCCGTTAAAAGGCCAATTTTTGCAATTGTAATCAATTTACTATTACTTACCTTCGGGATTGTTGCATTTACTATGTTACCGCTGCGTGAGTATCCGGATATCGAAACACCGATTGTCAATGTCAGCACAGATTACACTGGCGCATCAGCCGCGGTGGTTGAGGCCAAAATCACTCAAGTACTAGAAAATCGCATTTCAGGTATTGAGGGCATTAAAAGTATTAATTCTTCAAGCCGCAATGGCCGCTCAAACATTACCATCGAATTTAACGTCGACAGGGATATTGATGCTGCCGCCAATGATGTCAGAGAACGTGTTTCACGGGCATTAGACCGATTACCCGAGCAAGTTCGACCGCCGGAGGTTTCTAAATCGAGTGATGATGAAAATGCCATTGCATGGTTTGTTTTAAACAGTACCTCAATGGATACGTTACAGCTATCTGATTATGCTCAGCGCTACGTGGTTGATCGTTTGGCTGTGGTTGATGGCGTATCACGGGTACAAATCGGCGGCGAGCGTCGCTATGCTATGAAGATCTGGCTTGATCGCCAAGCTATGGCTGCCAGAGGCGTAACCAGCAGTGATATTGAAAATGTCTTACGTCGCGAAAATGTTGAATTACCTGCTGGGGAAATTGAATCTTTAGACCGTGATTTTGCCGTCCGCATTGCCCGGAGTTATACCTCGCAACGCGACTTTTCAGAACTGGTTGTCAAGCGCGGTGATAACGGTTATCTAGTTCGCCTTGGTGAAGTCGCCAAAGTGTCGTTAGAAGCACAAGATGAAGAAAGCACCTTCCGTGGCAATGGTAAAAACATGATAGGCCTTGGTATCGTTAAACAGGCCAAAGCGAATACGTTAGACGTGGTTGATAATGTTCGTAAAGAACTTATTTCGATAAAGCGAAACTTACCCGAAGGAACAAAAATAGAGGACAGCTACGACTCATCCATTTTCATTCGTGAATCGATTTCTGAAGTTTATCGCACACTCGCTATCGCGATGGGCTTAGTGGTTCTCATCATCTTTATCTTTTTAGGTAACATTCGTGCAACGCTTATCCCCGCAGTCACTGTACCTGTGGCACTCATAGCAACTTTTATGTTTTTATTGGCCATGGGGTATTCCATTAACCTGCTCACCCTACTTGCATTAGTATTAGCCATCGGCCTAGTTGTAGATGATGCCATCGTGATGTTAGAAAACATTCACCGACGCATTGAGCAAGGAGAACCAAGGCTACTTGCAGCATATCGAGGAGCCAGAGAAGTCGGCTTTGCCATCATCGCTACAACGCTCGTCCTAGTGTCTGTGTTTGTGCCATTGATCTTTATGGATGGACGCATCGGTGCGCTATTTACGGAGTTTGCCCTTGCGGTTAGTGCTGCCGTTATTTTCTCAAGTATCACCGCACTGACCTTGTCACCAGCTCTGTGCTCTAAAGTGCTCAAACAAGAGCAAGAGGGGCGTTTTTCGAAGTGGATGAATCATCAATTTGGTCAGTTAGAGCTGCGCTATCAAAACGTATTAAGACGCAACGTAAACAGCCGCTATGGTTTAATCCTCGTGCTCATCCTGTCGCTGGCTGCCAGTTATGGCCTGTTTAAACAGATCCCATCGGAGCTCACGCCCAAAGAAGATCGTGGTACCTTCTTCCTTATGATGAGTGGCCCTGAGGGTGCTAGTTATGAGAATAACGCGGCAAATATGGCACAAATTGAGCAGCATCTAATGCCATATGTTGAAAATAATGAACTCAGCCGCGTACTGATCCGTGTTCCTGGTTGGGGGAGTATGGGTGGTGTTGCCATTGTTGGCATGCCAGACTGGGATGAACGAAAGCGCTCTACTTGGCAAGTCATGTCTGAGATCAGCGGTAAAATGCAACAGGTGACTGACGTAAGAGCATTTGCCATCATGCGCAGAGGCATTGGTGGTGGAGGTTCATCTCGACCCATTGAATTTGTATTACAAGGTAATGATTATCAAGAGCTCGCAGCTTGGCGCGACCGTATTTTTGAACGTGCTCGCAGTAATCCAGGATTAATCAGACTCGATCATGATTATAAAGAAACGTTCCCTCAGTTTTTAATCAGCATAGACAAACTTAAAGCTGCTGATTTAGGTGTGTCGACCAGCGACATCGGCCGTACATTAGAAACCATGTTGGGCCAGCGTCGAGTCACCACTTTTATCGACAGAGGCGAAGAGTATGATGTTATCCTCAAAGGCACCAAGGCTGATTTCGCTGCTCCCACAGATATCAATAATGTGTATGTCACCTCTCGTACGGGGCAACTTATTCCGTTAGACAGCCTTATTACGATCAAAGAAGAAGCGACAGCCGCCCGATTAAATCGCTACAACCGCATGCGAGCAATCACTATTTCGGCTAATTTGGCTGAGGGCTATACGCTAGAGCAAGCACTGGATTTTCTGAATACCGTGGCCAGCGAGGAAAATCACACCGATGGCGCAATAGATTATAAAGGCGAGTCACAGCTCTTTTATGAGGGCGCATCAGCAATGACATATGTCTTTATTCTTGCTTTAACCGTCACCTTCTTAGTCTTGGCTGCGCAATTTGAAAGCTTTGTGCACCCATTTGTGATCATGCTAACCGTGCCGCTTGGTTTAATTGGAGCGATGCTGGGCTTATACTTTAGTGACAGTTCAATCAACATTTACAGCCAAATTGGCATCGTCATGTTGATAGGCCTCAGTGCTAAAAATGGTATTTTGATCGTGGAATTTGCCAACCAATTACGGGATAAAGGCGTGGCGTTTGAGCAAGCGATTATTAGCGCCGCAACGCAGCGTTTACGCCCAATCATCATGACTTCATTGACTACGGTAATGAGTGCCATTCCCCTAGTATTGGCAACAGGTCCAGGTGCGGAAAGCAGAATGGTGATTGGCGTTGTAGTATTTGCAGGTGTCAGTCTAGCAACTATTCTTACCTTGTTTGTTATTCCAACAGCCTATGGCATACTTGCTAAGCGAACCCGCTCACCTGAGCATACTGCTGTTGAGCTCAACAAGCAGCAACAAACGTATCCTCATCGTGAGCAAAACGAAGGAATTGAATAATGAGTCAATCACAACTGGCCACGTTTGGTGGTGGGTGCTTTTGGTGTATCGATGCTGCATTTCGCAGAGTAAAAGGTGTCACGCAAGTAACATCTGGCTACAGCGGTGGCAGTACGCTCAATCCGACATATAAAGAAATTTGTTCAGGTGCTAGCGGCCATGCTGAAGTGGTACAGTTGGCATTTGACCCAAATGTGGTGTCATTTGAAAAACTACTTGAGATGTTTTTTACACTGCACGATCCCACGCAGCTCAATCGTCAGGGTAATGACATTGGTACCCAGTATCGCAGCGTGATTTTTTATCATTCTGATGAGCAATTGCAGCTGGCTCAAGCTTATATAACAAAGCTTCAACCTCAACTACAAGATGCTATTGTCACAGAGCTGAGTGAAATCGAAACGTTTTATGATGCAGAACAGTATCATCAAAACTACTTCGATGAGAATCCCAATCAAGGGTATTGCAGTATTATGATTGCGCCTAAAGTGGCGAAGTTTGAACAGCTATTTTCTAAAGAATTAAATTAAAAAAAAGAGCTAGTAAATACTAGCTCTTTCATCATTCGAATTAAAATTCAATCTTAGCACCGACATACAGCTGACGCCCTAATGGCTTATAGCCTAGCAGCCTGCTACCGTCAGCTGTAAAACCAGCACCTGACGTAAAGTACTCTTTATCAGTTAGATTTTCCATTCGCGCATTTAGCTCAATGCCATCTAACAGTTCGTAGTTCGCTGATAAATTAAACACAGTGTAAGCACTTAACTTTGAGTTATAAAATGCAATAGTCGGTCTGTCTGAGCGATACAGCATAGTCAAATTCACATTCAACTTTTCCCATTGTTTAGTCAAGGTGTAATTGAATGCTTTAGAAGGTCTACGCGGAAGATCCGTCGACGTGCCCGTTGAGTTATCTTTTGCATCAAGTAAAGTTAGGTTTGCAGAGTGTTCAAAGCCAAGCGCTTCAAACTGAGCACTAAGCTCGACACCTTTCATCGTCGCTTTGTTAATATTTTGCGCCACAAACAGTTTAGTTTCTGGGTCTTGAATGTTTGAAATCAAGTTTGTAATTCGGTTTTCAAACACCGCCACGTCATAACGACCCCATGATGACGTTAATGTTAAACCTATTTCATTGTTTTCTGCTTCTTCTGGCTTTATCTCGCCATTAGGCGCGTACCAAGGGCTATCAGCTACAAACGCGTTGCTTAATGTTGGTGCACGGAATGACGTGCCATGATTTATTCTAAATGTTGCATTCTTATGCGCTTTTACACCAAACCCTGTTGTATAGGTATTGGCACGACCATGAAAATCATAGTCATCTGAACGCACAGATAAATTTGCTAGAAACTTCTCATCATCGTAAAACGCACCAGCAAAGATAGCCGTGTTATCTCTTTGTGACTCTGTAAACTTTGCGGTGGATTTTGAAACATCTTCGTTTAGGTGTGAAATACCCGCAGTAGCCTGAAGTGTCTCTAACACTTTAAAACGTGCTTGGTACTCCAACTCACGGCGTTCAGTGCTATAAATATCTTCTTTTTCGGAACCTGTATGCACATTTTCTTCTTGCGATACATTCAAGGCGGCATTTTGCGTTAACGCGTCAGTGCGCTTAACCCAAGCGAGTTTAGCAGTATAATTCTCGAAGTCATATTCATCATTACCCCACGGATTATCATACTCACCAGTACCTTCACTAAATTGGGTAATCGCAGATAACTCACCATATTGTTCAAAGTCATAAGCGAGGTTGAATCCAAAGTTTTTGTTCTCGTATCCGTCTTGATCATGGTCTTTACCAATAGGTGCACTTGGATCTTTTTCGATGACATCGTACCCATCAGTTTGTTCAATGCCGAAGTTGTAGCCCAAGCTCAACTTTTCTACTTTGAGTCTACCAGCAGCTTGCACTTCAACATAATTGTGACTGCCTGATGTCAGAGTGACTTCATGTGTCTGTGCTTCACGCGTAATAATATTAATCACACCAGATACTGCATCAGAGCCATAAATAGCCGCACGAGCGCCTCTCACCACCTCAATTCTTTCAATGCTGTTTACTGGTATGTTAGTAAACGAAACATTGCCAGAATTAGCATCACTAACACGCACACCGTCAATGAGCACAAGCGTATGTTGAATGGATGCGCCACGAACAAAAACACTCGCAATCTGTCCTAATCCACCACTTCTCACCACGTCAACACCGGGTAACGTATTCAATAAAGAGGGAATATCTCTTACATTTAATTGATCGATTTGATCCCGTTCAAGCATTGAAACACTTGCTAGCGTATTTTTTATCGGCTGCTCAAATTTATTTGCAGTGACTGTAATATGCTCTATTTCTTGAGTCGCAGATGTGTGAAATGAAACCGCTGCTAATACAGCAGCACTTAGCGCAGATATTTTTAACATGAAGATCCCCTACTTTGTACCCACCGTACAAAGTTCATCAAATGAGTCAAATTCAAGGCCGGTCTCCGGGCTCAACCACATTACTATAGTTTTACCGTTGCGGGGGCAGCGTTGGGATTGCCAAGTCCAAATTTTGCGCACCAACTTCCCGATTATCCCATACACCCGCTGTTCACCAGCGTTGTTTGGCACCTCGAAATTCCGCGCGTATTGTCTGAGATTTAAGGGGGGATTGTCAATGGACGTCTAGAGTTCCAGTGCCATTTATTGATCTGGAACCCCAGTACTCAAGACCGCTTAGTCTCTGAAATTTTTGAACTGGAATGGTTGGCCCAGATCTGATGTACGAATTAACTGCATGACTTCTTGCAAATCATCGCGCTTCTTGCCTGTTACACGTACTTCTTCACCTTGGATTGCAGCTTGTACCTTTAATTTAGAGTCTTTAATAAGCTTGACAACTTTTTTTGCCATATCCTTATCAATGCCTTGTTTCAAAGCTACTTTGCGCGCAAATGTTTTGCCACTGCGCTCAACGTCTTTCAATTCAAAACACCCTACATCCAGTCCGCGCTTTGCCGCTTTACCAACAACCATGTCAAATAACTGCATGACTTGCTGTTCAGATTCAGACTTTAACTGGATAACTTCATCTTTCAACTCAATAGAAGCTTCAACACCTCTAAAGTCATAACGCGTTTCCAATTCACGGTTAGCATTATCAACGGTGTTTTTCGCTTCCGTCATTTCTATTTCAGATACAATATCAAAAGAAGGCATTGCTCTCTCCTCAAAACAAATTTATGGGCAATTATAACAATGCTCAACAGCAATACGATATACTTTTTTGCATGTACACATGACTTCACCAGAGCATTGAATATGTTCTTCTATACCCATGAGTATTCGAGTATTTACTATTAAGCCACTTTTAATAATTCGGTGTTATACTGATTTTTCATCACATTGAAGTTGGAGTGCATGTGACAAGAAAATTATACCGAGCATTGCTACTATTATTTTTGATCATCGTAACATACCTATTTGCAAAAGAAGTTAACAATCATGCTATTAGGGTTGAGCACCTAGATAAGGTGGTGCATTTTGGGGTATTTTTCGCGTTGGCTTTTTTTTCGCATCGTGCGTTTAAATTTAAGATCTGGTTTCATATGATTTTACTCACTAGCTATGGTGCTGCTGTAGAATGGATGCAATCTACGCTGCCATATAGGCAGGCTTCCCTTGGCGACTTTATTGCAGATATCAGCGGCGCGATGAGCTATTTTATCGCTATCTGGCTGTTTGATAAATATAAGCAGAGACGAGCAACATCATGAGTCAGGTCTACATACTTGGTTGCGGCGCTGTTGGACTATTGCTGGCAGAAAAACTTGCAAAAGAGCATTCTGTCACGCTTATCACGCGCAATTTACCCTACCAAGCGTTTTTGTTTGTTCAAGGTACAGAGCAAACTCGCCTTAATATAAAAGTGACTACTTTAGATCAGCTCAGTGAACAAATTCATACCTGTATTATTCCCGTCAAGGCATACCAAGTTGAACAAGCCGTCTCTGACATAACACCCCACTTAAGTGATAATGCAAATCTCATTCTCAGCCACAATGGTATGCATGATATTCAGAGTATTCAAACACAGCTCGAACCAAAACACGCCCTCTTTTTCTTCAGCACTTCCATGGGTGGCATGAAACCAACCCCAAATTCAGTCATATTTAAAGGATCTGGCCTCTCGCAGCTTGGGGCGTGTAACCAGATCGCGAAACAACAACTGAATACACTGTATCAAACATGGTTTGCAAAGCATTTTGACCCGATTGAAGTGGTTGATGACATTAATTTGATCCGGTGGCAAAAGTTATGCGTCAACATTGCCATTAACCCGTTAACAGCATTACACCAATGTCAAAACGGCGCCTTAAGAGCCCCAAAATATGCACGCAAAGTGTTGAACTTACTTAATGAGACATGTGAAATCGCAAGGTTAGAAGGGGTTGAATTACAACTGAGTGAAGAGCTAACACGTGCCTATCATGTTATGACATTGACCGCAAACAACACCTCATCCATGGCACAAGATATCAAACTGAATAGACACTCTGAAATAGATGCAATCTGTGGATTTGTTTCCACCGTGGCGAAAAAGCATGGCCGCCAGGCCCCTCAAAATGAGCGCCTTTGGCAGCAAATAAAACAAAAAGAGCAGGCTTAAACCTGCTCTTATTTATGGGCGATAAACTTTAACTTTAGTAAAGCCATTTTCATGCAAAATGAGCGCTTGTAACTGGCTCATGACCCCTTTACTACAATACAGGTAATAATCCTTATCTTGAGGTAAATCACCAAACTTAGTCGCTAGACGGAAAAATGGCAGGTGAATAACTTCAATACCCTCAATTTCAAGCGGATCTGCATCTTCTTCTTCTGGAGAGCGAATATCAACAACGACGGCATTTTCTGGAAGTTCTTTCACATTTTCAGCTTCTTTGACTTCCTCTTTCGCTTCCACCTCAATGTCACGAATATCTTTAATCACCGCATTATCAACCACTGTATTCAGTACATCAAAATCGAAATTCGCTTCTTCAGCTTCAATTTTCTCAAGTACCGCTTTAACTGTCGGCTTTTTAGAAATAACACCACAGTACTCAGGCATTGCTTCTGCCATTTCACAAGTACCAATTTCACGTGCAATGCGGATGATCTCTTCTTTGTCGTTTTGGATAAGCGGCCTTAAAATCAAAGTTTCAGTCACACGGTCGATAACACTTAAATTGGCCAGAGTTTGACTCGATACTTGACCGATACTTTCACCCGTTACTAACGCTTGAATTCTTAACTTTTGAGCAACTGCACTACCGGCACGCATCATCATACGCTTTAAGATCACACCCATTTGGCTGTTTTCTACATTTTCTAGTATTTCAGCAACAACCGGTTCAAAGTCGACAGTGATGAACTTCACCTTATGCGTTGAACTATATTGCTTCCACAGGTAATGACTCACTTGCTTTACGCCGATTTCGTGCGCTGCACCGCCTAGGTTAAAGAATAAAAAGTGAGTGCGCGCCCCTTTTCTGATCATTTGATAACTGGCAACACCTGAATCGAACCCACCTGACATTAGAGACAGTACGTCTTCTTGCGTGGGTAAAGGGAAGCCTCCTAATCCACGGTATTGTGTACGTACGATATAGGCAAACTGATCTTTAATTTCAATTTTTACAGTTTCTTCTGGACGAGTTAACTTTACACTTGCCGTTTCAACGTTTTGATTCAAACCGCCGCCGACATAACGCTCTACATCACTTGAAGTAAAATCATGCTTGCCTTGGCGTTTCACTCGCACACAAAACGTCTTATTTTCAATTTGTTCACGCACCAACGGCAAGGTATGTTGATATATGTCATCCAGAGTTTCAAAACTAACTTCTTGTACTTCTAAAAATAACGTCACACCAGGCACACGTTTAAGGCCATCAATTAGCGCTAATCGTGTTTTATCATCGCTAAGCTGACTGACAACCGTAATGTTATCCCAATTGTTTTTCACAAAAATCTTTTCATCAACTCGACCTAGCAAAAGCTTGATGTTTTTTTCTAAGATTTTAGTAAAACGCTTGCGCACTGATTTACTTTTGATGACGATCTCAGGATGCAGCTTGACGATAAATTTAAGCATATGAAGTTACTCGCTGGTGTGAAACTATAAACGCATAAGACGTTGAATCATTTTAAGGCGCGGGATTATAGCAAACTTATTAAAGACTAGGAAATAATCAGGGTGATTGGCAACTTGAATAAATAATAAGACCAGCCGCCAGCCATAACTGGCAGCTTGATAGATAGAAGGTTAGGCAATACTCGGTAGGCTAGTATCTGCTTGTTCTTGATAATAATCACGCAACTGTGCGATTTTTTCACTGCTCATTTGAGTCGCATAAGGCTTAAATAACATCAATACCTTGACGATACCATTGTAAATATCTTTTTGCTCTAACACCCCTGTTAATCTTCTAGCTTTAACATAAGGCGTCCAGAAACTCACAACCATTTTAAGCATATGCGCAAGCTCATCGACATCATAATCTTCAATATCAATCACGCCAGCACTGCGCAGACCAATAACCACAGCTTTTACCTGTTCGAATAATTGAGACTGAAATTCAATGTAGTCCTTTTTTAAGCTTTTATCACGCGCCAAAATATCAGTAAGGTTGTCGTAAAAGAAATGATATCGCCACATCAATTCAAACAGTGAGTCCAAATACTGAGTTAGCTGCTCAAGTGGCTCATGCTCAATACTCAAGGGCTTGAAATGCGTGCTCAAATGTTCACTGTAGAGAGAAAAAATATGCCTAATGATGTCTTCTTTATTTTTGAAATGATAATACAAATTTCCTGGGCTTATCCCCATATTTGATGCTATGTGATTCGTAGTGATCGCTCGCTCGCCATGAAGATTAAACAAGGCAATACTCGTACGAATTATTTTTTCCTTGGTATTCATATCCAACTCTCTTTACACGCTTAATTGAAGTAATGGCTTACGGCCACTTGGTTAATTGAAAATAGCACTAAACATATACAAGGTTAAATGAGCAAATTTGAAAGCAGACCAGTGAATTTGCATCAGAAGCTTGCTAACATAGCAAAAATTTTTTGTGTTGCAACAATCCCATGAAAGTTATCGCCCTATATCCAGGTACATTTGACCCTTTGACTAACGGCCATTCAGACCTCATTAAACGCGCTGCCAAAATGTTCGATACGGTTGTGCTTGCTATTGCTCATAATCCAACTAAAAAACCATGTTTTACGCTAGAGGAGCGTGTCGAATTGGCTGAGCAAATTCTCACCGACATTCCTAATGTCAAAGTCATTGGTTTTTCAGGGCTATTGGTTGATTTAGCCAAAGCACAAGGGGCCAATGTTTTAATTAGAGGCATTAGGGCGGTTTCTGACTTCGACTATGAATTTCAACTTGCCAATATGAACCGTAGACTTTACCCAGAGTTAGAAAGTGTGTTCCTAACGCCTTCAGAAAAGAACTCTTTCATTTCTTCAACCTTAGTGAAAGAAGTCGCACTTCATCATGGTGATGTCAGTGAATTTGTCGATCCGATTGTTGCAAAGGCTCTATTGGAGAAGTTACATAAATGAAGTTAAAACAACTGTGTGCAATCAGTCTTTGCGCCATGTCTTTTCACAGCGATGCATCACCTTGGATATCCGCAGAAGATAACACACTGAAGCACTCTATTGACCTATTAGTCAGCCACGGGTTAATCAATCGTCCCGTAAACCAATATCCATTATTATGGCAAGGCATTACATCTGACCTAAAGCAAATAAAGTCTTCTCAGTTAAATAATGAAACCGCTTTTGCAGTCAGTCACCTGCGCCATGCTTTGCAGTATGCAAAACGTACAAGGACTTCTGGTATCAAAACTCACTTTAGAGAACATCCAGAAACGAGCTCGGGGATGGGAGAAAACCCAAGAGAAAAGTCTGGAGTAACAACTTTTGGACAGATCACAGGCGCTAATGTCAGTGCTCGCGTTCAAGTTAACTATGCTGACGACGCTGCAGATGGAAAATATGTTAATCATCATGGTAGTCACCTCGCAATACTGTTGGGAGATTGGTCACTCAGTGCTGAGAGGCTAGATTATTGGTGGGGGCCAGGTAATGAGACTGCCTTACTTCTTTCAAATAACGCCACACCGATGAAAGCTGTGCGATTGAGTCGCGCAAATACAAACTACAATGGTCCACAGTTTTTATCTTTTATTGGGCCATGGCAAATCACTGCTATTGCCGCAAAACAAAAACCTCGTAACAAAGAAGGTGACTTTTGGGGAGCGCGTTTTTCAGCAACCCCAATCCAAGGGTTAGAGCTTGGTTTCGCGACAACGGGAAGCGATTTCATCTTCACCCAACTCGACACCACCACCGAAATAGATAAACGTCGCATAACCAGTATCGACTTTAAATACTCCTCTATTTTTAACCAACTGCCTGTTGCAATTTATGCTGAATATAGTGGTGATAATGATACAGGTATTATGCCTGATGAAGCGCTATTTACAGCAGGTATAGAAACCTATTGGTCCAATGAAGACTACAGAGTTAAAGGCTTTATTGAATATAGTGATACAACAACAGACTGCTTGGCAGAGTCCGCTAGCTTTCAATGTAACTTCCAGCAAGCAGGAAAAGGCTCTGACTACAAGGAATATGACTTATGGCTTGGCGCGGGTATAGGCCCACAAGCTAAGAGCATTACTGTAGCTGCAGATTATTTCCAAATTGAGGGAACTGGGGGTTATGCAAAGCTAAAACTTACTGAGTTTGAGTCAATGCAAATGGATCGCACGTTAATTGAAGTAGGTTATCAGCAAGCACTTTGGGCTGGTTTATTAAAAACCAATTTCACAATCTGGAAAGATGAAACGGACCTGCAAGATGATACTCATCAATCATTAGGCTTAAGCTGGGAATACCAATACTAACGTAACTCGTGCTGTTATTAGTCCCACACTAATAACAGCCTAAACCTTAGCTGAGACTGGGTCTTTTAAGAGCTTGCGAGTCATTAAATGCAAACCTAAAAAGTCTCGATTAAGGATCACAACACTCACCATAATTAAATCGACAATGTTCACTGCAGATGAGTAGAAATACCATAATGCCCAAGGCTCTAAGTTACCTAGCAAGTATGAATCGGTAAACATTGCTAAAAATAATAATGCATTAATCGTAAGGCCTATACAGCAGTATACATAACATGGCGCTGCAGAAGCCTTCTTAAATAGAAAGCGCCTAGCCCAAACTAGAGCAATCAATGTCAATAAGTCATAGGCGAGCAAGACTCCGAAATCAATAGCCTCAAAGTTAACAGGCATTGTGAGATCACTAAAACTATATGACACTGCCAAAATAGTTGCGCAGGCTAAAGCCTGCACATTTTTATTTACGGCCAATATGTAAAAAGACACATGGAGTAAACTGGCCATAAAAAAGCCCCAAATCACAAGGGCTCCGATACTTAATCCGAAATAATCAAATGCCATTATCTACGTTGAGTATATGAAAAGCGCTTTTTAGGATAATTACCACTACCACGCCCGCCAGATATCACCTTCAAGCTTTCGAGAGATGTAATCACATTACCAGACTTTATCTTTGTTTTTCCAGCATTTTCAGGTGAGTCGAAATTTTCGATAGTTAAGTTAAACATTGCTTTCCCTCTATATGAATTTATTCATTTCAGCTATCACAACAAAATGAAAAGCTAAAACTCTAGAACCCATATATAAGCAACAAGCAGGCCAATTAAAAACAAAAATAAAACAAAAAATTTACGACAAACCAAAATGCACAATAAATAAACTATTGTTTTTTATATGAACAATTAAATTATCCCCTTTAATGAAATTATAACCCCATGAATAACAATGAAATTTGCAACACTCTATTTTATTAACAAAACATCCTCTAAAGAACTCACATACGTACGCTCAAAAAATAGAATATAAATATCAATTAAATCATAACCTTGTGTAATTACTTAAGATTAAAGAGATATGAAAGAAATGAACATGCAGCTTAGTAGTACGGGAAATAAAGCACATAAAAGGGACAAAAAAGGTTAACGTACGCAACAGTGAAAAAATCATGTAAACACAATTTTTTTAAGAGAGGTATAAAAAATACCTCTCTTAATTGAGGATAAAGATACTTAATCTTCGATGGCGCCTTTAAAGTGATTAATTGCAGCCGTCACTTGCGGCAAAGAAGTGCCACCCAATGCTTGCCTTGCGGCAATACAAGCGGCAATTTCTAACCGCGGATAGACATCACTGTCAATTTTTGGACATACAAGTTTAAATTCATCCAAAGCGAGAGCTTCTAAATTCTTGCCCTGCTCAATGGCGATTTGCACCAATTGCCCAACTATGTGATGCCCTTCTCTAAAAGGAACACCTTTAGCGACAAGATAATCTGCAAGTTCAGTTGCATTAGCGTGCCCGCCTTGCGCAGCCTTTAGGGTCGCTTCAGCATTCACTTTTACCCCTTTAATACAAGATTCCGCCATATGAATACATGCGATCCACGTTGGTAGGGCATCAAAAAGGCCTTCTTTATCTTCTTGCATATCTTTGTTATAGGCCAAAGGTAGTGCTTTGAGTGTCATCATCATGGCACTAAATGCGCCAAAAACACGTCCTGTTTTACCTCGAATTAACTCCAGCGCATCTGGATTTTTCTTCTGCGGCATTAAGGATGATCCAGACGTCACGTTATCTGCCAATTCAATAAAGCCTGACTCACCACTATTATAAAAGATCATATCTTCAGCAAGACGCGAGAGGTGCATCATTGAAATAGACGCACAGCTTAGTAGCTCTACCACAAAGTCTCTATCTGAGACGGCATCTAAACTATTACGCGTCGCATTTTTAAACCCTAACTGTGTCGCTAAGTGTTCTCTATCAATGGCGTAAGCCGTACCCGCCAATGCGCCTGATCCCAACGGACATTCATTGAGACGTTCAATGGCATCACTCAAACGTGAAACATCTCTGGTTAACATCTCTACATACGCCATGCACCAATGGCTAAACAGCACAGGTTGTGCACGCTGCAAATGGGTATAACCAGGTAAAATAGTCTCTAACTCTCGCTCAGCCAATTGCACAAGCGCACATTGTAATGACTTAATTGCCGTGACAATTTGCTCAGCGGTTTGACGTGACCACAAGCGAAAGTCCGTAGCAACCTGATCATTGCGACTGCGGCCCGTATGTAGCTTTTTGCCTAAGTCCCCAACTTTTTCTATCAGCTTCGCCTCAACATAGGAGTGAATATCTTCATAACCACTGCTTGCAATCGACGCCCTATCTTGCACTGACTCCTCTAACAGTGAGTTTAGAGCAGCGACAAGCTGCCCACGCTCTTCTTTTGTCAAAACTCCGACTTGCTCAAGTGCACCAGCCCATGCAATTGAACCGACAATATCTTGCTCAACCAACTGATAGTCAAAAGGTAATGAATCATTAAATTGCTTAAAAGCTTGATCTGGGCCTGAAGAAAATCGCCCGCCCCATAGTGCCATAACGTATAACTCCTTTACCAACTAGGACTGTTTTTGCTTATTCAACGCCGCAATTCGACTTGAAAGCGAGAACAAACGAATAAACCCTTCTGCGTGCGATTGGTCATACACATCATCTTCACCAAATGTGGCAAAGTCTTCACTATATAGGCTATTCACGGATTGCTTTTGAACGGCAACGACTTGTCCTTTATATAGCTTTAGCACCACTTCACCCGTTGCGCAGTCTGCTAATGCCTGTGCCGCTGCCAAAATAGAGTCTTTGAGTGGTGTAAACCAACGGCCATCATAAACCAAATGTGAAAACTCGCTGGCATACGTTTCTTTCCATTTGCGGCTTGATTTATCTAGTACCAACTCATCAATCGCTTGCAGCGCAGCCATGATCACAGTACCACCTGGTGTTTCATAACAGCCACGAGACTTCATCCCGACAAGACGGTTTTCCACGATATCAACACGGCCAACACCATGTTTGGCTGCAATATCATTGAGCGTCACTAAGCATTGGTATGGACTATATCGTTCACCATTGACAGCAACGACTTGACCTTGCTCCACTAAAACAGAAACAAATTCAGGTTTATCGGGCGCTTGCTCAGGTGATGAGGTCCAAGTCCACACTTGACTGCTTGGCTGATTCCAGGGATTTTCAAGCTCTCCCCCCTCGTGAGAAATATGCCAAATATTGGCATCGCGGCTATATATTTTTGTTGCTGAAGCGGCACACGGAATATCTCTTTGTGCTAGGTAATCCAACAACGACTCTCGACTAGATAACGTCCACTCTCGCCAAGGTGCAATCACTTTGAGATCAGGTGCTAACGCAGCAAAACAAGACTCAAAACGAACCTGATCATTACCTTTTCCCGTGCACCCATGAGATAACGCATCGGCCCCTACTTTACGGGCTACTTCCACCTGAGCTTTGGCAATGATAGGACGCGCCATCGATGTCCCAAGTAAATAAGTACCTTCATAAATAGCACCGGTTTGCAAAGTTGGGTAAATATAGTCACTTACCAACTCTTCTTTTAAGTCAACGACATGGCATTCGCTGGCACCTGAAGCAATGGCTTTTTCTTCTACACCAGCGAGCTCTTCTTCACCTTGACCAACATCTGCAACGAAGGCGACTACTTCACACCCGTAGTTTTCTTTTAACCACGGTACGATGGCAGACGTGTCTAATCCGCCAGAATACGCCAAAACTACCTTCTTTACTTCACTCATCTTTTATTAACCCTTTTAAAATTGCTTGCTTAACAAAGTGACCAGTAGCGCATTCTGGGCATGCATCCGGTTCTCAGCTTGTTGAATAATTTTTGAATTGTCGCCATCCATTACGGCAGACGTAATTTCATACTCTCTATGCGCAGGCTGGCAATGCAATACAGTTTGTGCCCCAGTCTGTTCTAACAGCTGAGTATTAATTTGATATGGCATGAATGTATCTTTTGCTTGCTCTAATGAAACATTCGAACCCATTGACACCCAAGTGTCTGTATACAGCACATTTGCCCCAGCTGCCGCTTCTACACGGTCACTGATCAAAATACTGGCACCATTTACGGCAGCCATCTGCTCTGCTTGCTTAACGATTTGCGCATCGGGTGAATGACCTTTAGGGCATACTGCAACAAAATCAGTGCCTAAACTCGCAGCCAACAACATGAGTGAATGAGTCACGTTATTCCCCTCACCCAAATATGCCAGCTTCAAGCCGCTCACATCACCATACACTTCTTGTAATGTCATAAAATCAGCCAGAGCCTGACACGGGTGATACAGATCACATAAGCTATTCACTACGGGGACATTGGCAAATTCTGCAAGTGTTGATAGCGTGCTATGTTGGTTAACGCGGGCGACAATGGCATCAGCCCAAGTAGAAATATTCAGTGCAAAGTCCTTTACCGACTCACGACTACCCATTGCACCATTTTGCTGATCTAAATAGACAGCATGGCCACCGAGTTTATTGATCCCAATATCAAATGATAAACGAGTCCGTAAGCTTGGTTTTTCAAATAAAGTAACTATAGATTGCCCAGCCAAAGCCTGAGCAAAATCCTGTGGCTGCGCTTTGATCTGGTGCGCAAGATTGAATAGCTTTAATAGTGCTGCTTGGTCGAGCTCTAGGCCCGTAATGAATGACTGCGTCATGTTATATCCTAAGGTAAAATTTTTGTTCCGACATGGTCGCCTTTTAATAAGGCAATTAAATTTTCTGGCTTTTGCCAACTTGAGATATACACACCACGTCGTAAATGTTGGGCAGCGTGAAGACTGGTCTTAACTTTGACCTCCATCCCGCCCACAATCACCTTCTGTTGTATTAACTTATCGATTTGCGCTGCATCTAACGAATGCAGAGGCTGTTTTTGAGCATCTAACACCGCTTCCACATCGGTCATAAACACCAATTCAGCGCCAATGTTTTGTGCTATTGCGGCTGCTGCCTCATCAGCATTGATGTTATACAAACCGCCATCTTGATCTATTCCAACAGAACTCACTAAAGGAATACGTCCAAGCGCTAATAAGTTATCTAAAAGCCCAAGTTCTTCCTCTGCGACACAAGTACCTACCTGTCCGAGCGCCTTGAGTTTTTGCTTAGCTAGAAACCCCGCTTCATACAAGCAAGTGCCAACAGGCTTTAGTCCCGCAACAATAGCTTGTGACATAAGCTGTTTATTAGCGCACCCCGCCAAAGCGCCGACTATATAGGGTAATTGCTCTTTAGGGCTTATCCGCAAGCCTTGATGTTTAGCTGTTGCGAAGCCTGCATCTTCTAGCCAGCGATCAACCAGTGCGCCACCTCCGTGTACGAGTACAAACTGCTTGTCTTGATCTTTACTCAGATCGTGTAAAACCTGAAATAGCGAAAGTGCAGCTTGCTCGGTATTCAATACAGCCCCACCTACTTTGATCACCCAAGTTTTTTTTGCTACTTGATTCATCCTTTTAACCCCAAAGTAGGTGAAAACTCACTGACAATATTCATACATTGAAGTGCTTGACCCGCTGCGCCTTTCAGTAAATTATCAATTGCGACAACCACGATTAACTGCTGATCTTGTTGTTGCCAGCCTATATCTACAAACGGGGTATTTGCCGCTCCTTTAATCGATGGCATGTTTTCGCCTTTGAGACGAATAAGCGGTTCATCCGCAAGGCATTGATAGGCAGCTTCAACCTCATGAGGTGCCACGCCTTCTTTTAACTGCACATAGATAGTTTCCAAGATCCCACGTGCAAAATTGCCTAAATGTGGTGTAAATAGAACTGGGTGATCCAAATACTGAGTAATTTCAGGACCATGACGATGGTTAAATAAACCATAAGGAGATAAAGACACTTCACAAAACTGTGTAGCCAAAGATGCTTTTCTACCCGCGCCTGTAACACCGGAAACCGCATTAATAATAATGGGCGAGTCAGTGAGTAACCCGGCATTTTTAAGTGGTTTTAATGCATTTAACGCTGCGGTTGGATAACACCCTGCAACAGCAACCAACTGTGCATCTTTAATTGCAGCAGAGTACCACTCGGCCAAGCCATATTGAGCTTCATCTAGCAGAGCTTGATGTGGATGTTCAAATCCATAAAATGTTTGGTATTGAGAGGCATCAGCTAGGCGAAAGCCTCCCGACAAGTCAAAAACTTTTAACCCTAACTCAAGAAATTTAGGCGCTAGAGATACACTTACTTTATGGTCAGTGCAGAGGCAAACGTAATCCGACTGCGCAGCAATTTGTGCGAATGCTTGCTCTGTAAGTGGAGATAATTCGATATCCAGTAAACCGCTATGTTCTGGATATAACGCGCTCAGCAACTTACCTTTGTCTAAGCTTTGCTCAGACACAAAGCAGCTGATCAAATTAAATTCAGGATGATTTGCTAGTAATTTGGCTAATTCTGCACCACTATATCCACTGGCGCCGATAATAGAAACATTTAACATCGATAACTCTTCTTTAGTTCGTTGATTGGGGAGTCACACTTGCTATAGATGTCATGTTCTTCGCATCGCCACCCCTAAAATAATTATTCTTTAAAAATGAATTGATATTCATACTAAACACATATAAATTTTTATGCAACATCTTTGAATAAATATTTTGGAGTATTATGTCAGTACCAGATTTTCTCGACATGTATAAAACGCTCATTGCGAAGCCATCAATCAGCGCTATTGATGAGTCGTTAGATCTGAGCAACAAAGCCGTTATCGATGTGCTCGCTAACTGGTGTCGCGATCTCGAGTTTGAGGTGGAGATCACCGAGCTCACACATGCGCCCGGTAAATATAATTTATTAGCCCGAAGAGAGCCGCTTAATAGTAGTGAAAGTCATGGAGGGTTAATGCTCGCAGGCCACACAGATACTGTGCCTTTTGACGACGCTCGTTGGAATTCAAACCCCTTTGAATTAACTGAAAAAGACAATAAGTTATTTGGACTTGGTAGCATTGATATGAAGGGCTTTTTTGCATTTGTGATCACCGCAATATCGCAGCTTGATCGCAAATACCAGAATGCACCTTTAATGATCCTCGCCACAGCGGATGAGGAAACCACCATGGCAGGCGCGCAACAAGTCGCCCAGCACACTTCCCTCAAACCGAAATACTGTGTCATTGGTGAACCTACAGACATGGTGCCCGTGTTTACACACAAAGGTCATATGAGTAGCGCTATCCGTGTCACAGGACGCTCAGGACATAGTTCTGATCCAGACAGAGGCCTCAATGCCATCGAAGTGATGCAACAAGTGATCTCAAGGTTGTTACATTTAAAAGAAGAATTAAAGAATAAATATTCAATTGAGCACTTCGCTGTACCGCACCCAACTTTGAACCTAGGTCATATTCATGGTGGCGACAATGCCAATCGCATTTGCGGATGCTGCGAGCTGCATATTGATATTCGGCCACTGCCAGGTTTGAGTATCACTGAACTTGAACAGATGCTCTTAAATGCCATTCAGCCGATCAACGAGCAATTTCCCGGCTGTGTCGATGTCATTGCGCTTCACGACCCAATACCTGCATTTAGTGGCCGAACAGACTCAGGGCTCGTGAAGTTAGCTGAAAAACTCTCAAAACAAAAAGCCATTGCCGTGAATTACTGCACAGAAGCGCCCTTTTTACAGCAGTTAGGTTGTGAAACCATTGTCATGGGTCCAGGCTCAATAAATCAAGCCCACCAGCCGGACGAGCACTTAGATATGGATAAAATCACACCAAGCCAGAATGTGATTTTAGATTTAATTAAAAAGTGTTGCTTTAATAACGAAAAAGCCAGCTAATAGCTGGCTTTTTACTTACTTTAATGTGACTTTTCGCTCATTGTAATAGGCAATCAAATCATCGATTGCCTGCTGGCAGTATTCTTTAATGCCAGATACCAGCATGTGCTTTTCACCAAAGCCAACTTTTTCACCATGACTTAATAGTTCAAAGCGCAGAATGATCTTGCCGCGTTTACCTTCATAACTAAACTCTGGCGTTGCAGCTTCCAGTGTTACCTCTTCAATGTCTAATGTATCCAAATGAATAGACATTGACTCATAGATCACCATAGGGCGCGCCGGATTGATCATCACCTCTTGCTGACCCATTAGTGGAATGATCACATGTGGGAAGGCTTTGCCAGAGAAGGCGACATAGTTTTTAATTAGGCTCTCTACAAGTTGAGTACACTGCTTGTTTTGGCCTGAGCGCTTCACAGACAACATAGTTTTTTCATTTGAAACAATATCAAACTCGTCACGGCCTTCAGGAAACTCTAACACTGATGTTTCGTCAACCATACCTGCAAAGGTAAAGTGCATATTTTCACTCACACCATACTTATCAAGGACCAATGAAAACAGTAAGTCACCAGGAACACAGAATTTCTTTGCATCAATATCGTGCAAAGGGTTGAAGTCATCAGCCACCTGCTTTGCAAATTGACTGCCTTGTTCACGGTTGATCACGAGTTTATTGGTTTCTTGTTGGTAATAGGGTGTAAGCATAGTTAACTTCTTTCTTGCATGAAAATCGCGCTATATTAGCAGAAAATAAGCATAGAGAGGTCATATCTCTATGCTAAATGTTGTAACTTTTGATGTCGCCTGCATTTTTTATGTGTGCATCTGAATACATTAACAAAACGAACATAACAAAAGCATGTCACTGCAAGACGAAGAACAATGCTAAAACTACAACAGCGCACTGAGAGGCTCTCCTCCCCATAAAAACAAAATACCACTCACGGCTAAAATAAATAAAACATATGCCCATAAACCATTTTTAATGGCAGGGGCCTTATCTGATGACGCCATTTTTCCTGTCAGCAAAGTTCTCAGCAGATTAATACCTTTAATGCGGTACAGTAAAATGGCAATGATATGCATACCGATGCCAACCAATAAAATATCAATATTGGTCTTGTGAATGCTACCCGCAAGCTCTACCCAATCGTAACTTACATAGCTCACTAGCGGCCCATCCATCAAAATGTCATCCGTGGTCATTAATCCGGATATCAGTTGGACAAAAATAACCACAAAGAAAAACAGCACCATCATGCTGCCCGCAGGGTTATGCCCAATGTGCGCGCGTTTACTTTTAAGTGCTTTAACCACCGCTTTTGGATGATGAAATAATGCTTTTAGTTTGGCGGTATCGCTACCAAATACACCCCATGCAACTCGCGTGATCATCAATGCTAATAACACATATCCAGTCACAAAGTGCAGATCAAGCCAGCCTTCGTCTCCCGATACATATAAAACAGCAATGCCAATAGCGAGTAGCCAGTGAAACCCTCGAATAAATCCGTCCCACACTTTGATCATAATTGCCCCTATTATTTTTGTGTGATTGTAAAGAGTACCTGAGGGTATAAACAAAAACGATGGTTTTGCGTTATAAAACGTAGAAATTTTGCGGCAGGACAAAAGGTAAGAGAATAAAAATTATCATTATGAATAAGGGCGCCGATCTGACGCCCAACTCAGCTAATAGCTTATAAGCTCGCAGCAATGATCTGACGGCTTTTATCCAGTGTAACAGCCTGTTGTTCACCCAGTGCTGTCATACCATGACGCTCCAATTGAGCCGTGATCTTATCTACCGCCTCTTCGCCTATGCCATAATCACTTAACCGTGTTTTCATATCAACGCGGTGGAAAAACTGCTCTGTCAATTCAATTGCCGATGCGATTGCTTGCGCTTCATCTGAGGTATCCAGTCCTAAAACACGCTCTGCATATTGCAGTAGTTTCTCTCGTTTGTGCTCTGTTTGCTCTGACATCATTCTTGGTAAAATAACTGCGAGCGTCTGGGCATGATCTAAACCGTAAACCGCCGTGATCTCATGGCCAATCATGTGCGTTGCCCAATCCTGTGGTACGCCCGCACCAATGAGACCATTAAGCGCCATGGTTGCCGACCACATCACATTGGCGCGTACTTTATAATCCACGTCATCTGACAGCAGCTTTGGCCCCTCTTCCATCAATGTCATCAATAGGCCCTCAGCGAATCGATCTTGTACCTTCGCATCAACAGGATATGTCAGGTATTGCTCCATGGTGTGAACAAATGCATCCACAACGCCATTGGTTAATTGTCTCGTTGGGAGCGTTTCCATCACTTTTGGATCAAGTACTGCAAATTTAGGTTGGACAAGGATTGAAGCAAACGGCAGTTTGTCATGTGTTTCGCTATTTGACACTACGCTAAAGCTGTTTGATTCTGATCCCGTTGCAGGTAGCGTTAATACCACACCAATTGGCAATGCAGATTTGACTTCCGCGCCTTTGCTCAGGATATCCCATGGCTCGCCTTCAAAATTGGCAGCCGCAGCAATGAATTTACTGCCATCAATCACTGAACCGCCACCTACAGCAAGAATATAGTTAAACTCTTCAGCCTTAATTTTTTCAACAGCTTGCATGCAAGTTTGATAAGTCGGGTTAGGCTCGATACCAGCAAACTCACCCCAGTTAAATTCGCTTAAAGCGGCACTGACTTGCTCATAAATACCATTTTTATGGATACTGCCCCCACCATAAACCACCAATACTTTTGCTTCACTCGGGATAGCCTTGGTTATTTCAGCTACCTGTCCTTCACCAAAAAAGATCTCAGTCGGGTTGTAAAAATTAAAGTTAAGCATAACTGCTCCTGCAATGACGGTATGTTATTTAATTGCGAGACAGTTTAATGGTATGCATAACGAAGATCATTATTCAAAAGACAATTCACTTTTGCACACATGCAATAATGAAGTATGATTCACCCTCATATTTGCACAGGTGATACATGATATGTGGCAAGGGTTAGATATTTTTTTAGCAGTTGTGGAGCATGGTAGTTTTAGCAAAGCAGCCAATGCTTTGGATGTTTCCACCTCCCATGTGAGTCGCCAAATACAGCAGTTAGAGTCCAGATTGGGCACGGTATTACTGCAGCGTACAACTCGCAGTATAAAACTGACTGAAGAAGGACTTGCCTATGCTGCCAAATTGAAAGACATTCAGCACGCATTAATAGATGCCAACAATGAGTTGCAAGGCGTCCAGCACATCCCAAAAGGGCCGATCAGAATCACTGGTGCAGGCGATTTCGTTGCAAACCGAGTTGCCCCTGTCATTGTTAAGTTTTGCCAACTTTATCCTGAGGTCAACGTGCACCTTGATTTCAATGCACGCAATGTCGATTTAGTCGAGGACGGCTTTGATTTAGCAATTCGCTTTGGGCGCCTGCAAGACTCTAGACTCATCGCCCGTAAGCTCAGTACACGCTACATGAAACTATTAGCAAGCCCTGACTATTTGGCAAAAGCGCCTCCTTTAAGATCTCCACAAGACTTGTCCCAGCATAATTGCCTGATTGCGATTTCCAATCGCTGGCGATTCCTTGGCGATGAAGGCATCGATGAGATCAAAGTCTCTGGTAATTGGCGAAGTAACAACCCACAAGCGATCCTGCATGCTTGTCGTTCAGGTCTTGGGATCGCCCACCTAGCGGAAGACATTGCCGAGCAAAGTCTAGCAAGTGGCGAGCTTGTTTCATTACTTGAAGAGCATCAGGTCAACGATAATGCCAGTTGGCTGGTTTATCCCCGAAAAGACTTAATGCCATTGCGTGTTCGACTCCTGATCGACTTTTTACTTGCACACATAAAATGATCTTTTCTATTGCGATCACCGTGTGTATCGCCTAACATTTAAATCGTGCACGATTAAATCACTGGAGATATAAATGCTTTACGAATTTACTGCCAATACCCTACAGGGCCAAGCCTATGACTTTTCAAATTTAAAAGGGAAAGTTGTACTTGTCGTGAATACAGCGAGTCAATGTGGTTTGACACCGCAATACGAAGGGCTTCAACAACTTCATAAAGAACTTCACGGTGAAGGGCTTGAAATCATTGGTTTCCCATGTAATCAATTTGGTAAACAAGAACCTGGCAGTGCGTCAGAGATCCAACAAGGCTGCTTAATCAATTACGGCGTCGACTTTACCATGATGGAAAAAATTGAAGTCAATGGCGCTCAGGCACATCCGCTTTATCAATATCTCAAATCAGCACTGCCTGGGATATTAACCAACAACATCAAGTGGAACTTTACCAAGTTTTTAATTGGCAAAGATGGGCAACCTCTTAAACGTTATGCGCCCACCACGAAGCCTGAAAAAATCAAAGCAGATATCATCAATGCGCTTGGACACACTTCATGAGCGACAAGCACCCTGAATTGAACTTAGACAATCAGCTTTGCTTTAGCTTATATGCAGCTTCAAGACACATTACACGCTTATATCAGCCCATGCTGAAACAGCATAACTTAACCTACCCACAGTACATTGTACTGCTGATCCTATGGCAAAAAGATAGCATGTTAGTCAAAGACATTGGGGAGCGCGCGCAGCTCAAGAGCAATACGTTAACCCCTTTGTTAAAAAGGTTAGAGCAAAACGGATTAGTGACACGTCAAAGGGACAGTGAAGATGAAAGGCAATGTTATGTGCATCTGACTGAGCAAGGTAAAAACTTAGAAAGTTTATGTGCTTGCATTCCCTCTCAAATGCTAAAGCAAACTGAGATGCCAGTAGAAAAACTCATCGAGCTCAAACAACTGCTTGACCAACTAATGGTCACAGCAGTGCATGGTAAGTAAGATACTTACCATGCGACACAGGTTAGCCGATTGTTGGATACTCTCGGTATGCCTTTTCTAGCTTTTTAGCCTGTTTCTTTGACACGCCGATGTGGTTAAGCGCCACACGTAGACGTGCACGAGAGAGATCAGAGCCCAGTACTTCCATCGCATCCACCACAGATGTTGACGAAGTCTTACCGGTGACCGCAACAAAAATCGGCTCCAAGAATTCTTTTATCTTTAATTCATGGAACGTCGCAACATTTTTTGCAATTGCGAAAATCTCAGACTTATTCCAGCTGCGAAGCTTTTCCAATTCCCAAATAAAGAACTGTAGTGCTTGGGTGATCACGGCATCATCTGCTTTACCTGCAGTTAATAATGCTGGGTCATAACTGGGTATACCACCAACAAAGTGGCCAGCAAGATCGACCAGATCTGATAACGTATTAATACGTGCTTTTGCTTCAGGCAATACTCGAGCCAGTGTCTGCGCATTGAACTTCCAATCAACAAAGCGCTGAATTAACTCTTCATCTGATAAGTTTTCACGGATCCACAAACCGTTTAACCAGCTTAACTTATCGACATCAAATACCGGTCCGCCCAGTGATACACGCTTCATATCAAAGTGCTCGATCATCTCAGCTAAAGTGAACTTTTCACGCTCATCTGGCATTGACCAGCCCATGCGGCCTAGGTAGTTAAGTACAGCTTCAGGTAAGAAGCCCATTTCTTTGTAATAATTAATAGAAGTCGGGTTCTTACGCTTTGACAGCTTAGATTTATCTGGGTTACGTAGTAAAGGCAAGTGACCTAGTACAGGTGCCTCCCAACCTAGATCTTCATACAGCTTTAACAGCTTAGGCGCAGAGTTGATCCACTCTTCACCACGGAAAATGTGGCTGATCTGCATGTGATGATCATCCACAACGTTCGCCATGAAGTAAGTTGGAAAACCATCCGCTTTCAACAGCACTTGCATGTCTACGTTTTCCCAAGGGATCTCAATCTCACCACGCAAGTAATCGTTAAACTTAAACGTGCCTTCCTCAGGAATAGTCATGCGGATAACATAAGGTTTTCCTGCGTCTAAATTTGCTTGAATTTCTTCTTTGCTTAGACGTAAACCACGACCATCATATTTAGGACGAAGACCTTCAGCCATTTGCTCTTCACGCATTTGATCAAGCTCTTCTGCTGTTGCAAAACAGTAGAACGCTTTACCTTCTTCCACTAACTGGTGAGCAAACTTTTGATATAACTCTGTGCGCTCTGACTGGCGGTATGGACCAAACTCACCGCCAACGTCTGGACCATGGTCCCAGTTAAGACCTAACCAACGTAAGCTATCCATAATAGCTTGCTCTGATTCAGGTGTGCTTCTTACTTGATCGGTATCTTCAATACGCAATACAAACTCACCACCTTGTTGTTTTGCAAAGCAGTAGTTAAAAAGGGCGATATAAGCAGTACCTAAATGCGGATCACCTGTCGGAGAGGGCGCAACACGTGTACGGATTGTCATGATATGTCTCTTAAATTTGTTACTTAAAATATTAAATGAGATGCTAGCACAGCCTCAGCATAGGGAAAATAGCTAGCATCATTGACTGTGCGTTAAGCTGAGCGCTCTAAACCCTGTAAATAGCTCACAATGTCACCTGATTCATAAAGCCAAGTTACCCGTCCTTGATCTTCAATTCTCAGACAAGGCACTTTGACCTTTCCGCCCTGTTCGAGTAACTCTTGGCGGTATGCTGCATTGCTTTTTGCATCACGTGTTTCAAGCTTTAAGCCTTCACGTTTTGCAGCACGTCTCACTTTGACGCAAAAAGGACAGGCCTTAAACTGATATAGTTTTAGGTTTTGCGTAATGGTGTCGAGTTGCTGCTGTGCTTGCGCCGAGCGTTTTTTACTTCTTGGTGTAAAAACAAAGTCGAATAATAAGATAAGACGGCCAAGCAACCAACGGATCAGTTTCATGAATATTCTCCCAGTCAAAATCGGCGCTAGAATACCATAAAGCTGCGCAACATACGCGCAAAAGTTCCTATAAAAGTATATTTCGTAACCGGAAGATCAAACCAAATACGGCTGTATTTCTCTTTAGAGTGGCTTAAAAAAGTTCAATGTCTGTTTCCGCTTTTGCTTGCCCGGCGATCCCTAATTCTTCAAAATCCACAACCTGATCCCGGCCATGCTTCTTAGCGTAATAAAGCGCCAGATCAGCCTCATGCACCAACTCAGACACCTGAGCAATTTCTTCTAATACTGTGTAACCAATACTGATGGTGAGCTTTTTAACTTGAGGGAAATTGAATGCTGCGATGACTTTGCGCACGCGATTCAATAGAGATCTTGCTTCACTCCTGTCATGAGCTTGAAATAACACAGCAAACTCTTCACCGCCATAGCGAAAAACAAAGTCTTCTGCGCGGAAGTTATCTTTAAGCTGCTGTGCAACCAATAATAACACTTCATCGCCAATAACATGACCAAAATTATCATTTACAATTTTAAAGTGATCAATATCAAACAGCGCTAAGTACCATTTCCGAACCCCTTGCTGCTCCCGCTCAATGACAAACCCTTCACCCGTGGTGATCTCAATCACTTTGTCATCAAATGTTTGCCGATTTAAAAGTTGTGTGAGTGGATCTATGCGACCCAGAGCCAAGGTATTAAGTTGGTGATAAAACACATTGATCAAATGCCCAATCAAATAGCTTCGAGCCGTCGGCAGCTTCTCACCAATCCATAGTAAACCCATAATGGCTTTGTTACTTCTCAATACAATACAAAGATGATTATCACCAAATAGAATGTGCTGGTGCTTAAGTGTCTCTGCCCGAGCTAATAAATACTCTAAATCTGGCGGTGTTTTAGCAGATGATAAAGCGAGCAGCTTTAGGCGCTCTTTGTCAGATAAACTTGGTGCGAGGTACATGGCCATAGGGATATCTGGAAGCAGCTCAGTGAGGATTGTCTGAATACGCTTATACAAGTCATTTTCACTGCGTATCTGCAACAAGCTAATCGCAAATTCATGTCCGCAAGGCGAAATATCCACACTGAAGCCTCCAAAAACCTTCACACAGTATAGCTTAGCCCCTCTTAGTTAGGTTGCAACGTGCTCTAGTAAGACAAGGTCATCTCTGTGAACAACCACATTTGCGCCTTGGTAGCCCAATGCCTCGTTTATCTGTGCACTATGTAATCCTTTGATCTGCTGAAGTTCCTGGCTGTCAAAAGCCACTAACCCCTTAGCAATCACTTTGCCCTGAATGCTCTTAAGCGCTATCAAATCACCACGTTGAAATTGTCCGCTCACATCAGTTATCCCCTTAGCCAAAAGACTTGCCCCCTGCGAGCAAACTGCATTAATAGCACCAATATCACAGATCAGCGATCCACTGCACCTAGGACCTGATAACAACCATTTTTTTCGTCCATCTAACGGCGCATCAAAACGAATAAACTTGGTACTTTTTGCTAAGCCAGCATGAATATTAACAATGACATCAGACTCACTGCCTTTAGCTATCAGGGTTTCAATTCCCGCACGCTGCGCAATTTGAGCCGCTTGTAATTTAGTCGCCATACCACCAGTGCCCAGCGAAGTACCAGCACCACCAGCAAGTGCGATGATGTGCTCATCAATTTCTCCCACCGTTTCAATAAGGCGTGCATCCGGGTTTTGTCGCGGATCGGCAGTAAATAAGCCAGACTGATCTGTGAGGAGTAAAAGCCTATCTGCATTGGCCAATATTGCTACCATCGCAGATAAATTATCGTTATCTCCCACTTTAATTTCGCTGGTTGCCACAGCGTCATTTTCGTTAATAATGGGCACTACGTCATGACGTAGCAATTGCGTTAATGTATCTCTGGCGTTTAAATACCGCGCGCGATCTTCCACATCAGCTCGGGTCAACAATAACTGTGCGACAGAGACATCAAAAATCGAAAACAGGCTTTGCCATAAGTGGATTAATTGCCCCTGCCCTATCGCAGCTAACATTTGCTTTTCAGCAATTGAATTTCCAATATCTTTATCTAACGCCGCACGCCCTGCAGCAACGGCTCCACTGGAAACAAGAATAACCTGCCAGCCAGCCTTTCTTAACGCCACACACTGGCTTGCCAAATCAACTAACCGAGGTTTATTTAACAGTGCTCCTCCAGCTGTGAGCACACTAGTGCCCAGCTTAACAACAATGACTTTACGATTAGTCATCTACTTACATCCAAACTTCTCAAAACAGAGTATTTTTATAACATGCACATGGCTAATTGGATACTAAACAAACAACCTAATGAAATTTATTTCAATGCCTTCAATCTCATTGCATGACACATTTCAAATAACTCGCATGTGGATTATGATCAGTATCAATCTCTATTTAAGCAAACCAGATGTATACTGCTATTTGAGGAGGTGACTATGAAAAAGCCAAATTACAAAAAGGAATTAATAATGCTTCCCCTACTGTTGATCAGTATCGCATTGTGTATTGGGGGACATTTTATCTTGCAGCCGAGCTACCAAAATAACCATTGGGCTGAGTATAGCCTCGCAGCATTGCCATTTTTAATGTTTGCGATTGTGATCATTGCCATCAAAATCGCAATTAAAGCCGACAAAGAAGAGTAACTTAACTCACGCCTCCCAGAGCATGTATAACTTACTCTTTAACAAATTAATTTTTTATACTTGATATAAAATAGAAAATAATTCATTTATAAGGTTTATAAAATATAACAACAAAGGCATCGCTGTGAAAAAACTACTCTTACTTTGCTTATGTCTAGTAAGCCACTTGAGTCACGCGCATTTTACCGTGATCCACAATGTGAATGGCTACACCCCCAACCGCGCCGGTGAAATTACTCAATTTGATACGCTCGTCATCAAAGATGGTAAAGTCGTCAAAACAGGCGATAAAGAGACCATCAAACAATACCCCCAATCGACAACCATAGATGGTAAAGGCTTAACCATGTTACCAGGGCTTATAGATGCACATGGGCATGTCATTGGTCTAGGTGAGAATCTATCTCGTCTTAATCTTCGCAGTGCAAAGTCAGTCTCTGAAGTTGGAGAGCGACTTAAACGTTATGCCAAAAACAATCCTTCTGGATGGATAATTGGCAGAGGTTGGGATCAAACAAAATGGACACCAAGCACTTTCCCAACAGCTGCAGACCTAGATAAATATGTTGCCGACCGCCCCATCGTATTAACCCGAGTAGACGGACATGCGATTTGGGTAAACTCTAAAGCAATGCAACTGGCAAATATCAGCCAACACACGCAGTCCCCTGAAGGTGGCGAGATCCTTCGTTTAGCCAATACGCAGCCTAGTGGTGTGTTTATCGATAAGGCTGAACAGCTTATCCTACAACAGATCCCCAAACGCTCAAACGTTCAACTCAACAAAGCATTAGACAAAGCATCCGCACACTTGCTGAGTCTAGGGATCACATCAGTACATGATGCAGGTATTGATAAAGCAACGTGGCAACTATATAAAACCAGATCGCAGCAACGCACTATGCCTCTGAGAATTTACGCCATGCTCAGCGCGTCTGATCCCCACCTAGAAGAGATGCTAAAAGCAGGCATAGTTAAAGAGCAGACTGATTATCTAACCATACGCAGTGTTAAAATCTATGCGGATGGCGCTCTAGGTAGCCGTGGCGCAGCCCTGTTGAAAGATTATAAAGACAGACCTGGACATAAAGGTTTAATGCTTGAGCAACAGCCAACACTGGAGTCACTAATACGATTAAGTGTAAAACATGGCTTTAGTGCGCATACGCATGCCATTGGAGATCGTGCAAATCGCATTGTCTTGGATAGCTATCAAAAAGTCTTTAAAGATACTGGCGGGAAATTACTCAGAAATCGTATCGAACACGCCCAAATCGTTGATGTTGCAGATATCGCTCGTTTCAAACAGTTAAAAATCATTCCCTCAATGCAGCCTATACATGCGACCTCAGATATGCATATGGCACAGAAGCGCCTAAGAAAATCTCAACTTGAAGGTGCTTATGCATGGCAAACTTTCCTTAAGCAAGGGGTTAAAGTTGCGGCTGGTTCTGATTTTCCCGTCGAACTTGCGAATCCATTTGACGGTCTATATGCCGCCGTAACGCGAATGGATAAATCGCAGCATCCCGAAGGAGGCTGGCGAAAAGAGGAGCGTCTAAGCAAGCAACAAGCATTGCAGGCATTCACCCTAGACGCAGCTTATGCTGCCTTTCAAGAATTTAAGCTAGGCAGCTTGGAGCATGGAAAGTGGGCTGACTTTATTTTAATTGATCGTGATTACTTTAAAATCAACCACAATCAGTTATTCAACATTCAGGTTGAACAGACATGGATCGCGGGAGAGCTAAAGTATAAACGCAATTAGTCTTTTGATTTAGCTAACTTAAACAGATGATAAATATTGACCAATGCGAGTAATCCGTTGGTCAAAACAACAGGCCATGCACTGATCATGGCGCCGTAAATGGTAAAGCAAATACAGCCAGCTAAATTAAACCAGCGTAGTTTGGTGACGTTAGTCATCATAAGAGACACAACTAAAAAGACAGAAGCTAGGTAGCCTAAATATTCCCAAGTCATTTGTTCTCTCCTCTCAGTTAGGTTAGCATTGTCGGTTAAAACGATATTCAAGTCATTTTAAGGATAATTACAGGCTTCTTTTAAGCCTAAACTGCATATGTGCAAATTAGTTTTCTACACACTTACTAGATAAATCAGTAGAGTTATTAATAGTTTAGTCCACATCTATACTGCAGAGTAATTAATTCACTTAGTTAAGGATAAGCGAGAATAAAGTCTTAAAAGAAGTCATGTGTATAGCTTTGAATAACTCAGTTCATGCTATCTTTATACTAATTTAATAAATAGGACAATTGTCCGAGAGCTAACCAGATGTTCCAATATCACTTTTCAACCACTTTGGTCGAGCAACTACTCAGTTTTGCGGGTAATAGTTTTCAACATCGAAAAAAAGAAATCTTAATCCACCAAGATGAACCGCTTAGTAAATTGATCTTGGTCAGAAGTGGTACTGTTTCTTTCAGTTACGATGTCGGTAATGGAAGACGCTTACTTCTTGGACAGTTAGACTGTAACAACACTTTAATCGGCGAAATAGAAGCACTCAATAATCAACCTTGCATATACACTGTAACCTGTTTAAGCGATGTGCAATATAACTTGATCGAGCTAAAGCACTGGCGACAACTACTATTAGAGCAACCAGATCTAAGTTTATATACCGCTCAGACTATTGCCGCTAAATTTACCGAGAACCAAAAAATAAATCTTGATAAATTGTTACTGCCTCTGAGCTACAATATCGCCAAAGATTGCCTATTGAGAGCAGAAGATAAACACTCAACATTACTCCGTGCCTATTCTACTGTCAGTGCCGAAGCGGAAAGATTTGCCACAACCGAACGTGCTTACCGACGCGTTGTGAGCGAGCTAGTACAAAAGGGCCTAATTGAAAGAACAAGTGCCGGTTTAAAGCCTGTTGACTTAAACGCACTTAACGATTTTGTAGACAGTTTTTCTCAGCTCTAAATTTGATATATTATAATTTCATTAACATTGTGACGTTCAGATCCCAATTCTAGATCAGTGTGTTATTATTAAACGTGAATTTTTGGATAAAGTTAGGTCTGTTCACTTGACGAACATTTAATGTACGCTTATTCTCTAATTCACTAATTTGCATGCAGGGCAAGGCTTTCTTACATCTGCACTTAATTGGTCAAAAATCTCAGTTTACTTGTATTTAAAGGAAAAGGTAAAAATCATGGGAAATAAAAATTTGAAGCTAACTAAACTTGCCCTTGCATTGGGTTTAACAGTTGGTTTGACGGGTTGTTTCAGCGATAACGATAACGATGTTACAATCACTCCGCCAGACCCAGGCGGAGAGCAAACGGTTGTTGTTCCTCCAACTGCTGTTGAATTAGCTGACGGTGGTTTCGTTATTACTGTAACAGACTCACTTGGCGCTCCATTACCAGACGGCACATCAGTTGAAGTTGTCTTTAATTCTTCAGTTGATGGTTTACAAACAGCGTCAGGTACTGCAATCGCTGTTTCAAGCACTGCCAATGACCCATACAACACGAATACTAATGGCTCGTTCTCATACACTGTAGATGGTATTGCAGCAGACACAACAAAGACTTTTGCATTTACTGTTCAATCAGCTGACTTCCTATCAAATACAGCTGAAGTTACCATCGGCTCAGGTGAAACACTAACAGAAGTTGTTCGACTAACTGCGCGTAACTTCACGAGTACTGATATCCCAGTTGTAGCTGAGACTAAAGCACTTGCAGACTTAGATGAGAATGTAACAGTTGAGTATAGCCCAACTGGTGGCCTTGACCTTGGTGGTGCTACTGAAATCACCCTACCTGTAAATGTAGGTGCTGAGCAGGCAGAAAAAGCTGTAGGTGGCGCAGAAGTAATTCTTCCTCATGGTACTGAGTTTGTTCAAGCAAACGGTCAACCTCTTCAGTCAGCACCATCACTAACCGTTGCATACTTTGCAAACGAAGCAACCGCAGTTGAAAGTGGTTCAGATAACGCTGCAACTGACCAAACATCTTCACTAGATGCATTCCCTGGCGGATTAAACCTTGCTGTTGCAGACGGCGGTGAGTCAGTTGAAGGTAACTTCACGACTGGTGGTTTTGTTGCTATCGAACTGGTTAATGAGCAAGGCGAAAAAGTAAAGACTTTCGGTGAAGACAAGTCAATCAAAGTCGCAATGAAGGTTGACAAAACTACACGTACACCATGTCCTGTAATCCAGCAAGACGGTGAAAGTATTGCTGCTGCAGCGGACAGAGGTTTCACTGAAGCTGGTGTTTGTAAAGAGTCAGCGTTGGTAAGCGAGCCTGCGTTAATTCAAGTGGGTCAAATCTTCCCAGTATGGAGCTATGAAGAGTCAAACGGCCAGTGGTCATTTGAAAGCTTCGGTGTAGTTGCTGATGATGGCGATGCAAATAGCACAACTTTCAACGTAGAAGTTGAAGTAAAACATTTATCATACTGGAACCTTGATTTCTTCGCACAGCGTGGTTGTAACGTTTCGTCATTCAACATTGTTGACAGTGATGGCCAACCTAGCTCGCGCTTCACTTCAGTTCAGTTGCTAACAAACAGCTACAGATTTGATGCACAGCCTTGGAACCGTGCTGCACTGAACCGTGCTACGTTCCGTAACCCACCTAGTTTCGATGTAGAAGTACGTGTACTTGAAAACAATGTAAACGTACTTGATGGTATTCAAGGTAACACAGGCACTGCTGTTGATAACACGGCATCTGTATACTCTGGCGCGCTTTGTGACTTAAACGGTCAAACATTACAACTTACACCAACTGAAAATGTTGAGGTAGTAACTAAGCAGGTATCTACATTTGCTGTATGTAGCAACAATGATGATGCAGACCAAGGCGCAGATCCTGTACTGAGCCCGACTACAGTTCAGCTATATCGTGGTGCTGTTTTAGCAAATAACTTGCAAGACAGCTACTATGGTAGCGAGTTCGAGATTGAGCTTGAGTCAGGTGTAGATTATACATTCAGATTCTTCAATACCTTCACTAACACATGGGAAACACAAGCAGAAACAGGTAGCACTGACGCGCTATCACTTAATATGCTTACCCAATGTGATACACAAACAGTTACAGGTGTAACTGGCGGTAACTAATTTTACTGAGTAAACTGAAAACTAAAGCCGCGATACATCGCGGCTTTTTTAATTAATTTAATAAAATTACAACGTCTATAATTCCGCCATCAATTTAAACAACACCTAACTAAGTAAAACCCTTGTTACCCCCCTCTCATGGCTAAAACGCTCTGTGGTTTCAGCCCTACCTAATTCACTATACAAAAAATAGTACAAGCTTAGTTTTTCGAAACAGTATACGAAAAACTCACAAATCACTGAACGTGTGGAATATAAGTTAGTCTGTACAGGCCACACTGGTATCTTTAATTTAAAACTTTCTCCAGGCAATAAGAAGCGAACCAGCCGGCCTTATACAACGACCACGCACGCGGTTGTAACTGCTCAATAAACAGAGGCAGTCGTAAGTAGCGCTTTTATCAATATAAGAAGGTAGTTTCAAACTCTCTGGATCGCAGGTCGTGAATATACACAAAAAACTGAACCGGGTGTGCCTGTACCGGAAATATGCCGTAAACATGGGGTTGGCCAAAGTACATTTTACAAGTGGCGTTCTAAATATGGTGGGATGGAAGCTTCTGATGTTAATGTTGTGGTCAACTAATTCCGGACAATGATTTAAGTTGTTCTTCCATTACAGCTGGTGCTGTCATATCGTTGTGACTGTGCGGTCTTTTCCAGTTGTAGTAACTCATCAAATAAAAGCTTATATCTTGTTCTGCTTCTTTAATTGATTTATAGCCCGTGCTCGGAATCCACTCTGTTTTCAGACTTCTAAATAAACGTTCCATTGGAGAATTATCCCAACAGTTACCTCTGCGACTCATACTTTGTGTTATTTGATAGCGCCATAACCTCTGCCTATATTTGATTGAGCTATACTGATAGCCTTGGTCCGAGTGAAACATGAGCCCTCTAGGTCGGCCTCTTTGTTCATAGGCCCTATCTAACGCTTTGACAGCCAACGCTGCATCTGGTTTATCTGACATTGCCCAGCTAACCACTCTTCTGGCATATAAATCAATCACTACAGCTAAATATGCCCACTTCTGACCTGTCCAAATATAAGTAATATCTCCGCACCATGCTTGATTTGGTTTGTGAGCACCGAACTCACGATTTAGTCGGTTGGGTATGTCTGGACGCTCATTCACTGCTCTTTTATATGCGTGAGGCCCTGGCTGTTTCGATACAAGTTGCATATCACGCATGATCCGCCTGATTTTGAAAAGGCCAACATCAATATCATACTCGGCCAGCATTGCCGAGAGTGTTCGGCTTCCTGCGGAGCCACGGCTTAATTTAAAGCACTCTTGGAGCTTAGCTCGAAGGAACACCTCGTTAGTATCAATGACATTAAGACGGCGCTTGTAGTCATAGAAACTTGAACGAGCGACATCAAAGACATTACAGACCAACTCAACCGAATCTTGCTCACTTAACTGGTCTATTAGAGAATACTGTTTGTTTCTTCTGACATTAAGAGAGCTGTAGCCTTTTTTAGTATCGATTTCTCTCGTTCTAAGCGATTGATACGGGCTTCAAGTTCTTGGATCTTCTGTTGTTCGGGCGTCAAAGCTTTCGACTTCGGTGTTTCACCGTTCCTTTCAACCTCAAGTTGCTGAACCCACCGTCTTAGAGTCGTTTCACCCACATCCAAGGAGCGACATGCATCTGGAAATGAGTAACCTTTATCTAAAACTAAGCAAGCTGCTTCAAGTTTAAACTCTTTACTAAATGTTCGACGTTTTCTGGCCATTTGACACCTCTAGTTAAGTGGTAATCATACCACCTAAAGTTGTGTCCGGGTTTATTGAACCACAACATAAACGCTTGAAAGAGCTTGAAGAGGAAAACCGTAAGCTCAAAGATATGTTTGCGACTCTCAGTTTAAAACATTCAATGCTTGAGGAAATCATCTCAAAAAAGCTGTGAAAACAAGCAGACGCAGAGCTTGGGTCGAACACTTACGAGCACGGTTTGAGGTTAGCGTAGCATTTGCTTGTGACGTAGCGGGTTTAGGTCGAAGCGTTTATTACTATAAATGCAAGCGACCATCGGATGATGAGGTGATTGATGCTTTGTTAGCGCTTGTTGAGTGGCACCCTAGGTGGGGCATGCCAAAGCTGTTTAAACGACTTAGGCATCAAGGCAAAGTATGGAATAAAAAACGCGTTGAGCGAGTGTATAACATGCTTAAACTTAACCTTAGACGAAAAGGGAAACGCCATGTACCAATACGCACACCAAAGCCGTTAAACGCACCGAGCAAACATAATGATTCGTGATCTATGGGTTTTATGAGCGATGCGCTTAATTACGGACATCGTTTTAGAACACTGAATGTGCGGGGTGATTACAACCGCCAAGCATTAGCGATCGAGGTCGATACAAGCCTGGCAGCTGAACGCGTTATTCGAGTGTTGGAGCGGATCATTGCATGGCGCGGAAAACCAAAACAAATTCAAGTGATTAATGGTCCTGAATTTACATCGAGTGCTCTGGAAAATTGGGCTAATGAAAAATGCATAAAACTTGAGTTTATTAAACCAGGTAGTCCATATCAGAACGGTTTTGTTGAGCGATTTAATCGCAGCTATCGAGAAGAAGTATTGGATTTATATCTGTTTGAATCACTTCAGCAAGTTCGTGACATTACAGATGAATGGTTAGATATTTATAATTATGAACGGCCTCACGACGTGCTAGGAGATCAAACTCCAATGAGCTATCTTAAGGCAGCATAATTCTACTAATGAACTGTACTAAAGCTGGGGTAGTTACACAATGAGCTATCTTGAGGCAGCATAATTCTACTAATGGGCTGTACTAAAGCTGGGGGCTCTTATATAAGGTTTTTATGGATATGATACGAGCTTAAATTATAAAGCCTACTTCGGTACTGGAATATATCGAAGTAGGCATGAAGGAAGGCAATTATTTATAGGTTAAATACGCTTCTCGCAACCTCGATAAGTTACTATTAATATAATGAACGGAACTTCGGCCTCTATTAAAGAACGTTTCGTTTAAACTAACAGGTACTCTAGGCTGATATGCTTGTTGATATACTAAGTGATTAGAGGACTCTCCAATACGAGTTCCAATCTGATGTCGCCAAGCGCTAGTGCCTTTAACCTGCCCATATCGGGTTACATTCATGCTCTTACGTTTAGACAATGGAATGTTAATTGCAACACCAGCTACTTTTGCATTTGTATTTTCGCCAAACAATGCGACATAACTATCACCGAACCAAAACCTCGTTTCTAACTTAACTCCACTGTCTTTGCGCCAAAACTTACCTCCAGTGACATGAAAGCTCACATCCTTATCAGCCCAATAATATTGATAATCTACCGTATGGTAATCCCTATCAGCATCGTGATCTTGATATTCAAAATACCCATAAGTGTTTGTAAACTTATGGCTTCCATCTGCACTTACCCACGCCGTTTCATTGATAATGCCATTATATTTATGAAACTCTCTAAAAAAGCCGACTTTAGTTTGATTATAAAATCCCCATGGAAGCTGATATGTCTGGTAGAAGAAAGCGCTTCTTACACCATTATCTTCAGACAAATCATCAAAGATCCGCTTTTCTTTAAAATCATCACTCTCAGATACGAGCGTTTGTGCTGAAAGGTTAAATCCAGCACCTTTCCAAAGAGGTAAATTTACATCAGCCTTTAATGCTAAAGAATAGTCCAACACCCCAAACTCTGTAGCATGCGTTGAATTAACTTCTGGGCTAATTGTAACTCTTGGCTTAAACCATCGCTCATTCGCATTTTCTAGGCCAATCCATGAAATACCTGCGACATTACGCATGGCTCCCATTTTAATGTGGATATTAGGCTCAACATTGTCATTCAAAAAGCGCTCATAATCAGCCACATCACCTGATAGTGCGACCATAGGGATACTGTGGTTTTGCAACTCAAGCATAAACTTTGCAGATGTGCCCGAGAATACTTCCGCAATACGTCCGACAGCCAGACCCAATGCATCAATTTCATTATGATTAAAAGTTGCATTTTCAAGTGTTACAATAATTAATGGATTTAAAGTAAAGCCAACTCTCACAGACTCAAATCCATCATCAATGAGTTTATTTCTCAGCTTACGAGCCAACTTATTTAATTCTTTTTTCTCCAGAACATGCTCGTTATTATTATGATTATCCACTATAGATGAACTCTTAATATCGAGCGTCTTACTTTCTATATATTCCGATTGTCTATGTTCTATTTTCGCAGAGCTCTGTGAACCCAAAGGTGAAGACAAATTTGGTTGTGGCGCTGCCTCAACATTCGATTTAGATGTGCGAGCTAACTTAGAGAATGGGGCTTTGAAATTTATTCCCCAGTAAATATCATCTTCATCAAAATCTGTATTAGAGTAAAACCTGCTCGTCAAAGAAAGCTCACCTAAGTCAAAAAGCCACTCTTTAGGTATAACAACCCTCGCAGCACTATTAATGGCCTCAGCGTCATACTCTACTTGGAATGCAAGCCAATCCAAAGGCATCCACTCGATACCACCAAACGGGCCATTCATCATGCCTGTTTCATGTTTACTCTGAGAGGCCCCCAGTGAAAACCGAAAGCTGCGCCATTCTTTCGAAGCAACAACAAAATGTGTTTCATAGTTGTTGGCAGCTCCGCCTATATCCTTCGAACCAACGCTCAAGCTAAACCAATCTTTGGGTATAATTGGCAACTGATACTTTACATTGAAAGATAAATCTCTTGTTTGACGCTCTCCCTCCCTTGCTGTCTGAAAGGTATTATCATGCATGGTGCTAGATGCAATTTGGCCACTAACCTCTAACCCATCAAATATACCTGCTGAAAAGATAAAGTTATGACCATCAACATAGCTTTGAGTAGAATGATCAAGCATATTATTATACCCGATATCCCACATACCAGATTCAAGCACCTCAGCATTTGTTGTATTTACTAGCCCTGTAAAGCCGGTAAAAGAGCGATATGTACCGATTTCATCATTAGAAAAGCTAGATGTGGATGCAATGGTCAAACCAAACATTAAAGGAGGAAAAAATTTAGACATTGTCTAGGATCCGATAGGTTATTATTTTTTATCATTCAACGAAAATAAATGAATACAAAGCCCTATAAACTCTTATAGGACAATACAAACTAAATACGTGTAACATAAAGTACTTGAAATAAATGCCGCCTAAATGACAACCTTCAAAAGCAATTAAGAAAAACTTTCATTGTCTAGTAAGGGAGTCTATTTAAAGCTGACTATTTTATCATCATCAAAGGTCGTTACTTCTTTTTTTGCATTCCAAACCAAATCACATATACCATCTGTTGGATTAAATCCGGTAGGTGCGTCCAAAAGCAACTGGCGTATTTTCTCATGCTCAAAATTGTGACATGCAATGTCCAATGATTCTAAGAAAACAATGAGTTCGTGTAGAGGCAACATGGTCTCTTTTGCAGTCATTATACGAGCGTGACTAGTTTGACCTACATTATCACCAATCAGTAACTCTTCATATAGTTTCTCACCGGGACGAAGGCCCGTACACTGAATTTGTATATCTCCATGAGGGTTTGAATCGCTTTTAATCTCTAACCCTGATAAGTGGATCATTTTGGTTGCTAAATCCATAATCTTTATGGATTCCCCCATATCAAGCACAAATACATCACCACCTTTCCCCATAGCCCCCGCTTGTATTACTAGCTGTGCGGCTTCGGGAATTGTCATGAAGAAACGTGTAATCTCGGGGTGAGTAAGAGTAATAGGGCCACCTTCTTTAATTTGTCGGCGAAACAACGGCACCACAGAACCAGATGAGCCAAGCACGTTGCCAAACCTTACCATACAAAAGCGAGTTTTATGCTTTCCGTTATCTTTATCTTGCGCTAAGCCTTGTAAGCAAAGTTCAGCCATTCGCTTAGTTGTTCCCATCACATTAGTTGGTCTTACCGCCTTGTCAGTACTGACAAGTACAAAAGTCTCTACTTTTGCGTTAATGGCAGCTTTGGCTGAATAGTAAGTACCGAATACATTGTTACGAACACCTTCAACAACGTTATGTTCAACGAGGGGGACATGTTTGTAGGCAGCAGCGTGATAAACTGTTTGAACACCAAATGCTATCATGCACGTTTCAAGTCTATTGATATGCTGAACAGAACCAATAATTGGGATCAACTCAATGCCCAAACCTTTAGACTGGATGACTTCGCTTAACTCTTTTTCTATTGAATAAAGCGCAAACTCAGTTAGCTCAAACAAGACAAGTTTTTTTGGCGCTTGTTTGATAATTTGACGACATAGTTCAGAGCCAATAGAGCCACCAGCCCCCGTGACCATGACCGACTTACCTTTGATATTTGCGTCTAAAAGCTCTTGTCTAGGGGTTACAGGATCACGCCCAAGCAAATCTTCAATTTCCACATCCTTTATTTCATCTAAAGTTGCTCTACCTTCTACAACATCAGCCATACCGGGAATGGTCATCACTTCAACAGGTAAATTTTCTAACTGAGAGAGGATCTCTTTTCGACGAGCTCTGCTTTCACTCGGCATTGCTAGTAATATTTTCCGAACTTTCTTCCGTTCGATTAGACTCAATAAGTTACTGAAAGCAACAACAGGAATACCTTGTAAAATAGCGTCTTGCTTTGATGTATCATCGTCGATAAATGCGCTTACATAATATTCATCACCTGCGGCGATAGCTGGGGCTAATTGCCTCCCTGCAGAACCGGCACCATATATTGCAACAGGCACTTTATTAATTGTCGCAAGGCGCCCTACCATAGCTCTTACCATTATTCGGGAGCCACCTACAGAAAGTATCAACAGCCATGCATAAATAACAGGCATGGTTCGAGGAATGGTAACATGGGTAAAAAAGGAAGCCATTACAAGCACAATTGTACTCACAATCGTACCAACCACGATTGCCCCTACAGCATGCGCACCAACATACCTTAAAACTGCTCGATACAACCCTAAATTTACGAATGCAAACAAACTCACGGGTAATATCAGCGCCAGTAAAAACCAGTTTTTGACTTCAAAAAATGGCGATAAGCTGTCTAGCCTGACTATAAGTGCTAACCAAAACGCACTAAAGATAAAAATTGAGTCTATTAGTAAAGTATATATGCGTTTCGTAGAGCGAGATGCATTTAATAATGAACGGAAAAAACTATCCACTGTAAATCCTTGAGCTAAAGTTCACTTTCACGATTGAATGACTTTTAAGTAGAGTAAATATACACAAGCTTGTAACAGATGTCATATTTGAATCAATAAATCCAATCAAAACCCCTTAAAGCTATCAATAACACTGGCATTTTAGTACAACATCAGGCACAAAGTTAACTTCGATGTGCCCAACAATCAACTAAGCCGGCGCTTTTATTAAGCTTGTGCTTTGGAGAAGACTTCAGAAATTACGGATGACATTTTATCCACCTCGTCCTGGGTCAAGGTTGGGTGAACTAAAAACATGACAGACGTCTCGCCTAACAAAACTGCGTTTTCCAAGCGTTTCTCAGGACGCCACTCAGTGCCATCGAACGCTTTTTCTAGATAGACTTCTGAACAAGAACCTTGAAAACACGGCACGCCTTTGTCAACAATTTCGTTTACAATACGGTCTCGTGTCCAACCATCTTTAAGCTTATCCTGATTAATAAACATATAGTGTTTATATTCTGCGTGTACAATATATTCTGGCACCTCTACCAAACGGATCAGCTCAAACTCTTTTGCAGTGTTATCTAAGGCTTGAGCATTTTTTTGCCTTTTAGAAGTCCAACTTTTCATTCGGTTTAACTGAATGCGACCAATAGCTGCTTGCATTTCGGTCATACGCCAATTTGTACCAAAGCTTTCATGCAACCAGCGAAATCCAGGGGGATGCTCACGATTATAAATTGCATCAAAACTCTTGCCATGATCTTTGTAGCTCCACATCTTTGACCATAACTCTTTTGAGTTAGTAGTCACCATGCCGCCCTCACCACCAGTTGTCATGATTTTATCTTGGCAAAAGCTCCAAGCACCAACATGACCGATAGAGCCAACAGAGCGGCCTTTATATTTTGCACCGTGGGCTTGAGCACAATCTTCAATCACATAAAAGCCGTGTTCCTCACTCAATGCCATAATATCGTCCATTTCAGCAGGCATTCCAGCCAAGTGGACAACAATCACAGCTTTAGTTTTTGGTGTTAACACAGCCTTAATTGATTCTGCTGTTATAGCTTGGCTATTCAAGTCAACATCTGCAAACACCGGGGCAGCCCCCGCAGTTACAATGCTACTTGCCGAGGCCAAAAATGTACGAGGCGTAGTGATAACTTCATCACCGTTACCTACATCAAGCGCCTTCAAAGCAATATCCAGCGCAAGTGTACCATTGGCTAACGCGACGGCATATTCGCTGTCAGCCCAAGTCGCAAATTCTTTTTCAAACTCGCGACCTTCTGTACCAGTCCAATAATTTACTTTATTTGATAATACAACACGACTTACAGCATCAGCTTCTTGCTGAGTAAAACTAGGCCATGGAGAAAAAGGAGTGTTTAACATTTCTTAACTAAATCCATCTTTATGTGACTAACTATCTTCAATTGTCACTTTTAACTATCATTGCAGGTGCGCCAAAAGCAGTAACATTCGCAGGTAAGCTTTTTACCACAACACTACCTGCACCAATTAAGGTGTGATCACCCACAGTTATTAACTGTATGACTTGACTACCAATGCCCACCCAACAACATTCACCAATGTGTACAGCACCTGCAAGTGCAGTATTGGGACAAATATGGGAGTATTGTCCCACTTTAGTATCGTGTTCGACAACTGACGCCGTATTAATTATGCAACCTTTACCTATTTCCGCAAAGGCATTAATGACTGCTCCAGCAAATACCACAGAACCCGAATTAACTTTTGCAAACTCACTAACAACAGCAGATGGATGAATTAATTTTGCAAAAGTAAATCGATGCTGTTCAAGCTGCAAAGATTTTTCTTTACGTATATCGTTGTTGCCTATAGCAACTATAACTTCAAGAGTGGAGACGTCACTCTCTAATAAGTCATCAAAAGTTCCACTTATTGACCAGTGCTCAAGCGTTGACTTTGCAGGGTAAGCATCATCATAAAATCGAACTGCATAACCCAATTTTTCAGCCAAATCAGCAACAACTTTACCATGACCACTAGCACCTAAGATCGCAAGCGATTTGATAGACTTAGTCATTACCGCTGCCTTTAAAAGGCTCAATAGTTACGTGGCCGTCAGCACTAATACCTTCTCGGACAAACACTTTCTTTACTGTTAGAAATAATATTTTTATATCCAAAAGAAAGCTTTGATTATCGACATACCAAACGTCCAATTTGAACTTTTCTTCCCAACTAATTGCATTACGGCCATTAACCTGAGCCCACCCTGTTATACCAGGACGGACATTGTGCCTTCTAGCCTGCTCTTTGCTATATAGAGGTAGATACTGCACGAGTAAAGGTCTTGGACCGACCAAGCTCATATCACCCTTTAAAACATTAAATAGGCCCGGTAATTCATCGAGACTGGTCGAGCGTAAAAAAGCACCAAATTTAGTCATCCTCTGCTCATCTGGCAATAAATTACCTTCTTTATCTTTACCATCGAGCATGGTTCTAAACTTCATCATCTTGAAAACTTTACCATTCAAACCTGGCCGCTCTTGGGTAAATAATATTGGAGAGCCGAGTTTTTTTAAAATAAGCAAACTCACAACTGCAATCACTGGGAATAATAATACAATTGCTATAAGCGAGACCAGTAAATCAAAAAAACGTTTAATCATACATATATTCCAACAACCGTTTATTTACGCGGTTAACGTCAAATCTTTCTTCAGCAAGTTTTCTACTCATGCGACCGTGTTCCTCTATAAGGCTTGGTTCTTTTAGATACATTTCCATTTTAGAGGCTAGATCAGAGCTATCGTATTTATTAACCAAAAAGCCGTTAACACCTTCTTGTACAGTATCTCTACAACCCGTGTTATCTGTTGTAATAACTGCACGGCCAACCGCCATGGCTTCCTGAGTACTTCGAGGTACACCTTCTCTATAATATGAAGGCAAAACAAAAACAGAGGATTCCTCTATGTAATCGACCACATTGCTAACATGTCCATAATGCTTGATAAACCCTTGATTTATGTAATCATTTAACTCTTCTTGGGTTATTCCTGTGGAACTCGATTTATCTAAAGCTCCAATGAGTACAAATTCAGCGTTGGGATGCTTTTTACTTACCCGTTTAGCAGCTTCAAGAAAATATCGAACCCCCTTCTCCTTTAACAACCTGCCAACAAACAAAAAGCTAACTCTTTCTGTCTGTATTGTCGGTTTATAAGAAAACTCATCCAAATCCACACCAATACCGCCTAAAAGCTTAATTTTATTATTTGGAGCGTACTTAGATAGTTGTAGAAGATCATCATTGTTCAACACAATTACAGAATCAATTAGCCTTGATACAACCCCAATCCCCAAAGATAAGACCTTCATTAAAACTCGTTGTTTAAGTGTTAAACCACTTGGCGGGATTGTAAATGTTTGACCTAACCCTTCTATCATGCCTACTCGTCTGGGCACTTTTGCGATCTTCGCTGCAATACCACCAAATAAGACAGGTTTCAAAAAGTAGCCGAAAAATATATCCGGATTTACTTCTGATAACTTATCCCTTAGCTCTTTAATTTCAGACAATAAAAGAAGTGGCCCCTTACCGCTTCTGCTAATATTATAATCTACGGGTGTAACACCTAACTGTAAAAGGTGTTCTTTCTGTTCATCATTAAAGTCAATTGCAAATGCAAATACTTCATGCCCCTGCTTTATAAGTAGATTTATATATGGCATACGAAACCCAAAAATTGAGCTTGCCACTGTACCCACTATAGCTATTTTCATTTTGGCCCTTCAACATTTAATTTTTCGTTATTAATGCAACACAGAGAAATAAAAAGAAGTGGTAATAATACACGTAACATCTCTGTCGATGGCAACGACATCTGGCAACAAATAAATATCAGTATATATATATCAATCATGAGGTTGCTTCTAACATTTGCTTTCTTATGGAGAGTCGTATACCTCTGATACATCACATATAGAGTCAATGACAAGATTATAAATAGAAAGAACACATTAAAATCAACCCAAATCTCTAGAAAGAAGTTATGAGGAAATGGCTTTCCAGTGAGATATGTATATTTACCTATATGAAACCCTCCAAGCGGGGACTCACTTACTATTTTAAATGCTTCTTGATACATATTGATTCTTGAAGAGCTACTGTCACTATGATTCTCTCTAATGCTAAGAATAAAAAGAGCAGAAAGACTACCGAGAACTGAGATGATAGAAAGCATTACAACCTTACCACTTCGGGCTAATTGCAAGAAAAATATAACAAACAGGGCGAGCAAAGGTCCTCTTGAGCCACTATATAAAATTGCAGCAATAAAAAACACAATAAAACAAACTAATGGGATTTTTTTCAAATCGCTAACTGATCTAAAGTGATAAGTACAAATCAAGACAGAAATAGCCGCTATTATTGCTATACTAATAGGAGAGTTACCCATAGCCATTCTAGTATTCAAATGAATAAGCTCTAAAAGCCGGCTATCAGTAGTAATAAGAGAAAAAAAGAAACATGCGAATAAAAATAACGTTACCACTAAAGATTTTGAAAAAATAGGTGGTATATTATTCTGTAAAAAAGGCAGACATAGAGCAAGGCCAATTAAAACGCTTATAAATCCATTAGTTAGATCTGAATCAATATTAATAAAGAAGGTAACATTAAGCAGACAAAAGAATATAAGATACTTAAGGTTAACTGGCCTTCTACATTGGAGAGCAAAAATAAAGATAGCAAGTAAAGAAGACAGAACATATACAAAGCCTAAGTTCAAGCCTACTGATTCTTGCAAATATTGGTTCACAAATGGAGTAGAAATAGAAATGGCTAAAGCCACCCCAAACAATGCCCAGACTATCTGCATAAAATAGCCTTAAAAAACTCAAGCCGTTGACTTTCGACTGTAGAAGGATCTACTTGATCAAATACCACTTGTTTATTGATGTTCTTATCTTTCCAGTAAGAGAAGAAAGATCTTATCTTCATTACATTCTCGTCAGTAATATTATCCTCTGTGTTATCTATAACACAAAGCATATCACCTGAAATAGAAGTCTCTTTATAAGCTAATATCACTGGTAAGTTATTAGATAAATACTCGCCAATTTTTATAGCTGACGTTGAGTGCATATTTTTTCTATGTAATGCCAACGGGCCTATTGCATAATCAGCTTCAGAAAGCTCTAAACGCAATCTTTCTCCTGTCAGATATCCTTTAAATTTGACATTATCCGGTATATCAGTAAGGCTGCCTTTCTCCCAGCCCACAATAGAAAACTCATAATCAGATAATTCTTTTGCCAAAAGCAAAATTTTATCAACCCCTTGCCAAGGTTGGTTAGGGGATGACATAAACAAAACTTTATTTGACCTTGGTGTTTTCTCAGGCAGACAATCCGGAACCGGATAAGAGTTAGTCAATGCTTTAAATTTAATATTATCCGCGTAACTACCTTCTAACTCACTAGTTACACTAACCACCCCATCAGCATTCTTAAAAAAGCGAGAACGTAAATACCTCAACAACTCACTGAATACTTTTTGCTTACTTTGCAATTCGACTAGGTCATTATTATTCACCTCAACAACCGAGGTAGTCGACTTTAATACCTTCCCAATTGATGGAAACCATAATACCTGCCTAACATAGACAATATCAGGAGAGAAAGAGCGCAAGCCTTTTAAGGCACGTAAAGTGCCAAAAATTCGAAACAGAAACTTAAATAAATAGATATCTGAAAATCTGCTAAAAACAGAAGGTGGCTCAATTACAATGGCATTGCCAGGCAATTTATTGACGTTTTTTTGGCTAGTTATATAGAAAACAACCGTTTCATGTCCTTGATTATTCCAAAACTCTACTTGTCTATTTATCTTTTTTAAAACGCCCGATTCAACACCCAGCTCAAGACATACATAATAAGCAATTTTCATTATCCGCCCTATCCTTCTAACAGTATATTAACTTCCAAAGATGCTCTTTCATTCCAAGAAGCAAAGCTAGTCTTCGAAAATGAACGAGAACGGGTTGAGATATCATTTAAAAATTGTGGATTAGCCAATGCCTCATCCAAGCGCTCAGCTATATGGGTAACATCGTAATTATCGATACCTATATAAGCGTCTTCATCAACAAAATTCAAAGAACCATTAATATTGTAAGATAAGATAGGTACACCAATTTGTAATGATTCTATAAATACATTTCCAAAATTAGAAGTGTCATATAAGCTAAATGTTAAAGAGCTACTAGCCAGTAGATTTGCAGCATCTTCTTTTGCTAAGGGACCTAAAACTTCAACTTCATTCTCCAAACCAAGCTTAGTAATAAGCCCTAAAAGCTCATTGTAATACTCCTGATCATAAATAGGCCCCGCGATCTTAAGTTTGTAATTGTCCTTAGCAAACTTACTTCTTGAGAAGGCTTCAATAGCTAAATGCTGCTGCTTCCACCGGTCGATACGGGCTACATAAGAGATTATGCGTTCAGGATTATGAACCAACTCAACTTTATTAACGCCATTAACTAAAAAATGTAAGTTATCCACATGACCATGGATCTTTTTATAAACCCTATCACCATGTGTCCCATCATTAGTTACAATTAGATTCTTGTGAGGCAATTTAAAAAGCAAGAATGCTAATGGGTATCTTAAAAACATTTTAAAATTAGATAAATGCATAAGATCTACCAAGAAAGTGCCATATACCCTACGGGTGTTTGCAATCCCAGTAAGCTTTGAAATAAAACCACAAATAGATCCAATTGCGCCATGTCCGTATAATGACACCTTCTCACTACCAAGTTTTTTCATTACTTTTGACTGTTCAAAAATAAGTTTTGTCAATTTTCGCAAGAGGCTTAACTTAGAATTGTAGCGATATACAATAAAGTTAACTTTATTCAAGTTCGAGTTTGCAAATTGTTCGATACCGTCCTTGTCACCAACTCCTACAAAATGGCAGTCAATTTCACTGATTCTAGGATCTGCATTCATCGCAACTAAAGTATTATAGAATGCAGGCATCCCAGCAGGCTTACTCGAATTATTCAGAACAACTGGGTGCATTCCTGTCCAAAAATCACTAATTATGACTACTTTCACTTATCTGCCTTTTAGAAGATTGTTTACACGAATAGCTGTCTTTTCGACCGCCTGAAAGAAGCCATTATTATCAATACAAGGGTAATCCATATAAGTCTTTGTATTTTCGTTCATCATTTTTTCAAATTCCTCATCAGAGAAATTTAGCTTCTTTTTAAAGTATAATAGGTCTCTTTTTTCCATCTCTAGGTCTGGATAAGGGTTTTCTTCGAGACGTTTTAAAGCATCCTCTCTATCCATCATACCCGCACATATCAAGTTCGAATAATGTGCTTTTCTTTTATCTAAATTAAACTTTTTAGGTTGGATATAGGCTTGAGTAAATCGCGTGTAAATAGATTCATAGTGCTTACCTCCATAATAAACCCAGCCTAACTCATTCTGTATGCACTCCATAGCCTCGTCTTTATTGAAGTCTACATAATCAAGAATATTGACAACTTTGACTTTATCTAGCCCCTTCCACTTGAGCATTTCAAAAAGAGAAAAGCCTGGGAAATGCTTAAGTTTCTTTCCAGTAAACTGCTTATAAACCGATTTAATTAAATGAAAATCCATCTGTCCGCGAAACTCAGACCAGCTCCGAGGCATTATTTTTTCCATTCTGTAGTTAGAACCGTTAATAATATACTTAACGTTGTTTTTAAGAGCGGAGCGATAGAGTAAAGCTGTGATAGCATGATCTGTTGGAATTTCCATACCAGGTATAGAAGCCTTTAAAAACGCAATTTGCAACTCTTTGAATTCTTTCCAATTCAATACATGAGTGTATAAAGGTATGCCTAGTTTATCTAAAGTTTTCTTTACATTATCAACAGCTAATTCAGAGTTCCAACCGTTATCTAAATGGACTGCTAAAGGTCTTAATCCATACTGCTTTACTAAATAGGCAACATATGTACTGTCAACACCACCACTGACACCGATAATGCAATCATACTTCTTTCCTTTGCCATCTCTCTTGATTACGTCCAAAACAGGTTCTAAATCAGAAAAGCTGTATGTCGCTTTTGTCTCATCGACTTTATAACCGCTACAAAAGTTACATGTTCCATCTTCATTAGCAACAAATTCAGCCGCTGTGCTATCCATTACGCAGCTCTTACAAACCACAATTTTTTCTGTCATCTTTTATTCCAAAATATCTTTTTCGTTTGGCTTAAGATAGTTAATCATAACTGACCGACTCTTATCTTGATAAACGAATTTACTACCTACACCACAAGCTTTGGCATTTGCATTTTCTTTCACAGCTAATATATCTTTAAAACAGCCAACCCCACCAATAGGAATAATATTCGCCTTAAAGCCTTTAAGCTGTTTTAAAAAGTCAATATCCATTCCTTGCATCATGCCGTCATGACTTACAGAGTTAAGAACGATTTCTGCTACGCCAATATTTGATGCAAGTTCAATTAACTCTTCAACAGTGTATTTTGATAGTGTTTTCTTTTGTTTATGTGAATATACTTTTCTTTTCCCAAAAAGAGAGTATTTGTAGTCTATTGAAACAACAACACTTTGCACACCAAAGACCGAGGCAATCTCTTTAATAAACTCGGGCCTAGCTAAGAACTCACTATTAATGATTACCTTCTCAATACCCAGAGAAAATAACTTCTTTGCATGCTCAAAGTTAGTAATGCCTCCACCATATGCTACAGGCATGAATGCTTCAGAAGCTAATTGTTCAATCAATGCAAAATCGGGTTCTGTTTTATTTTTAGATGCACCAATATCCAGAATAACAAGCTCATCGACTTCCTTTTCATTAAATATTTTCATTGCATTGATTGGATCACCTATATACTGACCTTTTTTAAACTTTACGGTCTTTACTAGCTCGCCATCATCTACAAGAAGGACAGGAATAGTTCTGAAAAATGGGGTGCTCATAACGTTAAGAAACCTTTAAAAACGCTCATGCCAAATTTATGGCTCTTCTCAGGGTGAAACTGAAAGCCATATAAATTATCATTTTGAACTGCACTCACAAATTCAGTATTACCATATTGACTACTCATGAACACATCATCTTTATTTTTACACTCCATGTAATAGCTATGCACAAAATAATACCTTTGCTCCTTATCAATACTATCATTGAAAAAAGCGTCTGCTTTTTTAGAGTTCATGGTAACTGTGCTCCAGCCCATGTGAGGTACAATTACATCTTGTTCTGGGAACTTTTTTGTCTCTGAGTCGATAAGCCCTAAACCAGGTAAAGTACCTTCTTCAGATGATAAGCCCAATAATTGCATTCCCAAGCAAATTCCCATCAACGGCATGCCGTTATTATGAGCTTCTTTTATTGGTAAAAACATGTCAGCTTTGTGAAGACTTTCTATACCTTTATCAAAGCTTCCAACTCCGGGCAAAATAAGCTTTTTGACCTTATTTAAATCTGATTTAGTACGTAATAGCTCAACGTCAAAGCCAAGATAATTGACCATATTAACAACAGAGTTAATATTACCTAAACCTACATCAATTACCCCAATGGTATCTTTCATTTCTCTACACCTCTAATACTGGCGAACCACTTTAGCTGGGTTTCCAACTATCACTGTGTTACATTTCAGAACAGACTTTGTTACTATTGAACCAGCTCCAACTATTGTCCCATCAGCTAATGTAACCCCTGGCATTATGATAGCCCCCATACCTATCCAACAGCGTTCTCCAAGTACTACTTCTTTAGCCTCTGAATGCTCATCTAAATTCTTAAAGTCATGATTTGCAGTTATAATTCCAACATTTGGCGCAATATAGGTACCATGCCCAATTATTATTTTCGCTCTATAATTCTGAAAATAACAACCTGGACTAAACATATTATCAAGGTTGTCATTATGAAAATCTAAATTTTTATAATTTCCAATAGTAATGTTGTGACTGCAGGGAAATTTCACTTGACGATTAAAGCCTAAAATTTTTTGAAACCATATAGAACGCCAACACCATACCCAACCATCTATTTTCCCTCCTTCAAACCATCTCCCTTGCAAGTACTTTTTGTTGTAAAAAAGTGGAATCAAAAAACGTGAAATAATAGCAAACGCTTTAATTAAAATTAACTTCATAAAAGCACCAAATAGGATGTGAATATAGTAACTAATAACAATATTATATAAATAAACATTTCCATGAACTTCAAAGAAAGTACTTTCATACAAAAACAGAGCAGCATTACTCGAGGCAAAATGGAAGCAATAACTAAAAACAAGAGCGATGTATAAAAATCAAAATGTATTGATACTATATAAAAACAAACGCACCTTAAGAGAAACGTAATTATCGACAAGCCAAGGTTTACATTCTGCTTACCAGCTTTCCACAAAGCACCCGATAATGGAGAAGAAACAAACAATACAATGCCATATAAAATTAAATAATCAGTGTAATTTGACAAGTCTGTGTATTGCTCTTTAAACACCAGTTCAACTAAGAAATCAATTGAAAAATAGTATATGCATACGCCAAAAATAACGATACCAAATAAGCAATTTAGTATTAGTCGAGCTAACTTAGACTGCTCAGCATTCGTCTTCTCTTTGGACATTTCCTTGTAATAGACCATTCCCAAAGTTGAACCGATCATAGCAACTGGCAGCAATATCATTTTTTCAGCAATCGAATATATACCAGCTATTTCAGCTCCAAATACAGTCATAATAATTACAACAGGTAAATTTTGAGAAAGCTGAAAAACAAAATCAGATGGCATTTCATATTGACCAAACCTTTTATGTTTTTGCAATAGGTTTTTAGAAGCTATGTTTAAAGAAGGTATTAGACTTAAATTGGACTTATACAAAAAAAATAAACTACACACTACCAAAGAGAATGTATAACTGTAAACTAAAAGAAAATCCCCTTGACCAATAGTAAAGGTTACAAATATATGAGCCACTACAGTAGATAAGGCTAGAATCAATTTGTTTTTTGATACTTCGCCATATTTCTCTTGCGCGGTTAAAAACTGCTCTACAACTTTATTCCCTGAAACACTAAATATAGTTAATATGAAACAAATAAAAACACTTGCCGGGATCTCATAAAAAAAACCTATAATATAAACAACTAAAACCGCTAAAGCGGTGGTAAACAGTGTAATTGTACGAATATTTTCTGCTTGAGTTTTACATTCACTGCCACAAAGAACTATAGAAGGTTCAAAGCGCAGAGTTATCATTACAGAAACAATAAGGCTTAATGAAATAAAACTGCCGAGATAACCAAATACCTCAGGAGAAAGGTATAAGGTTAAAAAGGGTAGAACTAATATAGGTAAAAATTGGCTTATTGATGTCGCACCAAGCAGTTTAAGAACACTATTGAACATGATATTAACTCGGTTTGTCCGTAACGAGTAAATAGCCATGCATAGGCAAGCTAAACACTGAACTTGCTAAACGCTCTGCTACTGGAAAATCTCCAGGTTGATAACCCAAGGCTTTAAATGCCGTTTGTTGATGCATACAAGTGCCGTAGTAAACCACTGTTGGAATACCTTGTGACTTATACTTAGCCATCTCAGCATCCCGGTCTTCTGCTACAAGTGTGTATTGCGCCCATGAACTCACATAGCCCGCAGGTACAACCGGCGTTTTATATTTATCTTTTAATTCTTCAGTATACTTTTCGGCAGCCCGATTTCTATTGATAAGCTCTTGAGGAAATGCAGCAAGCTTTTCTAATAATATTGCCGCTTGAATCGTATCTAAGCGCGAGTTCATACCTATACGAACATTATCGTACTTATCTTTACCTTTACCATGAACACGAAACGACCTTAATAACTCAGCATACTCATCATTGTCTGTGAATAATGCACCACCATCTCCATAACAGCCTAATGGTTTCGCTGGGAAGAAACTAGTTGTCGCGATATCACCAAATGAACCTGCGCGCCTACCATCGATTTCACCACCAAAACCCTGGGCAGCATCTTCTATGATTTTAAGGTCATATTTATCTGCGATTTTTCTTAATGCAGAATAATCCGCAGGCAAACCAAACAAGTCCACTGCAATAATAGCTTTTGGATTTAACTTGCCCTCATTAACCACTGCCTCAATACGCTTTTCTAAATCTATAGGGCAAATGTTGAATGTATCTGCGTTTGAGTCAACAAAAACTGGGGTTGCACCTTCAAACGCAATAGTTTCTGCTGTCGCGAAAAATGTGAATGTTGGACAAAAGACAGCATCACCTTCTTTTACATCTAAAACCATTAAAGCTAAGGTTAATGCGTCTGTGCCATTAGCGCAGCTAACTGTGTGTTTAACACCTACGTATTCTGATAACTCCTGCTCTAATTCTCGCACTTCAGGCCCCATGATGTAACTACCATGATCTAAAACTGCTTGGATGCGAGCGTCAATTTTGTCTTTTAAGTGCTGATATTGCGCAGCCAAATCTATAAATTGCATTGAATAATTACTTCTACGAATTATTTGATTGAAACAAAGCCATTTTCTAATTGATATTGCTCACCTGTGTGTTCACAGGTTGCCATACCGTTTCCTTCCAGCGGTAAGTCGAGTTGTTCACCATATCGACTGATCCAGCCAATTTGTTTTGCAGGTACACCAACCATCAATGCAAATGGCTTAACATCTTTATTTATCACCGCACCCGCACCCACAAGGGAATACTCTCCAATTGTCACGCCACATACTATGGTACTATTGGCACCCAGAGTTGCACCACGCTTCACTAGCGTGTCACGATACTCTGCTTTGCGCTCGATGAATGAACGAGGATTATAAACATTAGTAAATACCATGCTAGGGCCGCAAAATACGTCATCTTCTAGATGAACATTATCGTAAACCGAAACGTTGTTTTGAATTTTGACATTGTTACCAATAGTAACTTTATTACCTACAAAAACATTTTGGCCTAGAGAGCAACCTTCGCCTATCTGTGCACCACCGCAGACATGTACAAAGTGCCATACGCGTGTGCTTTCACCAATTTGAGCGCCCTCATCGACAATAGCGCTTTCATGTACATGTTTGCTCATCAGTTATAGTACCTTTGATAAAAGTGGATGTGCTTTTTCACCTGCTTTAACAACGTCTTGAACACGAATGTTTTCAACTGTTTCTATCGCTATGCGATTTTCATCAATGCCAAAACCATTGCCTGCTAGTACATTTTGATAACTTAGAGTGTGTAGGTCTGTAAAGCCGCCTGAAAACTCTAGCTCTTCTGTATTATCACCATCATTTATCGTGATACTGCGATAAGTGAGCTTCTCACCTTTCACTGCATTTTCAGGCAGATTATTTGAATCTATTGATAAAAACCACTTTACGCGAGCACGCTCATACTCCAGGTAACCGCTTGCGGTCTTCTCATCTCTAAAATGTACTTCATTGCTTTTTAGTTCACCGAAAATGAAGTGCAACATATCATAGAAGTGAACACCGATATTCGTTGCTACACCACCTGATTTATGATCAAAACCTTTCCAAGATTTCATGTACCACTTACCGCGAGATGTCATATAAGTTAGGTCTACATCAAACACTTTATCTATCGGTGCTGATGCGACTTTCTCTCTCAAAGCAATAATTGATGGATGTAGACGTAGTTGGAGAATTGAATTTACTCTAGCACCATATTTCTGCTCATAGTCTTTCAATACATCCATATCTTCTGAGTGTAAAACCAATGGCTTTTCACAGATTACATCTATGCCGTTTTTAAGCGCATATTTCATATGCGGGGCATGCAGATAGTTAGGGCTACAAATCGCAATGTAATCTAATTTCTTCCCTTGTAAAGCCTGATCTTCAACAAATGCTGTAAAATCCTCGAACTCGGTGAAGAATTCAGCTTCAGGGAAGTGGCTATCCATGATACCAACTGAATCATTAATATCCATTGCCACGACTAAGTTGTTACCAGTATCTTTAATAGCTCGAAGGTGGCGCGGTGCGATATAACCTGCTGCACCAATTAATGCAAAGTTTTTCATGCTAATTACACTCACCTTTTAGTAAGTAATTAATAATATCCTCGGCACAGTGGCCATTTCCATAAAATGGAACTGAATAATCTACATCTGTTGATTTAGCCTTATCATAAGCAGCTAAGATTTTGATTTTTTCAACCCCTACAAGATGATTACTGCCATGTTCAACCAATTCGACCCACTCAGTCTCATCACGTGTCACTAAACATGGCTTTTCAAAGAAATACGCTTCTTTTTGTACACCACCGCTATCGCTGATCACAAGACTACAATGCTGAAGAAGATACACCATCTCTAAATAACCAACTGGCTCTAAAATAGTAAAATCAACCTTAATATCATTCGCAGCTAAAATAGCTTTAGTACGCGGATGTAAAGGTACAACTACTGGCTCAGATTGACAGATTTCATTTAAAGATTCGACCAACGACTTTAAGCGTGATAAATCATTGGTATTTTCAGCACGATGAATCGTACCTAAAACAAACCTTCCTGACTGAACAGTCGAAGGTAATTCTGAAGGCTTTTGACTTCGTTGCGCATAAAACTTAGCTGCATCGAACATTACATCACCTACCACGGGCAAGTAATTAGCGTCGTCAATATAGCCTTCTTTAAGTAAATTTTGCTTAGCTGACTGAGTTGGACAAAATAAAATTTCGCTTAACTTATCGGTCAATATTCTATTTTGTTCTTCAGGCATACGCATGTTGAAACTACGTAAACCAGCTTCAACGTGTGCAACCTTGATATGTAATTTTGATGCGGCAAGAGCCCCAGCTAACGTGGAGTTCGTATCACCATATACCAATACCCAATCAGGCTGTTCTTTGAGTAAAACTTCCTCAATCTGCTCAAGCATTCTGCCCGTCATAGCGCCGTGGCTTAAAGATGCAATTTCCAATTGGTAATCAGGCTTTGGAATATCCATCTGCTCAAAAAAAACATCGCTCATATTGGCATCAAAATGTTGTCCTGTATGAACAATAACTTCTTCAACGTCATTATGCTGTTTAATTGCGCGGCTCACTACGGCAGCTTTAATGAACTGAGGTCTAGCCCCTATAACTGTAACTATTTTCATGATGATTACAGCCTAATATCAGCTTCTGATGGCTTTAATACGTGTTTAACATCGTACAGCACATGATTTTGCTTACCGAATGAGCGTAACTTTTTCTCGCCCATTTCTTTGAGCTCTGAATGGTCTACTGCCAAGACAACACCATCGTACTTTCCTTCTTCAAGCTCAGTGATTAAATCAATACCGTATTCATGCTTAACTTCTTCAGGGCTTGCCCAGTTATCATATACATCTACTGACATATTGAAGTCTTGCAACTCTTTAACAATATCGATGATTTTAGTGTTGCGAACATCTGGGCAATCACCTTTAAAGGTGAAACCTAGAATAAGTACCTTTGCTTCATCGATATGAATTTTATTACTTGCTAACTTCTTAACAAGTTGAGTAGCTACGTACTCACCCATACCATCGTTAATTCGACGGCCGGCAAGGATCACTTCTGGTCGATAACCGACTTCTTGTGCTTTATGTGTAAGATAGTAAGGATCAACACTAATACAATGACCACCTACCAAGCCCGGCTTGAACTTTAAAAAGTTCCATTTTGTACCTGCCGCGTTTAATACTTCTTCAGTGTCAATGTTTAAGCGATTAAAGATTTTTGCAAATTCATTAATGATCGCGATATTTAAATCACGCTGTGTATTTTCAATTACCTTTGCAGCCTCTGCCACTTTAATTGAACTGGCTTTGTGCGTACCAGCTTCAACAATTGAGCCGTAAAGCGCATCAACAAAATCTGCAACCTCAGGGGTTGAGCCTGAAGTAATTTTCATAATTTTTGTTAATGTATTTACTTTATCACCAGGGTTAATGCGCTCTGGTGAGTATCCAGCAAAAAAGTCTTTATTAAATTTTAAGCCTGATACTTTCTCAATAATTGGTAAGCAAACTTCTTCGGTTGCACCAGGGTAAACCGTTGATTCATAGATTACAACATCACCTTTTTTAACAAATTCGCCAAGCATTTCAGAGGCTTTTTGTAATGGTGATAAATCTGGTGCATTGTTGTCATCGATTGGAGTTGGCACGGTGACAATATACACTGTGCTGTCTGCCAACTCGCTTTTATTGCTTGCAAAGCGAAGCGATGTGGCTGCCTGAAGCTCTTCATCAGATACTTCCAATGTTGAATCATGGCCAGATTGCAACTCTTCAACTCGAGCTGAGCTAATGTCAAAACCTAATACATTAAACTTCTTTGACAACTCAACCGCCAACGGCAAACCAACATAACCCAAACCGATAATACATATTCGAGTATCTGAATTTAGAGACATCATTACATTCTTCCTAAATGATATTTATTTATCTGATTTATATTCATAATTGTAGTAACCGTAGTAACCATAAGCATTACTTGCTTTTTTAACGACACCGTTAAATACAACACCTTTAACGTCAATACCATTTTGTTCAAAGCGGTTTCGCGTAAGTTCCAACTCTTTCACATGGTTCTGACCAAAGCGAGTTACAAGTAAAGTACTACCAGCATGAGCACTTACTATAGCAGGGTCAGTTACCGCTAAAATCGGCGGTGTATCAATGATTACTAGGTCATATTTCACACTCACTTCTTCAACTAACTTTGAGAAGTTTGCATGCATTAATAGTTCTGATGGATTCGGTGGTATTTGTCCTCGGGTCATTACATCCAACCCTGCAACTTGGCTTTGTTTCGTTGCTTCTTCTAAGTTAATACGACCAGATAAATAGTCACTTAAACCATTGTCCCACTGCATGCCAAATTGCGTTTGCAAGTAACCTTTACGCATATCAGCATCGATAATAAGTACTTTTTTATCACTTTGCGCGAGTACAGTTGCTAGGTTTACCGAGATAAACGATTTACCTACACCTGGACTAGGGCCCGAGATAGCGATAACGTTATTTTTTGATTCCATCATCGCAAAGTGCAGGCTAGTACGTAGGCTTCTTAATGCTTCAATCGAGAGGTCTGCCGGGTTATCCATCGCAAGTATTGATTTTGCTTTTGCAGTTTTCCCTTTTCTCGCTTTAGCAAAGCCTGTTAACTTAACCTGATACTGTGAGTAAGGCACACTTGCATAAACAGGTAAGCCTAGCGCTTCAATTTCACTCGGGTCTTCAATACCCTTATGAATCGCTTTTTGAATAAGCACAATGGCTACAGCAAGCATGCCGCCCAACATTGTCGCCATTAGTACAATTAATGATTTTCTAGGTTTTACTGGTTTCGAAGTATTTACCTCCGCGAAGTCAATAACACGAACATTACCCACAGTACCAGCGCGAACAATATCTAGCTCTTGAGTTTTGGCAAGTAATAGTGTGTAAATTTCGTTATTGACTTCAACGTCGCGCGTAAGGCGAAGAAGCTCTTGCTGTGTTTCTGGAAGCACTTGTACTTCTGCTGCTAAACGACGCTTTTGATTTTCAACCGCCTCTATTTGCTCTACAACCGCTTGATAGCTAGGGTGGCTTTGCTTAAATTTACGAGACAATTCAAGCTTTTTAAGCTCCAATGATTGAAGTTGTGTTTCAAGTTTTACAAGCTGCTTTAACACACCTTCAGTTTCAAGGCTAATATCAACCGACTGCTGCTTTACTTGATAATTGTTGAAACGTTGCTCAGCCGCTTCCAATTGCTTTTTTACTTGAGGAAGTTGATATTCCAAGAAATCTAGAGACTTTTGTGCTTCCGCACTGTTACGTTCAACATTTCTGCGAACATAAATACCTGCCACTTTATTAAGTACTATTTCTGCATACTCTGAATCTGCGTGTTGCAAGCTCAAGTTGATGATTCCAGAGTCTTTACCTTTTTCACTTGCGCCAATCGCTGATTGCAAATCTAAAATAGTGTTTAAACGATCTCGTTTTTTAATTGTGAATTCAGTGTTTGGTCTAGCAATAAGTGTTTTAATCGTTAAACTGAATGTTCCATTACTGGCTTCTACACCCACAGTACCTTTTAATACACGATCACCGTTGCTATTGAGTAATTCAAATTGGTCATTTGCTAATGCAACTATAGTGAACACATTGCCGACTGCATTACTTGGTACCGTGAACCTGAATATATCAATTTTTTCACCCCCCCAAGCATAACTAGATGCACCAAAGCTTGGGTCAGCTAAGTCGCCTTCTTGCATGGGAGTAAAATTACGAAATGCTCTACCACCAACAACAGGGAAAAGCTTGGGTTCTGCAACAATATCAAGCTTCAGGCTATCAACTGCCTCACCGATAATACTGCGAGATTTTAATAGCTCAATTTCTGTCACTGCTGCTGAGGTGCTTTCAAACATTCCTCCTAGTTCATCAAAACCGGGGACAGAGCCACCTTTTTCTTCAACTTGTATCATAGATGTTGCTTGATATATCGGCGTACTAAAAACAGCTATCGCGATACCAACAATCATAAATAATGTTGTAACAGCTACAATAAGCCACTTACGGTCAAGCAAGGTACCTAGTAAAGCCATTAAATCGATTTCTTGCGCTTGTTCTGTGGATTGCTGTTTTTGCGATCCACTTAATAGGTTTGATTGAGCATTCATTGACTCTTTCATCCTTATAAATACTTCAGCCAAGCGCTACACGCGCTATCGATTAAGTCATAAACATGTGCAAAAGCCTCGCGACTTTGCCTGTACGGATCTGGCACTTCTTTATCACCAAGCCATTTACCAAGCAAAAATGTTTTACCACGCGCTTCAGGGTAGCGAGTGCACAAATCTTGTACATGCCTTTGTTCCATCACCAAAATCAGAGAGTTTTGGGCAACTAGTGAAGAGCTAAGCTGACGGCCTGAGTGAGGCGCCATATCAATACCATGCTCACTAGCAAGTTCTTGAGCGACACCATCAGCTGATTTACCCACAAGCGCAGTCAAGCCTGCAGAAGACACATTAATACGCGTATTACTTAGCTTATTTTTCAGCACATATTCGGCTGTCGGGCTTCTACAAATATTACCTGCGCAGACAACCAAGATACTATCAAACATTATCTATATACCTGCCTATTGATTATCTATATCTTGCAATGCATCTACTGTTGAAAGCGAAGGAAGAAGTAGGCTAATAACTTTATTCCATCTAGCAATCGGTGCGCTAGTAACGTAAACAATATCTTGTGGTTCCAATTCAAACTGTTCCGCATAGATTAACGCCGCAACATTATTTGCTCGTAATTGATACACATCAGCAACCACACCATCAGTGTCAAAATTTCTTTTTCTAAGAACGAATATGCCATTTGCATTGGCACTACGCTCATTGATCCCGCCTACCTCAGATAAAGCTTCGGCCAAACTGAGACCATAACGCTTAACCTCAACCGTACCTACTTTATTAACATCCCCCATCACATAGACATTACGTTTATCATTGCGTGCAATATGGATGATATCTCCATGTTTCAGTATTCGGTTTTGCGAAATATCACCTTTAGAGTAAAAGTCATCCAATTGGATATGCTCTACTTTATCGCCGCGACTAAACGTGACCGTTTTCCAATCAGCTCTTTCATTTAATCCGCCGGCCTGATTGATAGCGTCGATTAGAGTAAGTGGAGTCTCTGTTACAGGGTAAACACCCGGACTCTTAACTTCGCCTGTGACATACACCTTTTGACTTTTAAAACCTACGACTTTAACGTCTATCTGAGGGTCTTCAATAACGCGGCTTAAGCGATTAACGAGCTCTTCTCTAAGCTCAACTACTGTTTTGCCAGCAGCAAGTACCTTTGGTGCATAAGCATAAGTAACAGTGCCGTCCGCTTGAACTCTAAAGCCGTCAAACTCAGCGGTACGTTGAACTGCTGCTGGGATAGTTAATTCAGGGTGATCCCACACGCCGATAGTAATTACATCCCCAACACCCAAACGGTATTCATAATCAGAGACATCAATGCCTGAAACGGAAGTTATACGCTCGGTTCTGTTCTTACTTTTCTGATTATTGATCACTTCAGAGTCAATTATTTGAATATTAACTGTTGAAAGTTCTTGATCCAAATTTGCTGTCTTATCGCCTGATGTAATTCCTTCAAAATGCCCACCTGGGATCAAGGTGCAGCCACTCATTACCAATAAACCTGCTGAAGCTATAGACATGGCAATGAAATTTTTACAGCGTTGGGCCATTTGTTCTTCCTAAATATTTTTAATACTTATTCTACGTTACTAAGCTTGAGGTTACTTAACAACATGGGTCCTACTCATACGATGGCTAATTAAACCATGCGATGTTCTCATTCGCAAGTTTACATTGCGTTAATGTTACATGAGTTTTACTAAAGATTTGTTGCAATAACTTTTCGTTTCATTTTAGTTGTTTTTCTATTCAACTTCGCATCTTACAACGTTATGTAAAGAGCTAAAAAGTAACAAGTTTACCCAATAAAGAAACGAATAACGTAAATTAGCCATACCTCGTTATTGAAAATATATAATTGTAAAAAAAAGGATAGTTGCACATTGTATAACTGGATAGTTTCGAAAAAAGCCTGATGTGAGTTTGCTCACCATAACTTTAAGAAACGAATTCGAAATATCGAACAGACTTGAGCTATATAAGCTTCCAGTGCTTTGAAGTACCACACTCCCTATGATGGTGGTATTATACTATATAAAAAATTTTAGGCCAATTTATCTCCCCTTTTAAATTAATCAAATTTAACTTTTAAGCCTTATTCGTTGTTAGATTTTTAAAAAATTAGGCAGAAATACCGTCGTAACTGAAAAAATAAAATAGCAGCTACCTGCACCACACTTGAACTCTCACCAAAAGCGACGATAAGGTAAGCTCCGATTAGACATATCACTTAAAATAGCTTTGTAAAAGCCTTAAAGTTTAGTTAACAAACATAAAACTTTCATTTTTGACTATATTGATAATTTTCATTTTCAATATAGTAGACAACAACAATAGCGCTTCATAAATACTGTGTCTTTATGAAGAATCACGTTCTAAATTACAATTTTCAGTCGTTACCAAATAAATCTCTAGTATACACTTTGTCTGCTACATCAATGAGGGTATCGTCCATTCTATTTGCTATGATAACGTCAGATATTGACTTTAACTCTTCAATACTAGAAACGACTTTTGAATTAAAGAAAGATTCATCGTTTAGCGTTGGCTCGTAAACAACAACTTCAATACCTTTAGCTTTAATCCGCTTCATTATCCCTTGAATTGCAGACGCTCGGAAGTTATCAGAACCAGCTTTCATAACAAGTCTATATATACCAACTACTTTTGGATTTCGTTTTACTATAGAATCCGCAATGAAGTCTTTTCTCGTAGAATTTGCATCAACGATAGCTCTAATCATATTGTTCGGTACATCTTTATAATTTGCCAGAAGCTGTTTTGTATCCTTTGGCAAACAATAGCCGCCATACCCAAATGAGGGGTTATTGTAATGCCCCCCTATACGAGGATCTAAACTAACACCTGTGATGATTTGCTTTGTATCTAAGTTGTGTGCTTCTGCATAACTATCAAGCTCATTAAAATAAGCAACTCGCATAGCAAGATAAGTATTTGAAAATAGCTTTATCGCTTCAGCCTCAGTAGAGTTAGTAAGCAAAATATCTATCGAGCATTTTTTTGCTCCCTGTCTAAGGAGATTTGCAAAAATTTCAGCTCGCTTACTTTCTTCCCCAACAATAATTCGTGATGGGTACAAATTATCATATAACGCACTACCTTCTCGCAAAAACTCTGGTGAAAAAATAATTCGGTCAGTATTGAACTTAGCTTTTACGGTTTCAGTGTAGCCGACTGGTACAGTAGATTTAATAACCATTACGGCATCTGAGTTGATACTTAATACATCTTCAATAACACTCTCAACAGAAGACGTATTAAAATAATTGGTTTCGGGATCATAATTAGTAGGTGTTGCTATTATTACGAAATCTGCCTCCTTCAACGCTTGATATTTATCTGTCGTTACAAAGAAATCTAAAGCACTATTTTTCAAATACTCTGTTACATACAAATCCCCTATCGGGGACTGTCGATCACGAAGCAATTGAACTTTTTCAACATCTATATCTAAAGCAATTACAGAGTTATGCTGGGATAATAAAAGTGCATTTGACAAACCGACATAGCCAGTACCAATAACTGTAATTTTCTTTTTTATAGATGTGCTCTGTTCATCGCCTTGTCTGAGACATTTTCCAGAGACTGAATTATCAGCTTCAAATTTTTTGCTCATTCCCCCACTATGTATTCCTCTGAACTTATTTTTTTGCATCGTAAAATTTCCTTCTTTGTATTATCAAAATACTCTACTTACGAACTGTTTCAGTTTATGAGGGGGTCATTAAGAGATGATAAAAATACTACCGTTCATAGTGGTAGTATCCGTACTCTCAATGCGAACAACGGACGAACACTTTGAAAGAACAGACGGAACAGGGATAACTCCATCGTAGACTCTAATTTCGACTCAATGCACTAACGCATCAAAAAATACAGATTAAGCCATGCCTGATGTAAAGCATAATCAGATAGAACCAAGGATTAGTTTAAGACCGATAAAAAAGTATCAGCTATAAGCAACTGGCTGAGGAAATTAAGAAAAGTGATAATGGCAGCTTAATAAACGTATGCTGCACTTAAGATTTAAATTCGCGGACATCTTGCAAGATGAGATAAAAACTCAAAGCAAATACTCTAAAGCTATTCGATTGAGGGCTATATTAAAATTTGATCACCCTTACTTTCTATACTTTGTAAGCCCGTGATATGTATAAGATATCAAATTAATTAACAGTTTTATCCCACTGATGTTTCCATAATGCTTAAGAACATAAGCTTGCCTGGAAAACTCTTGTATCTTATTTGAAGACAGGGAGCCAGGTGTTTGTCTATAAAATGCATCTACATGACCTGTATTTGAAGCAAAATTGCACTTTTTCAATAAACATAACCACAGCGCATAATCTTCCTTTGGTGAATCAGGAAATAGTACTTTTCCAAAATACTCTGCATCGTATGCTGCTGTTAAGCAACCTATCGAGCATGTTTTCAATAAGTCTTCAAAAGACACCTGATTAGGAGCATGAAAAGTATTTTTTATCATAGAGTTATCTAAAGAGGCGCCTTCAGATACAACATGATAGTCAGAATAAATAAGCTTATGCCCTTTTTGTTCAAAAGCAGCAAATTGATTCTCAAGCTTACTTTCTTTCCAAAAGTCATCACTATCTAAAAAAGTAATATATTTAAACTTGGCGTGAGTGATGCCTGTATTCCTCGCACCAGCGGCCCCTTTTTTAAACTCATTGTGTAAAAGCTTTATACGAGCATCTTGTTGAGCATACTGCTCTATCAGTTCTTTTGTTTTATCAGTCGAACCGTCATCGATAACGAGTAGTTCCCAATGGGGATATGATTGAGCAATAACAGAATAAACAGCTGTTTCAAGATAGCGTTCTGCATTATATGCTGGCATGATGATTGAAAACATTAGGCAACTTCCTTTGTGATTTTTTGCCAAACGACATCAAGCTTTTCGATAGTAGAGTTTCCTCCACCGACCTGAAAAATTGGTTTTAAAGGTACACTATCTACAATAAATTTCTGTGTAATCCATTTAAAGTCGGAAAGTTTAGTCTGACCGTCACTTTTTTCGAGATCACAAAGTAATTCGCAGTTGACGTCTGAAGAACAGTTGTCAATGATTGACATCTCCAAACCTTTATATGCTTGGGCAGAGACAGACACACACGTGTCATTAATCAAATTTATAATCTTTTCAGCGGCAGCATTTAGCGATACTTTTTCTTTTTCCAAAATCAAACCAGTTCCTAATCAATCTATAAGAACAAAGGTGCAAGAAGCACCTTTATTTTCGGTGCCTTCTGACCCATGCAACGATTTTCCATACATGAATCAAGGCGTAGTTGTAAGCCGAAAATATCAGAAGGAAAATTAACATCATAAGCCATTCAGAAGTACCAAAGTATTGCATTAGAGCACCTAGTGTAGCTATCGTTATCGCCACTAAAGCTATGTAAAAAAGAGATTGCTTTCTAGTGTAACCTGCGCGCTCAAAAATATGGTGTAAATGTTCACGATCTGGCTTGAAAGGGGAAGTTCCTTTCTTTACGCGTCTATACATTATTGCCGCCATATCCATTAAAGGGATAGCGACCAAGTACAGGCACAAAACGGGGTTGATAGCACTTGTCTCTTTTTGGCTACCTACCATAAGTAACCAAACAATCGAGAAACCGATCACTGTACTTCCGGCATCACCCATGAAAACCTTTTTAACCCCTCTAAAAGGCCATTGCAGATTGAAGACTAAAAAAGCCATTAATGAAGCCATGAAAACAAAGCTAAGCGTGTACCAATCATTATTACCTAGGAATAAAAATGCACCTATGAAGCCAAATGAAATGATACTGAGAATTCCAACTAGCCCATCAATACCATCAATCATATTGAAAGCATTGATAGCCGCAATTACTGCAATGCAAGTAAACAGAGTTGAAAATGGACCTAAGTGAATATCACCAAAGCCAAAAATATTACCGATATTAGAAATTGATAGACCTGTGACTTGAACAGCTAAAACTGACAAAACAACCTGAACAGCAAGCCTTCCCTTAACAGACAAATCGAATTTGTCATCTAAGGCACCAAGAACCAAAAGGGTAAATGCGGCGCAAAAGTAAAAACCAGCGTGTGTGACTGAGCCCATCAAGAAAAAAGCAGAACTTAGACATACTCCTGAAAATACCGCAATGCCCCCAACTAAGGGAACGTTACCTTTATGATTTTTACGGTGATTTGGTGCATCAACCAAACCCACATAGTTCGCGACGGGTTTCATTAGAATTATCGAAATAAAACACAACAGGAACGAAAAAGTGATTGCTAACATAAAACCTTCAGATTAGCTCTGCAAACTTCTATTAATAATAAATACAAAACAAATTGGTTTCAGTTAAGAAATGTAATTTCAAGTGAAACCATACTAAGACGCGGTATTATACATGCAATAACTAAAAATAAAAAGTTAATGCTTTGCTCAAGGCAATTAAACCTTGCGCGCAAAAAACAACACAAAAAAAACACAAATATGAAACAAAAACAAAAAAAAACCAACCAAAAGCTAACCATAAAGAAGTAGAGAGGTACACAACAGTAATGATTTAGCAACGTTTGTATTCTAATACCATCAACAAATACAGAATAAAGTCTCAATTTTCCAAATTAGGAACGCAATTCAATACCTATTTCAAAAGCAGCCATGAGCTCAGATTTAAGCGAAAGAAAAAAGCTATTTACTGGCAAAGTCATATTTAGTACTGCTCAAAGGTATAAAAGGAAGTAAAGTTGTGAATGCTCATTTAACGTTACACTCGATTTTTGTTCAATTGCGTACTAGTCATAAAGTTAAATACTGGGAATTTACTAAGGTACTCCAATTAAATCATGTCATAACTTGGGCTAGGAGACTTTATCGCTATAAGAATGATTTCTCTAGAGGTTTGGATAACTAGCTCAACAAGCACCAACTAAGAATCCATTACATCATCATCCAGTCGCCTGCATCTATCGCAATAAATACTGTGACTTAAACCAGTTAAGTCAGGAGAAAATGTCCGCTCAGCTCCTGTACAACATGAAAGGCCAGATCTCAGCTCTACGTTGTATCTTTTTAAGATGATTTCCTCAAACATTTGAAATTATAGACTGGGAGTAACAAACGTAGATTTTAGCATACGGTTTTCATTTTCACGCTCTCTCATGCATTTAACAGCTGTAGCTCTATTCCACTATTTTTAGAGTGCCACTTATAAGGTGTTCTTCGACTAGGCCCTGTTTACAGCATATATCTGTTACAAGCACACCAGATTCAGCTTCTCTGGTCACTACCACTCACTGTGTTTCTGTGATCTTACCTTTTCGCATCGTAAAACTTCATTCTTATATAGATGGAGTTCGAGTTATGAACTGTAGCAGCTTCTGGGGGAGTTACATTCTCTATAGTTCTTATAGGTGGCCGATAGTTTTCAACATAAATTGTAAAATGCGCATAGTTAAACTAGCGCTATACACATGAATTTTGAACTAAATTTCATTAGCTTTATGGAGGCCTTGGTTTAATACATATTTACGCCAAACTAAATCGCTCAAAATGAGGCGCTTTTATTATTATCTCACAGCCTAGATTACTGCTTAAAAGGAAAACGCCTTATGAAGTTTTTATAACTAATATAAGAAGATAGCTAACATATTTGAGTCAAAGTCTTGTGGTTAAGAGTGAAAATATTTCAGCCTCTCTCTCAATATATCAAACCAGTAATGCTTATGTGTAAATTTCGCTTCTTTCTTAATACCATGAATAAGCCTCTCATATACACTTTCATTACTGAGCTGATTTAAAGCATTGATCAGTTGTTCTTGATTTCCAGGATCTATTACTAACGCATTTTTTTGGTCTTTTACAAAAGCATTTACCCCCCCGACTTGTGTAACGATACAAGGGATAGAGGCATTCCAACTTTCTAAGATCACGCGTGGGAAACCCTCATTCGTTTTGGACAGCATTAAAGTGGCATAAGACTCACCAATCAACTGTTTAACTTTTGTTAAACTTACGTGGCCCAAGAAAGTGACACGTTCCGTTAAGCCCAAAGCCTCTACTGCCTTTTTTGCTTGAGCCAGTTCACTACCGTTACCAGCAACAACAAGTGAATACTCCGCCAAATTAGGTAGTGCATTGAGAAGCTCAAATATACCCTTGTCATCGACCACCCTGCCTACAAACAATAGCTGTTTACTACGTTTATTGCTTTCAACACATACAGGAGCTGGCGGATCACACATTACATCGACAAACTGCTCGGTAGACTTTCGAGAAAAATTAAAAGCGAAATCATAAAGTGCAGAACCCGAGGTGAGATTTAACACATTTTCATAACTGCATATTCTTTTGAGCTGCTGCACTACAACAAAAGAAAAACAAAAAGCTAATACCTTTGAAATACCGTTATACTTTTTATCCTTCCACGTTAGCCTCGCATCACCGCAAATATGATTTAAAAGCGTTTTCTTTGCTTTTATTACCCTAAATGCAAATATAATACTCATTGGCGATGGTGTTCTAACCCAAAATATTGCGTCTGGATTTTCTTTTATAATCTGGTCAACGAATGCAACATACTTTTTATAAAATCCTTTTTCAAATAATGACTTTTGATAAAAGGTTTTAGTAGAACATCCAGGAGGAAGTGGTGCTGAATAGAAACTGCCTTGATTTACACAACTCCCCATATTTTCTTGATCAACTTTATCTAATATGCATTCAGATGTAGATACAACTTTAACATTCTCTGAACCAAAGCACTCCTGAATAAAGCGCGTTGTAGTCTGAGGAGAATAATAACTTACGCCATCCTCTATAAACTTTTCACCGACACAAGCCACAACTTTAACATTTGACATAAATTAAACCTTTTTATGAACAGTTGTACTATCTTCTTGTATAAATTTAAAAATAGACAAAACAAGTGGCAAATAGAAGGCATTCAACATGATAGCCCCTTTAAGCATAAAAACAAAAATATACAAAAATATTATTACAGGAAATAGGGTTTGTATTGCTTGACCTTTAGAGGGAGCAAGCATGAATAGATAATGAAATATAATAATAACCATACCGATATACCCCACAGAGAACATCACTCTAAAATAACCAACATCGGTACCCATATAATAGTTTCCGTTATCACTATTTAATCTAGAATCTCCCCAAAGGCTAAAATCAGAATATCCAAATATAAACATTTCAATATTTTCAGAAACCGACCCAGATTCAAGGCCTGAATTAAAGAACTCCAAAACCCAATCCATGAAGAAATCAGCTTGTTCTTCTGGTAAAAATAAAGTTAAAGTGAATAGTAAAGAAGATACTATCGCGAGAGAAATAAAGCCAAATATGAAGTTTCTCTTGATGTTATTTTTATCAAGAAGCATAAGAAGAAACAGAAACCCTATCCCTACAATAGTGCTTCGAGCGGAAATAAAAGAAGAAACAATAACTAAAAAAATCATAGCATAATTAGCTAAACTCAGTTTCTTATCGCCACAGTAGTTACTGAGATAATAATAATAGCATATTATACAAAACATTTGAGTGAACGCAGTATCATACCCAGCAAAACCAGTCACACCAATCATCCGTAAAGTATAGAAGCCATCCATTACGCTATCACCAAAAAGGTTGGCAATTTCTAAAATCACAAAATCTAAATACAGAAATTTAATTGTAGGTGACAGGAACATTGCAAAAATTACAAATGCATTAATCAATGCAGCGTAACCCAATATCTTATATATCACTTCTATTTTGAAGTTAGCTTTTAAAAAACAATACAAATAAGGAGAAAGTAACGTAGATAAAACAGTGATAAAACCATATTTGATCAACCCCAAATCATAAGAGTATGGATTAAATATAGGTGGGATAAGCGTTGCACAAAAGACTAACAAAGAGATCAAAAATAAAGAATTAAAACATTTTGGCAGCTCTATTTTTCGATACATTAACGGTAAAATTAATAAACACAGAAAAATTAGGTACGTAGTACCCAAGCCTTGTAATAACTTAAATTTAACATTATATATAAAGAAAAGTATAACGAATGCTGCAAAAGTTACTTTCATTATTTACTCTTTATAGTATTAAGTGAGGAACGTAATGCAAGTAGAGCCCGAAGTGCAGGATAAATAAACTTAGGAACAGATAATAGTCTTTGTGTTGGGCCAACCCCCGTACATCTTTGCAAAGATTCATTTACTAATGACTTAGACATATCATAGTCTCTAGCCTTTAGGGCCGTTATAGCTAAGTACGACAACTCTTTTGCAACACAATGATCAATGAGTACCTGCTCCACCCCCACACCTGTTAGCCGAGTAACAGACTGAACAAATGAATCTCTTTCTTTAAGAAGTTGCTCTTTAGTTATAGACTGCCTACTCGATGTCCATGAGTTATCGGCGTCTTTTCTATAAATACAGTAAATCGCTGGAACATATAATGCGCCACCTTGCACACTCCCCAGTACTTGCATGAAGAAGTCTCCAACCGGTGCATCATCAAGGTAATGAGGAAATTTAGCTACAATATTAGAGTGAAACATCAAAGATGGTGTCGGTATAAAGCCCCCGCCTCCTTTTACTACCTCTTCAAGGCTAAATACTTTAGCTGAATTCCCATAATTTATACCTGTTTTCAGCATTCCGCTAGGATATAAGTTTTTAGAAGGGTGAAAGCTTAACTGTATTTCAGAGCGCTTCCTCATTTCTGTCAACTGTATTTCCAGCTTATCATTTGACTCCCAGTAATCATCTCCCTCACAGAGCGTAATATACTCACCTTTGGCAGCTGACGTTGCAATTATTGTCGGCAACGTTCTTTTCTGAGAGTACTGGTTTTTTTCAGGAAATACCGTTCTAATTAGTGTCGGGTACTGTCTCTGGTATGATTCAATGATTTTTCGAGTATTATCAGTTGAGCAATCATCATAAATTACAATTTCAAAGTTAAAACTCGTTTTTTGATTTAAAAAGCTTTTAATTGTATTTTCAATATACTTTTCTTGATTAAAAGTAATACATACTATTGAAACATCAAAAAGATAATCAGTCATGATGTAAGGCCTTTGATTTAATATATTTGCATGTAAAAAATAAAACGACAGTGCATGTCAAATAAACAATTGCCATCTCAAATATCGAAGCAAGCCTATTATCCACTAAGGAAGTTGGTGAATAAAAGAACACAAAAAATGATAAAAGTACTACTGCCACAAAAGGTGAGGATAAAAGCCAATATTTGTGAGATATGACCTTTGAGCTACTATGCACATATGGGGTCCAAACCAAAAACGATACAGCTTTAACTAAAAAAGAAAAAATTGCGACCCACATTACCCCTTCAAAATATGCCAAATAAACAACAGCCGGAACATAAACAAGCAACATTACTTTATTGTAAACTACATGTTTCTGGAGGTTCCCTATTGCTACCTGCAAATAATATTGAAACGCTGAGAGAATAACAAAGCAATTACCAAGAATATACCATGGCAGAATCTTTTCACCCCAACGCGCCGCAGCGATATCAGAAGTAAAGACATACAAAATGTGGCTAGAAAATACAGAAGCTACAGCACCGCCCGGAATAACAAAAATAGTAACTAGCAAGGTAAATTTAAAGTAAAGCGACTTAAAAGCATCTATTTCACCATCTGCATAAAGCTTTGTTAGTCTGGGCATTAATACAGTGCCCACGGGGAAGCCTAGAGTTAAGATAGCTGCAGAAATAGTTACACAAACACTAAAATAGCCATATTCGCTTAATGATAAAATATTTGAGAATAATAATTTATCTATATGTCCAACAAGCGCGCTAGATAAAGCAGTAAATGCAACGCTCATCATATATACTTTATTTTCTTTTATTGTGTCTAAATAAAGACGACCAGGGAGCCAAAATTCAAATTCAAAAATTCGGCTTACTCTCAGCCGATAAGCTATTATTTCTGTTAATGTAATTAGAAACTGAAGAATAAAATACAATGTAATACTTGGCTTAATGTACATAATAATTACACATACAGGAAACCTTAAAGTATTGAAAATTACATTACAAAAATTGCTCCAAACAAAATCTTCTTTACCCTGCAAAGCCGCTTTGTGAATTGCCGTTACAAGCCTGAAAGCAGCAGCAGAGAATAACATTGTTATTGTCAATTCATTTAGGATTGAATTGTCATTAAACCAGTTTTTAGATAAAAATGAATTAAAAATGTAACTTAAACTTAGCACCAGCAAGCTCAAGAAAACAGTAAAAGACTCAAAACTTTTGACAGTTTTGAATATTGATTCTTTACTCTGCTTACCTGTTGCTACCAAACGGTTGAGCGTTGGACTTAATCCTGAGTCTAGTACATTAATAAATATCTGAATAACACTAAAAAAGCCAATCACCCCGAAGGCCTCAGCCCCCATGATAGAGTAAAGAAAAGGGACGACCAAAATACCGAGTAAAATTGAATAGCTTTGGTTAAGATATACAGATAATGTATTGATTCTGATGCTGTGCGGCATTAGTCTTTTAAATATATATCTTCATAATGAATCCAAGCTTCACGTTCTTTTTCAGATGGGATCTTTTGCCAATCACCGTAACGCTGCTCAAGAAATAACTCTGAATTAGATGGCCCTTTAAAAGCCTTAGACTCAAAATTTAAAGTTTTTTGACTCTCAAATATAGATTCTTTATATATTAGATTATAATCTGCTGGTATAACTGAACCTGGGCCAGAAACCTTTGCCAACTGGCTATTTATAAGATCACTTAATCTTACGAGCAGCCTATTGTTTGCGGCAGACGCTTTATATCGTAAAAAAGAAGAAACTTTATGAAAGAAGAGACAAATTGATTTCTGGAGTTCATTCTCAGGAACCTCGAAGACAGGATAAAAGTCTATTGCAAGACCTATATTGTTTCGCAAAAAATCGGCTTCGTTAGCTTGCGAAGCAATATTATTGACCCTTACTTCTGTTGCTTTATCTGAGAACCTCGAAACCCAATCAGCATAAGAATCGCAATATGAAGAGTTGAAAAAAGCATACTTTTTTGATAATTCTCCCTCTGATATTGCCATTAGCTTATTAATTTCTTTCGCAGGAATTACAATATCAAAGTCGTCATCCCAAGGAATAAAGCCTTCATGGCGAATAGCGCCAAGTAGCGAACCATAGAAAATAGAATACTGAATATTGTTTTTATCTAATTCATCAATTATATCTGATGCCATTGATAGAAGTCGATTCTTAATTTCAGGACTTTCAAGCTTCTTTTTTTCCATCATCTTGTTGAAATAACCTCTATTATTTCTGTCGTCGATACTGAAGGTGTTCTGGGTAAATAAATGACTTCACAATATTGTTTTAAATGATCAAACTTTCCAGCCCAATCATCACCCATAACTAACACATCAGCACCAAAACGTTGAATATACTCAGCTTTTTTCTCCAATGACTCTTCAGGAAAGCACAAGTTTACATATCGCAAACTGTTTACTATTTTCATCCTATCATCTTCGGAGTAAACTGGATTTCTACCTTTCTTTGAAAAGTTAAGATGATCAGTCGACACACCAACAATAAGCTGATCACCAAGGGCAGCTGCACGTTGCAAGATATTTATATGTCCAACATGAAATACATCAAATGTACCAAAAGTAATGACTGTCCTCATCTAGTAACTCCTAAGTAATGCTGAAACACTGTCTATTGAAAAGCTTGGAATTCCTTTATCTTGGGCATCTTTTCTTTCTCGAAATGAATCATCAATAAAAATAGAATCTGAGTATATCATGACAGTAGACTTTTTGGACTCATCAGTAATATGATGTATCGAATCAAATAACTCAGTCATTCTAAATCTTCTTAATGATGTGTGAATACAAGACTCATGCCTTGTTACCAAATGAATTTTGCAACCGTCATTAATGGCTTGATATAAAAAGCTCACTAACTCATTATTAACGTTATCGCCAAAAATAAGGCAATCATCAAAATCGACATAGACATGTTTATATTGAATATTTAATTTAAACTTATTAGAAAGATTTCTTTCTTGGTATACAGAGAAGTCATTCGGTATCACATCAACGTCGACTCCATCATGAGCGTATAAAGAAAGTTCGGCAAAGTTAACGCCCTTGACTCGGTTTGTTGACATTGAACCAGCGATCCGAGTCGCCACTTCCATAAGTACAAGCTCGCCAGTACCTTTTTCTTTCACTTGGAAAAACCATGCACCTTTCAAATCAAGCGTCGCGTTAATTTTCTCAGCAAACTCCACAAACTTTTCGGTTTCGAGCTCAATAGTTTGTGTTCCTACAGCAATACCATTACTTATTCTTGTTCTGACTCTGGGTCCTGCGTATTTCAACTTGCCAGAAGCCGATGTATAACAATCAACTGTATATTCTTGTCCTGGTAAAAATTCAGATACCACATTAGTCGTAAAATTAATTTTTTCCAGTTCGGTTAAGCTCTCGACTTTATGAGCACCTTTGCTGCCCTGCCCAACATCTGGTTTTACAAACACAGGTAGTTCTGCTGCAGATACATCGCTAAAACGATTAAAAGTTCGAGGTACTGAAACCACCCCATTTAACAAATCATATGTCTTTTTCTTTGAGCGGCAAATTTCATTTGTTATTTGACTAGAAGTCACTACTTTGCAATCCAGTATTGAACTATGCTGAGATAAAATAAGTGCCGCGTCATCATGCGCAGGGATTACATGAGTTATATCATGCTCTTTGATAAATGTAGTTAAAAATGGAATGAAGTCTGCATCGCTTAGAAATGGTGCGTTACTATAAAAATGCCTATATTCACATTCTGCAGAATCATTTACAGAATTGAGACCGATTACTTTAAGCCCTTTAACGCCTTTTAAGGCTCTATTTACTTCTAAGCCTATTTCTGTACCACAAGGTACTACTAATATCTTTTTCATTTTACTGCCTGCTTGATAATGTCACATATCTGATGCACTTCTTGATTTGTAAGGTAGTAATGCAATGGTAAGCACAAAACCTTGCTAGTCAGTTCTTCAGATAAAGGCATAGTTGGTGCATTTGGAAGCATCAAATTGATAGATGGCTCAAAATATCTGCGATGTTGAATACCATGAGAGCTTAATGCTTGTTCAATCATTGTTCTTTCATTTTCTGTTTTACAAGAAAATGCAAAATAAGCACCATTATAGCTTGCGCCTTCGTGCCAATTTGGCAACTTGAAGTCATTACTTAATTGATCTTCGTATATTGAATATATCTCAGCGCGGCGATCTATTACATCATCAATGATTTCTAAATTGACAAGACCTACAGCAGCCTGATACTCATTCATTTTAGCATTGATACCAATCATACTTTCATGACGCCCAAAGTTAATGAGCTTCTTTGCAACTTCAAAGTCAGTTTGGTCTTTGAAACAAATGGCCCCACCCTCTACAGTATGAAAAAGCTTAGTCGCATGGAAGCTAAGAGTGGAAGCATCACCGTAAGTTAATATTGAGCGTCCATCAATATTAATGCCGAATGCATGTGCAGCATCGTAAATTACTTTATTACCATTCCTAGACACACTTTCAAGTTTTTGTACATCACAGGGGTTTCCGTATACATGGGTAGCGACAACAGCATTGACCTTGTCAACGGAATCAACCACTGAAATGGCTTTTTCTGCATCTATGTTCCATGTATGCTCATCTATATCCGCAAAATATACTTCATGGCCTTGCCAATCAAGCGCGCTGGTTGTCGCAATAAAGCTAAATGGCGTGGTGACAACTGAATTTACACCCAACGTTTTTGCTGCAACTTGCAATGCAGATGTTCCATTGTTTACAAGTAAAAGGTTGCTCACACCTAAGTATGATTCTAGCTGGCGAGTTAACTCATTATGTTTTGCACCAAAATTGGTATACCACGCAGAACTTTCAACGTCTTGTAGATAACGAGTTAATTTCTGTAAATTCGGCTTTAGCGGACTATTTAAGGCTATTTTCATACCACCAAACTCATTAAATATTGCCCATAAGAATTTTTCGAAAGCGCGTTTGCTGAGTCGAGAAGCTGCTCTTTACTCAACCAGCCATTGTTGAACCCTATCTCTTCAAGACACGCTATTTTAAAGCCCTGCCTTTGCTCAACAGTATGAACGAAGTGACTCGCCTCAAGTAAGCTTTCATGCGTTCCTGTATCTAACCATGCAAACCCTCTTCCTAATAGTTCGACATTAAGACTACCGCGCTCTAAATATACTTGATTTACACACGTTATCTCTAACTCGCCCCTAGCTGAAGGCTTAATAGACTTGGCAATTTCAACAACGTCATTATCGTAGAAATATAAACCAGTGACAGCGTAAGAGGATTTTGGTTTTAATGGTTTTTCTTCTATTGATGTGGCTTTTTGATTCTCATCAAAGCCTACAACACCAAAACGCTCCGGATCTTTTACTTGATATCCGAAAACTGTCGCACCAGAAGTCTGAGACGCAGCTTTTTTCAGTTTAGGAGAAAAGCTCTGACCATAGAATAAGTTGTCACCAAGAACCAAAGCAACCGACTCTTTCCCAATAAACTCTTCACCAATGATAAATGCCTGTGCTAAGCCTTCAGGCTTTGGTTGCACCTCATAAGAAAGGGTTACCCCGAAAGATGAACCATCACCAAGTAATTTTTGAAATAATGACTGCTCTTCAGGTGTCGTTATGATCAAAATATCTCTAATACCCGCCAGCATAAGCACTGATAACGGGTAGTAAACCATTGGTTTGTCATATACTGGTAGAAGTTGCTTAGAAACACCTTTTGTTACAGGGTATAAGCGCGTTCCCGAACCGCCAGCGAGTATAATACCTTTCATTATTTTTTTGCTCCCAGCCTTTCTAACTGATAAGTGCCGTCTAAAATAGCTTTCCACCACTGTTCATTTTTAAGGTACCACAGCACTGTTTTTCTGAGTCCAGATTCAAATGTTTCTTCCGGTACCCAACCAAGCTCTTGCTGAATTTTACTTGCGTCGATTGCATAGCGTACGTCATGACCTGGCCTGTCTTGAACAAAGGTAATTAGGTCACGGTATGCACTAATACCCTGAGGCTTTTCAGGTTTTATTTCTTCTAATAAGTCACAAACAGCACGAACAACGTCTAAGTTTGTTTTCTCATTATGACCACCGATGTTATATGTCTCACCAACATGGCCCTCAGTCGCAACTTTAAATAAGGCTCTCGCATGGTCCTCAACGTATAGCCAATCTCTGACTTGCTGCCCATCACCATAGACAGGGAGAGGCTTGCCAGCAAGTGCATTGAGGATCATTAAAGGAATTAACTTCTCTGGAAAATGGTACGGGCCATAGTTATTTGAGCAATTGGTTATCACAACGGGTAAACCATATGTACGATGCCACGCTCTAACTAAATGATCGCTTGATGCTTTCGAGGCAGAGTAAGGAGAGCTCGGTGAATAAGACGTGCTTTCTGTGAATAAGTCATCAGTGCCATGCAAGTCACCATAAACTTCATCCGTCGAAATATGATGAAACTTAAAGGCCTCTTTTTTACCGGAATCTAAGCTTGAGTAGTAGCTTCTTGCTACCTCTAACAAGTTATAAGTACCAATTATATTTGTTTCAATAAAATCTCTAGGGCCATCAATTGAACGGTCTACATGGCTTTCAGCAGCCAAGTGCATCAATAAATCAGGTTGATATTTCTTAAATATATTTTCGAGGTCAGACTTATTACAGATATCAATTTTTTCAAATGTATATCGAGTAGAATCAGATACATCACACAAAGAAGATAAGTTCCCTGCATAAGTTAACTTATCGACATTGATAACATTGTGCTTGGTATTTTGAATCAGATGACGAACAAGGGCTGAACCAATAAAACCAGCACCGCCAGTAACAACGATGTTCATAGGGGAATCCAATATAGTTTAGACTGAAAGTAAGCTTAGTATTAAATCATTAGAAAGTGTTTATTTAAACGCTCTTCTAATGAGAAGGAATACAACCGATAGCACACTGCCTAAAAAAGTTATAATAATGACTAAAAGAGCTCTTGATGGGGCTGACTTTTTATCTTCAACAATAGCAGGATCAATTGTCTTAAAAAAGTACTCTTCATTTGAGTTAGCAAACATAATTACCTCATATTCACGCTCCATTAAAGTATACAGTTTGGAGTCAAGTGTAGCTAACTCTGACTCTAAAAGAGTTTCTTTTAAAAATTCGATACTCTTTTGTGATTCTTTTATATCATCATCTTTCAATTTTTGATTAATTTCGTAGATGAGAACATCAACCCAGTGCTTAGCAACATAGGGGGAATAGTGCTCTATTGATATAGTCACCATGTTAGAGCCTTTACTAGAAGCTACATTCATGATCTCTATTAAGTGTCGATAAGCATTTTGAATAGAAATCAGCTTCTCTAATTTTTCAGGGTTTTGTTCAAGCCACAGTTTCTTTTCTTTGTTGTACATATCTTCATCGTACAACACTGTATTACTCGCTTTATGCCAACCAGCTGCAGCAATTAAGTCAGGCGTCATTTCGTACTTCTCTATTATTGAAAATAAGAAGCTACGTGATTGTAGTAATGCTAGTGCAACTTTAGATTTATCATCGTTATTGCCCAAGTTTATTCCTGCTAAGCCAGCTAACCCACCTAATTGAGAAGCCATACCACCACTCATGTTTTGCTCAAGCTGTGGCTTAAGTAAAGCCTTAGCTTCATAGAGATCAGGCAAACTCTTTGCATAGAATACAGACGAAATTGCGAACAGCCCCGTAATAAGAAAAATAACTATTTTATTTTCCCATAAAAACATCAGAGCATCTTTAATGCCTGTTTCTTCTTGTCGCTCAAAACTCACAATACTCTCCACGATAACCTACTACTACAACCAAGCTTAAATTCTAGCTATGGCTGCTACACCAACACCTAGTTGATAGAAAATCTGCGTTGCTGTACTCCAAAGGGTCAAACTATCCATGTGCGACGCATCCATCGGAACAACTATAGTATCTCCGGCTTCAAGCTCGATGGTATTATTAACCGCAAACCAGCTGCTTCTATTAGGAATAAATACAGCTCCATTTGCTTTAATTACATAAACTTTGTCTTCATCAGCTCGATCTCTCATACCACCACTTAGGTTGATATATTCTTCGATAGAAGTACCTTCTCTAAATAAATGAGATGAACTGTAGTTAACTTCACCAATGATTGAAATCGAATCTTGGCGACCAGGAACGTGTAAAGTATCACCGTCCTGTAAAGTTAACTCTGTTCGTTCATTGATGATATTTGGTAAATCTATGACCAATCGACCTAAGGCCTCAACACTAGCAAGGTCATTTAGTAATTTATTCGTTTCTTCATAGGTCAAAGATGTATTTGAACCAATTGATTTCTGAAAGCTCTTGGAAGCAATATCTTTTCTCAGATCCTCAGACAATTTTCTCAACTGTTTTTGCTCTTGCTCTTTAATCGCTTCGCGAGTAAAAATTGCAGCCTTTGGCTCAGCAAACTCCGTTATACCACCCGCTCTGGCTAGCACTTGTTGTAATGTATCACCACGCTTAATGGTGTAAGTACCAGGAAAGGTAACCTCTCCTTTCAAGTGCACCTTGTAACTCTCTTGCCAGTTTGGCTGCATCAAAATATTTAATGTATCTCGACCTTGTAGAAAAACAGGAGCATTTAAGCGTGTGTCATCAATATTAGAGACCTTGATATACTCGACTTCACCTGACGGAGATACTCTAGTAACTTCTGCAAAGTCAACGAACGCAGATTCAAGCAAACCACCTGCTGCAGTAATCGCTTTTTTCACATTCAAACCTTTTGCCAAAGGAAATACCCCAGGAAACCGGACTTGACCATCGATTTCAAATGTGGCCTTCGAATTCCCGACCGTTGCTTGATATTCCAGTTGAGCAATGATTGGAGCAAGCAAACTACCTCTTCCAAAAGCAGTAGGTGTTACTTTTTCCTCAGCGTTCAATTCAATTTCTTCATCGATGTCACTTTGAAAAGCATCATTTAAAGCCATATTGAATAGCACTTTTTGATCAAACTGTCTTCGCTCGTACAAATGCCACAATTTAACTTTTTCCTGAAGCTCCTGCTCTTTTGCTGTAAGCGCTAAATTTTTAAGTGCCGCTTCTTCTTTTTCTAAATCATTGAAACGACTAAATACAAAAACTTCATCATTTTTTTCTAAAGATACGTTTTTAGCACTTAAAGCATCCACTATAGAAAATTGTAAAACCTCTATTTCGTTTGTCAGCGAAGTTTCTCTAACAATAAGCGCGTAATCTAAATCAGCTTGAGGAAGTAAATCAGTTTTCACGTTGCCGACTAACTGGTCAAACGTAATACCATTTTTCCATTCATAATAACCTGGTCGTGAAACCGCACCAATCAAGGTCACAGAATCCAGAACCTCACTACTGACACTTTTAACCTTTATATAATCTCCACCTTGTGGAATGTAAGCAGTATTGTCGTTAGTAAAATCGACCGAAATAACTGACTTTTTGACATGTTCAATGACACGCTTCACTTCCACTTGCTCAAGAAATGCATTCTCTTTAAATCCACCAAACATATTGATTAAAGAGTTTGCAGTCTCACCCTCTTGCAATTCAAAAATAGCAGGTCGTTTTACAAAACCTTCCACTGAAACCTGAGGACCTACAGATGGAATAAATACAACATCTCCAGATTGGAGTGTTACATCTCCTGAGCTGTCACCGTTCAAGAGTAAGTCATATAAATCTAATTTAGTAATGACTTTGCCTTTTCTTTTCACTGTGATGTTTCTCAAAGAGGCTATCTCTGATAAACCACCACTTGCGAATAAGGCGTGTGTGACAGTAGAGAGAGGTGATAATGAATAACTACCGGGTTTGTGGGCTTCACCGACAACTAGCACTCTTAAGCTTCTTAGCTCTGATATTGATACGAAAACTTTTAGGCCTATGGCTTCACTAGAGATTTTCTTATCTATTAGTTCTTTGAGTTCTCCATACGTCAAACCAGACACATAAATAGGCGAAAAGTTAGGGATATTTAATCGACCTTCCCTATCAACAGTAACGAGATGTGTCGAAGCCTCTTTGCCATATAGGCTAACTGATAGGCTGTCACCATTCGAGATAATATAATCATTAGGCACAGACAACTGCTCTGTCGGTGCGAAACTGGTTGGCTCGCCCGCAAACAGCTCATAACCAAATGGTTTAAGCTCTTGCTCTTTAGGCATTAACGGATCTTCGCCCTTAACTTTAGTGGAGCTTGCTCTTGGCAAAACGCTCTTTTTTTCAACTTTAGAGCTTTGCTGCTGAGTTTCAGCATTAATCCCAATACTAGATAAATCTATACCGTACTGTTTAGCTAAAGATTCTTGCTGAGCTTTAGGCAACTTTTTAAACTGTTCTATTTGCTGCGCAGTAGGCGTGAATGCGCTTGCAAAAGCACCGAAGCCCAATAAAACTATTGCTAAAACATGTTTAAAATACATCAAAGTCAGCATCCCGTTAGTTAATAACCAAAAAAAGATTGCACATTCTACACGATAACTATGAAATAGAAAAAGGGCCTAAGCCCTTTTTTTTGTCATAACTTTGTGAAAAAGCGAGCAGCTTGGTTAAAAACTGTAAACAAGCGTCAATGAAGTTTCTGTATCCGTTTTTTCTTTTCCTTCATCAACCTCAGAGTTGTTTGTAATTTTATATGCTACTTTCATTTGTAGTGAGCCGTTTACTTTCGTCATCAAGGCAGTCTCTGACTCTGTCTTAGTATTTGTATCACCATATTCAATCGCAACGACTTGCGTAAACTTTGCATTTTCAGAGACAGCCCACTCATAATCTAGCTTGGCAACACCAATCGCTTCACTCTCAGTTTCTCCGGCAAGAAGCTGTCCATCTTTCATTTCTGTACTGTCATCTTGGTATTCAAAGCGCTTAACACCTGGACCTATCTCAAAATCTAGGTACATGTTTGAACGACTAAGCAATCTATGCCCGTAACCAACTGACAGTACAGCTTCACTTCTATACGCACCAAAATAGTCAGAGTCATAAGAACCGAAAATAAATAGATGGCTATGATTTTCTATTAGCTTGTAATTACCTTGTACTGACAAAGAGTACTTTTCATTAGTACGTTCTTTCACTTTTTCGCCGTCATCATTTTCGATTTCATCTTCTTTGAAAATACCGTCGACCTTATATTCATTACGCCAATTATCTAAATGGTGCTTAGCTTTTATTTCCCCCTTGAGGGTCGTTGTTTCCGTATTGCCGCTAGTAATAATGGCACCGACCTCGCTGGTAATATCCCACTCTTTTTCTTCTGGGGGGATGTTACTATCAACAATTTCTTCTGCAGCGAGTTGTGATGACATAGTCATCAATGCACACAAAGAGAACAATTTTAATTTCATTCTAAAATCAACCTTATTTTTCAATTTTTTTGTAAGTGCACATCCATTTGCGGATACGGAATACTAATATTTGCATCATCCAATGCAATTTTAATGTTTTCTAGCAAATCAAAGTAAGTTGGCCAATAGTCACCTGTGTTAACCCATGGCCTAACGGCAAAGTTCACACTGGAATCTCCTAGTTCTAATACTGCCACAGTATAATCAGGGTCTTTCAATATACGAGCTTCATCATTCAAAACGCTCTCCAATACTGTCTTTGTTCTTTTCAAATCTGACTCGTAACCGACCCCAATCACTAAATCGATCCGTCTCGTCTTTTCCCGGGAATAGTTTACTATAGCCCCAGACATAATAGAGGAATTAGGTATTATAATGACTTTATTGTCTGGCGTAATCAGTTCGGTCGAAAATATCTCTATTTTGCGTACGCTGCCAGATTTCCCACCTGCATCTATGTAATCACCAGATTTAAATGGACGCAATATAATAATTAACACGCCCGAAGCAAAGTTAGACAACGACCCTTGTAATGCTAATCCGACTGCAAGACCAGCAGCACCTAAAATGGCAATAAATGAGGTAGTCTCAACACCCACTTGGGATAATGCCATGAGTAATGTCGCAACAAAGCCTAACGCATATACAATATTTGCGAGAAACACACCCACTGCTTTATCCACTTTGCGATTACAAATGGCCTTTTCTGTTAGGTTAGATAGAAAGCGCGTTACTTTTAGCCCAATCAAAAAGATAAATAAAGCGAGTAATGCCTGAAGCGCATAGTGCACAATTAAATCTGAATTGTTATTGAACCAATCTAGTATGATGTCCATAAAGCGTCCTGTTTCAGAGAGTTATCAATATAATTAATTACATCAGGTATAAATATTAGACATTTTGTGGAGATTTTCCCCAAACAAACTAAAATAGACAAAAAAATAAAAAAAGGCTTTGCATTATCAGAAAAACGCTGTATTATGCGCGCCACACCCAAGAGGTGTTACACGAAACATTGTGGCGGCTGTAGCTCAGTTGGTAGAGCCCTGGATTGTGATTCCGGTTGTCGTGGGTTCGAGCCCCATCAGTCGCCCCATCTCCCTCTTATTTCGTGTCTTTACTTAAGCTATCAAAAATAATCCAAAACCATTCTCTTTTTAAACTCTATAACTTTATAATCCTCTGATTTTTATACACTTATATTTTCTTTGACCTACTTTCCCATTGTTTTCGATTGATAATTCTGAAGACTAATTTTTAGATTACGGTTTTTTTTCTAGGCACCTAAGCACCTTACAGTTTATTGGTTTACGCAAAAAAAATGCCACCTAAACTAGGTGGCATTACACACGGGATTATTTCTACTTATAAATAGAAATTCTGTTTAGTTATTTCCAGCTTTTCATCTTGTGACCTTTCAACGCATAGAAAAGAATAAAGATGTAACAAGGAAATAAAATTAAATACGCACTTTGGCTTGACGCAACTGTCGCTTCAGGTCCCTTAGCTAAACCAAGGAATAAAGGACCAAATGCACCTCCAGCAATACCCATAACAAGCAGGCCAGAGCCAACACTAGTCAATTTACCAAGCCCTGATAGTGCAAGAGGCCAGATTGCAGGCCACATAATGGCATTTGCCAAACCACATATTGCTAAAAATAGTACTGCTAACGGCATTTCACCTGCAAATATTACATTGATTGTACTTTCTGGATTTGAAAATGCAATCGCAAAAGACAGTACCATCCCCAAAATAGCCGATGATGCTAAAGCAGTTTGTTGAGATATAATGCGAGGGATCAGTAAAATACCTAAGACATAACCAAATACCATAAAGCCCATTGTATATGAGGTCATGACCGTGTAATTGTCCATGCCAAAAGCAAGCGCAAATGAGCCTATTGTATCCCCTGCGATTACTTCTACAGCTACATATAAAAATAGTGCAACAACACCCAAAGCTAGGTTTGGATGAGCAAGCGCTTCTCTAACAGTGCCTTTTGCTCCAGACTCTTCTTCTTCCGTAATTTCAGGCAGTGGAGAAAATTTAATTGCTAAAGCAAACAAACCAATAAAGGCTGCTAACCCAAGGTATGGTAATATTAGGTTTTGAGCCATTGCATCTTTTTCTGTTTGCGTTAGTGCAGTGTCAGAAACTTCAGTAAAGCCACCTAATACTAATGCAGTAAATACGATTGGCGCTATCACACCTGCCGTTTTATTTAGGATCCCCATCAAACTGACTCGTGCCGCAGCTGACTCTTCAGGGCCTAATCTAACAATATATGGGTTTACTGCCGTCTGTAGTAACGTTTGAGCAATACCCATGGTGAATTGTGCAATAATAAACAAGATGAAAAGCTGCGCTTTCGCTGCTGGAATGTACAACAAAGCACTACCCATCATCATGGCAACAGATAATGCCATACCATTTTTGTAACCAATTTTCTTGATAACTTTTGCCGACGGGATTGCTGTAATCGTCACCGAAATATAAAAAGAAAACAAAACTAATGAAGCTTGAACTGAACTAAGATCAAATAACTGCTGCAAGTAAGGCATCAGTGACCCATTTAACCAAGTCACAAAACCCAAAATAAAAAACATAGCAGCAACTATGGCCAAAGGTATGGCGTTGCTTCGAGGTGTTGAATTCGACACAGTGGCTTCCATAAATTTTTACTCGTTGTTAAAAGTTTATTGTTTTTTGACGGTGCTTTCGATTTACATATCACCATCTAATCGTCATGCCCGCCAAAAATGACAGCGCTGACATTTAACTTTACGTTAATTTTACACGTATTTCTAGTTAGAAATTATACTAAACTGGATTTAAAAAAGGGGCATACGCCCCTATTTTATTTTTTAATTATCAGCTAGTTTATTCTAAACCTGTAATACGGCTGTACTTTTTACCATCTAATGTGGTTCTCAAACGGACATCTGATGAGTTAGTCACTGTCATCGGACCTGAATAGGTCTGCCATGATTTACCCGCATCCAGACTTACTTCAATCGTCAAAAATGAAAATGCACTGTTAGCTAATAGCTGACCATCTTTAATTACCGCGCCTGGCACAGGCAAGTTCACATTCACACCATCTGTAACTAGCCTACTAAGCTCTTTTAAAGCCAGTGTTGCTGAAAACTCTTGCCAGTCAGCAGCGCGTGCTTTTTCATTTGGCAGCTCACCTTCCCAACTTGCTTTATGCCAAGCACGCTCAGCGACGGTCAAGACACGTGGGAACATCATTGCCATCACCTGATCTTCAGTACGGATCGTTTCAGTCCATACCTGCCCTTGCATACCCAAGATATTTTCAGGTTTTTCGAGCTTTGGTAACGGTCGACCAACAAGCGCTTCTAAATTGTCTATTGCTTCGCCATTACGGGTAAAATCTGCGTTTGCATAGACATCATCCGGCATATAGCTAAATGCTTTTTTAGTATCTGTATATCTTGCAGCCCAATAATAGCCACGTTCAGCTGGATGTGCTTCGTATGGATGGTCAAAGTATAAATGTGTACCGTGAGATAGCACGACCTGATAACCATCATTGGCCAAACGGTAAGCCCTGTCTGCTACTCCCCACTCCCAAATGTTATCCCATACGTTAGCGGTGAATACTTGATTAGGGAACTCATCTCGCTTAAACGGGTTCACGCGGTCATACATCAGGCCATCTTCCCAAGCACCTGGCGCGATCCCACGTTTAGCAAAGATTTTCGCGATGCGCTGTGTGAAGTAAGGTTTCAGATCCGCAGGCCCTGCAATGCCATTGTTCGCCTCTTTAAATAGCGCATCACATGCAGGCGATTGCGTCCAAGAACCCGCCCCCACTTCGTCACCACCAAAGTGCAGATTCTCTAAGCGTGTACCAGCCTCTCGATACATGCCTTGCAATTCATAAGTCACCTTTTCGACAAACGCATACGTCGAGTCCATACAAACATTGAATGAATTGTCCGTATAGTTTTGTACCGTTAAATATTCTGACTTATCTTCAGGATCACTCAATAGGAAAGCGCGCGCTTCCGCTTCTTTGCCTTGCTCCATTAATCTGTGATATCTGGCTTCCATCGCTTTGATGGCTGCGCGGGCATGACCCGGACCTTCAATTTCAGGAATGATATCTATGTGTCTGGCTTTAGCAAATTTAAGTAACTTAACAAAGTCTTCACGTGATAAGTAGCCATTGCCTGAACCAGACTTAAATGGACCAGTCCCAAGCTGAGTTAACAAACACGTACGTTCTTCTAAATCAAAGCAGCGATATCCACCAATTTCCGATAGTTCGGGTAAGCCTGGGATTTCTAAACGCCAGCCTTCATCATCTGAAAAGTGCCAGTGGAATTTATTTAACTTGTAGCGCGCCATTTGCTCGACAAGCTTAAACAAGGCTTCTTTACCATGGTAGTTTCGTGCATTGTCATAATGCATACCACGCCAGCCATATCTCGGCGTATCGTCAATTTCAACGTTAGGTGCTTCTACACTGCCATCTTGCACTTTCGTCAACAGTGCTAGCAAGCTCTGTATCCCGTAGAAAACACCCGCGTTATCAACACCGATAATCTCTATTTTATCGTCGTCAATTTCTAGTTGGTAGCTACCCGATTGGCGTGTATAGCGTCCTTCTTCCTCTTCAACTTTTAAGAAAATCGTCGGGACTTTACCTGCTGCAATATGATCTGCTTTTGCATCCAATGTTAGACCAAATTCGCTTAAGTCCTCTTGGAAAACAGCGACTTCAGATTTCAAACGCCCAGCAAAGCGAATCTGCCATTTGTTATCTAACTGCGCGACGCCACGATTAAAGTCGACATTTTGCGGTTTAGGAATAATGCGTTTTAGCGCCGCTTCTTTGTCAACTTTTACAGTATGGGCATTGTGCTCATATCGCCAAGCAGCGTTCGCCAGTGGGGAGTAGTCTAGTGGCTCATTGTGCCTTTTAAGCTGATTTTCACGCTCAATGGGCGCCACAAATGACAACATATCTTCAGTATCTGTATTTGCGAAAATCACTGGTAGTGATTGACCCGATACGATAAATGCTCGCGGCATAAAATCTGTATATGCTGCAATCCACGCCGCAGCTTCAAACTCAATTTTCAGCGATTCATTTGCTGCTAATCCAGCAAATTCAGGGGTTGGGACAAAACGATGTAAATCACCGTTAACATGCTCTATGCGCAAACCTGCAGAGGCTAATGTTTTAATTTTTCGAACTGAGTGTATGTAGATCTGCCAATCACTTTCACCCTTAGGTAAAGCAACATTAGAGTTATTTTTTAATGACATAGAGCCAATGAAACTACCAGCAGCACCATGGAAGTTATTTTCTACAGCAAAAGTGAGGTGTGTATCTTTAGCAAAGGCGTCTAGCTGAGGTTGAGAAAGCAGTGCACTGGCGCCCCACGAGGCAGTGACCAGCGTCGTTGCAAACATATGCGCAAGCATATTTTTTCGTAGATTCATATTAGCTCCTAAAGGCTATTCCTTGAAACCACATTTTAGCAAAAGCTTTTCTCAAGCGGTACGCATTCTGAATTATACGATTTATGATATTGCGCAGCGTTAGGAGATATGTGGCCCAAATTAATAGCATTAACCAACTTATTGTTAGCTTTTCATCATATAGAAGAAAAAATGACAGCGCTATCAAATTTTCAAAAAGCCCGTTTATTCCACAAAAAAACCCGCTCAAGATTAACTATGAGCGGGTCTAATCACATTCAATTGAGGATCACCAAATCTTTACCCTTTCCTCTGGCTTTTTATACATGCCGTCACCTTCCTTTACATCAAAGGCATTATGGAATTGTGGCATGTTGGATAAAATACCAATCACGCGATACTCACTTGGCGAATGTGAGTCGGTCAATAATCGATTTCTCAGATCTTCCTCACGGTACTCTCGACGCCAAATTTGACCCCATCCCATAAAGAAACGTTGCGAACCTGTATAGCCATCAATTAATGGCGCTTCTTTACCTTGAAGTGATAATTTATAAGCTTGATAAGCAACCGTTAAACCACCTAAATCACCAATATTTTCGCCCAGTGTAAGCTCGCCATTGACATGTACGTCGTCAAACGGTTTAAAGCCATTAAACTGATTAATTAGTTGCTTGCCTCTTGCTTCAAACTGCGATAAATCATTATCGGTCCACCAATTACGTAGATTGCCATCACCATCATATTTAGCCCCTTGATCATCAAACCCATGGCCAATTTCATGCCCTATTACAGCACCTATTGCACCATAGTTAACCGCATCATCGGCATCTAAATTAAAAAATGGTGGCTGCAAAATTGCAGCTGGGAATACAATCTCATTATTTACTGGATTATAATAGGCATTTACCGTTTGCGGCGTCATGTACCATCTTGAACGATCGACAGGTTTGCCTAAATCCTCGATCATTAAACGATGTGACCATTCGTTGTAACGAACATAGTTACCCACTAAATCATCCGCATTGATTTCAAGGGCTGAGTAGTCACGCCACTGATCAGGGTAACCAATTTTAGGCGTAAATTTTTTCAGTTTAGCTTTAGCGGCCGCTTTTGTCTGTGCACTCATCCACTCTAGGTCATCAATCGACTTGTCAAAACCAAGGATCAAATTATCGACCATTTTGCTCATACGTGCTTTTGCTTCTGGTGGAAAATGCTCTTTAACGTAAATTTTGCCCAGTAGTTCGCCCAACACATCGTTGCTCGCATCCGCTGCTTTTTTCCACATAGGGGATTGTGCTTCAAGTCCACGTAACGTTTTACCATAAAAGCCAAAATGAAGGTCAACGATTTTACGCTCAAGCAACTCGGCATAATTACTTACCAAGTGAAACGTGAGGTAGGCACGCCACGCATCGATATCCGTGTTATTCACGATGTTAGAAAGCTGCGTAAAATACGACGGCTGAGATACGATGATATCTTCGACGTTAACACCTAAAACAGCAAAGTACTCTGAGATATCAAATCCAGCCATTTGCTTATTCAAATCACTTACAGTGAGCTTATTGTAAGTTTTAGATGCATCCCGACTGTCTACGCGAGTCCACTGCGCTTGAGCGATCTGTGTCTCAAGTGCGAGTATATCTTTTGCAGCTTGCTCAGCGCCTTTTTCATCATATCCAAATTCAAACAAGATATTGGTGATATAGGTTTGGTACGCAGCTCGGTTATTTTTGAATTTCTCGGTATCTTTCAAATAAAAGTCACGATCAGGTAATCCCAGACCAGATTGGAATAAATATAATGCATTGACTGTCGAGTTCTTAGCATCGTTATAAACATACCAAGAAAAAGGAGTCGTTCCGCCTTGAAGTTGTAATTTAGCAATCAGTGCAGGCAACTGGGATTTATTGGTTAACGCTTTTATCGGCGCCAGATAGTCCTCCATTGCAGCAACACCAATTTCCTCTCTTGCTAATTCATCCGTGTAACTTTTATAAAACGCACCTAGTTTGTATTCATCACTACCCGATTCGGCCGAAACATCTTTAGCAGCATTTTCTAAAATAACCTTTAGTGCAGCTTGCGATTTTTCGTGGAGTTCTGTGAAAGAGCCGTAATTTGATTTGTCAGCGGGGATCTCTGTCCTATCCAACCACTTCCCATTCACATAACGGTAGAAGTCATCTTGAGGACGAATTGATTGGTCGATATTTTCAAGCTCAATGCCTGAACTTAATACTTGTTGCTGTACAACTTTACTCGTGTTCTCAGTTTTTGGCTGCTCACTGCAGCCAGCAAGGCCAAGTGCCAAAGCTACACCAATTGCTGCGAATGTCTTGCGCATATATGTCGGCTCCTTTTAATACATATATGAATCATACCTCGCAGCACATTAGATTAGAATCTAAAGCAAGAAAACAATTGTAACGGGTTATTTTTGTACAGCTAACGCATCAATAATAGCCACATTAGCAGCAGGAAAATCAAGTGTGCGAAGTGTTTCAAAATCTACCCATTGGCTAGGTTGGCCTTCAAGCCCTTTGGCCTCTCCTGTAAAATCCTCAACTGTATGAACAACTAAGCGTACTTGCTTATCACCATAATCGTGCTCAATCGTCAGCAAATGTGTAGAGCCTTTAACATTAATACCAATTTCTTCAGCCAACTCTCTTGCTAATGCTTGTTCTACACTCTCAGCAGCTTCCACTTTTCCACCAGGAAACTCCCACAGGCCACCTTGGTGCTGCTCGTCACTGCGCTTACAAACAAAGTACTGACCTTGCTTCAATATGACACCAACAGCTACATTAACTACTTTTTTACTCATCTTTTTTACCCCATAAAAAAAGCGACCTGAGGTCGCTTTTAAATAAATAGCGCGCGTACTAATTAGCTTAATTTGCCACAGCACTGCTTATATTTTTTACCAGAGCCACAAGGACATGGTTCGTTACGGCCTACCTTAGGCTCAGCTCTTGCGGCAATTGCAGCACCTTGAGGTGCTTCACCACCAACAGTTTCAGCTTCTTCATGCTGATACTGCCTTGGCATTTGCTCACTGCGACGATGTTGTTCTTCAACTTTTTCAACGTCTTCTTCAGCACGCACTTGAACTTTGCTTAAGATACCAACCACATCCACTTTCAACGTCTCTAACATATTAGAAAACAGTTCAAATGACTCTCGCTTGTACTCTTGCTTAGGATTCTTTTGTGCATAACCGCGCAGGTGAATACCTTGACGGAGGTGATCCATCGCAGCTAAGTGATCTTTCCAATGCTGATCTAAGCTTTGTAGCATAACGGCTTTTTCGAAGTGGCGAAGGACCTCAACACCGACTTGCTCTTCTTTTTGCTTGTATGCCTTTTCAGCTTCTTCGACAATGCGTTCGCGCAGTGATTCTTCGTATAGTTTACTATCGTCTTCAAGCCACTTAGCAATTGGTAAGTCTAACATTAGATCAGACTTCAAACGCTCTTCAAGGCCAGGAATATCCCACATCTCAGCCAAGCTTTGCGGTGGAATAAAGCGATCAATAGTGCCGTTGAGCACATCGCTACGGATAGCATTCACGGTTTCTGAAATATCACCTTCTTCAAGCAACTCATTACGCTGCTCGTATACGACTCGACGCTGATCGTTAGCAACATCATCATATTCAAGCAACTGCTTACGAATATCGAAGTTGCGCGCTTCCACTTTACGTTGCGCGTTTTCAATCGCACGGTTTACCCATGGGTGTTCAATGGCTTCACCACGTTGCATACCGAGTTTGCGCATCATTGTCGTCATACGCTCACCAGCGAAAATACGCATCAACGCATCATCCATAGACAAGTAGAAACGGCTCGAACCTGCATCCCCCTGACGACCAGAACGACCACGTAACTGGTTATCTATACGACGAGATTCATGGCGCTCTGTACCAATGATATGCAGACCACCCGCCTCAAGTACTTTGTCATGAAGCTCTTTCCATTTCGCTTTTGCTTGCTCGATCTGCGCGTCTGTTGGGTTGTCAATTTTTGCAATATCGTTCTGCCAGTTACCGCCGAGTACGATATCTGTACCACGACCTGCCATATTGGTTGCAATCGTTACATTACCTGGCAGACCTGCATCTGCGATAATGTCTGCCTCTTGCGCATGGAACTTAGCGTTCAGTACGTTGTGCTCAATTTTTTCTTTACGTAAGAAGTGAGATAAGTACTCAGAACTTTCAATCGAGATAGTACCAACCAAAACAGGCTGACCACGCTTTTGACAATCTCTGATGTCTGTCAGAATTGCTTCAAACTTCTCTTCTTGTGTTAAATAAACCAAATCAGCACGATCGTCACGGATCATTGGCTTATTAGTTGGAATAACAACAGTATCAAGGCCGTAGATTGACTGGAACTCAAACGCTTCAGTATCAGCAGTACCCGTCATACCTGATAGTTTGTCATAAAGACGGAAGTAGTTCTGGAATGTAATTGAAGCCAGTGTCTGGTTTTCGTTTTGAATGCGAACACCTTCTTTTGCTTCTACAGCTTGGTGCAAACCTTCAGACCAACGACGACCTTCCATTGTACGACCAGTGTGCTCATCTACGATGATAACTTCATTGTCTTTTACAACGTAATCAACGTCTTTTTGATATAGCTTATGCGCTCGTAATGCCGCATAGACATGGCTCAACAGCGTAATATTACCTGCTGAGTATAATGAATCTTCTTCTTCAATTAGACCATGCTTAATGAGGAGCTCTTCAACATTCACTTGACCACGCTCTGTTAAGTGCGCTTGCTTTGACTTCTCATCAATCGTGTAGTCGCCGTCGCCTTCTACGCCCTCTTCGTCTTCTTTCTCTTGCTGAACAAGCTCAGGGACGATTTTGTTGATCTGTGTGTATAGCTCAGAGCTATCTTCTGCGGGGCCTGAAATAATCAGCGGTGTTCTTGCTTCGTCAATTAAGATTGAATCAACTTCATCCACAACCGCATAGTGTAATGGACGTTGCACACGCTCTTCGATACTAAACGCCATATTGTCACGTAAGTAGTCGAATCCAAACTCATTATTTGTGCCGTAAGTGATATCCGCTGCGTAAGCTTCTTTCTTTTGTGCTGGCATCATGCCTGGGATGTTACATCCAACACTTAAGCCTAAAAATTCAAATAGTGGGCGATTATTTTCAGCGTCACGCTTCGCTAGATAATCGTTTACTGTAATTACATGGACACCTTTGCCCGTCAAGCCATTCAGATAAGCAGGCAAGGTCGCAGTAAGCGTTTTACCTTCACCTGTACGCATCTCAGAAATACGGCCTTGATGTAGTACCATACCACCTATCATCTGCACGTCAAAATGACGCATTTCAAAGACGCGTTTTGAGGCCTCACGAACTGTAGCGAATGCTTCAGGAAGTAATTCGTCTAAGCTGGATCCTTGCTCAAATCTTTGTCTAAACTCTGCTGTTTTTGCTTTTAGTTCTTCATCAGATAGCTTGCTATACTGCTCTTCTAAAGCATTAACTAAAGCGACCGTTTTGCGTAAATTTTTGATCATCCGGTCGTTACGGCTACCAAAAATCTTGGTAAAAATTTTAGTTATCATGTTTAAACCATTTCAATCTTATGTTTGTAAGCCCCGTGCATTCGCGTATTCCCAAAAGGCTTACTAAGTCCTGTTGGCGACAAAGTCGAATTTGTGCTGTGTGCCGAGTTAATTTTCTACCTATCATACCAGACTATGCGCATCTGCAAACCACCTAAGCGAAAACTGTTCCTATTTAATAACATGTCTGTCGCAAAGGCGTTTCAAGAATACACGTAATAACGCATATGATCACTTAAATATTACCCTTCGGATATGACGGTATTGTTTGGTAATTATGCAGATATGGGGATAACACAGGGAAACTTCAAGTAGAATGTATAACCTGTGCTTTTCTTGCCAGTTTCAAGCGAGCTTACAGCGAGTGAAGCAATACCAAATACAAAAAATAAGGTAGACTGTACGCAGTGCTAAAATAGTATTTATGAACGTAATAACGTGATCAAACGTGGTTACTCTGGTCGTCTTTATGGAGTCTCAACATGGCGAAAAATAGATTTGATCCTAAATCACTTTCTGAGCTTGCGCCGAAATGGTCAAACAAACTATCTAACTACGTGGAAAAAGCACAAGATATTGCCGCGCTGCAAGCCCCGTTGAACAAAGCACTCGGGCCCATTTTAAGTAAGAAATGCCGAGTATCAAATTACCACCAAGGTACTTTATGTATTGAAGCAGCCTCTGCAACGCTTGCAACTCGCCTTGGTTATTTGAAAATGGAAATCCTCTCCGAATTCAGACAATCGGGGTTTCACGATTGCAGTCAGGTAAAAATCACCACAAACCCAGAAGCCCAGCAACGTTTGTCCCAACGTCAAAAGAGCCCACAATCAAAACCAGAGAAGCAACACAAACTCAGTGAATCAACGGCTGAGCAATTAACGATGCTCGCGGAATCTGCGCCAGATGGGCTAAAAGAAAGGCTGTTAAAATTGGCAAAGCATGCAAAAAAATAGAGGCTTTAAACTATCAATTAGACAAAAGAAATGACGCTTTCGCGTCATTTCTTATCCTGCTGTAACCTGTTGAGCAGCTTCCAAACCTGGCGCTGGCATGGTAACAGGTTCATCGAAGGTCACCCATTCCCAAGCGTGCTCATTAGCCATTACTTCACGCAGTAGTTTATTATTCAAACCATGACCTGATTTATAACACGTCACTTTACCCAAAATGTTATGACCCGTCATAAACAAGTCGCCCACACAATCCAAAATCTTATGCTTAACAAACTCATCTTTATAACGTAAACCGTTAGGGTTTAACACTTTGAAGTCATCCAACACAACCGCATTATCCATGCTACCGCCAAGTGCTAGATTGTTCGCATGCATGTACTCAATGTCTTTCATAAAACCAAAAGTACGTGCACGGCTAATTTCTTCAGTAAAGCTTTGTGCTGTAATGTCTAAGCCAATACGCTGGCGACTGGCATTGATAGCTGGGTGATCAAAAGCGATTTCAAAGTCGATATGAAAACCATCATATGGTTCAATTTCAGCCCACTTATCACCCTCTTCAACACGTACCGTCTCTTTAATACGGATAAAACGCTTGGCAACATTTAGCTCGGCAATACCGCCTTTTTGCAACAAATAGATGAATGGTAATGCACTACCGTCCATAATTGGTACTTCGGCGCTATCGAGCTCAACAATCAAATTATCGATACCTAAAGCAGCAACTGCCGCAATTAAATGCTCAGTTGTAGATAGACGAACACCATCTTTGTTTGTTAAACAAGTACATAATTGCGTATCACCCACAGCTTCAGGGGTTGTCTCAAAATCGACAACAGGGTCTAGATCTACGCGACGAAACACGATACCCGTATTTGCGCTCGCAGGTCGGAGAGTGATCGTGACCTTTTCACCTTTGTGTAAACCTACACCTGTGGCTTTAACAACTTCAGCAATTGTACGTTGTTTAATCATATATTCGCCCACTTTAAGTTAATAGACCGCGGAGTGTATCATAATTAACACCCCATGCCAATCGGTCAATATTTATCCTAATCTGACTGTTTTCTCAAAAACGCTGGAATATCGAAATAATCACCTTTTTCTTTCTCACCAGACTCTTTTGGTTGCTCAGCCGTTTTAATCGTTTCTTTTACCGAAGCTGTATTGGTATCAACATTAAACCCAGCAGCGGTATCACTAGTTGGTTGTGCTTCAACAGGTTTATTACCTGCGCCACCAAAACTTGGAACAAAGTCTTCATTGGTGTGGCTTGGACCATGCGTGCCTGTAGCCGCTTGACCAGCAAGACCTTGAATGCCTTTATCAACTATGCCAAATTGTGGTTTGCGATCGCCACCTAGGCCTGTTGCAACAACAGTCACTCGTAACTCATCACTCATTTCAGGGTCAATCACTGCACCAACCACCACTGTCGCATTTTCAGATGCCAATGCTTTAACGTGATTACCTACCACTTCAAATTCTTCGATAGTGATGTCCATACCCGCTGTGATATTTACAAGGATCCCTTTAGCGCCGGTCAGGTCAACATCTTCAAGTAATGGACTTGAGATTGCTGCCTCTGCTGCTTCTTGCGCTCTATCAGGGCCTGATGCCGCAGCCGTCCCCATCATCGCAGTGCCCATGGCCGACATCACTGTTCTTACATCAGCAAAGTCGACATTAATCAGACCTGAACGCGTAATTAATTCTGCAATACCTTGTACCGCGCCGTACAGAACATCATTCGCTTTTGCAAATGCGTCTAATAATGTAGTGCCTTTGCCAAGTACTTTCAGTAACTTGTTGTTAGGAATTGTAATAAGCGAGTCTACAATTTCAGACAACTCACCAATGCCATGATCGGCCGCTGCCATGCGTTTTTTACCTTCCAAGTCAAATGGACGCGTCACAACAGCAACAGTCAAAATACCTAATTCTTTCGCAACACGCGCAACGACAGGCGCAGCGCCTGTACCTGTACCGCCGCCCATACCTGCTGCGATAAAGACCATGTCTGCACCTTCAAGGCTTGCCTTGATTGTTTCAACATCTTCTTCAGCTGCACTCTTGCCCACTTCAGGGTTTGCACCTGCACCTAAGCCTTGTGTAATTTGCGTACCTAACTGTACTGTTACGTCCGCTGATGACTTTCTCAGTGCTTGTGCGTCAGTATTTGCGACGATGAAGCGCACACCTTCAATTTCTTGTTTTACCATGTGCTCAACAGCGTTACCGCCGCCGCCGCCAACACCAATTACTTTTATTACGGCTTCTTCGCCGTGTTGCTCCATAATATCAAACATCTTCACTCTCCGACTTGAGCTTTAAAACTCACCTTGGAACCATTTAGTTACTCGGCTCCACCAACCATCTTCGGCATCTACCTTCGCCTTTTGTGCATTTTTGGCTTGCAGCGTTCGGCCATATTGTAACAAACCTACCGCTGTTGCATATGCCGGATCATCAACATAATCTGTTAATCCCGTGATCCCAACAGGTTTTCCTATCCTTACAGGCATCTGAAATATGTCTTCTGCCACTTCCAGTGCCCCTTTCATTTTGGCGCTGCCACCTGTCATGACAACCCCAGCCGCAATTTGGTCTTCAAACCCTGAACGGCGAATTTCTTCTTGAACTAATTCAAATAGCTCTCTAAATCTTGGCTCAACCACTTCCGACAATGTATGTCGCGACATGATGCGTGAAGGTCTTCCCCCCACACTAGGTACTTCAATGGTTTCCTCAACACTGGCCATTTGACTGCTCGCAAATGCGTATTGTACCTTCAAAGACTCAGCATGTGAGAGCGGTGTTCTAAAAATTTTTGCAATATCACCAGTAACCTGATTGCCTGCAACCGGGATCACCGCGGTGTGACGTAACGCACCATTGACATAAATCGCGATATCCATCGTGCCACCACCGATATCAACCACGGCAGCACCCAGCTCTTTTTCATCCTCAGTTAAAACTGAATAACAGGAGGCTAAAGCTGTAAAAGTCAGTTGATCAACTTCTAAACCGCATCGTTCAACACATTTTTCGATATTTTTAGCCATATCATTTGAACAAGTAATGATATGTGCTTTGGCTTCCATCCTCACGCCGCTCATACCGAGTGGGTTTTTAATTCCTTCTTGCATATCAATGCTGTATTCTTGGGGTAAAGAGTGCAGCATTTTACGTTCTGCAGAGATTGGGACAGAGCGTGCAATATGGATCACGTTAGCAATATCATCATCTGTCACTTCTGCATTGTTAATCGCAACAACACCACTCTCATTTTGACACTGAATATGTTTACCAGATATTCCCAAATACACTGAACTGATCCTGCAATCGGCCATTAATTCAGCTTCATCAATCGCTCGCTTAATTGAGTCAGATACTAGGTTAAGGTCATTTACACCACCTTTATCCATACCGTGTGCAACTTGGTTGCCGACGCCAACAATACTTAATTGATTATCAGATGTGATCTCACCGACGGTAGCCACTACTTTTGCAGTGCCGACATCAAGCCCTATCACTAAGTTTCTTTCTGCTGACTTGGTCATGCTTTACTCTTTTCTTTTTTCTCTTGTACCTGAGGGTATCTCCAGCTCACCGCCAGCCCTGTATCATAACGCAAATCAATCACATCAAGCAGTGCTCCGTCAGGTCTTTTTAACAACGGATACACATCTATGAATCTTTGCACTCTTTTGGCTTTTTCTTCTCTACCTAAATTCAGCTTGATGCCATTTTTTAACCACAACTGCCAAGCAAAGCGCTCAGATAAAGCCAAACTGGTTAACTCAAATGAATTAACCGCTAGCATCTCTTTTAATTGTAAAAACGTTTCCCAAGCTTCACCTTCGCTTCCCTCGGGTCCATAGAGCTGAGGTAAACTCGCAGACAACTTATTACTGTCTGCTTGGAATAGTGTACCATTTGTATTTAACAGGGAGTCACTATTCCAATAGGCAACTGGTTTATGTTCTACCACATAAACTTGTATTGTATCAGGCCACTGTTTACGTACAGATACACTTGCAACCCAAGGTAAGTCTCTCACAGCAGCTTGAACAGCTTTTACATTCAATTGAAAAAAGCTGGTTAAATCCGTTTTTTTTATCGCATTAACAATGTCTCTCTCCTCGGTGTAAAGAGGATCTCCTAACACAGTTAATGTCTTAATTTGTGCGTCTCTGTGCTCAACCAGCCAATCACTTACCCAATAAACACTTTGCACTAACATCAATACAACGCCTAGAAAAAAGCTAACTCCTAATGCGCGTGGCCAATTCAGGCTTTTTAACGCAGTAAACGCTTTTTTCATATTTGCGCGCATATTATAACGTTTGCTCCAAAATGCGAACGACTAACTGCTCAAAGTTAATACCTTGTGATTGAGCGGCTTTAGGTACCAAAGATGTCTCTGTCATCCCTGGTACCGTATTTACTTCCAACAAATAGAATTGACCATTTGCATCTTGCATGGCATCAACTCGACCCCAGCCGCTTGCACCAACCAGTTCAAATGCATGTAAAGACATCACTTGAAGCTGTTCAGTATAGGCAGGCGTTAATTCAGCTGGGCAAATATACTCTGTTGTATTTTCTTTATACTTAGCCTGATAATCGTAGAATCCGCGTGGTGTGCGCATTTCGATCACGGGCAATGCTTGTCCGTCAAAAATACTGACCGTAAATTCACGCCCTTCAATCCATTGCTCAACCAACACTTGGTTATCGAACTTAAAGGCATCATTCAATGCTGCAATCAAAGAGCTTTCATCATGTGCTTTTGCCATACCGACACTTGAGCCTTCATGACTTGGTTTTACCATAACCTCACCAAGCTCATTGATTATTGCTTTGGCATCAAAACCACTGTGCTTATCTACTACAGCATATTTTGCTGTACTGAGTTTGGCAGACTCGAATAGATGCTTACAGCGAATTTTATCCATAGCCAGGGCACTGCCTAGTACACCGCTGCCAGTGTAAGGGATCCCCATAAACTCCAGTGCGCCTTGCACCGTGCCATCTTCTCCCCCTCGACCATGCAAAGCAATAAATACACGTTTCACATTCAGTGAGGTAAGTTCAGAAATACTGCGCTGAGCCGGATCAAATGCAATCACATCAACCCCTTGATTTTTCAGAGCATCTACAACCGCCTTTCCCGATGCTAAAGAGACTTCACGCTCAGCTGAATTGCCACCAAGTAAAACGGCTACTTTACCAAATTTGCTCATTGATTCTCCGCTTTTAACTTTTGCTTTGATAACTCAGTTGCAGCTAATTGCTTAACAATCTGACCAATATTACCAGCACCTTGAGTTATTACTAAATCTTTGTCCTTAATCACATCGCCTAAAACGCTCTGCAATTCAGTATGTTCTGCGACATGGATCGGCTCAATCCCGCGCTGTCTTAAACTTCGGCATAAAGCTTTACTATCCGCACCGACAATCGGCGACTCACCAGCTGAGTAGACGTCCAATAAAATCAATTGATCAACTTCACTAAGCACTTTCACGAACTCTTCATACAAATCTCTCGTTCGTGTATACCTATGTGGCTGGTACAGCATAACTAATCGTTTATCTGGCCACCCTGCACGCGCAGCTTGAATGGTAACTGCAACTTCTGATGGATGATGTCCATAATCATCCACCAGCATGACTTCCCCTGAGTCATTATTAAACGTGCCATAGTGCTGAAAACGACGCCCTATTCCAGCAAACTCTTTTAATGCAACTTGTATCGCCGTATTTTCAATATCATGATCTTTTGCAATCGCGATAGCCGCGGTTGCATTCAATGCATTGTGTTTGCCCGGCATATTCAATGTAATGTCTATACTAGAGCCCGATTTATGTATCACAGTAAAACGGCAACTTTCTACATGCTGTACATAATCAACCATGCGATAGTCAGCATCTTCGCTTTCACCATAGGTAATGGTTGGCCTTGCAAATCGAGGCAATAACTCCCTCACCACGGGCGAATCAATGCATACCACCGCTAATCCATAAAAAGGTAGATTATGTATAAAGTCGATATAGGTATCTTTGAGCTTTTCAAAGTCACCGCCATACGTATCCATATGATCAGCTTCAATATTTGTGATCACAGATGCCATCGGCTGCAAGTGAAGAAACGAAGCATCACTTTCATCCGCTTCAGCAATTAGGACATCACTGCTCCCGACTTTGGCGTTACTACCTGCACTATTCAGTAATCCGCCAATGATGAATGTCGGGTCAAGCTGTGCTTCTGCAAAAATGCTTGCAATCAGGCTTGTCGTGGTCGTTTTACCATGTGTACCAGCAACCGCAATACCGTGTCTAAAGCGCATTAACTCTGCTAACATCTCCGCACGTCTTACAACAGGTATACGTGCTTGTTGTGCAGCAACAATCTCTGGGTTTGTCGTATCAATTGCGCTTGAAACCACCACCACATCAGCATCGGTGACATTAGCAGCATCATGGCCAATGAAAATCTCAGCCCCGACTTTTAATAAACGCTCAGTCATCGCATTTTTTGCGATGTCAGACCCTGTGATCCGATAGCCTTCATAAGCTAATACTTCTGCTATACCGCCCATACCCGCGCCACCAATTCCAATGAAGTGGATGGTATTGATGCGTCTCATAGCCCGGCGATATTTATTCTCTTTCACAACTTTCTCTTCAACTTGTAACTTGTTCAATGATTTCGACCACAGACTTAGTCGCATTGAGCTGTGCGCACGATTTAGCCCGCTTCGCTTTTTCTTCAATTAAGTGTGGTTCGTCAAAATATGGCTTTAACAGTGTCACCATACTTGTCTTATTTAATTCTTGTTGCGGCATAATTAGTGCCGCATGTTCATCAACTAGCGCCCGCGCATTTAATGTCTGATGATCATCGACAGCATGAGGCAAGGGCACAAACACAGCCATTTTTCCTGCCGCAGCCACTTCGCTGACAGTTAAAGCACCAGCGCGGCAGATTATCATATCAGCCCATTCATAAGCCTGATCCATATTTTCGATAAACTCAGTGACTTTATATGTAAATTCACCTTGTGAATAACTTTGGGTCACCGACTCTCCATTGCCTTTACCACTTTGATGCCAAACAGACAATGCTCTGCCAGTCGATTGACTCAAGGATGAAAATACACTTGGCAGCGCTTCATTCAACGCCTTAGCCCCAAGCGAGCCACCTACCACTAAGCAATTAATTTGCTGTGCAACAGGCCTTACTTGGATCTGTGCGACAGACTCTCTAATTGGATTACCCACTACATCATATTGCCTGCCAGCAAATGCGCTGTTAAATGCGCACAAAACCCGACTTGCAAGCTTTGCGAGCAAACGATTGCTCAAGCCTGCCACTGCATTTTGCTCGTGAATGATAAGCGGCACGCCCGACATTTTTGCTGCAATGCCAACCGGACCAGTAACATATCCTCCCATTGCGAGCACCGCATCAGGCTTTTGAGTTTTAATAATTTGTCTCGCAGCATAAATGGCTTTGAGTATCATCAAAGGTGCTTTCAAGAGGCGTTTGATACCATTGCCTCTTAGTCCCTTAACTTTTATATAATCAATTTCAATACCGTGTTTTGGCACCACTTGTGATTCCATTCTATCTTCAGTGCCAACCCAAGAAACTTCCCAGCCCAGTTGTTTTAATTTTTGTGCAACAGCAATACCTGGGAAAATATGTCCACCAGTGCCGCCAGCCGCTACTAATAATCGCTTGCTCATCGTTTACTGCCTCTCGATGTTGCTTGCCTTGTCGACATTTTGGTTTCAAAATCTATGCGCTGTAATAGCCCAGCGGCGATAGTCATCACCAGTAAACTCGATCCGCCATAAGAAACAAAAGGTAATGTCAGCCCTTTTGTCGGTAGCATACCCGCACTGGCTCCCACATTAACCAAGGTTTGAAATGCAAACCAAATACCAATTCCTAGCGCCAAATAGCCTTCATATTCTTTTTGTGATTTCAGTGCTTGCTGACCGATGATAAGGGCTCTAAAAACCAAGGTCCCTAACATTAACAGCACACAAACAACCCCCATAAAACCAAGCTCTTCAGCTATCACGGCAAAAATGAAATCATTATGTGCTTCTGGCAGATACTGCAGCTTTTGCACACTGTTACCTAAGCCTTGACCAAACCAACCGCCTTGCCCATAGGCCATCAAAGATTGAACAAGTTGATAACCTTTGCCAAAAGGATCTTTCCAAGGTTCCAAAAAACCAACAACCCTAGCCATACGATAAGGCTCAAAGATAATCAGCATGATCACTAAAAAAACACCGGTTAGCATCAACACAAAAAACTGCCAAAGCTTTGCACCAGCAAGAAATAGCAAGCCAACGGTAGTCACAAAAATAACAACCACAGTGCCCAAATCAGGCTGCATTAAAATGAGAAAAGCATACACAGCAAATACCACGATAGGCTTTGCAAAACCTTTGATATTTTCTTGTACTTCATCACGCTTACGTACTAAGTAACCTGCGATGTAACTGATAAAAAACAATTTTGCGACTTCTGCTGCTTGTATACCGACAGGGCCAACCGGGATCCACCGTCTTGCTCCGTTTGCTTCACGGCCAATGATCAATACCAAGATCAACATCAATACACCGAGCAATAACAAATAAGGGTTAAAACGTTTCCACCACATCATGGAAACAGAGGTGCTTAACCAAAATAAAATCATCCCCATAAACAGGAACATGCCGTGACGCACTATGATGTGATAAGGGTTATCAAATAATCGCTCTGCAACTGGCATAGAGGCACTTGTGACCATCACAAACCCAACTCCGATGAGGCATAACATGGCGTAAAGTAAAGGTAAATCAAATAGAGTATCTGACTTTTTAAACTCAAAAATGCCTTTCAGGTTGATGGTCGCAATCATTTATAGTTCCTCAACCAACTGGCAAAACTCATCACCACGGGCCATGTAATTTGGATACATATCAATGCTTGCACAAGCTGGTGCTAGGAGCACAATATCGCCTACTTGCGCCAACTGACTTGCGCCATTCACAGCCTCATGTAAAGACGTGACAAGATGACTGTGCGTGTGCATAGACGAAAACAAAGCACCGTCTTTGCCAAAGCAATAAATTGCTCTACAGTACTTTTGGATTGGCAGGCCAAGTGGACTCACATCAGCGCCTTTAGCGTCTCCGCCTACAATCAAAATAATCTTGTTGGCATCTGCATATAAGCTTTCAAGTGCACTTACCGTGGCACCGACATTGGTCGCTTTGGAGTCATTAAAATATTTAACCCCAGCAACCTCTGCCACTAACTGACAGCGATGCGACAAACCTGTGAAACTTGAAAACGCATCCTTAAAGGCTTGGAGGCTGATTTTAAATGGGGACAATAGCGCCATGACTGCCAGCGCATTAAATTGATTATGCTTTCCTGAAAGGGCCAAATGCTCAACAGCTAAAGTAGGTTGACCGTATACACTAAAAAAAGAACCCTGTGGCGTGTCTATGAGACAATAATCCGCACTGCCCAACCCAACGCTCACTACATGTGCATGTGGCAGAAACGTTTTTTCATCTTCCTTGTTGTAAACTAAGCACTCTGTTTGCTGATAGATACGCTTTTTCGCCGCACAATAAGCATCAAAATCAGGATATCTATCCATATGATCTTCTGTGATATTCAGGATCATCGCACTGGTACACCTCAGGCTATCAGTTGTTTCGAGTTGAAAACTAGAAAGCTCTAATATGATCACATCAAGATCACGCTCAAGTAGCTCTAATACCGAAGTACCAATATTGCCACCCAAGCCAACTTTTAATCCTGCTGATTGGCACACTGCATGAGCAAGGCTGACGACCGTTGATTTACCATTTGAGCCTGTTACCGCAACTACCGGCGTCGAGTTTAAACGAGCAAACAGCTCCACATCACCGATGACGTCTGCGCCATGTGCAATTGCTTCTGCGACATACCTATCATATAGCGGGATCCCAGGGCTAATAATGATCACATCGGTATCAACTAAAGCCCCCTCTGCGAGCGGGCCAAACACCGCCTCACAGTCAGGTGCATTATGTGCTAGCCAATCCGCACCCGGCGGTACTGCACGTGTATCCACGACTTTTGGCACAATGTTATGCTGTAGTAAAAAGCGTACGGTACCTAAGCCCGATATACCGAGCCCAAGTACGGTCACTGTTTTTTGCTTCAACGAATCTAAATAACTCATTTATCTTATCTTTAACGTCGCCAAACCAGCTAATACTAAGATGAAAGAAATGATCCAAAAGCGCACAATAACACGTGGCTCTGGCCAACCTTTAAGTTCATAATGATGGTGTATTGGCGCCATTCTAAAAATACGTTGCCCTCGAAGCTTATACGACCCTACTTGCAAAATCACAGATAGCGCTTCCATTACAAATACACCACCCATAATCACCAACACCAGCTCCTGTCGAACTAAAATTGCTATAATCCCAAGCGCACCACCTAGAGCTAACGAACCAACGTCACCCATAAAAACTTGAGCTGGATAAGTGTTAAACCATAAAAACCCAAGTCCTGCGCCCACAATGGCAGTACACACAACAACGAGTTCGCTCGCCAATGGTAAATGAGGAATGTGGAGATAATTTGAGAAGTTCACATTACCCGTTAAATAGGCAATGATCGCCAGCGCTGCAGCAACTAAAATAGTCGGTACAATGGCCAATCCATCTAAGCCATCGGTCAAATTCACTGCGTTAGACGTACCCACTATCACAAAATAGCTCATAACGAGGTAAAAAAGCCCAAGCTGTGGCAATACATCTTTGAAAAAAGGCACAACCAAAGAGGTTTCTTCAGGTGATGTGGTGGTTGAATATAAAAATGCCGCGACCGATATGGCAATAACCGATTGCCAAAAATACTTCCATCGAGCAATTAATCCTTTACTGTCTTTACGTATCACTTTCCTGTAATCATCAACGAACCCGACAATACCCAAAGAGCCGATAACAAATAAGGTTACCCAGACGTACTTATTACTTAGATCGCCCCACATCAAGGAACTGACGAAGATCGCTGCCAAAATAAGCAGACCGCCCATGGTTGGCGTACCAGATTTAGATAGGTGTGATTCAGGGCCATCGTCTCGCACAGTTTGACCAATTTGCATGCGTTGCAAAGCACGAATAAGCTTTGGACCAAAATACAGCGAGATAAGTAAGGCAGTCAAAATCCCTAAAATGGCACGTACGGTCAAATAGGAGAAGACATTAAAGCCACTGTAGTATTGCGTTAAATACTCTGCTAACCAAACTAACATTATCTGTCCCCACGTTCTGAGTTTGTATGCGCTGAAATAAGATCAGCGACCAATAGCTCCATACGGGCACTACGCGATCCTTTTACAAGCAAAGTGCATTGACTTGTCTCGTTTTCAATGAATTGGGAAAGTACCTCAAGCATATGTTCACGTGTTGAAAAGTGACGATTAGGCTGCTCAAATACTTCACTTGCATAGCGACTCAATACCCCTAAAGTGAACACCGCATCAATACCTTGCTGCTGGGCAAATTCTCCCACTTCTTGATGGTAAGCCCTTGCTTCTTCACCCAACTCAGCCATGTCACCTAGCGCTAATACGCGAGTACCAGGCATGTCTTTTAATAATTCAATTGCAGCTTTCACTGAGCGTACATTGGCATTGTAAGTATCATCCACCACACGCAATGCACTGGACACATCAATCACATTGACACGCCCTTTAACGACTGGCATATCCTTCAATGCAATAGCGATATCTTGCAACGAAGTGCCAAATGGTAAAGTCAGTGACGCAGCAATCACAGCATTCATCACGTTGTGCTTACCCGGTAACGCCAATTTCACTTGCTGAGTTGCTTTCTCAGTGCAAAGCGTAAACTCAGCGCAACCGAATTCATCTAGCTGAATGTCTTCTGCCCACACATCCAGCTTATCCTGCATTGAAAAGCGTTTGACAGACTGCTGGCCCAAACTCGCTTCCCACATAGGCGCAAATTCGCTATCACAGTTTATAATCGCCACACCCCGGTCTTTAAGCCCACCAAAGATTTCGCCTTTTGCTTGGCCAATACCTTCAATAGAGCCAAACCCCTCTAAATGAGACGGCGCTACGTTGCATACAACAGCGACATCAGGTTTCGTTAAGCCGCTGGTGTAAGCAATTTCACCAATGTGGTTTGCCCCTAATTCGATTACCGCATATTCGTCATCTTCTGATAAACGCAGTAATGTCAAAGGCACACCAATGTCATTATTGAAGTTCCCTTTGGTAGCTAGCACTTTACCGCGTCTAGATAAAATAGCTGCGGTCATCTCTTTTACTGTGGTTTTGCCTACACTGCCGGTGATCGCCACTGTTTTTGGGGCAACATGCTGCATTACCGCTTGCCCCAACTGCCCTAGCGCAATGCGTGTATCCGCAACAACAAATTGTACGATATCCACATCGACAGGCTCTGAAACAATTGCGGCAATGGCTCCTTTTTGCTTTGCTTGCGCAACAAATTTATGGCCATCGAAATTAGCACCTTTAAGTGCTAAAAAAACCTCATTATCGGTTATTGTTCTTGTATCTGTATTGATGTTGGCAACAGCCAAGTTCTGCCCACTAAAAGGGGCCTCAAGTACTTCTGCAAGCCAAGAAAAATTCATCTTGATCATGCACTTTCCCCCTGTAAAATTGATTTCACCAAGCTTCTATCACAAAAGCTCAATGTTTGATTTCCTATAATTTGATAGTCTTCATGCCCTTTACCTGCGATCAGCACTACGCTGTTTTGATCGGCGTGCTTGATCGCATATCGAATGGCTTGCTCCCTATCAGGTTGTGACACAGCATACTCAGGTTCACTGAGCCCAGCCTTAATGTCATCTATTATTGTGTTTGGATCTTCACTGCGAGGGTTATCACTGGTTATAACTAGGGTGTCAGCAAATTGTTCTGCTGCTTTTGCCATCAAAGGCCGTTTGCCTTTATCACGGTCGCCACCACAACCAAATACACAACTTACTTTGCCGGGTACATGTTGTTGCAATGCTTTAAGTGCCAGCTCTAACGCTTCCGGGGTATGTGCATAGTCTACAATACAAGTTGGAAACCCTGATGCTCTGAATGCTTGCATGCGACCATCAACGGGTTCTAACTTTGCCGCAGCTGTTTGCAGTTGCGCCAGTTGGTAGTTTTGTACCAATAGCGCGGCAATTGCAGCAGCTAAATTGTAAACATTAAATAGCCCGTACAAGTTTGTAGTGATCTCTGCATCGCCCCAAGAAGTATCAAGCTTGAGAGAAATACCATTTTGGTCGCACACCACTTGGTGAAAAAAAACATAGTGCTGATAAGTATGTGACTCAGGCTTATGTCCATATGCCACACACTCATCTAACTCTAGCTCTTCCAACCATTGCTGAGCGTACATATCATCGATATTGAGCACTTTATATTTTGCAGAACTCTCCGTAAAAAGACGTTTTTTCGCCTTCGCATAACTGTCCATGTCACCGTGATAATCTAAATGGTCACGGCTTAGGTTAGTAAACACTGCGACGTCAAAATCGACTTGTTCAGTTCTGCCTTGGACAATCCCATGAGAGGATACTTCCATTGCAACTTGATTAAAATCAGTCTGTAACTCACTGAATATTTGTTGCAATAACACTGCTGAAGGGGTTGTATTATTCAACGGCGTTAATGCATCTGGCGCACCATAACCCAAGGTGCCTATCACAGCACTGGGTGTGCCACAATGTGCTGCTAAACTTGCGATCATTGCCGTCGTCGTCGACTTGCCATTCGTGCCAGTTACCCCGACAACTGACATAGTCGCACTTGGCATTTGGTAAAACTGAGCGGCAATACGAGCTAGGTTTTTCTTCAACTGCGCAATGCGTATGATAGGTACTGATACCGCATCAACAGCGGCTTGCTCATCAACTAACACACAGGCTGCGCCTTGCTCGACGGCCATTGATATAAATTTCGTGCCATCTAAGTGATGCCCTGAAATTGCAATAAAGCAATCTCCTTCGGACACCTCTCGGCTATCTAAACGCAATACGTTTACAAATATTTGTGGACTCACTACCCCAAAATTTTTGAGTACTTCAGCTAAGTCACGCATCATCATTGTTTCCTGAGACATACGCCACACGATCTTTATCAGGTGCGACATTTAACATACGTAATGAATTAGAGACGATTTCAGCGAATACCGGACCCGCAGTTTGTCCACCATAATAGACATCACCACCGGGTTCATTCACCATTACAACCACTGCCAGACGCGGATCACTTACAGGCGCAACACCGGCAAAGTAACCGACATATTCATCGCCATACCCACCAGCAATGGCTTTTTCTGATGTTCCCGTTTTGCCCGCAGCACGATAACCATCCACCTTAATCATCGATGCCGTGCCGCCTTTTTCAAAAATAGACTCCATCATGGCAATCACTGCTTTTGTATCTTCCTCTTTGAATATACGCTCACCTGGCTGGGGCTCATCTTGTTTTAATATTGTAAGTGGTCTAGAAATACCACCAGCGCCAATGGTTGCATATAACCTCGCAATCTGAGCGGTACTTGCTGACACCGCATAGCCGTATGACAAGGTGGCTATCTCAAAGTCTGACCAGCGTCTATTTGGATAAAACAAGCCTGAGCTTTCACCAATCATCATGGTGCCGGTGTCTTCACCAAATCCTGCTTTTTGGTACATGCCAACAAAGTAATCTTTTGGTAGCTTTTGGCTGATCTTTGCCACACCCATATTGCTCGATACTTTGAGGATTTCACGTAGTGACATTTCACCATGATTGCGCGTATCTTTGACTAGGCTCCCGCCGAGTCGCATCCAACCAGGGAATGTATCAATCGTTTCATCAGCTGTTATCGCGCCATATTCAAGTCCTGCCAAAATTGCCAGCGGCTTGAGCGTTGAGCCCGGCTCAAATAAATCAGTGATCGCGCGATTTCTGCGCTTATAAGGCGCCGCTGTACTCATATCATTTGGGTTAAAGCTTGGACTATTCACCATCGCGAGTATTTCACCCGTATGCACATCCACCACCATTGCTGAGCCGGAGGTAGCTTGATACGTTAATACTGCAGATTTTAAAGCGACGTAAGCGATGGTTTGAATACGGTGATCAATACTGAGGTGAATATCTTCTGGCTCAACACGCTCTTCCTCTGAAAGAACCTGTACCTCACGCCCCTGCGCATCTTTGCGTATTGTTCGCAACCCTTCTGTTCCCGTTAGTGCAGAGTCAAAGCGTTTCTCAATACCTTCAATACCAATGCCATCGATATTTGTAACCCCCAACACATGGGCGGCAATCTCACCACTTGGGTAAAAACGTTTCGACTCATCAAGCAGATGGATCCCAGGTAAGCGCATTTGGCGAATATATTTTGCAACAGCAGGCGTTACCTGCCGCTTCAAATAAACAAATCTACGTTTAGCATTGACACGTAATTTTCTATTCACTTGCTCAGTAGGCAGTTGCAATACATCAGACAGTTCACGCCAACGCGCCTGTGCTTGATAAAGCGCTTGAGTGCGCGCTTTAAGCGCAGTTTCATTATCTGCAAGTGCAACATGATCTTCGCGGTTTTTTCTCGCTTGCCGTAAAACCCGCTTTTTCAATGCTTTTTCTAATGCATAAGGATCCGCATAAACGCTCACAACAGGGACACTCACGGCGAGCTCTTTGCCATTACGATCGTAGATCATGCCACGCTGAACATGCAGCGTTTCTTTTCTAACTGTGCGCTTAGCATTTTCCTCTCGGGCTTTATCAGGCTCAATCACCTGTAGGTAGGCGGCTCTGGCAATTAACGCGACAAACACAGACACCAACATCACGCATACAAGGACAAAGCGCCACGCGATTAAATTTTGCGATGGTTTATTTTTGTTCTTCATGGCAACTCAATAACCTGCTCTTCTTTACTAGTAGGACGCAACATTTTTAACTGTGTTTTCGCGATTTCTTCAATTCTTGCGTGTTGTGAGTAAAACTCTTCTTCTACCAATAGATAGCGCCACTCTAGGTCTAGCTCATCTCTTTGTTGTAATAACTTGTCCTGCAAAATTAATTGCTGTCTTGTTGAGTGCGTAATTTGGACAACGATCAGCGCCGACACAAATACACTCACCAGCAATAAAAACGTCAACTTATTTGCCAAGAGTACTTGGCAAATTTCCAAAAAAAGCTGAGGTTGACGTTGCGCAGGCTTTGCCATTTAGAGTTTCTCAGCTATACGCAATACAGAGCTTCGTGCTCTAGGGTTACGTTTAATTTCGTCATCACTGGGCTTAATCGCTTTGCCAATGGCTTTTAAGGTTAAATCTTTATTTATTTGATCGTCCGTTAATGGCAAGCCTCTCGGAATAGCCTCTCCCTTACTTTGCTTTTTAATAAATTGCTTAACAATCCTATCTTCAAGTGAGTGGAAGGAAATGACAACGAGACGACCGCCCGGCTTAAGGACATCTAAAGAAGCTGACAAAGCAGTTTGAATTTCTTCTAACTCGCTATTGATATAAATGCGAATGGCTTGAAATGTGCGAGTAGCTGGGTGCTTGTGTTTATCTTTAACTGGAACAGCTTCATCAATAAGATCTGCGAGTTGTTTCGTGGTTGTGATGTCAGTTTCTGCACGCGTCTCAATTATTTTGTGCGCTATGCGTCTAGCGAATTTCTCTTCGCCATACTTTTTAATCACAAAAACCATGTCTTCTAGTTCAGCCTCAGCTAACCACTGAGCAGCACTGCGTCCTGCTTCAGGGTTCATCCGCATATCTAACGGACCATCTTTCATAAAGCTAAAGCCACGACCTGCATCATCCAACTGTGGTGATGAGACACCAATATCAAGTAAAATACCATCCACTTTGCCAGTTAGATCGGCCTCTTGAGCGACTTGCGCTATATTAGAAAAACGATTATGTGCAATTGAAAATCGATTATCTTGAGCAAACTTTTGCGCAGCTTTGATCGCTTGCGGATCTTGGTCAATGGCTTGTAATCGCCCTGACTCCCCCAAACGCTTCAGAATTTGGCCCGAGTGACCACCTCGGCCAAAAGTGCCATCAATATAAATACCATTGGACTTGATATCCAGTGCATCAAGCGTTTCATCCATTAACACTGAAATATGTTCTAATTCTGAACTCATAATTGTGAGCTACACCTGTACTCTATAAAGAAAAACCATCAAGATCTGAGCTTTCTTCCACGTCGCCACTGCGCTCAATCTCTGTATCGAGACGCATTTGCTCATTCCAACGTGCTTCATCCCAGATCTCAAACTTATTTAGTAGGCCAACAAGCATCAGCTTCTTGCCTAAATTTGCATAACTGCGTAATGCAGGTGCCAATAAAATGCGACCGTTTTTATCCAATTGATATTCGGTAGCGTGCCCTAACAGCATTCTTTGCCACCGTCTCACTCGAGGATTTGTATTTGATAATTTTTGTAATCGGGCCTCAATGTCCTGCCATTCAGATAATGGGTATACCCAAAGACAAGGTTCATTTATCGCAATGGTACAAATAACGGTGCCCATTTCTTCAGACAGCAAGCATTCTCGATACTTAGTGGGTATCGAAAAGCGCCCTTTGTCATCGAGGCTTATTAGGTTCGCGCCGCGAAACATATCGCTGCTCCCTCACAAGCTAAGAAATGTACATTTTGATCCAATTTGATCCACTTTCACCCACATTCTACCACAATTGACAAGTCTAGGGCTTGACAAGCTGTTTTGTCAAGCTATGACACCTTCAGAAAGCACGCTAAAATCCAGAAAAAATCAGGGTTTCAAAGAAGTTTTAAAATTCAGTGGTAAAAAGTGGGAGTAGTGTTGAATAGAGTAAAAATTAATATTAAATTTGTCCAAAATCAGCATACTAAGAATGAAAAATATCAAGCCAAAAACTCAAAGAAAAGTACGTAAAACAGATATTAATCACAGCTTAAAATAGATAGGTCACACTGTTATTTGGTGATTTACAAAGTCGCGGTTATCATATGCATGTATTTACAAATTGAGACGTTATTATTCTTTATTCATCAATAAAACAACGTTTTTTTAGACTGATGCTTGTGCTGTCTATACCAGGGTTTCTCGCTGTACTCGCACTGTTGGTCGTTCAACGTTCAGATATTCTACATAGCAAAGAGCAAGATGCGCTATTTTTTGCGAACCAAATCGCGACTTTACAGCGCGTAAATATTACAGCTGCTCAGCAATTGCTCCAAAACCTGGCTAAGAATTCAGCACTGTTAGATACGCAACAACAAGGGTGTCCCACGTTACTAAAACATGCGCTATTAATAAATCAAGAGTTCGCCAATTTTGGCTTAGCGACACCAAGTGGAGAAGTTTTTTGCTCCTTGCACCCGCTGAAAGCACCCATCAGTATTGCTGATCGCGCTTACTTTTTACAAGCAATTACGACGGGCGCATTTAGCATTGGTGAATATCAACAAGATAGAAGTGTATACACTGAAACACTCAATTTTGCGCAACCCGTTTATAAAAATGATCAATTAGACATGGTGATTTTTGCCGTACGTAGATTAACAAACTGGAGTGAATCACTGTCTCACCTACCTTTGCCGATTGGTACTCGTGTGATGGTCGCTGACAATTATGCGCAAATCGTTGCTGAATACCCGTACTCAAAAAAGCCATTAGGGCGTTCAGTCAGTGATGACTGGCCAAATGATCTTCAGCTTCATACAGTGCAAACCCTTACAGATGAAAATGGCCTCCACCATGTCTATTTCAGGCTCCCTTTACAATCTCCACAATCAGAGCTCAACATTTATTTTGACTTTCCATTTGATGATGCGCTGCATGAAGTAAACAGCCAATTTTTCATGGTCACCCTGCTTTTCTTATTGACAATATTCATGCTGAGCTGGCTTGCCCGAACACAATTAAACCGCACCTTGCTTGTTCCTTTAAGAAATTTTAGTCGTGCCATTGGTGCGCTCGCAAATGGTAAGGTTGAAAAATTAGAAGCCACTGACATGCCCAAAGAACTTGCAGAGCTTGCTGCGCACTTTGACCAAATGGCAGCGGTAAGACTTCACGCAGAAACAAACGCACACAATAAACACGCAGAACTAAGTACCCTTATCCAAGCTCTGCCTGACAACTATCTTAGGCTCAACAAAAGTGCGCAGATTTTGGATAAGCATGGTGATAGAGTCAATGACAAAGACAAGCTGCAAGACATTTTCCCAACGCATATTAATATTCGCATCAAAGCAGCATTGGCCATGTTGCCAGCTCAACCAAGTACTTACTTTGAGTATATTCACAAAGACAATAACCAACAAAAAGTCTATGAGATCCGCATCAAACGTATTGAGCATAATGGTGAAGCCATACTCATCATGCGTGACATTAGCCAAAAGAAACAGCAAGAAGAAGCACTAAACCTTGCAGCCATGACTTATAACAACAGCAGTGAATGCATGGTCATTACCGATGCCCAAGGCTATATTCTAGATACCAACCCGGCATTCACCAAAGTGACCGGATTTGAGCAACATGAAGTCATTGGTAAAACGACCTCAGTACTCAGTTCAGGTAAACACGATGCCAGTTTTTACGATCAACTGTGGCAATCAATTCTCACCACGGGTAAGTGGCAGGGTGAGATCATCAATAAACGTAAAAATGGCGAGTTGTATACCGAGTGGCTCACCATAGATACGGTTTATGACGAACATGAAGAGCCGTATCGTCGTGTGGGGATCTTTGCAGACATCACAGACAAAAAACAAAAAGATGAACAGCTTTGGCGACAAAGTCATTTCGATGAGCTGACAGACTTACCTAATCGTACTAGTTTGAAGAAACAACTAAATACATTATTTGGTTTAACCAATCACGCGTTCGCCGTTTTATTGCTAGACATAGATCATTTTAAAGACATCAACGATACATTAGGCCACTATTATGGCGATTTACTGCTAAAGCAAATTGCCAAGCGTCTAAAAAAACAAATAGAAGCAAACGCGCGATTGACCCGTATTGGCGGTGATGAGTTTGTCTTGATCTACGATCGCTGTGCAGATCGCCATGCTGCCACGCACTTTGCACAGCAAGTGCTTGATGCACTTAAAGACCCTTTTACGTTAGAAGGTGAGGTGTGTCATATTGCCGCCAGTATTGGCATTGCCTTGGCACCTGAAGATGGTGAAAACACCGAGCAATTGCTTAAAGCGGCCGATCAAGCCATGTATAAAGCCAAGCAATTGGGTAGAAATGGCTTTACGCTATTTAATACCGAACTTCGAGAGCAAGCTGAGCAACGTATATTGTTACTCAAGGACATGCGCCATGCATTAACGCAAAATCAATTTGAAATGTATTTTCAACCGATTGTCTCGATGCAAACAAAACAAATCACCAAAGCGGAAGCGCTGATCCGTTGGCAGCATCCGGATAAAGGCATGATCAGCCCTGCTGAGTTTATTCCTTTGGCAGAAGAAACCCAGCTGATCCACCAGCTAGGTGAGTTAGCTTTTGATCAAGCAGTGCATGTACTTCAGCAAACTCGAGATTTAAATCAACCAATACAGCTGAGTATCAACGTCTCACCCATTCAATTTAGTGCCAAGCACACCACTTTGCTGGCATGGCAACAGCAACTTGCAAAACACCAATTGACGCCAGATAGGTTAGTGCTCGAAATCACCGAAGGCTTAATGATGCAAGGGGAAGGGCGCAGTCAAAAACGCCTAACCAAGCTTATTCAGCAAGGGTTTTCGATTGCGCTAGACGACTTTGGAACTGGCTATTCTTCGCTTGCTTATCTCAAGCAAATGGATACGGAGTTTATCAAGATCGATAAACGCTTTGTGGATGGCATAGAGCATAATCAAGACGACTTGGTTCTGTGCGAAACAATGATTTTAATGGCTCATCAATTGGGGCTCAAAGTCATCGCCGAGGGAATTGAAACCGCCACGCAGCATGAGCTATTAAAGCAAGCGGGTTGTGATTTTGGCCAAGGCTATTTTTACAGTAAACCGCTGCCAAAAGCTGCCTTTATTGACTATCTCACAGCCCAATGACATTAAACAAAAAAGCCATCAACTTGGATGGCTTTGGTCGTTTGGATTGAATATGTTACTCGTTGACACCTAGCGCGGTCATCATCTTATTGGCAATATCGACATGATGTTGAAGTGTTGAGAATTGCTGAGTGACTCCTGCAGGTCCAAATGCGTAAACTGGTACAGGTGCAGCGGTGTGCGTGCCTGTCCCCCACACTACATTTTGATGCTTGGCAAGCACTCGACCAATCTTGCCGGTAAAGTCTTCTTTTCCATACACATAAAAGTCTGAGAAATCAGAAAAAGCAGGGTAAGGTCTGTTTTCATCATCGACCCCATTAGTCTCAAGCATAATCGCTGTGTCATCAGTACTCACTTTATATGATGTGTGATTGTGAATCGCTTTTTGCCAATCTTCATCAGTGCTATTGCTAAAGTTAGTCTGCGCATTGACTTCAGCCATCACATCATAAAATGTGCCTTTTTGCTCATACAGTTTATCTAACTGCTCCAGCGGACCAAAGTTAAACTTTGGCTTATAAGTGTGCTCATCCATGCCATCACCGGGTAAGTGCACGCCTTCTTTAGGTTTGTTATGTGTTGTATAACTAAAGCCAAAACTGCCAGTTTCATGATCCGCCGTCACCACCACCAGCGTATCATTCCGGTCTTTTGCCCACTCATACACAGCTTCGACTGCTTCATCAAATTTAAGGAGTTCGTTAAGCATCCAGCCAGCATCATTGGCATGCCCAGCCCAATCTATTTGCCCACCTTCAATCATTAAAAAGAACCCATCTTCATCTTGAGACAGAATATCTAACGCTTTGACCGTCATGTCTTTAAGGGAAGGCTGCGTACACGAGTTGTTAGCTTGGCATTGTTTATATGCAATGGCATCTGCCATACCTGAGTTTGCAAATAAACCTAATAGCTTTTCACCCTCAGTGTCGGCCAATTGCGACTTATCAAATGCTAAGCTATAGCCAAATTGCTCTTTGGCTTGAATAACAAGGTTGTCACTCCCCTCTCGTTTAGAGCTTTTATACACGCTTGCAGGCATACCCAATTCATCTAATTGTGCTTTGAGCGCTTCATTCTCATTAACGCCCTCAGGCAAAAATGCGCGAGCACCACCAGAGAGCATCACATCAACATTGCCCGACGAAATAAGCTCAGCAGCAATCTCATTTTCTAAAGAGCGATGCGGCTGGTGAGAAGCAAACGCAGCAGGTGTTGCGTGGGTAATGCGCGTATCAGATACCAAGCCCGTCGCCTTGCCCATCGCTTTGGCTTTTTCTAATATGGTCGCGATTTTATTACCTTCAGTATCGAGCCCAATCATTTCCGAGCCCGCAGCTATACCCGTAGCCAGCTGCGTGGCAGAGCATGCAGAATCTGTCACTAAACTGCCTGATGGTCCATGAGGTGCGTTTAACGATAAACCTAAGTGGCCCTGATTAGCCAATTTTGATAATGCCGTTTCATTGTTTTTACTTTTATACACAGAATTCGGTGCACGTTGAGCATACTCTTCTAATAAGCCAACTTGTTGCGGACCCATGCCGTCGCCAATCATTAAGATGACATTTTTCACCGACGTAATTGAGGCTGGATTCACTTCAACTTCTTTCACTACCTCAACTTCTTTGATGACTTCGACTGTTTTTGTATCATCTCCATCACAGCCACTGAGCAAAGCAGCAGATACCGCAAGCGCTATAAACTTCATTTTCATTGTTTGTTCCTAAAACATCTTGAATTGTGAGCAGCGGCAAGTGTAAGACTAAGAAATGACTTTTTTATTTCAGAAATACGTCACATTGATGACACATATATTTTTGATAAAGCATTGAAATAAAATTACTAAGCGCTGTAAACACACTACCTAGCGCAAAATAAAAACCAGTTAAACGCATTTTAAATAATGATTAAAAATAGCTGCCAAGTACGCCCACTTGATAGCGTTAAATTCGATAATAGGGAAAAATGGGATAAAAATTAGAAACGTTAACTGCTATACCATTAAAAAAGCCGCGACACTTTTGGCATCGCGGCTTTGTAAATTTTAAGAATTAATAAACTTATTCAAACTCAATAGTCACAATCTGCTTGAGACTATATCCATTGTTGTTATCGTAAACGACATAGCTAAATGAATCACTCGCGCCATTTACGCTACCATTTGGCGTATAGGTAAATTCGCCTGAATACTCATTGATGACCACCTCACCATAAACTGGCGCATCAGCGAGTCCAAACGTGATACCTGATCCACCTGGAAGCTTGCCTACAAACGAAACATACTCAGTCGTGGTAAACTTTACATCCAGACCATGATTGACTTCAGCCGCACCAAAAATAGTGCCGTTGTATCTATCGACTGCTTTATTCTTATGGGCTTCCTGTTCAAAGTCATAATATATCAACATATCTTGTTCACAGCCCAACACCATGTCATCTTTACACACATTGAGCTCATCTTCAGACAAAGCGCGCGTCCATATAGCGACATCGTCAATGTGACCTTTAAAGGTGTTTGAGGTCGTATTTGTATGGCTATATGCTCCTATACGAAGTGGTTTATGGTTGCTCAAGTTACGTTTATTACCTAAGCCGTTACCAGAACTGGCGACTTCATTGCCGTTAATATACAACCTCACCTTGCCACCTTCCCAATCGGCGACCACTGCAACATGATACCAGCGACCCGTTTTAAACGTGCCTGCCGCGTAGGTCTTCTTGCCGTCATTGACAGCATCATGGTGATATTGCAATTTATTAGCGCTGTTAACACTTAAGCTCCAACCTTTGTACCCCGGGGCTGCAGAGATTTTTTTCGCAAAAATATTACGGTTTGACCCATTTGAACCTGGCTCTAAATAGATCCAAGCAGAGGCTGTAAAGTTGTCACCGGCAAAGTCTATCGAACCGTCGCTGGCATCGGCAATATTGATATAATCTCCATTGCCATCAAGTGTTAAGTACGAGTCGTATTTTTCTAACGTTGGCTCGTTAACTAACGTCATGGTACTTTGACCCACCAGATCGGCTACTTGAGCATCAATCACCGTATCGAAATTGTAATAAGACACAAGCCTTGAATCATTTAACGACGCACTTAGTGCACGATTAGCCGCAATCGTCTGTTGCGATAGCGCTTGATTCCAAATGCGGATCTCATCAATTTGACCATTTAGCTTCTTACTTACACCATCGTTGCCTGACCCCCATACAAAGTACACATTACTTGAGTCAGCAGCGTCCACTTCAGAGATGAACAATTCACCATCTAAGTACACAGATAGCTGCTGTGTCGGCTGATCATAGCTGATTGCATAATGCTGCCACTGACCAACAGTCACTGTTTCTGTCGATTTAAATGTGGTATTCGTTGCTTTGATACGTAAGCGACCATCAGAGAATATTCTGATTGCAGCTTTTGACTTGTTGTCGCTTTCGGTAAAGGTTATTAAGTTTGAATTGTCATCGGGGTTCAATGCATTCACTTTCACCCAGGCTTCAATTGTATAAGAGCTATTCGGATTAAAACCTGAGTTCAGAGTTTGAACCATGCTCTGATCCGTGCCGTCAAAGACAATAGATTGACCGAAACCGTTCATAATTGATAGATCTTTGTGGAACGGGCTTTCTACATAGGTCCACTCAGAACATACAGGGCTGCCAAGATCTGTGCCATCATCAGGTGTCACACAAAATGCCACATAGTTATCAATATCGTCTAATGACAAGGTATACGATTGATAAAGCTCACCCTCAATCACTTGTGCATCAGTCTCATTGCCGGTTGCAGAGCGATACCATTGGAAACGTGTCGCTTCTTCGATATCCCCATCTGGATCCGAGTAAGCATAAGTCGCAGATACTGTCGATTTACCAATAAACTCACCCGTTACTGTGACATCCGAGGCAACAGGCACATTATTATTGTAAGACAATACCGGCTCGCCGCACACGCCATTGGTATTACATAAGTCAAACGACAGGTGTGTTGTATATGAGTTGTCTGCAAGGGTAACTTCTGTTGGACCACCAAAATCCGTATCAGAGAACTCGAACACCCACTCACTGTCCATCATTGGACCATAAGAGCCTTTCTCGTACTGTATGCCTTGCTTACCCATGAAGTAAGTTTGTGCATCAGTACATACAGCTTCTTGCACGTTGTAAGAAAACTCTAAGAATTTAAACGGCATTTTATATGACGCTTTCATCTTACTGTTGTTCACAAACTTAGACTGAACATCCACCGTTAATGTCGCGTCGATCATGCCATCGTTATTCACGTCATGCGTAAGCTCAGGCGTGAATACGATGTCTTCTTCTGGGTCAAAATAAATTTCTGTGCCATCTTCTAACACTAAAATTGCTGAAGGTTCAACGTTCAACTCAAAGTCTTGGAATAAATCCAACGTAATACTCACAAAAGTATCTAAGGTGCTGAACTTATAACTACGATATAAATCTTCGCCCACTGGAGCATAAAAATCGTCAATACATTGTTCAGAGGTCCCCTCGACCGCTTCCATGCCCGCTTTAGCATGCCATTTGGTCCAGTTTGACCCCCAGTATACTTCTTCAGATACCCAATCTATTAAGTCATGACCAGCAAGGAAGCGTAGTTTATCTACTTCTAAGTTAATGGCTTTCTCAACGGCTTTTCTAGCGGTGGGCTTTATGTCCGCAGCTAACGTATCGCGAGTTAGGTTTTTGATATACAGCGCAATCTCTTCGTCTGTCGTTTCAGCACGAATGAAAGGTGTGATCGATGCTAAAGGATCTGAGTGATCTGTGCTGATGATTTCAAACCCATCAGTCGCACCTAGGTGAGCATAAACCACATCTACAAGGTAGTCGCCGTCAACCATGCTGGTGTCGTACGTTAAGTTTGAACTCACTTGTTTTGCATGCGCAATGGTCGTTGCTAGCGATAACTCATAGTGGTGTTCTGCAATGAGCTTAGCAATTTCATCATCCGTTAGCTCACGCGTTAAATCGTAAACTTCCACACCCTCGTCCAACTTGTAACAATCAGCACGATTTAACGCATTGGCACAGTTGTCACCATAAATACCAAATGACTCTGAACCAACAGTTTTTTCATATGAGCCGTACTCTATTTCAGTTTTATCGTTTAGCTTTTCAAAAACATCTGATTGATATTGTACTAATAGATCTTCAATAATTAATTCCGCAGAAACTTGCACCCCAGGCGATGACGCCATGAAGTTAGCGTTTGAATCTACTTTAAATTGCGTAGTTAGATTAACTGGTTGACCCACTTGAATCTCATCAGGGTACTTCAAGTCCATTGTGAGTGGAATATCAGCTTCAACCCAACCGCCAAATAAATCTAAACCACCGACGTAATGGATTTTACCGTGCGCTAACACTCTGAAGATAGTTGCTTCAGATGGAGTTTCAGTCTCCGGAATATCCCACGTCATTTTAGTTTCAGTTGACGCCCAATCAGGTGAACTCATACCGAGTAATTCAAGCACGGTATTGTTACCCCAATAACTGCCCTCACCACTTGCGTCACCGGAAAAGCTAATGGTCATGGCTTCCATGTCTAATACATCAACGGTAATGTTTGCCACATCTGTGGTGTTATATTGATCATAAACGATGACTTCTAAGTTGTACGTAGCGGTGTTCTCAAAGTCTAAACGAGAAATGTCAGGGCTGATGCTCAATACACCGGTTTGTGCATCTAGCACTAAGTCACCATCTGTGTTGCCACTTAGAATTTGGAAAGTAACAAAGTCGCCAACATCATTAGGGTCGGCCAAAATAGTGCCAATCTCAGTACCACTTGCAGAGGCTTCACTCACAGTGAAAGATTGTGCTTCAATAGTCGGTGCATTGTTAACCGCAATACTCACACCATCTTGCACTAACATGGTTGCAGCACCGGCTGTAAACACTTTATAAGTGATATTGTCGATAACTTGCGTTGTGCCTGAGTCAACCCACTGGTTGTTCGCCGCACCAATGTAGTCATCATCATCACCTAAAATGCGCAAGTTTGAGTTACTGCTGACACTTTTATTCAGTGTGATTGAGTTTGCACCTGAGCCTCGAATATCAAACACTTCAACATTACGAACGCGAGATGCTTGCGCGGCGAGATTGAGATTAATACCTGCCCCGTCAAAGATTAACGTATCTGTATTACCGCCCCCGTCGATACGGGTAAACGTATTATCAGAAATGTAAATGGTATCTTCACCGGGACCTGCATACACCGCATCTGCCCCTCCATTGGTGCGAATAACATCATCACCGGTTCCAGTTGCAATATTATCTGCCGTTGCTGCACCTGCGATTGTATCATCACCCACAGTGCCCCACAGTGTCACTAAATTGCCATCGCCGTTTAATACATACACTGCACCGGTATTGCTTAAATTGTTTTTATCAGCAGAAGGCGTACCAAATTGAATATCTTTGATACCATCGCCATTGATGTCGCCGGCGCTGGCGATGAACTGACCTAACTGCTCGCCCCCGTTACCTTCAGAGTAGAAACCTTGTTTTGTCTCAATGATTTCGCTTAGGTAAACAGGATCTGTACCTGCACGCCCATACACGGCATACACACGACCTTTGTTATCTTCTGCAAACGGGTCGCCAATAATAATGTCGTCAAAGCCATCACCATTTAAGTCGCCTGCCCCACCTATGGAGCCCAAAATAACCTGCAAATCACTGTGATCAATGTTGGACGCATCGTTATGAATAACAAAGCCGCCGTTGCCTTGTGCAATATCCGCTAAATTAATTTCATCGGCAACATTTACGCCACCAAATAAGATATACGCACGCGGGTGGTCAATGGCAGAGCAACACCCTGTATCGGTCAGTAACAAGGCGATGTCGTCAACACCATCGGCATTCACGTCACCAACGTGAGAGGTGGTAAATGAAGGCAGTGTATTTAAGCTTGCGCGGCCAAAATCAAAGCCATAGTTGCCGCTGACTTCAGGGATGATTTTAATGCCATTTCCACTCGATTTGATGCTGTTGTACTTAATTGATTCACCACCAATACGGCCGTACGCCACATAACTGGTGCCGGACGTATCAACATATAAACCGTGGCTAACGATAAAGTCTGTTAAGCCGTCACTGTTAAAATCACCGGTGGGTAATACTTGTGCACCGTAGTGCCATCCACTGAATAATCTTCTGCTTGGACGAGTGATCGCAAAACCTTGCGTGTTGTAGTCTGTCGCAACATTGGCTAACTGAACCACGTTATTGTCTTTTTTACCGTAAACAACATAGGCTAAGTTAGGATCTGCGGTACCATCTTCTAGCAAGTCTCTTAATTCAAATGAACCAGTCCCCGCTAAAAAACGCGTGACTGTTTCTCCGATAACAATGTCACCGAGACCATCACCATTCACATCGCCGACAACTAACGTACCACCGGCATAGTCTTCAGTGTAAGCACCATGAATAGCAAAACCGTAATCGCTCCCGCCAACATTCATATCAGACAATGGAACAAAGTTAGTACCTGTTTTACCAAATACAACGTAGGTTGAACCTGAATTCTTACCGTTAGTACCTGCATAAGGCGCACCAACTACTACATCTGATAATCCGTCGCCGTTAATATCAACGCCTCCAGCAACAGCAAAGCCTGCGTTGTCACCAGACTCAGCTCCCATGATCCCAAAACCACGAGTACCACCGATCACTTCCGTTAGTGATGGGAATGTGCCCGTTGCATCACTGAAAAGAACGTAAGCGGCACCATTATCTTCGTACATAAAGGTGCCATCATTTCGATAAACATCTGCTTGAGGAGAGCCGACAATGATATCGTCGAAACCGTCACCGTTTACATCCCCTGCTGGGGCTACTGACCAACCAGCCCAGTCATCCGCTGCTAGACCATCAATGGATTGCGCATTGTTGTTCAAAGAATCATTAATGTCGTTTACATTAATCGTGACTGTCGAATCATACGTATTGCCCGCGCCATCTTTAACACGAACCGTTAATACGTACTGATTATTGCCCAGCTCAAAATCTAATTGTGTTTGGTCAGCAACTTTAATATCACCTTTGAGTGCATCAATTAAGAACACACCCGCATCATTACCAGAGACGATTTCATAGCTATAATGTTCCAGTGGTATATCCCAACGACCCGCCTCAAAGATTTGATAATGCAGTTCAAACTCACCAAAACGATTTGGTACCACACTTTCGTTATCGCCATGCAAATATCCTTGCAGCATCATAGGCGCAACGAAATTAAAGCGTACTGCCGCATCAACAATGTCTTTGTCGATCCCGACCGCTTGAACGAATACAACTGGGTTGTTATAAGATTTCGAAAAAGTGATTGAAAATGGCGCATCACTGCCTGAATCAGCGACTTTGATGACGCCCGTTTCACCCACAATCGCCAAGCTTTCTGTAAATAAAAAGCCAGAGCCTTGCAATGCAAACACATTGACGTTTTCAGCCACATGGGCGTCATCATCAATGTTATCAATATGCACTTTTACACGGTTTGCAGAGACTTCATCAATCGCCACACCACTTTGAGATGCGCCATTGTAGGACGCTAAGGAGGTTAAAATCGTTGGGGTTTCTGTCATGGGCGCACTAAACGCATGACCATGAACCTGATGTGTCACCGCAGTGCCTGTACTTGAAACTTCAAATGGCTTGTCATTCCAAAGCGCTGAGATGGGCTCAGCAAATGCTATCCAGCCAAGTGTTTCACCCTCACCGGTATTGGTAAAGCTTTGAATGACACTTGTGCCTTTTTTATCTAGTTCAGATTCAAGTACGGCCTCAAAGCCCTGCGCACTGACGTTATCTAAGCGATGGCGCATCAACAATCTATTGTTGTTTTTACTCGTTAGACCAGAGTAAGAGTAGGTGCTTACTTCATACTCTACGGTATAGTCACTGTTGGATTGGATCTGACCAAAAACAATCGGCGCTTGCGTAAAACTTGAGGCAAATGAGATGGGCTCAAATGCTTCACCATTGGTTACCCAATTTTTTATGTCCGTTTTACCGACTTCTAAACGCACCGTTTTATCGGATACGCCATCAACAAAACTCACCCGACCTATGGTGGTGTTCGTTTTGGTATTTTCATCAACATGAATTGTTAATGGTGCTATGGCAGCCTGCGCACTATTGGGGACAGTCGCCCCCAAAGTCAGCAAGGCTAGGCACAGTTTAGTCCGCATCATAATATTAATACCCCCTATTAATTGACAGAGACAGTTCAATTTAGGGTTTATGACATGCAATTGTGCCAAGAATATGGAATGGATTAAAATATGCGCAAAACATCATTATTTAAAATATAAAAACAATAGAAGTATGAAAAGCAAAACAGCTAAATATCCTAATGACGAGATGAGGTAGCACATTTAAATATATGAAAAAGAAACAAGAAGAGCGTAAAAGCAAAAACTCAAGTTTGGAATGAATTGAGTACAAGCGTAGTATTTATAAAGTGGAATTTGAGTGCAGCTATGTACACAGCGATGAAAAGTAGTGATTTTAAAATTAGAAAGCCGCTTGAAGATTCAAGCGGCTACTAAAATTAGTGAGTCGGCCTATAAGCCGGGTTCTGTCCCTCTTGCGAGGTGATAATCATTCGTCTAGGCCTAAAATCGCTCTTAGGCTCAAGCAACCTACCCGGTTCCGATGTGGGCCACACCATAAGGAACCCTATTTGGTCTTGCTCCGGGTGGAGTTTACCTTGCAACCGACTGTTACCAGCGGCCCGGTGCGCTCTTACCGCACCCTTTCACCCTTACCAACCGAGGTTGGCGGTCTTCTCTCTGCTGCACTTGTCGTGGGCTTTCACCCCCCAGCCGTTAGCTGGCACCCTGCCCTGTGGAGCCCGGACTTTCCTCCCCTTGATCATTTTCGTCACAAGCAGCGATTATCCGGCCAACTCGCGGCGCATTATACCTGTTTCTAGCCTAAAGCACAGCGGATTTTTTTGCTATTCTTCTCTTTGTGCAATAATCGCTTTATATAACGCGTTCTTTTTAAGACCAAAGTACTCAGCAGCCACACCGCAGGCTTTTTTAAGCGGCATTTCAGCTTCCAAAAGCGAAATTAACTTTTGTGCTTCAGGCGTGATTGCCGCTGTTTCTTTGCCTTTACCTGGTAAGATAAGTACCAATTCACCACGCTGGCGCTCTGGCTCATCCGTTAGAAACGCAATTAGCTCAGACACTTCACCGCTAAAAAACGTTTCATACGTTTTAGTAAGTTCTTTGGCAAACACCACTTGCTGCTGTTCTCCAAGCGCGCTGACAAGATCATCCAGACTGGCCATAATGCGATGCGTGCTTTCATACATAATGCTGGTGATCCCAGATTCAAACGCCTCTTTGAAAAATTGTTGTCTCGCTTGGCTTTTTGCTGGCGTAAAGCCAACAAATTGAAACTTATCTGTGGGTAACCCTGAGCAGCTCACCGCAGCAATTGCAGCACAGGCGCCTGGGACCGGTGTCACCTTTGCGCCAGCTTCACGACATAAATTCACCACGGCATAACCGGGGTCGCTGATCAAAGGAGTGCCTGCATCAGAGACCAACGCAATATCTTTACCTTCATTCAACCAATCTAATATTTGTTGGGCTTTTTGTTTTTCGTTATGATCATGCAAAGCAAAGGTTTTTGCTTTAATATTAAAGTGACTCAATAGTTTGCCTGTATGGCGTGTATCTTCTGCTGCAATAAGATCTACGTCAGCTAAGGTTTTCAGCGCCCGTTCACTAATGTCATCTAAATTGCCAATTGGTGTAGCAACGATGTGCAGGGTGCCAATTTTGTCTAAGGTGTCAGCTTTTGTCATTGAGCTCTCCAAGATCAGTCAGTAAGATATTCACATACAAGGTGATGAGTGAAGGTATACGCGTGCAACTGAAAAAAATAAGTCTAATAGTGGCTGTATTGTCCGGTTTATCGGCCTGTGGCACAACCCCTAAAAACGTACAACCAGCAACAAATCCGCAGACTCAAGCACCAACCGTGCAATCGACTGAGAATATGGATGCAAGTACACTGTATGCACTTGCACTCTCAAAGCAAGGCGCAAATAGAATACAAGTGCTTTACGGTGCACGAGAAGCTGCGATCAACGAGCGAAATTGGCCTATGCTGGAGCAGATCTGCTTTGAGTTAGAATCAAAAGCCAGCGTCGATCATGTACAAAATAAGCTCTATATTGCCTTTGCACAAAAAGAGCAAGGAAAGTATGAAAGCGCACACACTATTTTAACGAATATCAGTGATCAGCTTACCCTTGCAGAGCACAAAGGGTGGCATCAATACCTCAAAGGCAGTATTTTTGCCTCTCAGAAGTTACCTAAAAAAGCCCTCGTTCATTACTTTAAAAGCGCGGATACCGCGCAACAAAACAAACTCAACATCACTGGCTTAAATCAAGATATATGGACAGCATTACAGCAACTATCGTCCTACGCCCTAGAGCGTTTTGATCGTGGTTCAGTCATTCAACAAGGTTGGGTAAAGCTCGCTAAGTATCATCAAGTATATTTAGGCTCCACGGTGCAATTACACCAAGCAATGAACAACTGGCAAAGACGCTATAAAAATCATCCCGGCAGTTTTATTATCCCCAATGAGGTAAAATCTACCATCAACCTTGCGCCTTACCAAGCAACCAAATTAGCCATTTTACTGCCTCAATCAGGAAATAGTGAACGTCTAGGCTCGGCATTAAAAAATGGCTTTTTAGCCGCCATGGATAAAAGTCAAATTGAAGAAATTTACTTTATCGACGAAATGGACAGCGCGGAGCTTATCGAGCGAGAGTTACAAAAAAGCCAAGCAGATTTTGTCATTGGCCCGCTCTTGAAAAGCAACATTGTTAAGGTTAAATCAAGTCCATTTATCGCTCAGTCTGCAGCTATTTTTCTCAATGAGGTAAACCCAGATGAAGCACAACGGATCCATACTGAACACTATTACTTCGCTCTAAACCCTGAGCATGAAGTTGAGCAAGCCATGGTGCACTTTTTAGCAAAAGGCTTCCAAAAACCCATGTTGCTCGCGCCCAATACCCCTTCAGGACAGCGATTAATTGCACATTTCAATACTCAATGGCAAAACTTCAGCAAAACCCAACCTGAAGCTGGGTTTTATAGTAATAGCGAAGATATGGTCGAGGTGATCACTGAGCTACTAGAAGTGGATCGCTCTAAAGCCCGAATAAAAGAGGTCAAAAGCCTATTCCGCAGTGAAGTAGAAAGTGAAACACGCTCAAGACGAGATATCGATGCGATCTACATTCTTGGAGACGCCATTGAGACACGACTACTCAAACCCTATTTAGATGTTAACGTCAGTACATTTGCAGAACGGATCCCACTGTACGCAAGTTCACGGAGTTATAGTAAGCAAATAGATAAAACAGACAAGGGAGATTTAGAAGGGCTCTATTTTACTGAGCTGCCCTGGATGCTCCCCGACGTTGTGAATCAACGAAACCTGCGAGACACATATTCGAGACTCTGGCCCGAGCAAGCTGATATCGAACAACGCTTATTTGCCATGGCCCATGATGCGCTCAACTTAATACCAGAGCTCAAACAATTAAGTAGAATACCGGGTAAAGAGTTTGATGGATTAACCGGCGCACTCAGCATTAAAGAAGCCAATCAGATACATCGAAAGCTAAGCTGGGGTCAATACCATAAGAACAGTATTCGACTAGTAAGTCTAGATGAGAGACCGCCTACGCCGTTATTTATGCAACAAGTAGAATAAATACAAGTAATCACATCACACACTTAGCCTGTAAGGATAACAGTATGCTAAAAGGGATTTTTAACAACACCAGGGAAAAAGGGTCTTATTTTGAAGAGGTTGCTGAGCGCTACCTGCAAAAACAAGGGTTGACGCCAATAGCTCGTAATTACTTGTGTCGACATGGAGAAATTGATTTAATCATGAAAGATGCCCACACTTGGGTATTTGTTGAAGTGAAATACCGTAAAAGTCTTAAATTTGGCGGCGCACTCAATACACTTTCACAACAAAAACAGCAACGTTTAAGGCGTAGCATATATCAATACATGCAAGATTTTACCTTGCATAATGTAGCGCTGCGCGTAGACTTTGTTGCAATACAGGGGAATTCCCCACATGCGATACATTGGATAAAGAACGTTTTTTAATATGCAAGAATCAATCAAAGCCATCTTTACCGAAAGTATTCAAGCGCAAATAGCAGCGGGAGAGGCACTGCCTGAGCAACTGGAGACAGCTGCCTATGTTATCTCTCAAACATTGATCAATGGTAATAAGTTGATCTGCTGTGGTGAGCCAAGCAGCCATATGCTTGCTGAACACTTTGCCAGTTTACTTATCAATTTTTATGAAACTGAGCGACCATGTTTGCCAGCACTGACATTGAGTCAAGCCAGTATTAACCTCAGCGGCCAATCAACAAGTACGCAAACTGAGTTATTTGCCCGTCAGATAAGAGCAATTGCCCAAGAAGGTGATTTACTTTTTGCCATTGCACTTAACGGCAATGAAAAAGAAGTCATTAGCGCTGTTGAATCTGCATTGACCAAAGACCTTAAAGTCATCGCGCTGACAGGTAACGATGGTGGAGAATTAACCGGTTTATTAGGCCCAAATGATGTTGAGATCAGGGTACCTAGTAAACGCGCCAGTCGAATTTTAGAGTCTCACATGTTCACAGTGCATTGTTTAAGCCAACTTATAGACAATATTTTATTTCCTCAGGATGCCTAATATGCTGTTAAAACCCATCTTGTTAATTGCTGTTTTGTCTTTACTTCAAGGCTGTGCAGCAGCGGTCGTCGCCGGGACTGCAGGCGCGGTATCGGCAGCAAATGACCGACGCACTATCGGCTCTCAAATAGACGACAATAGCATAGAAATTAAAGCGACCATTGAGCTTAAAAAAATCCAAAGATTGGCAAAGCATGCCAACATCAATGTCGTGAGCGTCAATGGCACCGTTTTATTGACAGGACAAGTGGCCAATATAGAGATGAAAACACAAGCGCATAACGCGGTGAAATCGGTTATTGGTGTCAAAAAGCTCTTCAATCAAATCCGTATTGGCAGCAATATAGGTCTGTCGACCAAAGGTCATGATACATGGCTGACTTCAAAAGTGAAAACACAGCTGCTGGCAGATGATAACGTCAATGGCACCAATATTAAGGTTGTCACAGAAAACGCAGAAGTCTTTTTAATGGGGATGGTCGCCCCTGCAGAAGCGGAAAAAGCAGTAGAGATCGCACGCAACATTCACGGTGTGGAAAAAGTCATTAAGGCTTTTGAATACCTATAGTGAGCTCAAATATAAAAAAACCTGCTGATGCAGGTTTTTTTCTACTTGATAACGCGTAAATGAGCGCCTTTTTTAGGCTTTCCTTCTTGTGAAGGTGTTTGCTCTGCCGCGCTATCAGGCTGCTGTTCAACCTCTGGGGCCAACTCATCATCAGCATCATACGACTCTTCTTCGTAATCCTCTTCGATAGTCGATTCAGAGAAAATTGTCCCTTCACCATTTTCTCTGGCATAAATCGCCAGTACTGCGTCAACAGGCACGTAAACCTGCATTGGCTGGCCAGAAAAACGCGCACTGAAGCTCAATGCATCATTATCCATAGTGAAGTTATTTGCCGCACTTGGGCTCACATTCAAGACAATCTGACCGTCTTGTACAAACTGGACTGGCACTTGTACGTGAGGGAAGTTGGCATTGACAACTATGTGTGGCGTGCACTGATTGTCCACGATCCACTCATAGAACGCCCTTAGTAAATAAGGTCGATTAGATGTCATTAGCTGCGGATCTCGCGCTCAATATCAGTCAAAGACGCTTGGAAAGACTCACGCTCGAATAAACGTAGCATGTAATCTTTCAGCTCACTTGCACCGCTGCCTGACAGCTCAATACCTAATTGAGGCAAACGCCACAATAGCGGAGCCATAAAGCAATCAACCAAGCTAAACTCTTCACTCATGAAATAAGGCGCTTCACCAAAGATAGGTGCCACAGCAAGAAGTGCTTCAGTTAACTCTTTACGCGCATTATCAACGTCATTGCCTGACATGATTTTCTCAGCAAGGCTATACCAATCGCTTTCAATGCGGTGCATCATCAAGCGGCTGCGTCCACGCATAACTGGGTAAACTGGCATCAGTGGTGGATGCGGGAAACGCTCATCCAAATATTCCATAATGATATTAGCTTGATATAAGCCAAGCTCACGATCGATTAACGTCGGAACTGTACCATATGGGTTAATTTCGTGTAGCGCTTCTGGCAAGTTGTCCTTTTCAGCCAGATGAATATCAACACTTACACCTTTTTCTGCTAAAACGATACGAACCTGATGGCTATACATACAGTTTGCACCAGAAAAAAGAGTCATAACTGGGCGCTTATTGGCAGCTACGGCCATGCCTACCTCCATAAATTAATCACAAAGTAATCAAATCACTTTAAACAGCAATAGGGGCATGCGCCCCTATTACCTATAATCACCATTGAGTGTTCAAATTAATGAACGTCTCTCCAGTACTCTTTCTTCAACAAGAAAGCTAAGATGAAGAAGATTACCAAGAATCCGAGCACTTTGATACCTATTGCCTCAGATTCTAATCGAGAAGGTTCACCCACATACGCTAAAAAGTTAGTGAGATCTCTTGCTGCTTGGTCATATTCATCGTCACTCATCTCACCGGAGCCGTCAGTTTCGACACCCACAATTTTGGTTACCGTCTCGCCATTTTCAACTACTTCTTCAGTAATTGGCATTGGCAAGCCCTGTAGTTCTTGAAGAACATGAGGCATCCCCACCAATGGGAATACGATATTGTTCACACCAAAAGGACGAGATTCATCTTTATAAAATGACTTTAAGTATGTGTATATATAATCTGGTGATTTAACTCTAGATATCAAGGTTAAATCTGGCGGTGCCGCACCAAACCACTTAGCTGCATCCTCTTTCGACATAGAGTTTAAGATATGCGAGCCTACTTTTGAGTCATCAAAGATGAGTGTCTCTTTACCTATTTCAACAGGGATCCCAATGTCACGAAAAGTACGTTCATAACGTTGGTATTGCATCTGGTGACAACCTAAACAGTAATTCATGAACAGTTTAGCGCCACGCTGCAACGATGCATTATCCCTCAAGTCAATATTAGCGTCCATTAGTGGCACTGATGGACCTGCTGCCATTGTTAAGGTTGGCAACAATGCGAATAAACCGATTAATAGCTTTTTCATCATTTCGTCAACCTCGTAGGTAGTGGCTTGGTCACTTCATTCTTTGAATAAACATACAACAACACAAAGAACATGAAATACGTCACGGTACAAATCTGCGACAAAATGGTTGAAAATACCGTTTGTGGAGTCGCCCCAGCCCAACCTAAGATCAAGAAGGTAACCACAAATTGTGCAATGTTCAACTTATGCCATTTGCTACGATAACGAATTGAGCGCACTTTTCCTCGGTCAAGCCATGGCAATAATGCCAGAACGACTATCGAGGCACCCATAGCCACTACGCCCGCTAGTTTATCAGGAATAGCGCGTAAAATCGCATAGAAAGGCGTAAAATACCAAACAGGGAAGATATGCTCAGGTGTTTTAAGCGGATTAGCAGCTTCAAAATTAGGGGCTTCTAAGAAGAAACCATTCATCTCGGGCATAAAGAACACCACCCAACAGAATAAAATTAAGAACCCTGCCACACCTAAAATGTCTTTTACTGTGTAATAAGGATGGAAAGGAATGGCATCCACAACGTCTTTTTTACTGGTGTAGTATTCATGGAATTTAAAGTTAGGCTTGTCCTCTTCAGCCACAGAGCCTTTTTTACGTTTAATTTCAATACCATCAGGGTTGTTAGAGCCCACTTCATGCAGTGCAACAATATGTAAAAACACCAAGATCACCAACACTAATGGCAATGCGATGACATGCAGCGCAAAGAAACGATTTAGCGTAGCGCCTGAAATAACATAGTCACCTCGGATCCAAAGTGTTAAGTCTTCTCCGATAACAGGAATGGCACCAAATAAGGAAATGATTACCTGTGCACCCCAGAACGACATTTGCCCCCAAGGTAACAAGTAGCCCATAAATGCTTCAGCCATTAGGGCCAAGAATATCAACATACCAAATAGCCACAGTAATTCTCTGGGCTTTTGATATGAGCCATAGATCATGCCTCTAAACATATGCAGATAAACTACCACGAAGAATGCTGACGCGCCTGTCGAATGGAGGTACCTCAATAACCAACCATACTCCACATCACGCATGATGTATTCAACAGAAGCAAATGCCCCCTCAGCAGAAGGAACAAAATTCATCGTTAACCAAATACCCGTCACAATTTGATTAACCAATACCAAAATAGCTAAAGAGCCAAATAGATACCAGAAGTTGAAGTTTTTCGGCGCTGGATATTGCGCAATATGCATATTCCAAACGCGCGTCATCGGAATGCGATCATTGATCCAGTCGACGACTGAGCTAATAGCACCGCCAGAGCGCTTATTCGTCTCGTCTGCAGTTTGATTAGATTGTTCGTAATTAGTCGCCATTATGCCATCTCCTCTTCTTCACCCACTAAAATCGTGGTCTCATCTAGGAAAGTGTATGGCGGCACTTCCAAATTCAAAGGTGCGGGTACATTTTGAAAAACGCGACCCGCCATATCAAATTTGGAGCCATGGCACGGGCAGAAGAATCCATCTGCGGTCCCTTCCACTTTTTCACCGAATCCACCATTCATGAATGTTGGAGAACAACCAAGGTGGGTACAGATCCCAACAGCAACAAAAATCTCTTCTCGCTGAGAGCGATAGCTATTTTTCGCTGAATCCAGCTGCTGTGCTTCGTCAGAATTGGGGTCACGAAGTTGATCTTCGTGTTGCTTCATTTGTTCTAACATTTTTGGTGTACGATAGATAACCCATACAGGTTTACCTCGCCACTCAACACGAATTAATTGTCCAGGCTCAAGTTTGCTTATGTCCACTTCTACAGGAGCCCCTGCAGATTTAGCACGCTCACTCGGATTCCAAGACGCAATAAAAGGAACAGCAGCTCCAGCCGCACCAACACCACCTACGACAGAGGTAGCGATAGTTAAAAAACGGCGTCGGCTGTTGTCAACAGGCGCATTGCTCATCCACTTATCTCCACTATGATCCTCAACACTTGCTATATTGAGAACATCAGTTACAGCAGGTTAATTTTAAGATATTTCAAAATAGACGCGATCATTAGCAAAAACCATGTAAAAAACACGGTTATTACTATTCTAATTATGACCATATAAAGTGCTAAGCGCTTCAATAAACAGCCAATACTAGAAACGACAGGTTATGATATGACGTCTTTCGCAATGATTTCCTGACCAAGATCAACCTCTGTCCAGATGAATGAAAATTTAATCAGACGATATCGCGAATAATTTACTTGCCCTGCAAGTGTAGCAAAAGAAATGGTCAATAAGCGTACAAAGTGAACAACTTTTAGAGTTTACTGAAAGTTACTGAATGTGAGATTGGCGTATTTCAAGGTGTTTTAATAGGGATATTCATAACAGGCACAACAAACAAAAAACCCAGCACAAGGCTGGGTTTTTGAAATTCTGAAACGTAATAAATTAACGTTTTGAGAACTGTGTCTTCTTACGTGCTTTCTTAAGACCAACTTTCTTACGTTCAACGCGACGAGCGTCACGAGTAACGAAGCCAGCTTTACGTAGAGTAGGACGTAGTGACTCGTCAAACTCCATTAGTGCACGAGTGATACCGTGGCGGATTGCGCCAGCTTGACCAGTCATACCACCACCTTCAACAGTGATGTAAAGGTCAAACTTCTCAGATAGCTCAACTAGCTCTAGTGGCTGACGAACAACCATACGAGAAGTTTCGCGACCGAAGTATTCTTCGATAGAACGTTGATTAATTACGATGTTGCCAGTGCCTGGGCGTAAGAATACGCGAGCACTTGAACTTTTACGACGACCTGTACCGTAGTATTGATTTGCCATGATAGTGCTCCTTAAATGTCTAGAACCTGAGGCTGTTGTGCCGCATGGTTGTGCTCGTTACCAGCGTAAACTTTAAGTTTACGGAACATTTCACGACCTAGAGGACCGCGAGGTAACATGCCTTTAACTGCTTTTTCGATGATCATTTCAGGCTTTTTAGCTTGAAGTTTTTCGAAGTTAACAGACTTAAGACCACCTGGGTAACCAGAGTGAGCGTAGTACATTTTTTGCTGAGCTTTGTTACCAGTTACAGTAACTTTTTCAGCGTTGATAACGATGATGTAATCACCAGTGTCAACATGTGGAGTGTACTCAGCCTTGTGCTTACCGCGTAGGCGAGCAGCGATTTCAGTAGCAATACGACCTAAAGTTTTACCTTCAGCGTCAACTACGTACCAGTCACGTTTTACAGTTTCTGGTTTAGCAACAAACGTTTTCATTTATAAAATCCAAAGTTTTCAGTTAAAACCACAGGTAGTCAGAGGACTACCGCTCTACTAATGGTGCTTCAACCCCTTCGAGTTTAAGACTTTTTTGCCGCTCAAGTCGGTGGCTAAGCCGACGAGGGCTATAGAACGCAACGTGGCAGGCCGCGGATTATAGCAAGGGTAGTTGGGAAAAACCAGCGTATGGCCGATTTTTCCGCCAGAAATGTGATTTTACTAAGCTAAGTGTTCTCTGGATAGATACTCTAATGACTGCATCTCTTGTAAGCGACTGATACAACGTCTAAATTCGAAGTTTAATGTCCCCTCTGTATAGATTTCGTCGATAGGCGCTTCAGAAGATATGATCAAGGTGACATTGCGCTCATAAAACTCATCAACTAACGCGATAAATCGTCTTGCCGCATCGTCGTTAGATTGTCCCATTTGCTTCACATTCGATAAGATAACCGTGTTATATAAACGGCTAATTTCCATATAGTCCACTTGTGATCGGGCCGTTTCACATAATTGGGTAAAATCAAACATCGCAATGCAATCAGATACCTTGCGCGTTTTAATCATTCTTCCTTCGATTTCTATCTCAGCATCAAGTACACCCGGCTCTGGTGACAGCTTATCGAAGTACTCAAATAAGTTAGCATCCGCTTGTGCATCGAGTGGACTATGGAAGATTTCTGCTGATTCTAATGTGCGCAGACGATAATCAATACCCGAGTCAACATTTACAATTTCAGTGTTCGCTTTCACCAATGCAATCGCTGGCAAGAAGCGTGCGCGCTGCAAACCATTTCGATATAATTCATCAGGCACAATGTTAGATGTTGCAACTAACACAATCCCGCGCTCAAACAAGGCTTCCATTAATCCGCCCAGCAGCATGGCATCCGTAATATCTTGGACAAAAAATTCATCGAAGCAGATGATATCCGTTTCAGCTTTAAAAATATCAGCGACCACATTCAAAGGGTTTTTCACTTCTTTAAGCTTTTTGAGCTCATCATGCACCCGATGCATAAAGCGGTGAAAGTGTACGCGCATTTTTCTGTCGCTCGGCAACGCCTCATAAAAAGTATCTACTAAATACGTTTTTCCACGACCGACCCCACCCCAAAAATAGAGTCCCTTCACCGACTCTACCTGCTTCTTTGCAAACAGCTTTGCAAAGAAACCTTTGGGCTCAGGTGGTTGTGCGATTAAATCATCATATAAACGCTGTAAGTGCTTGACCGCGTTTTCTTGTGCACTGTCGTACTGAAAGTCATCTCTTTTAAGGTCTTCTTGATACTTTTCCCAAGGCGTCATCATATTTTTTATTAAACTGAGCAGTTTTCTTTGCCCAATATATTAACACGCATCCATTCTCAGCGTATATTTAACCTATCGATTGAGAGTATTTTAGTAAAAGTAACAGGTGTCACTCACCTTACACAGGAGTAAATATGACAACAATTGCATGGTTGGGCTTATTAATCATCGTAGCGATCAGTGCATTCTTCTTAGGTTCACTCTTTACCAAAAAGCAGTTCAAGCATGAAGAGTTAGAACAGCAAGCACAACAAGCAGAGCAAAACTTAGAGCAATACAGGCAGGATGTGGCAGACCACTTAGCCAATACTAAAAAGCTAGTGGGTAAAATGCACGACAATTACAGCCAACTGCTTCAGCATGTTGAAGATACAAATCAACTGTTACTAGAAGAAAAGCGCAGTCAATCAAATGAACCTTTCTTCTCAAAAGAAACCACAGAGCAGCTTCAAGCTTCTTTGCGCGCAAGACCTGAAAAAAGACGGAATTCAGAATCTGTACACAATGCACCTCCTGCCGATTATGCAGAAGGAGAAAGCGGTTTATTCAATGATGAGCGAGCAAAAAGCGAGCAATTAAAAACTTCTTGATGAACTTTTTTTTGACCCCATAGTCTTTAGAAATAACTACCAAATAACTGAGCGGGTACTCCCCGCTCACAAAACTAACTCATGTCATTTTGAACGAAAACAACTGTTTTGAGTTGACCAAAATGATGTGTTTAACGCTGTTATTTAGGAGAATTTCCAGACTATGAAATTAAAATTAACTTTATTATCCGCAGCGCTTTTTTCTTCAAGCTTACTTTTAGCACCACAAAGTGCAGAAGCAAGGCTACCTGTTGCGGTTGATGGTCAACAACTCCCCACACTGGCTCCAATGTTAGAACGCGTAACCCCGGGGGTCGTGAGCATTCAAGTTTCTGGCGCTAAAGAAGTGCGCCGCCGTGTTGACCCATTTGATTTTTTCTTTGGCAATCCCCCACCACGTACTCAAAAACGCCCTTTCAGTGGGTTAGGTTCAGGGGTGATCATTGATGCCGATGAAGGCTATGTGGTCACAAATAACCATGTAATAGATGAAGCTGACAATATCCTTGTCACACTAGAAGATGGTAGAGAGTTTAAAGCAAAGCTGATCGGTGCTGATAAAGAGTCTGACATTGCATTATTACAAATCGATAATGACAACCTCACAGAAGTGAAACTCGCCAATTCTGATAAATTACGTGTTGGTGATTTCTCTGTTGCCATAGGCAACCCATTTGGCTTAAGTCATACCGTCACCTCTGGCATTGTCAGCGCGCTGGGGCGTAGTGGTTTAAATATCGAAGGCTACGAAGACTTTATTCAAACAGATGCGGCCATCAACCAAGGTAATTCAGGTGGCGCGCTGGTCAACTTAAAAGGTGAACTGATTGGCATCAATACGGCCATTTTGGGAGCGTCTGGCGGTAATGTTGGGATCGGCTTCGCTATCCCGTCCAATATGATGAAGAACCTCGTTGATCAAATTATTGAGTACGGGCAAGTAAGGCGTGGTTCTCTTGGCGTCGTTGGCCGTACACTTAACGCTGGACTCGCTGAGGCACAGGGCTTTGATGTTAAGCAAGGTGTGTTTATCCAAGAGGTGACTAAAGACTCAGCGGCAGCAAAGGCAGGCGTAAAGGCGAACGATGTTATCATCAGTATTGATGGCGACAATGTGGAAAGCATTGACGAATTACGAGGGAAAATTGCGACGCTCGGTGAAGGACGAGAAATTGAAGTCGGCATTTACCGTGATGGTAAAAAGCGTACCCTTGATGTAAAGCTGCAAGGTCAAAACGAGCGACAAGCACAAGCTGACCGTATTCACCCAAGCTTGCAAGGCGCCGTACTTGAAAGTAACGAGCGAAACGGTAATCAAGGTATCGTGGTCGTCAGCGTAGAAGAGCGCTCACCTGCAGCCCGTGTCGGACTGCAAGAAGGTGATGTGATCATGCAGGTGAATCGCCAACGCGTCACCACAGTACGTGACATGAAGCGACTAATCGACGACATTCAAGGTAATATAGTGCTAGGTATTAAACGAGGCAGAGATTCTGTTTTCTATTTAATTCAATAAATAACACAAAAAAAGCCTCAGAATTACGCAGCGGCTCTTGCCGCTGCGTTGTTTTGTGTCATCATAGATTTATCGCAAAATAAACTATGTATAATAATAAACCGTGTTGCAATTTATTAGATTTATCCTTGCCCCAGTCTTGATTGGGCTTGGTATCGCGTTTTTAATTCTCTGGTTAAAGCCAGAATTAAAAGAAAGAGCTGCCAACCTCAATGTACCTTATACGGTAGAGCAAATGAGCTTTGCCAATGGCGTTAGTCGCGCAGCACCTGCCGTGGTCACTATTTTTTCCGAAAGCTTTAGCTCCGTCCCCCGCTTTAAAAGGCAAAATCGCATCCAAGAGCTCGGCTCAGGCGTGATTATGAGTACGGATGGCTATATTTTAACGAACTACCATGTCATTAACAGCGCAGACCAAATTATCGTGTTATTACCTGACGGTAGACAATATTACGGCATACTTATCGGCTTTGATACCATTACGGATCTTGCAGTTATTAAAGTGGAAGACAACCACCTCCCCGTCATCCCCATGGATGATAACCTATTGCCGCGTATCGGTGATGTTGTACTCGCTATTGGCAACCCACTTAACTTGGGGCAAACCATTACCCAAGGGATCATCAGTGCAACCGGAAAGCAAGCGCTGACTGAGAGCCAATACAACAGCTTATTGCAAACTGATGCCGCTGTGAATGTGGGTAATTCAGGCGGTGCATTGGTCAATTCAAATGGTACCTTAGTGGGGATCACGTCAGCACAATTTACCACCCGCTATAATATCGATATTGAGGGGATCTCTTTTGCTGTTCCTTATCGATTAGCCAAAGATGTAATGACTAAAATCATAGAAGATGGCCGCGTCATTCGAGGCTACCTCGGTTTTAAAGGCACCGCGGTTGATAACAAAGGCCAAATAATCACAGACGTGTACACCCCCATAATGGGACTTCGCATCAGAGACTTAGACCCACTTGGTCCTGCTTGGCAAGTAGGCATGAAAGACGGGGATATAGTCACTAAAGTGGCAGGTAAAGCCATAACTAACCCACAGCAAACGCTTCGCACCATAGGTAATACAGAACCTGGTACAGTATTGGAGTTTGAAGTAAACCGAAATGGACAGCGTTTATCATTTATGGTCGAAGTCATGGAATTAGAGACCCCTATTTACTAGGCCTCTTTTAAATAAAAAAGCGAGCTAAGCTCGCTTTTTTTAATTGTGTTTTCTGCGAATGTTCGCACCCAGTCGACTGAGCTTATCTTCTATTTTTTGATACCCTCTATCAACATGGTAAATACGGTCCACCACAGTTTCACCTTCGGCAATAATCCCCGTTAAGATCAAACTTGCCGAAGCACGAAGGTCTGTCGCCATTACCTGAGCACCAGATAGGCGCAGAGTCTCATCACAGATCGCTGTATTGCCTTCCAAACGAATGTTTGCGCCCATTCGCTGTAACTCTGGCACATGCATAAAGCGATTTTCAAATATGGTCTCTGTAATAGTCGCGCTGCCATTTGCAACAACATTAAGCGCTGTAAACTGTGCTTGCATATCGGTTGGAAAACCAGGGTGAGGCATGGTCTTGATATTAACCGCCTTTAAATCTCGGTTTTTCATGCTGACGAATATGCTATCGTCATTCACTTCAACAGCAACATTTGCTTGACGAAGCTTTTCAAGCACAGGCTCCAAACTCGCATGATCTGTGTTACGACACAATACTTCACCTTTGCTCATTGCTGCAGCCACCAAAAAAGTGCCTGTTTCAATGCGATCAGGTAGAATTTTATGCTCACAGCCGCTTAGCTTTTCAACACCTTGTACTTCAATACGACTAGAGCCCGCTCCCTGAATATTCGCCCCCATCGCCGTTAAACACTCAGCAAGGTTAATAATTTCAGGTTCGCGCGCGGCATTTTCTAATACCGTAGTCCCCTCTGCAAGCGTTGCAGCCATGAGTAGGTTCTCTGTTGCACCAACCGACACAGTTTCCATGAAAATTTCTGCGCCTTGCAAACGCTTACCTTGAGGTGTCTGCGCATTGATATAACCATTTTCAACCGTAATTTGAGCGCCCATTTTTTCAAGGCCCGAGATGTGTAAATCCACCGGTCTTGCGCCAATTGCACAACCACCGGGCAAAGATACTTGTGCTTGACCAAAGCGTGCAAGCAGAGGCCCTAGTGCGAGTACAGAGGCGCGCATTTGCTTTACAAGCTCATAGGGTGCCAGCACTTTATCAACACTGCGACCATCTACTTCAAGTAAGTCGCCGCGCCATGTCACCTCAGCACCGAGTGTGCGCAGTAAAGCTTCAGTGGTAACAATATCGCGTAATTGAGGCACATTGCTGAAAATACTTTTGCCATCAGCAAGCAATGCTGCAAATAAGATAGGTAGAGCCGCATTTTTGGCTCCAGAGATAGTGACTTCACCGTTTAAAGTGGTGCCACCTTGGATAACAAACTGATCCATTGTGGCTCCTAATTATTGTGGCAAGATAAACTTTTGCTCGCGTTGCCACTCGGTAGGTGTGAATGCTTTAATGCTTACAGCATGGATTGTTCCATCTTTGATCACTTCCATTAATGGACCGTAGACCATTTGCTCTCTTTTTACGCGTCTTAGTCCATCAAAACACTCGCCAACAGCAATCACTTCATAGTGACTGCCATTTGCTTTTACTTTTACTTCTTCTAAGGTCAAAGATTGCTGTAAAACAGTTTCGACTTGATTTGTTTCCATCGGACTCACTCAAATAAGGTTGTGACCTGCCCCAATTCCATCAAATTTTGCAATTGCTCAGGTCTATTCTGCAACTCAAGGCGCACGCCTTGTCGTTTTAATTTGCCTAAAGAGTGAATTAACCAAGCTAAGCCCGCGGTGTCAACCCTTGAGACCTCACAAAGGTCAAAATACAGCACTGACTGCGCATTTTCTAACAATTGGTTAAGAAGTGATTCATTTATTAAGGTGTCACGGGTCAATTCCCCTTTCACCGCCACCGTGTCATCAGCAACTTTGTTGAAGTGCAGATTAGGCATTTCCATCATCCCCTCTGAACTGCACTGGCAGCTGGCTTTTCTTCTCTAACAGAGAAATAACATGCTCAATGCCTTGCTGGCGCAAAATACCGTGTAATTCACTTTGCTTAGCATCTAACAAACTGATCCCCTCAGCCATCATATCAAAAGCGCGCCACTCGCCTTGCTTGTTTTGACGTACTTTAAAGTCAATCTTAATGTCTGGTTTACCTGCTTCAACAATCTTGGTTCTCACAGTCGCGACATTAACATCTGCAAAAGGACGCGGTGCTTCAAACTCCACTTTCTGGTCTGTATATTGGGTAAATACACCAGCATATGTCGCCACCAAATATGATTTAAATACCTCGATAAATGCGCGAATGTTTTTGACTGCTTGCGCCTTTTCTTGTTTATCTTTGATATTACGCACTTTTTGTATATAGCTGCCTAACACGCGATAAGCAGCATATTTATAATCAATATATGGCAAGAGCTCCTGCTCTACGATAACTCGTAAATGCTCCTTATCTTTTGCAATGATGTTCTGGTCTTTTGCCACGCGCTTAAACGTATTGTCGGCAACTTGTTGAACCATCTTATAAGGGTCTTTCAAATCAACCTGTGCAGCATTAGCAACTGCGCTAAATAATGTCAGCGTCAACACACTGATAGCGATAACGAAATAATTCTTTAGCATGGTGACTTACTCGCTGCTTTGATTAAATAGGAACTGGCCAATCAACTCTTCTAGTACCAGTGCAGATTTTGTATCTGTGATGGTGTCGCCATCTTTGAGCGCGAGACTCTCAACGCCAAATAAGTCATCTAAATCTACCTCATCTTGCGTAGAAACTTCATTGCCTAAACATGTTTGCTTGGCAGACTCAGACGCGATAACAGGTGAAATACCTAAATATTGCTCACCTAAAATACCTGAAGTTAAGATAGCCACAGACGTTGTATCCGAAAACTGACATTCATACGTCTTATCAATGCTCATGCTCACCACTGGCACAAACTCTTGCGGATGAATGCGAATGCCGTCGACGCGACCAATTACAACACCACCTACTTTAATCGGCGCGCGTGTTTTCAATGAGCCAATATTGTCAAATTTAGCGTCTAGTTGATATGTTTCACCATTGCCGCTGATCCCCGCATTGGCTACTTTCATGGCTAACATCACAAATGCAGCGACGCCTAGAGCGACAAATAAGCCAACCAAAATTTCTATTTTCCGTGTATTCATTTTTCTTAACCCTTAACTCGAAAACATCACTGCTGTTAGTACAAAGTCAAAACCTAAAACAGCCAATGAAGAATGCACAACGGTTTCCGTTGTTGCTTTGCTGATCCCTTCTGAGGTCGGGACACAATCATAACCTTTATACAGTGCTATCCACGTCACAATTAACGCAAATACAAAACTTTTGATCAGACCATTCATGATATCTTGCTGTAAAGAAACCTGAGACTGCATGATTGACCAGAAACTACCAGAGTCGACACCAAGCCAGTCAACACCGACTAAATGTGCACCTAATATTGCCACTGCTGAGAATATAAGTGCGAGCAAAGGCATACTGATAAAACCTGCCCAAAAACGAGGCGCAACAACACGTTTTAATGGATCAACCGCCATCATTTCCAAACTGGATAACTGCTCTGTCGCTTTCATTAAGCCTATTTCGGCGGTCAGTGCACTACCCGCTCGACCTGCAAATAAGAGCGCTGTAACCACAGGCCCCAGCTCTCGCAATAAGCTCAAAGCAACGAGCGGGCCCAAGCTGTCTTCGGCACCATAACCAACTAATACAGTGTAGCCTTGCAGTGCCAAAACCATACCGATAAACAACCCAGATACCATGATAATCAACAGAGATTGATGACCAACCATGTAAAGTTGTTTTATCAGAAGTGGTGTGCCTTGACGGATATTAGGCATATTTAGCAATGCACCTAATAACATGCGCGTAGCTCGCCCGATTGATGCAAAGCGATTGAGCGTTTTATGTCCTAGCTTTTGTAAAAAGTCCACGCTTACACACCTCCATCCAATAATTCCTCATCGTAAGGTGCTGCATTGAAATGAAATGGTACTGGACCATCTGATAATCCCTGCAAAAACTGCTGCACGAGTGGCGAGCTATGAGCTAACATTTGCTCAGGAGTACCACTGCCAATTACACCTTGCTCAGCGATAATGACCACGTGGTCAGCAATACTGAGCACTTCGGTAACATCGTGCGTAACAATGAGGGATGACAAACCTAACACTTCATTAAGTGACTTTATCATCCTTACCAGAACCCCCATGGAAATAGGGTCTTGGCCAGCAAACGGCTCATCATACATGATAAGTTCTGGGTCTAGAGCAATAGCTCGCGCTAAAGCAGCGCGTCTTGCCATACCACCAGATAACTCGGCAGGCATCAGATCTTTTGCGCCTCGAAGGCCTACAGCTTGTAACTTCATTAAAACAATCAAACGAATGAGATCTTCGCTTAATTGCGTATGTTCGCGCAGCGGGAAAGCAACATTGTCAAACACTGACATGTCAGTAAATAATGCACCGCTTTGAAACAACATACTCATTTGCTTTCGTGCTTGATATAACTCCGTTCGAGTCATGGCGGGCACACTTGAGCCCATAAATGTAATATCACCACTGTCTGGACGAAGTTGACCACCTATTAAGCGCAACATGGTGGTTTTACCAATCCCACTCGGCCCCATGATGGCTGTAATTTTACCCCTCGGCACTGAAAAGCTCATATTTTTATATATGACTCTTTCACCGCGAGAAAAGGTTACATCCTTGACTTCAACGATTGACTGCGACAAGTCGCTCTCCATATATCGATTTCACCAATGGGTGAATAATACGTTTTTTTCAACCAAGATGGAAAATGCAAATTGGTAAAATTTTGTAATAGGCACCGTTAAAAAAAGTTATTTGTCATCATTCTCAGTAATAGAATGTAATTCAATCGGGGACAGACCCAGTAACTAGGTCAGATTATTTATACATTTGACAACGCATTTGATAATATTTACCGCACTGTAATTTAGTTGCTCGGCATAGGTTTCATGGTTTTATCTTTTGTCATTCTCATCTTAGGTTTTATTGCACTGGTTTGGAGCGCGGATAGGTTTGTGTTTGGCGCAGCCGCCTTGGCGAAAAATTTCGGCGTTCCCACTTTAATTGTTGGCCTAACGATTGTTGCTATGGGCTCTTCAGCTCCAGAAATGATGGTCGCAGCACAAGCTGCTTTATCAGATAAAACAGACACTGCCGTCGGTAATGCCGTTGGCTCCAATATTGCCAACATTTTACTTGTTTTAGGTATCACTGCCCTGCTTCGTCCCCTTGCTGTCGGTTCTGGCATTTTACGCCGAGAAATGCCACTGCTTATCATCGTGTCACTGGGCGCTTGGTATATCATCAGCGATAACTACTTTAGTGCTACTGAAGGCTTTGTTTTATTGGCTGGGTTTGCAAGTTTCATCCTTGGTCTGATTTATATCACCAAAAATAGCAGTAAAGACCAAGAAGATGATCCTCTCGTTTCAGAGGCATGTGATGAAGTACCAGATAATGTCCCGACCAAAAATGCCCTGTTATGGCTCGTTGTGGGCATGATAGTACTGCCTGTCAGTGCAGATTTGCTAGTTGACTCTGCTGTCGATATCGCAAAATTTTTTGGTATGAGCGACTTGTTAATTGGTTTGACAATCATTGCAATCGGCACCAGCTTACCTGAGCTTGCGGCCTGTGTAGCAGGTGTACTAAAAAATGAAGACGACCTTGCTCTGGGTAACATCATAGGCTCCAATATTTTCAATATCCTTGCAGTATTATCAATCGCGGGCATATTAAACCCTGCTCAACTGGATATGAATATTTCCCAACGCGATATCTACGTCATGTTAGGTGCGACTGCTGCGCTCATTATCATGAGTATTAACCTCAGAGGTAAACGACAAATTAACCGTATTGAAGGCGGCGTACTGCTTGCCGCGTTTGTTGGCTACATGTATGCAATTATCTAGGAGTAAGTATGGATAAGCACGTATTTATTGAGTCCGCAAAACGCGTACTCGATATTGAGCAACAAGCGATTAGCGAGCTCAATCAGTATATAGACAACAGTTTTATCTCAGCTTGTGAGCTAATGCTTAATTGCACTGGCCGTGTAATTGTCATCGGCATGGGAAAATCAGGTCACATTGGTAATAAAGTTGCGGCGACACTGGCCAGTACAGGCACTCCCTCTTTCTTTGTTCATCCGGGCGAAGCGAGCCACGGGGATTTAGGTATGATCACCGCCGAAGACGTCGTCTTGTTGATTTCCAATTCAGGTGAAACTGGCGAAGTTGTCGGCATTATTCCTGTCATAAAAAGAATTGGCGCACGCGTGATCAGCATGACTGGCAACGCAAACTCCACAATGGCGCAGCAAGCGGATATTCACCTGTGTATTAAAGTTTCAAAAGAGGCCTGCCCGCTCGGTTTAGCCCCAACTGCGAGCACCACAGCGACACTAGTAATGGGGGATGCATTGGCGGTTGCTTTACTTGAAGCAAGGGGCTTTACTGCGGATGACTTTGCACTCTCTCATCCAGGTGGCAGCTTAGGTAAAAGACTATTATTAACGCTTCAAGACATCATGCATAGCGGCAGTGATGTACCAATGACTCCGCTGGGGAGCTCTATCAAAGACGCATTATTCGACATGTCAGCTAAAGGCCTAGGTATGACTGCCATCGTGAATGAGCAAAAGCAGCTATGCGGTATATTTACTGATGGCGATTTACGCCGTGTTATCGAACAAAAAGCCGATTTGCATAATGATACTATTGATTCAGTGATGACTATTTGTTGTACTACGGCATCGCCTGATATGCTGGCTGCTGAAGCCCTTAATATCATGGAAAAAAAGCGCATTAATGGCCTAATCGTCATTGATGAAAATAAATACCCTATCGGGGCACTCAATACTCAAGATCTACTGCGAGCAGGAGTACTATAAACATGCAATTTAGTGAGCTTTATCAAGCAATCTCTGTACAGACAAGTGACAAAGCGAAATCTATCAAGCTGCTAATTTGCGATATTGATGGCGTATTTTCAGATGGTCGTATTTATTTAGGTAACCAAGGTGAAGAATTAAAAGCATTCAACACCAAAGATGGTTTCGGGATTAAAGCCTTAATTGAAACCGGTGTTGAAGTTGCCGTCATTACTGGACGACATTCAGAAATTGTTAAGCAACGTATGACTAGCTTAAACGTAACGCACATTTACCAAGGTCAAGAAGATAAAATTAAGGCTTACGAAGAATTGAAAAGCCGATTAAATTTATCCGACAACCAAATTGCGTATATTGGCGATGATGGTCCAGATATACCTGTAATGCAAAAAGTTGGCTTTGCTGTTGCAGTTGCTGACGCACACCCACTGGTAAAAAACTTGGCCCATTATACGACCATGCTGCCAGGTGGGTTTGGCGCTGTCAGGGAGCTAACCGACTTATTAATGCTAAGCCAAGGTAACGAATTACTCTCTAAGGGGAGCAGTACATGACCAATTTGCGGGTTATTTTACTCGTAGTTTTCGGTGCTGCCATGCTGTGGCTTTGGTACCCCTTTTTGACGCAAACAGAACAGGCATCACGGCAAGAGCAGGAAACAATCGCTCAGCCCGACTACGTTGCGATTGATTTAAAACAGACCTCATTTGCTGAAAATGGACAACTGAGTTATCAAATTACGGCACAGAGAATGGAGTTATATCAAGAGCTGGGGTTTAGCCACTTTGAATTACCCATTTTTGTTTTACATAACGGGCAACACAACTGGCAGCTCACTGCCAACGAGGCCACCTTGTATGAAAACGACACGCTGATTTTAGAAGGCAACGTAAAAGCGACGAACTTGAACGACAATGCCATGATCACAGAGATAGACGCAGATAATCTTCGACTTGAAATCAGTAATCGAATAATGCGTTCAGAGCAACCAGTGATCATTACTGGCCCGAGCTTAACCATTACCGGTAAAGGGCTAATCGCCGATCTCAATATTGAGGTCATTGAACTCATTAACCACACTGAAACGATTTATGATAAGCAATAAATTAAGTGCAACCCTACTATTTACATGTGCTATCGCACTTTTGCCACAAAGTGCCCTTGCCAACAACACGCCTGAGCAGGTGATCATCAGTTCAGGTAAGCAGCAAGCGCAATTACAAACAAATATAGGGGTTTTTGAAGAAAACGTTGAGATCATTCATGGCCAACGCAAAATATTCGCAGATCGACTCGAAGTCCACCGCAGAGAAGATTTAGGGGAAAACAAGCAGTTACTGGTTGCAACGGGATCTCCTGCAATTTTCCAAGAGCAGCAGACCGATGGCAGCCTATTAAAAGCCACGGCACAAGAGGTACGCTATGATGTTGCAAATCGCTTGCTCACAATTAAAGGCAATGCCGAAATAAGCCAAGCTGGTCAAAAGATTTCTGCCCAAGAGATCCTCTATGATATGGAAAAACAACTTATTAGCGCGCAAAAGGCAAACGAGGAAGGTAAACGAGTGAGAACTGTTTTACTCCCTGTAGATAAAGAGCAAGATGGTAACAAGGAGCCACAGTGAGCACACTAAAAGCGACAGCACTGGCTAAGAGTTATAAAGGCAGACAGGTTGTAAAAAATGTTGAACTAAGTGTTGAAGCAGGCAGCATCGTTGGTTTGCTCGGTCCAAATGGCGCAGGTAAAACCACTACTTTTTATATGATTGTTGGCCTAGTACCAAGTGACAAGGGCAGTATTCATATTGATTCACAAGACATTACTTTGCTACCGATGCACAGCCGAGCTCGGTTGGGTATTGGATATTTACCACAAGAATCTTCGATATTTAGAAAGCTAACCGTTTATGACAATTTAATGGCGATCCTTGAAACCAGAAAAGACCTCAATAAAGCCCAACGAGAAGCAGTATTAAACGATTTACTTGATGAATTTAATATTCAGCATATTCGCTCAAGTTTAGGAATGGCACTGTCTGGTGGTGAGCGTCGCCGCGTCGAAATTGCTCGCGCTTTAGCCGCAAATCCTAAATTTATTCTTTTAGATGAGCCTTTTGCTGGCGTTGATCCGATTTCAGTGTTAGATATAAAGAAAATTATTGAGCATTTAAAAAACCGTGGGATCGGCGTATTGATCACAGATCATAATGTTCGCGAAACTTTGGATGTATGTGAAAAGGCATATATTGTTTCCCATGGTGAATTAATTGCGTCAGGCACACCTGAACATGTTTTAGCGGATCAAACCGTCCGAGATGTCTACTTAGGCGAGCAATTCAGGCTATAGTTAAGAATAAGCGTAACAACGAAAAGGATTGTTAGAGATACATGAGGCAATCGCTACAGCTGCGCATGGGGCAGCAATTAACAATGACACCACAACTGCAGCAAGCAATTCGCCTGCTGCAGCTGAGCACATTAGACCTCCAGCAAGAAATTCAAGAAGCGCTGGATAGCAATCCTTTATTGGAAGTAGAAGAAAACGAACAAGAGTCTTTTGATAACAGTCTAGATAAAACCCATGAACAAGCTCAGACCACAGAGAAAGCAGAGTCTAGCGTTGATGATACTGCTGAAACACAGCTGAGTGACTACGAGCAAGACACAGATACGGCGCTCAATAAAGAAACGCTCAGCGATGAGATGGCGATGGATGTCACGTGGGATGAATATATCAGTGCTGCACCAGTCAGCTCGTCTGGCCCAATGCCTGAGGATGAAAGCGTTTATCAAGGTCAAACCACTGAAAGTCTTCAAGAATATCTGATGTGGCAACTAGAGCTCACTCCATTTAGCGCAACAGATAGACTTATTGCGCTGTCAATTGTTGAGGGCGTCGATGACTCAGGGATCCTAACCGTATCTTGTGAGGATATTGTCGATAGCTTAAATAAAGATAATGACCAAGAGCCGGTTGAATTAGATGAGGTTGAAGCCGTCTTAAAACGTATTCAATTATTTGACCCTGTTGGTATTGCGGCACGCAGTCTGCAGGAATGCTTAATTGTTCAACTAAATCAATTTGCCATAGATACACCTTGGCTCGAACAAACAAAACATGTCATTGAAGAGCACATAGACCTATTAGCAAATCGTGATTATCGTACTATCATGAAGAAAACGAAGCTCAAAGAAGGCGAGCTCAAAGAAGTGATGACGCTAATCCACAGCTTGAACCCCAAGCCAGCTGCAAGTATCGTTCAAGAAGAAGCTGATTATGTGATCCCCGATGTCTCGGTCAAAAAGATAAAAGGACGTTGGGTTGTTGAACTCAATCCTGACTCAATGCCCAAAATAAGAGTTAATGATCATTATGCTGCAATGTCACGCTCAGTTAAATCAAGCAGTGACAGCCAATTTATTCGCTCGCATTTGCAAGAGGCGAAATGGTTTATTAAAAGTTTAGAAAGCAGAAATGAAACTTTATTGAAAGTTACCAATTGCATTGTTCAACAACAACAGGCATTCTTTGAACATGGCCCTGAGGCAATGAGACCTATGGTTCTCAATGATGTTGCTGAAATGGTTGATATGCACGAGTCGACAATATCTCGGGTAACAACACAAAAATTTATGCACACGCCTCGCGGCATTTATGAATTGAAATACTTCTTCTCGAGCCATGTTAGTACCGAGAACGGTGGGGAATGCTCTTCAACAGCAATTAGAGCACTCATCAAAAAGCTAATTGCTGCAGAAAACTCAGCTAAGCCTTTAAGTGATAGCAAAATTGCAGATGTATTAGCTGACCAAGGTATTAAGGTGGCAAGACGTACTATTGCCAAATACCGAGAGTCTTTGGCTATTCCACCGTCTAATCAGCGTAAAAGCTTGATTTAGGCGTAACAAAAGAAGGAAAAATGCTTATGCAACTAAATTTAACTGGTCGCCATGTAGAAATTACCGATTCATTAAGAGACTACGTAACAAGTAAGTTTGCGAAGCTAGAAAGGCATTTTGATCACATCAACAACGTTCATGTAATCCTAGATGTCGAGAAACTCATTCAAAAAGCCGAAGCCACATTACATGTAAATGGCGGCGAGCTATTCGCTTCAACAGAACACAAAGACATGTATGCAGCTATCGATGGTTTAATCGATAAGCTAGATAGGCAAGTCATTAAACATAAAGAGAAGCTAACTCGACATTAACCATGAAACTTAGCACACTGATCCCTGAGGACTGCAGCAAGGCTGCGGTCCTTTTTAATAGTAAAAAAAGAATACTCCAATACATCAGTGAATTGGCACAAGAAAAAATTCCAAATGCCAATCAGCATGATATTCTCGAGGCACTGTTAAATCGCGAAAAGCTAGGCAGTACAGGTATTGGAAAAGGTATCGCTATTCCACACGGGCGATTGGCGGGATTAGATAATATCATTGCCATCTTGCTTGTAAATCAACAGCCTATTCCATTTGATGCTGTTGACGACCGCAATGTAGATATTTTTGTTGCGCTCATCGTACCAGAAGGTGAAAATAAGCAACATTTAGAGACCTTAGCTAGTATCGCTGGTAAACTAAATGATAAGCATTTTTGCAAGAGACTTAGACAAGCAAGTAACGATCATGAGCTTTACCAAGTCCTTGTTGAGTTTGATAAATAATAGGAACAAATCGTGGAGCTCATAATTATCAGTGGCCGCTCTGGCTCAGGTAAATCCGTCGCATTAAGAGTATTGGAAGACTTAGGCTATTACTGCGCTGATAATATCCCTGTAAACTTACTACCTGCTTTAGTACGCAGTGTTTCAGACAGCTATAATAAAATTGCTGTCAGCATTGATGTGAGAAACTTACCAAAAGAACAGCAGGAGTTTCATGATATTTTAGAGTACTTGCCAGGCTTTGCTAAACCAAAAGTATTTTACCTTGATTGCGATGACCAAACACTAATCAAACGTTTTTCAGAAACACGGCGATTGCATCCGCTGTCACTCAATGACTTACCGCTAGACTTGGCAATAAAACAAGAAAGAACTTTATTAGATGTCTTGATACGTCGTGCTGATATCACCATAGATACAACCGACTTGAGTGTCCACCAATTGGCTGAAAGCGTTCGAGAGAAAATCTTAGGCCAAAAAGATAAACAACTCATCATCACATTTGAATCATTTGGCTTTAAACATGGTATTCCTAAAGAAGCAGATTACGTATTTGACGCGCGGTTTTTACCAAACCCGCACTGGGAACCTGAATTAAAACCTCTAACAGGCTTAGACCAACCGGTTATCGATTACTTATCGAGTCACAGCATAGTACAAAAGTTTGTGTGGCAGATACAAACCTTTATGCAAACTTGGCTGCCACACTTGGAGCGTAATAATCGCAGCTATTTGACTATCGCCATTGGTTGTACCGGTGGCCAGCACCGCTCAGTATATTTAGCGCAAACACTTGGTGAACGCTTTCAAAGAACACACTCTAACGTCAAAATTCGCCACCGAGAACAAGAGTAATGCAACAGCAATACCAAGGGGTTTTTCTAATAAAGAACAAGTTGGGTTTGCATGCTCGAGCAGCCACTATATTGGCGCAACTCTCAACCCAATTTGATGCAGAAATAACGCTTTATCAAGGTGATAAAAGCGCTCCGGGAGACAGCGTGTTAGCATTGCTGCTGTTAGAGAGCAGCCAAGGCAAAGAAGTCAAAGTGAGTTGTACAGGCCCTGATGCAAAGAATGCCTTAATCGCTATTGGTGACCTTATTGAAGACAAGTTTCATGAAACGGAGTAACTTAGTTTTTATTTAATCTCTTTCGTAAGATAACTTACTACTTCTGTACTTGTCATAATACTGCAATAGCGTATTTTTATTTTAAGCAGCTATAATCAAATATTATTTTATCTATTACAATATGATAAGTCACATTGATAATGTGTTTAGTGCATATATCTTAGCTCGAATTTATGAGCTTTATTCTGTAAATAACAGCTTAAAGAGCAATTTTCGTGCTACAAAAAAATGCGATTAAATTATTAAAATGACTATTCAAAACATATAATTGCCTTTTCTTAATCTAAAATTTGGAAGCCTATGCCTGACGTTTTTGAGCAAGACTATACACTGGAACAATTACAACAAGTAACCAAAGCAATAAACAGTGGGCAGTTTGTTCAAGTAAGACAGACATTAGCTGAGATACCTCCGTGCGATACCGCACTGTTACTTGAGTCTTCCCCTCATAAAATAAGAACTACACTTTGGCAATTGGTCGATCCAGATATCCAAGGTGATGTGCTTGAAGAACTCTCTGAAGATGTTCGCTTAAGCATCATTGCCAAAATGGAGCCCGAGTTAATCGCCGCTGCGACTGAGGATATGGACGATGACGACTTAGGTGAGGTACTCAGAAGTTTACCTGTGCCTGTCTACCAAGATGTTATCAGTGCCATGGACAGCCAAGATAGAGCACGGGCCACGCTTGCTTTATCTTATAATGAAGACTCTGCAGGGGCATTAATGAATGGCGACACCATCACCATTCGTCCCGATGTCAGTCTCGATGTGGTGTTAAGATATTTACGTCTTAAAGAAGAGCTTCCGCAAGGTACAGACGACCTCTATGTCGTAGATAAAGAAAACCGCTTTTTAGGATCTTTGCCTATTGGGATCTTATTAACTAACCCCCCTGATAAACTTGTTCAAGAGCTGATGAATGAAGACAGGGAAACGATTCCAGTCGGCATGCCGGAAAGCGAAGTAGCCCAGCTTTTTGAGCGACATAACTGGATATCAGCCCCTGTAGTTGACGATCAAACGCAACTACTGGGGCGTATAACCATTGATGATATTGTTGATGTGATCAGAGAAGACGCTGAGCATAGTCTAATGAGTATGGCAGGTCTTGAGGATGAAGAAGATACCTTCGCACCTGTCATGAAAAGTAGCCGAAGACGTTCAATTTGGCTTGGGATCAACCTACTCACCGCCCTACTCGCCGCCTTTGTCGCAAGCTTTTTCGAAAGCACACTAGATATCCTCCCCATTTTAGCGGTCCTCAATGGCATTGTGCCTAGCATGGGAGGCGTCGCAGGCAGCCAGACATTAACCTTGGTTATCAGGGGTATTGCCCTTGGGCATGTCAATCAAACCAACCAAAAATTCTTACTCGGTAAAGAACTTGCGATTGGCGCACTCAATGGCGTTCTTTGGTCTCTATTAATAGCTGGTGTTGTAGCAGTTTGGCAGTGGGACTTTAAACTTGGCGCAGTTATCGCATTTGCCATGTTCATGAACTTGGTTGCAGCAGGCATAGCAGGGGCAAGCATACCTTTGATCCTAAAGCGTATGAAAATAGATCCAGCACTTGCTGGTAGCGTAGTCCTCACAACCGTAACAGATATTGTTGGTATTTTCGCGTTTTTAGGTACTGCCACTTGGTTTTTACTCTGAGCCTAGCTCAGAGTAAACAAATTAATCAGCTCTATTGACCAGCCACTTGCATGCTATCTATTAATACAGAGCCAGTTTGCACTGCACCACGTAATTCAACATCTCCGCCGACTGCCTGAATATTGTGGAACATCTCTTTTAGGTTACCGGCAATGGTTATCTCACTCACAGGATATTGTATTTCTCCATTTTCGACCCAGAAACCAGCTGCGCCACGAGAGTAATCACCAGTGACAGTGTTCACACCTTGCCCCATCAATTCAGTCACCAATAATCCCGTCCCCATTTCTTTTAAAATGGCGGCCAGATCTTCATGAGTCTTTTGAACTAACCAATTGTGGATCCCGCCCGCATGGCCTGTTGCCTGCATGCCCATTTTTCTTGCAGCATAGCTTGCCATTAAATAGGTTTGCAGCTCACCACCTACGATAATATCTCTATCTTGTGTATATACCCCTTCACTATCGAACGGGCTTGATGCCAAACCTTGCAACAAATGCGGCCTTTCATGGATATTGACGCAAGAATTAAAAACCTGCTTACCAAGGGTATCTAATAAAAAACTAGATTTACGATATAAAGCACCGCCACCGATTGCTGAAACAAGGTGTCCAAACAAGCTATTTGCAATGTCAGCTCTAAATACCACCGGCACCTTCATCGTCGCAAGCTTCTGACTATTCAGCTTAGCCAGTGTCGACTCAGCAGCCTCTATGCCAACCGCTTGCGGCGCTTTTAATAAATCATGCTTTCTCGAGATACTAAATGCGGAGTCCCTTTGCATCATATCGCCTTCTTGGCCGATCACCATGGTGCTCAAAGTGTGACGTGTTCGAGGGAAGCCGGCTAAAAAGCCATGGCTGTTACCATACACCCTAAGACCTTGGTGCGACGCAATACTTGCACCATCCGAATTTACAATTCTACTATCGAATTCAAGCGCAGATTTTTCTGCTTCGATACAAGATTCAATCGCCTCTTGTGGAGATAGTTCCCACGGGTGATATAAATCAAGTTCAGGAATATCTTGTGCCATTAAGGCCTTGTCAGCCAAGCCATTGCACTCATCGTCCGCCGTATATTTGGCAATTTCAATGGCTTTTTGCACAACTGAACGTAACGCTTGCTCGCTCAAGTCAGCCGTTGAAGCTGAGCCTTTGTGATTACCAACATAAACACTGATCCCCAAACTACCATCTTGATTAAATTCGATGGTATCGACTTCGCCCATGCGCGTGCTCACTGACAGTCCAGAGGTGCGACTCATCGCCGCTTCAGCAGATGTAGCCCCCAACTTTGACGCCATCGTCAAAACCTCAGATACAGCCTCTTTTACTTCGTCGATTTGTTGGTATATAGAACCCGCTTGGTTATCATTCATGTTGCTTTTCCAAATACTTGTAAACTCTACAATCCTAACACAGGAGTGAGCATTTCGCCGTGATAATCGTAAATGACCTCACTATTACGATATTTTTCTGCGCTTCTTGGTATAATCAATATAATTGTAATATTAAGTGGCCTCTATTATGGCAAAAAAATCAGATCACAATGTCGATGATGAAGAAATCATCTATGTCTCCAAAAGCGAGCTTAAACGAGATGCTCAGCAATATCAGCAGCTTGGTATTGATATCGCTGAACTTGGCAAAAAGCAACGGGACAAGCTGCCTTTGACAAATGAACTTATCGAGGCGATGGCACTTGCAGATAAGATCCGTGGCAAACATGACGCGTATCGTCGCCACATGAATTACATTGCTAAAGTACTTCGTACAACAGAAAATGTTGAACAATTACAAACAGCTTTAGACATGTTACTCAATAAAAATAATCAAGCAGAAGTGCTACTTGGCCAAGTAGAAAGAGTGCGTGATGAAGTACTTAAGCTTGGGGATAGCAAAATTAACGAGTTACTTGATGCACACCCAACAATGGAACGCCAGAAGCTGCGTCAGTTAGTTCGCCAAGCAAACAAAGAACTTAAAGCAGAAAAGCCAGCCAAAGGATATAAAGAGTTGTTTCAATACTTAAAAGAAGCGATCTTACCTTAATTTTTTTGAGGGGAGCGCGCTCCCCCCATTCATGATTGGTAAATTAAGCGGTACCACCCACCGTCAATTGATCAATCTTAAGGCTAGGTTGACCGACACCAACCGGCACACTTTGGCCATCTTTACCGCACACACCAACCCCTCTATCTAGCGATAAATCATTGCCAACCATAGAGATCTGCTGCATCGCTTCTGGACCATTACCAATCAGCGTTGCACCTTTAATTGGCTGCGTTACTTTACCGTCTTCAATTAAATAGGCTTCTGATGCAGAAAACACAAACTTACCGGAAGTAATATCCACTTGACCACCGCCAAAGTTGCTGGCAAATATACCTTTTTTCACTGAGCTGATGATCTCTTGCTGGGTGCTTTGTCCAGCCAACATATAAGTATTTGTCATTCTAGGCATGGGCAGATGTGCAAATGACTCTCTACGTGCATTACCTGTCGGCTGAGTGTCCATTAAGCGAGCATTGGTCTTGTCTTGCATGTAGCCTTTTAAGATGCCATTTTCAATTAGAACGTTATATCCGGCAGGTGTCCCCTCGTCATCGATATTTAAAGAACCACGACGATTGGCCATCGTACCATCATCAACCACAGTACACAGTGATGAAGCCACTTGTTCACCTACACGACCACTAAAAGCAGACGCCCCTTTACGGTTAAAGTCGCCCTCTAAGCCATGCCCAACCGCCTCGTGCAGAAGAACGCCTGGCCAGCCAGAACCCAACACAACCGGCATTGTGCCTGCAGGAGCATCAATAGCAGTTAAGTTTACACGTGCTTGTCTCACCGCTTCTTTTGCATAGGTCATCCAGCGTGGTTGACCATTTTCTAATTCTTTAAAATACCCGTAGTCCAAGCGCGCACCACCACCCGCACTCCCACGCTCTCTTCGCCCATTACTCTCTAATAATACAGAGCAATTTAAACGAACTAGTGGGCGGATATCGGTCGCAAACGTGCCATCGCTTGCAGCAATGAGTACTTCTTCATACACTGCAGCAATCGAGCATACAACTTGCTGAGCATCTGGCGCTAAATCTCTGATTGCGGCATCGACTTCTTTAAGTAACGTGATCTTTTCTTCATCCGTCATGCTCAGCAATGGCTGTACAGGCTGGAACTGAACAGGTGCTTTTACATCAGTAAACACTTGTACACGCTTAGACTCACCTTGCTGCGCAATGGAGCGCGCCGCTTGTGCAGCCTGATTAATCGCTTCTAAGTTAATTGCATCAGAGTAACTAAAACCAGTCTGCTCACCACTGACGGCCCTCACACCGACACCGCGTTCGATGTTGTAGCTCCCCTCCTTTACCTTGCCATCTTCGAGGACCCATGTTTCATTGTAACTAGACTGAAAATAAAGATCGGAATAATCAACATTGTACTGATGAATATAATTAAGTGTTTTTTCCAGTTGCTCTCTGGTTAACTGGCTGTCAGCTAACAAGCTTTTTTCAACTTGATTCATATCATATTGCTCTTAAATCGGTTGTGCTGCAATACAGGCATTGCTTGCCTTGTACTGTGTAGCTCGGTTAAATCTAACCGTCTTTGTATCGGCTCTAAAGATAACGCACTGTTATCTAGCACTTCTCCCCATGGGGAAATAATAACGCTATGCCCGTATGTTTCTCGCCCGTTTTGATGTTGTCCAACTTGCGCTGCAGCAACCACAAAACTTTGTGTTTCTATGGCTCTTGCTTGTAGTAATGGCAGCCAATGAGCCTGACCTGTTACCGTAGTAAATGCACTTGGAATTAGGAGTATATTGGCCCCTTGATCACGTTGAACCTGATACAACCCTGCAAAGCGCATGTCATAACACACACTTAAGCCTAGCTTACCAAAGGGACTATCTACAACAACAACTTGATCACCCGCTGCTGTAAACTCGGATTCTCGGTAGCGCTTTGCTTTGTCGCTGACATCTGCATCAAATAGATGGATCTTGTTATACTGAGCTACAAGCTTGCCGCTATCGTCAAACAAGCAACTTGCAGCGAAATATTTATCGCCTGGCGCCGAAATTGGCATGGTACCTGCGCTCAACCATATGCCTTTAGCTTTGCAAAGTTGTGCAATTTTTTCTATCCACTCGTCGCTGCGCTTTGCAATTGAAAGCGAGTCTAAGCCATTTGCGCAAAATGCCAGCCAGGCTTCTGGCAAACACACCAAACTGGGCGACGTCAATGTCAAAGCCTCTAATCGTTGAGTGAGATATTTAAAATTCTCTTCAGGTGCCATAGCCGAGCACATTGGGATCACGACAATATTGGCGTAGTCAGATTTCATCATGCTTTATACCACTTTGTTAAACACACAGCACTTTTTCAAGGTCTAGCGTCCATTACCTTGAGACTCGTCATTTATCGGCTTTTCCTGCTCTGACGGCTGAGTTTGACCCATTTCTATTTGCTTTGGCTTTATCGGCACTGATTTGTTCTGCTTTGGTGCCACCGTTTGTTCGGTGCTCGATTGCACACGTTCCGTGCTTAACACTGTCGGCTGACCTGACTCTGACTCATTTCCTTCGACATCTTTAGGCTTGGGTGCGTCATTTGGGGTGTCAGGTGGTGGTGACTCTGGCGGCTTCACGCCAGGTAACGTAACCTCGCGACTCTTACGCTCTACTTCGGTCACAACAGGCTCTTGCATAGTACCTGTCACCTTAAAATTAATTTCTGATATCACACGTGCCGAATGAATAACCTTGTCAATTGCAAGCGCTGCCAGTCCAGTCACCGGATTAACCATCCAACCCACTATCACAGGTAAACTTGACGTGACCTGTGGCGCAATCGCTAAATCATAGTTAATCTCGTGCGTCTTTAAGTTCGCATACCCAGAAATACTCAGATCAGCTGGCACACCATCCATTTTAGTATCTTGAGTAAACGCAACACCATTATCGATCTGCAAGCTGCCTTCCATTTGATTGTAGAAAAACCCTTTAGCAAAAACATCCCTAAAATCAAGCTTCAATTTGCGTACCAAAGAGTCCAAACTCAGCAAAGAAAAAACACGCGCACCTTGATCGCTAATATCTGTCAAATGGCCTTCGCCCAGTTGCCACTGAATATCTCCCGCCAATGTCTCCCATTGGAAGTCATAAGGCGCAGCTTGCCAGCTCAAATTAAAATCGATATTAGCTTGAGAGTCTTTCACGGTTGACGTGATATCAAACTCTTCCATTAAGTCACCAAAGTCGGCGCTACTTAAATTACCATTTATGCGGGACAAACCGTCTCGCCAGCTCCCCTTCGCCGATAGCGCATGGGCGCCTTTATCTACATTGAGATTGCCAATCGTAAGCTGTTCACCATTGCCCACAATTGAAAGAGTGACTCTATCCAGTTGATACTGATTAATACGGCAATCATCGCAACCAAACTCTATGGCTGGAATACGCGTCAGCCAGCTCAAATCTGTCGCTTCTTCTACTTCAGGCTGCTCTGCCTGCTGTGAATTCAAACGCAGATAGTCTGCCTGTATATCAATTGCAGCAGTTTCCTCTGTAGGCAGCAGAACCTGTGCTCTGAGCTCCTTTCCATTCAAGCGCATTTTCCAGCCATCACTGTCTGGCTTCATCTGCATTTCAATGTCATTAAACAGGATATTACCGACAAGAAGCTCACCAAAATTCGCTCTTATTTCATTCAGTTCTGGTAATAAACTGGTATTATTTTGCGACGATGATGTGCTCTTCTCGATAATCCTATCAATAAAAGCGAACCATGCATCTAGCTGAATGTCTGGTTGATCGATCGTCACTGTAAGGCCTGACGGATCAAGCCCTCGATTTTGTGACCCGACTACCAAGTGCGCTTTATCAAAACGCCCTTTGTTATTGTCTAAAATACCGTTGAAATAGAGTAGATCATTCACATTGGCTGTGATCAGGTTAGAAATGTCATCACCTCTCACTTCACCAATCAATTTTCCAGTTGAGGCAGCAACTTTATGATAAGGAGGAGGTAACATCACTGACGCGCCAGCTAAATCTGAACTGAAACTCGCTAAATAATTGAACCCTTGCTCAGTAAAGTTTAATGCGATATTAGTACCTAACAGCGCATTACCGGCAATAAAACCATCCATTAGCCCATCACCATGTGGCAATAAGGCTTCACTACTGGCCTGTAAAGCTGCTTCTATGTTTACTTCATAACCTTGTTTATCACCATTACCCATGACTGAAAAATCAATCGGCATAGTTAACCACGTCGCTTTGGCATTCTGGAGTTTAATCTCATCATCATGAAATGTTAATTCGCCATGCACATCATTAAGTTGCATACCCGGTTTACTAAGGTAGATATGATTGCCATCTAATTCCACTGTCCCTTTCGCAACAACATCTAGGCTATGTAAGTCAATGTCGAGCTCTATCTCCCCATTGGCTGTGCCCTTGCCTTGGACAATATCAAGCACATTAACTAATGGATCGGCTATCGGTGTATCTGCAAAAAAAGCGCTTAAGCTAGATGCTTCTGTTTGCTGGTTGATTTTAACAATGAGATTATCGGCTCGCTCAAGGTCATCCAAGCTCACCACAACCTTCCCGAGAATATCCTGATTAGACAGCTGGCCTGAGCCCGCTGTGATATCCATGCGTTCATTGTGAAAATGCAGTTCAACGCCGGCATTTTTTACACTTTGCCAATCAGGTGCAAATAAAAACTCAGCGCCATCAATATGCGCCAATACTTCAAACTGCCCTTGTCTATCGCGATATGGGAAAGCACTTAATGGCCCTGACAGCAGTACTTGAGCACGTACGTCTTCACCAGCAATAATCCCTCTGTCTAAATACTCAACCAAATTGCCATGCATTAAGTCCAATGGAAAGTAATGTCCCGCAATCGATGCATCTTGACCATATACTTCAGCATACAAATCTAATTCAGGTTGAGAGAATAAACGAGTATGGAATTCTAGCGCCACAGCAAGGTGATCATTACTCACCCACAAGTTATCTGAATTCACTTGCCAATGCCCGTTCGTATCTTGCCAAAAATGTATGTCGCCGTTGAGCTCATCAATATCAATGGGTTTGATAAAGCGCGCGCCAGTCATGAGTTGTTGTTGATGTGCGCTCACGCTAACCACACCACGCTGTCCCTGCCAGTTAATTTCAAGATCTAGCCCTGTTAAACCAGGTGCTGCGTCACTTTCAAGCCATGCCACACTTTTTGCAAGGCCCCATACATTGATACCCGTATCTGCCTGCCAAGTTATCCTGGCTTTATTAAGTTCGCCTTGAAACTGGCTTTTTTCTATGCCTTTTGCCCACTCGTATCGAGTCAGTTCGAGCGCATCTGCTATTGGCGCTAAGTCAAACTGCTGTAGCCAAAGTGTACGCTGTGTACTCGACCACTGGCCTTGAAATTGCGTTGGCTGATAATCATGTTCGTTGCTGATAAATATAAACTCAGAGCTGTTCAGTGACCAACCGCTCTCAGACGGTTCAATTAATACCTGGCCACTTTCTAGACCTAATTTATTTAAGTGGTTTTTATCACTCCAGGTAACGTAGCTGGGTTCAACTTGCACTAAAATGTCAGTTAATTTTCCATGCTGCAATTGGGTCCAGAGTTGACCATTGATGCTAGCACTCAAATTTCGATAACTGTCATCTAAATGATCATCGATTAAGTCTAATACATTAAGATCATTGGCTTGTAGATAAATATCGCCTTCAATTTCTTGTAAAGTTTGTCCTGAAAGCTTAACTCGAGTATTCAAACTACCTTGAGATAAGCTAGGGAAAATAAGTCGCCCTTCACCATGATGTGCATTGGCGCTATTTTGCCAAACCATATCTTGGATCAGTATTGTATGGTGCAAATCATGTGCACCCAATAAATTAACTTCACTATTTTGAACTGAGAAGTGCCCAGTTTCCCCTAAAAACAACCCTTCGATAAGTGCCTGCTGCTCAAACTCGCCTGCATTAGCACTATCATCTAAGTTGAGCCTATTTAAGTGAATATTTGCTTTAAAACCATCAAGCACAAAATAATTGGAAACTAACTGCCACTGCCGCAAAGACTGAACAACATTGACTTGCAAGCTGGTATTGTCAATATGAAGAGAGATAGGTGCGTTTTGATTATCTTCAAAACTCACATTTTCAAGCACAAGGGCGGGCCCAGTACCCTGCCAACTTGCGCTGATTGAGCCAATGCTCAACTCAACGTTAAGCTGGCGGTAAATCAGAGATTCAATGCTATTTTTGTAATCGTTAGCGTACGGCAAGCTCAGCTTCAACAGAGAAACCAATACCGCAAGCATAACCAAGGTTACAGCAAAAGCTTGCCAAACCTTTCGAATACAAAAAAAGCAAATTGTTTTGGGGTGCATATCGGCCTACATCATTACCACATCAAACTGCTCTTGGCTGTACAAGTTTTCAGTTTGGATACTCACTTGCTTTCCGATAAACAGTTCCAGCTCAGCCAAATTATGATATTCATCATTCACTAACGCCTCACTCACAGCCGCAGAGGCATACACCATGAATTTATCCGCATCATATGCACGATTTACTCGGACAATTTCACGCAATATCTCATAACAAACCGTTTCTACAGTTTTCAGAGATCCTCGGCCAGAGCAAGAAGGGCATACATCACATAAAATGTGCTCTAGACTTTCTCTTGTACGCTTTCTCGTCATTTCAACTAAGCCAAGCGCTGACAGCCCGTTAATATTTGCTTTGGCGCGGTCTTTTGCCAATGCCGCTTCGAGTGAATGTAATACTCGGCGTTTATGTTCATCTGAAACCATATCAATAAAGTCAATTATGATAATACCGCCTAGATTCCTTAACCTAAGCTGACGCGCAATAGCAGAAGTTGCCTCGACATTCGTATTGAAAATGGTTTCTTCTAAATTTCTATGGCCAACAAATGCCCCAGTATTCACATCTACGGTCGTCATGGCTTCTGTTTGATCTATGATTAAATAGCCACCTGATTTCAGTTCAACCTTTCGGTGTAGTGCTTTTTGTATCTCTGTTTCAACATCAAAAAGATCAAAGATCGGACGCTCGCCAGGATAATACTCCAACGTCTCAGATAGCTGAGGAACAAACTCTTCTGTAAACGTCTTCAATTGCTGATACGTTAATTTGGAATCAACACGAATACGCTCCATGTCTTCACCAACGTAATCGCGTAGAGTACGAAACGCCAGCGTCAAGTCCTCATGCAAAATACTTGCTTTGCTGGTCTTTCTTCGCTTGCTAACAATTTTTTGCCAAAGTTTTTTTAGAAACTCTGCATCATGCTTTAATTCAGCTTCCGCAGCGCCTTCAGCCGCAGTGCGAACAATAAAGCCACCATTTTCATCATTATATTGGGCAACAATATGTTTAAGACGATCGCGCTCTTCTTCTGTTTCAATTCTTTGACTAACACCCACATGCGTTGCATCTGGCATAAAGACTAAGTAGCGAGAAGGGATGGTAATGTCCGTGGTTAAACGCGCCCCTTTGGTACCGATCGGGTCTTTCACCACCTGTACCATAATGAACTGGCCTTGCTTAACTAGCTCTCTAATATCCTGCACTTTTTTAATTGGCTGATGATCAACCGCTTCTTCAATAGAAGCACTACTGACAATGTCTGAAGCATGTAAAAAGGCGGCTTTTTCTAGGCCAATATCGACAAATGCGGCTTGCATACCCGGTAGAACTCGGCTCACCTTGCCTAAATAGATGTTACCAACAATGCCTAAATTACCGACACGTTCGACTTGTACTTCTTGCAGCACACCATTTTCAATGAGTGCGACTCGACTTTCACTTGGTGTTACATTGATCAATAATTCGCTACTCATCTCGACCCGCCATAAATGCTTGAATTAATTCGTCTGTTTCATATAAAGGTAGTCCGACAACAGAAAAATAACTACCTTTAAGCTGTGTTACAAATCGCCCACCTAAACCTTGTATACCATATCCACCGGCTTTATCTTGTGGCTCTTGGCTAGACCAATATTGTTCTATTTCCGCAGCTGAAAGTACTTTGAAAGTCACCTCTGTGATGATTGTTTTACTCATCACTGTCTGATTGTCTGCCAGCGCAATCGCTGTCATCACTTGATGCGTGTTGCCTGATAACTTTGTCATCATAGAGATAAAGTCGTCTTTGTTTACAGGCTTACCAAGCGCTTCTCCATCAGCGACAACAATTGTATCACTGCCTAAAACAGGACGCTTCTCACTGCCTATGCCAACGCCACTTTGTGCCTTTAACCTGGCCAAGCGCTCAACTAAAGCTTCAGGTGCTTCATTTGGCAAAGCTCGCTCATCCGCATCGACAGAAAATTGTTCAAAATCGTAACCAAGCTGGCTCAATAACTCTTTGCGGCGTGGGGATGCCGAAGCCAAATATAATTTTACGGTCATTAACGGATCCTAAAATGTCTACGGTACTTCCTTAGCAATAGGAAGATCCAAGGCCAACACAACATACCAACCAAAGCCGGCCATAAATATGCAGGATTAAAATAAATATCTAATAAGAAATGATTTAGCCAAAACTGCAATAAGTGATACAGCGCTAAAAACAAACCTATCAACATGGCTTGCTGCCACAAAGAGAAGTTTCTTAACTTCTGGAAGTTACTGACTGTAATATAGATGCACACTGAGTAAGTCAACGAGTTAACACCCAAAGGAGAGCCTACAGCCAAATCCATGATCAAACCCGTGCACCATGCCCAGCCAATATTAACCCTGTGCGGCAACGCAATTGACCAATACATCAATACTAATAGGACCCAATCCGGTCTAAAAGGTTCTAAAGAAAAGGGTAATGGCATCAACGCCATAATAAGCGCAAGAAACACGCTAAAAGTGATAAAAGAAAAGCTACGGCTCATTACTTACCTCCGTATCGTTTTCCCCTAAAATAACCAGTAGTCGCACCCTGTCTAACTGCGCGATAGGCTCAGCATAAACTTTTGCAAAAGGCAGTCCTTCATCTCTGTCAATCTCAGTGACAACGGCAACTGGGTAACCTTCTGGAAAGCGACTGCCAAGGCCTGAAGTCACTAAGATATCGCCGATACGAATATCCAAACTATGTGACACATGGGCTAATTGCACCAAATTAATCTTACCTATCCCCTCGACTACCATACTGACATCATTACGTAAGATCCGAACAGGAGTCGCATGGGTTGTGTCTGTCATCAACAATACACGGGAGGTTGTAGTGCCGACATGCGTCAATTGACCTACTAATCCGAGTTCATCAATAACAGCCTGTCCCTCTGATACACCATCAATCGTGCCCTTATTAATAACAACCTGATGATTATATCGATTAGAACGCACCGACAGTACTTGCGCGATTTGACGGCTATGGGATTGCCGTGACGAAGCGCCCAGTAGTGCTCGCAGCTCATTATTTTCTTTTAATAAAAATTGGAATTGCTGAAGCTGCTCACTTTGCAAAAGCTGCTTGGCACGCAAGGTTTCATTTTCATCTAACAGCCTATCTCGTGTATGCAAGCTTTGCGCACCAACATTAAATAATTCGTATGGCACGTTTGCAGCATATAAAACAGGACTAACTAAAGTATTGAGTGTCGTTCTGACAAAAGTACCGCCAGAGGTATATCGATCACCTATGATGAGGATAATACTAAGCACAACTGCGACAGTAAGTCGCAGTTGTAAAGAGATGCTTCGGCCAAACAGTAAATTCATCAGTCGTAACTAAATACATCGCCACCATGCATATCAATCATCTCAAGCGCTTTACCACCACCGCGCGCAACACACGTCAGTGGATCGTCAGCAACCACTACTGGGATCCCCGTTTCTTCCATCAGCAGTCGGTCTAAATCTTTTAGCAATGCGCCACCGCCTGTTAATACCATGCCGTGTGCTGAAATATCCGATGCCAACTCAGGTGGTGATTGCTCTAACGCAACCATGACGGCACTAACAATGCCCATCAGAGGCTCTTGCAATGCTTCTAAAATCTCGTGTGAATTGAGCGTAAACGAGCGCGGTACACCTTCTGCTAAATTGCGTCCGCGCACTTCAATTTCAATTGGCGTTTCACTCTTAAAAGCAGAACCGATTTCATGTTTGATGTGCTCCGCAGTTGCTTCGCCAATTAAACTACCAAAGTTACGTCTTACATAGTTAATAATGGCTTCATCAAATTTGTCACCACCAATACGCACAGAAGATGAATAAACCACACCATTAAGCGAGATTATCGCAACTTCAGTTGTACCACCGCCAATATCGACAACCATAGAACCTGTCGCTTCAGACACTGGCAAGCCAGCACCGATTGCTGCGGCCATCGGCTCTTCAATCAAGTACACTTCGCGCGCACCAGCACCCATGGCTGACTCACGGATCGCACGCTTCTCAACTTGTGTTGCACCACACGGTACACAAATTAATACGCGCGGACTTGGACGCATAAAGTTATTGTTGTGAACTTGCTTGATAAAATGTTGAAGCATTTTTTCTGTGACATAGAAATCCGCAATAACACCATCTTTCATTGGTCTTATCGCTTTGATATTGCCGGGCGTTCTACCAAGCATCTGCTTTGCGGCTGTGCCGACAGAGGCAACGCTTTTGGGTCCACCTGCTCGCTCTTGACGAATTGCCACAACAGAGGGCTCGTTCAATACAATGCCTTCTTCTTTCACATAAATCAGTGTATTCGCCGTGCCTAAGTCAATAGACAGGTCATTTGAAAATAATCCACGTAGCTTTTTAAACATGAGGCTGGGTAACCTTAAAGAATTCTTTTAACTAAGCCGCAGTCATTGTCACTGCGGCTAAAATATTTAAGTCTACAAAGTGCTAACTGCACTTTAGCTGAACGCGCCCTACTCGGCGCATTATTTATCTTTCGCGAACTAATCTAAAACCGATATAATTAGCTCTAAAATCAGGTGCTAACGCTAGGCGTGTTGATACCCTAGCCAAGCTAGGCGCAAAGTTCCATGCACCGCCTCTAACCGTCACATCTTCTTGAGAAGCGCGCTTTTGCGTCCATTCCCAAACATTACCGACGGTATCATATAAACCATAGTTATTTGGTGAAAACTCTCCAACTGGTGATGGACTTTTATTTGACCACTCACTGCCACACCATCCACAGTTTGCCAACCCTCTACCAATCTCATTGCCCCAAGGATATTCTGAACTGGTGCCGGCTCTGGCCGCATATTCCCACTCTACTTCATTTGGCAGACGATATTGAATGCCTTGCTCCGCAGATAACCAGTTGGCATATGCTTTAGCATCTTCATAGGTTACACAAACAACGGGGAAGTTTTCAGCTTGCTCAAAGCCTGGATTACTCCAATTATATTCGCTTTCCCAAATCGGCTCGCCATTTTTGTAATGAGCGCAACCTGTGCCTTTTTCAGCCTCTGTTTGATAGCCAGTGCTAACAATAAATTGTCTGTATTCTGCTACCGTCACTTCATTGCTTTGCATCGCATAAGAGTGACTGAGTACTTTCTCTACCACTGGGCGCTCATTAGCCAGTCCATTACCAGTTAAATCACCCATTTGGAATGATCCTGCTGGAATAATCACCACTTTGTTTTCAACCAAGTTAGGCGTTACTGATTTTTGTACAGTGCGAGGACGCTCAACTTGCTCTCTTTTCGGTGTCGGTGCAGCAATCGACTCAGGCTTTTTTATCAGCTTAGCGTTTATCGTTCGAGCACGCCTTACATCAACTCTGGCTTTGTATGACTCATAACCTAGTTTACGGATCTCAATGTCATAAGACCCTGTCGGTACACTGACAACCAGTTTAGTCGAGCCATAACTTACACCATCAATAAACACTTCATCATCATAAACATTAGATCTTAAAGTTAGATCAACTTGTCTGTCTTGAGGTGTTTGCTGAATGATTTGTGATTTAATTTCTGTCTGTGGTTGCAGTGCGGTTACACTTGGTACACTCGGCTCAGGCTTATCCAGCTCATCTTTAAAAGTAAGCTGACTGTCACTAAACGTTGTTGGGTAACTTGCTTGGTAACCTACAGATAGCGGCGTGCCATACTCGCTACAAAAGCGGTTATCCAGCGCTAACAAACCACAAAGTCGGCTATTATTAACGTCACCGCGCATCGTCACACTTAAATTGACGCTGTAATTACCCTGACCGCTGAATGCACTGCCAATCACATGACTGCTCACAACCTGCACTTGCGCACCAGCTAAGTGTCTCTTCGGCTCTACAATGCGCTGCTCTGTTAGGTTTGCAAATATCTGATCGATAAAGCGCTTGGTTGCTTTTTGTAGACCTAATTGCTGACCTCTTTGCTCACACGCCGCAAGCGTTTCTGTACGCTTACAATTGATGGTGTGTTCAACTTCTAATGTACCTTCACGAGTAAACTCGTTGCGAAGCCGCTCCACTCGCGCTGTACTTAATTGATCTTTTAAGCTCGCAAGCGTATTAACTAAGGTATGTTTACTAACGCGAATTTGCTCTATGTCTTTGCGGTGCGATGCTATGGCCGCTAACTGCATCGCTATATCTTCTTTATTCGATTTATGATCAGCAACAGACTGCTGGTATCTCATCTGCGCAGATGAAATATCAATAGAAGGATCGTCAATCAATCGACGATATAAATCATTCATGGCGTCGAGCGCCTGATTCTTTTCTTTATCCAACTCTGTTGAGTTTGTCCTCAACAATTCAAGTTGTGATTGTAAACGGGCTTCTTCAGCCACGTGCTTGTCTAAAATCTGAGTATATCTATCTAACTCAGCCTGTTTTTCGGAGCGCTCTGACTCGATAGCTGTCACAGTCGCAGTATCTTGTGCCCAAACACTTACAGACAATAAGGCGGCAGAGACAAAAAGAGATAAAGGAGCAATTCGCATATATTCCATTCCCAACAGCGGCAGTTGTTTTGGTCTTTGTTATTTTTGATGTTTTAATGCTCAATGCTATGTACTTACGAAGTAAAACACAAGCCTTGCACAATTAATATCTGAGTTTACAACTATTAGTCACGTACTTACCAGTGTTCTGAGCACATTTTCATGAAATAATAACCTCAAAGCGTTTATTTACAGATAAATCGAAAATCAAATGAAGACTTCAAGCCACTTAGAATCACCTCTGCAGACAATTAGGCATCCTTTATTAGCAGCCAAAAAAATTGAATTGCTGGTAAAAAGAGATGATCTGCTTCATCCCACTGTACAGGGAAACAAGTGGCGAAAGCTTAAATATAATCTTGTAGAGCTTAAACGCCAGCAATGCCGCTCTCTTGTTACCTTTGGGGGGGCTTTCTCAAATCACGTATATGCAACCGCCATGGCTAGTAAGCTGTACAATATCCCTGCGGATATTATTGTCAGAGGCCCACACCTTGATGCAGCAAATCCAACTATCCGCTTTGCCAAAGCATGTAACGTCAACCTACATCCCGTCACTCGAATAGAATATCGACAACGTCATGATCCTGATTATCTTGCTCTGCTCAAAAAGCGATTTCCCAATGCTTTTATCATACCTGAAGGTGGTAGCAACCAATTTGCTTTGCAAGGCTGCGAAGAATTAGCACGTTCTTTACCTAAAAGTGACTATGTTTGCTGTGCTGTTGGTAGCGGTGGAACGCTAGCCGGTATGCTTGATGGACTTGATCCCTCCGTAAAGCTTATGGGATTTGCAGTACTGAAAGGGGCGGAGTATTTAAATGAGAAAGTCGTGCATCTGAACCCAAAAGCAAAGGCTCAAAAAAATTGGCAAATACTAACGCAATTCCATGAAGGTGGTTATGGTAAGTTTTCACACGCACTGTGGCAATTTTGCCAGACAATGCGACGTGACCATCATTTGCCTCTAGAGCCCATCTATACAGGTAAAATGATGTATGGACTTTGGCAGTTGATTGAGCAAGATCATTTCCCAAAGCATAGTCAGATTATTGCCATACACACGGGAGGTCTGCAGGGCCTAGATGGCCTGCGTTATCGACAATTAATTTAAGCTATTTTCCAGTTCTAACAGGGGTGCACTGAAAAAATACCCTTGCGCACCATCAACACCAAGGCGTTTAATACAGTTAAACTCATCTTGTGTTTCTACCCCCACAGCATATACCGGTATTTGCAACTTCTTGGCTTGACCCACTATCTGCTTCACTACCGCGCGCCGCTTGGCACATCCATTAATACCGTGGATCAGTTCAAAAGCCAACTTGATCCCCGTTACATTATGTAGTCTTTGTAATTGGATCACATCTAGAGGTTTATTGACGTGGTCCAGCACCACATTGGTCCCAAGCAGCACCAATGAAGAGAAAAACTGCTCAAAATAATCTTTATGCTGATAATAGTCGCTTATCATCAACTCCAAAGTCACATCACTTGCACGGCCAGAATCCTTCAAAGCGCCTATCAACCAATTTAAAAATACGCTATTAGACCAGTTCACCACATGTAAATTAACACTCACCGAAAACCCTCTTGGCTCTTTAGATAGTACTTTTAGTGCTTGTTTAACAATCGCCTTATCAAGTTCAACTAAGTGTTCATTATGGTGTATTTTATGAATAAATTGCCCTGCGGTGATTAATCCTAGCGTTTTGTGCCGAACACGCAATAGCGCTTCACTTTGGATCACATCTTGTGATTTGAAATCAAATAAAGGCTGACAAAAAAGTACAAATCGCCCAGCGCGAATATCTTCCATAATATGCACTTCAGCATCCAGTAAACTCTCAGCTAACGTGTGATTCAGTGGCAACATATGTATATGCTGCCATACATGGTTTTGCGCAATACTAAGAGAAGATCTGGCAATTTGATACACTTGCGTTTGGTCTGCTCCTTCGCCATAAAAACACGCCCCGCACTTAACCGCACTGCGTGACAAATCTCCGCGAAAGGCAAGCAATGCCTGATATACAACTTCATGTAAGCGTTTAATCGCTTGCTCAACTTCATTTTTGCCTAATGTACCGAGTGTAACGGTCAAAGTGCCTGACGATAAATACTTGGCTGAACAATACTGGTACTTATTAAAACACTTCGCTAAAGTGACACTAAAGTGGCTCTGCGGCTCAATGTGCTTGGGCAGTTCACAACGCCATTTAAACATTGCAAACATCGTCACCTGCTGCTCCGTTGTAACAGGTATATTCACCAAACTTTCCCCATTACCATTACGTGTTCTGTGCGTGAGCTGCTTACTTACCTTACGACGTTCTACATGACGCTTCCGTTTTCTCAAATAGACAGTGCCAAATAATGCCCCGACTCCAAAAATGACCGTATTGACCCAAATAAACCACATCAGTCCCTTATTGATTAATTGTGTGGGATACATGCTCATAGAATGCTCACCGACCTTAAAATGATGCGGGGATGAAAACCACGAAATGAAAGTGTCATTGCTAGGGAAAACGCTAAAACCATGTTGATTAGCCAACTTGCCAAGTTCTTGAGGAGGAATAGGAGCAATATAATAAGATAACTGCGTATCTAAACGCTGTGATTCTTCATCAATCCAAGTACTGATTGATTGTATTACAACTAAATTGCTCACTAAGAGCAGGATACTCCAAGCAACTAAAAACACGTACTCACGTTTAGCGATGTGTTTAGTTAGCGCGAAGTGAAACATAATACAGGCTGCCATCAAGGGATCTGCTTAAAGTTTTGTTCAATCTATTCCAAAACTCAAGGCAACCTAATTAAGATTCCCAAAAGCTGCTGATCTTGAATGTATTATTTTTTAGGATAATAAAAGAAACTGGAAGCACAAAGACATTAAAAAATGCTTTCTACTTCTGAGCGCCATAACTTTTGACATATCAAATCCAAGCTAAACCACAATTTTAGCCTGAGTTTCAAAGTTTTCTCACTGTGTACAAATGCTCGCATACCCTATGTATGTCATCTCTATGTGCTTAACACAAATCTCATTATGGCGTGGGCATCACAATGTAGTAAAAATACAAAACTATATTTAAGAGCGACATACAATGCCTGACAAAAATAAATTCTTAGGTAAATTCGAACAAATGATCATGCTTACATCATTTCATCTTGAAGATGAAGCATATAGTGGACTCTCAGCAGGGAGAAGTCACTGTTCCACGAGGTGGGCGCGCTAAACAGGCTATGGACACTTTACAGTAAGGCGTGATTGACTTTTAAAATCAACACGACCTATTTTGTAGTTACACTACCATCGAAGAAACCTATTGAGCAAACCGTTACTTTGATTACTCCAGCTTATATTTGGGAATTAAACCTTCAATCTTACATTGAAAGCTTTTCGCTGTTTTATTAACTAGTCGCTTCACCATTACCGTTCTAACCACATTAAAAAAGCCGCTATTTAGCGGCTTTTCAGTGTCAAATAACTTTATATTTGTCTTTGATTAGAACGGGATATCGTCATCAAAGTCAATTGGTGGCTCCATTGGATTAGAAGCACTGCCTTGCTGCTGAGGTGCAAAACCGCCTTGAGGCTGTCCACTCTGCGCAGGTGCACTTTGAGATTGTCCACCGCCAAAGTTATTATTTTGCGGCTGAGGCGCACTTTGCTGAGGCGCTTGCTGCTGTGGTGCAAAACCGCCCTGCTGTGCTGCAGGCTGTTGACCATATTGCTGCTGATTATTTTGCTGAGGCGCAAAACCACCACCTTGCTGCTGTCCGTAACCACCTTGGTTACCGCCAGATTGATATTGACCACCTTGCTCATTACGGCCACCAAGCATTTGCATTTGACCGCCCATGTCTACGACGATCTCAGTTGTATACTTGTCTTGACCACTTTGATCGGTCCACTTACGCGTTTGCAAACGACCTTCAATATATACTTGTGAGCCCTTACGTAAGTATTCACCAGCCACTTCAGCTAATTTACCGAATAACACAACTCGGTGCCACTCAGTACGCTCTTGCAGCTGACCTGTGTTTTTGTCTTTCCAACTATCTGTGGTTGCAATACTAATGTTCGCTACACCGTTGCCGTTAGGCATATATCGAACTTCAGGATCTTGGCCTAGGTTACCTACCAAGATTACTTTATTCACACCGCGTGCCATGGCACCCTCTCCTCACACAATTACAAGCATTGCTTAATTTTACTCTCTATGAACGATTGTATACCGATTGCGCTTCGAATTCGACTTCTCATCGCACCTCGTTGCTCGTTATGAAGAATATAAAATTTGCTTCGCTTGGTTTAAATCAAATTTACTTTCATCCACTTTTAAATAAGCGCGATTTTCTTCACTGACTACAGTCGCCTCTAACACGCCCGGTAATGTGACCAGTTTTTCAGCAAGTGTTTGTGCATGCTGAGGTTTATCGAGTTCTGTTACAAAGCTCATGGCTTTACTACGTGGAGGGACTTGCATGCGCCATGCAATAGCCAGCCATATTAACCCAATTCCTGCTGCCGCAGCAAATACAGTTTGCGTCTCATAGTGCTGCGCTAGGTAGCCTCCCAATACGCCACCTAAAAAGGCACCTAAAAATTGTCCAGAGGAAAACACCCCCATTGCAGAGCCCTTTTGGTTTGCAGGTGAGATCCGAGAGACCAGTGCTGGCATGGTCGCTTCTAGGAAATTAAAAGCGATAAAATACAAGGTCATTGACAGTGCGATGCCCCACAGCGAATCAGACAACCATACCAGTAATAAAGTACTGATACTCAACATGGCAACAGCGCCTAAGAACACCTGTTTTTCTTTTTGTTTCTTGATTGCGATCATCATCATTGGCGCCATCAAAACAAACGCAAGTATCAATACCGGAATATATATTTGCCAATGAGACTGTGCATCTAGCCCGTCATCAATCAATTTCGCAGGCAAGACAACAAATAATGTAGTTAGGGTTAGATGCAACATTAATACGCCAAGATCTAAGCGTAATAATTGCGGGTGCTTAACCAGATTTTTAATATCGACCAGTGACGCAACCGTGTCGCCTTTAGGTGCTTTGTGCACCGCATTAGGCACCACAAACAAGACAATTAAGATGCCGACCACAGCCAATATCGCAGTCAGCCAGAAGACCCCAGCAATACCAAAAGCAGCAGCAACCATTGGGCCGACTAACATGGCCACAGCGAAACTCAAACCTATACACATGCCGATCACCGCCATCACTTTAGGTCGCTGCTCATCACGACTTAAATCAGATGCAAGCGCAAGCAAAGCGCTGGCAATAGCACCCATCCCCTGTAGCGCTCGGCCCGCCGTCACCCAGTAAATAGATTCCGCGGTTGCAGCAATAACAGAGCCAATTGCAAATACCACGAGACCGCCAATGATGATTGGTTTGCGGCCAAACTTATCTGACAGCCATCCCATTGGGATCTGTAAAAGTGCCTGTGTCAAACCATACGCACCAATAGCCAGTCCAATCCAAAGAGGCGAAACATCTTCGAATGAATCACTATAAATAGCCAATACTGGCATCAGCATAAACAAGCCGAGCATGCGAAAAGCAAAGACTCCCGCCAGTGAAAAAGCGGCGCGTTTTTCAATTTGGTTCAAAGATTGATTGGACATAAAGTAATGTAAAGTCAAACAGTAAAAAATCGCGAGCTAGTTTAGCAAAAACTCAGTCCAACTGATATTTTTTTAATATTTCACTAAACCGCCCAGTTTTATTCAACCTGTTATACGCGCTTACTAAGTGTTCTAGTTGCTTGTCAGACACACTTTTTTTACTAAATGCAAAATAGACCGGTGATTGATTCACCACCAGCGGTGCGATTTTTATGGTCATAAAATCAGGGTGATTGGTTGACTGAAAAATAATATTAAACTTTTCTTCTAAAAAGCCAGCAATACGCCCATGTTTGAGTAAACTGAGTTTAGTTTGATTATCAGGAACAAAGATAAATTGGGTTTCATCGCCTAACCGTTTGCGATACCGTTCGGTAAAAGTGCGCCCGTAAAAAGCGCCTTGCTGTATCGCGACAGGAACGGGTAAAGAAAACAAATCATCCATGCTATCAACGTCAAACAAGCGCTCTGCATTCATTGCGAACACTATGGTTTCCATGCGCTGAGGACCCACAAAATAGGCAAATTCCGTGCGTTCTTGCGTGCGGGTAACGCTGAGTACCAAGTCAATATTGCCCGCTTCGAGCATTTTCAATGAACGTCCCCATGGAATACTGACGAACTTATAACTGCACCCAGCCTCATCCAATAAGGCTTTGGCAAAATCAACATCCATTCCGTGCCAGCCCTTTTCTTCATCCAAACGAGATTGCGCGGCGTAATTTTCGAATCGCACCGTCATTTCGCATGCCCACAAAGGCGGTAGAAAAAAAAGACTCAAAAGCAAAAAACGCACTTGCACCACTCAGTAGGTGATATTCAAAAATAAGTTTAGTTGTTTATTTTTGCAAAAGCTTAATTTTGTATGTCGGATGCGCTAACATGCGCGCTTATTCCGTCTATTCTTGCAATCAACCTCAACGAGTGAGCCAGTACATGGCTTAGCACGTATCAAGGGTGGAATAACCGCAGCTTTTAGTATACTGTATGTGTATACAGCTACCCATAATTTAGTTTGCAAACCCTAAGCGTGATCACCTAGGTTAATTAAGTACGTATCAAAGAACACTCATTTCACAACGGTGAAATAGCAAACACCATAAATCGTGATATACGTACCAAATAATGGTTGCAAGCACATGAGATTCACATAAGGCCACTATGGATAAAATAGAAGTAAGAGGTGCGCGTACGCACAACCTCAAAGACATCTCTTTAACTATCCCAAGAGACAAGTTAATTGTTATTACTGGACTGTCTGGTTCAGGAAAATCTTCTCTTGCTTTCGATACGTTATACGCCGAAGGCCAAAGACGCTATGTCGAGTCTCTTTCCGCTTATGCAAGACAGTTTTTATCCTTGATGGAAAAACCCGATGTTGATCACATCGAAGGACTTTCTCCGGCTATCTCCATCGAACAAAAGTCTACGTCGCACAACCCACGCTCAACAGTGGGTACTATTACTGAGATCTACGACTATCTAAGACTGTTATTCGCCCGAGTCGGTGAGCCGCGCTGCCCAACACATGATCTGCCACTTAAAGCGCAAACAGTCAGCCAGATGGTAGATACAGCACTTGCTCAGCCAGAGGGCAGCAAACTTATGTTGCTCGCACCCGTGGTAAAAAACCGCAAAGGTGAACACGTAAAACTGTTGGAGCAGCTTGCCAGCCAAGGCTTTATCCGAGCACGTATTGATGGAGAGGTATGCGATCTCTCTGATCCACCCACATTGGAACTCCACAAAAAGCATACTATTGAAGTCGTCGTTGATCGCTTTAAAGTAAAAGACGGTCTACAGCAGCGACTCGCCGAGTCCTTTGAAACAGCACTTGAATTGGCTGATGGTATTGCGCAAATCGCCAGTATGGATGACCCGGATGCCGAAGATTTAATTTTTTCTGCCAACTTTGCCTGCCCAACCTGTGGCTATGCCATGACCGAGTTAGAACCTCGCCTGTTTTCATTTAATAACCCGGCAGGTGCGTGCCAAAGCTGTGATGGTTTAGGTGTAAGACAATATTTTGATCCCAATCGTGTCGTGCAAAACCCAGAGCTTAGTCTTGCAGGTGGCGCGATCAAGGGCTGGGACAAACGCAGCTTCTACTATTTTCAGATGCTGACGTCGGTTGCACAACATTACGGATTCGATTTAGACATTCCGTTTGGTGAGCTCCCTGCATCCGCACAAAAAGTCGTATTAGAAGGCTCTGGTAAAACGAAGATCGCATTTAGTTACCGCAATGATCGCGGAGACTTAATCACCCGCAATCATGAGTTTGAAGGCGTTTTAAATAATATGAATCGCCGTTATCACGAAACTGAGTCTACCTCAGTGCGTGAAGAGCTCGCTAAATACCAAACCAGCCAAGCCTGTCCTAGCTGTAATGGCTCGCGATTGAGAGAAGAAGCAAGACATGTATTTATTGGTGATACCAATCTACCGGTCGTGACTACCATGAGCATTGGCGAAGCATGTCAGTTCTTTGAAGATCTCACTTTGTCAGGTCAAAAAGCACAAATCGCAGAAAAGATACTCAAAGAGATCCGCGACAGACTGTCTTTCTTAATTAATGTGGGTCTGAACTATCTCTCACTCGAACGCAGTGCCGATACCCTATCAGGGGGTGAGGCGCAAAGGATCAGGCTGGCAAGCCAAATTGGTGCAGGTCTAGTTGGTGTCATGTACGTCCTCGATGAGCCTTCCATAGGCTTACATCAAAGAGATAACGACAGACTCCTTAGTACACTTACACATCTTCGTGATTTGGGTAATACGGTTATCGTAGTTGAACATGACGAAGATGCCATTCGCGCAGCTGATCACATTATCGATATTGGCCCAGGCGCAGGTGTGCACGGCGGCCATGTGGTTGCCGAAGGTTCTCGTGATGACATCATTGCAAACAAAGACTCGTTAACAGGTCAATACTTGGCGGGTACCAAGCAAATTGTTGTGCCACAGGAGCGCCACCAACCAAACGAAAAATGGTTAGAGCTCTTTGGAGCCACAGGGAATAACTTAAAAAATGTCGATTTGAAGATCCCATTCGGTTTGATGACGTGTGTCACAGGTGTATCTGGTTCTGGTAAATCAACACTGATCAACGACACGCTTTATAAGCTTGCACATCGCGCATTAAACGGTGCCACCGTGTCCGAGCCTGCACCGCATAAAGACATTCAAGGTTTGGATCATTTCGATAAAGTCATCGACATTGATCAAAGCCCAATTGGCCGCACACCACGTTCTAACCCAGCAACATATACTGGGATCTTCACCGCGATCCGAGAGTTGTTTGCTGGTACGCAAGAGGCACGCTCTCGCGGCTACAAAGTCGGACGCTTTAGCTTCAATGTAAAAGGCGGACGCTGTGAAGCCTGTCAGGGCGACGGCGTATTAAAAGTTGAAATGCACTTTTTACCGGATGTGTATGTCCCTTGTGATGTATGTACAGGCAAACGCTACAATCGTGAAACACTTGAGGTACTTTATAAAGGTAAAAACATTCATGAAGTGCTCGAGATGACGGTGGAAGATGCACGAGAGTTCTTTGATAAGATCCCAGCGATTAAACGCAAGCTGCAAACATTGATGGATGTTGGCTTGTCTTATATCCGACTTGGTCAAGCTGCAACAACACTCTCAGGTGGTGAAGCTCAGCGAGTTAAGTTGGCAAGAGAGCTCTCAAAGCGTGATACAGGTAAAACCCTATATATTCTTGATGAGCCAACTACAGGTTTGCATTTCCATGATATCCAACAATTATTGGTCGTCCTGCATCGCTTACGCGACCATGGCAATACCGTGGTCGTCATCGAGCATAACTTAGATGTGATCAAAACTGCGGACTGGATTGTCGATCTTGGCCCAGAGGGTGGTTCAGGTGGAGGGCAAATTTTAGTGTCAGGCACACCTGAAGACGTCGCGCAACACCCGCAATCACACACTGGTCGTTATCTTAGCCCTATGTTATAACTATCCAGTTGCAGTGGTAATACATTTACCACTGCAACTTAGTTTTAAACAGTAGGGAATTAAAATAACAATGAATCACCCCGCATGGACCACAGTTAAGCAAACAGCTAACAAGATCAGTGCCCCGTTTGAGCGTTTTTGGCACTCACTGAATACACCGCAAAGACTTTACTTCTCGTCCCTATTTATCAGTATCTACGCCATTATTTTTGCTAATCAAGACAATGCTGGCTGGTTTAACTTGGTAGCAGTGCTGGTACTGTGTGCCATGATCTACGAGTTTTGGCCAAAATTTTTAGTGTTTTGGGAAAGCTTGCCAGGCAAAGCGATTATTTTGCTCTTTTATGCCTTTATTGCTAACTATGCATTAGTGCAAGCCGCAGGCATGATCAATGACATTACGGGTGTCAGTTCAGATCCCCTGCCCTACAGTCACAACCTCAGTGTATTGCTCTCATTGCCAACCTGGTTTTTTCTCACCACCATCGTATTGCTGTTGCTCTTGCAAATTATTCAGCCGTTATATTTGTTCGCGCTGATATTATTGAGACCATTTGGCTTACACCGTATTTGGCAACCTATCGATTACAAATTCCCTGTCACCACTGGGCTATTACGCTTTATTTTTAGCTTATTTATTCTTGTACAAGTCGCTAACCTATTATCACATACAGGCTTGTCTGGCGGTGTAAACCAATTTCTCAGAGGGTGGTTTGAAATCATAAGTAACCAACCAGTTACTGTCGCAGTGTCAAATAATGAAACTCCGCAAACCAATGAAGTTAACCTCTTAAAAGTTGAGTCCGCAGAGAGCGTTGAGGAAGATCCGGACTTTGAAGCGTTTAAAGTGAGAATTTCAACCGTCAGTGAAAACACGGTTAAATACGAAACTCATTTAAAACGAATATTGGCGCACTTTATTTATGAATATGAAGCAGACTCGCATTCGCGCTGTGAGCATGCACCCGGCACACGCATCATAGAGTTAAATGATTATGAGATATTGCAAATCACCAAATTGGATGATGCCAATACCTTATCGAGCTACCAATACGATGTGCTTCCCTGTATTTCTGCAGCGCTGGGGCATCAATTTAAAACACACATTACCACCAAGTAACCCTTAGATGGCGCTGTTTATACAGCGCCACATGACCACTTTACAAAAGATACGCTGACAATGCCTCGCGCTCAGCATCACTTAAAAGCTCAGAAGACTTGCTTGCAAAATCATATCGCACCATAACTGTACGCCCTTCTGCGCAGCATTCACCGTGCTGCCAAGCTTGCTGCAAAATCACAAAAGAGCTATTTCCTAGCTTTTCAATCATGGTTTTGACTTCCACTTCTTGGCCATAAAAAAGCTCTCCTTTGAAGACAACTTCTACCTTGGCGACAATCAGTTTCCAGTTATGTGGATTTAAATCAGGTGTAAATATTTTGAAAATAGGTGCTCTAGCAGCTTCAAACCACACAGGGAGTACGGTATTGTTTATATGGCCAAGCACATCGGTTTCACTAAAGCGTGGCATGATTTTTTCTGTAAGCATAATAATTCTAATAACCTTTGAGGATTGAGATGACTGATTTTATTCGCGTTTATGACAATGCACTCAGTGCAGAGTTTTGCAACAAATTTATGCAAACCTTTGATGAAAGTCCACATTTAGCTCAAGGACAAACGTCTGGCGGCGTCGATCTCAGCAAAAAAGTCAGCCAAGATTTATATCTCAATAATCACCCTGAATATCAGAGTCAACTGCGCGAAATTGAACAAGCCACCTCAAAATATTTATTTGAATATATAGAAGAGCACTTTTTTATGATGCTTGGTGCATTTGGCTTGAATGTCTATCATCCGCAAACAGGCCAACCAGTCAACCTAACTATGGATAACTTTGAAGAGATCGGTAAACCGCAGCTGCCTATTTTGACGCAACAGCTATTTAGATTAGGACCCATTCAGGCACAAAAATATCCGGTTAACAAAGGCGGCTACCCATACTGGCACAGCGAGGTTTACCCACAGCTCCATCATAATGAAGCACTACACCGCGTATTGTTATTTATGTTTTATCTTAATGATGTGGAAGATGGCGGAGAAACCGAGTTTTTCTATCAAAATAAAAAGCTTGCCCCTAAGCAAGGCAGTATGGTGATTGCACCGAGTTACTTTACTCATACACACAGAGGCAACATGCCATTGTCCAATGACAAATATATCTTAACCTCTTGGGTGTTATTTCAAAGAGCTGAGCGTCTATACGGTGCACCACCGCAAAACGCCACCGCTTAATAAAGACTTATCTTCGGCCCTGTGTAAATGCTTGCCAATCTAGCATCAGGGCTTGAAAGTCTTCAAAACCGCATCCTGCAACAAGCCCATCTTCGTCTAGCTCTAAAAAATCATCCTCATACCGAGATAAATCAACATCATTTTGATACAAAGAATGCGCTTCAAACAGGGCTTCATCTTTAGATAAGATCAAACGGACTTCACGTCCTTCTATACGGATCTCATCCTGACTACTGACGATACTTTGCATTTGCTCAACAAAGGACTTTACATCGGCAATCGCCAGCTCTTCATTGAGCCAGCGCCCAACTAACGCATGCTCCTGTGACATTCGCACACGATAACCTGTGATTGGATCTCTAATAAACTGATATTCCATACTACTCATACTCACACTGGACAGTGTTTTATTATATCGCGGAATAACCTCAAATGGGCAAGGAATGACACACTAAAAAGTCCGTAATAAAGTCATGAAAAAATCCTTCATGCTCGTATAATGCACCTCTAATTCACTCGCACCGTTTTGCTATGACCCCAGTTGAAATTCTATTCCCCCTAATATTTTTAGTCCTTGCAGGGTTTGTATGTGGTAAAACCGGTTTTATAGCCACCAACCAACTTGAAGGGCTCAGACGCTTTATATTTTACTTGGCGATCCCCGTTTTTTTATTTCTTAATATGTACCAAGCTGATCTATCAAAGGTGGCATCTGCAAAACTATTACTGGCTTTTTATCTCCCTGTCGCGACCTGTTACTTCTTAGTGCTCTTTGCAAAATGGATGACACATAAAAATGCACTCAATGAAGCCGCCATGTGGGGATTAAGCGGCACCTACTCAAATACCGTACTGGTTGGTTTACCCTTAATTATTGCAGCGCTTGGCACTGATGCAGGTGCTATGGTATTTATGATCATCACCTTCCACAGCGCTTTGTTATTCGCGCTCAGCTTCCTATTCTCAAGTACGGTGAAGCAGTCCCTCATTGTTACCTTCAAACCCTTATTCATCAATCCCATTGTATTGAGTATTAGTCTTGGGCTGTTGCTAAATGCACTTGAGCTTTCTATTCCTAAATTAATGCTCTCTGGATTGGATTGGCTGGCCAAACCTGCTATTGCGGGGGCGCTGTTTGTTCTGGGGGTAAGTTTGGTGCAATATTCACTGCAACAAGCATGGCAAAGTGCACTCATTTTAAGCCTCGTGAAGCTGCTGCTTTTACCTGCCATGGTCTGGGGGTTTGCTTCTTGGCTCGCATTACCGACAATGCAGATCTCTGTGCTTACTTTAATGGCCGCATCCCCGCTGGGGGTCAATGCTTACCTTGTGGCTAGGCAACAAGCTTGTGCGCAAGCGACACTTGCCAGCAGCGTTGTCATGTCCACGCTACTAAGCCCATTGACTATGAGCCTTTGGCTTTATTGGCTAGTCCTTTAAGGTCTGTCTGGTTGATACAATTCGACGGGGAGATAGGGATGTTTAAATAATTGATTAGGCTCAGGTGCATGGCGATATCCACGCAACTGAGCTGACTTAGAAAAGTAAAATCGAGTGGTGTAAGTTACTCTCTAGAAGAGTACTTAGCAGCGTCGATGATCGCCCATAAATGAACAACCGCTGCAATAATTGCTGGCACCACTAAAAACCATAACGCGTAGCCACCAAACGTAATAATCGCAAAAATAAGCGCAGCCAAAATACGGCCTTGAACTAACTGACCTAAACCAGGAAAAAATATATTACATATTGCTGCAATAACATTACCGCCAGAACCTTGTCCTGCCATAAATACCTCTCTTTGTTGTATGTTTATTCCAATAACATTACATTGTGACAGAGTTTACAGAAGCTCCATGCTTCATTCACTATAAACAATATTAACCACAATACGTGCCACATTTATTAATTCAATTATATCAACAACTTAAATATTAAAAAATAAAATTAGCTGATTTTATTTAGTCTAAAACACTAACTATTAGTGATTGCGTTAGTTATATTATCAAATATGACCATATCAGCTTAGCACGCCCACTATGCAGCAAAGCACTTTGTAGGTCGAATAATAAAAACAGGATTTTTCACATGCTAAATAAGATCACCCGACCACTGAGCAATGTTGTTGAACGCTATCTGCCAGATCCCTTTGTTTTTGTCATCATCCTCACCCTATTTGTGATGCTAATGGCAACTCTTTTCACCCCAACTGCGCCCAATGAGGTTATTGAAATCTGGGGGGCTGGACTTTGGAATTTGCTCACCTTCGCCATGCAAATGCTCTTAGTATTAATCGCAGGCTTTATGCTTGCCAATACACCGCTATGCGGCAAACTCCTCTCCAGATTAGCACAATGTGCAAAGTCACCAGGCCAAGCCATCTTGCTTGTCACTGTTGTATCCATGTTCGCAAGCTGGCTCAATTGGGGGTTTGGACTCGTCGTCGGCGCGTTATTTGCCAAAGCACTGGCTCGCCAGATTGAGGTCGATTATCGTGTCCTCGTCGCCAGCGCCTATTCAGGGTTTATCGTTTGGCATGGCGGACTTGCAGGCTCCGTGCCCTTAACAGTTGCTTCAGAGGGACATTTTGCCCAGTCTCAAATTGGCATTTTAACGACCGAACAAACGATTTTTTCGTACTTTAACCTCATCTTGCTCGCAGTCATGTTGATCATATTACCCTTGTTGAACCGCGCCATGTTACCGCCTAAAAAAGAACAAATTTTTATCGATAGGGAAAAGTTACACTCAGCACTTCAATCATCGGTTAAAACTAATTTAACCCCAGCTGAGCGCCTAGAGCATAGTCCTTTACTTGGCGGGATCATAGGGCTCATTGGTTGTGGCTATTTAGGCTATTATTTTATGGTGGAAAATGGCGGACTAAACCTTAATATCATCATCGCACTGTTTTTATTTCTGGCGATCCTCTTACATGGCTCAGCTGCAAACACCCTCAATGCGTTACAAGAAGCCATCAAAGGCGGTGCAGGTATTGTGATCCAATTCCCATTTTATGCTGGCATTATGGCCATTATGGTTAAAACCGGTCTTGCAGAGCAGATTTCAGCGGGGTTCGTCTCTATCAGTAGCGCACAAAGTCTGCCATTTTGGAGCTTTTTAAGTGCAGGGTTAGTCAATATCTTTGTTCCTTCTGGCGGCGGCCAATGGGCTGTTCAAGCGCCCATTGTCATTCCTGCAGCGCAAGCGCTAGAAGCAGATATTGCTCGTGTTGCCATGGCAGTGGCGTGGGGAGATGCGTGGACTAACCTGATCCAGCCATTTTGGGCATTACCTGTGCTTGCCATAGCGGGATTAAAGGCGCGAGATATTATGGGGTTTTGCCTGTTACAACTGGTTGTAACAGGCGTTATTATCGCCGCGATTTTGACTTTCGTTTAGCTGGATAACACTTTAACTGGCAGGCTCAGGATCACATTATCTGAGTCTGCAAAGTGCCACATCACAGCAATATGACCAACAGCGACCAAGACATAAAGTGCTGCGGATACAATTTGACCATATCTATCGAGGGGCAATAAATGCGTGTGATGCCTGCTGCGCCATTCCAATAAGATCTCCACACTACCGATAAAAATAAAAAACGCCAGCAGCATTAAGCCAAACTCATAACTTATCCATAACCCCAATGCCAATCCGCCTAAGCAGGCTAATAGCCCCATCCAAGAACGCATCGAAAAGCTAATGCTTTTTAATACATGCCCCCCGTCGAGTGGCAAAATAGGAAGTAAATTAAATAGGTTAAGTAGCGCACTTAACACCGCGACCCCAGCAAAGATCTCTGCACCAGTTACATAGTATAAAACCACACCCAGCACAGAGGTAAAGAGGCCAAAAGCAGGCCCCATCAAAGAAATGATCACATCTTGCCAGCGCGTAGTCATCTTGTCTTCACTCATTGCTAAGCCCCCGACAAACGGGATCAAATAGAAACCTTTGGTTTTAAGTCCAAAGTATTTCATTGCTCTGACATGGCCATATTCATGCACCACTAAACAGGCCACCAGCATTAACGCAAACTGCCAAGAGAACAACCATGCATAGCCCGCGACTGACGCGCCGAGCAGTGCCGCTTTTATCACTTTGGCACTTTTAAATAATTTAAATCCCAGTGCAGCTAAACCGAGCCAATTGCCGCGCTGCTGCGCTGTTGCAAGTGGCACCTCTATCCATTGCCAAGGCGCATTGTCAACCGACACAGCCAGCGCATTGGCATTTAACTCCGATGTATCCAGTTGTAATTGATGCCCATCTAATTCAACTCTCAGCTGGTGCGCTCCATGCTCTTCTATGGGCACTGACTGCTGCTCTTTATACACTTGTATTACTTTGTGCTGATGTATCATCACCGATACCATCATGCTTCCGATAGGAAGTTCAATTCTTGTCATCACGCTCACGACATTGTGAAATTTTTCCTATTATCACTAATTCGCAGTGTCTATTGAAGAGAGATTGAGTGAATTATTGCTAAGTTGTACTACGCTTATGGTGTAAAACAGACACACTCTCTGATCTGTTTGCAATAATTTGGTCATACTTGTAAATCAAGTAAGATAATAGCTTTCTAATCTTAGCGAGCAACTGTGAAATTCAGCCCTAGGGACAGGAAATTATGAACAACCGTAGCCGACGCATACTTGTTGTAGATGACTCTCAAGCAATTTTAATCGTGATGCAAGCTATCCTCTCTGAGCTTGATGTCGAACACATTACGGCGGTCGACAGTGCAACAAAAGCGCTCGAAAAAATAAAACAATCCCCCTACCCTTTTGATGCCATTTTTACCGACCTTAATATGCCCGAAATGGATGGTATGGAGTTTATTCGTCATCTCGGTGAGATACATTATCCAGGTGGCATTATCATCATCTCAGAAATGGAAAATCGCATCATAGATCTTGCGGCTAATTTAGCTAGACAACATTGCACACACTTAATCGGCAATATCGCTAAACCAGTCCAACTCCTCGATGTCGAAAGAAATTTAAAAAAATTAGATAGCTTTGTCGGCACAGAAGAAGCATACGAGCAGCCGATCACGGAAGATAAATTACTCGAAGCCATTAGCCAGCATGAGATCACCCCGTTTTATCAACCCAAGGTTCACCGTGGTACCAAGCAGATTAAAAGCATTGAAGTACTGGCCCGTATCGTCTCCAAAGATCAAGGGCAAGTCATGCTACCCAAGCGCTTTATTGGTGTGGCAGAAGATCTCGATCTGGTTAACTTACTGACTTTTCAACTTTTCGAAAAAGCGGCTACAGAATTTCAGTTGATCAGAAATGAATTAAATTATCCTTTCAAGCTGGCATTTAACCTCTCGCCCATCCAGCTCAATGACACCAGCTGTCCAGATAAATTAGCTTTAATCTTAGAACTAAACCGCTTAAAACCACAAGAAGTCATTGTTGAAATCACCGAAAACCAGCCGATTGTCACCAGCTTGCAATTAGAGACCATCAATCGCCTACGTTTACGGGGTTTTGACCTCGCCCTAGATGACTTTGGTACCGGGTTTACCAATATTCACCAATTAAAGACATTGCCATTCACTGAAATAAAAATTGACCGCTCTTTAATTACCTACATTGAATCAGATCGCTTTTCTCAGGTGCTGGTCGATAGCTTGATAGACATTGCTCAAAACGAGCAACTCGATATTGTCGCAGAAGGCATTGAACGAATAGAAGAGTTACAGTACTTAGAGCGATATAAGTTTAGTTTGTTGATGCAGGGCTATTTGATCAGTAGACCAAAAGCCCTGTCAGAGTTTGTGCGCTGGATACACTCTTGGCAGAGAATGATTAACTCGAACCCCTAATGATTAATGCGCAACGAGTCAGATATTACTTCTTATCTTGCTCATCTGATTCGTTTTCAGTGACAATGAGATGGCTGTGATTATCAACACGTTGCTGCCATTTTTGTTTTGCAGCGGCTTGCATGTCGCTGGTTTGCTCACGCTCATCAACAATGTCCATTCCCATCAACGATTCAAGTAAATCTTCAAGCGTTACAATACCTTGAATATCGCCATATTCATCGACAACTAGCGCAATATGAATGCGCTTTTCCAACAAGGTTTGGAACAAGCTAGGGGCTGCTAAGGTTTCTGGTACCGTATACAGCGGCTTCATTAATTTGCTGATCTTATACTCTTCACCCAACCTGTGGTAAGCCAGCATAATGTCATTTTTATGTACAAAGCCCACAATGTCGTCACTGTTCTGATCAAATACCAGCACACGAGAAAATGATACTGAACCATGATCAGCAAGATAGTCATGTACTGTCATATCTTTATGTACTTTGAATAGTACCGTTCTGGGTGTCATCAGGTTTTCTAATTTGGCATGTCTAAATTGCAGCAAGCTACGAATTGTTGCAGATTCTTCAGCCTGCAGTGCACCAGCTTGAGAGCCCATTTCTGCCATAGCTTCTATTTCTTGACGAATATAAATGGACTCGTCGCCCTTCTTACCAATTAGCTTAGTCAATTGATCAGACATCCATACGAACGGTTTTAACAAGCGTACCATCCATACCAGTGCAAAGCTGACACTCGGTGTCAGTGCACGCCAGTATGTTGCACCAAGTGTTTTTGGGATAATTTCAGATAATACCAATACCAATAAGGTCATCACTGCCGATGCAATACCTACAGCCGCATCACCAAAGACAACGGCAGCTTGCGCACCAACCCCCGCAGCACCTGCAGTGTGTGCAACAGTGTTAAGCGTCAAAATAGCCGCTAAAGGTTTATCAATATTTTCTTTTAACTTCTGTACTCGTGATGCCAAAGTCGGGTTTTGTTGCTTCATCATCCCAACATGACTTGGCGTAATACTCAGTAGTACCGCCTCCATTACCGAACACAAAAAAGAAATCGCGATAGCTAATAACATGTAGCTAATTAACAAAAACAAGGTCTACTCCTCACGTGAAAACCATTCACTTATATCATAGCTGTACAGCATTTAATCGCACAGCGCATAGCATTCTTTATGAATATGTTATATTACCGCATATTATTTACCTACAATAGGCGCATACTATGAAATTTAAGTCCGCGGTCACTTTACTATTTTCCGCAATAGCTACGCAACTCAGCGCAGCGCCAATCGATCCTCAGCACATACAATTTATTGGTCCGATTGGTCAAAATATTCAAACTAAACCGCATCATACCGGGCACCAATCAGCCATAGTCAATACGCTAATCAATAAACTCAGTGCAGATAATACCTCTTTAGAGGTCTTTGGTGAGCGCGTTAAGTGGCAACCGCTTGCTGATGTCAATGCGTTAACAATGGGTGGACTCCAGGCACTCAAACTTGAGTTTTCTACAACACGATTTGTACAAGGTAAACTGACTCTAGCGGGTATCGAAAAAGCCCATGTATTTTTAAATGGTCAACAGATTGATGGAAAAAGCACCTATCAGCTCAATGCTGTGACTGGTGACCACCAACTACTTATCGTCGCAGAGCAAGTCAGTGACTGGAAAAAAGTAGCGGTTGATTTTGCTGGCACTGCCGAGCACGACCAACTTAACTTTACCAACAAAAGTACTAAGGCACTCTCTGCCAAGCAACTTTTCGATGCACCGACAATCAGTGCTATCTCAGTCTCACCTGATGCAAATTACTATGTTGCCACTCAACAGCATTATCAGGATAACAAAGGCAATAGCGCACTACGTGATACCGTACTTTACAATGAAGATGGTGACATTATTTATCGCCTAAACGGAGTGAGAGCTAACGCCGTAAACTGGAGAACGGACTCTAAAGTTGCCGTCTTTGTACAAAACAAGCAATTAAAAACGCTCGACGTTAAGACCCTGAAAGAGACCGTCATCGCGGAAGATTTAGACGGAGCCAGCGGGTTTAAATACTTTAATGACAATACCTTAATCTTTTCATGGACCAAAACAGCGCCAAAAGGCGATAAGATTGTAAAACATTACAAAGGGTTAGAAGACCGCTGGTCATATGCGCGTAACATTACCCAAGTGTATTTAATGGATATCAGCACGGGGCTTATTCAGGCTGTGACTGAACATGAACTCAGCCACTCTCTGGAAGATTTTGACGCTAAAAATAACCGTATTCTGACCACACGCTCACCAAAGTATTATGCTGCACCAGCACACTACATGACAGAGCTGGTTGAATTTGATCTCAATACAAATAGCAGCAAAGTACTTGGTCAGTACGGTACTTTTAACGATGCTCGTTATGGTAACGATGGCATTTATGTCACTGCAGGTGCCGAGTTTGGCAATGGTGCAGGCCGCACGCTTGATGAAGGCGTATTGGCAAACAACTATGATACTCAGCTCTTTTGGATGAACACCCAGGGCACTGATATCAAACCACTAAGCAAACAGTTTGACCCTTCTATTGAGTCATTCAAAGTCCTTAACAATGGTGATCTTGTACTAAAAGCGGTAGATGAAGATCGTAAAAAACTGTATTTATTTGATGAAAGTAAAAATAAATTCAAATCGCTAAAAACCAAAATAGACGTTGTTGACAAGTACAGCGTCGCTGATAAACGCAGCCCTGTCGTCATTGCAGCGGGTACTACGGCATCAACACCACAAAAACTTGTGCAATTAAACGTAAAAAACAATCGTGTAAGCACACTTTGGGACTCTCAGCCAATCGCTTATAAACAAGCTGAAATTGCAACACTTGAAGAGTTTAACTTCACTAATTCAGCTGGCACTGAAATTAAAGGTCGTGTCTATATCCCACACGGCTTAGATAAAAATAAGCAGCACCCAGCGCTTATTTACTACTATGGTGGCACATCACCGGTTTCTCGTGGATTTACGGGCCGCTATCCATTTAACTTCTGGGCGACCAACGGCTATGTTGTTTATGTATTACAACCGTCAGGTGCAACAGGTTTTGGTCAAGACTTCTCAGCAAAACATGTCAATGACTGGGGCAACAGAGCAGCTGATGACATCATTGAGGGCACCAACGCATTCTTAGACGCTTATCAGTTTGTTGATAAAAATCGTTTGGGTAATCTAGGCGCCTCTTATGGTGGCTTTATGACAATGACTTTGGCGACCAAAACTGACATGTTCAGCGCATCAATTTCACATGCTGGTATTTCTAATCTGACTTCATATTGGGGTCACGGTTGGTGGGGTTACCTGTACTCTGCTGAGGCATCAAAGCACAGCTACCCTTGGAATAACAGCAAGCTTTACAGCCAACAAAGCCCTGTATTCAATGCTGACAAAGTAAAAACGCCATTACTCTTGATCCATGGTGATGCTGACGTCAACGTCCCAGTTGGCGAAAGTCATATCATGTACACAGCGCTAAAAATGTTAAATCAAGACGTCGAGCTGATTGAATATAAAGGTGCTGATCATCAGATCTTCGCCAGAGACCGTCGTTTCCAATGGTGGGACACCATGCTCGCTTACTTTGATAAGCACCTAAAAGATGAGCCACAGTGGTGGCAACACATGTATGGTAAATAAAATCTTGTAGCAGCACTTTAGTGCTGCTATTTTTTTATGTGCAAGTAATAAAAAGCTAGAACTATTTCATTATTTTTAAAAAGTGACTAAATAGCATACAAATTACTATCGTATTTCATTAGAGTTTTTATATAAAAATAGATAACTTAGGGTTCTCAGCCGAGAATTCTCGGTGCTAAGATAAAGATTAATTATTGAATAAGTTTCGAGACCATGAGCATAAACGTATTGTTAGTCGAGGACGATGAGTTACTGACTAAAAGAGTCGAAAGTCACTTTGCACAAACGGAGTTTCATATCACTGTTGATAATACCGGTGCTCGAACCCTAGAGCACGTGCAGGAGCATGCCCAAAAAGGCACGCCATTTATGATGGCTATCATTGATATAGTATTGCCAGCCACCGACGGCCTGCAACTCGCTAAGGAACTTAATACATTAACCGATCTCGGTGTCATTATGTTGTCTAGCCGTGATTCGCAAGCAGATCGCATCGCAGGTTTAGCCCAAGGTGCTGACGACTATGTCTGTAAACCGGTCGATTTATTAGAACTTGAATTGCGTATGCGCGCCCTTTACAAGCGTTTGGCAGGTGCACGCAATGAAGATGAATCCGAAGAGTTCATCGAATATGCAGACTTCAAATTGCACCCTGACAACCGTACTTTGATTAACCCAAATGGCGATGAAGCGCGACTCACTGAAGCAGAACATAAGGTACTTATCTGTCTCATTGCCAATGCGGGTAAAGCCACCTCTCGCGCAAAGATCTCTGAGGATATTGGTCAGCCAGATTGGAGCCCAAGCGATCGTACTGTGGATGTATTAATTGGTAGACTTCGTAAAAAGCTGGGTGACGAAAAAGATCAAAAACGCATCGTCACTGTGCGTGGTAAAGGATATATGCTATCCACTTAGCGTGTCAGTTGTGAAAGCAGGCGCTCAAATGCACGATAGCTGAGCGCCTCTTTTAAGTCAGTGAGCGTGATATCTTGATGTCTGTTCAGATCGGCAATGGTTCGCGCTACTTTAACCACTCTATGATAAGAACGCGGTGATAAATGCAGTTTTTCAGTCGCTTTTGCTAAATACTCTGCAACCCCATCCAATAACTCACAATACCTGTCTAACTCTTTGCTTGAAAGCTGCGCATTATCTTTACCTTGACGTTTAAGTGCAACCAACCGCGCTTGCTCAACCCGCCCACGAATACAGGCACTGCTCTCAGCTTCTGCTTTTGATTGCAGTTCAGCCGTACTTAATCTTGGTAATTCAATTTGCAAATCAATACGATCGATAAAGGGACCTGACACCTTACTTAAATAGCGCAGCACTTGCTCTGGCGTTGAGCGCTTATCGTTGTGGCACCCTGTAGGACTTGGATTAAGCGCCGCGATAAGTTGAAATCGTGCAGGAAAGTCCACTTGCTGGGCTGCTCTGGAGATATTTACCATGCCCGTTTCCATAGGCTCTCTTAAAGAGTCTAAAACTTTACGTTCATACTCGGGCAGTTCATCCAAAAATAAAATACCATTGTGTGCCAGAGAAATTTCCCCAGGCTTAGGCGTAGATGATCCGCCGACTAAAGCGACTGCGGAGCAGGTGTGGTGTGGAGAGCGAAAGGGCCGTTGGCGCCATTGAGATGGGTCAATATTTTTACCTATGAGAGAATAAACCGACGCGGTTTCCAACGCCTGATCAATTTGCATAGGCGGCATAATTGTAGGCATACGCTGAGCTAACATAGATTTTCCAGTGCCTGGCGGACCCAAGAATAAAACATTGTGTCCACCTGCTGCAGCAATTTCTAACACGCGCTTTGCAACCGCTTGGCCTTTGACTTCATTCATATCAATATGGGCGCTAAATTGATCTTCATCAGTACACGCAATATGTTCATCAAAAGGCAGCGCTTGTTGGCCACCTAAGTCCAACCATACATCTTTCAAGCTCACGACAGACTTGCGTGCCCCCCTTGATACCAAACTGGCCATCATTTGATTCGCTTTAGGAATATAACAACAACGCGGTACCCTCGCCGCCGCAATTAAAGCGGGAATAATTGCCGTCACCTCACGGATCTCGCCTGTCAGAGCAAGCTCACCGTAAAATTCATAACCCTCTGTTTGAGTGTGATTAAGCTGCCCAGACGCCACAATAATGCCAATCGCAATGGCCAAGTCATATCTTCCCCCTTGCTTTGGTAAATCTGCTGGGGCCAAATTAACGGTAATACGTTGCTCAGGAAATAAAAAGTGACAATGGGCTAATGCACAGCGCACTCGCTCCTTAGATTCTTTAACGGATGCTTCCGGTAAGCCCACAATATTAAAGGCAGGTAAGCCATTACTTAGGTGGACTTCAACCGTGACAAGCGGCGCATCCACCCCCACTTGTGCACGTGTATAGATTTTTGCTAATGACATCCATTGTCTCACACTTGATCGATGGGCAACCTAATTGAAAGTCGATTTACCCCACTGCCTTTACAGTGACACTAAAAGTAAGCCTAAGATTTATATTTAAAAACATGTAGCACCAAATTCCATCGAATTGCCGCAAGACGCAACAACAAGATAGTCAGCATAGACACCACCATAGTCACTTCTAGGGACACACCAAAGTGCGTTAGCTGAGTATATATAATCCCGCCGATAATGCAGGTAATGGCATATAGCTCACCTTTTAACAGCATAGGCATCTCATCAGCGAGCACATCTCGGATCACGCCACCAAAGCACCCTGTTAACACACCCATAATAATCACCGTAGTATCTGGCATTGCCAAGCTCATTGCTTTTTGCATGCCCATCACAGCAAAGAATGCCAGTCCGAATGCATCCGCCACCAACAGACGCTGCTTTGGTACTATTTTTTGTCGATTCAGCCACCAAATACATAAAATTACCGCACTAAAAATAGCAATAAAATAGCTACTATCATGGAGCCAAAACACCGGAGTATCTAAAATCACATCCCGCATTGTGCCACCCCCAATGCCGGTTACTGTTGCCAGCACCACCACACCAAAACCATCCATATGCTTACGATGTGCCAACAAAGTACCTGAAATGGCAAAGACCATAACACCCAGTAAGTCAAACCAGTGATATAGTTCAGTCATACGCGCTTATCATCAATAACAGTAAAACCTAAATGGTAACTGACATCATCAATACGCGCCAAGTATAAAAACCGCTTCACTCAGTAAAGCCTCCATGCGTATCACTCTTATCTTAGCAATCCATTGCCTTGATCGAACATAAAATGGGTCACCCAATTACGGACAGTTTGGCCACCCTCCCGTTCCCATACCATTCACCCTAAAACCTGTACAATCAATAAAAAATAGGGAAGAGTGATACTCTCAGCAAGCGAGTGCTGCGTTTCAGCTCACGCAGTTACATTAAAAGTCACACGCTTGGTGTTGACCTCACCTCGCTTACTGGCGACAAAATTAGCAGGGGCTTTGGGAATTTTTCTTGCCAAGAAAACAGTTAAATAATTCAAAAAAATAATAAAATTAATACCTTATGAAAAACATGGATGTATAGATTAGATAAATAAAATAATTAATTTTGCATTTAATTCAGCTTGTTAAGCTATCGCATTGCAACAGCCGGAGAGCATATTTCTCCGGCATCAATTTGGTTGTTATTCCTCTGCGCAAAAATACAAAGTAACGGGCTCTGAATAGTTTGGAACATCATCATAGCTGAACACCGCATAATATTTACTGAGCTTTGCATTACCAAAGTTATCTAATGTATATGCATCTTTGCCGCCGTATAATTTGACGCCGTCAAATGGTGAGCGCGGCGGATGAAAGCGATTGCGCACCACAAAGCAACCGACAAAATCGTCATCCTCAGGATTCTCCCACATTAACTTCACCACTCCCCCTTCTATTTGAGCAGAGAGGTTTCGTGGTGCAGACACCGCTTGTTTGCGCCGCGAGATATAGTTAATTTTAAGCTGTGCAGGATGCTGATCCTGACATGCGGTCCAATTAACCAAAGCATTGGTCGCTTGTGATTCTGAGGTTGCACGAATGATAAAGTAAAACGGTGTATGTGCTTGATGCAGGCGCTCTAGCGCCTGTAAACTATAGCTATCAAATATAAAGTGATGCTCTGCACGTTCACGCAACTGCTCATTACTCACTTCATAGCCAATGTACTCTATTTTTTGCCGCTGCTTAACCGCCTGAAAATCGACATCTTGTAGCTCTACAAGTTCTATCGTAAAGCGAACATCCTTGGCACTGGCAATACTGTTACAACTGCGCAGTGTCAAACATGCTTGCGTAAACACGGTTTTTTCGACAGGCAAATCGGCGTTTAAAGCAAATGCCATTTGCCCATAAACAATTTCTCCTTGTTCATCAAAACCAGAGGCAAGCCTATCGGCGACAACTGCATCTCTATAAATGGTATTACAGCGGGTTGGTGCCAAAGTGAGCTGCTGCTCAGGAACCTGATAAACCAGCTCCAAGTTGGGACGATAATGTAAGCCGCTACCAAAAGGGCCGTAACCAATGTCAAATTGCATCACTTGAGAATCATTGCCGATCGGCAATGTTTTAGGGCCTTGCAAGCGCAGCAATAAACTCTTCTGTGCAATCAACGAGTTTAATAAAGTGCGCTCTACTCCATTGAGCTGCCACTTCATCCAGATCCCTTGCGTCATCTTATCTGACTCAAAGGTTTGGCCTAACGTGTGCAGCGGCTTGGCTTCACTGACAGCTTGATAATCATAGATATCGGCAATCTCATTTGGGTCAATAATGGCCACTGACCACTCGCCATATTGCTCAATTTTCGCGGCAACTCGGTTCATCGGGTAAAGCGAAAACTCAGCGCGTTCAATATTAGTGCCAACGGGGAGACTGCTTAAATCAAACTGTACTACGCCTAAGCTTACTCCCCGTTTCTTATCAACCCCAATAAACATTGAGTTATAGCCAAAGTGCTCTTTGTTTTTTGACAAATAATGCTCGCTCAAATACCCGACATACTCTTTGGCAGGAAATAGTGTTCGTGCACTTTGATGTCGCGCTAAATGCGTTTTTAACCTAAGCTCTGGGCTAAATGGTGATTTAATTTTGGTGACTTTATCCACTGCGCGAATATTATAAAAATAGCTTTGCCCACTGCGCAGCTGTGAGTCTCTAAACGATAAAGACTTGGTAATGGCGATTAAACTTTCTTCACCGCAGGGACTTTTATTGCTTTCGCTGCGATATAACTCAAAGTATATATCGTCTCTATTTTCATATTGCCACTCAAGCTCAACGCCCTCGTGATCAACCGCCTTAATCGTAAAATCAGCAACACGTTCGGGGGCAAGGGGCGAGTAATTTATCGCTTCACTCAACGCGTGCACAATCGCCGGAATATTTTCCGCAACGCTTTCTGACATATTTTTCATATAATCGGGAATATTCCTCGTCCCCACCTCAACCACAGTGGCAATGATCCCCTTGCGGTAATAATATTCGCGACCACTGCCATGAATTAACTGAGCTGGCGGCTTACCGCGATGGATCCCATATTGTCTGCCCGTGACTTTTTTGATCTCGTGATTCATGTTGGCGCACAAAATATTAAGATCAGCTCCTTCGATTTCTACTTCATGGTTAAACTTATGCGCAGGGAAGAATACATTCCCCTGTGAGTGATAATCTAGTGCGATGCGGATATTGTCATGTTGCTCTACAAAATCTCGGATCGCACAGGTTTCAGGTTCTGAAAAAGCATGCGGGCCGCCGTAGGTGTTGGAGCCGGTGTTTTGATTACGCATAAATTTGGCATCAAAATTACGATTCAAGTCGACGCCATAAGTGCCATCGCCATTATTACGACGGTTCTTTCGCCAAAATGAAAAGTGATTTCGCGAATATTCAAAGCCATCTGGATTTAGGCAAGGCACCATATACAAGGTATTGCGGGTTAGCGCTGTTTGCAGTTTTGGGTTAAAACGATAGTTTTCAGTAATATAATGAATAAATTTAAGTGCCAATTCATTTCCTATCCACTCTCTGGCATGAATAGAGCCGGTATACAACAACGCAGGCTTATCATCCGCATAGGTCACATCTAAAGACACCGTTACCAACATGATCGGTCGTCCCTCCCATGTTTTGCCAATGCTTTGAAGGCGAATTAAGTGTGGGTGTTCGCTCATTGCATTTTGCAAGGCGTCGATGGTATCTTGATAGGAAGCATATTGAATTTTCATAGCACAGATTTACTCTTAGGGCAGAAAAAGACGGCGGCGAAGCCCCCGTCACTAGAAGGATCTCTTTGGTTCAATTAGATTTGGCCTGCATGGTTTTGCCAATGCTCGACTATCTTCTCTAATTTTTTATCTTTGAGGTTTTTCACCACGCATAGCTTTTGAGGGTCGGTATTGAGCGCTTCAACGACACCATGTGCACCAAAAGTTGTCATAATATCATCAACCATCTTTTCACCCACACCACGCACCTGACTCAACAGTGCCCTCACTTGAGCTTCATCAAACTGGGGCGCGTCATAGTTATTGAGATCTTCGGCTAACTCATCACTGGCTGGAATTGGCTGCATGGCTTTGGAGGCAACAGCCTGCGCGCCAAGCACAAAGTTATCTTGCAGATTCCAAATTTCACTTGGCCACTCTTCTCCAAGCTTGAAATCCGTATCTAAAATAGGAAAAGATTGCTCATCAAATTGCTGGAACACCTCACCACAGTCTTGGCTTGGCGTGTACTGAGAAAAACCGATATGGCGCATGGTACGCAATAAACGCGCGTCTATTTTGCCAAGCTCTTCCCAATTGTATAGCGGGATGTTCGGCTTTCTGAAATAACCACTAGAGAGCAGCCACATCAAGTATTGACCGATCCAATCTCGGATATAAGGAAATGCTGCAAAGGCCGTTGCACATTCTAAAATGCGCAATTTGCCATCTTTACCCAATGCAATATCACATGCCCAATATTCCGCATTGGCCGCTTTAGATGCGGCCGTTGCCAGCTTCAATACTGATTTCGGCACAGCTTGATAGTCCATACTCCCGCCTTGGCTCGTGTTCGTTAACCATTCACCTTCGGGAGGCCTGCGCCAAAACGCACATACCGGTTTATGGCCAATCAGCATCACGCGAATATCAGCCTCCATTGGCACAAAATCTTGAATGTAGAGAGGATAGTACTTTTTCTCACTCAGCAGAGCCTGTGCCTCCTCAGCACTATCTACTTTATGGACAAAATACCCACCATAATTAGAAGGCCCATATGAGCGCTTAATAATTTTAGGATACTGTGCATTTGCCAAATACTGCTGTGCCCTTTCAGGAATGTAGAATATTTCTGTATGCGGCGCAGGCAGCTTATATTTACGGCAAAAATGGGTAACGTTTTCTTTAGACTTATTGGAGAACTGACTGTCTAGTGAGGGCAAAAATCTAACCTCAGGTAAAGCGCGCGCGATCTCTCTAAATGTTTCATAGGCCGTTGCGGGAATATTACCGATCAATACCTCAATTTTTTTACGCTTCACTTCAGCAATAAAGCGTGCTTTATCATTACCCCAGTGATAAACCACAGTTTCAATTTTATCGGGCCAACCTTTAAAATTAGACTTATCAAAAAAGCGCAGTACATAGTCCAAATAGAGCAAGCCAATTTTGGGTAATTGTGTTTTGTTTTGCATGAGATTAAGCCACCTTGGCAGATTGAAATGAAGTTTTATTGACCACAGTTTTTTCAATCAAACCCACCATAGCTTGGATTTTAGCTTGATTAAATGTCAGCCCTAGCTGCTCTTGCTCTGGGGTGGCAAAAGCAGGAATTGTATTGACCTCTAACACTACGTACTGTTCTTTTTCTCGGTCATAAATGAGATCAACCCCCGCTATCTCAAGCCCCAACGCTTTGGTTGCTTTTATTGCGAGTTCCACTACCTCATCATTGGCTTCACGCACAAATACACTACCGCCACTGGTGACATTGGTTTTCCAATCATCTTTTGGGGCTTTTCTGCCATAACAACCGACAAACTGACCATCAACAATATCGACGCGATAATCTGTATTGTCGTAATTAATGAAGCGCTCCACATAGAAATAGCGTAAATCTGTACGACTCAAAAATGGCATGATCATATCCAGTGCTTGCTCACCTTCAATTTTTACAATGCCGACACCGCCCCAGCCATCAGTGGGCTTATATACGAGCTTACCGCCAAAATCTTGTAGCGCTGCACGTAAGCCATCCATGTCATTTTTGTGGCATAAGCGGTAATCAGGCGTGCATATCCCATGACTATTGAGCAAGTGTGAGGTGCGAAACTTATCTTCAGCCAGTGCAAAAGCACGATAGTTATTCAACGTTGGAATGGTTTCGTTGAGCGTTTCGTATAAATAAAGCTGATATTGTGTTTGCTGGCCCGCGTTGTAACTTAAAAAGGCATCTAACTGCTCCATTGCCACACCGTTACATTCAATACCACCATCTCGCGCTCTGGCATCACGCAGATTTAGACCTGTACTAGCTAAGATCCCACGCTCGGCTAATGCGTGAACCAACTGTTGTTCGATTTCTTTTCCCCCGCCATTTTCGTACATCCAAATTCCGACATGCGGCGCCCGCGATACGGCTGTCATAAAGTATCTCCTTGGTTTAAAAATAGGTGCATAAACAGAGCCTTGTCTTACTAGTTAAGACCATCTGTATGACAAATTTTTGATCCTTTTACTGAACTGAAAACTGTTCATAAAAGCTTCACCGAACTGCAACCGAAAAACGCCACGATGAGCCAAACCTTCACAGGGAGAAGATTAGGATGAATCTGGACTATGCAGAATTAGCAGACTTAATACGCTGTAACTCGCACAGTAAAAATAAACTTGGTGTGGATAACCACGGTGAGCAAATGATTGCGCTGATAGAGCCTCTAGGCTTTTCACTCACTCGCTACCAACGAGAACACATTGGCGATCACTTACTGTTTCGCTCACCTCGGAGCTCAGGTAAACGCATATTATTACTAGGCCATCTCGATACGGTTTTCCCCAAGGACACCTTCACCGAGTTTTCAGAGGACGAATATTACGTCTATGGCCCAGGTGTCTGTGACATGAAAGGAGGAAATTGGGTTGCACTGAACGCACTAAGGCGCCTTAAACAGCAATATGGGCAACTCGCGAATATCGATTGGCTACTGGTGAGCGATGAAGAGATTGGCAGCGATGATAGCCAATCATTGACCACAAAAATTGCCAAGCAATATGATGCGTGCTTCGTCTTTGAAGCTGCGGGGAAAGAGCATGAACTCGTTGTCGCACGAAAAGGCATCGCGACCTACCATATCACCGTGACAGGCAAACCAGCCCATGCAGGTAATCACTATAGAGACGGTATTGACGCCAACTTTGCCATGGCCAATATGTTATTAGAGATGAGCTCACTCACTGACCTTAAAGCGGGTAGCACAGTGAACGTAGGCAAGGTAAAAGGCGGCATAGGCGCCAACACCATATCGGGCAAAGCGACAATGCAAGTTGAAGCACGCTTTACCAATCATGCCGAACAACAAAGACTGCTAGAAGGCATTGAAAACATTTGTATGGCCATAGAGATCACGGGCGTAGAAGTGGAGATACAAGGCGGCTTGCAACGCGGCGTGATGGCACCGACACAGGCGCAACAAACGCTACTGGAGGAAATTAACGACATTTTAGGAGAAACTCAACCTATCGAGCATCGTGGCGGCGTCTCTGATGCTAATACGGCCTCAGCCACAGGCACGCCAACATTAGATGGCTTTGGCCCCTACGGAGATGGCGACCATACGCGTAACGAACGCGCGCTCAAATCCAGTTTTGAGCTACGCATCGAGCAGGTAACCGCCATATTATCTGAGCTATGCTACAGAGCAAGCATCGCGGTACCCGCCGCACATCAAGCGTAACCTAATGTCAGCGCTGGCACTTAGTACAGTAGACTGTGCTGCGCTGACCTAACCTGATCTCTTGTAAAATGCTCTCGCATTGCACGCACGGCTCGCCTTTACGACCATAGACCAGCAATTCTTGTGCAAAATAGCCCGGTTTACCGTCGCTCTGGGCAAAATCTTTTAACGTTGTGCCGCCTTGCTCAATTGCAGCGGCCAGCGTTTCTTTAATAATTGGTGTCAGCTTTTGATACCGTGCCAAAGAAATTTTACCAGCTTCACGTTTTGGGTGGATCCCCGCTTTGAACAAAGACTCATTGGCGTAAATATTGCCGACCCCAACCACCACATGGTTATCCATAATAAACTGCTTCACAGCGACTTTTTTACCACGACTGGCTTGGTATAAATGATTCGCATCAAAAAGGTCGGTTAAAGGCTCTGGGCCTAATTTAGCAAAGCAACTGTGCTGCTGATCCGGCTCCTGCCATAAAAATGCACCAAACCGACGCGGATCATTGAGTCGCAACACGAGCCCATTATCAAAAAATATCTCAACATGATCATGTTTTTTTAAAGGCTCGCTTTTTTCAACAACCCGTAAATTGCCTGACATGCCCAAATGCAAAATGCCAGTCCCAGCCTCACTTTCTAATAGTAAATACTTGGCTCTGCGCTTAACAGCCAAAATGGCAGTGTGCGCCAACTGGGCAACTTCTTCAGGCACGGGCCAACGCAAGCGACCGTTGTGAATACGAACCTCTTCAACCATTCGCCCCTTGATATGAGGCTCAATACCTAAACGGCTAACTTCAACTTCTGGTAATTCTGGCATAACTAAATTTCTATTGGTTTAAATAATTGTTTGGCGGTATCCGCGCTGAGCTCTAGCCATTGCTGCTGGCGTTTAGCAAACAGAAAATAGACTTCTTGCGTTCGATATAATTGATAACTCAGCGGCAATTCCTCCCCCGCTAACCAAAAAGTCACCACCGAAATAGCAGAGTCTGGATCAAACTGCTGTGGTGCGACCGTTTGTAATTCAAGGCTTTGCCACTGCTGAACTATGTGCACCAAATCGTGCTCGCTGTACTCGTCTTGCGCGGGCTCAATCAGTTTATTATCAATACGCCACGTTGTGCCAATACGCTCAATTTTAACCCCGGGGTAAGCCATTGCCAATACAAAGCTTTGTTCGGGTAAGACCATAACCCGTTCAAATTCAGCTTGTTGTGGGTTGAGTTTATGATGCAGTCCATTGAGAAAAAAGATCATAATCAACATGGAAAAAATCACCACATTATTCCAAGCTTTGCGACTTAACCCCATACTGGCCCCATAGATACTTACAAGAAGATTAATTAGATCATAATACATACATTGCCAAGAAACCGAGCTGTACTTTAATTCACTGGCCTATTTTAATTTCACAATCGCAGCTTAGACTATTTTCTAGGTCCAAAACCAGTCTGACACTGTATTAATGTGATTAATTTTTGCTAAAATAAGCGACAAAATTTTTTAGGAGTCCGTCAATGGCAATGTATGTAGTGGGTCATAAAATCCCTGATTCTGATTCAATTTGTGGTGCAATTGCACTGTCTTACCTTAAAAACCAAATTGGTGAAGAAGCAATTCCTACTCGTTTAGGTGATGTATCACCAGAAACACAGTTTATTTTAGATCGCTTTGGCTTCGAAGCCCCAGAGCTTAAATTAAGCTATGCAGGTGAAGAAGTGTATATCGTTGATCACACTGAAAAAACGCAAGCACCTGATGACATTGACGAAGCAACCGTTGTAGGTGTTGTTGATCACCATAAACTAGGTGATTTAACCACTTCAACGCCACTTGAGTGTTGGATCCGTCCAGTTGGTTGTAGTAACACCATCATCAAGATGATGTATGACTTTTACGGTGTTGAAATTCCTAAGAACATCGCAGGCCTGATGTTAGGCGCAATTTTATCTGATACGGTTATTTTCAAATCACCGACATGTACAACAGCAGATATCAAATGTGTTGAAGTATTAGCAGAGATTGCTGGTATTGAAGATTTCAAAGCGTTTGGCATGGAAATGTTCAAAGTAAAATCAGCGGTTGAAGGCACGCCGGCTCGCGATCTTGTAATGCGTGACTTTAAAGACTTTAACATGAACGGTAACCTAGTTGGTATCGGTCAGCTAGAAGTCATCGACCTGTCTGTATTTGACGAAATCAAAGCAGACCTAGAAGCAGATATCGCAAAATTAAAAGAAGAAGGCGGTCGTCATTCAGTACTATTGCTTCTTACTGATATCATGAAAGAAGGCTCGCAAATGCTGATTGCATCAAACGATGAAGGCATTATCGAAAAAGCCTATGGTCAAGCGCCTGAGCAAAGCCGCGTTTGGCTTGATGGTGTACTAAGCCGTAAAAAGCAAGTAGTACCACCACTTCAGGATGCATTTGCTTAATTGCAGATTGGTAATAAAAACCGAAGCTTATGCTTCGGTTTTTTATATCCATCATGCCCACGCATTTATAACTACTGGGCTTGATGAAAAACTAAAACCGCATCAATCACCGTATCAGGGTGTTCAAAGAAAAGTTGATGGCTGGAATTCTGTAAAGGGTAATAATGGCCGCCAGTGTCATTAGCCAAAGACTGGCTCCAAAAACTCCCCTCTTCTTGCCATTTTATCAAAGCTGGTCTGTCGTCCTCTGAAGCAAGTGCTATATCATGACGCTCAAAATCACCATCTACGATACTCACAGGCACACTCAATGTTAGGTTCAAATGACTGACCGTTTCTAAATCATCATGATAGCTCATCATTTCCTTTATACGAGTCACTTGTTTATCAATATCGGTACGCTGATTTGCCACCAAATCATAATAGGACCAATCCATATCTTCTTGATAAATATTAGGGATAAGTGACTCGATCTCAGCTCGCTCTATGGCTATTCTCTCCTTGCTCTTGTCGCTCCAATTACCTGCTGCTACATACTCTAAGAATATCTCAGGGTATGCTCTAAGCTCTGCAACAGGACCACTCTGATATAGTTGGATTGAATGCGCCATAATGACATCAGGGTCGACCCAGACAACCCCGTTAATATCAATATCTGGGTTGGGCTTGGCTAAATACATTAAAGTCGTTAAATTTGCATTCGCAAATGATAGCAGTGTAACTTTTTCTATCTCAAGTAGTGCCAATAAATCTGGTAAATCAGCGGCAAAATTAGCCTGTGAAGGTGTATCACCTGAGCTACTCCAAGCACTCCCAAGCCTATCAATTACATGTACTCGACTGTGCTTTGCCAACAAAGGCTGAATTAAAGCAGCCCATGCAGAATCACTGTGAAAAAATCGATTAGCGCCAGGTAAGATCACGATATCTCCAGCCGCTGTGTCATCACCTAAACTTCTAACATGATACCTTTTTGAGTCAACAGTATATAAAGCCGATCCTTCCATTATTGGATATTGGCTATGCTCTGTAAAAAAGCCTAAGATTTCCTTTGCGGTATCATAGTGTGAAAATGACCATTGATGCCCCCCACCTTGAATAGAGATCAATTTATTCGTCACACCTTGCTCAGACTGATAAACGCGTTCAGTGACCGACGTATTGTATTGATCCTCAGTGTAATCTAGATCGAGTCCATTTTGCTCAGCAATGACTTCGATAGCCTCAGGTGCAGACAGCAAAGGAAAGTTGTTATCTACATAGCCAGTATAAGGTAATACCTTATCGGCAGTGCCTTGAACCAACATGTAATGGGTGGGTTCTGAGATCTGGCAAGTACGTCCTAATTGCGCTGACATGGGGGCACCCACACTGACAATAGCCTTAAAAATCTCACTGTGCTTGCACAGCATATTTTGGCTAAATAATCCGCCTTGTGAGTATCCTACTGCGTAATTTTCCCCTTCGAGTAAATTATAATCACGATGCATTTTTTCAACTAACTGAACAACAAAGTTGACATCCTTTGCCCCCAATCGTGACGCGATATTACAGCCACACCCTTCGTCCCATTCAACTTCCTGCGATTTCGGATACACAACTATATATTCATCACTCAATGTTTCTAATTGAGTCATTGCCTGCATGCCCTGCTCACTTTGGCCCGAGCCATGAAAGACAAGTAGTAACTTATATGCTCGAGCGGGGTCGATACCCCCTTGAGGAAAAGCGACAATATAATGTTGACCAGACAAAGACAGTCGCATGGATGATTTGTCAGTGGCTGAGGTCTCAGTATTCTTTATGGGGCTTGTTTTAGTCCCCTCACTCTGACCGCCACTACACGCTTGTAGCAAGAAAATAATTAAAAAAAGACCTAGTTGTACTCTCATAATCACAGCTCCAATTTTCGTTGCCTTGAATATAATGAAGCTGATACATTGAAGTCATAACCTGAGTAAAACTAAGTTAAGAGCTTTTTCTTACCAAAAAAATATCTAAAAAAATCAATAATAAAAATGAAATACATCATCAATGGAATTACCTTTGATACGCAGCAAAGGACTTTGTCAGTAGCCAATGAACAAGTATATTTAGAAGCTAAATCATTTCAATTGCTGTCTGTCTTCATTGCCAATAACCACGTAATCCTAACGCGAGATACACTCATAGATTTAGCTTGGGACGGTCGTATTGTATCAGATAGTGCGATTAACAAAGCCATATCAAAACTTCGCCAGCACTTAGAAACTCTCCAGCCCAATTCCAGCATTATTCAAACCAAACCTAAAATCGGCTATGTGTTTAGTGCAGATGTAACAACATCAGTCTCACAAAAAAAACAGATACTCAATCAAGTCGTTTTGTTCTCAATTTGTCTACTCGTTTTTATCGCCATCGTATTTTACGCCATTCGATGGCCATTAAGCGGACATGATCTAACCCTATCACCTTTGCAATTAGAGCGGCTCACTGCCCATGCTGGTATAGAGACAAGAGTCAGCGCCTCTTTTAATGGCAAGATCACTTATCTAAACACCAACCATACGGACAGTACCCAGCTCCTATATTTAAAAGATTTAAATACACAACAGACTCATTTATTACCCACTACAACAGGACAACTCCAATCGCACAGTATGAGTGCTGATGGCCAGTACATCGCTTTTGTTATTCAGCAAGAGGGGCAATGCAGTGTTAAATTACACACAGTAAATGCCTTAACTGATGTCGATATTTTTGACTGTAGCAATATGGCTAACCCAAAGCTTGCTTGGCAGCATGATAACAAAGCAATATTTATACGAGCCCGGGAAAATAATGCCAGTCCATTTACCATATTTAAGTTTTTACTAAATAGTCAAAAGCTCATTCAAGCCTCATTGCCAGCGGAACATCATGATATGAAAGGTGACTATTTGTTAGCTGCACACCCAAAAAAAGAGCTCTTTGCGTACGCTCGCTACCTAGCGCCCGATCTCACAGAAATTCACCTTGTAAATAGCGAGTCGTTAAAAACAATACAAATGACAAAGTTTGCAGGAGCAATCACGGCAATGGGCTTTGGTGAAGACGCACTCTACTTCAGCGAACAACACTCTCTATATCAACTTGATATTGATACCAGTCAGATAGAAAGAATCAAAAATACCAGCTATCCAATTGAATCTTTGGCCATCACACAAGTTAAAGAAAAGGATCTACTGATACACAGCCAGTACCATGTCAGCTCCGAAGTGAAAGCGTTTCATATCAAACGCAAGCAAAGCCAGTCATTATTTGACAATGCCGCGCTCAACCGATTACCACAGCGCACTAACGAAGGGCACTTAATTTATGTGTCTAATACAGAGCAACAACATGACCTATGGATAATAAGAAATAACCAAGCAACAAAACTTGCTCTGCCTTTTGAGTTTGGCTTTAAACGTTACCAACCACACCCAGTAACAGAGACGATTCTATTTGAAAAACAAGGTGCCTTGCTTGAACTTAATTTAAACACACACGACTTAAAGCAAGTCATTGACCCTAAACACAAGGCATATGTGGCGAACTATCATGATAACGGTGAGCAAATCATTTATGGCAGTAATAAGCAAGGAGAGTGGCAACTGTGGTTATTCGACCGAAAAAAACAGAGTCATACACAACTTACAAATAACGGAGGATATAGCGGATATTATTATCAAAACCAACTTTACTACACAAAACGACACGTCAGTGGGATTTGGACAATAGACAAAGGTAAAGAACTGCTATTGATCCCTCATGTGAGCAACATCAACTGGCTCAATTGGCGAATATTAGCTGGCAATATTTATTACTATAAACCGGATGATGGTATTTGGCGCTACAACATCGAAACAAAACAGCAACAACGTGTATTCGCACAGCCTGATGGTTTTATTCATCAATACACTATCAATGATGATGCTATTACATATATTGAGATAAAGCCTATGCAAGGTGATATACACGCCCTCACACTTTGACTCATCTTCAGAAAGATTAAAATTCAGGCAACAAAAAACCCAGTACAAGACTGGGTTTTTCAAATCTTAAAGCAAAAATTACTTGATTTTTGCTTCTTTGAAGATCACGTGCTTACGTACTTTAGGATCGTACTTTTTGATCTCCATTTTTTCAGGCATGTTACGCTTGTTCTTGTCGGTAGTGTAGAAATAACCAGTACCAGCAGTTGAAACTAAACGGATCTTATCACGCATGATTTAGCTCCTTATACTTTTTCGCCGCGAGCACGGATATCTACTAATACCGCGTCGATGCCTTTTTTATCAATAATACGCATACCTTTAGTAGTAGTACGTAGAGTAACGAAACGCTTTTCACTTTCAACCCAGAAACGGTGTGTTTGTAGGTTAGGTAGGAAACGACGCTTAGTTGCGTTGCGCGCGTGTGAACGGTTGTTACCAACAACCGGGCGCTTACCTGTAACTTGACAGACTTTAGACATGTCTATGTATCTCCAATAACTTCGCTCGAGCTTAATTTCCCCTTAGGCCTTACACTGGTGTGCCCCGGGTAAAAACAAAGGGCGCTCTTTATACAGCATCTGCAGGCAGAGATCAAGGACCTGATGGTATCCTAGTCAGCTCATGGGTAAAATTTGATAGCGGCCAATTATAATGATCATAGGCCCCTGTGGAAAGTAAAAACTGCATTTAAATTAAACTATTTTATAAAATTTAAGCGAAATAACGGTTTGCGACACAAAAATGCTCAATAAAAGCTCATAGTAGGCCCATATCGGCAAATGAAACACAGCGATTTCCCGCTACAATGATGTGATCTAAGACTTTGATATCCATTAATGCTAAAGCTTTTTGTAGTTTCTCTGTCAAAATTTTATCTGCACGGCTTGGTTCACTCACACCTGATGGGTGATTATGGGCAAAAATAATTGCTGCGGCATTGTGTCTTAACGCAGCTTTAACCACCTCTCTTGGATACACTGAAGCAGAATTAATCGTACCTCGAAACAGTATTTCATCATTAATGAGTTGATGCTGGCTATCCAGATATAACACCATAAAGACCTCATGCTCTAAGCCCTTTAATTGAATACTCAAATAATTGTGGACCATGGTCGGGCTTTCAAACTTATATTCGCGCTTGCATCCTTCTTTTAAATATCGCTTGCAAAGCTCCAAAACTGCCTGAAATTGTACATATTTAGCCTCCCCCACTCCTTTTAGCGCGACAAATTCAGCCTGCGAAGCATTAAATAAACGCTGCAGTGACTCACATTGTTGCAATAAAGAATCTGCGAGTTCAATCGCATTCATGCCACTTACACCGGTGCGCAGAAAAATAGCCAAAAGCTCGGCATCACTGAGCGCATTAGGCCCCTCATTCAGCAATTTCTCCCTTGGTCTGATATGTTTGGGTAATTGGGTAAGCTGCATGTTCTCTCCTTATAACGATGCTCATTCCTTAGTCTTCGCTCTCTATTTAACACGCCAGCTGATAAAAAAAACGCCCAAAGTTAGCTTATTTGCGCAGTAATGCACTGTATGATTCAAAACAACCTAACGGCTGTGATATCTTTAGCCCAGTTTAAGCTGTGGAAATGTAAAAATGAACTTAGCTGGCAAAAAAATAGTATTGGGAATAAGCGGTGGCATCGCTGCATATAAATGCGCAGAACTTGTAAGACGTTTAAAAGAGCAGCATTGCGAAGTTAAAGTGGTGATGACAGACTCTGCAAAGCACTTTATTACTCCGTTAACCATGCAAGCTGTTTCCGGTGAGCCCGTATCAGACTCCTTACTCGACCCACAAGCTGAAGCCGCAATGGGGCATATTGAGTTTGCCAAATGGGCTGATTTGATATTAATCGCACCTGCGACATGTAATACAATCGCTAAGATGGCCAATGGCATTGCTGATGATCTGCTGACAACTTTAGTGCTTGCTACGCCTGCTAAAGTCGCGATTGCGCCAGCAATGAACCAGCAAATGTATGCACACCCAGCGACACAAAAAAACTTAACAACCTTATCAACTTATGGCGTGGCTATATGGGGCCCAGGCAGTGGAGAGCAAGCATGTGGTGATGTTGGTAAAGGACGAATGCTGGAACCTATGGAGCTGCTAGCACACTGCATTACAGCACTCAATCCAGTACCAAAACTACTCGAGGGCCGCACCGTAACCATTACGGCAGGGCCCACGCGTGAAGCACTCGATCCCGTGCGTTATATCACTAATCATAGTTCAGGTAAGATGGGCTATGCCTTAGCACAGGCTGCACATGCACTGGGCGCCACGGTCAATTTAATTTCAGGGCCCGTTAATATCACAGCACTACAAGATATTAATCTCACTGCTGTTAGCAGTGCCACTGAAATGCATGACGCTGCGCTCAAACTAGCACCGCTGTCAGATATCTTCATTGGGTGTGCCGCCGTTGCAGATTACCGCGCTGCAGACATTGCTGAGCAAAAAATCAAAAAGCAAGGCGATGAAATGACACTTACCCTAGTCAAGAACCCTGATATTATCGCGTCGGTGGCGGCTTTACAGGATAAACGCCCTTATACTGTTGGTTTTGCGGCTGAAACACAAGATATCCAACAATACGCGCAGGGAAAATTGAAAAATAAAAACCTAGATATGATTTGTGCCAATGATGTTTCACAAGAAGGTCTTGGTTTTAACTCAGATAACAATGCTTTAACCTTATTTTGGGCAAATGAGCAACGTACCTTACCAACATCTAGCAAAACAGAGTTAGCACTTACTGTCATTAAAGCAATTGCAAGTAAACTTAGTTGACCTAGTGTTAAAAGGCTGGAAAGAAGCTGAATAAAACATTAACATAGGTCTTTATCGAGTATGGACCTAATAAAAATACACCATACAGACCATAATAACGATAATTATTAAAGGAAAGTTCATGCCAGCGACTAAACGCAGTAATCGCAAAGAGCAAATTCTTCAATCTCTTGCGCAAATGCTTGAAACTAGCCCAGGTCAAAGGATCACAACTGCCAAGCTCGCAGCGGAAGTAGGCGTTTCTGAAGCCGCTTTATACCGTCATTTTCCAAGCAAAGCGAGAATGTTTGAAGGGTTAATTGAATTTATAGAAGACACGCTACTTTCGCGGATCAATATCATCTTAGAAAATGAAAAAGATACGCAAAGTCGCATTTATAACATTCTTCACTTACTGCTGACCTTCTCTGAGAAAAACCCCGGTATCACACGTATTTTAACCGGTGATGCACTGCAAGGTGAGCAGGAACGTTTAAGAGAGCGTGTGCAAAGCCTATTCGAAAAACTTGAAACACAATTCAAGCAAGTATTAAGAGAAAGAAAGCTCAGAGAAGGCAAAGCATTTAACAGTGATGAAGCGGCACTCGCCAATTTATTTTTAGCGCATGTTGAAGGCAAAATGAATCAATTCGTTCGCAGTGATTTTAAAGCCAAACCCACTGCAACTTTCACCAATCATTGGCAAGAACTACAACGTATTTGGTTGTAACTAGAAGCGGTACCCAACCGCTTCTAACGCTTTTTCACTTCCACATAACGCACCATGATTTTGTTTAAGCATTAAAAGTGTTACAAAGACACACTCAATAAATAAAATAGACAGAATCATGAAGTATACTTATTCGCTTATCGCAGCGGCTTTGTTTTCTGGTCAAGTAATGGCCAACAAAGCCCAACTCGAATTCTCCGATGTTTTTGACTTCAAATATGCCCAAGGCACACAATTAGCTGAAGATGGCAAAGTGCTCGTATTCAGTGCAAAGCCTTATCGAGGAAATGCACAGGGACAAGTATATAACCTAGCTACGAATAAGCTGCTCGCGACTGTTGAACGTGGTACAAAAGCACATTTGAATAAATCGGCTACTTGGGCTGCGTTTATTCAAACTCCGACTTTGCTTGCGTTGGAAACTGCCAGTAAAAAAGAAAAAAAAGCATTAAAAAGCAATCTGGTACTTGTAAACACGCAAACAGGAAAACAACAATACTTCGAACAAGTCAAAGACTATCAACTCAGTGATGATGGCCGCTGGTTAGCCTATCGCGAAGATAAAAAAGCAGAGTCAAATAGCACAGCGCAAAGCGCTGGTGCCCCTAAAATCACCGCAGATAAAAAAGATAAGCCACTGACATTGGTAGTTGTCGATTTATCAACAAGCCAAATGCAACGCTTTGATAATGTCGTTAACTATGGCCTAAGCCCTGCCGAATATGGTGTGCTATTCAGTCAACATGATGAAACTGGTGCCAATAATCAAGTTCAGTATCTAGACTTAACCAATAACACAACCAGTCCTTTATTTAGTGAGCCAGGCGTTACCGTCAGTGCCATAGCATGGCATCCGTATTCAAGCATTGTAGCATTCAATCTTGGTAACTATGTTAACGAAGATAAACGACGTCGCAGCTACGAAGTGACGCTTTGGGACGCCAACACAGACAAACTAAATACCATAGAAAATCCAGCTGGCTGGTATAGTTCAAAAACGGCAAACCTCGAATGGTCAGAGCAAGGTGAACGACTCTATTTTGAAAATCGCCCACTGCTGAGCGATAAGTTGGGAGAACTCAAATATGATGATAGCGCTTCTTTGAGAGACTTTAATACCATTCGCCAACAATCTGGGCTGCAAATTTGGCACAACAATGACCCTGAAATTAAGACCCGCGAGCAAAATACGTGGAAAAAAACCAACCGAGAGCGCCAGTACCAAGCGGTATATCATATAGAGTCGCAAAAGGTTGTTCAGCTGGCTGATGAAACGGTGCGCGATGTCACCCTCAATACAGAAGCCGATTTCTTGCTAGGTAAAAATGACCAGCCTTACCTAGAAAAAATCATGTATAAGGGCTTTTATGCCGATTACTATGCGGTCAAAGTCAGTACGGGTGCAAAAGGCTATATCGTTAAAGACTCGCCAAACTTGCCTTCACTGTCTCCAACAGGACGACATGCTGCTTATTTTCTTAACGACCAAATTTGGCTAAAAGACTTACATCAACAAAAGGAAAACGCGGTCAGCCAAGCTGTTCGTCAAGCGATTTTCGCGGATGACCAGCATGATTACCCAGAACCAAATCCGGGTTATGGCTTTGCTGGATGGCAACAAGATGGCAGCACCTTATATGCATACAGTAAATACGATATCTGGGCTTTTGATAGCGCGACAGGCAAAGCTAAGCGCTTAACGTCAGGAAAAGAAACCAACACTCGCTATCGTGTGATCAAACTAGATAAAAAACAGGTCGGCTTTGCAAAAGACGATACGCTCTTCTTATCTGCCCATAACTTACAAAATAAGCAAACACATGTTGCTAAACTAAGTCTTAAAACCGGTAAACTAGAAACCGTACTAGAAGGGAAAACCCGCTTTGATCTGGTGAAAAAAGCAAAGCATGCTGATAAGCTGATTTTCACTCAGCAAAGCTATCACCAGTTCCCTGATTATTGGCAAACAGATAGTCAATTCACACAAGCTCAACAAATTACAAATCTTAACCCACAAGTGAGTAAATTTGCTTGGGGTCAAAAACCTGAGCTAGTCCAATACAAAGGCTACAATGGCGAAAACCTGCAAGGTGTGCTTATCAAGCCTGCTGATTATAAACCTGGTCAAAAACTCCCTGTGGTTATTTATTTCTATCGATACATGAGTCAACGCATGTATGACTTCCCTAAAATGGAACTCAACCACAGACCTAATTTCCCAATGTTCACGTCCAACGGTTACGCAGTATTTTTACCAGATATTCGCTTTGAAATTGGCAAGCCGGGACCATCATCAACACAAACCTTGATCAATGCAACGCAAAAGCTGATTGATATGGGCGTTGCTGACAAAGATAAAATTGGTTTACAAGGTCACTCTTGGGCCGGCTATCAAAGCGCTTATGCTGTGACACAAACAGATATGTTCAAAGCCGTCGTGTCTGGTGCACCTGTATCCAACATGACTTCTGCATATAGCGGCATACGTTTAAAGTCAGGCCTTGCTCGTCAATTCCAGTATGAAACAGGACAAAGTCGAATTGGTAAAACGTTGACGGAAGCGCCTGAGCTATACATTGAGAACTCGCCGGTATTTTTTGCAGATAAGGTAAATACGCCGATTCTACTGATGTTTGGAGACAAAGATGGCGCGGTACCATGGCAAGAAGGTATCCAATACTACTTAGCACTGCGACGCCATAATAAAGACGCCATCTTCTTACAATATGAAGGTGAACCACATCACTTGAAACAGTTCCCAAATCAAGTGGATTTCTCCGTGCGCATGATGGAGTACTTTGACCACTACTTACGTGGTATGCCTGCACCTGAGTGGATCACATCAGGCAAAGCCTATCGCCCTGAAGATTGATACCGTCTAGTTGTGATATCAATGCTAATTAGGACGGCACAACGTCATAAAAAAAAGCCGCACTGAGCGGCTTTTTTATTTTAATGATGTGTTGGCTTACTCTTGTTCGGCTTGCGTTTATTTTTACCGACTCTAGGTTTCGTATTCGCTTGATTGAACTGGCTAAACCCAGTGTGCTTTGTCAGTGCTTTATTGCCGCGCTTTTGCCCTGAGCCCGCTTGTCTACCTCGCGTGTTTTCATCAGGCACCAAGCACTCAGGTCCTCGACCGATTAAGTGTGCTTTACCCATGTTTTTCAGCGCTTCACGGATCTGTGGCCAGCCCGCAGGGTCATGATAACGTAAAATGGCTTTGTGCAGACGACGCTGACGCGCGCCTTTTGGTACCGGCACTTCCTCATGATTGTTTTTGATGTTGCGCAACGAGTTCATTTCAGTGTGGTAAATCGTGGTTGCATTGGCCATAGGCGATGGATAAAAATTTTGTACCTGATCTAACTTAAAGTCATGTGCTTTCAACCACAGCGCCATATTCACCATATCTTCATCCGTTGTGCCTGGATGCGCTGAAATAAAGTAAGGTATCAAATATTGCTTTTTGCCTGCCTCTTTTGAGTACTTATCAAATAACTCTTTGAACTTATCATAGGTGCCCATACCAGGCTTCATCATCTTCGACAACGGGCCACTTTCAGTATGCTCAGGTGCAATTTTTAAGTAGCCACCAACATGGTGAGATACCAACTCTTTGACATAACGCGGATCTTCAATCGCCAAGTCGTAGCGAACGCCTGAAGCTATCAAGATCTTTTTAACCCCTTCAACATCTCGTGCTTTGCGATACAGTTCTATTGTCGGGGTGTGATCTGTGTCCATGTGCTTACAAATATCAGGGTACACACACGATAGACGACGACAGGTACTTTCCGCTTTTTTACTCTTACAACGCAATTTATACATGTTTGCTGTCGGGCCGCCTAAGTCAGAAATTACCCCAGTAAAGCCCGGTACTTTATCTCTGATCTGTTCTATCTCTTCGATGATAGACTCTTCTGAGCGGCTTTGAATAATTCGACCTTCATGCTCAGTGATAGAGCAGAAACTACAGCCCCCAAAGCAGCCCCGCATAATGTTGACTGAGGTTTTGATCATGTCATAGGCTGGGATCTTGTCATCGCCATAAGCAGGGTGTGGAATACGTTGATAAGGCAGTCCAAATACATGATCCATCTCTTCCGTCTCTAGCGGAAATGCAGGTGGGTTTACCCAGACTGAGCGATCGCCATGACGTTGGAATAGCGCTCTGGCACACCCTGGGTTTGTTTCTTGGTGCAAGATACGCGAAGCATGGGCATATAATGGCTTATTCACACTCACTTGCTCAAAAGCCGGCAGCTTTACATATACCTTTTCCCACGGCTTCAACCTTGGCGGCTGAATCGTAATAGGCTTTGCCGCCTCACTTTTTAAATCGATACCCGCTTTGGCAAATTCGGACTTGCTACACCCCATATCATCAGCACCATATGGATTTGGAATAGGGTCAATCTTACCTACTTTATCGATGGCAGTTGAATCACTGCCTCGCCAACCTTCAATTGGCGTCTTACGAATAACCGCGGTGCCTCGCACATCTTGAATTGTGTCAATGGTCTCGCCATTGGCAATACGATGTGCCACTTCGACCAGTGGGCGCTCAGCATTACCGTAAATCAAGATATCCGCTTTGGCATCAAAGATAACACTGCGGCGCACTTTTTCTTGCCAGTAATCATAATGTGCAATACGGCGTAAGCTGGCCTCAATACCACCAATCACAACTGGTACATCTTTATATGCCTCACGGCAGCGTTGGCTATACACAACCACGGCTCTATCAGGACGCTTACCACCGATATTGCCAGGTGTATAAGCATCATCATGGCGGATCCGCTTCTCTGCAGTATAACGATTGATCATAGAGTCCATATTGCCAGCCGTCACACCAAAAAATAGGTTTGGCTTACCCAGTGACTCGAAGGCTGTTTTATCGGACCAATCCGGCTGTGCAATAATACCTACTCTGAATCCCTGTGCTTCTAGTACTCGACCAATTACCGCCATACCAAAGCTTGGATGATCGACATATGCGTCACCTGTAACAATGATGATGTCACAACTGTCCCACCCTAAAGCATCCATTTCAGCACGGCAAGTTGGTAAAAATGGGGCTGGGCCAAAGCATTCAGCCCAGTATTTAGGATATGAGAAAAGCGAACGTTCCGCTTTTAACCCGGAGACCTTTGATGTATTCATAGAGTGACGGCTCAAATAATTTGCAAGGTTACTATTATACCTCAGCGGCACGCTATACCGTACTATAGATGGTGAAAGTATGAGCTAAAAAACCTAAATCACTGTAATTATTAATCTAATATAAATTAAAAAAAGGAATAAAATTACGATTTTGGCAAAGTTATCATCTTTTTCGGTGGGAATGCGAGACAGCTATCTGTGTATTAGAGGCATAAACAAGATTTACTTTATGCTATTCATTTATCGCTGTCAGTGGCATTTAAAAACACTAATAACTCATCTTTAGGCATGGGCTTTGCCAATAAAAAACCCTGTACTTCATCACAACCCAACTTTTTAAGCACGTCAGCTTGTTGCTGCGTTTCCACCCCTTCAGCAATCGTTTTCAAACCCAAATGACGGCCTAATGAAATTACCAGGTCCGCAATTGCTCCGCTATCTGAATCAGGAATATCTTTAACAAATGCACGATCAATTTTTAAGCGTGCAAGCGGCAGCTGTTGTAAATAACTTAGTGATGAAAACCCCGTACCAAAATCATCAATAGCCACTTCAACACCAAAAGACTTTAATTCTCCTAACGTCTCAATCACCGTTTTAACTTCATCCATGACTACGCTTTCTGTCACTTCTAATTCTATTTTTTCAGGGGAGACTTGGTAGTGGGTGATCGTCTCTTTTACTTGCTCAGCGTAGTTATTCACTTTGAATTGTGGCACTGACACGTTCACCGCCACGCTAATATCAATGTTCTGGGCACTCAGCTGATGCTGTAACTTACATGCTTGCTCTAGTACCCACTGGCCTATATCGACAATAAGTCCAGAGTCCTCTGCAAGTGGAACAAAAATGCCTGGAGAAATATAGTCGCCGTTACCTGAAGGCCAACGTAACAAAGCCTCGCAGCCAATCACTGTATTGGTCTCTAAACTAAACTGTGGCTGATACCAGACTTCTAGCTTGTTCATTTCAAAGTCTTGCCTAAGTTGGCGGATCAAACCAAGTCGCCATGCCATTTTTTCTTCTAAGTCTGGCGTGTACCAGTCTAAAATCTTATTCGCTTGTTTTGCTTGATTCAGCGCTATATAGGCTAACTTAAGTGTTTCTAGGCCTAGATGATGAAAGTCTGCTTGATGGCAAACACCAATATGAAAATGCATGGTTAATACATGCTCACCCACTTGATAAGGCACAGTGATGGTATCTACAAAGCCCTGCTCATCAAACAACTGACTTGGTAATAATAAGCCAAATACATCGGCACCAATACGTGATAATAACTGACTTTGTGGAAACTCAAGGCAAAGTCGTTCTTTCACCGCAAGCAATAGCAAGTTACCCACTTCCTGACCCAAGCCATTGTTGATATCAGAAAACTGTGCAATATCCAGCAGCACAAACACTAAATCATCACTGCCTGGTTGATAAAACTGTGCAATGAGATCAACAAAATGAGCCCTGTTGGGTAAACGTGTAAGTGCATCTTTATATGCGACATCTCGCAACTCATTGATCAACTTTATGTTGTCAACGCCCACACCTACATTGGTCAAAAATATCTCAGCAAATTGCAGCTGAGAAGCCGACGGTGACTGTTCAATCTCAACAAAAATTGCTGCTTTTCTGCTTTTTCCTTCTAATAAAAACGTAATATCGTGGCCTGTATGTTGGTGCACTTCACGGTCAAAGCAGTTTTGCACTTGCATAATTACTCTGCCGTTATCGAGCTGCTCAAGCCCTTGCCCGATAAATTCTTCGTAGTGTTCTGTACCACCAAAAATAATGACGCGAGATCCATTGGTGATCCCTGCCACCAGCCCGCTTTCATGGGCGCCGATGATCTTCGCTAACTGCTGAACCACTGCCTTGCCAAAAGAAACCATATCTGTGTGGCCAAGGATAGCCTGTGAGGCATCTAATATGTTTGCCAAAGCCACGCTTTGCTGTTCTAGTTCGCAAATTTGCTGATAAGAACGAATTGCGGTCATCAATGATGTCACCAGCTTACCTCGGGTAAGCTCAGTCTTCATTTTATAATCATTAATGTCGTACTCTCTGATCACCTTCTCTTCTGGTGCATACCCAGGTTGGCCAGTACGTAATATGATCCGCACCGCATGATTACCTATCTCTTCACGAACTTGTTTAACCACGTTCAAGCCTGCATCATCACTCTCCATGACAACATCAAGTAATAAAACACATACTTCAGACAGGTTCTTTAACGAGGCAACGGCTTCTTTTCCTGAATAGGCATGATGAAAACGTAACGTTTTTCCCCAAAATTCAACCCCAGACAAAGCGAGCTTTGTCACAGAATGTATTTCAGGATCATCGTCCACAACCAAAACGTCCCAAAAGCCCTTTTCATCTTCTTGGGTATCACTGGAAACCTCTTGATCTGCAAACAAAAAATCTTCTTGCTCAGACGCCATCATCCACCTTATGCTTAACCACATCAATTCTGCAAGAGCAGCTTTTTCTATATTTCATCTTATAAAATATGATAGGTTTTTACTATCGTGTTCTACATTCATTAACACCCAAGTAATATTATAGACGATGTTCAAATACTTGCGCTCAGTTAAGACGCAAATAAAACGTCGAGGGAGATCAAGTGCAGGTAATTCAAACAATCTTAAAAGCCATCACTTTTAGTGTGCTGATCAGCCTCATCGTCGTCAACATACTACCCACAACCTACCGAATTACAGTCACTGAGCGGATTGCTCAAGATCACCCCCAAGCTATAAAATTCATGCTATCCACAAAAAATTGGGTGCAGGCAATCAATGTATTAGAGTCAAGTAAGATACAATTACTCTCGATGCAAAATGAAGAAAAAGTAGGTGGGTTTGTTGCTTTTAATCACTCTGGCGGCAGAGTTGACGCAACATTGGTAGAAAAGAAAGATCTGGAAATGCAATACCACTTACGGTTTCATGAAGAACATCAAGCGAAGATGCGTATATATTTTCAACCGAATACACAGTTCATCTCGATAGTGATCCACGGGGAAGTACTTTCTCCCATTATTGGTGGCTTGAATGCATTACTTACCAAGCATTATTTAGAAAAAATAGTTCAAACAGCCATCAATGAAATGAACTCTCAACTTCAATTACAAACAATGGGTCAAGATAATAATGACGATTAAAAGTGCCCAAGCCCGCTCAAGTTTAGCTTTGCTCATAGAAGAAAAGCTGGGCTATGCCATGATAAAGCATGCAAAGCCTACTGTCACAAATGGACGTTTTGCTTCTGGCCTCAATCAGCAAAATAACTTTTTTGTCAAAAGTGAGCACGGCACCCTCAAAAGAGCCCTAAAAAGGCAGCAACTTCAAAAAATACAGCGTCAACAAAATATTGAAGCCGTAATGGGTATGTCTTTATCTCTTTGTCCTGATGTGACGAGCCGCGGAAGACCGGATCCAGATTGGCTAGAACATTTTATTTCGTTAGCTGAAGATATTGCCAATCAAACAATGCAAAAACTATGGGCAAAAATACTTGTTGGCGAGTCCATTGCACCGGGAACATTTTCAATTAAAAGCCTGCAAACGCTCAAGTTAATGACACAGCGAGAAGCAGAAGCCCTGCAAAAGTGTGCCTCACTGTGTGGGTATTTGGAAAAAGAAGACAGCTACCTAATTATTCTTGGGTACTATAAAAAACCTTCGTTACTAGATTTGTTGAGAAAAGGCAGTACCGAAACAATTAATTTAGCACAAGCAGGTTTAAGCTTCCCGCATATCCTTACATTGATGGATATCAATCTGATGTATCGCCAAGAAATCGAGTCATCCAGTTTGCAAAAAGGTCAGTCACTCACTCTCGTTTATCAAAACCAAAAAGTGAACTTTGAAGCTAAAAGCAATGAATTGGTCTTGAGTTACTATAAACTCACACAAACGGGGGATGAGCTTAAAAAACTTATCAATACACCTGTCAATAAAACATACCGTCAACTACTCAACAAAACTTTAGAGGACGAGTTTACGCTCACCTTTGAGTAGCGCATAAAACAAAATAGCCCTGCAGCGCATTATCGCTACAGGGCTATTCAAAAAACAGTGTACGCTGCTAAGTGGATTAGAAATGCACTTGTAAGCCCGCAAATGGACCTGACGCGTCGATATCAGAGTCGAAGTCATCGATATCATCTAGCTCTAGCACTAGAGAACGATACCCAGCTCTAACTGCAACATCTACGGCTAAGTTATCAATAAATTCCCAAGCAACACCAATTTGATAATCTTGGATTTTGCTGTCATCAATCGCCAGCAAGCTGCCTTCAGCAAACACGCTCAGTCCGGTTAACGGTAGTCCTACTTCTGCTCGTAGATAACCCAATGGTACGAAACCTGAGAAATCAACAGTTTCAGTTACTTGAGAGCCGTTAACATCACCAGTAACAACTACATCTGCATCAAATTGCTTGGCATTAATACCAAAATCAAAAGAAACGAGATCGTTATCAAATAACTCGTAGTAAAAAATGTAATCAATGTGATTTAAATCAGCAACAGTATTCGCTTGTGTACCGACTGTGAAATTGCTATCACCAAACTCAAACGTATCCGTTAAAGTTGTACTACCCACCAGCTCAAGCTCAGTGTATTTCAGTTTAACATTAGGTACTAGTGGAACCGGGTGTTCAAGTGCAGCGTAAAAGCTTGAAAATGTCTCATCTTCAAAATCAAATGACTGAAGATTACCTTTTTCTGCAAAGCTACCTTCAGGATCATTTTGCCACCCTTCGGCTCCTATGTATAAACCTAATAAAGTATCAGCATGTGCTGCAGGTGTAAGGCAAGCCAGAGACAACGCTGCCGCTAAACAATACTTTTTCATTTTTTTATCCTTGCGCTAAAAGTTCACTGAGTTCTATTAGAGCTGCATTTGCTCTAGATATATAATTCGCCATCACTAATGAGTGATTAGCTACAAAACCAAAGCCACTACCATTCAAAATCACCGGGCTCCAGACAGTTTCCTGAGTGGCTTCTAATTCCCGAATAATTTGCTGCAAGCTCACTTTGGCATTTTTCTTTTCCAACACATCGGAAAAATCATGTTCTACAGCCTTCAAAAAGTGCAGTAATGCCCATGTTGCACCGCGAGACTCATAAAAAACATCATCAATTTTCCACCACGATGTCTTTACAACTGACTGCTGCTTACCCGCAGTCGCCTGAGCAGCACTCGCGTCTCCTGCTAAGTCAGTATTTATTCGTTCTTGCCCAACACTGGCACTGAGCCTTTGACTCAGGCTACCCATGCGCTTTTCAGCCTCTTTTAACCAGCCTCTCAAGTTGTCTGCACGTGCATAAAACTGGCTATCAACTTGCGTTTGATTCGCTATTTGCGCTTGGTACTCTTGTAAAAAACGAATACCTGCTTGGTATTCGCTTTCCGCACTGGGTAAGATCCATGCTGTAGAGCTTATATTAAATTTAGGTTGTGCTTTTTTTAAGCTTGGATGCTCGGTAGATTGAGACTGTGAGCGACTAAAGTCTTTGCGCATAGACAAAGCTAAGTCTCTCGACAATTCCAGTACACCAAACTCCCAAGCAGGCATGTTATCCATTAAAACGCTAGGAGGCAGTACATCGTTAGACAAATAACCACCCGGCTTGTCTAATAAAGTTTGCATAACTTCAATTAACGTATTTGTTGTAACATACCCTGTCACCAACGTTGTTTGTTGCTCATCCGCGCGCAGTTTTGCTCGCTCGACAACATCAAACTGTTCAGGCTCAAAGCTCCAATACACGGCCAGTATATAACCCAAAGCGACAATACCAGCCAGTGCGGCAAATACTTTGCCCTTATATTCTTTCATCCTAGCTCCTAATGATGATGATGGTGTGACTCATTGGAAAATTCATCTTTTAAAGAAACAACTTTAATAGTGCTTTCAACTTTTTCACCACCAGAAAAATATAGTGTGAGTTTACGGGTTTCGCCTACTTTTAGCTTAACTTTTGGATCAAAACCCATTAGGTGATAACCACCTGGTTTAAATTCAACATGTCCTTTATCTGGCACAGTCAGCGCTTTTACAGGCTGCATTTTCATCATGCCGTTGCTGTGAATATGCTCATGAATTTCAACACGGCCCAGCCCTTCTATTTCAGCGCTTACAATCGTAATTGGCTTAGCAGTGCTGTTGTGAAGCGTCATATAACCGGCTGTAGATTTCGCAGCAGGCAAAAAAGCACGAATTTTCGCTTTATTTACCTGAAGACTTGCTGAATCTTGCGCTGTGTGATGTTGATGATGGTCATGCCCATCATGTTGATGATTATGAGCGACACCAAAAAAAGATAACGACAACAGAGATACAAATGCAAACGCTTTACGCATGGCTGGATTCCTTTAATTCTGAATTAAACAGTATTAGATACGATGATTATACCGCTCTTGAGCACTGAATTCACAGTAAATTATAGCCATCAGCTTTAAGTCGCATCACTGCTGAGGTGCTTTTTCTAATACCAACCAAGTCAGTGCGAGTATCATAAGTAAAGGAATTGCGATCATGACGGAGTTAAATAAAAATGCCAATACTAGCCCAATGAGCATGACTAACCCGACCCCCAGTAATCCGACACTGAGTAATGCCACAATCGCAATTCCACAAACTATCACCAACAAAAAGCCAAACAACTCCAAACCGACCCAACCTAACTCATGAAATAAGCCTGATAAGCTCAGCGCAGTGTAGGGAACAGATAACCATGAAAAAACCAGTGCAATGAGTAACGCACACAACAATAAAGTCACTGTTTTCATCACGCCCCCTACTTTTTATCCGGCAAACACAGCCACCCGATGAAGTAGCCAATAATGCAAGGCCAAGTAAATTTAAATGCCATCAATACCAACAATAAGCGAACTAACCAAACAGGTAAGTCAATGCGTTTTGCAACTTCACTGCAAACACCCGCAATTTTCTTTCTACCTCGAGGGCTCAAAGTACTCTCATATTTTCGTGAATACATAGCTTTCTCCTATTGAGACAACGGCTTACTTGACGATACTGAAGCAACTTTTCGCTTTAAAGACTGCATCATGGACGTGACGCTTTCATGTTGAATCAATCGATTCAATTCATCTAATGTTTTATGTGCTTGACTCTTAAATGAGTGACCATGTGGAGATTCTGTTGACGTGAGCTTTCTTTCCCATTCTGAGATATGTGACGCTAAATCTTGCAAGGCGGATCCATGCAAAGCTTTTTTTAGTTTAAGGCGTGCACGTAAACACTCTTCTTTAATGTTGTGACTGTGGCTTTCATATTGAGTATCGCTCTGCTGGACTGACTGCAAAGCAATATGCTCCTGCTCCAATTTATTTAACGCTTGAGACACGTTTTCAAGATACGTTTTTAATGAAGATAATTTATTTTGGCAGTTATACTTTTCATCTAAAGCTGCCTTCGCCAAATCCTCTCTCCCCTTTTCTAAAGCATACTGTGCTTTTTCATACCAGTCTGCAATAGCCACCTCATAGTTAACAACTTGTTTGCGGGCTGACGAAGCTTCCCTTTTTAATTGGATAATGAGCGCCTGGATACGCGCAGATGCGTTATTGATATTCGGCGAACAGCGCTCACTAGAGCAGGCATCACCGAGTAACGTGTTAAATTCCGATTTAATTAGATCTTCGATGCGGTTGATTAAAGCCATAACATGTTCCTTAATAACATATGATGACTCTAATGTTCCAAACTCTATGCCAAATATTTAAACTTAGTAAAAACAGAAGCTTAATGAAAGGTGTAGCACTTACAACTAAAGTGAATGATTAAAATGTGGTAAATATGACCAAAAAATTGTTTTTTTGGTCATATATAGTTATTAAACCTCAGGCACAAACGTAAGTGCTTTTTCCATGACGCTAATATCTGCGTCTTTCTTGTGACCATTTTCGGACAAATGACGTCTATAGCCTCGTGCACCTGGTTGGTTTTGGAATATCCCCAACATATGACGTGCAATGTGCCAGAAGTTTGCGCCACGCGTCATCTCTTGCTCAAAATAATCATACATACTGCGCACAACTTCATGACGAGTCTGTGTAAATGGTGCATCTCCATACAGCTTTTCATCAACTTGTGAAAGTAAGAAAGGATTGCTATAGGCTTCTCGACCGACCATTACACCATCCAAATGTTCCAAATGATGCTGACACTCTTCTAGCGTCTTAACTCCACCATTAATACTAATATGTAGGTTCGCATAGTCTTGCTTTAACTTGTAAACCCTAGGGTAATCAAGCGGTGGAATTTCTCTATTCTCTTTTGGGCTTAACCCCTGCAACCAAGCTTTTCTTGCATGAATGATAAAATCATCGCATCCAACTTGATGGGATGCCTCAATCAAGGCTGTTAAAAACTCATAAGAATCTTGCTCATCGATACCAATGCGTGTTTTCACTGTTACTGGGATAGATACTTCAGCTTTCATTGCCGCAACACATTCCGCTACAAGGTTTGGCTCAGCCATCAAGCAAGCACCAAATCGGCCGTTTTGAACTCTATCCGAAGGACAGCCAACATTTAAATTCACTTCATTATAGCCATATTCTTGAGCGCGTTTAGCACACTCAGCCAAAGCTTTTGGATCAGAGCCTCCTAGTTGCAGTGCAACTGGCATTTCATGGTCGCCAAACGCTAAATAGTCACCTTTACCATAGATAATTGCGCCAGTGGTGATCATTTCAGTATATAGCACAGCATGTTTACTCAGCTTGCGATGAAATGTTCGGCAGTGACGATCAGTCCAATCCAGCATAGGTGCAACGGAGAAGCGGCGAAACGCCGAATCGCTTGTATTTAGTGGGCTAACGCCTGATTTATCAGTGTTTTTCATAATAACTATTTTACCTGATTTGCGCTTGTTTTAGCCTATTTTTCGATGTAAGGTGCCCCATAGGTACCCCCAAAAAGTAGGACGGGTACCCTTTAAGGAAAGCTTCGAATGGCATTTTACGCAATAGAAAAACGCAAGACTACAAGCGGTGAAACTCGATACAATTGTCGAGTTAGAGCAAAGTTTAATGGCAAGATTATACACAATGAAAGTAAAACATTCAGCAAAATGAGCATAGCCGATAAATGGGGTCGGCAACGTGTTGAAGAGTTAGAAGAAGAGCTTTTGAAGGGAAAGAGCAAAACTGTTCCCCTAGGTGTTCTTTTAGACATGTATACAAAAAGCAATGAACTGTGGGGGAAAACAGGTAGGACAAAGCGCTAAGTAATTCTAGTGTTGATTGATTGCGAATTAGCAAAGATAGACTCTAATCAACTAAAAACAAGCGTTCTAATTCAGCATAGGTGCAACGGAGAAGCGGCGAAATGCCGAATCGCCTTGAATTACCCCAAATTCGATACACAGTTCCCCAATAGTCCCCCATATATGAGTTGGACGAATCAATAACTTAGGGAATAAACATGGCGTCATATTCAATAGAAAAACGACTGAAAGCAAACGGAGACATATCGCATCGCGCTGTCGTCTTTGTAAAAAACAAGGGCAAAATTATACACCGTGAATCCAAAAACTTCAGTAAAAAGCATTAATAAGAAGAAAGGAAAGCACATGCTTTATAGTGACGACATAAGCCGCTGGAGCACAGTATTTTCAACGGATACAAATATTGGCGGTAAAGTAAAAGCGGAAGTAATGATAAATCTAATGCTTTTGGAGGTTCACTACAAAGGGCAATACAACTTTCTCCGATTAAACTTCGCTTAGCAGTTAACACATGAGGCTCTTCATTGTAGTGTCTACATATGAAAAACTCTTACTAAAATGAACATAAGAAGAGAAATCATCTTCCATTTCTGTAGAAAAATAAAACCACCATAAATTTTCATATAATATCCCCATAGCTTGAAAACTGAGAAAATATAGCATTGTAGTAATGCTGCTTTAATAAGGACTTTACTAACTAAGGTGAATCACAAATACATGTACACCAAGACATTAAAATATTTACCTATTACCTAGGCCAAAATGCTTTTTATCTAGAAGTAATTTAGTTGGATAACTTATTAATATAATAAAAGCACTGATATTACATATGAAAAAAGATGCAGCAACAAATGAATTCAGTAAGCTGTAGCTAATATCTAAGTACCCACGAACTACCAGTTGAATCAAGTACAAAGTTAGTTCAATGAACATTAGATAGGATACAGACCTTGCGATACTCGAAAACCCACACTGTCTGATGGCATGAAGTAAAAATAAAGAGACAAAGAAAAAAGTTAAATTAACCATACCTAAAAAGTAAAAAAATCGACGCAGTGCAATCTTTTCCATAGGTAAAGTTATTATGTGATCGGAAAGTATGTTGCCTATGATAAAAAATACCACAGTGCAAAGTGCAGTAAGGAAGCAAGAGTGGAGTGTATGATCGGCTTTAGTTTTTAAACTACTTTTACCACCGAAAAATAGGCTGAACTTTCTTTCCCAGAAAATTACCATTAAGAAAAGAACTACCAATGAAAACAATGCTCTAAATATCCAGTCAACATAAGCAAGAATTTCATTCATATTCGCCTATACCTTTCTCCAAAATGTTATCATCCTTGCTGTAAAGCATTACCCTTGCTGTGAAGATTACCCTTGCTGTGAAGATTACCCTTGCTGTAAAGGTACCATTCTCGCCATTTGCTGAGGCGGCGCCTTACTAACTGAAGTTCCACCTGCAATAACTTTTATATCATCAACTGATAACTGTTTTAGCTCTTTTTTACTAAGCTTCACTTCTTGACTCCTTTAAATGAATAATTTAATTAAAAACAATGTAACAACCAATTTTTTTTAAGTCAAATATTAGCCCTCGTAAGTATTTTCGAGTTTTGAGGGCCTAGTATTATTGAAAGTAAGTTCTTATTTGACCAATGACATTGCAAAAGGGGTTGACCAGCAATTACTTCAAATTAATCAACATATCCCTCAGGGTTATTTTTTTGCCAGTTCCAAGAGTCGCTCATCATATCACTTAGGCCTTTTTGAGCTACCCATCCAAGCTCTTGTTGCGCTTTTTCCGGCGCAGCATAACAAGCTGAGATATCTCCAGCACGGCGCGGCTTAATATCGTAAGGTATTGGAACACTAGAAGCAGATTCAAATGCCTTAACCATATCCAGTACAGAATAACCGTTACCTGTACCTAAATTATAAATATGTACACCATGATTCTTATCTAATTTTTGCAGAGACTTTAAATGGCCTACCGCAAGGTCAACAACGTGAATGTAGTCTCGCACTCCAGTTCCATCATGGGTTTCATAGTCATTACCAAAAACTCCTAATTTCTCTAATTTCCCTACAGCAACTTGTGCAATATAAGGCAATAAATTATTAGGAATACCATTTGGGTCTTCACCAATTAAGCCCGAATCATGTGCGCCAACAGGGTTAAAATAGCGCAATATAGCAAACGCCCACCGCTCATCCGATTTAGCAACATCTTGCAAAACCATTTCTGCCATAAGCTTTGAAGTACCATATGGATTGGTGGTACCACCAACAGGGAAATCTTCTCGAATAGGGAGGCTTTGAGGATCACCATACACAGTAGCAGATGAGCTAAACACCAGTTTAAACACATTTGCATGCCTCATAGCATCCAGCAAAGTTAAAGTGCCTTGTACATTAGTTTGATAATACTCAATCGGCTTTTGGACTGACTCGCCCACAGCTTTTAAACCCGCGAAATGGATGACTTGGTCAATACTATGTTTTGAAAATACAGAATCTAAAAAGTCACGGTCTAAGACACTTCCCCTATAAAAGGTGACCTCTTTGCCAGTAATTTCCTTAACTCGACTTAGTGCCAGTGCAGATGAATTCGCTAGATTATCTACTACAACAACTTCATCGCCTTGATTAAGCAACTCAACAACAGTATGCGAGCCAATATATCCCGCACCACCTGTAACTAAAACTACCATGTTTTTCCTACCTAAAAATAAATCATATACACAGGCTATACCACCAAACTAGAAGTATATAGCGATTATCGCTCACAAACAAAAGCCAAAGCCCCTTCATAATAGCTTAATCTGGTGATCTCAGTATCACAATAATCTTGTAAATTACGCCATAACTTAACTGACTTAGGCGCATCTATATTTCTCATAAAAACTTTATTATCAATTGCATACGCTAAAGTACTCTCATCAAACCACGTATAGTCACGGACACTTTTAGGTAATCTGAACTGCTTTTTTACACTGCCAGTAGAACTTGAGTAAGTTGCAAACCACTGCTCGCCATCTACCAAATATGTGAAACTATAGATACCTCTCGCAGAGTTATAAGCTAGACTACGTCCAATATCGTTTGCTACAACCTTAGGCAAATGTCCTGATAAATTTGTAAATTGTAGCGAATGTGGCTCGCCTAAAATGAACAGAATAACATCTTCATTTTTACCCCAAGCATGGTAACCAACAGGTTTAATATGCTCAAAAATACGTGATGGCAATTGTGATTTATCCTCTGGGTAAAACCACAATCTCTGCTCCCCAGACTGCTCTACCACTATGGTTGAGATGCCTTTTTTATGTGGAAAAATTGTCGGGGAATACTCAGATTCAGGCGTATTAGTCAAATTGGTATGCGATTTATTATCGAAGCGGTATAAGAACAAATCTGTTTGAGATTGCTCCTGTGCTTTGACTTCTTTTGTATAGTAAACCCCAACTTCTGTTATCAGTGGCTGATTATGATAGGCATCTTTATCTGTCAGAGGCTGCACAGAAAACCCTCTCTCGCTATCTTGTGCCAACCATATTTGGCTTTTGGGCATTGCAGCCTGTGCATGTGTAATGATGATAAAGCTACATACCACCAGAGAATTGATTAGGGCTTTATACATTGTGATTCCTTTTTATTTTTGATCTTACCCAGTACACACTTCAAAAACCAATAAAATCTCATATTTAAATACATCCACGTTATATAAAAAATTACCTATGCTCGCAAAGCGCTTGCGAAATTTTCGTCTTTCAGTAACATCAAATTAAAGTTCCAGTGATGATAACAGCGGTTTTGTTGTGCTTCACATGACTTAATGCAGAAGCGCGATTGGTGCGCAACATAACTCGGCTAGCACGCTGTTCATAAGTTAGGCCGCGATTAGATTCCGTTTTTATTGAGGTTATCATGTCACAACAACATCCAATCATTGCTATCACAGGCAGCTCAGGCGCTGGAACTACCACCACAACCAATGCAATTAAACATATTTTCCGCAGTCTCGACGCCAAAGCGGCACTCGTTGAAGGAGATAGCTTTCATCGCTACACGCGCCCTGAAATGGATAAACTCAAACGTGAAGCCTTACAAGAAGGCAAGCATCTAAGTTACTTTGGCCAACAAGCCAATGATTTTGCAGCCCTTGAAGAATTATTTGCCAGTTATGGAAAGACAGGAAACGGAAGAATACGTAAGTACTTACATACATTCGATGATGCAGTTCCTTATAACCAGTTACCTGGTACATTTACACCCTATCAAGATTTAGAAAACAATACCGATATGCTGTTTTATGAGGGCTTGCATGGTGGTGTAGTCACTGAAGAACATAACGTTGCTAAACATGTTGATTTGCTTATTGGCATGGTGCCTATCATTAACCTTGAATGGATCCAAAAGCTTATTAGAGACACACATGAGCGTGGCCACTCACGAGAAGCAGTAATGACTTCTATCGTGCGAAGTATGGATGATTATATCAATCATATAACCCCGCAATTTTCTCGCACACACATTAATTTCCAGCGCGTACCAACAGTCGATACATCTAATCCCTTCAGCGCGAAAGACATTCCTTCGCTAGATGAAAGCTTTGTGGTGATCCGCTTTCGCGGTATTGAAGATGTGAACTTCCCTTATTACTTGCAAATGATTGAAGGCAGCTTCATGTCACGGGTCAATACCTTGGTTGTCCCTGGTGGTAAGATGGGTTTGGCGATGGAATTGGTGTTAACACCACTTATTAAAGATTTGCTCATCAAAAAACGTGCCTATGAAAATTTAGCCCCCACAGAGCTCAATATTTAAATTTGCCTTATTTCACTTTCCCTCAGTAAACTAACCACTCAAAATTGAGGGATATGAAATAAATGATGCTCAAAATACTCGTAGGTTCTAAAAATCCAGTCAAAATTAACGCCGCAAAAACAATTTTTCAGCAATACTTTCCAGAAGCAGAAATTATTTGCGAAGGGCACCATGCACCTAGTGGTGTGCCAGACCAACCGCTTGGCGAGTTAGATACGCGTTTAGGCGCTCAAAATCGAGTTGATTATCTTAAAGAGCAGTATGATGCGGATTATTACTGCGCGATGGAAGGCGGTGCTGCTAGATTTGACTATGGCGCAGCCACATTTGCATTTGTCGTCATTGCAGATAAGCAACAAACCAGTATCAGCAGAAGCTGCAACCTCCCCCTTCCCGACAAAATATATTCAGCTTTAGAGCAAGGTGAAGAGCTTGGACATGTTATGGATCGCGTATTCAACACCACCAATATAAAACAAAAAGGTGGCGCGATAGGCCTGCTTACGAATAACCTTGCCACAAGAGAAAGTTCATATACACAAGCACTCACGTTAGCCATGGCACCGTTTATTCATTCAGAGTTATATCGTTCATGAAGTACTCACATATCATTTTTGATGCCGATGAAACGCTATTTCATTTTGATGCTTTTCTTGGTCTGCAAACCTTATTCAAACAACATGGTGTCACGTTCGATCGACAAGACTACGATGAATATCAAACCCTCAATGCGCCGCTTTGGGTGCAGTATCAAGATGGAAAAATTGATGCACAAACACTGCAAGTGACGCGCTTCAATGCATGGGCTTCCAAGTTATCTGTTTCGCCAGAGTCTTTGAACCTAGGCTTTTTAAACGCCATGGCAGATATATGCACCCCTTTGCCGGGCGCACAGTCACTGCTGTCAGCGCTCAACCCTGCTGTTTCATTGAATATCATCACCAATGGATTTACTGCGCTACAAGAAAAGCGCTTACATAAAACAGGGTTTAAACACTTTTTTGATCATGTGGTGATTTCTGAGCAAGTGGGCGTCGCTAAACCGGATCCTCAAGTCTTTGAGCACACATTAGCGCTGTTAGGTAAACCAAGCAAAGAGCGGGTTTTGATGGTGGGAGATACACCCAAGAGTGACATTTTAGGTGCTAATCGATTCGGTATTGATAGTTGCTGGTTACAGCATGATGGACAAACCTGCCCAGAGGATATAACGCCAACTTATCAAGTCAGTCATTTATCAGAATTAGAGGCGCTACTGGTGAAGTAGCCCCTCCAAGTAATGCTTACAAACTGCGTTGGCGCAGTACTTCAAACAAGCAAACACCGGTCGCAACCGACACATTCAAGCTAGACACTGTGCCAACCATCGGGATTTTTACCAATAAATCACAGTGCTCTCTGGTTAGGCGACGCATACCATCGCCCTCAGCGCCCATCACAATCGCGATTGGGCCTTTTAAATCTGAAGTGAAAACCTCACTGTCAGTTTCACCAGCTGTACCTACTACCCAAACACCCGCTTCTTTAATGTCACGAAGTGTTCTGGCTAGGTTAGTCACCTGAATAAGCGGTACAGTCTCCGCGGCACCACACGCTACTTTACGCGCCGTACCATTGAGTTTCGCAGACTTATCTTTTGGTACAATCACCGCGTGTACACCTGCCGCATCAGCACTGCGTAAGCAAGCACCTAAGTTGTGCGGATCAGTCACACCATCTAGTACCAAGAAAAATGGCGCGGCGTTAGCATCGATGATCCCTTGCAGGTCATTTTCATTCAATGTACGCGGCGCTTTAACATTGGCAATAATGCCTTGGTGTTGCTCGCCTTTCGCCTTGTTATCTAGCGCTTTTCGCTGCATAAACTGCACCGAGATACCAAATTTACGTGCTTCATTAACCACGGCACTCAAGCGCTTATCATCGCGCCCTTTTAGTGCGTAAATCTCCAAAAAGCGCTCTGGCTCTTTGGCTAAAATGGCTTCAATAGAGTGAAAGCCAAAAATTAATTCATTACTCAAAACTATGCTCCAGCACTATTTTTTTGTCTCTTGCGGGCATTTTTACCCGGCCTTTTTGCCTTGGTGGCTTTTTTTCCTGTACTCTTTTTAGCGGTTTTTTTATTTCCTGATGCGCCCGCTTTTTTGCCTTTTTTCAACACCCCTTTCGGGGTTGTTTTTTTGCGCTTTTTGGCTTTTTTAGCGCTTTTTTCTGACGAGTCATCTTGCTTATCTGACTTACCATTTGGGATCTTGCCTGCCTTCAGCTGGGCACGAACGCTACTTTTAGCAGCATCTGAACTCGGCTTTGACTTTTTACGACGTCGCGCGTAGCGATCTGGTTCAGCTTCATCTGCCAGCACCAAATTGATGCGTCGCTCATCCAAGCTCACTGATGCCACAACCACGCTTAGCTTGTCACCTAAACGATAAACCGTTTTGCTATGCTCTCCCACTAAACAGTGCTTTGCACCGTCAAAATGGAAATACTCATGGCCTAAATTGCTCACATGGATCATGCCGTCAATTTGCAATTCATCAAGGCGAACAAATAAACCAAAGTTCGTGACTGACGAAATCACCCCTGAGAACTCACTGCCAACATGGTCTTGCATAAACTCACATTTGAGCCAATCTGCTACTTCACGTGTTGCATCATCAGCGCGACGTTCAGTCATGGAGCACTGCTCACCTAACTGATCAGCCTCATCAGCATCGTATACATAAGCACCAGATACGGTTTGTCCCTGCGCCGCTATGATTCCTTTGATTGCACGGTGCACCACCAAGTCAGGATAACGTCTGATCGGTGAAGTAAAATGCGCATACGCTTTCAATGCCAATCCGTAGTGGCCGATGTTGTCTGGTTGATACACCGCTTGCTTCATGGAACGAAGTAACATGGTTTGGATCAGCTCAGTTTCAGGACGCTGACCCAATGATGCAAGTGCTTCGGTCAGCTCAAGTGGGGTCGGCTCATGACCTATCGGGCTCTCTATGCCCAAATCATTTAAAAACTGTCTAAAGTGACTCAATTTTTCAGGATCTGGCTCATCGTGAACACGGAACAAACTACTCGCGTCGTGTTTTTCAAGTAGCCTCGCCGCAGAGACATTGGCCAAGATCATGCACTCTTCGATCAGTTTATGTGCATCGTTTCGAACCACAGGCACAATTGATTCGATCTTACGATATGCATTAAATACAAAACGCGTTTCCAGCGTTTCAAACTCAATCGCACCACGAGTTTGACGCGCCGACTTCAGCGCCATATACATATTATGTAGTTCAGTTAGATGCTCAGTGACATCTGCATACTCTTCACGCAGTTTTTCATCACCTTGTAAAATCGCATGTACCTTTGTATACGTAAGACGCGCATGGGAATTCATCACGGCTTCGTAAAAACGGTATCCAGACAATTTTCCAGCCTCTGAAACTGTCATCTCAGCGACCATACATAGTCTGTCTACTTTTGGATTCAGTGAACATAAGCCGTTAGATAATACCTTAGGTAGCATGGGTACTACTTGCTCAGGGAAATACACTGAGTTACCGCGCTCAATCGCTTCTTTATCTAACGGACTATTTTTTTCAACGTAGTGAGAGACATCAGCAATGGCTACCCAAAGTCGCCAACCACCTGAACGCTTGCGCTCACAATGCACGGCATCATCAAAATCTCGCGCATCTTCACCATCAATGGTCAATAATGGTAGATTGCGCAAATCAATACGTCCTAGCTTGTCTTTTTCGGCAACAAACTCACCGTGTTTGCTGACTTGTTCTTCAACGGCTTGAGGCCACACATGCGGAATATCATGGTTGCGTAATGCCACTTCTATTTCCATGCCCGGCGCCATATGATCGCCAATGACATCCGTAACTTTACCAACGGCATTCATTTGCTTGCTTGGGCGCTGCGTAATTTCGACCTGCACCATTTGGTTATGGCGAGCCCCTTTTTCACCGCCTGGCAAAATGACAATATCTTGAGTTAAACGCGGATCTTCAGGCACAACCACCGCCATACCGTGCTCAACAAAATAACGCCCTATGATAGGGGCACGTTCAGACTCCAGTACACGGACGATACGCGCTTCAACTTTACCGCCAGAGCCGCGGCTTGCCGCCTTGGCTAATACCCAATCTCCGTGTAATACGCGATCCATTTGATGCTTGGTAATGAACCAATCCTTTTTCTCACCGTCGACTTCCAAAAAGCCAAACCCATCACGATGACCAATGACCTTGCCTTTCACCAGGCCATCATCACAAGGGATAACGTAGCATTTGAATTTATTGAAATGCAGCTGTCCATCGCGCTCCATAGCACGAAGACGGCGCTTAAAGGCAACTTGGCGCTCTTCTTCAAACACATTAAGTGCTTGGCACAATTGGCTAAAGCTGGTCTTTTTACTACTGGCTTTAATCTTTTCCAGTATAAATTCACGGCTTGGAACTGGATTATCGTATTTTTCTTGTTCTCGAGAGAGATAAGGGTCCTGCTTTGACATGCATAAACTGTGTAAAGGAGTTATAGCTATATTCTAACGCAAAACATACTAATGGCCTAACCAAACAATTTAAGGCAACCATAATTTCATAATCAGAGATGAGTTCCAACTAGCCATCTTAATGTCAAGTTGGAACTCTGGGAGAGTTAAGTGCACTGCCTAAAACTTACCAACAAGGTTGATAAACCACCCTTTTGAGTCGTAGTCTAGGTCCGTTAAGTCATCAGAGAAGTCGGTAAAGTTATAACCAACGCCGATTTTCATATGCTCACCAACATGACGATGCAGCGCAAATAAAGCGCCCGAGCGACGGTCTTGTGCTAAGTCGACAGTCAAAGCGCGCCACTCAAGGGTTGCATCCCATTGATGCATCAAATGGTAGTCAGCACGCAATACGCCAAGTGTTGCCTCAGAATCAAACCATTGACCTGTGTCACGCCCCATTCTCAGCTCACCTTGTCTCTGCGCCAGTTTAGTACCGATACGCCAGCGCGGTGTCAGCTGATAATTTACGTCTAATGCCCAGACGCGGCTGCGCTGCTGTGGCGTGTTATCGAGACCAATGCCACTCAATTGTGATGCAGGCGCTAGATCTTCAAGATATGTAAAGCTTGCCATACCGGACCAAGGGCTCGCTTCAATCGGTCGATATGCCACACCAAATTGTGCTTCAGTGAAATCACTGTTGAGCGCGCCCGCAGGCGCACTGTCAGATAAGGAGCTGTCACTTTGCGCCCAGTCGATGCGCAGCTGTGCTCGCCAATCATCCGTTAATTTTGCATGAATGTTTTGTCTTGCCAGCCAAGACGTTCTAGTCTCCGTGCTATTGCTATCTTCTCGGTATTCTAAGGCACTGCGCCACTGCCATTTATCGGTTTGATAGCCAAGCGATAAGGTGGTGACATCACGATCTATCAAGTCATTATCACTTTCAAGCTCACCTTGTTCAAAACCAAGGCCCGCTTGCCAGCCAACTAAAAAGTCATGTTCAATGCCATAGGCATGGGTTAAACCCGTTTGTCGACTATCTTGTTGCCAAATTTGCTCTGCGTAGACGCTGGTTGAAGAGTTAAATCTATGTCTTGAGCCTGTTACCCAGTTTTTTTGCTTGCCGGTTGAAAATAGCTCTCCCCCATCAGGGTCGACACGATATTCAACATAAGCATTGCTGCCCGCTTTGTATTGCCAATCAACCCCGAGTTTACCCGCTTCCCCGAGGTTGCCATGAGATACTTCAGAATTGACAGCCAGCGTGTCTGTCACCTGCACTTCAGTACCGACACCAACACGGTTATTTGCTAGTCGGCTTTGCTCTCTTGCAAGCGTGCCTTGAATATACACATAAGGCTGCCACTTTTCACTGCCGTCGTAGTCAAGCTGTACGATTGCATCAACGCGCTCACCATCATCAAGTTGGGGCGTTTGAGTCTGCTCTGTTTGCTCTGTTTGCTCTGTTTGCTCTGCAAGATTTTCTTTATTGTCTTGGCGTACAGCGCTGCTAATTTTCCAATCGTCATTTAGTTGATAAACATACCCTAATTCCGCAGCCTGCCTGCGTTGTTGCTGCTCTGCTTTTTGTTCATCCACTTTGAGCTGAATGGCATGATCGTCTTCAATTTGCCATTGCCAAAATGTGCCAACTGCATGGCTATCAACTTGGCTTATTTGGCCTGTAGAGTTAAACCCAGATTCAAGTTGTTGCCAATAAAATTGGCCATGTCCCTGTTCATCCAGACCAAGATCAGAAAACTCAAATGCAGCTTCAATTCTGTGCCCATCGGCTGCTTGACCCATTTCACTCGACTGTTGCTGATCAAACTCAATACCACCTGTAAACGAGTTTAATGTATTGCCAATACCTTCTGTTTGCGCGGCCTCAACCTTAATGTATGCAGTATCACTTTTACGGTATGTGGCATCTAACGCAATCAATTGATCATTAAACAGGTCTTGTTCTTGATGATTTAGCGTAGTACCCACTTGAATAGTATCGCTCAGCCAATGACTCAAACGTGCACCATACGTCAAATTGTCTAACCCGTTTATCCCCGGTGTATACTCATATTGCGCCACTAAATAAACAGGGTTGCTATCTAAACTTGCGGTACGCACCAATAAGTCATCTTGCTGGAACGAAGACAGCGGTCTATTGAGTAATATTCGCCCTTGCAGTGCATCAATGTCATAGTCTTGACCAGCAACCATGCCACGTCTGACTAGCACTAAACCTGTAATTTTATCACGCACCTCAACAGCTATTTGCTCAGAACCCTGAACAATATCTTGATGTTGAAGATAATAAAGAGAACCGCCTGTGGAGCGATGAGATTCATAAGCGCCTAAGGTTTCTGCCTCTGCTGCATATAGATGAGCTTGAGATTGGTTATCACCGGCAGCAGTCAGATCATCTGTGATGTATTGCAATTGCAAACCATATAGGCCGCGTTCAACACGTGCCAACTCAGTATCATTGAACGACGTATTAAAGTTACCCCATAATACGTGAGACTGGGACTTCTCGACTTTTAGATACACCTTACCATTGGTTGGTGCATCATCAATCACGGTAGAATCATCGCCATATTCCGTCGGATGCTGCTCTTCATCAAGACGTCGAAATAAGCTTTTTGGATCTTTTTCATGTAAACCAGAGAGTAGCTTATTCAGCCCTTGCTCCTGCGTGTCAATCCGCGCGGTCACCTTGTATTCGTCTTGCCATTTACCCGTGATATAAGCACTTAATCGGCCTTCGGCAAACACATTACCGTCTTTGTTGTGATCAGCGCTGAGTAATTCAACTGGACCATTATGGCTGTTTTGACCTAGGGTTAAATCAGCCATTGCCACATAAAACCAATCGCTCTTTGGCAATGCTAAATCCCGATGGATTAAGCGTCCTTCCCCTTGCTCATTTAAAACAGCAACTTCCGCGCGATGAAAACCACTATGAACAATTTCTTGATGTACAAATTTACGCTCACGATTTACAGCCACCACACGGCCTAAGAAGTACACGCGATGATTGCTCGGTACTTGCTCACCATATAAAGTCAGTGCACCGCCTGAGATTTTGATATTTTGCTTAGCAAGCGTCGACTTGCCGTAACCTGCCATTAGATATCCATCAAGCTTGTTGGCATCTACCGCATAGCGCGGTTTGAAATCAGCCTGAGCAAGACTTGTTTCATCAAAGCGGCCTTGCTTATTGTAAACTCTTAAGCGGTATTTCAAGCTCATGCCCAGCATATTGCCCGGTAATCGCCAGCGGCCGGTTAATCCTGCATCTAACGCCACCTTCGTCAGTACTTTGTCACTGTGTGGCGCGAGGATCTGCACTTCTGCGTAATCAAAAAAGCTCTGATAATTACTATAACCTTTTAGATGGAGCATCAAAGTATTACCAGATTTAGTCAGTGCATGCTGCACGTTCAGTTTAGGCAATACATTCAAAGGGTCATATTTTAATTGCAGCTCAAAGCGCTCTAAATTGATATCAGCACAGCGTTGACTATCGGCATTATTGGTTGCATCTTCATCCATAAAGGCTTGACCATCTATAGTGATATTGAGCGGCCCTTGATGAGATGCGCTGTCACCGCATAGCTTATGACGCTGCGGCGGAGCTATCACCTGTGTATCTTTGACCGTGCGCGTTTCTGTGTAAACAGCAATGACTTCGACTCGGCGGTTTCTCGCCATACCAGCCAATGATGCATTACTTGCTACCGGCTCGCGATTAGATCGACCTTCGGTTGTTGTCGCTGAGGGGGCAAGATTAAGCTGCTGACGGAAGTAATCCGCCACAATATTCGCTCTATGCTCAGACAAGCCCTGATTGGTTTTATAAATCTTACGCGCATTAGCGCTTAAACCTTGTGAATCTGCGTGGCCGATAAAGTGCAATTTAATATCTTGCTTGCCTTGCAAAAAGCCAATGATGCGGTCCATTTCAAGCTTAGTGGTGCCCGTTAAATAATGCTTACCAGAAACAAAACGGATCGCAGAGTCTTTCACGAATTGAGCGGACTTATCATCTTTAACCGTGCGCTCTATTTCGACGGTTTTTGCCTTAGGCTCATCCAATCCACTAAAAACAAAATGCTTTTGCACTATCACCCGTTCAGTATTACCTGCCGCAGGCGCCACTTTGCTATCATTAACAGCGTCGATAAAGGCATAGCTCATTGAAGGTGCAGAAGCATACGCTGCTGCACACAATAACGAAATTTTACTTAGCAAGAATCGATTAGTCATCGCTTCCTCCTAACTGCTGGTGGGCTGGTAAAGCTGGAATAAAAAATGGGATCATTTCCGTTTCAATAGTGATTGGAAGCTCGCGCTCTGCTACTTGTGTTTGGAGCCATTCAAGTAACAATTGAGATTTACGCTCCGCTTCTGTGGTTTGCTCTAATTCAGATTGTTGATACGCGATGCGGATCACTGTCGGTGTTTTATCTAGTGCATCCATTAGCTGCGTTAGACGAGACAAGTACTCAGGCATAACTGACTCACCGTCAAATAACTCAGCGGTGATCTCAATGCGCGCTACTTTATGGATACTGGCTGCAAAGTCAAGTTGTTGTGATTTACCACGTGTTAAACGCACCACTCGTGGATTTTCACTCACCACACGATAACCTGAAGGTAAGCTGCGCTCGTCTAGTTTAACAATAAAGTTACCACCGCGAATTGCATGTGGAATGTCTGCACATGCAAGATGATAGCGACCATGCTGATCCGTGGTGATCCAAAGACCTTGCGCCGTAGCAAGACGAATGGCTGGTAGCCCAGGCTCTCCCTGATCTTGCATGCCGTTGCGGTTGTGATCATCAAAGACTTTACCCAACAGATCGCTACAATCGAAAATAGGATCTGGCACAACTCTCACCGCAGCTTCGCCGATATTTGAGATACGGTTACCCACACCGTTTTGGTACAAGCCCCCAACAAATTCTACCCAAGCTTGGTTAATGTATTTACCCTCACTGACACCGGCACCGACAACAACGATCAATTCGATCATCATCGACTGCTCTGGTTGTAAGGCGTTCACATGCCAACGTAATTGTCTGCCTCGCTGCTCTGGTTCAATCGCTTGACCATCGATTTTAGCGCTACCAGCAACATATTTCAGACCAGCTGGCAGTTGATCAATAAGATCCAGAGGTGAAAGCACCATATCTGACTGGTTGGTCACCTTAATGCGATAAGGCACCAGCTCACCAATCACAACGTCCTGCTTAAGCGCTTGCTTACTCACATGAACAAGATCATCGCCAAAGGCATCTAACGGAATATGGTTATTTACGACGTTGCCTGATGGTAATTTAGGCTCAATATAAAAGCTCTGATAGTACTGTGTTGTGTGCATATCTTGCAGTGCTTGATCCGAGTGGCTAGCACACTGGGTTGCGACATGCTCAGGTGCATCAAGCGTTGGCACAGTTTCTTCAGCAAAAATGGTAATTGGTAATTCTCGAGCACCCACTCTGAGTGTATTTGCACATACAGGTAGACGCTTCGACCCACCACTTTGATACCCGTTTGGTTCCGTTACATGTAACTCATAAACCCCAGCAGGTGCTTGTGCAAACAGTAAAAACTGATAGTAACCATCATCGCTGGTGGTCTGCTCTATTCGCCAAACCACCTACTAGGTGCAGATCAGGCTCAAAACCATCAGGGCCTGTGATCTTAATTTTTGCACCCTCAATTGGCTTCCTCAGTTCTGAGTCATAAATCACGCCAGAAGGATCGACAGGTAATGACTGATTCTCGACCTGTTCACCCGCACTCACTCGCAGATTTAAGATAGTCCCTTTTTCAGTACTCGCCTCAGGATCGTCAGAGACTGGAAGACCGTAAATTACACCACCTTGAGGGTGTCTAAATCGCACTTCATACGTCCCTACAGGTAAACCATGGAAAGTATATTGGCCATTAGCATCTGATTCGATGGTTGCCAATGGTTCTGCATCTAGCGGATTGCCTTCCCCAGTCATGGGATCCGGTAACAGCTCAACGATCCAACCGCTTTGTCCATTACTATCATCTTTTTCACGGTTGTGGTTTTTATCTAACCATACCAAGCCGGAAATACTGGCCGGATCCATTAACTGCTCACCGAAGTTGTATGAATGTGCCTTTGTGACGTGTCGCTCGATGTGGATCGCAGAGATCAAATCATCGCCAAGCACGCCGCCAATACTACCTACACTATCAATACCATCTTGTGTATTTTCAGGCTGGTACTCAGTTACAGTAAACCCATCCACACCACTGAGTGGCAGATCTTCAAACTCATATCGTCCATAAGCATCAGTTAAAATATCACGACTAACAGGCTGCCCATCAAGATCTGCACCGGTAATGGTCAATCTAACATCACGTAAACCCAACTCATATGTGTCTTGTACACCATCATCGTTCAAGTCAACATACACTCGACCAGCAAGGTCGCTGCCGCGCTCTGCAAAATTATATCCTGTTGCATGCTGATCTATGGCAATTGAAATGCCCGAGAATTGATCTTCACCAACGTCTCCGCCAGCATTACCTAGCTGCTCTTTACCATCTAACCAAGCATCTGGTTGTTGTTGGTTGATTTGATACATACCTGGATATAAGTAATCAAAGGTATATGCGCCTTGTTCGTCAGAAACCACCGTGCGCTCTACTTCAATGCCGTCTTGTGTAGTACCGATTAAATTAACTTGAACGCCACCAATACGCAGTGCTTCACCTTCATCTAATAAGCCATTTTCATCTGCATCAACCCAAACCTCACCAGAAATAGAAGCCGTTGGTAACTCAGCAAAATCGTAATTTGCATACTGTTTAATTTCTAAAACGGTACCAACAAAAATACTATCCGTGCCTTTGGTATTGTCAATCACGATGCCATTGGCAGACTCTTGACCATCCAAATAGGCATCTGGTTGCACAACCTGCGTCAGGGTATAACCTTGCTCATTACTTGGCGGCAACTCAGTAAAAGAGTAAACACCCTGCTCATTGGTCAGCGCAGTCAGCTCAACATCATGTCCTTGATAATCGACACCTGTAAGTTGAATTTCACTCTCTGCGATCATCAACTCTGACATTTCTTGTACAGTACCTTGAGGCAGCAAGCCAGAGTCCGTTTTATCGATAAAGACACGACCACTGATTGCAATACCGAAACCTTCAGTGAAGTTTAGTTTTACTAGCTCCTCACCTTGCACAAGTACCAACTTGTCTATGACATCTCGCTGATCCGAATCGGCAACTCGGATCCCATTTTGATAATCAAAACTATCGGCATAATGCTCAGGTTGTATTTGAGTAAGCTGGTAGCCCTGTTCATTACTTTGCGGTAATTGTGTGAACTCAAATCGGCCATCTTCAGCACTGATGGTTTGATGCGCAATGTCATTACCTAAATGAGTTGTGCCTGTTAGCTCAATGACTGCATTCGCAATAGCATCATCACTGTTATCCAACAGACCATCGGTATTTCTATCAACAAACACAGCACCAGCAATACGGCCCATATATAACTCAGCAAAGTGCAGATTTTCAACCTGCTCGCTAGTCGACAACAAAACCATAAACGCATCATTTGTATCTGTTGAAGCGATAACTCCATCGCGCGACTCAAGGCCATCACTAAACTCAACTGGCTGAACTTGCGCTACCGTATATCCTTGTTCATCACTTTCGATAAGATTATTAAACGAGAACAAGCCTGCTTGATCTGTTTGAGTTTCGATAGATATAGACTCACCAAATGCCGAAGTACCATTCAGTGTCACTGTGACACCTGCTAACCCAGCTTCCTGTGTATCAAGCAAGCCACTGTTATTTGAATCAATGAATACTTTACCTGATATTTTTGCGTCAGAATAAAGCTGCTCTGTGAAGATGACTTCAGGGGCTGCTTGCTCAGCTAATACCAGTTTGATCTCGCTGTTTGAACCAAATTGGTCTGAGTTTGCACCTTGGTAATCTTGACCTTCAAGGTAATCCGTTGTGCCTTGCGTGATGGTATAACCCGCCGCATCAGACTTGCGCAGACCTGCAAAGTTAAATGCACCGTTTGCATCTGTCGCAGTGCTTAAGCTCACCGCTTCACCGTAAAGATCCTGACCCGTTAGCGTGATCTGAATGCCAGCAAGTGCAAAGTCATTGCCGTTGCTTGTACCATCTTGATTGATGTCCACAAACACACGACCTGAGATAGATTTATCACCGGCATTCAGCTGCTCTGTGAAGATGACTTCAGGAGCAGCTTGCTCAGCTAATACCAGTTTGATCTCACTGTTTGAACCAAATTGATCTGAGTTTACGCCTTGATAATCTTGACCTTCAAGGTAATCCGTTGCGCCTTGCGTGATGGTATAACCCGCCGCATTAGATTGGCGCAGACCTGCAAAGTTAAATGCACCGTTTGCGTCCGTCGTCGTGCTTAAGCTCACCGCTTCACCGTAAAGATCCTGACCCGTTAGCGTGATCTGAATGCCTGCAAGTGCAAAGTCATTGCCATTATTTGTGCCATCTTGGTTAATGTCTACAAACACGCGACCTGAGATAGATTTGTCACCAGTATTTAATTGCTCTGTGAAGATAAGATCTGGAGCTGCACCGTCAACTAATACCAATTTGATTTCACTGTTTGAGCCAAATTGATCTGGGTTTGCACCTTGGTAATCTTGACCTTCAAGGTAGTCTGTTGTGCCTTGCGTGATGGTATAACCCGCCGCATCAGACTTGCGCAGACCTGCAAAGTTAAATGCACCGCTTGCGTCCGTCGTCGTGCTTAAGCTCACCGCTTCACCATAAAGATCCTGACCCGTTAGCGTGATCTGAATGCCTGCAAGTACAAAGTCATTGCCGTTATTTGTGCCATCTTGGTTGATGTCCACAAACACACGACCTGAGATAGATTTATCACCTGAATTAAGCTGCTCTGTGAAGATGACTTCAGGGGCTGCTTGCTCAGCTAATACCAGCTTGATCTCACTGTTTGAACCAAATTGATCTGAGTTTGCACCTTGGTAATCTTGACCTTCAAGGTAATCCGTTGTGCCTTGCGTGATGGTATAACCCGCCGCGTCAGACTTGCGCAGACCTGCAAAGTTAAACGTACCATTTGCGTCCGTCGTCGTGCTTAAGCTCACCGCTTCACCGTAAAGATCCTGACCCGTTAGCGTGATCTGAATGCCAGCAAGTACAAAGTCATTGCCGTTATTTGTGCCATCTTGGTTGATGTCCACAAACACACGACCTGATATAGATTTGTTACCTGAATTAAGCTGCTCTGTGAAGATAAGATCTGGAGCTGCACCGTCAACTAATACCAATTTGATTTCACTGTTTGAGCCAAATTGATCTGGGTTTGCACCTTGGTAATCTTGACCTTCAAGGTAGTCTGTTGTGCCTTGCGTGATGGTATAACCCGCCGCATCAGACTTGCGCAGACCTGCAAAGTTAAATGCACCGCTTGCGTCCGTCGTCGTGCTTAAGCTCACCGCTTCACCGTAAAGATCCTGACCAGTTAGCGTGATCTGATTACCTGCAAGTACAAAGTCATTGCCATTATTTGTGCCATCTTGGTTAATGTCGACAAACACACGACCTGAGATAGATTTGTCACCAATATTTAATTGCTCTGTGAAGATAAGATCTGGAGCTGCACCGTCAACTAATACCAATTTGATTTCACTGTTTGAGCCAAATTGATCTGGGTTTGCACCTTGGTAATCTTGACCTTCAAGGTAGTCTGTTGTGCCTTGCGTGATGGTATAACCCGCCGCATCAGACTTGCGCAGACCTGCAAAGTTAAATGCACCGCTTGCGTCCGTCGTCGTGCTTAAGCTCACCGCTTCGCCATAAAGATCCTGACCAGTTAGCGTGATCTCAATACCTGCAAGTACAAAGTCATTGCCGTTATTTGTGCCATCTTGGTTAATGTCCACAAACACACGACCTGAGATAGATTTATCACCGTCATTAAGCTGCTCTGTGAAGATAAGATCTGGTGCAACATTGTCAGCCAATACTAATTTGATCTCACTATTTGAGCCAAATTGATCTGGGTTTGCACCTTGGTAATCTTGGCCTTCAAGGTAATCCGTTGCGCCTTGCGTAATGGTGTAACCCGTCGCGTCAGACTTGCGCAGACCAGCAAAGTTAAATGCACCGTTTGCGTCGGTTGTGGTGCTTAAGCTCACCGCTTCACCGTAAAGATCCTGACCAGTTAACGTGATCTGAATACCAGCAAGTACAAAGTCATTGCCGTTACTTGTGCCATCTTGATTAATGTCCACAAACACGCGGCCTGAGATAGATTTATCACCAGTATTTAATTGCTCTGTGAAGATGATTTCAGGGGCTGCACCGTCAGCTAATACCAGTTTGATCTCACTGTTTGAACCAAATTGATCTGAGTTTACGCCTTGATAATCTTGACCTTCAAGGTAATCCGTTGCGCCTTGCGTGATGGTATAACCCGCCGCATTAGATTGGCGCAGACCTGCAAAGTTAAATGCACCGTTTGCGTCCGTCGTCGTGCTTAAGCTCACCGCTTCACCGTAAAGATCCTGACCAGTTAGCGTGATCTGAATACCTGCAAGTACAAAGTCATTGCCATTATTTGTGCCATCTTGGTTAATGTCTACAAACACGCGACCTGAGATAGATTTGTCACCAGTATTTAATTGCTCTGTGAAGATAAGATCTGGAGCTGCACCGTCAACTAATACCAATTTGATTTCACTGTTTGAGCCAAATTGATCTGGGTTTGCACCTTGGTAATCTTGACCTTCAAGGTAATCCGTTGCGCCTTGCGTGATGGTATAACCCGCCGCATTAGATTGGCGCAGACCTGCAAAGTTAAATGCACCGTTTGCGTCCGTCGTCGTGCTTAAGCTCACCGCTTCACCGTAAAGATCCTGACCCGTTAGCGTGATCTGAATGCCTGCAAGTGCAAAGTCATTGCCATTATTTGTGCCATCTTGGTTAATGTCTACAAACACGCGACCTGAGATAGATTTGTCACCAGTATTTAATTGCTCTGTGAAGATAAGATCTGGAGCTGCACCGTCAACTAATACCAATTTGATTTCACTGTTTGAGCCAAATTGATCTGGGTTTGCACCTTGGTAATCTTGACCTTCAAGGTAGTCTGTTGTGCCTTGCGTGATGGTATAACCCGCCGCATCAGACTTGCGCAGACCTGCAAAGTTAAATGCACCGCTTGCGTCCGTCGTCGTGCTTAAGCTCACCGCTTCACCATAAAGATCCTGACCCGTTAGCGTGATCTGAATGCCTGCAAGTACAAAGTCATTGCCGTTATTTGTGCCATCTTGGTTGATGTCCACAAACACACGACCTGAGATAGATTTATCACCTGAATTAAGCTGCTCTGTGAAGATGACTTCAGGGGCTGCTTGCTCAGCTAATACCAGCTTGATCTCACTGTTTGAACCAAATTGATCTGAGTTTGCACCTTGGTAATCTTGACCTTCAAGGTAATCCGTTGTGCCTTGCGTGATGGTATAACCCGCCGCGTCAGACTTGCGCAGACCTGCAAAGTTAAACGTACCATTTGCGTCCGTCGTCGTGCTTAAGCTCACCGCTTCACCGTAAAGATCCTGACCCGTTAGCGTGATCTGAATGCCAGCAAGTACAAAGTCATTGCCGTTATTTGTGCCATCTTGGTTGATGTCCACAAACACACGACCTGATATAGATTTGTTACCTGAATTAAGCTGCTCTGTGAAGATAAGATCTGGAGCTGCACCGTCAACTAATACCAATTTGATTTCACTGTTTGAGCCAAATTGATCTGGGTTTGCACCTTGGTAATCTTGACCTTCAAGGTAGTCTGTTGTGCCTTGCGTGATGGTATAACCCGCCGCATCAGACTTGCGCAGACCTGCAAAGTTAAATGCACCGCTTGCGTCCGTCGTCGTGCTTAAGCTCACCGCTTCACCGTAAAGATCCTGACCAGTTAGCGTGATCTGATTACCTGCAAGTACAAAGTCATTGCCATTATTTGTGCCATCTTGGTTAATGTCGACAAACACACGACCTGAGATAGATTTGTCACCAATATTTAATTGCTCTGTGAAGATAAGATCTGGAGCTGCACCGTCAACTAATACCAATTTGATTTCACTGTTTGAGCCAAATTGATCTGGGTTTGCACCTTGGTAATCTTGACCTTCAAGGTAGTCTGTTGTGCCTTGCGTGATGGTATAACCCGCCGCATCAGACTTGCGCAGACCTGCAAAGTTAAATGCACCGCTTGCGTCCGTCGTCGTGCTTAAGCTCACCGCTTCGCCATAAAGATCCAGACCCGTTAGCGTGATCTGAATGCCTGCAAGTACAAAGTCATTGCCGTTATTTGTGCCATCTTGGTTGATGTCCACAAACACACGACCTGAGATAGATTTATCACCTGAATTAAGCTGCTCTGTGAAGATGACTTCAGGGGCTGCTTGCTCAGCTAATACCAGCTTGATCTCACTGTTTGAACCAAATTGATCTGAGTTTGCACCTTGGTAATCTTGACCTTCAAGGTAATCCGTTGTGCCTTGCGTGATGGTGTAACCCGCCGCATCAGACTTACGAAGACCTGCAAAGTTAAATGCACCGTTTGCGTCCGTCGTCGTGCTTAAGCTCACCGCTTCACCGTAAAGATCCTGACCGGTTAGCGTGATCTGAATACCTGCAAGTACAAAGTCATTGCCATTATTTGTGCCATCTTGGTTAATGTCGACAAACACACGACCTGATATAGATTTGTCACCAATATTTAATTGCTCTGTGAAGATAAGATCTGGAGCTGCACCGTCAGCTAATACCAGTTTGATCTCACTGTTTGAGCCAAATTGATCTGAGTTTGCACCTTGGTAATCTTGACCTTCAAGGTAATCCGTTGTGCCTTGCGTGATGGTGTAACCCGCCGCATCAGACTTACGAAGACCTGCAAAGTTAAATGCACCGTTTGCGTCCGTCGTCGTGCTTAAGCTCACCGCTTCACCGTAAAGATCCTGACCGGTTAGCGTGATCTGAATACCTGCAAGTACAAAGTCATTGCCATTATTTGTGCCATCTTGGTTAATGTCGACAAACACACGACCTGATATAGATTTGTCACCAATATTTAATTGCTCTGTGAAGATAAGATCTGGAGCTGCACCGTCAGCTAATACCAGTTTGATCTCACTGTTTGAGCCAAATTGATCTGAGTTTGCACCTTGGTAATCTTGACCTTCAAGGTAATCCGTTGTGCCTTGCGTGATGGTGTAACCCGCCGCATCAGACTTACGAAGACCAGCAAAGTTGAATGCGCCACTTGCGTCCGTCGTCGTGCTTAAGCTCACTGCTTCACCGTAAAGATCCTGACCGGTTAGCGTGATCTGAATACCTGCAAGTACAAAGTCATTGCCATTATTTGTGCCATCTTGGTTAATGTCCACAAACACACGACCTGAGATAGATTTATCACCAGTATTTAATTGCTCTGTGAAGATAAGATCTGGAGCTGCACCGTCAGCTAATACCAGTTTGATCTCACTTTTTGAGCCAAATTGATCTGGGTTTGCACCTTGGTAATCTTGCCCTTCAAGGTAATCCGTTGTGCCTTGCGTGATGGTGTAACCCGCCGCATCAGACTTGCGCAGACCAGCAAAGTTAAATGCACCGTTTGCATCCGTCGCAGTGCTTAAGCTCACCGCTTCACCGTAAAGATCCTGGCCCGTTAGCGTGATCTGAATGCCAGCAAGCACAAAGTCATTGCCGTTACTTATACCATCTTGGTTGATGTCCACAAACACACGACCTAAGATAGATTTATCACCAGTATTTAATTGCTCTGTGAAGATAAGATCTGGAGCTGCACCGTCAGCTAATACCAGTTTGATCTCACTTTTTGAGCCAAATTGATCTGAGTTTACGCCTTGATAATCTTGACCTTCAAGGTAATCCGTTGCGCCTTGCGTGATGGTATAACCCGCCGCATTAGATTGGCGCAGACCTGCAAAGTTAAATGCACCGTTTGCGTCCGTCGTCGTGCTTAAGCTCACCGCTTCACCGTAAAGATCCTGACCGGTTAGCGTGATCTGAATACCTGCAAGTACAAAGTCATTGCCATTATTTGTGCCATCTTGGTTAATGTCTACAAACACGCGACCTGAGATAGATTTGTCACCAGTATTTAATTGCTCTGTGAAGATAAGATCTGGAGCTGCACCGTCAACTAATACCAATTTGATTTCACTGTTTGAGCCAAATTGATCTGGGTTTGCACCTTGGTAATCTTGACCTTCAAGGTAGTCTGTTGTGCCTTGCGTGATGGTATAACCCGCCGCATCAGACTTGCGCAGACCTGCAAAGTTAAATGCACCGCTTGCGTCCGTCGTCGTGCTTAAGCTCACCGCTTCACCGTAAAGATCCTGACCGGTTAGCGTGATCTGATTACCTGCAAGTACAAAGTCATTGCCATTATTTGTGCCATCTTGGTTAATGTCGACAAACACACGACCTGATATAGATTTGTCACCAATATTTAATTGCTCTGTGAAGATAAGATCTGGAGCTGCACCGTCAACTAATACCAATTTGATTTCACTGTTTGAGCCAAATTGATCTGGGTTTGCACCTTGGTAATCTTGACCTTCAAGGTAGTCTGTTGTGCCTTGCGTGATGGTATAACCCGCCGCATCAGACTTGCGCAGACCTGCAAAGTTAAATGCACCGCTTGCGTCCGTCGTCGTGCTTAAGCTCACCGCTTCACCGTAAAGATCCTGACCGGTTAGCGTGATCTGATTACCTGCAAGTACAAAGTCATTGCCATTATTTGTGCCATCTTGGTTAATGTCGACAAACACACGACCTGATATAGATTTGTCACCAATATTTAATTGCTCTGTGAAGATAAGATCTGGAGCTGCACCGTCAACTAATACCAATTTGATTTCACTGTTTGAGCCAAATTGATCTGGGTTTGCACCTTGGTAATCTTGACCTTCAAGGTAGTCTGTTGTGCCTTGCGTGATGGTATAACCCGCCGCATCAGACTTGCGCAGACCTGCAAAGTTAAATGCACCGCTTGCGTCCGTCGTCGTGCTTAAGCTCACCGCTTCGCCATAAAGATCCAGACCCGTTAGCGTGATCTGAATGCCTGCAAGTACAAAGTCATTGCCGTTATTTGTGCCATCTTGGTTGATGTCCACAAACACACGACCTAAGATAGATTTATCACCAGTATTTAATTGCTCTGTGAAGATAAGATCTGGAGCTGCACCGTCAGCTAATACCAGTTTGATCTCACTTTTTGAGCCAAATTGATCTGGGTTTGCACCTTGGTAATCTTGCCCTTCAAGGTAATCCGTTGTGCCTTGCGTGATGGTGTAACCCACCGGATCAGACTTGCGCAGACCAGCAAAGTTAAATGCACCGTTTGCATCCGTCGCAGTGCTTAAGCTCACCGCTTCACCGTAAAGATCCTGACCCGTTAGCGTGATCTGAATGCCAGCAAGCACAAAGTCATTGCCGTTACTTGTACCATCTTGGTTGATGTCCACAAACACACGACCTAAGATAGATTTATCACCTGCTTTTGGCTTTTCCGTAAAGGTGATTTCTGGCGTCGAATCTGTGCCGACTACCACTTTTGCGATATTGCTGATCATGCCAGCGCCTGAGCCAATGTAACGATTACCCGTTTGATATGTACCAGTTGCTGTCTGCGTGATGGTGTAACCATCAGTATTCGATTCGATCAGACCAGTGAAACTGAATTCACCACTAGCATCCGTTTTCACACTCTGATTGACTGCTTGACCAAACTTATCCGTGCCCGTGATAGTCACCGTGATGTCTTTTAATCGAACGTCGTTTTGATCAACCGCGCCATCTTGGTTGATATCCAAGAACACGATACCAGCAACTGACTTATCACCGGCTTTTGGTTTTTCTGTAAATTTGATTTCAGGTGTTGTATCTGCGCCGACCACGACTTTTGCGACATTGCTCACCACGCCAGCACCTGAACCAATGTAACGGTTACCCGTTTGGTAAGTGCCACTGACTGTCTGCGTAATCGTGTAACCATCCGCATTCGATTCAATCAAGCCTGTGAAACTGAACGCACCACTCACATCAGTCGTCGTTGTGGTATTCACTGCTTGACCAAACTTATCCGTGCCCGTGATAGTCACCGTGATGTCTTTTAATCGAACGTCGTTTTGATCAACGGTGCCATCTTGGTTGATATCCAAGAACACGGTACCAGCAACTGACTTATCACCGGCTTTTGGTTTTTCTGTAAATTTGATTTCTGGTGTAGCGTCTGTGCCGACAACCACTTTTGCGATATTGCTCACCACGCCAGCACCTGAACCGATATAACGGTTACCTGTTTGGTAAGTGCCACTGACTGTCTGCGTAATCGTGTAACCATCCGCATTTGATTCAATCAGACCTGTGAAGCTAAACGCACCACTCACATCAGTCGTCGTTGTGGTATTCACTGCTTGACCAAACTTATCCGTGCCCGTGATAGTGACTGTGATGTCTTTTAGTCGCACATCATTTTGATCAACGGCGCCATCTTGGTTTACATCCAAGAACACTTTACCCGCAACCGACTTATCACCTGCTTTTGGTTTTTCTGTAAATTTGATTTCAGGTGTTGCATCTGTGCCGACCACGACTTTTGCAAGATTGCTGACTTCGCCAGCACCCGAGCCGATATAACGGTTACCTGTTTGATACGTTGCGCTCGGTGTTTGCGTGATGGTGTAGCCATCCGCATTGGATTCAATCAGACCAGTGAAGCTAAACGCACCATTAGTATCGGTCGTCGTTGTGGCATTCACTGCTTGACCAAACTTGTCCGTGCCCGTGATAGTGACTGTGATGTCTTTTAATCGCACATCATTTTGATCAACGGTGCCATCTTGGTTTACATCCAAGAACACCTTACCTGAAACCGACTTATCACCGGCTTTTGGTTTTTCTGTAAATTTGATCTCTGGCGTTGCATCTGTGCCGACAATGACTTTTGCGATATTGCTCACCACGCCAACGCCTGAGCCGATATAACGGTTACCTGTTTGGTAAGTGCCACTGACTGTTTGCGTAATGGTGTAACCATCCGCATTTGATTCAATCAAGCCCGTGAAACTGAATTCACCATTAGCATTCGTCACGACACTTTGATTTACCGCTTGACCAAACTTATCTGTGCCCGTGATAGTCACTGTGATGTCTTTTAATCGAACGTCGTTTTGATCAACCGCACCATCTTGGTTGATATCCAAGAACACGGTACCAGCTACCGACTTATCACCGGCTTTTGGTTTTTCTGTAAATTTAAGCTCTGGTGTTGTATCTGCGCCGACCACGACTTTTGCGACATTACTGATCACACCAGCATCAGAGCCGATGTAACGGTTACCCGTTTGGTAAGTGCCACTGACTGTCTGTGTAATCGTGTAGCCATCCGCATTTGATTCAATCAGGTTTGTGAAGCTAAACGCACCATTAGCATCGGTCGTCGTTGTGGTATTGACTGCTTGACCAAACTTATCCGTGCCCGTGATAGTCACCGTGATGTCTTTTAATCGAACGTCGTTTTGATCAACCGCGCCATCTTGGTTGATATCCAAGAACACGATACCAGCAACTGACTTATCACCGGCTTTTGGTTTTTCTGTAAATTTGATTTCAGGTGTTGTATCTGCGCCGACCACGACTTTTGCGACATTGCTCACCACGCCAGCACCTGAACCAATGTAACGGTTACCCGTTTGGTAAGTGCCACTGACTGTCTGCGTAATCGTGTAACCATCCGCATTCGATTCAATCAAGCCTGTGAAGCTAAACGCACCACTCACATCAGTCGTCGTTGTGGTATTCACTGCTTGACCAAACTTATCCGTGCCCGTGATAGTCACCGTGATGTCTTTTAATCGAACGTCGTTTTGATCAACGGTGCCATCTTGGTTGATATCCAAGAACACGGTACCAGCAACTGACTTATCACCGGCTTTTGGTTTTTCTGTAAATTTGATTTCTGGTGTAGCGTCTGTGCCGACAACCACTTTTGCGATATTGCTCACCACGCCAGCACCTGAACCGATATAACGGTTACCTGTTTGGTAAGTGCCACTGACTGTCTGCGTAATCGTGTAACCATCCGCATTTGATTCAATCAGACCTGTGAAGCTAAACGCACCACTCACATCAGTCGTCGTTGTGGTATTCACTGCTTGACCAAACTTATCCGTGCCCGTGATAGTGACTGTGATGTCTTTTAGTCGCACATCATTTTGATCAACGGCGCCATCTTGGTTTACATCCAAGAACACTTTACCCGCAACCGACTTATCACCTGCTTTTGGTTTTTCTGTAAATTTGATTTCAGGTGTTGCATCTGTGCCGACCACGACTTTTGCAAGATTGCTGACTTCGCCAGCACCCGAGCCGATATAACGGTTACCTGTTTGATACGTTGCGCTCGGTGTTTGCGTGATGGTGTAGCCATCCGCATTGGATTCAATCAGACCAGTGAAGCTAAACGCACCATTAGTATCGGTCGTCGTTGTGGCATTCACTGCTTGACCAAACTTGTCCGTGCCCGTGATAGTGACTGTGATGTCTTTTAATCGCACATCATTTTGATCAACGGTGCCATCTTGGTTTACATCCAAGAACACCTTACCTGAAACCGACTTATCACCGGCTTTTGGTTTTTCTGTAAATTTGATCTCTGGCGTTGCATCTGTGCCGACAATGACTTTTGCGATATTGCTCACCACGCCAACGCCTGAGCCGATATAACGGTTACCTGTTTGATACGTTGCGCTCGGTGTTTGCGTGATGGTGTAGCCATCCGCATTGGATTCAATCAGACCAGTGAAGCTAAACGCACCATTAGTATCGGTCGTCGTTGTGGTATTCACTGCTTGACCAAACTTGTCCGTGCCCGTGATAGTGACTGTGATGTCTTTTAATCGCACATCATTTTGATCAACGGTGCCATCTTGGTTTACATCCAAGAACACCTTACCTGAAACCGACTTATCACCGGCTTTCGGTTTTTCTGTAAATTTAAGCTCTGGTGTTACATCTGTGCCGACTACCACTTTTGCGATATTGCTCACCACGCCAGCACCCGAGCCGATATAACGGTTACCTGTTTGGTAAGTGCCACTGACTGTCTGCGTAATCGTGTAACCATCCGCATTCGATTCAATCAAGCCCGTGAAACTGAATTCACCGCTCGTATTCGTCACTACACTTTGATTTACCGTTTGGCCATATTTATCAGTACCCGTGATCGTGACCGTAATATCTTTCAAAAGCTGATCATTGGCATCAACAACACCATCTTGGTTGATATCCAAGAACACCTTACCTGAAACCGACTTATCACCGGCTTTTGGTTTTTCTGTAAATTTGATCTCTGGCGTTGCATCTGTGCCGACAATGACTTTTGCGATATTGCTCACCACGCCAACGCCTGAGCCGATATAACGGTTACCCGTTTGATAAGTGCCACTCACTGTCTGCGTGATGGTATAGCCATCGGCATTCGATTCGATCAGACCAGTAAAGCTAAACGCACCATTAGTATCGGTCGTCGTTGTGGTATTCACTGCTTGACCAAACTTGTCCGTGCCCGTGATAGTCACCGTGATGTCTTTTAATCGAACGTCGTTTTGATCAACCGCGCCGTCTTGGTTTACATCCAAAAATACGGTACCAGCTACCGACTTATCACCCGCTTTTGGTTTTTCTGTAAATTTAAGCTCTGGTGTTGCATCTGTGCCGACAACGACTTTAGCAACATTGCTCACCACGCCAGCATCAGAGCCGACATAACGGTTACCTGTTTGATACGTTGCGCTCGGTGTTTGCGTGATGGTGTAGCCATCCGCATTGGATTCAATCAGACCAGTGAAGCTAAACGCACCATTAGTATCGGTCGTCGTTGTGGTATTCACTGCTTGACCAAACTTGTCCGTGCCCGTGATAGTGACTGTGATGTCTTTTAATCGCACATCATTTTGATCAACGGTGCCATCTTGGTTTACATCCAAGAACACCTTACCTGAAACCGACTTATCACCGGCTTTCGGTTTTTCTGTAAATTTAAGCTCTGGTGTTACATCTGTGCCGACTACCACTTTTGCGATATTGCTCACCACGCCAGCACCCGAGCCGATATAACGGTTACCTGTTTGGTAAGTGCCACTGACTGTCTGCGTAATCGTGTAACCATCCGCATTCGATTCAATCAAGCCCGTGAAACTGAATTCACCGCTCGCATTCGTCACTACACTTTGATTTACCGTTTGGCCATATTTATCAGTACCCGTGATCGTGACCGTAATATCTTTCAAAAGCTGATCATTGGCATCAACAACACCATCTTGGTTGATATCCAAGAACACCTTACCTGAAACCGACTTATCACCGGCTTTTGGTTTTTCTGTAAATTTGATCTCTGGCGTTGCATCTGTGCCGACAATGACTTTTGCGATATTGCTCACCACGCCAACGCCTGAGCCGATATAACGGTTACCCGTTTGATAAGTGCCACTCACTGTCTGCGTGATGGTATAGCCATCGGCATTCGATTCGATCAGACCAGTAAAGCTAAACGCACCATTAGTATCGGTCGTCGTTGTGGTATTCACTGCTTGACCAAACTTGTCCGTGCCCGTGATAGTCACCGTGATGTCTTTTAATCGAACGTCGTTTTGATCAACCGCGCCGTCTTGGTTTACATCCAAAAATACGGTACCAGCTACCGACTTATCACCCGCTTTTGGTTTTTCTGTAAATTTAAGCTCTGGTGTTGCATCTGTGCCGACAACGACTTTAGCAACATTGCTCACCACGCCAGCACCTGAACCGATATAACGGTTACCCGTTTGGTAAGTGCCACTGACTGTCTGCGTAATCGTGTAACCATCCGCATTTGATTCAATCAGACCTGTGAAGCTAAACGCACCACTCACATCAGTCGTCGTTGTGGTATTCACTGCTTGACCAAACTTATCCGTGCCCGTGATAGTGACTGTGATGTCTTTTAGTCGCACATCATTTTGATCAACGGCGCCATCTTGGTTTACATCCAAGAACACTTTACCCGCAACCGACTTATCACCTGCTTTTGGTTTTTCTGTAAATTTAAGCTCTGGTGTTGCATCTGTGCCGACTACCACTTTTGCGATATTGCTCACCACGCCAGCACCCGAGCCGATATAACGGTTACCTGTTTGATACGTTGCGCTCGGTGTTTGCGTGATGGTGTAGCCATCCGCATTGGATTCAATCAGACCAGTGAAGCTAAACGCACCATTAGTATCGGTCGTCGTTGTGGTATTCACTGCTTGACCAAACTTGTCCGTGCCCGTGATAGTGACTGTGATGTCTTTTAATCGCACATCATTTTGATCAACGGTGCCATCTTGGTTTACATCCAAGAACACCTTACCTGAAACCGACTTATCACCGGCTTTCGGTTTTTCTGTAAATTTAAGCTCTGGTGTTGCGTCTGTGCCGACTACCACTTTAGCAACATTGCTCACCACACCAGCATCAGAGCCGACATAACGGTTACCTGTTTGATACGTTGCGCTCGGTGTTTGCGTGATGGTGTAGCCATCCGCATTGGATTCAATCAGACCAGTGAAGCTAAACGCACCATTAGTATCGGTCGTCGTTGTGGTATTGACTGCTTGACCAAACTTGTCCGTGCCCGTGATAGTGACTGTGATGTCTTTTAATCGCACATCATTTTGATCAACGGTGCCATCTTGGTTTACATCCAAGAACACCTTACCTGAAACCGACTTATCACCGGCTTTCGGTTTTTCTGTAAATTTAAGCTCTGGTGTTGCATCTGTGCCGACTACCACTTTTGCGATATTGCTCACCACGCCAGCACCCGAGCCGATATAACGGTTACCTGTTTGGTAAGTGCCACTGACTGTCTGCGTAATCGTGTAACCATCCGCATTCGATTCAATCAAGCCCGTGAAACTGAATTCACCGCTCGCATTCGTCACTACACTTTGATTTACCGTTTGGCCATATTTATCAGTACCCGTGATCGTGACCGTAATATCTTTCAAAAGCTGATCATTGGCATCAACAACACCATCTTGGTTGATATCCAAGAACACCTTACCTGAAACCGACTTATCACCGGCTTTTGGCTTTTCTGTAAATTTGATCTCTGGCGTTGCATCTGTGCCGACAATGACTTTTGCGATATTGCTCACCACGCCAACGCCTGAGCCGATATAACGGTTACCCGTTTGATAAGTGCCACTCACTGTCTGCGTGATGGTATAGCCATCGGCATTCGATTCGATCAGACCAGTAAAGCTAAACGCACCACTGGCATCAGTTTTCACACTCTGATTGACTGCTTGACCAAACTTATCCGTGCCTGTGATGGTGACCGTAATGTCTTTTAATCGAACGTCGTTTTGATCAACCGTGCCATCTTGGTTCACATCCATGAACACGGTACCTAATACTGACTTATCACCGGCTTTTGGTTTTTCTGTAAATTTAATTTCTGGCGTTGTATCTGTGCCGACAATGACTTTTGCGACATTACTGACTTCACCAGCACCTGAACCGATGTAGCGATTACCCGTTTGATACGTGCCACTTACTGTTTGCGTAATGGTGTAACCATCTGCGTTTGATTCAATCAGACCTGTGAAGCTAAACGCACCATTTGAATCAGTAGTCGTTGTGGTGTCCACTGCCTGACCAAACTTATCCGTGCCTGTGATGGTGACCGTGATGTCTTTTAATCGAAGATCGTTTTGATCAACAGCGCCATCTTGGTTGATATCCAAGAACACCTTACCTGATACCGACTTATCACCCGCTTTTGGTTTTTCTGTGAAGGTGATTTCTGGTGTTGCATCTGTGCCGACAACGACTTTAGCAACATTGCTCACTACACCAGCACCTGAGCCAATGTAACGATTACCCGTTTGATACATGCCACTGACTGTTTGCGTAATGGTGTAACCATCGGCATTCGATTCGATCAAGCCTGTGAAGCTAAACGCACCATTAGCGTCAGTTTTCACACTCTCGTTGACTGCTTGACCATATTTATCTGTGCCCGTGATAGTGACCGTGATGTCTTTTAATCGAACGTCGTTTTGATCAACCGCGCCATCTTGGTTGATATCCAAGAACACGGTACCAGCAACTGACTTATCACCGGCTTTTGGTTTTTCTGTAAATTTGATTTCTGGTGTAGCGTCTGTGCCGACAACCACTTTTGCGATATTGCTCACCACGCCAACGCCTGAGCCGATATAACGGTTACCTGTTTGGTATGTGCCACTGACTGTTTGTGTAATGGTGTAACCATCCGCATTTGATTCAATCAAGCCCGTGAAACTGAATTCACCATTAGCATTCGTCACGACACTTTGATTTACCGCTTGACCAAACTTATCTGTGCCCGTGATAGTCACTGTGATGTCTTTTAATCGAACGTCGTTTTGATCAACCGCACCATCTTGGTTGATATCCAAGAACACGGTACCAGCTACCGACTTATCACCGGCTTTTGGTTTTTCTGTAAATTTGATTTCAGGTGTTGTATCTGCGCCGACCACGACTTTTGCGACATTACTGATCACACCAGCATCAGAGCCGATGTAACGGTTACCCGTTTGGTAAGTGCCACTGACTGTCTGCGTAATCGTGTAACCATCCGCATTCGATTCAATCAAGCCTGTGAAACTGAACGCACCACTCACATCAGTCGTCGTTGTGGTATTCACTGCTTGACCAAACTTATCCGTGCCCGTGATAGTCACCGTGATGTCTTTTAATCGAACGTCGTTTTGATCAACGGTGCCATCTTGGTTGATATCCAAGAACACGGTACCAGCAACTGACTTATCACCGGCTTTTGGTTTTTCTGTAAATTTAAGCTCTGGTGTTGCGTCTGTGCCGACAACCACTTTTGCGATATTGCTCACCACGCCAACGCCTGAGCCGATATAACGGTTACCTGTTTGATACGTTGCGCTCGGTGTTTGCGTGATGGTGTAGCCATCCGCATTGGATTCAATCAGACCAGTGAAGCTAAACGCACCATTAGTATCGGTCGTCGTTGTGGTATTCACTGCTTGACCAAACTTGTCCGTGCCCGTGATAGTGACTGTGATGTCTTTTAATCGCACATCATTTTGATCAACGGTGCCATCTTGGTTTACATCCAAGAACACCTTACCTGAAACCGACTTATCACCGGCTTTCGGTTTTTCTGTAAATTTAAGCTCTGGTGTTGCGTCTGTGCCGACTACCACTTTAGCAACATTGCTCACCACACCAGCATCAGAGCCGACATAACGGTTACCTGTTTGATACGTTGCGCTCGGTGTTTGCGTGATGGTGTAGCCATCCGCATTGGATTCAATCAGACCAGTGAAGCTAAACGCACCATTAGTATCGGTCGTCGTTGTGGTATTCACTGCTTGACCAAACTTGTCCGTGCCCGTGATAGTGACTGTGATGTCTTTTAATCGCACATCATTTTGATCAACGGTGCCATCTTGGTTTACATCCAAGAACACCTTACCTGAAACCGACTTATCACCGGCTTTCGGTTTTTCTGTAAATTTAAGCTCTGGTGTTGCATCTGTGCCGACTACCACTTTTGCGATATTGCTCACCACGCCAGCGCCTGAACCAATGTAACGATTACCCGTTTGATACATGCCATTGACTGTTTGCGTAATGGTGTAACCATCGGCATTCGATTCGATCAAGCCTGTGAAACTGAACGCACCGCTCGCATTCGTCACGACACTTTGATTTACCGTTTGGCCATATTTATCAGTACCCGTGATCGTGACCGTAATATCTTTCAAAAGCTGATCATTGGCATCAACAACACCATCTTGGTTGATATCCAAGAACACATTACCTGAAACTGATTTATCACCTATCAGAAGTTCTGCAAATGAGTGTCCTTGTGATGCCGACCCAGATGTAAGTACGATATTGGTAATTTCATCGGTGCTTTGGCTATTGGCCAGTACACTCCCAGATCTCGCCTCTTTACCATCTCGGTAACTATTCAAGGCCGATTGAGCCGGCTGGGTCAATTTATAAGTGCCAGGTACTAGGTCATAAAATACAAATTGACCATTAGCATCTGTCGAAGCGCGTTGTTGAGTTATCGCTTGTCCACCAGCAGTTACACCATCCAGTAGCACCTCAATACCAGACAAACCAGAATCGATACCACTGTCAAAAAGACCATTATTTACTTTATCTACAAATACATAGCCAGATATTAAGCCTTGGATCACTTCCGTCGAAGAAGTGGCTTTATTGTTTAACTTATTTGTATCAAAGCCTTGTGTTTCTACCCAAGCTTCATTCACCACAAGGTTATTGCTCGGTAGCGCGTTAAGCATAACCGGGATACTGATCTGAACTGTTTCATTCATTTCAATAAGCGGAATATTACAACGAATAAAATCAGTCAATACCCCTGTACTAGGCGAATTTGCTCGAGAATTAGTACAGCTACCTGATGATGTCACCGCATTGCCTGCGATACTCAGATAGCTTGGGAGATAATCGTAAAGTACGTTGTCAGCGCTGTCACCCGGGCCAGCATTGCTGAGCGTAAATTGATAATTAAACTGGCTACCCAATGCCACTTTATTCAAAGAAGCTGTTTTGGTCAGCGCTAAGTCTACCGCGATGCGAATAGATGTTTTTTCACTCTCATCGTTGTTTGCCGTAATAAGATCTTTTTCATTTGAAAAAATAGACGCACTGGTCGTTGCAACTTCGCCAGTCGTTGATGGGCGCGACAAAATCTTAAAGAACATATAACGGGTATAAATTGCTGACTGACCGCCAGTATTCTCAAGCAATTCATTTTCTGCCAAAGAAGAACTGCTATTTTCGGGCCCTAAACAGTTAAAGGTGGTTTGAGTATTAAAAGTCAGATTTTGATTATCACAACGCGCAGTCACTGCACTACAGGTTGCGTTAGAGCTGCTATCACATAAAAATTGCAGTTGTTTAGAGCTATTGGCTGGTGAAATAGTGAAGTTGTACCCAACACCACTTGCCACAGAAGTCTCACCGTTATTATCCGTCAGATATTCTAAATCGACTTTATAAACCACCACATTATCGAGCGTCGCTGGAAATGAGCCCGGTGTCGGATACCAAGCTAGCGGGTCACTAATGTCATTGTTTTCAATTTTCAGGTTAGCTTCACGAATTTGTACAGTTAAAGCCTTATTGAAGCTATTATTTGTGGTGTCACTATCCAATGACATATTTGAGGCGGATATTTGGCTTGTACTGTCTAATACCCAATCTTGACGATCAGAGGCACTTTTAGGGCGTATTTGGACGGTAACACTTTGTACTTCATTGCTTTCTAGCGACCCAATACTACAACGCAAAGTCTTCGTCGCTTCTGTGTATGCACAGATATTACTTTGTCCTGCCCGAGAAAAGCTATTGCTTACATATTGATACTCTTTGCCCGTTGGCACGTTAAAAGTATGCTCTAGCACCACATTAGTTGCTGCAACTGCACCAATATTGGCGATATGGATCGTCTGCAAGGCAATATCACCGCTTAACACCGTTGGCTTCGCATACACAACATTCGTCACTGCCAAATCAAATAATGACTGTGCTGTTGTCGTCGCACTAGCCGAGTTATTTGCTGTATTCGGATCGATATGTGTATTGGATGACACTTCTGCGGAGTTAACAACTTGGCCATTGGTCGTGACAAAAGGCCTGGCAACCGTCAATGGAATCGTCACACTGTCATTAAGGGCAAATGTTTGACCAGCCTCCAAACGGCATGTGATGGTCGTTTGTGTGTTTTCGTATTCGCCAGTATCAGCTCTAACACACGAAAAACGTGCACCAAGCGAACTATTTACAGATGTTGGGAAGGTGATCCCTGTCTCTTTATTGCCTTCGCGTGATTTAAAAGTCGCATTAAAAGTATCAACAATAGTGAGTGAACCCGCGTCTACTCCAACAATATTAGAACCAGACAAGTTTCTAGCCGTGATCTGATAACTTATCTCATTTTGAGAGGTCGTAATACTGCTCGTATTCGCCACTTTTTGAATACTTAAATCTGCACTCAATGCACTTTTAATTATCGCGGATGCGGATGCTTCCCCTGGCGCACCACCGGCGTCGGTGACCGTCGCAGTGTTTTGTAAATCACCCACTGAAGTTGCTCGAGTAGTGATAGTCAAAGTCGACGCTGTCCCGGTCAAAGCAATACGACTTGTATCTGCATTTTGATACAGACAAGTCACCTTACCACCACTACCATCTGCCAACTGCTCTGAGGCACTACAAGACCAGTTTGTGCCATAGCTGCTATTGGCAATAAATGTTTCTCCACTTGGTAGTGCATCTACCACTGTCACCTTACCAAGTGTTGCTCCATTACCTGTATTTGAAACCACAATGCGATTAATGATCTCACCAGCTTGCTCAACTAAACTGGTGCTAGCAGTCGTTGATGCTGATTTTGCTTTTGTAATACCAAGCTGCACAGGATTACGCGGATGCAGTCCCCAGCCTTCAAAATTCGCAGTGTAGTCGACACCACCCACTGTCATAATCGCTGTGTTTTTAGGTCTGTATTGGCTCTCTGTGCCTGTATATATCGGCGAACGCGCTTTTATCAATATCTCAACAGTTTCATTCGCACCAATTTCAGAGCCAGTACAAGTGACCTTTAAATTAGAGATAACACACCAGTCCGCAACCGTTTGCCAAGTTCCATTGCTATATTTGCGTGTTGCTGTAGAAAGAGGGATGTAACCCGAGGTATTGGCAAAGTCATCTTCAACTTTAATCCCGCTTGCAGCTCCACCGCCTGAGTTGACTATCTTGATAGAGTAATAAAACTCTTTATTCATATAGTTAATATTGGAGCCCCAGTTCAAATCAGAAGACTTAGTGATACTAAGATCCGGCGCTCTATCCAAAATAGAAAAACCGGCGCTATTACTGGTGGACTCGCGTCCACCATGGGCAACAGTTGCCCAATTAACAGCACTTTGATTCACTGTTCTTGCTTTTGTTTTAATCGTAACTTGCCATATTTGCGATTTAGCGAAGCTATTTGAGATAGGTGTACAATCAAGTCTTTGTGCATCACCTGAGTTCAAAGCACAAGTAAAATGACTTGAACTATAACTCACGTAGCTGAGCGAATCTGGTAATGTATCAATCAGAGACTCAATGGTCGTCGCCTCTGATGTGTTGGTCACTGTAATTTGGAAATCTATCTCATCGTCAACGTAATAAGTAGTGCCATTTAGCAGCGTTTTATTCACTGAAACAAATGAAGTCTGTGCAACACTTGTTTTAACACTCGCACTGGCTTTATCGTTTGCCGTATTTAAATCTAACAAATCAGCGCTTACTTGCGCTGCGGTTGAAAAGGTAGCCTCAGATGCGGGGGCATTGGCATAAATTCTGACTACAGCGCTGTCATTTTTCACCATAGCACTTGTAGATTGGCAATTAACCACAAGCGAAGTGACATTACATGACCAACCGGAAGGTGCTTGGGCTGTGATATTACTCATACCACTTGCCAAAGTCGTGCTCAAGTAAGCCGTTGTTACCGAGCTTGGGCCTAAGTGGGTAACAGTCACATCGTAGTAGTGACGTTCATTGACTTGTAAATTTAAAGGCCCATACCAAGAAGGTGTACCATCCGCTTTGTATTGCTTTATCGCAACACCTAAATCAGCATTTGGGTTAATGGGCGTATTCACTGATGCTTGATCATTTGAGGCATCTATTTCTGCAGTATCACTACTAATGCTGATGCTGGCTGTGACAGTGCCACTGCTGACCTGACTAACACGAGCTTGAATATTTAAAGTGGATGATGCTCCTGAGGCAAATGCTGCGATTGTACACGTGAGTGTTTGACTGCCCGAGCAGCGCCAGCCGTCAAAATCTACAGTGCTGGCATTCTCCCACGATGTAAAGCTTGGTAAGTTGAGCTTTACGACCGCATTAGCAGCAGCATCAGGTCCATTATTTTTCACACCGATTTGATAAGTAAAGACCGTGTCTAAGTTAACTGACACAGGGTTTGCTAACAGCGAAGTAATTGCTAAATCAACACCCGCTACAATCGAAGTATTTTGGGTTTCAGTGTTGTTGAGTAACTTATTACTTGATTCATTGTCTGCGCTAATGCGCACACTCGGCTCTATAGTATCGCCTGTCTGAGCGGATGTTTTAATGGTTACTTGCAGTGAATCACTCACTCGCCCAGATAGTTGGCCAATTGGACACGTTAATTTACTTTTAGTTATACCGCCATCTTGATAGTTAGATTGAGTACAGGACTTAGAGCTAGATACGAAGCTCGTTGTTGGCGGCAAAAAGAATTCGACAGATACATTATTCGCAGTATCTTCTTCAGAGTTAGTAAACTCAAGGTTATAACGTACTTCTCCACCTCTAGGTACTGTCGTATCTAGATCTTCGAACGTAGAGATTTGTAGATCAACTGCAAATGCGAAGCTCGCAAAAAACAGAAAAAACCATGAGAAAAACGAAAATAAAAACTTCTTCAATTTCAATAACCCGAACAATATGCCAACACTCAGTCCGCTTTCACTGTGTCACTAATGAAAACGGATGAGAATTTTATTGAAAATGGTTACTGTAATCCAGTGTAATTTCCCTTTTATAACAACATTTGTAAACAAGAAAAGGACCCCTAAAGGGTAAAACTACAACTTTAAGATTTGATGAATAATTTATTGCAATACCTTGGAGTGGTATTCAGATAATTTATGTGCACTTCGCTTAGCCAAACTATGCAATGATTGCCAATCCACACCTATCAAGTCAAACATGGATAGACGTACATCTTGAAGCGCAACATGTAACATCATCATACCAAGTGCACTGGCTTCTTCCTCCAATTGAATTAGCTTTTCTTCTAGGGCTTCATATGCCTGAATATCAGCCAACCCGCGAAGTTGAGCAAACTCATAATCTAAGCGGTCGTTTAAGTACATCAACTTTGCATTGAGCACTTGTGGACTCATAGTCTCAGTCAGCCCTTCAATCACAGAATAATCTAGTATATTTTGTTCATCCAAAAAGTGCTTAGCAGGCATGAGAAGTTGACTAAGTAATCGCTCTAAGCGGGCTTGCTGAATGGGTTTTGCCATGAAATACTCAATCCCCGCTTCTCTATAAGCTCGCTGAGACTGCTCGTCTACATCGCCTGTTATGGCAACAACGACTGGCGCTTGTTGAAACTGAAATTGTTTAAAAACACCTTGGTACCAATCAAGCCCATGACCATCGCTTAAATGCATATCGAGAAACACAACATCAAATTGCCTATTCCTCAAAGCCGACTCTGCAGCAGACAAGGTCCCGGCAATTTCGTAGCTTAGCCCCAGTGAGCTCAAAAAATGCTTTAATATTTCTTGGTTTAATTGATTATCCTCAACGATCAGAATATCACCGTATAGTTGAGCTTCAACATGCTCCTCAGACAAACTCCCTTGTCCAGAATTCTGCTCGGCATTTGATAGGCTCAGCTCAATATCAAAATAAAAGGCACTACCTTGTCCCACAGTGCTGGAAACATGCAATTGGGTATCCAAAGCTTCCAAGATCTGCTGACATAACATCAAGCCGACTCCTGCACTCTGTGCGATAGAACGAGCGGAGTCAAAAGAAGAAAAAGGCTGGAATAACTGCTCAACCTGTCCTTGTGTCATCCCCTCACCTGTGTCTGTCACTTCAAAGCGTATGACACTGCCTTTGTCGCTTGTACTTTGCTGTTTTATAGACAGCGTAATGTCACCGCTTTCTGTGTACTTAATTGCATTAGACAATAAGTTCTTCACCACCAGCCCAATGCTATCTTGATCAACTAAAAACAGTTTGTCGCTCGAAAAGCCAGTTAAGTGAGTACACAGAGAGATCTCTCTGTCTTGAACTAAGGGCTGAAATTGCACAATCAACAGTTCAGCAAATTGTGCGAGGTTTAATGGCACTTGCTTGGACGACTTTCCTCTGGCGTTAAGCAATACTTGATTGGCCAGATCGGCCAGTGACATTGCCGTAGAAATGATCACATCGCAATACTGACTATATTTTAATGGCTCTCTAGGTGCTTGTTTGATCAGTTCAGCATGCCCCACTATCGCGTTCAAAGGCGTTCTTAATTCATGGCTCAGCAAAGTTAAGAAACGCTCTTTTTTTTGCGAGTCTTGCTTAGCTTTTAAAGTAAGTTCTGCCAACAGCTGCTCTTTACGGCAACTACACAGCAAGCAAAGTGAAAAACACAAGATAAGTGGCATTACGATAACAGACAACGAAAAAAATTGATTCACCCAATTATTCGTGCCCATGGTATCTGTGTGCTCGAAGTTACCAAGCATGCTAAGCCGAAGTGTAAATACACTGAGCAGACAGATACAGGCTGTCGCAAAAGTCCAATGCGCCGGTGAAAAAGAGGCCGTACTTTTATTTTGGCCTAAAAATAATGCGCGCAAGCAAAGCACCATAGCGAGCAACCACACCAAATAATTGACGACCACTCTGACTAAAAAGCTCGGTTCAAAAAAAGTAAAGTACACAAAACTAGGAAAGAAAACGCAGGCGAGTATACCCCAAGGAAGTAGGTAAGAAACGACATTAAAGAACCGTTCCACACCTCGAGTCAGCATAAATAACCCAAGCAATATTAAAGTGTTGGGTACCATTATGGACCATGTCGGCGACAGCGATAATGACGCTTGGAACATACAAGCAATCGCGGCACAGGATACAAAACCAAACCAAAGTCGCGTACCTGGCGTCTTTTTATGGATCAACCAGTTCACCATCATAAACACGGCACATACGCAGGTTGTTAACGCCAAAATTTGTAATAGTAGTTTCGGATCGCCCATGAATTAAAAGTTACAATATTTTAATTTATTACTAGTATTATATTACTAATAAAAACCACTAATAAAGAGGGGGAGACCATTTATAGGTGCAAAATTTATTTAAAGCCAACCCTTTTGTCTTGCAATTCTGGCTGCGTCAATGCGGTTTGTCGCGTTTAGTTTAGCAATTGCGTCTGATAGATAGTTTCTGACTGTCCCCTCACTCAAGTAGAGTGATTCAGCAATTTGCTTGGTTTTAAGGCCTTCGCCAGCAAGTCTTAACGCTTTTCTTTCTTTATCAGAAAGTGGATCGTTATCATCAAGCGCATTCATCGCCAGCTCCGGATCGATAACTTTTTGCCCTAAAGATACCTTTTTTAGCGCATTAACCAGATAATCACTGGGTGCTTCTTTGAGAATAAAACCTTTTACATCAGACGCCATTGCACGTCGAATATAGCCGCTACGAGAAAATGTGGTCATGATCACCACTTTTACTTTTGGGTGCTTTTCCTGTACTTCTTGAGCGAGTTCTAGTCCAGTCATATTCGGCATTTCAATATCTGTCAGCACAATGTCTGGGGAATTGCTAGCAAGAAACTCAATCGCTTGCAGCCCGTCCTCAACCTGAGCAACAACTTCAAGTCCAACCTCCAGGCTCAGTAACGCTGATATCGCATTTCTTACCAGCGCCTGGTCCTCAACCACCAAAATATTCATCTCTACTCCTTATTGGGGAAGCTTTGCCACCAGCTTGTAACCACCTGATGTGGTTACACTTAAATTACCGCCAAGTTCTTCGATCCTAGATTTAATACCATGCAATCCATTTCCCCAGATCACTTCGCCTTTTTGACCATCATCCTCAAAAGACAGTTGGTGAAAATTATTTTGCTCATGAAGGGAAATCTTCATCTGTCTAGCGTCACTGTGTTTAATTACATTGGTCACAGCTTCTTTAGCGACAAAGCAAAAACAGCTCTCTTTCTCAGCGGAGAGTGGACCACAGTCAATCGTCTTTTGAACCTCAACGCCTTTATCTCGTAAACGAGATGCCATTACATCCAGTTGTGCTGTTAACCCTAGTTGCTGCATACCGGATACCGCTTCTCGTACTTCTGATAAAGCAATCCGAGCCAACTCTGCCACCTCTTGTGCTTCGGTTTCCGCTTTATCCAACAAGCCTGCTGCAATAAATTTACCCGCTAACTCTGATTTTAACGAAATAGAACTGAGCGAATGTCCGAGTAGATCATGTATGTCCCTCGCAATCCGTTCACGCTCAGCAATCTTTGCTAATTGCTGGATCTGTTCTTTGCTTTGCCGTGTCTCGTTGCTGTGGATCCTATCTTTATATTCTACGTACCCAAAACTGAATAACCCTAAGGAAACCACCAATGCTGGTCCAAGGAAATACGCCCAGTTATCAACCGAGATAAACAACACAGTCACCACAGTAATGGAGAGCACAAGCAACGCAAGCATAAGCCAACGAGCAAAACCCAGAAAACAAAATCCGATAAAATATGCAATATAGCCAAATAACGTACTCGTTCCTGGTGTGAACTGTGTTGCCAATATGCAGGTCAATACCATGATGATAATGAAGGGAAGTACTTTACTCGATGGAGATTTTAGTGCTTTGCAGTAAATAAGTGCAAATACAACATAAGCGATTACCTCATATGCGATTTCAGCACGGGTATGTATATTCCAGCTTCGATACAGTGGGAAAAAATAAAATACTGAAAAAAATAAATGACCATAGTCGCCCAAAAAATGCCTACTTGGTCTCGCGATATGCATTGAATGTGTAAAATGTCCGACGCCGAGATTCATGCCTGTTACTTTTCTAAGGTATATAGAATGTTATTTTTAATTTAACATGCTCGTGCTGAATCACTCAGTGACAGTTGTCACTTAATTCAAATAAATTTAGCAAACAATAAAAGATAAAAACTATGCAGCAACATCAATCGGCACTTATAAACTTACACCTCGCTGTTTTTCTGTTTGGCGGCACAGCCCTTTTCTCTAAGCTCATCGCGCTCCCTGCGCTTGATATAACCGTTTATCGCACAGCCATCGCATTTATTGCGTTAACGATCATTCTCAAAATGCAAAACAAGCACCTTAAGCTTAATCAGAATAAAGACTATTTTATTGTTATCGGGTTAGGCGTCATTATTGGTATTCACTGGGTGACCTATTTTGCCGCGATGCAAATGGCGGGCATTGCTACAGGCATCATTGCCTTTTTTACCTACCCCGTGATCACTGTTTTACTAGAGCCGCTGTTTAGCAAAACACGTCTGAAGCTTACCGACTTGTTGATTGCTACCATGGTGATTTTCGGAATTTATCTAATGATGCCTAATACGGATTTAGGCGACCAAGTGACCTTCGGTATTTTAACCGGCGTGCTGTCTGGTGCATTTTTTGCCATGCGTAACCTGTTACAAAAAAAATACTTTTCACAATATGGTGGCCCACATACTATGCTGTATCAAACTTTAACCGCCGCGGTTGTTTTGTCCATGTTTGTTGACACTCCACCTACGGGCTTACCATTACAAGACATCTACTATCTGCTCCTAGCTGGCGTAGTATTCACAGCGATTCCTCACTCATTATTTGCCAGCAGCTTGCGCTACTTGAGTGCAACCACAACTGGACTAATTTCATGCTTGCAGCCCTTGTATGGCATTGTATTGGCTTATATGCTGTTATCTGAGACAACCAGTATGACAACACTTATTGGCGGTATATTAGTAGTCAGTGCCGCTTTTTATGAAACTTGGTCAATAACAAGGAACAAATGATGATCCAAGTATTTGCACACCGCGGTGCTAGCGGCATGTATCCCGAAAACTCGCTAAGTGCAATTAGCGCAGCTTTAGAGGTGGGTGTACATGGAATAGAACTTGATGTACAAAGCTGTCATGATGATTATGCCATCATTCATGACACATGGTTAGATAGAACAACAAACGGTAAAGGCATGGTAAAAAATGCGTCCAGAGCAGAGTTAAACAAACTGGATGCTGGCAATGGTGAGGGGATCCCAACTTTACAAGATGTCTTTAACCTTATCGGGAAACAGGCAGATATTAACCTCGAGCTAAAACATACTTACAGCCTAGATAAATTCGTCAACTATATAGAAAAAAACGTGCAAGAAGGCATTATAGAGCGCTCACAGCTGATCCTGTCTTCTTTTGATCACCACCAACTTGCTTGGCTCAAGCAAAAACTCCCTTGGGTTAAGATTGGCGCTTTAACTGCATCTATCCCGTTGCACTATGCCGAATTTGCACAGCGCCTGCATGCATACAGCATTCATATCGATAAAAATTTTATTAATCATGAGTTTGTTCAAGATGCTAAGCAAAGAGGCCTGAAAATCTATACTTATACGGTAGATAAGCAGCAAGACATAGAGCAAGTGCTTGAGATGGGTGTGGATGGGATATTTAGTAATTACCCGTGCCATGCAAAAATGGTCATCAATAAATGGCAAAACAAGTAACTTTTCCAGCCATTATTGAATAAAGCACGCTATTTTACAAAAAATAGCGTTTAGTTGGGAAACCAACGCTTACAAGCTTAAATAATTCCACTAAATGGTATACTTTAATAAGACTGATCGTAAATTTCTGGCCCAAACTATAGGTTGAGTCAGTATTTACCCAATTGGCGAGTGATAGCCTATGACGAGTTTGTACATGCGGATATATAATTTAATTGAAGAGTCTTTGTTTTATACATTAACCCGAAAAATTTTCGGTAACCTTGGGTTTTTATTTGTATTTCAACTACTCACTTTAGGCTGGCTCTATTCATATCTGAGTGACTCTGGTAGCAAATTTGGTGGTTTTTGGCTACTCGCATTCGCATCTATCGCCGCTTTCATATTCACCTTCTTTTACATGCGCTTTTTGATCGTACGTCCAGTGCAAGCCATGCGAGACAGGTTAGAGCAAATAAACCGCCAAGATGGAAATTTATCAGCGCAGCTTCCTCAATTTACTTATGATGAGTTTAGAGATCTCAGTGCGCAGTACAATACCTTTACCGCCCACCTAGGCGATCTACTAGGGAATACCTATAAAAGCGCTGAAGCCGCCACGGCGAGCAATCAGCAAGTAACCTACTCTATGACCAACACGGTATCCGTGGGTGCACAGCAAATTAATCAAGGCGACACCATTATCGCAGCCAGCGATCAGGTAACACACAGTCTACAAAGTATTGTCAGTAATACCGACCAAGTTTATCAAGCCAACACAGAGAGCTTGCACTTTGTCAGAGGCTCATCTCAGTCTTTATTGACGCTGGTTAGTGAAGTTCAGCAAATCACGACCTTACTCGGGAACTTCTCAACCACGGTCGCTGGACTTAAAGAGAATAGCGATAATATCCGTAATATTCTCAAAATGGTTGAAGAGTTTTCTGATCAGACAAACTTACTTGCGTTGAATGCTGCAATTGAGGCAGCCCGTGCCGGTGAAGCCGGGCGCGGATTTGCGGTCGTCGCAGATGAGGTGAGAAACTTATCGGTTAAAGTGAATGATGCCACAAGGCAGATCAGCGACTTTATCAACCAAATGGACCACCTTGTCAGTGAAACACATCAGGAGTCAGAACAATTGATCTCCCATTCAAGCGGTGCAGAAAAAGCCATCAGTGAAACTTCTCAAGGCTTTTCAGATATGAGCGCTGATTTTGAGCGTAATCAATCGCAGCTGGAAGAAATTGTCAGTGCAGTGCATCAGTTGGAAGAAACACAAAACCACACTCACCAAGCTGTGCAGCAAATTGTCGAATTAGGCCAATCAGCAAAAGAGCAATTAGATACAGCACTCAGTGACTGTCAACATGCCCATCAGCTTACCGCTGCCACACAAAAAGAGTTGCAGCGATTTGTATAGTAAAAAGCTCAGTAAATGCTGAGCTTTTTTGTATCTACCGTACTTTAGGCACGTTCAATATCAAAGGCAATCACTTCCTTTATCTCGCGCTTGCCTGTGACCAGCATCACCAAGCGGTCAATGCCCAAAGCAACCCCTGCACAATTAGGCAAGCCTTGATCTAATGCGGCTAAAAAACGCATATCTTTATCTACAGTAGGCAAATTCATTTGCTGACGCTGCACGTTATCTTCATCAAAGCGCTTACTTTGCTCATCGGCATCTGTCAATTCATTGAAGCCGTTAGCCAGTTCCATTCCTTTGTAGTACAGCTCAAAACGCCCCGCTACTCGCTTATCTTGTTCATTTAATTTAGCCAGTGCAGCTTGTGATGCAGGAAAGTGGTACACAAAACAAGGCACATCTTGACCAATCTGAGGTTCAATTTCCATGCAAAATAGCAGCTGCAACAAAGGATCAATCGTCGTTTCTTGGTCAGCAATGTCTTTATAGCCATACTCTGCACAGACAGCTTTCAATGACTCCAATTCTATCGTTAAAGGATCGATGGACAAATACCGCTGGAATGCCGCTTGGTAACTTATTCTTTGGGCTTTATCACAAGACAAAATACGTTGCATAAGCGCATCTATTTCATCCATCAATAAATGCTCATCAAACCCCGGGCGGTACCACTCGAGCATGGTAAATTCTGGGTTATGATGACGGCCTGACTCTTCGTTTCGAAACGCTTTGCTAATTTGATAAATCGCACCGCTACCCGCTGCAAGTAAACGTTTCATCGCAAACTCGGGGGAGGTCTGTAAATACAGAGGCAAACCTTGAGCATAACTCGGCCCAACAAACTGCGTTGAGAATGTCGCCAAATGGACATCCGTCACTGACGCCTGACTTAAACTCGGCGTTTCCACTTCATAGACATCACGCTCAGTAAAAAATGCACGGATACTTGCCAGTACTGCTGCACGCTGTTTAAGGGTTTCAATTTGCGCACTTGGCGCCCACTTCACCTCATTCATGGGTTACCTCAGATAATATTGATAACGACAAAAAAAATCTCGACCGAAGCCGAGATTTTCTTACGTCAAAGTGATTAAGTAAATAATTACTTAACGCGGCTCACATATTCGCCAGTACGCGTATCAACTTTGATCACTTCACCAATTTGTACAAACAGTGGTACACGTACAACCGCACCGGTTGTTAGTGTCGCTGGCTTACCACCAGTACCCGCTGTGTCACCTTTTAGGCCAGGATCTGTATCTGTGATCTCTAGCTCAACAAAGTTTGGTGGTGTTACTGCAATCGGGTTACCGTTCCACAGTGTGATTGTACAAACGTCGTTTTCAACTAACCACTTAACATTGTCACCCAATGCTTTTTCGTCAGCTGCGATCTGCTCAAATGTGTCATTGTTCATGAAGTGCCAGAATTCGCCATCTGTATAAAGATAAGCTAGATCTGTTTCCATCACGTCTGCGCCTTCCACAGAATCGCCTGATTTAAACGTTTTTTCTAATACTTTTCCTGAGATCAACTTACGGATCTTAACGCGGTTGAAAGCTTGGCCTTTACCTGGTTTAACCATTTCGTTTTCTAGGATCGTACAAGGCTCGCCATCCATCATAATTTTTAGGCCGCCCTTGAACTCGTTGGTGCTATAATTCGCCATCGTATCCTCTAATCATCGTATTTCGAGTAATAAACCTGCTAATGATACAAATAAATGAAGTAAATTTGCATACTAACTGGCAAAAAGAATTGGCGAATGTCGTTACTTGCCCAGATACACTACTCAAAATGTTGGGCTTGGAGTCTCATTTCATTGCAAAAGACCTCGCTGCCAAGCGGCTTTTCCCTGTTCGTGTGCCAAGACCCTTTATTGCCAAAATGCGCTACGGTGATCCCAATGACCCGCTGTTATTACAAGTGATGCCACTGCATCAAGAGTTTATTGCCGCCTCTGGATTTAACAAAGATCCGCTCGAAGAACAAGATGCACCTGTGCCAGGCTTGCTACATAAATACCAATCTCGGGTGCTGTTAATGCTTAAAACAGGGTGCGCAGTAAACTGCCGATACTGCTTTAGACGTCACTTCCCCTATCAGGATAACCAAGTCAACAAACGTGCGCTTGCACCGATATTTAAGTACTTGGTCGAACACCCTGAAATTAATGAGGTGATTTTAAGCGGTGGCGATCCACTGATGGCCAAAGATGACATGATCAGTTGGCTATTAGATGAATTAGAAGCGTTGCCTCAGATAAAACGTATTAGGATCCACAGTCGTTTACCCGTGGTTATTCCTGCAAGAGTGACCGATGCACTGTGTAATCGATTGGCAAACAGCCGTCTCAAAGCCATTTTGGTTAATCACATCAATCATCCAAATGAAATAGATGATGATTTCAAGGCAGCGATGAGTAAGCTTAAACAGACCGGTGTTACGCTATTAAACCAAGCGGTATTGCTCAAAGGTATCAATGATTGTGTTCAAACACTCTCTGCGCTAAGCGAAGCGTTGTTTGACAGTGATATTCTGCCTTATTATCTTCATCTGCTTGATAAGGTTGAAGGTGCCAGTCATTTTGATATGAGCGAGTCTGAAGCGATTGAATTGGTTGCTCAGATGCTAAAAATATTACCGGGCTTTTTGGTCCCCAAGCTGGTGAGAGAAATCGGCGGCAAACAAAGTAAGACGCCGATTGATTTGCATTTAAATTAAAATGCGAACGTCAACGTATATTAAGCATATACGTTGATGTTGTTGCCCAAGGTTGCCGTCACTGACTTAGCTGGAGTTTGCGCTGCCGCAGAACTCCCTGCTGACTCAATTAACGCTAGGGCTGCTCGTCCATCTGCTTGCTGTTGCTTTTTCGCCAGAGAAGCACTGTATACTTCGCCACCTGGACCAGCGCCAGACATAGCAGGAAGGTTACTTCCGGAAATATTCATAGGTATTCACCTGACAAGTTTGATGGATCCGAGTAAAATATCGGCCGATTTACTTAAGACTTTAGGAAAAACATGCAAGCAATCATCGAAAAACTCAACGAAAATTTAAAAGTTGTTTATCGTCAAGCACTTGATGCAGATAAAAAATTAGATGAACTACAGCAGCAAGGGCATGGTAAATTCGCATCACTGTTCACGAAAGACGCAGGGTTTGGCTTTGAAGCAAAGCGCTTTAAGCCCTATGTACTTGATGTTGCAGCAGATGTAGATGCATTAAGTAAATCAGAACAATTAGATGAAGAACAACTGAAAAAAGCCGTATTTAAGTTACAGCAGTTGCTGCAACTATTAGCGACATTCAAATAAAAAGAGCGCCTTAGCGCTCTTTTTATTGATTCGCGGTGCCAAACAGCGGTGTCACCTCATCTTCAAACCAATCGCTTAATAACCGCTTGTCATAATAAAACTCAGAGTCTCTACCAAACTTTATTCTGTCCATAAAGCTCATATCTTTTAAAACTTTAGATTTTGCTTCCCCCATTACATTACCCGCTTTATCGGTCACGCTATAAGTAATTTTTAAACGTGGAAAATAAATAGGTTTAATGATACGAATATCATTCATGTTAAATCTAACATCACCTGCTAAATCAATGTCCTCAAAAGTCACCGCTAGCGTATAGCCTGCTGGCATGTCTGAGGCTAGCTTCTTCAAATGCGCATCAAATTGCTTTGCAATACGCTTGTGATATCCGCCGCGAGTCTCTTTTGCAGGAAACACATCTCTATACTCTTTAAAGTCTAGCCATGTTACTTTTGCCTCTCCAGCACTGGCCATCATCGGCATAAAAAGTGCCACAATTGCATATTTGAAAAGTTTCATTATTTGCTCCTCTGGTTAGCCTGTGTGTTCATATTCTGCTCACTACGCTGAACGAAAACTTAAGGGTTACATTCATTAACAGGCTTTTACCGGCGTTCACCTTTTAAACAGAGTGAACGCCATATCACCACTAGTTTTGCACCTTTATTCTATAAAATAACGCATAGAGTACAGGCACAATGCCAAGTGTTAGTAAGGTAGAAAACAGCAAGCCGCCCATGATCCCAAGTGCCATCGGCTCCCACATTTCTCCCCCACCCAAATACAGTGGAATAAGACCAAACACGGTCGTCGCAGTCGTTAATAAAATCGGTCGCATACGTTGCTGTGCGGCTGAGATAATCCCCTCAACAGGGTTATTTGGTGTATTCTCAAGCTCAATTTTGATTCGCTCCAACAAGACAATTGCATTGTTTATTACAATACCCGCCAAAGAAATAATGCCAAGTAAAGTCATAAAGCCAAAAAATGACTGCCCTACTAGTAGACCCAAGATCACGCCAATAAATCCCAATGGAATGGTAGTCAGTACAATTATTGACTTACGGATCGAGTTAAATTGACCTATCAGCAAGATAACAATAATAAATACTGCGATAGGCATTTTATCTGCAATAGACTGGTTGGCTTTGCCTGAGGACTCAGCCTCACCACCCAATTCATATGAATACCCAAATGGCCAGTTTTTCTTTTGCTCTTCCAACCAAGGTACTAATGCCGCAAATCCTTCGTTCGCCGTAATGCCATCAAGCTGCGCACCCACTGCAACGGTTTTTAAACGATCACGTCGTAAGATCTGAGCGCTTTCCCAAACCACTTCAATATCTGCTACCTGTTTTAAAGGAACCGATGCGCCTGTAGCTTGTGAATAAACCATCATAGCTTCCAATTTGCCAATATCATCTCTGTCAGCGGCCACAGAGCGTAAGGTAACAGGTATTAACTCATTTCCTTCGCGGTATTGTGTGAGCTCCAAACCACTAAAACCTGTCTGTAATGAACTTGCGATATCTTTACTTGATACACCTACACGACGTGCGCGTGTTTGATTAATTTTGATCTGTACCTTTTTACTTGGCAAACCCCAATCATCACTGATTGCTTTGAGCCCCGGAGTCGCCGCCATTTGCGCCTTTAGCTGATCCACAATCGCCATCAAGGTAACTTGGTCGTCCCCAGAAAGCCGGATCTCAACTGGGTTGGCTATCGGCGCACCATTTTCAATCTTTCGCTGCTTAATCAATAAGTCAGGGTGTCGATTTAAGGCATACTGCTCAATGTCCAGCATCAAAGCATCAATCAAATGATACGAAGTGGTACTGACAATCATCAACGCATAGTTTGAACTTGTTGGCTCTGGCGTATGAGTTAATAAAAATCTTGGACCACCATTACCAACATAACTGACCCACTGCGTAACCCCCTCGGGGCGCTCGCTTGATACCAGTAACTCATTTTGAATATAAGCTTCCATGTCTTTTACCAAAGCTTCGGTTGTTTCTAACCGAGTACCGATTGGCAGCTCTAACTCAACTTTAAAATAGTCACGATCTGAAGGTGGGAAAAATAATTTCGGAATTAACTGCATGCCCTGCAGCGCAATAAAAAATGCTGCCACACATGCCATCAACGTGATCCAGCGGTGGCGGATCATGGTAGTTAACAGGTTTTTATAAGTTAAATAAACGCCAGTGTTGTAATCAGCCGCTTGTGATTTCACACGTGTAAAGTACACACACAGCATAGGGATCATAGTCATAGCCAGCAACCATGAACATAGCAAAGTAATGGTCACAACCTTGAACAATGAAGCCGTGTACTCACCTGTCGATGATTCAGCTAAAAAGATAGGTAAAAACGCAGCCCCAGTGGTCAACGATGACACTAACAAAGGCACTTTTAATTCATCCGCCGAATCAACTGCTGCATCTATCGCCGCCTTGCCTCGCTCCATTTGTACCATGATGTTTTCAGACATCACAATACCATTATCAACTAACATACCTAATGCGATAATGAGTGCCGCTAATGAAATTTGGTCAATGCTAATATGGAAAAATGACATCACCAAAATGCCAAACACCATACTCATTGGGATCAGGCTGGCAACTATAAGGCCTGTTCTTAACCCCAAAGTGAATAACATCACTAAGGTAACAACCAATACCGCTTGCAAAAGATTGGAGACGAAGTCACTGACCTTTTGTTCGACTTCTTTAGGTAAGAAAGAGAGCAACTTAAATTCAACGCCAATAGGGTAAACACTTTCTAAGTAGTTCAGGGTTTCTAGTACCTGCTCGCCCAAAGCAATATTATTACCGCCTTGTCGCATAGAAATAGCGATCGTTAAACCTTCATCTAAGCCCACTCGTACCTTAGACTTTGCGGGGTCTACATAATCACGATAAACAACGGCAATATCAGACAGTAGCAATACCTGTTCGCTACCCGGTACATTAATGATGGTATTGGCAATATCTTCTACTGACTCAAAATTGCCGCTCGGCTCAAGTGCGAGGGTTTCATCATTGATATAAATAGAACCACCAGGATTGACAATATTACGTGATGCAAGTTGCTCTTTGAGCTGGTTAGGTGAAATGCCAAGGGCACCAAGCCGCGCGTTTTCAAATTCAATAAATACACGCTGTTCTTGGTTGCCATAAATTTCCACCTTTGCAGCCTCAGGTAAGCGCAACAAGGTGTCCCTCACCTGTTCCGCGACATCTTCCAATTCGCGATAGGTATACCCTTCAGCGGTAAGCCCTATGACAATACCGAACACATCCCCAAATTCATCGTTAACAATGGGAGTTTGTGCATCGCTGGGTAAATCTTTCTCTATACTCTGGATTTTACGCCGTAGGTTATCCCAGATAGGGCGCATATTCTTATAGCTTTCCTTGATATTGACGCTAACGATGGATACGCCTGTTTTGGAGGTGCTACTGACAAAATCTAATTCAGGGATCTGCTGTACAACCTTCTCTATTTGGTCAGTGACAAGCTCTTCTACTCGCTGTGGGCTCGCTCCGGGGAAGTAAGTAACTACTTGCGCTGTTCTGATAATAAAACCAGGATCGTAATCTTTTGGCATTTTATTAAACGAGATGATCCCAAAAAACAATAACGCTGCTATCAGTACCCAAGTTGTCCGGTTATTTTCTAATGCAAGTCTGGTTATATTCACTGGACCTCCTTGTTAAATTTTACAAGTTGCCCTTCACTCACTTTACTCATGCCAGCAGTCACAATATAAGCGCCTTCAGAGACTCCACTGACGACCGGAAAACCTAGAGTAGAAACCTCACCAATCACAACCGGGTTTTTCTTAATTTTACCCTTACCTGCTCCAGCAGACTCCACTGTCCATACAAAATTACCAGATGCATCTTTGAGCACAGCTTTTATTGGTAAATAAAGACCACTTTTGTTCACATCAGCGCCTTTGGCAAGCACCTTTGCTGTCATGCCCGGTAAGATGTTGTAACCCTCAGGGCGCGTCATGCTAAGAGTAACCTCATAGGCTTTTGTTACCTCATCAGCTTGTGTGCTCACTTCAACAAAGTCTAATGGAAAGGTTTTATCAGGGATCCCTGAAAACTCTGCAATAATGTGTTTAGGCGCATCTTTTGAGACTTTAATCATTAAGCTCTCAGGCACATTGACCTTAAGCGTTACATGCTTGATATCTTGCAGTGTTGCGACAACTTGCTTGGCTTGTACCTCTTCAAAACGCTCTATGTAAGTGCGTGCCACAACACCCGAAAATGATGCTTTTAAGCTTGTGTAAGACAAGTTGTTTTTTGCATTCGCCAATTTACTTTTTGCACTAGTAAAGTGGGACTGTAGTTGGTCATAGTCAGATTGCGAAATCGTACCGGATTTAATAAGTTGTTTAGCACGCCTAAAATCCGCCTGTGCTTTATTATAATTAGCCTGCGCTTCATCTAAAGAAAGTTTGTATTCTGTTGCGTCTAACTTAGCAATAACATCACCAAGCTGAATTTCTTGCCCCTGCTTTACCAGCAACTCTGTAACTTCACCCGGTACTTTAAATGATAGATCCGCAGAAGAAGCTGCATCGACTACCGCAGGGAATTCCACCAAAGGGCCATCGACTTGTGAAGAAAGCAATAATGTCCTCACTGGACGAAGCTGCTCTGATTGCTCTTGCTCTGATTTTTGCTCTGAACAACCAATTAATGCCAAACAAAATATTGCCATAACACCTAGCTGCTTGCCTTTTATTATCTTCATAAAAGCTCCTTTAGTTTTACTGAACATTACGATGTTGAGTCATCGCAGTAACAAAATTACCTATCCAAACATCGAGTACGGCCTTAACCGTTTCAACATTCTCAGTACCATCAGTCTTCAGTACCGAATCCAATTCTTTATGTGCAGTCATCATCACCACTGGGGCCTTTCGACTCCCTAAATAAAACGCTGACTCAAGTGACACATGTGTTAAAGCCTCGGTTTGCTCTGTCGCAGCCAAGTAAGCTGTTTTGCCCGCGTTATACACTAACCTGATAGGCACAAAGTCTCTCACCTGTAATGAAATGGGTTTAAATTGCACATCTGTAAAAGCGCCTTCAATTGTCAATACAGTGTCATCTACACCTTCGGGTTTTGCTGTTACAACTTTATAGTAAGGGCTCAATTTGATTTGCATTTGCGACTGCATGTAATGACTTAGCTTAGCAACATGCTGAGGATTAATGTTTAAAAACTCAGATTCAGAAGCGTTAATCCACACTTCAAACTGAGGAATATAGAGCACTTCGATTTTACTTAACACTTCTCTATTGAATGTGTTATCAACGAATAAGTTGGTGTCTTCATAGTCATCAGAGGGGAGTAATACATCATAATTGGGTAAAAAGCCTGACCGTGTATTGTTTGAGCTCGAAGCACAGGCGGATAACATACATACCAAAGCCACAATCAATACTACTTTAAACCAAGTCATAAGCTGCTCCATATTCAATTCATTTCCAGTGGTTTTAACACAATCACAAGCAAGCCTCTGATCTCTTTTGAAATCAAATGTAACCTGTGAATACAAATAAATTTAAGTTCTTAAATTAAGACGAATAGCTCAGACTGCGAATCATGGATTTAGTGCAAAATAATTTTTATTTTTGCTTAACAAGCACGTATTCCAAAGCTGATGTTATATTTATGTAACGTAAGTATATGATATGGAAGTATAGTTTAAAAGGGGTCTTTTAATTTATAAAAATGGTTTTGGTGAGATAAGCTGAAATATAATATCTCAGCTTATCAGGCAATCAGCAAAACGTTACAAGTTGCCGCGGATCACACCAACAGCGAGACCTTCAATATTGAAAACCTCTTGCTCTAGGTCAACTTCAATCGGTGAGAAATCTTCATTCTCAGCATGTAAGAATACTTTTTTACCGACTTTTTCAAAACGCTTAACGGTGACGTCTTCCTCAACACGAGCAACAACAACTTGCCCATTATTGGCAACTTGAGTTCTATGAACAGCAAGCAAGTCACCATCCATTATGCCGATATTTTTCATACTCATACCATTAACCCGAAGTAAGTAATCAGCAGGTGGTTGGAACATCCCTGGATCTACTTGGCAGTGATTCTCTATGTGCTCTTGCGCCAAAATAGGCTCACCAGCTGCTACGCGACCTACAAGAGGTAACCCCAGCTGCTCTGGTTCATCCGCTTCCACCAATCGGATACCGCGGCTTGCGCCAGGCACCATTTCAATGACTCCTTTTTTAGCAAGCGCTTTCAAATGTTCTTCAGCAGCATTGGCACTGCGAAAACCAAGAGAATCTGCAATTTCCGCACGAGTCGGTGGCATACCTGTGTCTTTGATAAAAACTTTGATCAGCTCGAATACTTGTTCTTGTCGTTTTGTTAAAGGTCGCATATAACTGGTTTTCCATACAGTGCATTTACTGTGAGTATATACAGTTAAAATTAAATCGCAATGCTAAACCTCTAATACTTGACTGATTCACTAGAACTATTTGGAACAAGGCAGCAACATTAAGAGGGCATCACTTGATCACAGCAAATCATGTTACTCACAATTTTTTCGATTCATTAATAATAAGGCTAAGATAAAAACCTAAATCTGAAGCCACGTAGGACAACAAAAATCTCTAAGCATTTAATGATAATTGATGATCCCATCTAGTACTGAGGCCCTCAAACTTATCTATTAAGTATACAAAACCTCTATAATTTTGACTGAGTAAAGAATAAAAACCAGACTCTAATAAAAACAGAAAAGTGATTAATATCTAAAGTTGAAAACCAACTTTGTTGCAAAATATAAAATAAGTAGGGATTAAGAATTTAAATCGCACTTTATTTATATGAAAAGATAATAATGAAATTTAGAACAGCATTAATATAATAAAAAGTAGTAATAAGATGAGTGTTTAAAAGAATAATAAATTACGTAATAGAGCTACAATTATGTAGCTCATTAAATACAGACTTTAGCAAGCTGAAGTCGTATAAGTACCTGGGCAAGTTCTAGTACCAGTGCACTCCCAAGTCTTGAAGAAGCCGCCTGCAACCTGTGGAGTCATCTCAGCTGGTACGCTAGCTTTATCATGACTAATAAGTTTGATGTTTTTCTTTTTGAGTTTTAATAACATTTTTATATCTCCTTGTTGACACAAATAAACCTAACAGTATTTATTTCTCATTTCAACAAAAATAAATAAATTATTATAGCGCATAATAACTTCTATAAAATCAATATAACCAAACGAAATTAAAAAACGAAAAACATAAAAATATCGTGTTCTTAAAAAGGTAACCAACCTTTAAAAAATATATAAAGAGTATAAATTTATTAAATGTTTTTAGTCTCTCTGAAGCAGATTTCTAAAGTTTAAAAAGGCTCAGGTTGTGACTACATTACATAAGGTAGATACTGTGTAACGACCTAAGCGAAGACTACTTTGTGCCATGCACTTGCACCACACGAGCTTAACGAGCACTAATCTAAGATGTCTCACCATTTGCTAAAAGACACAATAGACTTATCACCAACGCTTACTGTCATTAATGTTTTGCATCTTGTAAGTTGGATGAGCGAAATAATAAATCTATATGTTCAACAAGAAGTTATATTTCGTCGAAAGTAATAGCCATTCTTTGCAAACAATTGCGCTGCGATTCACCAACCTTTGAGCAAAATGAAAGTTTATGATACAACGCGAAACATTGGCATTCTTTTCACGCAAGGTGATTAACGTGCAAAATGTAACGACAGCGAGCGAAGCGAGTACGTTCAATTTGCGCAAGGTGAATATCGTACGAAAGGTTAATGACACAGCGCGAAGCGCTGGCATTCTTTTCGCGCAAGGTGAAATGAGCCGTTTTAGCTGTTGCTGAGGAAATCTTGAGCTTGCCTTGTCGGCGGTGAAGGATATTCCCTTCACCTTGCGCTAATTCGTCTCTTTATCAATGTGCATGACCTCTACAACTTTCGAGACGATTTAGCACGAAAAAACCCGCTGCATTTCTGCAACGGGTTTGACGTACATAGATGTACTAATGTCGAATGGATGAATTAAGTGCAAAGTACAGTGACAAAGAGCGAAGCGAGTACATTTACTTTGCGCAAGGTGAATTGAGTCATTTTAACAGCAGCGGGGTTATTTAATTGGCCCCTTGGTGCGCTACGCAGTAGAATGTCCTACTTTCACATGGGCGAAATGAGAGCGAAGCGAAGCTTCGCAGTTATCGTGTAAAGGGCTAATGACAGAGAACGAAGTGAGTTCATTCTCTTTGCGCAAGGTGAAATAAGCTATTTTAAACAGCGCCGATTGAAGTATTGGCGCGATGGAACCCAGCTTCAGGGATAAATAGACAACGCAGAACTATCTACAAAGAAATAACGTAATGCACTAAAACATATAACCGTGAGATGAGCTAGTTTTACCACTACCAAGGGACTTAAACGCAAAAAACCCGCTGCATTTCTGCAACGGGTTTCTTTTATTTGGTGCTTGGCAATGTCCTACTTTCACATGGGAAAGACTCGCCGTCCGCCCCACACACTATCATCGGTCGGGGCCGACCCTTCGGCTATTTCGTTTCACTACTGAGTTCGGCATGGGCGGGGCTGGCCTTCCAGTCAGGTGGTTCCAAAATGTTAAGCTATAAACGAAAAAAGCCCGACTCTTTCGAATCGGGCTTTCTTTTATTTGGCGCTTGGCAATGTCCTACTTTCACATGGGAAACCCCACACTATCATCGGCGCTATTTCGTTTCACTACTGAGTTCGGCATGGAGTCAGGTGGTTCCAAAATGCTATGGTTACCAAGCAAATTCTGTAAAATCTGGAAAACTAAATTAAATTCTTATCGTCTACTTTCTATTCTTAACTTCTAACAAGTCAAACCACTTTGGCGTTGTATGGTTAAGCCTCACGGGTAATTAGTACGAGTTAGCTCAATGCCTCACAGCACTTCCACATCTCGCCTATCAACGTTGTAGTCTTCAACGGCCCTTCAGTTAACTTAAAGTTAAAGTGAGAACTCATCTCGAGGCTCGCTTCCCGCTTAGATGCTTTCAGCGGTTATCGATTCCGAACGTAGCTACCGGGCAATGCTATTGGCATAACAACCCGAACACCAGCGGTTCGTCCACTCCGGTCCTCTCGTACTAGGAGCAGCCCCTCTCAATTCTCAAACGCCCACGGCAGATAGGGACCGAACTGTCTCACGACGTTCTAAACCCAGCTCGCGTACCACTTTAAATGGCGAACAGCCATACCCTTGGGACCGACTTCAGCCCCAGGATGTGATGAGCCGACATCGAGGTGCCAAACACCGCCGTCGATATGAACTCTTGGGCGGTATCAGCCTGTTATCCCCGGAGTACCTTTTATCCGTTGAGCGATGGCCCTTCCATTCAGAACCACCGGATCACTATGACCTACTTTCGTACCTGCTCGACGTGTCTGTCTCGCAGTTAAGCTGGCTTCTACCATTACACTAACCGTACGATGTCCGACCGTACTTAGCCAACCTTCGTGCTCCTCCGTTACTCTTTGGGAGGAGACCGCCCCAGTCAAACTACCCACCAGGCACTGTCCTCAATCCCGATTAGGGACCTAAGTTAGAACATCAACACTACAAGGGTGGTATTTCAAGGACGGCTCCACACAATCTAGCGACTGTGCTTCAAAGCCTCCCACCTATCCTACACATGTAGGGTCAATGTTCAGTGCCAAGCTGTAGTAAAGGTTCACGGGGTCTTTCCGTCTAGCCGCGGGTACACAGCATCTTCACTGCGATTTCAATTTCACTGAGTCTCGGGTGGAGACAGCGTGGCCATGGTTACACCATTCGTGCAGGTCGGAACTTACCCGACAAGGAATTTCGCTACCTTAGGACCGTTATAGTTACGGCCGCCGTTTACCGGGGCTTCGATCAAGAGCTTCGACCTAAGTCTAACCCCATCAATTAACCTTCCGGCACCGGGCAGGTGTCACACCGTATACGTCATCTTACGATTTTGCACAGTGCTGTGTTTTTAATAAACAGTCCCAGCCACCTGGTCACTGCGGCTCTCGTCTGCTTATGGAGCAAGTCCTTCACAAACAAGAGCGTACCTTCTCCCGAAGTTACGGTACAATTTTGCCTAGTTCCTTCACCCGAGTTCTCTCAAGCGCCTTAGTATTCTCTACCTGACCACCTGTGTCGGTTTAGGGTACGATTCGATATAAACTGAAGCTTAGAGGCTTTTCCTGGAAGTAGGGCATCAACAACTTCACCACCGTAGTGGCTCGTCTCGACTCTCAGCCTTAGCGACCCGGATTTTCCTAAGTCACCAGCCTACAGCCTTTCACATGGACAACCAACGCCATGCTTGCCTAGCCTGCTCCGTCCCCCCATCGCATTTATACCAAGTACGGGAATATTAACCCGTTTCCCATCGACTACGCTCTTCAGCCTCGCCTTAGGGGTCGACTCACCCTACCCTGATTAACATGGGATAGGAACCCTTGGTCTTCCGGCGTGCGGGTTTTTCACCCGCATTATCGTTACTCATGTCAGCATTCGCACTTCTGATATGTCCAGCATGCCTCCCGGCACACCTTCAGCCACTTACAGAACGCTCCCCTACCCCGCATACTAAGTATGCAGCCGTAGCTTCGGTGGTATGTTTAGCCCCGTTACATCTTCCGCGCAGGCCGACTCGACTAGTGAGCTATTACGCTTTCTTTAAAGGATGGCTGCTTCTAAGCCAACCTCCTAGCTGTTTTAGCCTTCCCACATCGTTTCCCACTTAACATACACTTTGGGACCTTAGCTGACGGTCTGGGTTGTTTCCCTCTCCACGATGGACGTTAGCACCCACCGTGTGTCTCCCGGATATTACTTTACGGTATTCGGAGTTTGCAAAGGGTTGGTAAGTCGGGATGACCCCCTAGCCTTAACAGTGCTCTACCCCCGTAAGTATTCGTCCGAGGCTCTACCTAAATAGATTTCGGGGAGAACCAGCTATCTCCCGGTTTGATTAGCCTTTCACTCCTAGCCACAGGTCATCCCCTAACTTTTCAACGTTAGTGGGTTCGGTCCTCCAGTCAGTGTTACCTGACCTTCAACCTGCCCATGGCTAGATCACCGGGTTTCGGGTCTATACCCTGCAACTTAAGCGCCCAGTTAAGACTCGCTTTCGCTACGGCTCCCCTAAATGGTTAACCTTGCTACAGAATATAAGTCGCTGACCCATTATACAAAAGGTACGCAGTCACCCTCGAGGGGCTCCTACTGCTTGTACGTACACGGTTTCAGGTTCTATTTCACTCCCCTCACAGGGGTTCTTTTCGCCTTTCCCTCACGGTACTGGTTCACTATCGGTCAGTTGGGAGTATTTAGCCTTGGAGGATGGTCCCCCCATATTCAGTCAAAGTTTCACGTGCTCCGACCTACTCGATTTCACTTCAGATAAATTTTCGTGTACGGGACTGTCACCCTGTGTCGTCCAACTTTCCAGAAGGTTCCACTAATTACACTGAAGCTTAAGGGCTAATCCGATTTCGCTCGCCGCTACTTTCGGAATCTCGGTTGATTTCTTTTCCTCGGGGTACTTAGATGTTTCAGTTCTCCCGGTTTGCCTCTTACAGCTATGTATTCACTGCAAGATACCGCTAAGCGGTGGGTTTCCCCATTCGGAAATCTAAGTCTCAAGTGCCTCTTACTGGCTTGACTTAGCTTATCGCAAGTTAGTACGTCCTTCATCGCCTCCAACTGCCAAGGCATCCACCGTGTACGCTTAGTCACTTAACCATACAACCCAAAATGGTTTTTCTTCGCTTTTGTTTGTTATGCTGCGTTCCTTTCGTTTTTTACTTGGTCACATAACACGTTATGCTTCCGTCGATAAAAAACTCAAGCGCCTTGCCTAACAATCAAAATCATTGAAAAATAAGTTAGGTTGTCTAATCAAAGACAGTTTTAACTTCGCCAGAAGTTAAGTAATACTAAAGTAGACGCTAATTAATCAACTAAATGATTAATCGGCATTTTCTTTCGAAAACTCTGAATAACAATTGCTTGTTATTCGAGAATTTAATTATCAGCTTTCCAAATTTTTAAAGAGCAATATTAATTAGCTATTAAAGCTAACTAACAATCATCTGTGTGGACACTTCGAACAAATCTGTTCTAAATCGTTAAGGAGGTGATCCAGCCCCAGGTTCCCCTAGGGCTACCTTGTTACGACTTCACCCCAGTCATGAATCACTCCGTGGTAAGCGCTCTCCCTAAGGTTAAGCTACCTACTTCTGGAGCAACCCACTCCCATGGTGTGACGGGCGGTGTGTACAAGGCCCGGGAACGTATTCACCGCGGCATTCTGATCCGCGATTACTAGCGATTCCGACTTCATGGAGTCGAGTTGCAGACTCCAATCCGGACTACGACAGACTTTAAGTGATTCGCTTACTCTCGCAAGTTCGCAGCACTCTGTATCTGCCATTGTAGCACGTGTGTAGCCCTACACGTAAGGGCCATGATGACTTGACGTCGTCCCCACCTTCCTCCGGTTTATCACCGGCAGTCTCCTTAGAGTTCCCGACCGAATCGCTGGCAACTAAGGATAGGGGTTGCGCTCGTTGCGGGACTTAACCCAACATCTCACAACACGAGCTGACGACAGCCATGCAGCACCTGTATCAGAGTTCCCGAAGGCACCAAACTATCTCTAGTAAGTTCTCTGTATGTCAAGTGTAGGTAAGGTTCTTCGCGTTGCATCGAATTAAACCACATGCTCCACCGCTTGTGCGGGCCCCCGTCAATTCATTTGAGTTTTAACCTTGCGGCCGTACTCCCCAGGCGGTCTACTTAATGCGTTAGCTTTGGAAAAGTTGTCCGAAGACCCCAGCTCCTAGTAGACATCGTTTACGGCGTGGACTACCAGGGTATCTAATCCTGTTTGCTCCCCACGCTTTCGTACATGAGCGTCAGTGTTGACCCAGGTGGCTGCCTTCGCCATCGGTATTCCTTCAGATCTCTACGCATTTCACCGCTACACCTGAAATTCTACCACCCTCTATCACACTCTAGTTTGCCAGTTCGAAATGCAGTTCCCAGGTTGAGCCCGGGGCTTTCACATCTCGCTTAACAAACCGCCTGCGTACGCTTTACGCCCAGTAATTCCGATTAACGCTCGCACCCTCCGTATTACCGCGGCTGCTGGCACGGAGTTAGCCGGTGCTTCTTCTGTAAGTAACGTCACAGCTAGCAGGTATTAACTACTAACCTTTCCTCCTTACTGAAAGTGCTTTACAACCCTAAGGCCTTCTTCACACACGCGGCATGGCTGCATCAGGCTTGCGCCCATTGTGCAATATTCCCCACTGCTGCCTCCCGTAGGAGTCTGGACCGTGTCTCAGTTCCAGTGTGGCTGATCATCCTCTCAAACCAGCTAGGGATCGTCGCCTTGGTAAGCCATTACCTTACCAACTAGCTAATCCCACTTGGGCCGATCATAAGGCGAGAGCCGAAGCCCCCTTTGGTCCGTAGACATTATGCGGTATTAGCCATCGTTTCCAATGGTTGTCCCCCACCTTACGGCACGTTCCCAAGCATTACTCACCCGTCCGCCGCTCGTCATCTTCTAGCAAGCTAGAAATGTTACCGCTCGACTTGCATGTGTTAGGCCTGCCGCCAGCGTTCAATCTGAGCCATGATCAAACTCTTCAATTAAAAGTTTTTTGGTACCGAGTACCTGACTCAATGAATACTGATTGATAATTTCTTATAAAAGAAATAAATCGAATTGACTGTTATAGTCACTCAGTAAAATTGAGATTCTAATTCTTTTGCTCCTGAATCAAGAGCTGTTAGAACTCAATCTGTACGAGTGCCCACACAGATGATTGCTTCATATTTTTAAAGAACAGTGTAACTAACGCTTGGTTAGTTACCGCAGCGTTGCTGCGAAGTGGAGCGCCATATTAACCGCTTCACTTTTAAAGTCAACTAGAAAATTTAATTTATTTTCAATTAAGCTTTCAGTTTGGCTTTAACCTTCACTTCGCTGCTTGCTTTTCAGCGCGTTGCTCCGTGTCAGTGGGTGCGCATTATAGGGAGATTTGAGATTAGCACAAGCGTTTTTTTCGCTTTTTTCTTAATAAATTTATTTAATTAGTTAACCTCAAAAAGCACAGTCTAGACACACAAGTTATACACAAAAACTTGTGGATAAAAGTGCAAAATGCAACGATAGCGAGCGCAGTGAATCCACTTTTTTTACGCAAGATGAAACAAGCCGATTTAACGAGAAGCAATCAATATACCGCGATAAACGTAGCAACCGAGTCAAAACTAACAAAGCCTGGCTCCTGAAACGATATATGGACTCCACCACATCTCACATACAGTGTAATGTGGTGTCGACCAAAACCAAGGAGTCCATATATGAATAATCGTAACGAGATTGCGCTCGATCTTGCAAAAAATATTATCCAAGTCGTAAAAGTCTCTAAACATGGCGAAATTGTTTTTAATAAAGCACAGTCTCCATCTAAAGTTCGCCAGATACTCGCTAACTCTCCCCCTAGCATTGTGGCAATGGAGGGATGTGGCAGTTTTCATTATTGGGGGCGGATTGCTCAATCCTATGGTCATGAAGTGAGGGGGATGTCTCCGAAACATGTTAAGCCTTATATAAGCAAACAAAAAACAGATGCCAATGATGCTATCGGGATTGCGATTGCTGCTATACAACCGAATACCCCCTTTTCTCCAGTAAAAAATATCGAACAGCAAATTCTCCAAACGTTCACTGTGAGTCGTAAGTATTTAGATAAACAGCTTACACAACTCGGTAATCATATTAGGGCCTTATTTTATGAATATGGCATCACTATTCCTCGCTCCAAGAAAGCATTGAAAGAGGTTTTAACTGAGCGTAATGGTTTACCAGAGGTATTATTGCCATTAGTTAATGTCTTAAAAGCTCAATACCAGCAAATAGAGCAATCTCTGAATAAAGTGACTGAAAACCTAGAGCAGCTTGTTTCTCAAAATGAACAATGCCAACGTGTTATTGCGCTTAAAGGTGTGGGTGTTTTAGGCGCAGCGGGGCTAATTGCCAGCCTGAGTCAAACAGAGCACTTTAAAAATGGGCGATGTGCTTCTGTATATTTAGGCGTTACCCCAAAACAATTTAGCAGTGGAGGTAAAACCGTGATGCTGGGAATTGATAAAGGCGCTGGAGATAAACAGCTAAAATCCTGTTTATTTTTGGGGGCATTGTCATACATTTCTAATCTGCCGGAGAAACACAAGACATTGAAGCAGCAATGGCTCTTAAGGCTAGTTGCTCGTTCAGGTGTGAAGCGAGCTTGTATTGCGCTGGTGAATAAAAATATCAGGACGGCTTGGGCAATGCTAAAACAAGGTACGAACTACCAGCCAGTTATGATTTAACAAACATCTTAAAAAGAGTTCGACAACAATGTAATTAAAACGGTAAGACCAACCTTCTGAAAACCTGTCTGAACTGGAAGTGGTAATACACTAACGAAGCGTTTAGGACAGAAGGTGCGAATAAATCAAAGGTTAGAGAGTCGCGCTCTCAAAAGAAACCGAATATACGCAGCATCTTTAATTTTAAAAAACATGTTGTCAAACAAGTGGAGTCCATATACGAGTTCAGGACGACATGGTTCAAAAGGTTAATGACAACGAACGCAGTGAGTACATTTCTTTTGCGCAAGGTGAAATGAGCCGTTTTGACCGCTGATGAGGGACGGTATGCATTTAAAAGGAGTAAAAGGTAAAAACTGTGAAGGTGTTCCCTTCTCCTTGCGCTAATTCGTCTCTTATCAATGTGCATGACTTCTGCAATATTCGAGACGATTTAGCACGAAAAAAGCCCGACACTTTCGAATCGGGCTTTCTTTTATTTGGCGCTTTTGGTGCGCTACGCAGTAGAATGTCCTACTTTCACATGGGCGAAATGAGACCGAAGCGAAGCTTCGCAGTTATCGTGTAAAGGGCTAATGACAGCGAACGAAGTGAGTACATTCTCTTTGCGCAAGGTGAAATAAGCTATTTTAAACAGCGCCGATTGAAGTATTGGCGCGATGGAACCCAGCTTCAGGGATAAATAGACAACGCAGAACTATCTACAAAGAAATAACGTAATGCAATGAAACATATAACCGTGAAATAAACCAGTTTAACCGCTGCTAAGGGACTTAACGCAAAAAACCCGTCGCATTTCTGCAACGGGTTTCTTTTATTTGGTGCTTGGCAATGTCCTACTTTCACATGGGAAAGACTCGCCGTCCGCCCCACACACTATCATCGGTCGGGGCCGACCCTTCGGCTATTTCGTTTCACTACTGAGTTCGGCATGGGCGGGGCTGGCCTTCCAGTCAGGTGGTTCCAAAATTTTAAGCTATAAACGCAAAAAAGCCCGACTCTTTCGAATCGGGCTTTCTTTTATACCAATCCGCTTAAATATCTGATCTAATATAGAGCATATAAAATTACAGACTAAATAACGTTGAACCCAAGTATATCTGAACAGCTTTTAGCGCTTTCTCGAAAAGAACCCAACGCACGTAAACGTATGCGATTACTTGCTGTGTCATTATTTTATGAAGGTCATAGCAGAACCGACATTGCAAAACGCCTTAATATAGCACGGAGTAGTGTTAATAAATGGGTCTCTAGTTACCTAGAGCATGGGCTCGATGGCTTAGACAATAAGCCTATTCAAGGACGTCCATCCAGACTGCAACAGTCTCAGCTTGATCAACTGTCTGAATTTATTAAACGCACAAACACGGAGCTTCAAGGTGGCCGTCTAACCGGTGAGGACATTGTGCATTACATTAGCAGTGAATTTGGTGTTCATTACCACTTAAATCATGTCTATAAAATCCTAAAGCAGCTTGGCTTTAGTTGGATCACAAGTCGTTCAAAACACCCTAAGCAGTCATTACAAAGCCAAGAAGCTTTTAAAAAACTTCCAACTGGAAACGATCCTTCACACACCAGGACACTTACCTCTTGATCGTATCGACGTATGGTTTCAGGATGAAGCTCGATTTGGCCAGCAAAATCCGACTACACGCATTTGGGCTAAGACGGGTACTCGGCCAAGGATTGTGAAACAACAACAGTTTGAATACGGGTATTTATTTGGTGCAGTATGTCCTGCCACGGGCCAAACAGAAGCGCTAGTAAGTCCATTCGTAAATAAAGAAGCGATGACGCAGCACATGCGTCAAATATCACAAGCTACACCAATTGGTAGGCATGCAGTAGTGATAATAGATGGCGCAGGCTGGCATACACATGATACTGCGTCAGAATTCAGCAACTTAACGCTAATAAAGCTTCCTCCTTACTCACCTGAGTTAAATCCAATAGAACAAGTATGGAGCTGGATAAGGCAACATTGCTTATCCAATAGAATATTTTCGGGCTATGTAGAAATAGTTGACGAAGTTTCAAAAGCTTGGAATCAATTTATTTCAATACCTGAACGAGTTAAGAAAATGTGCAGTCGTGAATGGATAAAGCTGATTTAATCTTTATGCGGAATGGTATTATTTGGCGCTTGGCAATGTCCTACTTTCACATGGGAAAGACTCGCCGTCCGCCCCACACACTATCATCGGCGCTATCGTGCAAAAGGTTAGCGACAGCGAACGAAGTGAGAGCGCTCTTTTTGCGCAAGGTGAAATGAGCCGTTTTAGCTGTTGTAGAGGGACTTAAACGCAAAAAAGCCCGACTCTTTCGAATCGGGCTTTCTTTTATTTGGCGCTTGGCAATGTCCTACTTTCACATGGGAAACCCCACACTATCATCGGCGCTATTTCGTTTCACTACTGAGTTCGGCATGGAGTCAGGTGGTTCCAAAATGCTATGGTTACCAAGCAAATTCTTTTCGTGCAAATGGTTAATGACGTCTTTTTGTCATTTCATTTGCGCAAGGTGAATTGATTTCTCATAAGAGCTAATCTATTCACAATGCTTAAATTCGGAGAGCGTAATTAAATTCTTATCGTCTACTTCTATTCTTAACTTCTAACAAGTCAAACCACTTTGGCGTTGTATGGTTAAGCCTCACGGGTAATTAGTACGAGTTAGCTCAATGCCTCACAGCACTTCCACATCTCGCCTATCAACGTTGTAGTCTTCAACGGCCCTTCAGTTAACTTAAAGTTAAAGTGAGAACTCATCTCGAGGCTCGCTTCCCGCTTAGATGCTTTCAGCGGTTATCGATTCCGAACGTAGCTACCGGGCAATGCTATTGGCATAACAACCCGAACACCAGCGGTTCGTCCACTCCGGTCCTCTCGTACTAGGAGCAGCCCCTCTCAATTCTCAAACGCCCACGGCAGATAGGGACCGAACTGTCTCACGACGTTCTAAACCCAGCTCGCGTACCACTTTAAATGGCGAACAGCCATACCCTTGGGACCGACTTCAGCCCCAGGATGTGATGAGCCGACATCGAGGTGCCAAACACCGCCGTCGATATGAACTCTTGGGCGGTATCAGCCTGTTATCCCCGGAGTACCTTTTATCCGTTGAGCGATGGCCCTTCCATTCAGAACCACCGGATCACTATGACCTACTTTCGTACCTGCTCGACGTGTCTGTCTCGCAGTTAAGCTGGCTTCTACCATTACACTAACCGTACGATGTCCGACCGTACTTAGCCAACCTTCGTGCTCCTCCGTTACTCTTTGGGAGGAGACCGCCCCAGTCAAACTACCCACCAGGCACTGTCCTCAACCCCGATTAGGGGCCTAAGTTAGAACATCAACACTACAAGGGTGGTATTTCAAGGTCGGCTCCACACAATCTAGCGACTGTGCTTCAAAGCCTCCCACCTATCCTACACATGTAGGGTCAATGTTCAGTGCCAAGCTGTAGTAAAGGTTCACGGGGTCTTTCCGTCTAGCCGCGGGTACACAGCATCTTCACTGCGATTTCAATTTCACTGAGTCTCGGGTGGAGACAGCGTGGCCATGGTTACACCATTCGTGCAGGTCGGAACTTACCCGACAAGGAATTTCGCTACCTTAGGACCGTTATAGTTACGGCCGCCGTTTACCGGGGCTTCGATCAAGAGCTTCGACCTAAGTCTAACCCCATCAATTAACCTTCCGGCACCGGGCAGGTGTCACACCGTATACGTCATCTTACGATTTTGCACAGTGCTGTGTTTTTAATAAACAGTCCCAGCCACCTGGTCACTGCGGCTCTCGTCTGCTTATGGAGCAAGTCCTTCACAAACAAGAGCGTACCTTCTCCCGAAGTTACGGTACAATTTTGCCTAGTTCCTTCACCCGAGTTCTCTCAAGCGCCTTAGTATTCTCTACCTGACCACCTGTGTCGGTTTAGGGTACGATTCGATATAAACTGAAGCTTAGAGGCTTTTCCTGGAAGTAGGGCATCAACAACTTCACCACCGTAGTGGCTCGTCTCGACTCTCAGCCTTAGCGACCCGGATTTTCCTAAGTCACCAGCCTACAGCCTTTCACATGGACAACCAACGCCATGCTTGCCTAGCCTGCTCCGTCCCCCCATCGCATTTATACCAAGTACGGGAATATTAACCCGTTTCCCATCGACTACGCTCTTCAGCCTCGCCTTAGGGGTCGACTCACCCTACCCTGATTAACATGGGATAGGAACCCTTGGTCTTCCGGCGTGCGGGTTTTTCACCCGCATTATCGTTACTCATGTCAGCATTCGCACTTCTGATATGTCCAGCATGCCTCCCGGCACACCTTCAGCCACTTACAGAACGCTCCCCTACCCCGCATACTAATGTATGCAGCCGTAGCTTCGGTGGTATGTTTAGCCCCGTTACATCTTCCGCGCAGGCCGACTCGACTAGTGAGCTATTACGCTTTCTTTAAAGGATGGCTGCTTCTAAGCCAACCTCCTAGCTGTTTTAGCCTTCCCACATCGTTTCCCACTTAACATACACTTTGGGACCTTAGCTGACGGTCTGGGTTGTTTCCCTCTCCACGATGGACGTTAGCACCCACCGTGTGTCTCCCGGATATTACTTTACGGTATTCGGAGTTTGCAAAGGGTTGGTAAGTCGGGATGACCCCCTAGCCTTAACAGTGCTCTACCCCCGTAAGTATTCGTCCGAGGCTCTACCTAAATAGATTTCGGGGAGAACCAGCTATCTCCCGGTTTGATTAGCCTTTCACTCCTAGCCACAGGTCATCCCCTAACTTTTCAACGTTAGTGGGTTCGGTCCTCCAGTCAGTGTTACCTGACCTTCAACCTGCCCATGGCTAGATCACCGGGTTTCGGGTCTATACCCTGCAACTTAAGCGCCCAGTTAAGACTCGCTTTCGCTACG
>NZ_CM170070.1:1107500-1255000 GCF_057197785.1 Pseudoalteromonas sp. MMG033
TGAGCCATGATCAAACTCTTCAATTAAAAGTTTTTTTGAATCCGAAGATTCGTGCTCAATGAATTCTGTATAAATTGACTATATAGTCACTCATAAGAAATTGAGACTCTAATTCTTTTGCTCCTGAATCAAGAGCTGTTAGAACTCAATCTGTACGAGTGCCCACACAGATGATTGCTTCATATTTTTAAAGAACAGTTTAACTAACCCTTGGTTAGTTACCGCAGCGTTGCTGCGAAGTGGAGCGCCATATTAACCGCTTCACTTTTAAAGTCAACTAGAAAATTTAATTTATTTTCAATTAAGCTTTCAGTTTGGCTTTATCCTTCACTTTGGTTTGCGTTTTCTCTCGCATCCCGCCGTGTCAGTGGGTGCGCATTATAGGGAGATCTGAATTTGGATCAAGTGTTTTTTATAAAAAACTTATAAAAACACGCCTTTCGAACAAAAAACAGACCAAACCACCTTTTTTTGTATATTTAACATACAAAAATTAAAAAAGATCATGCAAGGCATTCATCTGAGATCAATTAGATCATCAATTAATCCTCTAATTAAAGATGATTTACTTGCTATATAGTTTATGATCTTTATATGTTTGTTGAATGGCCCTACTTTTACCCAAGCTACCTAGTACAAGGTACTAACGAAAAGTAACAAAGCGAGCACGTTTACTTTGCATAAGGTGAATATCGTGCGAAAGGTTTATGGCAAATCGCGAAGCGCTGACACTCTTTCGCGCAAGGTGAAGTGAGCCGTTAACCGAAGATAACCAGTGCACCTCCAGAAACGCAGCAACTGAGATAAAACAAGCAAAATATGGATCCTGAAACGAGTTCAGGGTGACGTAGTGCAAAATGTAACGACAACGAGCGAAGCGAGACCGTTCTATTTGCGCAAGAGGAGTGTAAAAGGTTAGCGACAGTGAACGAAGTGAATTCGCTCTTTTTACGCAAGGTGAATATCGTGCGAAAGGTTTGTGACACAGCGCGAAGCGCTGACACTCTTTTCGCGCAAGAGGAGTGTAAAAGGCTAGCGACAGTGAACGAAGTGAACACGCTCTTTTTACGCAAGGTGAAATAAGCCGTTTTAACCACAGCTCAGACAGAAAAAAAAACATAAAAAAAGCCGCTCATTGAGCGGCTTTTTACTATTCGTATATCGAATTAGTTAACGTGTAACTATTACTCGATGATTGATGCTACAACACCAGCACCAACTGTACGGCCACCTTCACGGATAGCGAAACGTAGACCTTCGTCCATCGCGATTGGGCAGATTAGCTCTACAGTCATCTTGATGTTGTCACCAGGCATTACCATTTCTACGCCGTCTGGTAGCTGGATGTCACCAGTTACGTCAGTTGTACGGAAGTAGAACTGTGGACGGTAACCTTTGAAGAAAGGAGTGTGACGACCACCTTCATCTTTAGAAAGTACGTATACTTCTGAAGTGAACTTAGTGTGCGGCTGGATTGAACCAGGAGCTGATAGTACTTGACCACGCTCAACTTCGTCACGCTTAGTACCACGTAGAAGTGCACCGATGTTCTCACCAGCACGACCTTCGTCTAGAAGCTTACGGAACATTTCAACACCCGTACAAGTTGTCTTCGTAGTTTCTTTAACACCTACGATTTCAACTTCGTCGTTCACGTTGATGATACCAGCTTCAACACGGCCAGTTACAACTGTACCACGACCCTGGATTGAGAATACGTCTTCGATAGGCATGATGAATGGCTTATCGATGTCACGCTCTGGCTCTGGGATGTAAGAATCTAGTGCTTCTGCAAGCTCAACGATCTTGTCTTCCCACTCTTTCTCACCTTCTAGTGCTTTAAGCGCTGAACCTTGGATTAGTGGTAGGTCATCACCTGGGAAATCGTACTCAGAAAGAAGTTCACGAACTTCCATCTCTACTAGTTCGATTAGCTCTTCGTCATCAACCATGTCACATTTGTTCATGAATACGATGATGTAAGGTACACCAACCTGACGTGAAAGTAGGATGTGCTCACGAGTCTGAGGCATAGGACCATCAGTTGCAGCAACTACTAGGATCGCGCCGTCCATCTGAGCAGCACCAGTGATCATGTTTTTAACATAGTCAGCGTGTCCAGGACAGTCAACGTGTGCGTAGTGACGAGTTGGAGTATCGTACTCTACGTGTGAAGTTGCGATTGTGATACCACGCTCACGCTCTTCTGGAGCGTTATCGATTTGAGCGAAGTCACGTGCTTCACCACCGTATACTTTTGCAAGTACGTTAGTGATTGCTGCTGTTAGAGTTGTTTTACCGTGGTCAACGTGGCCGATTGTACCAACGTTAACGTGCGGTTTTACGCGTTCAAACTTTTCTTTTGCCATTTTAAAATTTCCTATAAAGAAATTAAAGTCCAGCCCTAAGACCGGACCGAACTAAAATTACTTAACAGCGCGAGCTGCAATTATTGCGTCGGCAACGTTTTTCGCCGCTTCTGCGTACTTGGAAAATTCCATTGAGTACGAAGCACGACCTTGCGTTGCAGAACGTAAATCAGTTGCATAACCGAACATTTCAGACAGTGGTACTTGTGCATTGACAAGCTTAAGACCACCAAAAGCGTCTTCCATGCCTTCGATCATGCCGCGACGACGATTTAAGTCGCCTACTACGTCACCCATGTTTTCTTCAGGGGTAGTGACTTCAACTTTCATAACAGGTTCTAAAAGCACTGGTTGCGCTTCTAAAGCACCATTTCTGAAGCCAATTGAACCGGCGATCTTAAAGGCCATTTCATTTGAGTCAACGTCGTGGAAAGAACCGTCAAATAACGTCGCTTTCACACCTAACAGAGGATAGCCCGCAAGCACACCTTGTTTCATTTGCTCTTGAATACCTTTATCAACCGCTGGGATATATTCCTTAGGAACCGTACCGCCTACGATTTCATTAACGAATTCGTAAGTTGGTGCGTCTTCATCAGAAAAGTCCATTGGTTCCAATTTCAGCCATACGTGACCATATTGACCACGACCACCAGATTGACGTACGAACTTACCTTCAGCTTCTACAGAACCACGGATGGTTTCTCTGTATGCCACTTGCGGCTTACCAACGTTACATACAACGTTGAATTCACGTTTCATACGGTCAACAATGATATCTAGGTGAAGTTCACCCATACCAGAGATGATCGTTTGACCTGACTCTTCGTCAGTTTCAACACGGAAAGACGGGTCTTCTGCTGCTAGTTTACCTAGCGCAATGCCCATTTTTTCCTGATCAGCGACTGTTTTCGGCTCTACCGCTACTGAGATCACTGGCTCTGGAAATTCCATACGCTCTAGTGTGATCACTGAATCTTGAGAACAAAGCGTGTCACCAGTGGTAACGTCTTTAAGTCCAATCGCAGCAGCAATATCACCGGCGCGAACTTCTTTAATTTCTTCGCGCGAATTTGAGTGCATCTGAACAATACGACCAAAACGCTCTTTCTTGCCCTTAACAGGGTTATAGACAGAGTCACCTTGACCAACTGTACCAGAATAAACTCGGAAGAAAGTCAATGTACCAACAAACGGGTCTGTCGCAATCTTGAACGCCAACGCCGCAAACGGCGCGTCGTCACTTGCTGGACGAGTAGCTTCAGAGTCGTCCTCAAGGATACCCTGAATCTCTTTAACCTCTGTTGGTGAAGGCATGAATTCAATCACAGCATCAAGCACAGCTTGAACACCTTTGTTTTTGAATGCACTACCACATGACATTGGCACAATTTCGTTGCTCAATGTTAGTTGACGAATCGCAGATTTAATCTCTTCTTCGCTCAACTCACCTTCTTCTAAATATTTGTCCATTAGTTCTTCAGTCGCTTCAGCTGCACTTTCAACTAAGTGAGAGTGCCACTCTTCAGCTAGATCCTGAAGTTCTGCCGGGATCTCTTCATAAGTGAAAGTCATGCCCTGGTCACTTTCGTTCCAGTTAATGGCTTTCATTTTGATGAGATCAATAACACCTTTAAATTCGTCTTCAGCACCAATTGGTAACTGAATAGGCACAGGTGTCGCACCAAGGCGGTCTTTCACCTGATCCACAACTGCCAAGAAATCTGCACCAGTACGGTCCATCTTGTTAACGAAGATCATACGAGGAACTTCGTATTTATTGGCTTGACGCCAAACAGTTTCTGTTTGTGGTTGTACGCCTGATGAAGCACAAAGAACAACAACTGCACCATCAAGTACACGCAAAGAGCGTTCTACTTCGATAGTAAAGTCTACGTGTCCTGGAGTATCAATGATATTGATGCGATGCTCAGGGAACTGAGCATCCATACCTTTCCAGAAACACGTTGTCGCAGCAGAAGTGATGGTAATACCACGCTCCTGCTCCTGCTCCATCCAGTCCATAGTTGCAGCACCATCATGTACCTCACCAATTTTGTGAGATAAGCCCGTGTAATAAAGTACACGTTCTGTCGTGGTGGTTTTACCTGCATCTACGTGAGCACAGATACCGATGTTACGGTAGCGCTCAATTGGAGTAGTACGTGCCATAATATCCTCTTAAAGGTCTTGGGCAGATTACCAACGGTAGTGAGCGAATGCTTTGTTCGCTTCAGCCATACGGTGAACGTCTTCACGTTTCTTAACCGCAGTGCCTTTGTTTTCCGCAGCGTCAAGGATCTCTTGTGCAAGACGAAGACCCATTGATTTCTCGCCACGCTTACGTGCAGAGTCTACTAACCAACGCATACCTAATGCGTTGCGACGAACTGGACGTACTTCAACTGGTACTTGGTATGTAGAACCACCAACACGACGAGACTTAACCTCAACCGCAGGGCGTACATTTTCAAGTGCAGCTTCAAAGATTTCTAGGTGCGACTTGCCTGATTTTTCAGCAGCCACGTCTAGCGCACCGTATACGATTTTTTCAGCAGTAGATTTCTTGCCGTCTAACATTACTACGTTAACGAATTTAGCAAGAAGTTCTGATCCGAACTTCGGATCTGGAAGAATTTTACGTTGACCTATTACGCGTCTTCTAGGCATTTTATCTCTCCGATATCTTCAGGTTCGTTTTTTTCAACGAATACCCAAAACAAATTATTCAATATTAAAACTTAAGTGCTTGGCCTTACTAACGGAGAACCATTAGCCCTTAGGACGTTTTGCACCGTACTTAGAACGACCTTGTTTACGATCGTTAACACCCGCACAGTCAAGCGCACCACGTACAGTGTGGAAACGCACACCTGGTAAGTCTTTAACACGACCACCACGGATAAGGATTACACTGTGCTCTTGAAGGTTGTGGCCTTCACCGCCAATGTAAGAAGTTACTTCGAAACCGTTCGTAAGACGAACACGCGCTACTTTACGTAATGCAGAGTTTGGTTTCTTTGGTGTAGTTGTATATACACGAGTACATACACCACGCTTTTGAGGACAAGCTTTAAGAGCAGCAGAGTTGCTCTTTGTAACCTTGCTGCGACGTGGCTTACGTACTAGCTGGTTAATAGTTGCCATTAAATAGCTCCTGATTAGTTAAAATTACTACTGAAAAAATAAAATCGACCCAAATTTTCCTTCCATTTTAATGGAACGAATAAATGGGTGGCCGAATTTTAATGAGCAAAGATTAACCTGTCAATAAAAATCCATTTTACAGCGCTACTTTTCGTCGATTTTGTGGTTTTTTACACCCACTCACTGACAATGTGCCTAATCTCAAAAAACCGATAACATGAAATAGCACAACCACGATTCAACCGTGTCAGACCATTATCCGTTAGCTATCCCTCAATCAGAAACAGTGCAAAACGCTAGATATTGACAGTTTTATGAGACATCAAGATGACACCTATATTCTTTGCTTCAAGTTTATTTGTGCGCAAGATCAAAAAGGCCGCCCTATTGGGCGGCCTTTTAAATATCGACTATGTCGTCTTTAGAGCTTACTTATTGCCACCTAGTAGGTCAGCATTAAGTGCATCTGTTAGCGCTTGTGACGCTTCTTCTGCACTTACTGTTTGCTCTTCAGCTGGTAGTTCGCTTTCTTTACGACGGTTGATACGCTCTTGGTGATACGCAAAACCAGTACCTGCTGGGATCAAACGACCAACGATTACGTTTTCTTTCAGACCACGTAGCTCGTCGCTCTTACCATTTACAGCTGCTTCAGTTAGGACACGTGTTGTTTCCTGGAACGATGCTGCTGAGATGAATGACTCAGTCGCTAGTGACGCTTTAGTAATACCCATCAGCTGAATTTCAAACTTCGCTGGGATCTTACCTTGCTTCTCAAGTTCACGGTTAGCAATGTTAACACGTGCAACTTCAGCTTGCTCGCCTGCTAGGAACTCAGTGTCACCACCGTCGATGATGATACACTTACGCAGCATCTGACGAACGATCGTCTCAATGTGCTTATCGTTAATCTTTACACCCTGTAGACGGTATACTTCCTGAACTTCGTTCGTGATGTAGTTTGATACATCAGTCACGCCACGTAGACGTAGGATGTCATGTGGAGACTCAGGACCATCGGCAATAACTTCACCTTTAGCAACCTGTTCACCTTCGAACACGTTAAGCTGACGCCATTTCGGGATCATCTCTTCGTAAGCATCACCTTGCTCAGGCGTGATCACTAGACGCTTCTTACCTTTCGTCTCTTTACCGAAGCTCACAGTACCTGTGATCTCTGCAAGGATTGCAGGATCTTTTGGCTTACGTGCTTCGAATAAGTCAGCAACTCGAGGTAGACCACCGGTGATATCACGAGTCTTCGAACCTTCTTGCGGGATACGTGCTAATACGTCACCCGGCTGAACAGTTGCCCCGTCTGTGATTTCAATCGTGGTGAATGAAGGTAGACGAATTTCTTGTAGGCCACGCTCTTCGTTTTCAATGATTAACTTAGGCTCTTTTGCATTCACCTTAGCTAAGTCTTTAACAACAACACGCGTTAGACCAGTAAGCTCATCAGTCTGTGCTTCTGTGTTTGAGTCATCGATATCGCTGAACGATACTTTTGACTGATGCTCGATAACGATTGGGTGACTATGCGGGTCCCACGTAGCAACAATATCATTACCTTTAACTTCAGCACCGTCTTGTACAGAAAGAACCGCACCGTAAGGTACTTTATAACGCTCTTTCTCACGACCTTGCTCATCGATAACCGTGATTTCAGTCGAACGTGAAGTTACAACGATCTTGCCATCAGTATTCAATACATATTTTGCATTGTGTAACTTCATGCTACCGTTGTTTTTAACTTGTACGCTGTTTTCAGCAGATGCTCTTGATGCCGCACCACCGATGTGGAACGTACGCATCGTAAGCTGTGTACCTGGCTCACCGATTGACTGAGCAGCGATTACACCGACTGCCTCACCTGGATTGATGATGTGGCCACGTGCAAGGTCACGACCGTAACAGAATGCACAAACACCAAAATCATTTTCACAAGTGATTACAGAGCGTACTTTAACTTCATCTACTGAGTGCTCTTCTAAAAGGTCACACAGTTTTTCGTCAAGCATTACGTTACGCTCAACAAGTACGATGTCAGTACCTGGCTTACATACGTCTTCAGCAACAACACGACCTAGAACACGCTCGCGAAGTGGTTCTACAACGTCACCACCTTCGATTAGCGGCTTCATTACTAGACCTTCTAACGTACCACAATCTGATTCGTTGATAACCAAATCTTGTGCAACGTCTACTAGACGACGAGTTAGGTAACCCGAGTTCGCTGTCTTAAGTGCGGTATCGGCAAGACCTTTACGTGCACCGTGCGTCGAGATGAAGTACTGAAGTACGTTTAGACCTTCACGGAAGTTAGCTGTGATTGGCGTCTCGATGATTGAACCATCTGGACGTGCCATTAGACCACGCATACCCGCTAGCTGACGTATCTGAGCTGCACTACCACGTGCGCCCGAGTCGGCCATCATGAATACTGAGTTGAAAGAGTCTTGTTGCTCTTCTTCACCCTGTGCATTCACTACAGTGTCTTTCGATAAGTTCGCCATCATTTCACGTGAAAGGTTTTCGTTAACACGTGACCAGATATCGATAACTTTGTTGTATTTCTCACCTGCTGTTACAAGACCAGACTGGAACTGTTGGTTGATTTCAGCAACTTCAGCTTCAGCGCGCTCGATGATTTCAGTCTTAGTAGGTGGAATAACCATATCGTTAATACCGATAGATACACCTGACTTCATCGCATAGTGGAAACCTGTGTACATCACTTGGTCGGCAAACACAACAGTGTCTTTCAGACCTAGGCGACGGTAACACTCATTAAGAAGACCAGAGATCTGCTTCTTACCAAGTGCTCTGTTGATAAGCTCAAACGGTAGACCTTTTGGCATGATCAATGAAAGGATCGCACGACCTACTGTTGTATCAACAACGTGAGTTTTTTCCGAACGCTCGCCAGTCTCTTCGTCAACAATAGTCTCTGTTAGACGAACTTTAACGCGTGCGTGAAGCTCTGCGCTACCTGTACGGTATGCTTTTTCAGCTTCTTTCGGGTCTTTAAACGCAATACCTTCGCCTTTCGCATTGATGCGATCACGCGTCATGTAGTAAAGACCTAGTACAACGTCCTGTGAAGGAACGATGATAGGCTCACCACTTGCAGGTGAAAGGATGTTGTTTGTAGACATCATTAGTGCACGTGCTTCAAGCTGTGCTTCTAATGTCAACGGTACGTGTACCGCCATTTGGTCACCATCGAAGTCAGCGTTATACGCCGCACACACCAATGGGTGTAGGTGGATTGCTTTACCTTCGATTAGTACCGGTTCAAATGCTTGGATACCAAGTCTGTGAAGTGTAGGAGCACGGTTCAATAGAACTGGGTGTTCACGGATCACTTCATCAAGTACGTCCCAAACCTCTGGTACTTCACGCTCTACCATCTTCTTCGCAGCTTTGATGGTAGTCGCCATACCACGGCGCTCTAGCTTACCGTAGATGAATGGCTTAAATAGCTCTAGTGCCATCTTCTTCGGAAGACCACACTGGTGAAGTTTAAGCGTTGGACCAACTGTGATTACAGAACGGCCTGAGTAATCAACACGCTTACCAAGAAGGTTTTGACGGAAACGACCTTGCTTACCTTTGATCATGTCTGCAAGCGACTTAAGTGGACGCTTGTTAGAACCCGTGATCGCACGACCACGACGACCGTTATCTAATAATGCATCTACCGCTTCTTGTAACATACGCTTTTCGTTACGTACGATAATGTCTGGTGCAGCCAAGTCTAATAGACGCTTCAGACGGTTGTTACGGTTGATAACACGACGGTATAAGTCGTTCAGATCTGAAGTCGCAAAACGACCGCCATCTAGTGGTACTAGTGGACGTAGATCTGGTGGAAGTACTGGTAGCACGCTCATGATCATCCACTCAGGGTTGTTACCTGATTGGTGGAAAGATTCCATAAGCTTAAGACGCTTAGTAATTTTCTTGCGCTTAGTCTCAGAGTTAATTGTAGGTAACTCTTCACGCATTTCTGCGATTAGTTGACCAAGGTCTAGTTCGCGAAGTAGATCAAGTACAGCTTCTGCACCCATCTTAGCTTCGAACTCATCACCGTGCTCTTCTAGTGCATCTAGGTACTCTTCTTCACCTAATAGCTGACCACGCTCAAGCGTTGTCATACCAGGCTCTGTTACTACGAAAGATTCGAAGTAAAGTACACGTTCGATGTCACGAAGTGTCATATCAAGCATTAAGCCGATACGAGACGGTAGTGATTTAAGGAACCAAATGTGCGCAACTGGGCTTGCAAGCTCAATGTGACCCATACGGTCACGACGCACTTTAGTTAGTGTAACTTCAACGCCACACTTCTCACAGATAACACCACGGTGTTTTAATCGCTTGTATTTACCACACAAACATTCGTAATCTTTTACTGGGCCGAAGATACGGGCACAGAATAAGCCGTCACGCTCAGGCTTGAAAGTACGGTAGTTGATTGTCTCAGGTTTCTTTACTTCACCGTATGACCATGAGCGAACCATGTCTGGCGAAGAAAGACCAATGCGAATTGCATCGAATTCTTCGGTCTTATTTTGTTGCTTCAGAAACTTAAGTAAGTCTTTCACCTTAGCTCTCCTGTCGGAGTTAATCTTGAGGGCAAGCATTGCTCACCCCTTCATTCTTTACAGTTACAGTCCGGATTGGCAGCTCAGTAGAGCTGCCGGTCGGATTAACTTTCTTCCAACTCGATGTTGATACCTAGCGAGCGGATTTCTTTCAACAATACGTTGAATGACTCAGGCATACCCGGTTCCATCTTGTGGTTACCGTCTACGATGTTCTTATACATCTTAGTACGACCGTTTACGTCATCCGACTTAACTGTCAACATTTCCTGTAGTGTATAGGCAGCACCGTATGCTTCTAATGCCCATACCTCCATCTCACCGAAACGCTGTCCACCGAACTGTGCTTTACCACCCAGCGGCTGCTGAGTAACTAGGCTGTAAGAACCCGTTGAACGCGCGTGCATCTTGTCGTCTACTAAGTGGTTTAGTTTCAGCATGTACATGTAACCAACAGTTACTTGACGCTCAAACGCATCACCAGTACGACCATCATAAAGCGTAACCTGACCACTTGATGGGTAACCACCCAGCTCTAGTAACTCTTTGATTTCGCTTTCTTTAGCACCATCGAATGCTGGCGTCGCGATTGGTAGACCACCTTTAAGGTTGTTAGCTAGACGACGAACTTCGTCATCAGAGAAGCTAGCAATGTCTACTTCTTGACGGCAGTCACCAAGCTCATACGCTTTCTTGATGAAATCACGTAGCTCATAAAGCTCCGCTTGTTCTTTCATCATGTCTTCGATGCGCTCACCGATACCACGTGCTGCCAGACCCATATGCGTTTCAAGGATCTGACCGATGTTCATACGAGATGGTACACCTAGTGGGTTAAGAACGATGTCTACCGTACGACCTCTTTCATCGTAAGGCATATCTTCTACTGGTACGATTGTCGAGATAACACCTTTGTTACCGTGACGACCAGCCATCTTATCACCTGGTTGGATACGACGTTTAACAGCTAGGTAAACTTTAACAATCTTAAGTACGCCCGGCGCTAGGTCATCACCTTGTGTGATCTTGCGACGCTTGTTCTCAAACTTCTTGTCGTATTCAGCTTTAAGCTCATCGTACTGTGCAGCAAGTTGCTCAAGTTCTGCTTGTTGTGCTTCATCAGCAAGGCTCTGAGTCAATAGCTTTTCAGCACCTAGAAGTGCAATTGCATCTTCATTTTGACCAGATTCAACAAGTAACTTACGCGCACGGTTTAAAATACCGCCTTCAAGGATCTTGAACTCTTCGTTGAAGTCTTTCTTCGCTTCACGAAGCTGCATTTCTTCAACTTCTAGTGCACGCTTGTCTTTTTCAACACCATCACGTGTGAATACTTGAACGTCGATAACAGTACCAGATACAGAGTTAGGTACACGTAAAGAACTATCTTTGACGTCAGACGCTTTTTCACCGAAGATTGCACGTAGAAGCTTTTCTTCAGGTGTAAGCTGCGTTTCGCCTTTCGGTGTTACTTTACCTACTAGGATATCGCCGCCTTTCACTTCAGCACCGATGTAAACAACACCAGACTCATCTAGTTTGCCAAGTGCAGACTCACCTACGTTAGGAATATCAGCTGTGATCTCTTCTGGACCAAGCTTCGTATCACGAGCAATACACTGTAGCTCTTGGATGTGGATCGTGGTTAGACGATCTTCTTGCACAACTCGCTCAGAAAGTAGGATTGAATCCTCGAAGTTGTAACCATTCCAAGGCATGAACGCAACACGTAAGTTCTGACCAAGTGCCAAGTCACCTAAGTCCGTTGAAGGACCATCAGCAAGTACGTCACCACGTACTACTGGCTCACCAACCATACAAGTTGGTTTTTGGTTGATACATGTGTTTTGGTTCGAGCGCGTGTACTTTGTTAAGTTGTAAATGTCGATACCCGCTTCACCTGGAACGCGCTCATCTTCATTAACGTTAACAACGATACGGCTCGCATCAGCGTACTTAACTACACCGCCACGCTTAGCAACGATTGTTACACCTGAATCTTTTGCAAGTGTACGCTCGATACCTGTACCTACTAACGGCTTATCAGCGCGTAGTGTTGGTACTGCTTGACGTTGCATGTTCGATCCCATCAATGCACGGTTTGCATCATCGTGTTCAAGGAATGGGATAAGTGCCGCTGCCACAGAGATAACCTGCTGTGGAGATACATCCATATACTGGATGCTGTCGCTAGGCATAAAGGTTGATTCACCTTTATGACGACATGGAATTAGCTCTTCTGCGAACTGATTTTCTTCAGTCAAGTTTGTATTCGCCTGTGCGATTACGAACTGACCTTCTTCAATTGCAGATAGGTAATCAACTTCGTCAGTAACGATGCCGTCAACAACTTTACGGTATGGAGTCTCTAGGAAACCATAGTCGTTTGTACGAGCATACGTTGACAATGAGTTGATTAGACCGATGTTTGGACCTTCAGGCGTTTCGATTGGACAAACACGACCGTAGTGCGTTACGTGTACGTCTCGAACTTCGAAGCCTGCACGCTCACGTGTCAAACCACCCGGACCTAATGCAGAAATACGACGCTTGTGCGTTACTTCTGAAAGCGGGTTGTTTTGGTCCATGAACTGTGACAACTGAGAAGAACCAAAGAATTCTTTAACAGCTGCAGAAATCGGCTTAGCGTTGATCAAATCTTGTGGCATCACGTTATCTAGATCACCTAGACTTAGACGCTCACGTACAGCACGCTCAACACGTACTAGACCAACACGGAATTGGTTTTCAGCCATTTCACCAACAGAACGAATACGACGGTTACCTAAGTGGTCGATATCATCCACTTCACCTTTACCGTTACGAATGTCGATAAGGACTTTCATAACAGAAACGATGTCTTCTTTGCTCAGTGTGCCTGGGCCTGTATCTGAATCATAACCAACACGGCTATTGAACTTCATACGACCTACTGTTGATAGATCATAACGCTCATCAGAGAAGAATAGGTTATCGAATAATGCTTCAGCAGCATCTTTCGTTGGTGGCTCGCCTGGGCGCATCATGCGGTAGATTTCTACCAATGCTTCTAGGCGGTTTGAAGAAGAATCAATACGAACAGTCTCTGACATGTACGCACCGCTGTCTACTTCGTTGATGTAAAGCGTATCGATCTTAGTGTGACCCGCTTTCACAAGCTCAGCCATTAGCTCTAGCGATAATTCAGCATTCGCTTCAGCAATGATCTCACCTGTTGACTCATCGATGTAGTTTTTAGCAACTACGCGACCAATGATGTACTCATGTGGTACTTCAAGTTGCGTGATGCCTTTTTTCTCGATGTTTTTGATGTGACGAGCTGTGATACGACGGCTCTGTTCAACCAATACCTCACCGTCTGCATCTTTAATATCGAATGCAGCAGTTTCACCACGTAGGCGAGATGGTACTAGTTCCATCATCACTTTACCGTTTACTACTTCGAAGCTTGTCGTTTCGAAGAACAGATCAAGAATTTGCTCTGTTGTGTACTCTAGTGCACGTAAAATGATTGAAGCCGGTAGCTTACGACGACGGTCAATACGAACGAAAAGGTTATCTTTAACATCAAATTCAAAGTCTAACCATGAACCACGGTAAGGGATAACACGTGCGTTATAAAGCACTTTACCCGATGAGTGTGATTTACCGCGGTCGTTATCAAAGAATACACCAGGTGAACGGTGTAGCTGAGAAACGATAACACGCTCGGTACCGTTAATAACGAAAGTACCTGTGTCTGTCATGAGCGGGATCTCGCCCATGTAAACTTCTTGCTCTTTAATGTCTTTGACTGTGCCTGGAGCTTCTTTGTCCATTAACACAAGACGTAATTTAACGCGAAGTGGAGCAGAATAAGTCACGCCGCGAATTTGACATTCTTTTACATCGAATACTGGTTCTCCGATACGGTAACTCACGTATTGAAGTTCAGAATTGCCCGAGTAGCTTTTGATAGGGAATACAGAACGGAATGCAGCTTCCAATCCAGTATCGCCATCCGCGTCCGGCGTAATGAATTTTTTAAACGATTCCAACTGCGTTTGCAAAAGGAAAGGTATATCCAAAACTTGTGGACGTTTACCAAAATCCTTACGGATACGTTTCTTTTCAGAATAAGAGTAAGCCATGGGGTTCCTCAGCTTGCTGATCTTTGACCCAACCTGTTCATGCAGAACAGCATTCATTGGCATCTAAGCCATGATAACAACATCTAAATTGTCTACCTAAACCCAACAGTTTCCCAAAAGGTTTAAATTATTGAAAAACTTGAAGAATTTAGGTTTTTATTGCGCAATAGTAATACTTTCGCTCTAGAGCGCAAAAGGGCCGGTGATTAAAAAATCACCAGCCCTTGCCTGATTTCTCAGGCAGCGAACCTAGCGTATGCTAGATTACTTGATCTCAACTTCAGCACCAGCTTCTTCAAGATCTTTCTTAAGTGCTTCAGCTTCTTCTTTAGAAACAGCTTCTTTGATTGGCGCAGGAGCAGACTCAACAAGAGCTTTTGCTTCTTTAAGGCCAAGACCAGTTGCACCACGTACAGCTTTGATAGCAGCAACTTTGTTACCGCCAGCGCCAGCTAGGATTACGTCGAACTCAGTCTTCTCTTCAGCAGCTTCAGCTGGACCAGCAGCAACAACAGCAGCAGCTGCAGTTACGCCGAATTTTTCTTCCATTGCTTCAACTAGTTCAACAACTTCCATTACTGACATTTCAGCAATCGCGTCAAGGATTTGGTCTTTAGTTACAGACATTTTAAGTTTCCTAATTAATCACGAACCCATGAGGTTCAAAAAATTTATTGGTGAAAGAGTAAAAGGTGCGATTAAGCAGCTTCTTCAGCTTTCTGAACACGTACAGCTTCAATTGTTTTAACCAATTTACCAGCTGACGCTTCTTTCATAGCGCTCATTAAGCGTGCAACAGCTTCGTCGTAAGTAGGTAGCTTAGCAAGCATATCTACGTCAACAACATTGCCTTCAAATGCAGCCGCTTTCAGTTCGAACAACTCGTTTTTCTTTGCGAAATCAGCAAAGATACGAGCAGCAGCACCTGGGTGCTCTGAAGAGAAAGCGATTAGGCTTGGGCCTACTAGCGATTCGTTAAGGCACTCATAATCAGTACCTTCAACAGCGCGTTTTGCAAGCGTGTTACGGACAACTTTCATCCATACGCCTGCTTCACGAGCTTCTTTACGAAGCGCAGTGATAGCATCTACTGTTACACCACGAGAATCTGCAACTACTGCAGATAGAGCACCTTTGGCAGCTTCGTTGACTTCAGCAACAATTGCTTTTTTGTCTTGAAGATTTAAAGCCATGGGTGTTACTCCTGGTTAATATGGGAACAAGTCCCCAGTTCTACTTTACTCACAGTCAAATGACTATGAGCTGCTTTTTACGGCGAGAACCAGAAGATTAGGAAAAATCTAGCTGGGATTCACACCGTCTACGTAGGAAGATTAAGTAACTAGGTTACACCTACGGTCTTGGACGGAAACGCAATTTATCGATTTTATTGTAGACCAAATTTGATAAACAACAGTTCGAAATTATGCGCTTCAACCCGAATTCTTTGCTTCGTTGGAAGTGACTTCTCAACGAAATGGCGCAAAATTATAGTCTAATTTTTACGCCATGTAAACGCTAAAATCTAAATTACGCTAGTTGCGTGTTTAGAGTAGCTTGGTCTACAGCAACACCCGCGCCCATAGTCGTTGAGATGCTTACTTTCTTCAAGTAAGTACCTTTCGCTTGAGAAGGCTTCGCCTTCTTAAGAGCAACGATAAGTGCTTCAAGGTTTTCTTGAAGCTGGTTCGCGTCAAAGTCAACCTTACCGATTGTAGTGTGGATGATACCGTTCTTGTCGTTACGGTAACGAACCTGACCAGCTTTAGCGTTTTTAACTGCTTCTGCAACGTTAGGCGTTACAGTACCAGTTTTAGGGTTAGGCATAAGACCACGTGGACCTAGGATTTGACCTAGTTGACCAACAACGCGCATTGCATCTGGAGAAGCAACAACAACGTCAAAGTTCATTTCGCCTTTCTTAACCTGCTCAGCAAGGTCTTCCATACCTACTAAATCAGCACCAGCTTCTTTAGCAGCGTCTGCGTTAGCACCTTGAGTGAATACAGCAACGCGTACTTCACGACCAGTACCGTGTGGTAGTACAGTTGCACCACGTACGTTTTGGTCTGATTTACGAGCGTCGATGCCAAGGTTTACAGCAACGTCAACACTTTCAGTGAATTTAGCAGTAGCTAGTTCTTTAAGAAGAGCAACAGCTTCGTTGATTTCGTACTCTTTAGTTACGTCAACTTTCTCGCGGATTACGCGCATACGCTTAGTTAATTTAGCCATTCTCAATTACCCTTCTACATTCAAGCCCATTGCACGTGCAGAACCTGCAATCGTGCGTACAGCTGCGTCCATATCAGCAGCAGTAAGGTCAGGACGTTTAGTCTCAACAATCTCTTCTAGTTGTGCACGTGTTACAGTACCAACTTTCTCAGTGTTTGGACGGCCAGAACCAGACTTGATACCTGCAGCCTTCTTAAGAAGGTAAGATGCAGGTGGAGTTTTCATATCAAAAGTGAATGAACGGTCGTTGTAAACAGAAATGATTACAGGAACTGGTGCACCTTTTTCGATAGACTCTGTACGTGCGTTGAACGCTTTACAGAATTCCATGATGTTTACACCGTGTTGACCTAGTGCAGGACCTACTGGAGGACTAGGGTTAGCCATACCAGCAGCAACTTGTAGCTTGATTAAAGCTTCAACTTTTTTAGCCATGTTAATAACCTCGTTAAATGGGTCTTAGCCTTGTGCGCGCGAGGACGCGTACTCAAACGGCTTCCCGATTAAAAAATTCTTTCTTTTCGTGGCAGACGTATTCTACCTACAAAAAGGCCGCTGATTATAGTTTAATCAGCGGCCTTTTTCAATTATTTTTTGCAATAGTACAAAAATACTGCAAATTAAGTATCTTGCTCTACCTGACCGAACTCAAGGTCAACCGGCGTTGAACGACCGAAGATAAGTACAGATACTTTTAAGCGGCTCTTTTCATAATCCACTTCTTCAACAACACCGTTGAAGTCTGCAAATGGACCATCAATAACACGAACCACTTCACCCGGCTCAAACAGCGTCGCTGGCTTAGGTGCTTCAGCGTTCTCTTGAAGACGGTTAAGAATACGATCAGCTTCACGCTGACTAATTGGTGCAGGACGATCAGATGTACCGCCAACAAAGCCCATTACACGTGGTGTGCTATTCACCAAGTGCCAAGTCGCGTCGTTCATCACCATTTGAACAAGGACGTAACCTGGGAAGAATTTACGCTCAGACTTGCGCTTTTGACCAGCACGCATCTCTACAACTTCTTCTGTAGGTACTAGTACTTCACCGAAGTCTTCTTCTAAGCCTTCAATTTTAATGTGCTCAATAATAGTTTGAGCAACGCGCTTTTCAAAACCAGAAAACGCCTGAATTACGTACCAACGTAATTTCTTTTCTTTGTTCTCATCCGACATGGGATCAGATCTCCAATCCAGTTAAAAAGCCAACAGCACGGAATAGCAAGCCATCTAATCCCCAAAGGATAAGTGCCATTACTACAGTTGCTGCCATCACGATAATTGTAGTATGCGTTGCTTCTTGACGCGTAGGCCATACAACTTTACGAACCTCAATACGAGATTCCTTTGCAAAAGCAATAAAAGTACGACCTTTTTCAGTCGTCGCAGCGATACCTAGAGCGGCACCCACAGCAACTACAACACCAACTGCGCGTACTAACGCAGACATGTCCGCGTACATATAGTTACCAACTACTGCGCCAGTGAGTAGTACAACTGCAACTAGCCATTTTACCGTGTCCATCGAGCTAGACGGGTTTTCAACATTAGTGCTCATAATTGTTTTACCTTAAATACAGACACAACAACCCTGTCTTAGACAGGGTTAATCCATTAAATCCAAATTTATAAATAAGCGACGAGTGCAACACACATTATTTTAAATTTGGACTAAAAAGTATTGAGTGGCAGGGGCGGCAGGACTCGAACCCGCAACCATCGGTTTTGGAGACCGCTGTTCTACCAATTGGAACTACGCCCCTGCAAAGTGGATGCCCATTATACTGACGAACAAACTGAAAACAAGTGTAAAAGTTATACATCGTACGATTTTCACAACTTTTGTTTTTCAATCAGTTATTAAACACAGCTACAAGCCATCACATTTAACACAAAACTCATCGCTACAGACACGATTATTTGTAGCAATATAAGGGATATTGGTGGAATTAGATTAAATATCAAGTGTTAGTCAGATCAAACTCGCCTATTTTGTATGACAAACTGTCGTAAATAGTTAACGAGAACAAAAAATAAAGCGATGTATACAATGCATCGCTTTATTGATGCACTTAATCCTGCTTAACCACTTTTTTTACATCTGCCAGCAAGCTAGATGCCCCAAATCTAAACATGGATGGCTGAGCCCAATCATGACCCATGAGATTCGCTGCCACATCAAGGTAAGGGAGCCCTTGCGAAACAGTCTTAACCCCGCCAGCCGCTTTAAAGCCAACCGCTCTACCATTGACTTTAATGCGTTCAATCATCACTTGCGCAGCTGCTAAAGTCGCATTTACAGGCACTTTACCTGTACTGGTTTTAATAAAGTCGGCCCCAGCTAAAATCGCGATATCACTGGCTTGTGCGATTAATTCTGGTTGTTCTAATACACCCGTTTCGATAATCACTTTCAGCTTTATAGAAGTGCCACAGACTTTTTTACTTGAGTGCACATATTGCCACGGCGTATCCGGATCACCTGCTATTACTTGATTATAAGGCAACACCAAATCTATTTCATCAGCACCGTCGTCAATCGCTTGTTGTGTTTGCGCGAGCACTTGAGTCAGTGGTTGCTCACCACAAGGGAAATTCGTGACCGTCGCCACCTTGATACTTTGCCAACCCCGTGATGCCAACTCCGCTTTACATAGCGCTACAAATTGCGGATATACACATACCGCGGCGGGCAATGCTATATTTGCATCTATACTGTCCAGCATCGCAATGATACTTTGCGGTGTATCATCGTCATTAAGCGAAGTTAAATCCATTAGTTCAAGCACGCGTATCGCATCGCTCGCCGTAGCTTGCTGCTGTGTACTCATTACGTCTCCTTAAAACTTCAAACCACCCCATGGTTTAATAGCTATCAAACAGTCTTACTCGTATGCTCCCAGTAAAATCAATTACACGCCGCCCCTACAGGACATTTGTCCGCAAAAACATGCTTTGCTCTCTGAAAATATAGTTTGGACGACTCTAATCGTTCAATTATATCTCATAACCAATCGCTATAAGTTGCTAATATGGATACATTTTAGGCTCTAAGCCTTGAAATATAAGCCTTAAACCAAAATTAAAGGCTGTATATAACTTTTAGTTATATATTTTGGGTTAATATTATTTTTTCGTCTTTTAAGGGCGTTATATTCTGCCCACCTACTAAGTCATTTGAGTTGGCTTAAATCAAGGTTATGCATTTAGGGGCGAATGTTTGTGCAATACTTACCGATATTTACTAAGTTAGACGATAAACCGGTATTGGTCGTCGGTGGCGGTGACGTCGCGTTACGAAAATGCCAAGCATTTTTAAAAGCACGCGCCAATGTCACTGTTGTCGCCCCTGACTTTTGTACTGAACTTGTCGAGCTGGCTGATCAAGGCCTTCTAACACTCGTTAATGAATATTTTGATACACACCACGTATTGGGCATGATGCTAATCATTGCCGCAACCGACAATGAAGCGGTTAATAAAGCGGTTTTTGATGCTGCCAATGCGCAAAACATTTTCGTTAATGTGGTAGACGATCAACCTAAATGTGGTTTTATCTTCCCGTCTATCGTTGATAGGGATCCTATCACTATCGCCATTTCAAGTGCCGGTACAGCACCTGTATTAGCGCGCAGGATCAGAGAAAAACTAGAAACCTTGATCCCGCACCATACAGGTAAATTGGCAAAGCTCGCTGGGGATTTTAGAGATCAAGTTAAAGCGCGTTTCAATACTTTTTCAGACCGCCGTCAATTTTGGGAGCGTGTGTTTGACTCAAGTGTCGTCAGTAAAGTCCAAGTGGGCGATGAGCAAGGTGCACAGCAACAACTTAACGACATGCTGACGCAACCTAGCGCGACAGAAGGCGAGGTGTATGTGGTCGGTGCCGGTCCTGGCGACCCAGAGTTACTGACCATTAAAGCACTGCAACTTATGCAGCAAGCTGATGTTGTCGTTTATGACTACCTAGTGTCTGATGAAATTATGGAGCTAGTGAGACGCGATGCGGATTTAGTCTGTGTCGGTAAAAAAGCAGGGCACCATAGTGTTAAGCAAGAAGATACTAACCAAATGCTGGTGAACTTCGCCAAGCAAGGTAAAAAGGTATGCCGTATCAAAGGCGGTGACCCATTTATTTATGGCCGCGGCGGCGAAGAAGTTCAAGTACTGGCTAAACACGGCGTTAAATATCAAATTGTCCCTGGTATCACCGCAGCGGCAGGTTGTAGTGCATATTCAGGTATTCCATTAACACACAGAGACCATGCACAAGCTATTCAGTTTGTCACTGGGCACTGTAAAAAAGATGGTCAAGAGTTGGATTGGCGTGGTCTTGCGCAATCGAACCAAACCTTGGCTGTTTACATGGGTGTGATTAAATCACCGCATATTCAGGCAAAGCTACTAGAACATGGTAGAGCTCCTGAAACACCGATTGCCATTGTTGAAAATGGCACACGTCAGTCACAGCGTGTCGTTCGCGGCACACTCGGTGAATTGGCAGCAAAAATAGAGCAGCATAATATTCAATCACCCGCACTGTTGATCATTGGTGAGGTGGCTGCACTACACGAAGAATTAGCATGGTTTGGGCAAACGGAGCAAATCAGTAGCTTTGCACAGCCTATTACCCAAGTAGCTTAATAGAATTAATTTAATTAACAGTAGGACGACGAACAATGGCTTTAACCCACCTTCAGCAACTTGAAGCTGAAAGTATAAAGATTATTCGCGAAGTCGCTGCAGAGTTTGATAACCCAGTGATGCTTTACTCTATTGGTAAAGACTCTTCAGTGTTACTGCATTTGGCTCGTAAAGCATTTTACCCAGCGAAGATTCCATTTCCACTACTACACGTAGATACAGACTGGAAATTCCGTGAAATGATTGAGTTTCGCGACCGCTTGGCAAAAGAATATAACTTTGACCTGATTGTTCATAAGAACCCTGAAGGTATTGCCATGGGCGTCGGCCCGTTTACACACGGCTCAGCCAAGCACACTGACGTGATGAAAACCCAAGGTTTAAAACAAGCACTTGATAAGTATGGCTTTGACGCAGCATTCGGTGGCGCACGTCGTGACGAAGAGAAATCACGTGCTAAAGAGCGTGTCTACTCATTCCGTGATAAGCACCACCGCTGGGATCCTAAAAATCAGCGTCCAGAGCTTTGGAATACCTATAACAGCCAAGTTAACCCGGGCGAAAGTATCCGTGTTTTCCCGCTATCTAACTGGACAGAGCTTGATATTTGGCAATACATCTATCAAGAAAACATCGAAATTGTCCCGCTGTACTTATCAGATAAGCGCCCTGTGGTTGAGCGTAACGGTACATTGATCATGGTTGATGATGAGCGTATGCCACTAGAAGAAGGTGAAGTGCCAGAAATGAAGTCTGTTCGCTTCCGTACACTAGGTTGCTACCCACTGACAGGTGCCGTTGAATCTGAAGCCAATACATTAACCGGCATCATCGAAGAAATGCTGCTATCCACATCATCGGAGCGTGAAGGTCGTGTCATTGACCACGATTCTGCGGGCTCTATGGAGAAGAAAAAACGCGAGGGGTATTTCTAATGTCGACAGCAAATGAAGTAAGAGAACTGGGCATTGAGGCCTATCTGTCTCGCCAACAAGACAAGAGCTTATTACGCATGATGACTTGTGGTAGCGTTGATGACGGTAAGTCGACACTTATCGGCCGCTTGCTACATGACAGCCATCAAATTTATGAAGATCAGCTTGCTGCACTTCACAAAGATAACGAAAAAGTCGGTAACGCCGGTGAAGAGCTAGATTTAGCACTACTTGTGGACGGTCTACAAGCTGAGCGTGAGCAAGGCATCACCATTGACGTTGCATACCGTTATTTCTCAACGGCAAAGCGTAAGTTCATCATTGCTGACACCCCTGGACATGAACAGTATACCCGTAACATGGTTACCGGTGCTTCAACGAGTGACCTAGCAATTATCTTGGTTGATGCTCGTTACGGTGTGCAGGTACAGACTAAACGTCATAGCTTTATTTGTGACTCTTTAGGCATCAAGCAGTTTGTTGTCGCTATCAACAAAATGGACATCGTTGATTTTGACGAAGCGGTTTTTGAGAAGATCAAAGCAGATTACTTGCAGTTTGCTGAGCAACTGAATGTTTCAGATATCAAGTTTATCCCAATGTCTGCTCTTAAAGGCGACAACGTAGTAACACGCTCTGAAAAGACGCCTTACTACACTGATAAGCCACTACTTGAGCTACTGGAAGACTCTCCAGCAGCTGAAGCAAACCATGCTTTTGAAGCGCGCTTCCCAGTACAGTATGTGGTACGTCCAAACTTAGATTTTCGTGGCTTCCAAGGCACGCTAACATCAGGTTCATTAAGTACAGGTCAGGCTGTTAAAGTCCTACCATCGGGTAAGTCTTCAACTATCAAAGAGCTTGTCACTTTTGATGGTAACCTAGAGCAAGCGCAGACTGGTCAAGCATTTACAATTACATTGGCAGACGAAATTGATGTTAGTCGTGGTGACGTAATTGTTCCTGCAGACTCAACAGCTTCAGTGACTAACCTGATCCAAGCAAAACTTGTGTGGATGCACGAAGAGCCGCTTGTATTGGGTAAAAACTACAACTTCAAGTTGGGTAGTAAAAATACCTCAGCCATTGTGCGCAAGATTGATCACACCATTGATGTGAACACGCTTGAGCAAGGCAAAGCTGAACAACTGCAATTGAATGAAATTGCCATTGTCACGCTTGAGCTAACGGAAAGCATTGTGGCAGATATCTACCGCAGCAACCACGAAACAGGCTCATTCATCCTGATTGACCGTATCAGCAATCTGACGATTGGTGCAGGTATGATTGAAGCTTTACTGGCTGAAGAGTCTGCAACAACCACTGAGTTCAGTGCTTTTGAACTTGAATTCAACGCATTGGTACGTAAGCACTTCCCACACTGGCAAGCGCTTGACATCAGTAAGTTGAAGTAAGTGGATTTATGCCTGTTATTGGGAGAAAAACGTGCTAGTTGATCAGATCATCTTAACAGGCATTATGCTCGCTTTAGTTGTGTGCTTATTTGGCACACGACTCAATCCAGCTTGGTTATTCGTCAGCGCCATTGGCGTGAGTTATTTAACCGGATTAATCGAGTTGGAATCTATGTTGGTGAACTACGCCAACCCCTCTTTGATCACCCTTGTTTTACTGATCTTAGTCTCTATTGCCATTGAAAAAACCACCTTGGTACAAAAGCTTGCCAGCACACTTGCCAGTGGCAGCTTATCCAAATCAGTAATGAAACTTGGCCTCTCTACTGCGTTTTTATCGTCTTTTACGAATAACACTGCGGTGGTGGCTTCGCTTATCAGTACCATCAAAGAGAGCCAAACACATTCGCCCTCTAAATTACTTTTGCCATTGTCATATACCGCAATCTTAGGCGGTACATTAACCCTCATTGGCACATCAACAAATTTAATCGTCAATGGCTTTGCCGTTGATGCTGGTATGGCTCCGCTGGGCTTTTTTGATTTCACGTTAGTGGGCATTGGCGCACTTGTCGTGGGTTTAATGACCATACTATTACTACTTAAGTTTCTGCCTGATCACGGTACCGAAGACCAAGAAGTAGTGCCCTTTTATTTAGAAGGCAAAGTCGCTGCACATTCAAAGCTGATTGGTCGTACTGTTGAAGAAAATGGACTGCGTGATTTAAAAGACTTATTCCTAGCAGAAATTATCCGCGGTGAGCGACGCATTTGCGCTGTCACCCCACAACAAGAAATTTGCCAAGGAGACGTTTTACTCTTTGTTGGCGACATAAAATCAGTGCCTTTATTACGTCGCTTTGACGGCCTTCAGGTGGTTCATGATAAACACGAAAAAGACGTGGAACACTTGGTCGAAGTCGTGGTGAGTCAGTCATCCAAATATATTGGTAAAACCATTAAAGAAATCCGTTTTCGCGAGCAGTTTCATGCCGCCGTTATTGCCATTCGCCGTGGTCATGACCGCTTACAAGGCGGCCTTGGTAAAGTGAAGTTGCAAGCCGGTGATTCACTCATTCTGGCGCCTGGCAGTGACTTTTATAATCTGCCGGATCTCAAGCGCGAGTTTGTGTATATCTCAGGACTAGATTTACAAACGCATTTAACTAAAAAGCAATCTGGCCATGTGTTAATTGGATTTGCAGCGGTCATTGGCTTGGGGATCTTTGACATCGTGCCTTTAGTAAAAGGGCTGATGGTGCTGCTACTTGCACTGGTTGCCCTTGGCACCATCAAGGTGAACGAAATGAAACGCCGTTTTCCTATTGAGTTACTGGCGATTGTCGGCAGCGCAATTGGCCTTGCCAAATTAATGATAGAAACCGGCTTGGCTGCTCAGCTCTCTGACGCCCTCTTTTTATTACTCGGAGACTTTGGGCCTTATGGTGCCTTTATCGCCATCTTTGTAATGACAGTGGTGTTTACGGAACTTATCACCAACAATGCAGCAGCTGCATTGTCTTTTCCAGTGGCTTATGCACTAGCCATTGGTTTTGGCGTAGACCCACTTCCCTTTATTATGGCTGTTGCATTTGGCGCGTCAGCCAGCTTTATTTCACCCTTTGGTTATCAAACAAACTTGATGGTGTATAGTGCCGGAAACTACCGCATAAAAGACTATGTTACGGTAGGCGTTCCGCTATCAATTATTTATTCTATTACCGTCCTGACCTTGATCCCATTGGTCTTTCCCTTTTAATGGATAGCTTCATGGATAAAAATATTGTTTGGCATAATTATGCCGTTGAAAAAACACATCGCAGTGAGCTCAAAGGCCATAAACCTGTGATCCTTTGGTTCACTGGCTTTTCTGGTTCAGGGAAAAGTACTGTGGCCAATGCCCTTGAAAGTGCTCTTCATCAAAGTGGTGTGCATACGTACTTACTAGACGGCGATAATGTAAGGCACGGTCTATGTAAAGATCTCGGCTTCAGTGATGCAGATCGTGTTGAGAATATCCGCCGAGTAGGTGAGCTTAGTAAGCTCATGGTTGATGCAGGCCTTATCGTACTAACCGCGTTTATTTCGCCGTTCCAAGCAGAGCGAGATATGGTAAGAAATCTCGTTGAAGACGGTGAATTCATCGAAGTCTTTTTAGATACACCGCTGGAAGTGTGTGAACAACGTGACCCGAAAGGCTTATACAAAAAAGCCCGTGCAGGTGAAATCAAGAATTTCACGGGTATCGATTCTGATTACCAACCACCGGTTGCCCCTGAAATAAGGTTGAACACAGGTGAGAATTCACTTGAGCAGTCCGTCCAGCAACTGATAAATTACTTAAAAGATAAGAATATCATCCAGTAGCAAGGATAACCTATGAATGATACCGACCTGCTCGAAGAACTCGTCGAGCTTTCTCGCCTCGCTGGCGAAGAAATTATGCAAATTTATGCCAAAGATTTTGCCATCGAGTTTAAAAATGATGATAGCCCAGTGACAGAAGCTGATTTGGCTGCTAATCGAGTCATTACCGCAGGCCTTTCGCGCTTAACGCCTGAGATTCCCATTTTAAGCGAAGAAAGTGCCAATATCAGCTGGCAAGAACGCCAAACTTGGCAACGCTATTGGTTAGTCGACCCAATCGATGGCACTAAAGAGTTTATAAAAAAGAATGGCGAGTTTACTGTAAACATTGCTCTGATTGAGAAGGGTAAACCAACCATGGGGGTGGTATTTGCCCCTGCACTGAACATTTGCTACCTAGCTGCACAAAGCATTGGCGCATTTAGAGAATGCGGCGAAGCCCGCATTGAGCTCAAAGTAACTAAGAAGCCAAATCAAGGCACCATCAAAGTGGTAGGCTCTCGCTCACACCCATCAACTGAATTAGCTGACTATCTTGCACAGTTTGATGATGTGGAAATGGTGCCCAAAGGCAGCTCGCTTAAGCTATGTTTAGTGGCTGAAGGCGAAGCAGATATTTACCCTCGACTTGGCCCAACCAGCGAGTGGGACACAGGTGCAGGCCACGCGGTGGCAAGCATAGCCGGTGCAACTGTTAGCCAAATCGATGGCTCGCCACTGACGTATAATCAAAAAGAGTCTTACCTTAATCCATACTTTGTCGTTTCAAGACTCGACGCCTAATCTCATTTGAGTGCTCTGTATGAGCACTCTGCTTCCGCTTTGCCACCTTTGTGTTGATTATGCTGGGCTTTTGCACCACTTACTTATACTATAGCGGCCAATGAATCTTGGTTATTGCGCACGAAATAACCTGTCTGTTTTGTTTGGAAACTCTCTTTCTTGTTGGAATTAAATATGGACTTTACTAAGCTCTCAGCAACCTTGTTTTTGGCTCTCTGTGCCCAAAGCACACAGGCTGCAAGTGCCTCAGAAGATGAGGTCGCTGCCCTCAATCAATGTATTTTAAATCAAGCTATTTCTGGTGATGATACCCGTACAATTAAAGAGGTACGCGAGTATTGTGAGCAGCAAGTGAGTGCACTGAGCCAACTTGACAAACGCATGGCAAGAGAGCGGGTCACTGAAGAGAACCGCAATGTGCTGACCCCGCACCATAGAAATTATATTCTGCCGGTGTCATACATCAAAAACCCCAATAACCGCCCATTTGATGGCTTTGCTGATAAAGCCAATAAAGAAGGCGAGCCGCTGGATAACGTTGAAGCAAAATATCAAATTTCATTAAAGCTGCCGATTTATCACAACTTCGAAGATAAAGATCAGGCCATTTATATGGGCGTCACGCTACAGTCGTATTGGCAGGTTTATAACAAAGACATTTCATCTCCCTTTAGAGAAACCAACTATGAGCCAGAAATATTCTGGGTGAACTTCTTAGATGATGAAAATGTTTTATGGGGCGATGAGATGGCTTTTGTACTGGGCATTTCACACCAGTCAAATGGCAGAAGCCAGCCTAACTCACGTTCATGGAACCGTATCTATGCTAATTTCATTTGGGAATATGACGGTTTCGTTTTTAGCTTCAAACCTTGGTATAGATTACCTGAAGATGAAAAGCCAGCAGATAACTTAGCAAAAGGCGATGATAATCCAGATATCCACAAGTATATGGGCTATTTTGAACTTAGCGGTGCCTATCGCTTTAACAATGATCACGAAGTGGGCATGATGCTGCGTAACAACGCTGGCGGAGATAACCGTGGTGCCGTTCAACTAGATTGGTCATTCCCTATTTCAGGGCGCGTTCGTGGCTATGCACAATACTTCAACGGATATGGAGAAAGCCTCATCGATTACAACGCCCACATCCAACGACTGGGCCTAGGTATCGCCATCACAGATTTACTCTAAACCGTATCAATCCGGTCAAGAAGCACTTGACCGGATATATTTTTTCTAACGCTTCACAAAGAACACACCGCAAAACTTCGCCACTAAGACATCACCATCGTACACATTCACTGGTACCGTGTACTTAGCTTTTCCTTCAGTCTCAAGCTCTGACAATTCGCCACTACACTCAGACAAGGTCACCGTAGCACCTGGCGCTGTCGTTAACGGTTTAAGATATTTAATTTCAGCGTCCGCAAGCACAATATCACCTTCGAGATTAAGCTCTTTTAACGCCAGATATGTTGCGCCCCACCCCGTCAGGGTCGCCATGCTATAAACCGATCCTGCAAACATAGAGTTGTGCAAATTCAAGTTGGCTTTCAAGTCCGCTTTTGCCGAGAACTGCCAATCAGTGTAACTTTCAACTTTAATGCCCATAGCATCACTGATTGGAATAGACTCACGCCACGTATCTTGTAATACTTGCGTCCAATCTGGGTGTCTGAACCAACCTGGTTCTGATGGCTTTTGCTTGACCATTTTCCAGTGCTGTACATCACCATAAGCAAGGTGCGCTTTTTCAACCACTTCATAGCCATGACGCTCATAAAATGCCAAAGCGCGCTCTCTGGCAAACAACACCAGCTCCTGCGCATCTTGCGTCCAAGCAATCTTTTCCAGTTCATGTAGCAATCGGCTACCTAGGTGTTGACCACGGTGCCCTTCGCCCACCGCCATATAACGCACTTGTGCTTGAAGGTGATTATTAAAGTGTAAACGCGCAACTGCCAGCACTTCGCCTTCATTGTTTTTGATGTACCTGTGCTCAGCATCTTGCTCTAAATCGTCTTGCTCTGAGCCTCTTGGTTGATCCCAAGGTGCTCTGAGTACCTGCCAACGCAATTGATAGTAGTCTTGCCAATCTTGGCTACTTTGCGGCGAAATGACTGGAAACATATTTACTCCTTTTGATGCACACCCATGCGCGTGCCATTTTTGTGTTCTACCTTACAAGAAAAATCCTGAACAGGAAATGTTCAACACAAAATCATCGACTAATTGTGTAAAATCATCTAAACACAGTGGAATTACCGCAATCCTTGTCTATGCTGATGGAACTATGCAAGATTTTTTAACTGAATCAGGAACCGTCAGCAACGATTTTGTCGCCCAAAGCCACGAGCTTGGCCACTTGTTATATTGGCATAAGCACGGAAAAACGAGCATACAAGTTCGACAAGAAAAAACGCTTCGTTGGCTATTGATAAACAATACGTTACAGTCAATCGTTGAACTGAATCACCCGGAGCACTTGCTTTTCCCTCATTTGCAAGTGTTGGATGACCTATGGCAAAAATACCCGACACCAGACCGAGTACTTGAATTAGGGCTAGGGGCCGGTGCTATTCGAGACTATCTGCATAGCGTGCACCAAGACTGTCAGGTCATTTCTGTCGAGAACAATCCCGACATCATACACTGCTATAAGCGCTACTTTGGCGGGGATCACATCAGTGAAGTCAATTGCAGTGACGCCTACAAAGTCTTAGAACTTGAGCATAGTCGTCCTTTTAATTGGATTATTTTAGATTTATTCAGTGAATTAGATGCACCACGATTTTTATATCAGCACAAATTTTACACCCTACTACGCAATAAGCTGTCGGAGCAGGGCGTACTATTTATCAACTTTATTGCAGAGCACGAATCGCAATTAAAGCAGCTAGAGCACTTGCTCATTATCAACTTCGGAAAAAAGCCACATATACATCAAGTGCCCGGCTATGCTAATCATATTATCGTGGTTGAACGCTAGACAGATAGATTAAATGTCACCGGCCCATCGTTACACAAATTCACCTGCATATCCGCAGCAAATTGTCCTGTTGCCACCGTAATACCAAGCGCTTTTGCCTGTTCAACAAAATATTCATAAAGTCGCTTTGCTTGCTCTGGCGTGCCCGCTGAAGAAAAGCTGGGTCGCATGCCTTTTTTCGTATCGGCAGCTAACGTAAATTGTGAAACCACCAATAATTCACCACCAATGTCTTTAAGACTCAAATTCATCTTGCCTGCATCATCGGTAAAAATTCGGTAGTTACTGACTTTATGCAGCAATTTATCCGCATTTTGCTCCTCATCGATTTTTTCAACACCGAGCAAAAGTAAAATGCCCTGCTGAATTTCTCCAACAACTTTTCCATCAACTTCAACTTTCGCACACTTGACCCTTTGAATTAATCCTTGCACTTTAACCTCTGTTTTTATCAATTTTGCACAGCAGTAAGTCTGCCGCACGGCGAATAGCCTCCGAATATACTTGATTTGACGTGCAGTGCCCAACGCCTTCTAAAATAAGTAGCCGAGCATTCAATGATGCGGCAAATTTTTGTGCCATAGCAAAACGACACACTAAATCATGGCGGCTGTGGATCATCCAAATAGGCAAAGCTTTTAAATTATGAGCATGCTTAAATAGCGCTTCATCTTCTAAAAAACATTGATTAGACATGTAATGCACCATTAATCTAGCTTGGGCGACAATATGTACCGGTGAGGGAAGTTGATACCGCTGCAATTGTGTTTCCACGCTTAATTGCATATCCCAATCATGCCAAAGCTGCGCCGCTTTGTGCCGTGATAATTCATCGTCACCAAATAACTGCTGTTGATAATGAGATAATACCTGCTGATGTGAGGCGAGTCCCTGTGAAAACTGAGTAAAGCGCTCTGGATAAAACTGAGCTCCCGCGCCTGTGTCACCATATAACCAAGCGATATCTGATGAGGTCGAGAAAAAACTCGCCCAAGTGATCACCCCGGATACGCGATGAACATGTTGCATTGCAAACCACAAGGCTAACGTCGCGCCCCACGACCCACCTGCGAAAACACAACGTGGAATGTCGAGATAATCCAATAGCGTCACAATATCATCAACAAGTAATGCGGTGTGGTTGTGCTCTAAGGATTGAGGGGAAGAGTTGCCACATCCCCTTTGACTATACAAAATAATTCGGTAGCGCTTTGGATTAAAATAGCTTTGAGCTGCCCTATGCAGCCCAGCTCCGGGGCCGCCATGCAAAACTAACAGCGGAACGCCTGCGGCGTTACCATACTCCTCAACGTGCATTTGGTGGCCGTGAGAAAGCGGTAAATGAAAACTGCGCAGCGGCTCTGTTGGCTGATACAGTAGGGTCATGGATTTACCTCATGATTGAGGTGTGTCGCTCTCCTGTTCATGATGTTCGGCTAAACAAGCTGTAAACTCAGCGCCTAATAACACCACCATCCATGATAAATACACCCACACAAATAAAATAGGAATAGTTGCCAGCGCACCATATATGACCTCGTATGACGGAAAGTGGCTGATATACATGGCAAACCCTCTTTTCGTCAGCTCAAATAAAAAGGCAGCAAATAATGCGCCCGGTATCGCGGCTTTAAACGACACACGTGTATTTGGAACTAAAGTATAGAGCATAATGAAGCCTGCCATTGAAATTACATAAGGCAGTAATTTTAATAGCAAACCACTAAAACCAGGGATCCCTTGATCAGCGAACGATACCAAAGACACAATATAAGAGGTAACACCGATACTGGCTCCCAGTAACACAGGCCCAAGCGTGAGTACCATCCAATAAATCGCAAATGAAATCATCAGCGGACGTTTAGTCTCAACGCGCCAAATACGGTTTAACGCACTGTCCACATTGCGGATCAGTAGCAATGCCACTGCAGCCAAAAAGCTAATCCCCACTGCGGTCATTTGGTTTGCATTTCCGGCAAACGCACTGATATGCGCCTTTATGGTATCAGTAGAAGTCGGGACAAAATTAGTAAAAATAAAGTTTTCGATTGCCAACCGGGTATTCTCAAATCCAGGGAATGCAGTGAAAATTGCAACCCCCACCGCGATAAGCGGCACCAGAGAAAGTAAGGTGACATATGCCAAGTAACCGGCATTAATAGTGAGCTGATCTTCTTTGCAGCGCTGGAAAAAACGCCGCCACCAACTGGGCTGCGCATCTAAAACTGCGCGCGCTTGCGCTTTTATTTGTGGCCAATGTTGTTTCATAATTATTTATACATTGATGATTGCTTTGCACATCTTACCAATCCACTTCATAATTTAAAGTAGCCCTATTAAGTAAAAGGATAAAGTATGCCCCTAAAATACCTAAAAATTTACGCTTTGATTGCCGCTTGCGCCTTGTTGAGTGGCTGTAAAAGTGCGCAAAATGCTTATTATTCTGCGTGGGAGCAGGTTGGTGTACATAAACGTGATATTCTTGTTGATCGCGTCGAAGACACGCAACAATCTCAACAAACCTCTCAACAAGAGTTTCAAAACGCACTTGAGCGCTTATCTGTTCTCATTGATTTTGATGGTGGAGAGTTACAAAGTGTCTACGAGCAATTGAATAGTGACTTTGAAGCGAGTGAAAAAGCGGCACAATCTGTCACTGACAATATTGATAAAGTAGAGTCTGTTGCCGATGCCTTATTCGAAGAATGGGAAACTGAACTTGAACAGTTTAGCAATCCAAAGTTAAGACGCAGTAGCGAGCAAAAACTGCGACAAACTCAAAGGCAATATGACAAATTGCTGCGTTCAATGCGCAAAAGCGAGTCAAAAATGCAACCCGTACTCGACTCCATGAAAGACAATGTCTTATATCTAAAGCACAACCTCAATGCGCAAGCCATTGCGGCAATCAGAGGGGAGTTTACCAATTTAAAGCGTGATATTCAGGGGCTGATCACAGATATGAATCGCTCAATTGCCGACTCCACCGCCTTTATAGAGCAAATGAACAAAACCTAAGTACCTAGATGCACTAAGCAGCTGCTTAGTGCATCTCTGACATATTAAAAGCTGCTTTATCATACACCCAGTTGATTTCATGCTCAGAGATAATCAATAAAAACGCTTCTTTGATAATCGCCTTTAACTGCGCAACATCCTTAATCAAGGTCTCGTGAACCTCTGCAGTTTCCTCATTGCGATACACATATAACAGGTTATTTAGCGTATGGCGTTCTGTTTTCGTCATCCGTGATAAGACTAAGTGATTTACAAACAGTGAGTCTGGATGCTGATGACAATGAAAGTGCGCCACATCGCAATCACTTTCAAAGGTCTCTGAGAATTCAACATCATACAAGGGCATTGATTTAGGAGATGTGAGCGTCAGTACTGCGCGCTGTGCACTACGCTCAATGTGGTAAACGGCGTTTTCATCGCATACATCAGTAGTATTATCAATGGGTATTAAAATACGTGGCGTTTTACTACCAAAACCCACATCAATTAAATATTCACTGTGGTTGTATTTAAGCAACGTCACGCGGTGTGAGCGAGGATTGTCCCATTTGCCATTTAGTAAGACTCTGGCGAGCAAAGGAGAAACATCAAAACCCAGCGATTGCAATGCTAGCATCAGGATTTTATTGTGCTCAAAACAGTAACCGCCCTGCTCTTTTTCAACCACACGAGCAAATACAACATCAAACTCTAAGCTTAATAGTTTATCTTGCATCGCATTGATACTGCTAAAACTAAACCGCGCGAGGTGGGCTTTTATCAGCTGTTCAACAAACGCTAAATTACAATTCTTAGGTGTTTCTAACCCTAACTTAGATAAATACAGTGCCAATTGCGACGGTGTCATAACACCTCCTTTAATCTTGCTTAATTTTATATCGCGCTATCATTCGCGCAGCAAGATAAAACCTAAAGCAAAGTTGAGGTCAACCTATTAACTGGCAAACTCGGCAATTTTTTTGTTCTGCTCAAGATACAGTAAATGCAAAGCTTCTTCTTCTAATAAAGGCTTACTCATCAAATAGCCTTGCATTTGCTGACAATAAAGAGAAGACAATACCGACAACTGCGCAGATTGCTCTATCCCTTCTGCTGTCACTGTGAGGTTGAAGCTGTTAGCGATGGCACAAATAGCCTCAATCAACTGGCGTGGATTCCCCACGTTCTCAATTCCGTTTACGAATGCGCGATCTATCTTCAAACCATCTACAGGCAATACATTTAAGCGAGACAAGCTACTATAACCTGTTCCAAAATCATCAATATAAATACCAAAACCCATCTCATGCAATTTTTGCAGTGGCGCAATCAAGCTATTTTCCTGCGCCATCATCGCCGATTCAGTGAGTTCAATTTTAAATTGTGTAGGGTCTAACTCTGTCTGCTTAAATTGTTGCAGTAACCAAGTCATGAACCCTTTATGTTGCAATTGTAAAGGCGAGACATTCACACTCATAAAAATGCGTTTATTGGGAAAGCGCTGCACACACTGCATGGCACGAGAAAAAACCCAATGCCCTAATTTAACAATTTGCGCGCACTCTTCAGCAATTGGAATAAACTCTGCAGGACTGACGATACCAAGCTTTGGACTATGCCAACGCAGGAGTGCTTCAAACCCAACAATGGATTTTCCGAGCTGACAATAAATAGGCTGAAATCGCAGTGACAACTCAGTGTCCATATTCAGCGTTTGTAATTCGCGCTCAATCAATAAACGACGAGCAGCTTCATCAGCAATGGTCGAGGTAAAGATATGAAAGTCATTTTTACCGCGCTTTTTCGCTTCATACATCGCCACATCGGCATCATGTAATAGCTTCTCTGCTTCATAATTGTGACAAGGCGCCGTAAAACGACGCACACCAACACTGCCACTGACCGAATGCTTGCTCCCTTGATAATTAAATGGCTCTCGCACGGCAACTAAAATATCTTCAAGCAGCAGCTCTAAAGGCGCCTGCAATGCATTAGCATCAAGCAATACAGCAAATTCATCGCCACCTAAACGCGCAATATCCGCATAACTGCCAACTAGTTCTCGCATCCGAGCAGCAAATTCAACCAGCAACTTATCACCAGCAAGATGACCCAATGTGTCGTTGATCAATTTAAAGCGGTCTAGGTCGATATAGAGTAAAACAAATTGACCCGAGTTGCGGGTTCGGCAAGTTTCAACCAACTGTAAAAAAGTCTGCCGATTTAGCAAATCCGTTAAGCTATCATGTTGAGCCTTATATTTGAGCTGCTCATTAAATAGCTTGATCTGCGTAATATCTGTCACACGGCCTTCATAGATGGTGTCATGACTATGACAGATCCATGAGCCAGTCTGTCGCAACCAAACACCACTAGAATGGTTTGAACCCGCTAGCCACTCCAATTCATCGTGCTGCTCAAACCTTGAGACCATCTTGCGCCACGTCGCTGCAAAGTCACTATCAAGCATTAAATCACTGAGTTTAAGGCCATTAAATGGCGACGCTTGACCGATGAGCAATGCTTTAAAAGCGGGGTTCGCATCAACCAGCACACCATGTTTATCCAATACAAATAAGCCTTCACTACTGTTAACAAATAAGCTTTTATATTTGCGCTCAGCAACAATTTGCTGTTGCAGTGCAAATAGCCTTTTATCAGAGGCATGTTTTAATTGATCGTTCGCCTGTGCCAAACTTGCCGTGCGCTCTTCAACAAGTGTATTCACTGTTTGATGCTGTCTTGATAAATAACGTACTTGAAACAACACCATCAACCCCAGCGCAGCCGCAATTAATACTACCATGGCGATGATCAGCGAATAATTATTGAAAAATGAAGGCTCAAGCTGTTCTTGCGTATAGAGGTGAATTTCAATTTGATGACCAAAAAAGTCCATATTTTCAATGATACCCGGTTGCTTATCGGATAATTGATGATGGCTTTGCCAATCTGATGTAAACAGTAATTTATCCCCAGAAAGTACTCTAACTTGATGGCCATTGTCTTGGTAAACTTGACTGAATAAGCCTTCCAATAAGTGTTGTAGCTCAAAGCCTATACCCAATGCCTTCGCGATACTGACACTGTGAAATTGCTCAATAACAACGCTCCAACGATCAGACATCGGCCAATTCACTGCTTGTAGCTCACTGTTTTTTAGACGCTCAGATAGCGTATCCGATATCGCTACGGCACTTCCTAGCAAATGACCAAACTCAGACACTGGCGCGGTCTTTACCATGGTTAAGTAGCGAATGCTTTGCGTGTACGGCAAGTGTACCGTAAAGTCGAAAAAGCCCAATTCACGATATTGTTGCTCCAACTCAGCAACTTGGTCCCGCTCTATAATGGCGTAGGATTCCAAACTTAACTCAAGCTCTAAACCCGCTAATTGAGATTGGGCTAAATGATAAAACTGTTCCGGCGTGATCTCTGGCGTTGCCCTTAGATAAGCTTCTATCGAATATAACAAATGAGCAAAACGCTGCAGTTGCTCACCCATTCTAGATTGATATTGCGACACTTGCTGCTCAAGCTGATGGTGACTGCGCTGAGTGTAATGATCGTGGAAAATCACGGCCATATAGCAGATCACGAACAAGTATATGCTGTAAATCCAACCGCCAAACTTAATTGGTGATTGAAAGAATTTTTCCCACTTTTTTACTCTAGACATCCGCTCATAACACTGTACCATTGCACTACTTGATAATAATTCTTATTTGCGATGATTAAAAGTAAACTTTGTTGTTTTTACCCGTTTTTGCTACTAAGTACCCAAGTTTTAGCCAATGATGACGAGCTTAACGTCTATTCGTTCCGCAAGTACGAACTTATCAAGCCAATGCTGCAAGCTTTTGAACAACACAGTGGGGTCAAAGTAAACTTGGTCAATGGCAAGTCTCACTTTTTACTTTCACGTCTAAAAGCCGACGGTGCACAGTCTCGAGCAGATGTTATTCTCAGCTCCGATTTGGTGCAACTTAGTGCCCATCGCGCGCTACTGCAGCCAATGACAGAGTTAAAAGGTTGGTCTGTTCTGCCTGATGTGTTTAAAGATCCAGATCAGCACTGGGTGAGCCTCTCCATGCGAACCCGTGCACTATTCACCCGAAAAAACGACACACCCAGTTCATTTATTCCGACCTACTTTGCGCAGTTCAGTGAACCTCAAATGCAGGGCAAGTTTTGTGTTAGAGATTGGCGTCATAGCTATAACAAAACCTTGTTTGCCAGTTTACTATCAGGCAATCGTGAACAAGATACTCAATGGATAAAAAACGCCAATAAACTACTAGCAAAGCGCCCTTCAGGTGGCGATAGAGATCAGCTACGTGGACTGGCTAAAGGACAATGCCAATATGCACTGGCAAATCATTATTACTGGCATATGATGAAACAGTCGAATAATAAGCAGGAAGTGAAAATTGCCTCGCAACTTGCAATGCACTTTTTGCAAATGGCAAATGGGACAACGCCCGTTTCTACCACCACGGCAGCCATCGCGAAACATGCCCCAAACAAAGAGAATGCATTGGCATTTATCGACTTTTTATTGCTCCCACAAACGCAAAAAATGTATGCGCAGCTGCTGAATGAATTTCCTGTGGTCGCCATCGAAGGCTATCAACTGCCCTTCAAGCCGGCATTGGAAAACATCAACTTAAGTTTAGAGTACACACAAAAAGCCAATAAAGTACCTGCCGTTTGAGGCTGTGTTGTGATATTCGACACAAACGAGTGCACCCTATGACCAAATTTGGTGCACCTTAAGGTCATACTCATCCGCATGTCTAACTGGCTTGCGCAAGCCACTTTTGCACCGCCGTTTTTGGGTAAAGCACATCTTTAAATAATCTATGACGTTCAAATTTCAACGCCTTTTCAGTGCTCGGCAAACCCGCTTGGACTTGGCTGTGATGCGTGTTGAAACGTGAGATCAGCGAGAACTTATCACGCGCAATCTTAAGGTGAACATTAAGGTAAGCACGCACGTCATCGGCGGTCATTAAACCTAGTGCGTCCAAATTCATCAGCTCTTTTTTTAGTTTAGAGCGAATACCCATGGTTGATCTCCCTGTGTTGTCAAAATGGAATCAATCAAAGTTGCAAGCAAAATACACACCAAATGCTGCAATTACATTAAAGACCACAACAATCACGAAAAAGTTTCGTCATTCATCTTAACTGCGCGGTATACTGTCGCAAAGTCGCATTATGAGTTGTGATATGAATCAAGAATACGTTGAAATTGAACTTGAAGAAGAACCCATCGAGCTTTGTAATTTACTCAAAGTACTCGATTTCGCAGAAACTGGCGGACAAGCCAAGCAGCTGATCACTCTCGGCTACATTGCTGTGAATAATGAATTGTGCACACAAAAACGCAGGAAGATCTATTCTGGTGATACACTGCACTTTGATGGTGAGATCTTTATGCTGACGCTCGCTGAAGATGCAATCCCCAATCCACGTCCTCCCGAGCCTGTAACACCACCTAAAGCGCCTAAAGCCGCCACAAAAAGTACAGCAAATAAAAGTAAAAGCGGGAATAAAAAGCGTAAAAAACAGGGGCAGGTCGACAGTAAGACAGGCCGTAAACCTATTTCTTTTGGATAACAAGGAGTTCTCAATCAATGAGCATTTGGTTTAAACCCATTACCAAGGAACTTTGCCAATCTCTAGATAAAGGCTTACACGGTAAAGGCTCATTAATGGCCACCCTTGGCATCGAAATCGATGAAATTGGCGATGACTATTTAGTGGCCACCATGCCTGCGACCGTCCATCACCACAATCCAATCGGTATGGTGCATGGCGGTGCCAATGTTGCTTTAGCTGAGACAGTCGCTAGCTATGCGGCAAACTTTGTCGTTGATTTTGAGCGCTTTTACTGTGTCGGCCAAGAGATCAATGCCAATCATTTAAAAGCCTCTCGAAACGGCACATTGCGCGCCATAGCAAAGCCACTGCATTTAGGTAAACGCACCTCAGTATGGGAGGTGAAAATCACCAATGCTAAAGGCGAGTTATGCTGTGTGTCACGTATGACTGCTGCTGTGATTGAGCGTCCAGATAAGCAGCGAAGTATCTAAACATCATGGACCATATTGATACATTGATCATTGGTGCTGGTGTCGTCGGTTTATCCATTGCTGCTAAGCTTAGCCAACATCAAGAAGTCTTCGTGGTTGAGCAAGGAAAACATTTCGGAGAGCACACCAGCAGTCGTAACAGTGAAGTGATCCACGCTGGTATTTATTACCCCACCGACAGTGCAAAAGCGCGCCATTGTGTCGCAGGTAAAGCGCAACTTTATCAGCACTGTAAAGACTATGGCGTGCCGGTCAAAATGCTCGGTAAGGTCATCACAGCGCAAAACGATGCTGAAATACAGACTCTGGAAAAGCTCATATTGCAAGCCGAGAAAAATGGTGTAGACGACCTATACTGGCTAAGCCAAACAGAGTTGCAACAAAAAGCGCCGCAGATAAAAGCCAAAGAAGGGCTCTTTTCACCCTCAACCGGCATTATCGACAGTCATCAGTTGATGCTCTCCTTGATAGGTCAACTGGAGCAAAACCAAGGGCACTTTGTAACAAATACACAATTTATCAGCGCCACACCAGTACAGCAGGGGTTTTTGGTAACACTCAATTGTGAGGGTCAAACCTTCACGCTCAGCTGCACCCACTTGATAAACGCAGGCGGCCTATTTGCGCAGCACAATGCGGCAAAAATTGAAGGGCTAAGCAGTGCAAAGATACCGCCTATTCACTATTGTCGCGGACAATATTTTAGCTACCAAGGGGCACATCCATTTAAGCACCTGATTTATCCTGTGCCAGAGCAGCATGGACTCGGTATACACGCCACCATTGACCTAGCAGGCCAGTTACGCTTTGGACCAGATACTCAGTTTATCGACGCCATTGATTACGTAATAGATAACAGCGCTTTAGATAAGTTTTATCAAGCCATACAGCGCTACTGGCCGCAGGTTGAAAAGAGTAAATTGCAAATTGATTACGCGGGAATAAGACCTAAGTTACAAACAACAGGGTCACAAGATTTCATCATTGAAGATAGGCATATTCACGGCATTCCTGGCCTTATTAATTTATTTGGCATTGAGTCGCCTGGATTGACAGCCAGTCTCTCTCTGGCTCAATCTGTCGCAGATCAGCTTATTGCTGCATAAAAAAGGCGACATCTATGTCGCCTTTTTTATCATCATTTTGATTTTATGTATCATCAAGCTGTTTCGCTCTTTGATCCATTAGCTTTTGTACATTTTGCGCATCTTGCACCAGCTTTTTCACCTCACTGGGGTTCATGCTATTAATACCGTTTTTACCCTCTAAGCCGTCTGTATTCTGTGCTTTTTCCTTCAAAATATCGGTATTCTCGGCCGCCATAATGGTTATTTTCGTCGGGTCCAAAGTATGGACTTGGCTATTAACACGGGTGTTTGCTCTATCTGAATAGTGCCAGTTTCCCTTCGCATCTTGCCATTTATAAATGGTCGCCTGTGACGCTTTAGGCGCTTCACCATCCATCATCCCTTTTGCACTATTGACCGCATCATTAAGCTCACGCTTTGATTTATCGAACAACGCATTTGCTTCTTGCTGTGCTTTGCCAAAAATCATATCGATACTGAGATAGGGTTTACCGTCAGGACGCTTGATGATAAATAATGACGCCAGTCCAACTAACATCATCATAATTAACATATAACTTGCGGATTTCATTTCGGCACTCCTTTTTCACTTGAGGCCACACTTGTAAAGTATAGCTTGGTATTGCGCACAGTTTGACAATTGGGCAAAAAATTATCAATAGAAAATGAGTTGAAAATGGCAGGTAGAATTGCGTGGTTTTGAAAAGCCAACAAAAAAGCCGCAACCTATGCTGCGGCTCATAAAGCATTTAGATGCCATCACCATCAATGTGTAAACCACATTCACGGTTAAGACCAAAAAAGCGAGTTTCCTCTTCCGTCATACCTGGCTCTAGTTTACGTGTCGTATGCACATCGCCCATAGACACGTACCCTTGCTCCCAAAGCGGGTGATAAGGTAAATCATGCTTAGTTAAGTACTGATAAACATCTCGGTTATGCCAGTCAATGATAGGGTAAACTTTTACACTACCTCGGCTAATTTCTAGGATCTGCTTATCAGAGCGCGTCGAAGATTGCTGACGACGAAGGCCACTAAACCAAGTACCAACTTGCAACTCTTGCAGTGCACGTGTCATTGGCTCAACTTTATTCAAAGTATTGTAGTGTTTAATACCTTCTTCACCTTGCTCCCACAGCTTACCGAATTTAGCTTCTTGCCAAGCTGGACTATATTCGCTGCGATAAACTTTGAGGTTTAACTTCAGCCTTTCAGTCAACTCATCCACAAACTGATAAGTTTCTGGGAATAGGTAACCGGTGTCAGTTAAGACCACAGGAATATCATTTTTTTGCTGTGATACGAGGTGCAGCATCACCGCTGCTTGAATGCCAAAACTTGACGACAGCATATGGGTGTCTGGCAGATTCTCAAGCGCCCAAGCAACACGCTCTTCGACACTTTTTTGTGCCAGCATGCCATTCGCATCAGCAAGCAATGCCTGCTGTGTTGCTTTATCTAGGGTTAATATTTGCTTAAATTCGCTCATAGCTTGTCCTATTATGGGGCCCTATCGGGCCCTTATTATTAAGCGTGGAAATCTGTTTTTGAAACTTTAACTTCCGCAACAATACCTTTGCGGATCACAAAATCACCGAAGCACTCTTGCGCTTGACGCTCAGCAGCCCACTGACCTATCAACTCATCTAGCGCAGGAAGGTAAACATCTTCACTGACGTTTTCTAGATAAAGCTTAGGAACACGCGTACCTTCACGGTTACCGCCAAGATACACATTGTATTTACCTGGACCTTTACCAACAAAGCCCACTTCCGCCAACATCGCACGGCCACAGCCATTTGGACAACCCACCACACGCATGATGATGTCATCGTTTGGAATGCTGTGTTTTGCTAATAGCGCTTCTGTTTTTTCTATCAGCTCAGGTAAGTAACGTTCCGCTTCTGCCATCGCAAGTGGACAAGTAGGAAGTGCCACACACGCCATTGAGCTCTTACGCTGTTCGGTATGCGTGTCATCAATTAAGCCGTGCTCACGGGCAATTTTTTCTATTTCAGCTTTGTCTTCTTCAGCCACGCCCGCGATGATTAAGTTTTGGTTTGCAGTCATGCGGAAATCACCTTTGTGGATCTCTGCAATCTTGCGACAACCTGTTTTCAGTGGTTGGCCTGGGTAATCAAGTATACGACCACTTTGTAAGAATAACGTCAGATGGTGTTTACCATCGATACCTTCAACCCAACCGAAGCGATCGCCACGGTGAGTAAATTCATATGGACGACTCTCAGCAAACTTAACGCCAGCACGCTTTTCTACTTCTTCTTTAAACGCATCAATACCAAATGCATCTAGTGTATATTTGGTTTTTGCGTTTTTACGGTTTACGCGGTTACCCCAGTCACGCTGCACACCAACAACATGCTCTGCCACTGCTAGCGTATGCTCAAGTGGAATAAAGCCAAAGTCATCAGCTCGACGCGGGTAGGTGTTCACATCACCGTGCGTCATTGCAAGACCACCACCAACAAGTACGTTGAAGCCAACTAACTTGCCTTCTTCAGCAATCGCAACAAAGTTCAAGTCATTCGCGTGCACATCCACTTCGTTATTCGGTGGGATAGTGACCGTGGTTTTAAACTTACGAGGCAAGTAAGTAGACCCTAAAATTGGCTCTAGCTCTGTTGAATCTTTGCGCTCGCCATTTAACCAGATCTCTAAATAAGCACGTGTTTTTGGCAGTAAGTGCTCCGAGATCTTCGCAGCCCACTCATACGCTTCTTGGTGAAGCTCTGACTCTACTGGGTTCGTTGTACACAATACATTTCGGTTTACGTCACCCGCAGTTGCAATTGAGTCGACACCCACATCATGCAAGGTTAAGTGCATTTCTTTGATATGCGGCTTTAACACTCCATGGAACTGGAATGTTTGACGTGTTGTCAGACGAATACTGCCGTAAGACGTTTTCTCTTCTGCAAACTTATCAATGGCAAGCCACTGCTCAGGCTTAATAATACCGCCAGGCATACGTGCACGTAACATCACGTTGTGCAACGGCTCTAGCTTCTGCTTGGTACGCTCAGCACGAATATCGCGGTCATCCTGCTGATACATACCGTGGAAACGGATCAGCTGGAAGTTATCTTTAGTAAAGCCACCAGTTAGTTGGTCGCCTAAATCGGTTTCAATGGTACCGCGTAAGTGCTGACTTTCTGTTTTTAAACGTTCGTTATCAGCAAATTTCGCCTCAGGATCGTGCTTACTATTGGGCTTAAAATCTTGATTGCTCATGGTTTTTCCTAAATTCTATACAGTGACGGTAAAAGTGCGTGATGACGTCTATTAGTAGACGTCTTTTTGGTAACGGTTAGCACTACGCAACTCTTTCAAATACTGCTCGGCCTGTTCATCATCTTTGCCACCATAGGTTTTCACGATGTCTAACAGCGCCTGATGCACATCTTTGGCCATACGTGTAGCATCGCCACACACATAGAAATGTGCTCCTTTTTCTAACCAAGCAAAAACTTCTTCGCCCTTTTCACGTAAGCGGTCTTGAACGTAAATTTTTTCTGCCTGATCCCGGCTAAATGCTAAATCAACTCGACTTAGCAATCCTGACTTCACATACCCTTGAATTTCTACTTGGTATAAGAAATCTTGTGTAAAGTGCGGGTTACCGAAGAACAACCAATTGTCTCCTTCAGCTTCTCGCGCATCACGCTCTTGTAAAAATGCTCTAAATGGCGCGATACCTGTACCTGGACCAACCATGATCACAGGTGTGTTATCATCACTTGGCAAACGGAAGTTATCATTGTGCTCACTGAACACCTTCACTTTCGTGCCCTCTTCAACGCGATGCGCTAAGAAACCAGAACAACCGCCAAAATGCTGCTCGCCAAATGCTTCAAATTCGACTAAACCAACCGTGAGATGAACTTCTTCTTCCACCTCAGCTTGGCTCGACGCGATAGAGTACAAGCGCGCTTGTTGTTTGCGACAACACTCAACCAATGTTTGCGCTGCAATCTCGCTTGGGTTTTGTTTGATAACATCAAAGATTTGACGCGCTTCTAAATATTCACGCAGCGCTGCTTTGTCTGTTACTAGCTTAGCCAATTCCTCATTCCCAGTGGCCGTCGCATACTTTTCAACAAACCCAGGATATGACTGAGTCAGTTCAAGTTTTTCAATCAGTGCATCGCGCACACTGAAGGTGTCATCACCCAGTTTTACTTCGCTCTGAGGGTCAATATTTAATGTGCTAAGTACCTCATCAACCAGTGTTTCATCATTTAAGAAATACACACCTAATGCATCGCCTGGCTGATAGCTAATATCAGAGCCGTCAAGATCAATTTCGATATGACGTACATCTTTGGTTGAATCACGACCGGTGATTTTCACCGCCGATGAAATTTCAGCGGTAAATGGATTTTGCTTTGTATACTGGCTATGTGCAGCTTGCGGTGCACCAAACGGGGCACTCACAACATTTGTTGCGCCACCAGCAGCTTGCTGCGCTTTGAGTTCTGGCTCAAATGCATCCAGTGCTGATGCAATCCACGCCTCAGCTTGCTCTTCATAGTCAACGTCTAAATCAGCACGTGCAACGACACTTTCAGCACCTAACTTTTGTAGACGCTCTTCAAAATCAATGGCCGTTTGACAGAAGAATTCGTAACTTGAATCGCCCAAGCCTAGCACCGCAATTTTAACGCCATCTAATTTAGGTGCTTTTTTGCCGACTAAAAACTCATGTAGATTTTCAGCGTCTTCTGGCGGCTCACCTTCACCGTACGTTGACACAGCAACAGCAATGAATTTTTCTTTCTTTAAGTTGCCAGGCTTATAATCCGCCATGTTCACTAACTTAGCATCTAGGCCACGTGATTTAGCCTGTGCCTCTAGCTGAGCAGCAACGCCCTTCGCATTGCCTGTTTGCGAACCATATAAGATAGTTAATGGCGCAGCATCTTGCGCAGGTGCCGCAGCTTGACCAAGCACGCCACCAAGCGCCGCAGTATTGGCATTTGCAGCCAAGTAACCACTCACCCAAGCTTGTTGAATAGGGTTTAGTTCAGCCACTAACCCCTGTAACTTTTGCAGTTGTTCTTGTGAAAGCGGACTTGCCGCAGCACTCAGTTGACTTAACAACATTGTTTATTCCCCGTAACCCATTTCGATTTACTTGCTCTGGCACTTTAGTGTGCAGGTCATTTAATAGCATGCAGGATACTGTTCCTATCCCTCAACAAAAAGAACAGTATCTGCTTTGTTATTCCTTTTAGTTATGAAAAGAAAAAAACACCAACGAAAACAGATTAAAAGAAGTGTTTATTTTTTGATCTGTTTTTTATTAACATTTTACTAACGGGGGTGCAGTTCTTCTTCCGTGTTTTATCAGCCCAACACAATAAGAGAACATAATGAAAATTTATAGGACAATAAGAAAATATTACCAACCAGCTGTTTTAGCTACTATTTTTAGTGCAGGAAGCCAAGCGCAAATCAATAACGGAAACTTTGAACAATGGCAATACGATAGACCGAGTAATTGGTCTACCATTGATTCTGGGATCACAACATCCCCAGTCACAACGCCTGTTCAAGCTGGACAAACAGCAGCCGCTATTACCGTTAATACTGCAACACAAGGCAATACAGATTTCCGCCAAAGCATTGCCGTTGTTGCAGGGCAAACGTATGACTTCAGCACCTGGGTTTATCACACCGAAGGGGGAGTGAAAGCCCGTCTATATGTTGATGGTTATCGAGGATATTCAAACCCACAGCTAACAGCTCAATGGCAACAAATAAACTATCAATACAAGGCAAGTACTTCAAAAAACATTGAAGTTGGCTTGCGGTTTTACGATATCACTGGGTTTGACGGTAGCGAAGTCGTGTATGTCGACAACTACAGCACAGGCACTGCAACGACACCGCCACCACCTCCCCCACCAGCAAACTGCCAACACAATACGGTAAGCTTTACACTCAAAACAGATAACTACGCGAGCGAAACCAGCTGGCAACTTACAAACAAAGCTGGACAAGTCATAAAAAATGGCAGTGGTTACAGTAATAATCAAACCATCACAGAGACCCTGTGTTTAACCGATGATACCTATACCTTCACGATTTTAGATAGCTACGGTGATGGGATTTGCTGCTCACAAGGCAATGGCCGTTACGAGTTTTTCCATAATGGTCAAATCCTGATATCTGGTGGGCAATTTACCAACCAAGAACAAAAGCAATTTACCCTAGGTAATGACGGCGGCAACGGCCAAGACCCCACAGGCTATTATGCGACCACCGCTGGCTTAACTGGTCTTGCCCTCAAGTCAGAGCTACACGCCATCATTAAAAACCACAACAACCAAGGCTATGGTGCTTTATGGTCCTTCATCGACCAACATGAACGCGACCGCTATTTTGAAAAAGATAACTCTGTACTTGATCGTTATTCTGAGCGGCCAACAAGTTCTGATACCATTAATTTTGTTGCGGTGGGCGATCAGTGTGGCAGTTATCGTGGTGAAGGAGACTGCTATAACCGTGAACACTCTTTCCCAAAAAGTTGGTTTGGTGGCAAAGTGGAGCCAATGAACTCAGACGTACACCATATTGTTGCCTCCGATGGCTATGTAAATGCTAAGCGCAATAGCTTTCCATTTGGTGAAGTAGGCAATGCCAGCTACACCTCTTCTAATGGCAGTAAAGTCGGGAGCGCATCAGGCATTGGCTATAGCGGTACGGTATTTGAGCCCATTGATACTTTCAAAGGTGACTTTGCGCGAATTTATTTCTATATGGCGACGCGCTATGAAAATGTCATTGCCAGCTGGCACACCAAATCAAGTTACGGCAGTGATGTGCTCAATGGTACGTCAGGGCTTGTCTATGAAACTTGGGTGATTACTATGCTTAAACGTTGGCATCAGCAGGATCCTGTCGATGAGATAGAGCGCGCGCGTAATCAAGCGGCCTATGAATATCAAGGCAATCGCAACCCTTATGTGGATCACCCTGAATTTGTCGACCTAATTTGGTAAACATAAAAAAAGAAAAAAGCGGCCCATTCCATTAGGCCGCATAACATACTCAGCGCAGAGTCTACGTGAGTGTTAAAGTAGGTAAGGTAACCGTGTTCCTAACTTATAAATCGAATCGATCTTCCACCACCGCTGCGATTTAAAAGCGCACTTACCTAGGCTCTATCGTTAAGGGAGATAAAGTCATTTTGGCATTGTTGCTGGCCCCCATTAAATTGGAGTACCTGTGGTTTTCAAATAGGGTGTAAAACACATCAACATAGTCATCATCATTGCTAAACCAGTGGCTCGGCATCGCTTTGATCAGTTCATTGGTTAACTGAGGAATAATGGCATAGCCCTGCACTTTGGGGTTGGGGATCAATTTCATCGCTTGAGTGACCACATCTAAAAAAGCCACTGCCAATTCTTGGTAGTTAGTATTATCGTCGTGTTCCATCAGCAAAACATCAGCCGCTTGCCAACGATAACGTTCCCAATGAATTAAAATTTGGTTCGGCGTATAGTCTTGTCCATCATGATCTAGATACGGCAAATCGACAACATCGAGCACAGGTTCATCTCTGCTTGGGCTGACGCCATTAACTATCGCATAGACTTCTGCCGCTCCGGATATCCAAGGCTCTTTGTCATCATTGAGCCGAATACGATTGATCACTGAAGTAGAAATAGCTGTATCAGCGTGTAATGAGTTGAGTACCGCAGTGCCATTCACGGAAGAATGCTGGGCTTGGTGCTGAGTAAACACCTCACGCATTACCGCAATCCCCGCCTTGTGAACGATTTGCTTATCAAGTTCAACCACCAATACTGGCTGCTGTGGTAATCGTGTCGCATCGAGTAAATGGAGCTGGCCATGTTTATCAAAAGCTTCTACATGTAGCCACTGTGTATCTTCACCGCGAGGCGCAAATGCAACTAGAGGTGACTGACCTTGTTGCCAAGCATCCAGCATGGCTTCATCGGCTAAACGGACTTGATAAACCTGATCACCGCCACTTGGTAAGCCTTTCAATTGACGCGTCAATCCACTGGCCTGTGAGCCAAGTGCTGACACATTACTGGAGAGCATCATTCTTGAGAGATTAAGTTTATTGAAACTATTTAACTGTCCTAACCAAGCCTGCTCGTGACTGATAATATCTCGGGCAACGGCTTTAGCAACAACGCGTTTAATGTCGGCGACCTGAAAACTTGCAGTATTAAACTTATCAACTGAATGCAACGAAGATTCTAAACTTGACTGTGCATCAAGCGCTTGTGCTAGTGTTTTTCCACTCATTAAAGCCATAGCTATAGTCACTGAGGCTAATTTTAGTAACCTATGCATAACATTTCCTTGAAATAATCCGTGTGTTTACTCAAAAGCAGCGATTAAAGTGTGTTTACTCGCATAGCCACATTAAAACAGCCCACTTAATTTATCAAGAAATTAATAATGAATTAACATGTAAAATTTTAATTTTTTACTATATGCATGAATTTTATGGATAAAACTTTGGCTTTATGAATTCTGAGATAATAAATCTTTTAGCAATAATTCATTATGGATAATAATTAACCGCATTGAGCTTGGTCTCATTAAAATTAACTCTCGTAAAAGCCATCACCATGATAGATAGATCACCTAAGAAATTGATTTTATTATATTAAAAAAATTTTGTAGTGTAGTTGGAAGTAAGCATGGATGTGGTAAGCAGTGATCAAACAGGCCTCGAACGGTGAGGCCCAGTAGCAAAGAGGGGTTATTTTTCGATAGGATAAAGGGTAATTTCAATCCCTGCGCCAATCGCAGAGATCCTTAATAAAGTATCTACATCAATTGCTTGTGAATAACATTTTGGTGCTTCACCGGATACAAACCCAATATCAAATGTACGCTTTTTACAACTAAGCCACTGCTTGAGCGCCGCTTTTGAACATGACTCAATGAGTTCACAAAGATGATTTATCGCTTTATTTGGACTACTCACTTCAACACTGGCTTCAATACGCGCAAGCTCACGATACTCATCTTTGTCATAGTGCAATACAACGGCATTGCGCTTCAAATCTGCAACCAAAGCGGAGATGTCATGTTTGGATTCTAATTCTAAGTCGACATTTAAAAATTGGATTTCTGACATTGCGAATGCGTTACCTTGCTTTGAGCGGACCTTAGGCCCTATGTTTATACTCTGTCTGCACGCTAGCATAGACATTTGCAATGTACACAATAAGTCATACTTTTGGGTGCGACAATTTGTCACTGTGGATTTTACGCCAATTTCAATAAGCTATCAGCAATTTTGACTAAAAAACAGAGCAATGATCAAAACCGCATTAAAACCCGCCAGAAAAATACACAAATACCTTGGTTATTTACTGGCTCTGCAAATATTTGCTTGGCTACTTGGTGGACTTGTAATGAGTGCCATTCCGTTAGAAATGGTACATGGCAAGCACCTCGCCAATAGACAGCTAGACAACCCTTTCAATGCATTGCATTACAGCGCAAGCTTAGACAGCCTAAAACAACAAGTTGGAGGGCTTAAGAGCATTGAATACACACACTTTTTAGATACCCCAATCATCAAATTAAATGGTCATACAAGTGCTTATTTTGATGGTAAAACAGGTGCATTGTTTCAAGCACCCAGCCAAACGGCAATTGAACAACAGGCCAAAGCGCATTATCTAGGCGAGGCCCAAATTGCACACGCGACATTGTTGGTAGAAGGGCCAAGAGAAGTGCAATATCGAAAAGATATTTGGCAAGTTGTTTTTGCTGACAGCGTTAGCACAACTATCTACCTTGACGGTGATAGCGGTCAAGTGATCACTGTGCGCAGTACAATATGGCGCATTTTTGATTTCTTTTGGATGCTGCACATCATGGACTATGACGAAAGAGATGACTTTAATAACCCACTGCTCATTTCTTTCTCTGCTACCAGCGTACTGTTTTGTATTTCAGGGTTTATCTTGTTATTGCAATCGCCCCCTTGGCGACGCAGACGCCGTCAACCTAACTAACTACAATTGAGCAGAAAAATAGGATAATCTAAGGGCAGTTTCGACGTTCACCTGAGGTGAGAGACATGCCCTTTGTACCATTAAGTTGCTTGCTGTTTTTACTGTTTTACTCACATCCAGCGGCGGCAGATACTTTCACCAGCTTCTATCAGACAAAAAAACATCTCTCTTCGCAGCTCAGTGATACAGCTAAGACGTTATATTGCGGATGTGGTATCACCCAACAGGGAAAAAAGCTCATCCCAATAACACAAGAATGCGGTTATCAGCCAAGAAAACCAATTACACGCAATGGCAAGCCCAACAGCCGTGCAACCCGAATTGAATGGGAACACATAGTGCCAGCATGGGAGTTCGGCCATCAACTGCAATGTTGGCAGGAGGGAGGTCGCGCCAACTGTCGTAAAGTCAACGCCCTGTTTCGTCGTATGGAGGCCGATCCTAATAACTTGGCCCCTGCAATTGGGGAAATAAATGGGGATCGCAGTAACTATCGTTTTGGTATGTTGCCAGATACACCCTTTAGACATGGCAATTGCGCAGTGAAGGTTAATTTTAAGCAACGCGTTATTGAGCCCCCTCCAGCAGCCCGCAAGCAAATTGCACACGCCTATTTTTATATGCAGCAAACCTATGGCTTGGCGATCAGCGACAAACAACAAAAGTTATTCGAGGCCTGGTCCCAAATTGGGCATCAACGTGCCCAATAACATAAAAATTTTCATCTCTGTGTATTTAAATTGGTAACAGGCGCCAATTAAATTGTAATCCAAAGCCGCAATTGATAGTTTGGTTCTAATATTAATATTGCAAGTGCAACTGAAAGCATCACACGTTAATTCAGGTCTAGTCATTTAGAGCAGTGTGGTAAATAGTTAGGAATAGATATGAGATTGAGCAATAACACGTTATACCTCGCATTTGGCATGGCACTCACATCAACCCTAATGACGGGTTGTGGCGGCTCTGGTGGTACCAACACAGTAAACACACCAACCACGCCTGATACCACAGCACCGACTTGGCAAGCTGGTCAATTTTCTCCCTCTTCGCAGTTTGCACACCGCTGTGAATCGCCTCGCAGTGGCATTGACCCATTTGAGAATACCGCATACCCTGATGTTGCTGGCACCATGATGCATGAAAAAATGTGGTTGCGTTCATTTAGTCATGAAACCTATCTTTGGTATGACGAGGTGATTGATAATGATCCAAATACTTTCTCAACCGTTGCCGCTTACTTTGCTCAATTAAAAACATTCCAGAAAACGGCCAGTGGTCAAGACAAAGATCAATTTCATTTCAGTGAAAGTTATGAAGACTATAAAAAAGAATCACAAGACGGCGTCTCCGCAAGTTTTGGCCTTTCATGGACTATTCCACAATCTCGTATGGCTTATGTGGCTTATGTGAATGATAATACCCCAGCCGCCGATGCCGGTGTGCAGCGCGGTGACAGACTACTTAAGGTAGGCGACATAGATTTTTTAACTTTCACAAACGAAGACAGAGAACAAATTCTCACCGCCTTTGCGCCGCAACCAAATCAAGTCGTTACACTCACTTTGCTCGACCGTAGTGGGCAGGAAAAAGTGATTACGATGACGGCACAAAATCTCGAACTTGTGCCAGTGAAAAACACCCAAATATTTGAGCATCACGGCAAGCAAGTTGGTTATATGCAATTTAATCAATTTGTTGCGAGTGCACAGGATGACTTAATTGACGGATTTGCAAAATTTAACCAAGAAAATGTCGACGAGCTCATTTTGGATATGCGCTACAATGGCGGTGGTATTGTCATTCAAGCATCACAGCTCAGTTACATGATAGCAGGCAGCCAGTCCAATGGCCGTAACTTCTCTATCAAAACTCATAATGATAAGCAAAGTAGTAAAAATGAGCCGCTTGAGTTTATCAATCAGTCTGTTAACTGGACAACGCTTAGATTTAATAACGACCAACTTCCATCGCCGCAGATGGAGCGTGTTTACATACTCGCAACTGGTGACACAGCGTCTGCCAGTGAGAGTGTCATTAACGCACTGCGTGGTATCGATGTTGAAGTTATCTTAATTGGTGACGACACTCGAGGTAAGCCGTTTGGGTTTGTTCCTGAGCAGAACTGCGGCACAGTGTACTATACCATTCAAAACAAATCCGCTAACGCAAAAGGGTTTGGTGATTACGAAGATGGTTTCATCATTACACCACAGGCCAGCGTGATTGGCGAAACAGGCCTTGATGCCCAAGTACCAGGCTGTCGTCTAGATGATGATTTTAGTAAAGATCTGGGTGATAAAAGTGAAAGGCTATTTGCTGGGGCACTGCATCATATCGCCACAGGCAACTGCCCTGTCCCTGAGCGTCAAGGGCGTACATCTTATTCGCAAACAGCCACAGCGCCAGACACTATGAACGACGTTGCGCCATTTACTGTTCCTTTCCAGCCGCTTAAACACGGTGCTATATATACAGATATAAAAATGGATAAGTGATGAACGCAAAACTGCTCATAAGTACTGTAACGGCACTGTTTATCAGTGCCTGTAGCAATAGCCATGATACTAATAACATACAACCAGCACTGCTCACAGAGGTTACCCCCACTGTACTACAAGAACTCGGTGATGCCATTGTAAAACTAAAAGGAGGGAGTGCACCAACCCTCGCTATTGATGTTTTTACTCACACACCACAACTGCTGTTATCGTATGGTCAATCTGCCGTTAAAAATACGGCAGGTATGAGCTATACCGAATTATCAGCGCTCCCCATTAGCGCGTTTGAACTACAACTTCGCGAAAAGCAGTGCGTGCTTTACTATCCAAAAACCACGCAATTTATTGTGCTGCAGTACCCCAGTTGTATCGCCTATGAAAGTGAAGACTAGTAAAAACTGAGTTTAATCTGTCAGTTACCTAGCTTGCATCCACGAAGGTGATCAGAGACACTAAGGCGGTTCAGCCAAGGAGTCTTACATGCACATTATGCCCGTGTCACCATTTCAACCTCAATTGCCTTTTGCTTATCACTGCATGGCATTTAGTCCAGAGCGATATCAGGACGCTGACTTTGCGCATTTTAACCAACCTCTACCCAGTAAGTTAGGCCGTGCCGTGGCAAAGCGAAAAGCCGAGTACCTTGCAGGGCGCGTGTGTGCCGCCAACGCAATACAGCAACTTGGACGCCCTCATTATGTGGTACAAAGCGCCGAAAGTCGCGCGCCTATTTGGCCTGAAGGGGTTAATGGCTCAATCACTCACAGCAAAGGGGTCGCAATGGCAATCACCACAGACAAAGTGGACGTGTTAGGCCTTGGCATTGACATAGAACATATGATGTCTGATAAACAAGAAAATGAGCTGCGTAGCCAAATTTTACGGGATGATGAAGCGACGGCTTTTGCAGCACTGGGGCAAGATCATCAAAAACCACTGACTTTGGTGTTTTCTGCAAAAGAAAGTATTTATAAGGCGCTGTATAACGTGGTGCAAAAATTCTTTGGTTTTGATGCTGCAAAGCTCATTGACCACGATGTTAAGCACTTGCGTTTTGCCTTAACGGCCAGTTTGCACCCAACTTTACCTGTTGGCACCGAAATAACTGTGTATTACCAAAGTAGCGATGAAATGGTGCTCACCGAGTGTGTGCATCTCGGCTAAGTGACTCAGAAAATAAAAACGATGCGATTGCATCGTTTTTATTTACTCTATAAGCCTTTTTACATCGCCAATTGATTTGCCAGATCACTTTTCGCTTCTGTCAAACACCCATTTTCCATTCGCAGTAGCCTATCTGCCAAGTGGAAATATTTATCATCATGGGTGATCACAAAAACGGTCTTCCCCTTTGCACTCAATTCAGGCAGTAACTCTTTATAAAAAACATCCTTAAACACGGGATCTTGATCAGCAGCCCATTCATCAAAGATATAAAATGGTCGGTCTTCCAGATAAGTCACCACCAGAGCAAGACGTTTACGCTGTCCTTGAGATAACTTTTGGGTGGTAAATGCACCGTCTTTAATCGCCACTTTATGGTGTAAATTCAGCTTTTCGATCAGCTTATTGCCTTTCTCTTGTAGCACCTTATCCTGACAGTCCAATAACCTATCAAAGAGATGAAAATCACTAAATACAGCACTAAATAATTGGCGATAACCATCTAACTGCGCATCATTGACGTGATTACCATCCACATACAAGTCACCTTCTTTTGCAGGGTATAATCCACACAGAAGCTTAGCAAACGTCGTCTTACCACTGCCATTACCACCAACCAGATAAATGATCTCACCGCGATTTAACGTTAAGTTAATTGGTGTCAGTGCGAACACTTCGTCACTCTGCTCATGATAATAACCGTGACTCAGCGCTTTTAGTTCAATCTGTTTAAACTCAGTGAGCGACGATGACGATTGCTGAGCAATTAAACGTAACTGCGCCCTCATTTCAGTGATCGTATTAGCAGAGGCCTTGGCTGCGGCCGCTTTTGGGATCGCCGCTAGCATCACTTCAAGCGGCGTAAGCATGTATAAAAACAACAGTGCAAATCCCGACATTACCTTGGTTTCATCCGTGCTTTGACCTGCAAGGAAATACAAGGTGCCACCAATAAATGCAAAAATACTAAAGCCGCCCCAAGAAGCCGCATAATGATAGATGGTCGCCCCCTGCACTCGACGTTTACGCAACAATGAAATCGTGTCACCAATCACCTGCTCAACAAAAATACGACGCTTTGATTTATGTAGTTTGAGTTCCTTTGCACCATCGTAAATAGAATCAAATTGATCGTATAAAGCGTCTTGAATCTTTGCAGCTTCGGTGACTTTTTTAAACGCAGTCGCATTAGCTAAGCTGTAACCAATTGAGCCCACTATTAAAGTAAGTACTGCAAAAATAAACACCCGCCAATCTAACCAAGCCATATACGCAAAGCTGCCAAGTACTATCATGGCGTTGGTCAAAATACCCGGTAGGCGTTGGAAAAACTCTGACACACGTAAGCTATGCTCGGTTAAGCAAGATTTAATCTTACCAGCGCCTTGCGCCTCAACATCATTAAACTCGGCATTCACCACATGCTCAGCCACTTGACTACGCACAGTCGCCTGACTTTGCTCAGTCAGTTGCTCTGCGAATACTTTGGAACAAAGCTGTAATACGACGCCAACCACAGCCAAAATAGCAAAGTAGGTAAACTGCTCAGTGCGCGCATCAGGCGAGCTATTGATGATTTCATTGATCAGCGCAACTAAGGCAACACTGGCTAAGCCAAACAAAGTACTGGTAATGGCTGTTGCCATAAATCGCCACCAGGTGGCGCGAATTAGATTAGCAAGCACGTTACTTCTCTTTTGTTAATTCAAGATTAGGACTAGATACAGGACGACAAGCCAGCGTAAAAATTCACAGCAAAGAGCAGATTTATATTCCCTCCTATCATCTGTAAAAACCAGCTCGTCGACAAAACCAGTACCTAAGAGTTATCCTACTGATCATAAAGCGTTTTTAATAGAAAATTTATTTTCAATATACCTTGCCCAAATGACAGGCACAGGTCGCAATGCACCAGAGCACTAAATCTTTTTGTGATTGACACGTCTTTAACACACATTCACGGCTGACCGCTTTATCGGCAGCAGTTTAATGACAACGCAAAAAGGTTTAATTATGCATGCAGGCGAAATATCTAACTTAGCGCAGGCTCAGTCTTTGGGTGAGTTCCACCTAGATCAAGATTGTCTATTTGTTTCCGGTGAAAGCTGTTTGCTTGGCCATGGCATTAAACATCGTTTTAATCTCCCCATCGCCAACACAGACTATTTAGTCAATGAGCTAAAAGCACAATTACAAGCAAACCAAGACGACAGCGAGAACGTGATTGCCTTTGGCGTTCTGCCTTTTTGCAAATATCAAACAGCACAGTTCATCATTCCCAAGCAAGTTGCCAAATGGGATAAAAGCGTATTCAGTCAGTGGCTAAATACCCAAACTACTGATAGCAATCATCAAGAAAATAAGCTTACCGAGATCCGGTACCTTCAAGACAGGGCACACTTTGAGCAAACCGTATCAGAAGCAAAGCACCTGTTTGACAAAGGTCTGCTAGAAAAAATCGTACTCAGCAAACAGGTTGAGCTCGGCTTCGAACACCCTATCAATGGCAAACATGTGTTAAATCAATTACTGACACAAAGCCAGTCAGGTTATCACTTTGCATTTCCAACGGAACATGACTCTGTGCTGATGGGCGTCAGCCCTGAACTACTACTTAGAAAACAAGATGAAACGGTAACCAGTAACCCATTAGCAGGATCTATCCCAAGAGATCCGTGCAGCAAAGTCGAAGCACAGCGACGCTCAGCGTTATTTAATTCTAAGAAAGACAGGTACGAGCACGCCGTCGTGATTGATGACATGCGTCAATTATTGGAGCCTGTGTGCGACAACTTATCGATCCCAGCAGAGCCCTCATTGCTGCACACCGCCACCATGTGGCATTTATCGACGGTGATCTCAGGCCATTTAAAAGATCCCACCACCCATATTTTAGATCTTGCCAATCAATTGCACCCTACTCCCGCACTGTGTGGCAAACCCACTAAGCCTGCTTATCAGCATATTCTGGATCTTGAAGGTCATGGTCGAGACCTCTTCTCTGGGATCATCGGCTGGTGCGATCAGCACGGTAATGGTGAGTGGGTGGTAGTGATCCGATGTGGAGAGCTCAAAGCACATGTTGCCAAATTATTCGCAGGTGCTGGCATTGTCGCCGCCTCTGATCCTAGCTCTGAATGGCTAGAGACAGAGGCGAAACTCAAAACCATGCTGAACGCATTGTCTGTTCAGCAAGCTTATACTCAGTTTAACAAGTAATATTATGCGTATTGAATATACTCCGTGGCCAGCTGAGCTGGCTCAACAGTACCGAGCCAAAGGTTATTGGCAAGATAAACCGCTGACCAGTATTTTATCTGATCAGCTTGAGAATAATAGCCAAGGCATTGCCGTGGCGGATGGTCAGCGCCAGCTTAGTTACATTGAGCTAAATACTTACAGTGATAATCTTGCAGGCTACCTCGCTCAACAGGGATTGCAAAAAGGTGATACTGCTGTCGTGCAACTGCCTAACTGCATAGAGTTCTACATCACTTACTTTGCCTTGATCAAACTGGGCGTTGCCCCGGTATGCGCTCTGTTCAATCATCAGCGCACAGAATTACAAAGTTACTGTGAGATTTTGCAGCCCAAAGCCATGATCGTCTCCTCTGCACACGCTTTATTTGGTGATGAGCAGTTCACGCATGAATTATTTAATCGCTTTGCTTGTTTGAATAAGATCATCACAGATCACAGCAAAGGCAATAGTGAACTTAAGCAGGGTTATTTGCATAAGCATGCTTTCGAAGCCCCTGATCTCAACCCTGAAGACGTTGCATTTTTCCAGCTATCTGGTGGCAGTACAGGCACACCCAAACTGATCCCGCGCACCCATAATGACTATCTATATTCTGTGGTTGCCAGTAAAGAGATCTGCAAGCTAGATGGAGAGACACGCTATTTGTGCGCCCTACCTGCACCACATAACTTTCCATTAAGCTCACCGGGGGCGTTAGGTGTGTTTATTGCTGGCGGCACGGTGATCTTAGCCAGCGATCCAAGCCCAGCTGTGTGCTTTAGCCTGATTGAGCACTATGCCATCACGCACACTGCGCTTGTGCCACCTGCCCTGCAATTATGGTTACAGCATGCATCAGCCAGCCAACATGATCTGACTAGTTTAAAAGTGATCCAAGTTGGCGGCGCCAAACTCAGTCGCAGTGTAGCGGAGCAAGTCACTCCCATTTTAGGCTGTCAGCTTCAGCAAGTATTTGGTATGGCTGAAGGGCTCGTAAATTACACCCGCTATGATGACGATCCTGAACTGATCTTAACCACACAAGGGCGTCCGATCAGTGAGCATGATGAAATAAAAATTGTCGACGAGCATGGCAACAATGTCCCCCAAGGTGAGTCTGGACGACTCATGACACGGGGCCCTTACACATTTAGAGGGTATTACAAGTCACCCACACATAATGCCTCTGCCTTTGACAACGATGGCTTCTACAGCTCAGGTGATATTGTCAAACAGCTGCCCTCAGGTCATTTAATTGTCGAAGGGAGAGATAAAGATCAAATCAACCGAGGCGGCGAAAAAATCGCAGCGGAAGAAGTCGAAAATCACTTACTTGGCCATCAAAATATTCAGCAAGTAGCCATTGTATCCATGCCAGATGACACGCTAGGTGAAAAGAGCTGCGCTTTTGTAGTAGCAGATCAAGGCATCAAATTGACGACGCTTATTCTGCGCAAATATCTGCGCCAACTCGGCATTGCCGATTACAAAGTACCCGATAAATTTAAGTTCGTAACCCAACTACCGTTAACCGCCGTAGGCAAAGTCGATAAAAAAGCCTTGCGCGCCACATTCGAATAACAGAGAGCACCATGAGCATTCCAAAGTTAAATCACTACCCGTTACCACGCGATGCAGAATTACCTGAAAATCGAGTGGATTGGGACATAGATCCCAATCGCGCAGCTTTATTGATCCATGATGTACAACATTATTTTGTTGGCTTTTATGGCGATGACAATCCATTGATCGACACCATGATCCAGAATATTCAAGCACTTAAAGCACACTGCTACGAGCATGATATTCCTGTGTACTATACCGCTCAGCCAATCAAGCAAGGCAAACATGAACGCGGTCTATTATCTGACATGTGGGGCGCGGGCTTACAGGATCCAGCACAGCAACCTATCGTTGATGCGCTAGCACCAACCGACAAAGATGTGGTGCTCACCAAGTGGCGTTACAGTGCATTCCAAAAATGTGATTTTGAACAGCAATTACGTGACAAGCAACGCGATCAGTTACTCATTGTCGGGATCTATGGCCACATTGGCGTTATGACGACCGCGGTAGATGCCTTTATGCGCGATATTGAACCATTCTTGGTGGCCGATGCCATCGCGGACTTCACTAAAGAAGAGCACATGATGGCGCTGGATTTTGTCGCAAAGCGCTGCGGTAAAGTGGTATCCATGTCAGAGATTTTAGGAACTCAGACTCAAGATCTGACTTCGCTAGAGGGATTGAAAGCCCATATTTTAACGCTGATTGACTGCGAAGAAGATGAGTTTGACGAACATGAAAGTCTGATCGACTATGGCTTAGATTCCGTGCAGGTGATGAATCTCATCTCGTTGTGGCAACAGCAAGGTATTGAGACCAACTTTATTGAGCTGGCACAGATCCCAACTCTAGCCGCTTGGGTTGAACTACTTGAAGAACGCAAGGAAGACTAATGACGTATCCTCTTCCACTTACTGACTCGCAGCATGCCATGTGGTTGCTGCATACCATCAGTGGTCGGGGGGAGCTTTTTAATGTTGCCGAGTGCTTAGAGTTTAAAGGTAAGATCTCGGCAAATTGGCTGCAACACGCATTGCAACATGTTTGGCAAGCAAGCGATATGCTTTCTTGCCGCTTTGTCAGCGATGCCAGTTATACGCCTCAGCTTCACCATGACAATACAGCACCCACTATCCTCTGCCAAGATATTGCACAAGACCCAGAAGATGTGCTCTCTTTTGCTCAGCAGTTTGCCAAACCGCATTTAGCTGAGCCGTTTGACCTTAGCCAAGAAGCATTAATGAAGTTATTTTTGCTGCGCGGTCCACAGCAAGATTACTTGCTGATCGTGGCACATCATCTGCTGTTAGATGGCTATGGCTTTGGTTTATTCTCACAGTCACTAAACCGTTGCTACAATGCACTGAGTAAAGGCAAACCACTGCCAAACCTACGCTTCACTGGGCAACAAACCCTGCTCGAATTACAGCAAAGTGAAGCGTATAAAACGCAGCAACAGAAGGCGCGAGAGACCCTCAATCAATGGCTGGACAACGCAGACAATGTCTACTCTTACAGCACAGAAAAAACGGATGTCTCTGAGCCGAATCACCGTCTGACAAACACGTTCTCACAATCTGTCTGGCATACAATCCAATCTGCGGCACAGGTGACCAACACAACCAGCAGTGAAATACTGCTTGCGGCCATTGCTGCGACTTTGGTTGAGCAGCATCAGCAAAATCACGTTACGCTGGGATTAGTGATGATGAACCGCCAAGCTATTAGCGAGCTAAGCAGTCCATGTGTGCAAAGCAATGTCTTACCTCTACCATTGACGCTTAATGATGAAAATGATTTAACGACTGTGGCACAGCACATCAACCAGCAAATTAAAGCGTTAAAAAAAGTGCAGAGCTACCGCGTTGAATCGCTCAAACGGGATCGACAAAAGCAGGGTAAATCTTTAAATATTATTGGCCCCACGATTAATTTATTGCCATTTGCCAGCACCCCTAAATATGCCGGCATAGAAACGTGCAGCCACATACTAAGTGCAGGGACTACGGACGATATTATGTTGCAGATCCATTTACTGGGCGATACACCGGCAACGGTAGATTTTGACAGCAATGTTGCGCGTTACGACAACGACGCTGTCAAAAGCATCCAAACCCGCATATTTAATGCTGCACACCTGTGGGCGACTCAACCAAAACTGTCACTCAAATCCCTATGCGAACAACTTAGTCAGTGTAACTTAGAGGTCTCATAGATGGATTTTCAACATGCACTCACTTCAGAGTACAACCAGCAGATTGTGTGGGTGACAGGCGTTGGACAAGGTATTGGTCTGGCTGTCGCCAAGCAGTTTGCCGCACTAGGTGCCAAAGTCATTGGATTTGATCGCCAATTTAGCGATACCAGCATGCTGTATAAGCAAGTTCACTGTGACCTGTCTAAGCCTGAGCAGCTTGCTCAAACCTTGGATGAACTCATCCAGCATGGGTTAGCCCCCTATAATCTTGTGTATGTTGCCGGTGTGCTTGAAATGGGCGGACTTGATGAGCTCAGCCTCACCCAGTGGCAACACTGTCAGAACGTCAATGCAACCAGCCTGTTTGTGTTTATTCAGCAATGCGCTCAGCATTTTAAACACACGCATCAAGGCAGTATTGTGACCATTGGCTCCAACGCTGCGAACACGCCCAGACAACACATGGGGGCTTACTGCGCATCAAAGGCAGCTGCCACGCAACTGACGCTTACCGCGGGCATTGAGCTGGCAAACTACGGGATACGCTGTAATGTCATCGCACCTGGCTCAACATTGACCCCCATGCAAACAGGCATGTGGCAAGATGATAAGGGTGCACAACGCGTGATAGAAGGCTTTGCTGAGCAATATAAACTCGGTATTCCACTACAAAAAATCGCGACCCCTGAAGAAATTGCCAACAGCGCGGTGTTCGTCGCATCCAAGCTATCTTCGCACACCACTATGCAAATACTCACCATTGATGGTGGCGCCACTTTTTGACCACACACACCAAAGCCACCTATCCTTAGCGGGTGGCTTTTTTCTCAATTTTTCTCATCGCGTAGCCTTAGTTTAGATTCACACTGTATACTCATTACCACCGCCCTCTTGTGACCATTGCCCACAAAAAAGCCCCACATGAGTGAGGCTTTGTGCTGCGAATATACACTGCAAAGTGCCCGTAGGCACTTCGTATCGCGTATTAGAATGTATAAGTTACTTGCGCAGAGAAGTTGCGAGGGTCGCCCGGGCGAACCGAAATAAAGGCAATTTTCGCATCGTACTCTTTGTCAAATAGGTTATGAATATTGAATTTTGCACTCAATGATTCATTGAACTCATAATATGCTGAGAAACCTGCTAAGACGTTTGAATCAACTGGTACGTAATCGTAAACAGGGCCAAAACCTGTAAAGCCTTCGCGCTCACCAGCATAATTGATATATCCACCAACTCTTAGCGAATCAAATTCATAAAAAGTGCTGAAGCTTGCCATGTTCTCTGGTACAACGCGAGTAGAACGGCCTTCACTTTCATTTGGCGTGGTCACATCCGTATCCGAGAATGACAGTGACGCAAACCACTGTTCAGTGAAGTAACCAGATACTTCAACTTCGTAACCTTCTGACTCGATACCGCTTTCACCAACATAGTAAAGGTTTTGATTTGCATCTTGACCTGCTACAACCGGGAAGTTTTCTTGAACAATGTTAAAATAGGCAACATCTACACTTAGGGTGTTTTCACTGTTAGCAAATCTAAAGCCAACTTCTTGGTTTTCACCTCTGACTGGATCTAATAACTTACCTGCTTTGTCGTAATATCCAGGTTGGTCAAAAATATCTGTATAACTCGCATAAACTGTTACTTGTTCATTTACCTTGTACACACCACCATAGTAAAGGCTGGTATCAGAAAACTCTTTATCGGTGATAGTACCTACGATATTACTATATGATGTAACATCTTTATGGTTTGCACCCAGCAACACGTTAACATTATCTAATACCTGTAAATTCAACGCCGCACGCGCGCTGCGTGAACCGATATCAGCAGTACGTAGTATTGGGTTATCATAGTCGTAATCCGGCTTTGCAGGCTTGGGCTCTGGCGATTCATCTCTGTGCTCTGCCGCTAAATTACCAGCAACTCGTGAAAGCGGATTATATTGATAGTTCAACTCTTCAAAATTTGTATCCGCGACAGTTACATTCAATGTGTGCGTTTGGCCAAATAAATCAAACTGGCCATTGACGCCAAGCTCGGCTCGGTCTGATTCATAATCAGCATCTTTGACATTAGTAAATATTGCATAGTCACCATTTGGTGCCGGATGCCAATCTAGACCAGTATAAACTTTATTTTCATCAGTTGTTGATTGATGCAGCTTAGCCACGACAGACCAGTCACTATTGATCTGATAGCGTAGCTCACCCATCAAACTATCTTGCTTCGAATCTTGAGTACCCCAATCAGGATAAATATTGGCTTCAATACCAATCTCAATCGGATCATTATTAGAAAAATGTAGTGGCAAACCATCTGATTTAGCAGTCTGGCCGTCATCTTGATAACTCGCAAAAACAGATACCTGCAATGCATCTGTGATATCTGCACTTAACGTTGTATAAAATACCTTACGATCAGCATTGTAGCGTTCAACAAATGAGTCTGTATCTTCTAATGCAACAACCGCACGGGCACGCACTGAACCGCTATCAGTCAATGTAGTATTAAAATCTGCTTCACCGCGCATCTTGTTCCACGAACCATACTCTGCCGTGACATATCCACCGGTGCCATTATATGCACGCTTTTGCACTAGGTTCACAGTACCAGAAGGTCGACCAATTTCTTGCAGCATACCTGTTGAGCCGCGGATAACTTCCACCGTTTCAAAGATACTTGTGTCTAGCATCGTTGCTTGGTTAGGACGCGCCGCGCTACCCATGCCATCAATCAAGAAACGGTTCATTTCAAAACCACGTGCGAAAACAAATCGCTCACGACTGTCTAGCGACGTTTCAGAGTACACACCAGCACTGTGAGTGAGGGCATCACCGATTGAGTTAATATCATGGAAGTCCATGAACTCACGGTCAATCACAGAGATTGACTGCGGCGTATCGCCGATTGCAAGTGGCAGTCCGGTTGCCCCTACATCGCGGTGGTGTTTGCCAACCACCTCAATTCGTTCCATATCTAATTTAGCATCGTCTGCTAATACTACTGAAGAACTACTTGCTAGTAGTCCAATACACACCGCTTTTGCAATCATAGAATATTGCTTCATACGCCGTTTGACTCCCTTATCCTAGTCGAGATAAAAATGCTGATTTACTCATGGGCAGACGAAGCCATACAAAAAAAATTTAGCGCGTTTGTGTCATTTATTCTGACAAAAATAAGGCTTAAACAATAAGTGCATAAATATCAATTATTTACAGTTTAAAAATATTTATGATTATATTTATACTGCTGATATTTATCATAATTTAGTGAATTAAGTTTATGCCAAATAACAAAATAAATAGCCCAGCCATAGGCGTTAAGTACTTGGCGGCAAGCAAACAGATAGCCTTATAATTTGCTTGCATCGAAAAGTGAAAAGCGACACCTGCAATCACAATAATGCTCAGCAATTCTGTCACTGTGATTACGGTATGAAAATCCCAACCAAATAGATCTAAACTTAGCCAAATACTGCCTCGTACCAGCAGCCAGCCAACCAATAACCCCAATAGAACCGCAACGTTTAATACCCGCATCACAGTACTCCACCAAAAGCCGCTAAGATGAGTAATACCAGTATGGGCGTTGTTCCACGGTGATGGCCCATCATCACAACCACAGGTAAACCAATACTCAGCGCAAACAACACCAAAAATAATGCCGCGATAAAGCCGAGTTGAAAGTAATAAAAAACACTCAGTACCAACACACTCAACGCCAACATACGCAATGGTGTCATAGACTCAGAAACCTTTACTACGCCTGCAAGTTTGCGATAAGGCCAATACTTGGAACAGGCAAATAGTACAAACCCAATTAACAAAAAACTAAGCAAGGCGATCATTAGCAGGCTCCAAGTCTATTGTGCGTTTTTTCACTTTGTCTGTGACTCGCACCACAATCGTTGCTAAGCCAAAGCTCAAACCAGACAAAGCAATAAAAACGATATTTGCTGTGAGTAAATCTTTACTAACAAAGCTATAAATCTCATGCCCTAACAGCAGGCGTATCACATCGATACAAGGCAGAATTAAAAACAATACACCCGCGATCTGCAGTACCATATGGGCAGACTCTTTTGCCTGCTTAAAGTAGCCCGTCAATAAACCACAGCCGAGTAAACTAACAATCACAATCAACTGATTTGTCAGCGCAGTTAATGGCTCGCCTTGGCTAAATAATCGAGTGCAAACCAACAGCAATGCAATTGCAAATAATGCGCCGCAGGTGCCCGCCTCTAAGCATGCGCGCTGCAAGCGAAATAAGACTTGTCCAGCACGCTTGGGCTCTCTAATCGCCAACCAATACAAATTTCCAATTAACATGGCGGCAATCGCCATCAAAGACAGGATGAAATACAATAAGTGGGAAGACTTACCGAGTAAATGCCCTTCATGTAGCTGGATCATGATGTTATAAACATCATTCACAGGCCTTCGATGTGGTTCATAAAGCAAATTGCCGTGCACATCATAAAAGGCGGTGACAAACTCAAAACTGCGATCAGACTCGCCACTTACGCGCAAACGTATCCAAGGCCCAGGATAGATATCAAAGCGCGCAATCCGCATATCAGGATATGCCTGTTGATAATCAGTGATCACTTGATTAAGGCGCTCTGCGCTCAGCTTAGCGTCCATGTCATAATTGTCCGGTTTACGTGGAAATCCGAGCTCATCCCAATAACTTTCACCACTTTTATCAGCATATTTATGGTATATCGGCGCATTTATCTCATAGCCAACATTAAAATAAGCGCTGCTCCAGCCATACATCAACATAAACAGCAACACACCCAAGCCCAACAACACATGACTGTCTTTAAACACATCACGAGATTTGCCCTTAGCACGATATTGATGGAACTTTTTCACCAAATCACGCCAGCGGATCCAAATGCCGCTGATAGTAACCATAATCAAGAAAATACAGGCTAACGCTATGATATCTGTGCCGATATGCGTCATAAAGTTGATATGCCAAAAATACAAAAAGTCTGCCGCAGCTTGCTGTTGTGCGCTGTCTTGACCAAAAAGTTGTTGCGTTTGATTGTTATAAAGCAGCCGGTCGTCATGACCGACGTAAATTTGAAATAAGTGGTGGTGCTGAGGGTCGGTTGTTAAGGTAATGCGCTGCTGCGCAAAATCAGGGATTTGTGTCATCAGATCAGTGACTGCGCTTTGCCATGACATATCACGCTCAACATGTTGATCTTGATGCCATGCAAACTGCCAGTTTAGCAATTGCCCTCGGAAAAAAAGTAAGCTACCACAGACAAAAACAATAGTGAGAATACAGGCGCTGATTGCCCCTAAAACGGAATGCTGTTTGGTTAGCCGGGTTAGCGTTTTTTTATCCATAAACTCCCTCCTGTTTATTTCAGGCTGTCCATTTAAAGTCAGTTTTTGACAGCCAAAACCACACCATTTGGCAGGACGAGAAGCAGTGCTAAAAATTTATAAAAATAAGACAAAAAACAAGAAAAGGGGCGTTTGTTACCCAAACGCCCCTATAAGTCAGCCTATTTATAAGAGGAAAGCGTTAGCTCATTTGAGTCGCAACCGCATTCAATAACTTCGGATGACGCACCACTTCTTGGTGTCCAACATCTAGCTGTTCAACCAGCATTGACGCGCCATTGCTCGTCAATTTTGCACTGTACACATCAATGTCACTGGCCGAACGCTCTTTTGACCACAAGACATGTATTGGCAATGGTTTAGGCAGGCTTGGTAAGGTGCATTTTACCGCGCGCAGTGCTTTCAAGCGCTCACTCTTGATAAAAGTATCCGCCAGTTGCTGCGCGGTGATCGCATTGTAAGGCAGCGGCAACGCGTCAGCAGCAGAGTGCCAAAATGCCCGTAAATGTGCGCTTAACGTGCGGCTGTCCAGCTCGTTTTCAGCAAGTAGAGGCGCAAAGTAACCGTCTATGCGTTGCGTCCACGCCTCGCCGCCATGATCCACCACCAGCGTTAAAAATTCGCTGATTGCATCTAACTGAGAGACATTGCGTGTTTGCGCGGTTGGGATCCACGAATCTGCCAAGTACAATTGTGTGACATGCTGTCCTGCTGCCTCCAGCAAGGTTGCCACTTTTGCTGCCAATAAGCCGCCCATAGACCAACCCAACAACTCAATAGGCTGCCCAGCAAATTGCGAGATGAGCTTGTCCGCGTAGCTTTGCGCCAACGCATCAAAATCATCCACAGCAAGATCCGCACTATTTGGTTCAAGGGCAAATAAGTTGACCTGATCATTCAAATGCTCTGCCAATGCACGATAACTCAGGGATAACCCTAAGCCATCGTGGAAACAGATAACCTGACGATTACCTGCTTTATGGCTATTCAATGGTGTGATCTGCTCAGTTGCCTCTGTGCTGAGCACATCGGCCAATTTAGCAACGCTCGGTGCTTGGAATAACACACCTAAATCAAAGTGCAGATCTGACGCCTCTCTATCGGCCCAGCGCTTAACCAACTTGATGGCCGCAATGGAGTGGCCACCTAATTGGAAAAATGACGCGCTACGGCTGACTTTGTCTAGCTCCAATACTTCTGCAAACACCGCAGCGAGCTTTTCTTCTAACTCCCCTTGCGGCGCTTCATAAGCCAGTGTTTGACTCGCAAATGAAGGCAGCGCCTTGCGATCAATCTTACCATTACCCAACCTCGGCCACTGTGCCACCACCATAAAGGCAGAAGGGATCATCGCCTCAGGTAAACTGTGTGACAATGCACTTTTAAGTGCTTGCGTCGCGTCGCTGTCAAGTGCCCCATCTTCATACTGATTGGCAATCAAATAGGCATTTAAACGCACTTGTCCATCCACTTTATCTGCAACCACAAGCGCGTGTTCAATACCCTCTAGCTGCTCAATACAGGCAGCTACTTCACCTAGCTCAATCCTAAAGCCACGTACTTTCACTTGGTCGTCTTTACGTCCTAAGATCATCACTGAATTGTCCGGCATGTAGCGGGCGAGATCGCCTGTGGCATATACGCGCTGAGCCAATTCACTGTGCTCGGTAAAAGCGGGATGTTCTGGCTGGCCCAAATATCCTTCGCTCAACTGCGCACCAGCGATAAATAGCTCGCCCACTTCACCATAACTGCACAGCTGCCCTGTTTGGTTGAGCACATACGTATTTGTACCTGCAAAAACCTGACTGAGCTTAGCCACACCACCGTCGCCAGCCACATAGCGATGACACATCACCCCTATGGTCGCTTCACTTGGTCCATAGTGATTGTAAATTTCGCTGTGCGGCGCCCACTGCTGCAGTGAACGCAAGAAGGTGTTTGGACAGGCTTCACCACCTAGTACAATTTTTTGCGGGAAATAAGGCAGTGCTTTTAAGTCGCACAGCGCTTGTAAGTGAGAAGGTACGATTTTAATGCAATCAATCTGATACTCAGATAAAAACGCCCCAAACTCTGTGCTGTCCATACTTTGCTTTTCACTGGCAATACACAACCGCTTGCCAAGGTATAACGCATTAAATAAACAGGTATACCCCAAATCTGCTGCCACGGTCGCTGTCAGTGCAAAGTTATTTTGCTCTGATAAACCCAGTGCTTCACAGGATGCCGCACAATAGGCACTCAGCTGTTGCTGGCCGATACGCACGCCCTTTGGCGTGCCCGTCGAGCCAGATGTAAAAATACTGTACGCCAAGCTGGTTTCAAGTGACGCAAGTGTTGGCAACACAACATCACTGTCTGCTTGCAATGCCTGCACTGTCACGCCTGTTTGCGCTGACTCTGCTATCAGGGTGGCATTATCAAACTGGGCAACGACCTTGTCGATACGTGCCTGCGGCCAGCTTGGGTCTAATGGCACAAAGCCAAACCCTGCCCGCATACTGGCAAGCATCGCCACAATTAAATCAGTGCTTCTTGGCAGCAAGAGTAATATCGGCTGTATTGAATCAGGCTGTCTGGCCTTTAATCCCTTTGCTATGCGCTCAACTTGTTGCCACAACTGGCCGTAAGTAAGTGTGCTGTTAGCATCAGTGAGTGCCACAGAGTCAGCATCTGTGCTGGCAAAGCCCGCGACACGTGCGATCACTGTTTCAGCAGGTGCTGCCAATTGCACACCATTGATGGCCAACAGCTGTGATTTATGGTCATCACTTAATATGCTGATCTCAGAAGATTGTGTATGCACCTCGGCAGAGTGAATAACGTGCAATACCTGAGTCAATTGCGCTAGTAAACTACTCACAGCAGCTGCAGAAAAACTATTTTGGCAGTAATTTAATGTCAACGTGCCCTGCTGAGATACCGCTAAGTTCAGTGCGTGATGCTGACTCACCTGCCAATCAGGCTGCGCGCTATGCAGCGGCAGTACGGCATCTGTCGTATTGAGTGCAGTTTTGAGCTGCGCCAAAGAAATACTCTGCGCCACCTGACGATGATTTTCACACTGCTCGTTTAGGGCACCTAACCAGCTGTGCAGGCTCTGCTCTGGCTGATATTCAACGATAAGCGGCAAGCTTTTCGCATATCGGCCCAGTGCGCCTTCAAATGCTTCATCTTCAAGACGGGGATCATAATGCAGTGCGGTCAAAAAACGCGGCGTCGTTGCTAAACGCGCCATCAACCACCACCATGCATATTGCGCAATATTCTGTGCTGAAGTTTCCAATGTCTCTGCAAACTGTTCAACACCTTGCCAAAGCGCAGCATCAATCTCATTTTGAACTTGCGTGTAGCTGCGCTCACCTTCACTGACCGTGCCCATGTTGTAAGGCAACTGCAATGGTGCTGGGATATCCCCTGTTAAATAGTTTTGCCAGTACACTTGGCCTGCTAGGCCATCTTCGTCATGTAACATCTCTTGCTGCCAGGCAACAAAATCAGGAAACTGCAGCGCTTCTTCATCATCCGGTTGACCAGCTATAATAGCAGCGACGAGTTCCAATGATGATAAGTCCAACGCACCGGCAAAACCGCGCAGCGCCAGACAACTTTGCTCTGGCGTATTGATGTGAGTCAGATGAAGATTGCAGCCCGAATGAGGTGCGATCTCAACGGGAAAAATCACCGCCAGCTGTGCCAAACTTGGCACACCAACCTGTGTCCACTCAATGTTATCCACTTTTATTTTGGCATCAAGACTTGGTACAGCACGTAGGCCTTTGAAGCCTGCAACTTGCTGATAATTTGAAGCCAAACTTAAATGAGATTGCACCAGCTCATCCGCATAGCGCTGGATCTCTTGCAAACTGCTTGAGCAAGGCACCAATAACTGTACCAGTGCTGATGTGTTTTCGCCCTCAGTGACAAAGCGCTGCTGGTTTGCTGTCAGTACCACACCTTGTTGATATTCTTCGATGTACTCTGTGATCATGCTAGGCACTCCTGCTCTGCTTGCGCTGTGTTGGCATCAGCCAATTGTTGTTGGGATACCATATCCCCCATCGCAACAACGATTTTTCTTGGTTCTTCGTAAGGGTCACGGGCATGGGCTGCTAACATGTTATCAAGCATTACCACGTCGCCTTTTTGCCAAGCAAATCGCACCGCGCAGCGCTCGTACGCTTCACCGATCAGAGCCATTTCTTCATAGCTGATCGGCGTCCCATCACCAAAAAATACATTGCGAGGTAAGTACTCGTGGCCAACCATTTCTATTAAGTCTTTGCGCACGCTCTCTTCTAAACAAGACTCGTGATGCAGCTGAACTTGGTTAAAGAAAGACGCTTCACCCGTTAGATGGTGCTTGATCACGCCATGGGTTTTAGTACGCGTTTGCAAGCCACCATTGTCTAGCCAACGGAACTCGGTATTACTGGCAGCCAACCGTGCTTCTACCTCGGCTTTATCGTCAGTTTTGTAAAAGTCCTGCCAAGCCACATCCAGATTCGGAATAAAATTACGTACATAAAGCAGCTCTTTGGCTTTAAATTTTTCCACCAGCTCTTGTGGTAACTCTTTAAGCATACGGCGACAATCCACAATCGGCGTCGCACCGCCAACCACAGATGGCAACTCACAGAAGAACCATTGCTTGCGCGGCCACTTGTCTAGGTGAGAACTCTCATTGTGATACAAAATCATCTGACGCTCAGGATAAGGCGTCGATTTATAGGTTTTCTTGCCGCCTTCTTTTTTCGGCAAGTCGCCATACTGGCCGTATAACCCCGGCTGGATCGCATCGGCAAATGACTCAAACTCTTGCGGAGATTGCAGCGCAAAGTTTCTGAAAATAATCCCGCCGTACTGCTTTAAATAACCGTCAATCACATCTCGGTTATTGCTTGCCCAGTTAATTGGGTCAAGATCAGGGGACGTCGGCTCTACGAGAATAGGAAATTGCTCAGTATCTGGTAAAAAATACGTTTTTATCGGTGCAGCTGGTGCCTTAGCACGTTTTTTTAGACCTTTCTTTAATCCTGAAAATGAATTTCCGCGGGCGGCTTTTTGCATAGTTTTAAATTCCTGAATCATTGGCGAAATTACATTGCGAACAGGCTGTTCGCTCATCTCCATGAGTTGCAATACGCATTGCTGCCAACGCCCCAACCATTGCTGCATGCTCTCAGGGTTATAAAGTTGTTTTCTAAACACCCACTGGCATTGCAACTCATCCGCCTCAATGACGAAAAGCGCACTGTCAAATTTACTGCTAATCGCACTGAGACTATCGGCAGGTTCAAGACGAATGTCATCCATCATCCACTGCTGCTGCGGGGTGTTTTGCATGACAAATAACTGCTGTACTAATGGTTGAATATTGTTCACTCTTGGGGCGTCCACTAATTCAGTCAATGACTCCAAGCCCAGCGCTTGATGGGCCATCACTTGCAGTGATAAATCTTGTGTTTGTTTAATAAAATCAATAATTAAAGAGTTTTCATCAAGCTGACTACGCTGTGGTAATACCCGTACAAAAAAGCCAATCAAGGCTTCCAGCGCTGGGTTATCACGCCCTGCAAAGTCACTGCCAACCACCACATCTGGCTTATCGTTGATGGCATGTAAGAACAAGAAATAACCAGATAAAAGTAAGGCATTGAGTGATATTTGCTGCTCACTGGCAAAGGCTTTTAAGCGCTTGGTTTGATCTGCGTCAAATGCGCCAACCACTAACCCCCCTTCATTACTCAACTGCGCAGGGCGTGGGTAGTGATTTGGCAATGCACTGTTTGCCGGTGCCGCGGCTAAATGGTCGCGCCAATAAGCTCTCAGCGCGTCCCCGGACTCACCACTGAGTAGCGTTTGCTGCCAGCTGGCATAATCCACATAATCAAACTGTAATGGCGACCAACTTGGTGGCTGCTGACTAGCAAGTGCCTGATATGCCGTAGCCAAGTCGCCAATCAATACGCTCATCGACCAGCCATCGGAAATAATATGATGTGTGCTGACCGACAGTTGATACTCGCTTTCTCCAAGCTGAATAAGCAGGGCGCGCAGCAACGGCGCTTTTGTCAAATCAAATGGCTGATTTTCAAAGTCGCGCTGCAGTTGCTGGCTTTGCGCTGTGCGCTCGCCTTCATTTAAATCCGTCAGTACCTCCACCGCCAGTTTAAAATCAAGCTGCTCACTGACTTGCATACTGGCTTCACCCAAGTGCTCAACAAAGCGCATGCGCAACGAGGCATGGCGTGCAATCACTAAGTCAAACGCTTGCTGTAGCAGATCAACATCCAGCGCGCCACGGAGTGTGACCGCACCTGAAATATTAAACGCGTGCTTGTCTTGCGCTTTGACCAGTTGATCCGATAACCACAAGCTCAGCTGCGCTGGTGCTAATTCATAACTCGGCTGAGCTGCGACTTTGACCAGTTGAGGTCGCTGAGTACTGTCTACTTTATTTAATAACGAGGCTAAAGCTGCCACATTGGGCGCATCAAATACATCTTTTACTGTGCAGTTGCACTCTAGCGTCTCACTGATGCGACTGGCCAATTGCAGTGCACTGATAGAATCACCGCCCAAAGTAAAGAAGTCATCTTCACGGCCAATCGGTGAGGTCTTAAGGACGGTTTGCCAAATTTCGGCCAATTGCTGTTCTTGCTCGTTCGCAGGCTCAACATAGCTTTCACTTTGGCCGTCATGTGCTTTTGGCAAAGCATGTCTGTCAATTTTTCCTGAGTTATTCAGGGGCAATTTATCCAATACCATGATCACACTTGGTACCATGTACGGTGGCAATTGGGCTGCTAACTGTGCTTGTAGGGTACTGCTTTCAAGCCCACTCCCTGCCACATAAGCCACCAAACGCGTGCCGGTTGGTAACTCTTCCGCGATTACCACGGCTTCAGTCACAGCTGGTTGTTGATAAAAGTGCGCTTCAATTTCACCTAGTTCAATTCTAAAACCACGGATTTTCACCTGATGATCGGTGCGCCCCAAGTATTCTAACTGGCCTGCGTGGTTGTATTTCACCAAGTCTCCGGTGCGATACAAACGGCTGCCCGCGTGGCAAAACGGGTTAGCAATGAAACGCTCGGCACTGAGTTCAGGACGATTTAAATAGCCACGAGCGAGGCCATCACCCGCAATATATAACTCACCAGCAACACCACCTGGCACTGGGTTTAAAGCGTTGTCCAAAACATAAAATTGATTCGCACGCACGGTTTCACCAAGGTGAATATCAGGCGCCACAACCTGCTGGCAAGAAGACCAAATGGTGGTTTCTGTCGGTCCATACATGTTCCAAAGGGCCACTTGCTTATCGAGTAGCTCGGCAGCCAACTCAGCGGGGAGTGCCTCCCCCCCACACAGGCCCAGTACGGGTTTTTCAATTAAGTTTTGCGCCAGTAAGGCACGCCATCCCGCTGGCGTAGCCTGTATCACAGAGACGTCCGCCAAGATGGCGGTACTGAGCTCACTTTGCTGCTGAGCAATGCATACCTTCGCTCCCACATAAAGCGGCAAATGTAACTCAAGGCCTGAAATATCAAACGACAAGGACGTCAGTGCCAACACCGTATCTTTACGATGCAAAGCAAATTTTTCCTGCATAGCCGCTAAAAAGTTACTGAGGTTTTGATGGCTAATGGCCACCCCTTTTGGCTTACCTGTCGAGCCCGAGGTATAAATCACATACGCCAATTGCGCAGGGTGAATCGTGATAGCTGGGGCCGTATCAGCATAACCTTGCAAAGATAACGTCGCTGTATTGCACTGACCAACCTCTGTATCCACTGATGCTGAGAGATTGTGCAGCACCAGCTGCGTACCACTGTGCGAGAGGATATAGTCAATGCGTGATTGCGGTAACTTGGGGTCTACAGGCACATAAGCGCCACCAGCACGCAGTACTGCCAACATGGCCACCAGCATATCCACATCACGTTCATACATCAGCGCGACTTTTTGCTCGCTTTGCAAGCCCTCAGCTAATAGATAATTGGCCAATTGCGCACTGCGTGTATCAAGCTCAGCATATGTCAATGACGTGCCTTGCAGATCAGATACGGCAATGTGGTTCTGATGTGTGGCAAAGTTCTGCGCCAATAAAGACAAGTAATCCGCGGCTGGCACAACTTGCTCAGCTTTTACTGGCATCGCATCTGCAACCACATTCCCAAGCGCAACATCTGGTGCACTGGTCAGCTTGGAGCAAAATGCCACAAAAGATGCCAACAAGCGCTCCAACACAGGCATGTCATAGTATTTTGGATCGCCTTCAAATTGGATCAATAAGCTATCTGCTTGCTCAATCACTTCTAACGAAAGCGGAAACTTGGCTTCAAACTTGTCGACCACAATGGGCGTCAGTGGCAGCGGCATTGGGCCATCACTACTGGGCTTGTACTCTGAAAAGTTGTACATGGCTTGGAAATGACTTTGCTCACCCATTTGCTGCCAGCCAAGCTCCCTAGCCAGCCATTCATATGGGATCAGCTGATGCTCAATCACAGTCAGGGTATGCTGCTGTACCGCGCGGGCAACCTCCACCAAGGTACGCTCGGGCAATGCCTCATTCTTATACAGCTGCGTATTGACAAAAAAGCCAACAATTTCGCTAATATCCGGATGATTTCTGGCAGCCGTCGGCACACCCAATAAAAACTGCTGTACGTCGCTAAAGCGCGACAACACTATCTGATACAACGCCATCATTAACGACGAAACCGTCAGGTTATGTTGCTGAGAAAGCTGTCTCAGTGCACGGGTTTGCTTGGCAGATAACGGCGTTTTTGCCACCACGGCATAGCGCTCATCGCTCGCTTGTTCCGCTTTGGGGAGTGCAAGATGTTGCGGCTCAAAGTTCACATAGTCTTGCCAATATGAACACGCTTGCTGCCCCATTTCGGACGCAAGGGCATCGCGCTGCCACTGGGCGTAATCTAAATATCGCAACCCAGTTGGTGAGAGAGGTTCACCAAAATAGGCCCGCACTAAATCTCGTAAAATTAAATTCAAGGACCATCCATCACTGGCAATATGATGGTTATCTAACAGTAAAATCCCGCCTTTGCCGTACGCCACCCAAGCGGCGCGCATTAATGGCGCACAACCCAAGTCAAACGGCTGAGCAAACCAATCCGTTACGATATTCGAGCCCAACACATCAACCGCTGCGCACGCCTGTAACGATGTATCTAACGTCAATATCGACAAGGGCACCTGTGCATCTTCAACCAAATACTGCCTTGGGGTATTGTCATTGCTAAAGCGCGTTGCCAGCGCCTGATGGGCATTTACCAAAGCGTTCAGCGCTGCTTGTAGTTTGTCGATGTCCAAAGCCGTCTCAATATAAAAGGCACGGGGGACATTGTATGAAATCGACTCTGGGGTTAATTGCTGTTGTAACCACAGCCTTTGCTGTTGAAAAGACAGGTTGCCAAACGTGTCTGGGTGTTTTGGGATCTGGTTATCAGCCTCTGGTTGCTCAGCAAGCAGCTCACCAAGTAATTCAAGGTCCAGTTCATCTGCAAGCACATCAAGAATATCGTCGTTGTTCATGTGTATCTCGAAAAAAGGAAAAGGGAGTCATCGACTCCCATATACAAAGTTGAATGGATTACGTGTACTAGCTGCCCAAGCCGAGTTTTTGCTGCAGCGCTTTGCGCTGCTCGGGCGATAACGTTGCCAGCTTTAATTGCGTCATGGCGATTTTTTCTAATTTTTGCGGGTTGCTATGCTGCGCGCTTAACGCCGCTGCAAATTTCACTATGGTGGCATTATCAAACACCAAGGTCGGCTCAACATCCATCAACAGCTGCTGCTTGATGCGCGTCACCAGCTTAATGGCCGCCAGTGAATGACCACCAAGGTCAAAGAAGCTTGCATCACAACTGACTTTGTCAACCTCAAGAATGTTTGCCAGCGCATCCGCTAACCATGTTTCTAATTGCGAGCCAGGCGCTACATAATGGTGGGTTTGTAATTTTGCAACGTCTGGCAGCTGACTGCGATCAACCTTGCCATTCGCCAGCAGTGGCAACTGTTCAAGCGCCACAAAAAACTGCGGCACCATGGCTTCAGGTAACTGTTCACGCAAACTGGTTTGAAGGTATTGGTTCACATCACCCGTCAATAAGCCCAAAGCGGCCTTATCTTGATAGCTGAATCCAGTCAGATAAGCCACTAACGCGGTTTGGCCAGCCACTTTATGGGCCGTAACATAACAGCCTACCGAAGTAAGACAGCGACTTACAGCAGCGGCAACGTCATTGGGCTCAACGCGGAAACCGCGAATTTGCACCTGATCATCCTTACGACCAGATAAGCTTATGCTGCCATCAGGCATATATCTGGCAACGTCACCTGTAGGGTAAAGGCGCGGTGCCCACGAACTGTCAGTAATAAAGCCTTCGTGTTCCCCTTTACCAAGATAACCACGGGCCAATTGCGTGCCCGCAATATGCAGCTCACCTTGTTCACCCATGGCACAAAGCGCGCCTTGCTCATTGAGAATATAAATCGAGGTACCTGCAAACACCTTACTCAACTTGGCAACAGTGCCAGCAAAACTGGTTAAGTCATGATATTGGTGAGACAACACCCCGACAGTCGCCTCAGTAGGGCCATAGTGATTAAAGACTTCTGTGCTTGGACTCAGTTGATGAATTTTTTGTAGTAAAGTCGGCGCACTCGCCTCTCCACCCAAAATTAATTTTTGCGGCAGTACTTTGGGCTCAGCTTCCAATAACGCTTGCAGATGTGAAGGCACAATTTTCACCACCTCAACCTGATGCGCTGTGACAAATTGCGCAAAGGCCTGTCCTTCTCTCACCGCTTGCTCAGGCGCAACGATAAGGCTGCCCCCATTATAAAAAGCGTTAAACAAACAGGTATTACCAATGTCCGCCGCCACGGTGGAGGTCAAGCCATAGCGCTCAGCCCCCAAGTTAAGTGCCTCACTGGAACCAAAGCAATAATGGGCCAATTGGCCATGCTCAATCACCACGCCTTTGGGGATGCCCGTCGAGCCTGAAGTAAACAACACATAAGCCGCTTGCTGGGCATTAGGTAAAGCAATGCTGTCCACGGTAGTCAGTTGTTCAGCCTCACTGAGTAGCGCCGCTAAACCTAAAGCATGCTCACTGCTTTGCTCACTAATATGGCACGAGGCGCCCGCCGCAGAGATGATCTGTGCTTGGCGTGCTTCGGGCCACACCGGATCTACAGGACAATAAGCCGCGCCTAAACGTTGAATGGCTAAAATCACTAAAACTTGCTCAAAGCTGCGTGGTAAAGCCACTGTGACGATGTCATTACTGACTACGCCTTTACTTTTCAGAACCTGGGCAATGCGCAGCAAACGGTTATCTAGTGCTGTGTAATCAAGGCTTTGCTGCCCATCAGTCAGTGCCAATACATCATTTTGCTGCGCAAACTGCGTCATTTTATCAAACAGCAAAGGCACATCAGTCACTGGACGATTAAGTCCCAAATGGCGCTGTTGCTCTTGCTCAGTGGCAATGGACAATGCACCGATTGGCGTGTGAAGTTGGTTATCCAATTGCATCAACAAGTGTTGATATTGCGCAAGCAGGGCCTGCACAGCATCCGCGCTGTAAGCTCGACTATCATGACGCAGTGTAAGTATCGCCTCATCTTCTTGCAGCACACACATCAAATGCAGCTCACTGCCATCATCTAAACGCAGCAGCTGACCCTGCACCTCACCGTGCCATACCTGCATCAAACAGCTCGGCGCAGTGTTTATGCCATATTGGGCGAGGCCAGCAAAGGACTCAGCCCATTCAACATGCTGCTCATTTTGGAAGTCGAAGTGAGTCAACCACGCACTGAGCGTGTGTGTGGGGTTTACTTCAATGGCCAGCGGTAAATGCAATTGATACACACCCAGTGCACCCTCCAGCTCTTCGCTGATCTGTCTGGCATCGTAGCCACAACCGGCGACAAAGCCCTTATTTTGACTGATCCTAGCGAGCAATAACCACCATGTTGCCTGCAATATGACATCAGCGTCCAATTCAAGTTGCTCGGCCAAGTTATCAATGCGCTGCAATAACGATGAGTCCAAAGTGTACGTCTGACTTTGCTGTGCTTGCCTATCGTTGACCTCAGGCGCTTTGCGATAAGGTAATTGAAAGTGCTTATCAAGCTGCTGTAATTTGCTGCTCACTTGCTGCCAGTAAGCCGCCCCTTGAGCCGCTTCTGGCGCAGAATTTGTCTCTGCCACCCAGGCTAAAAAGTCTGGGTATTGGATCACCTCATCATCACACTCTGTGCCATGCACTAATCCATCAATATATTCATAAACACTGGCAATATCTAAGGCCAGCGCATTGGCATGGACCAATAAATAAGCTTGTTGCTGAGCCTCAAAGTGACTTAATTGAATAGTGTGTCCCTGCGCTGCATTCAATGACACGGGAATCAGCTTGGCACGTTCCACCGCCGTTAAGTCCGCAGCACTGTCTAGTGCTTCACACACGGATGGAGCAGGTTCGAAAGGCACCTGTTGGATCTCGTCTTGTCCCTCGATTTGCACAAATGCAAACTGCAAAATCAGCTGCTGCTGAGCAATGTCTGCCGCTCGCTGGTTTATCACTGACACGCTTAAATCTGACGCGATCGGCACCAATACACTGTGCACTGCAGGTGTACTGTTTTCATGTGTTGATAGGTGTTGTTTTTGTTGAACACTCAGGCCAAGGCCCTGCGGATATGCATCAATATACTTTTGCATCATGCCAAATGTCTCTTGCAGTAAAGTTGGAGCCATTTGGGACATTGGGTTGCATCCAAACAGCCCATTATGAATTAACCAATAATGTGCTTACCCTAGGTGTTTTCAGCCAATCACGTTGGCATAAGCTGTGCGTTTCACAGCACCTTGCATTGGGCATTGTTTGCCCACACGCTAGGGATGTCTTTTAATGACGAGCAAGGTCGGATTTTTTTTAAGGAAAACACGCAAGAATCTGGCTTTACTTGCCTAGACACTGGCCAGCAAATGAAAAAGCCAAGATCACATGGCGACCTTGGCTTTGGGGTAACGTTAAAAAATCAGCTTACTTTTTCAATTTACCAAACTTAGCAGACTTGCGTTTTTTAGCGCCACTACTGCGTTTAGGTTTAGGTAAAGCTTGTTCAGGGTGGGCTGCCAAAGTATCCAACAGACTCAACCACTGAGTGACCAAGGTCGCCATTTTATCTTTCAGGTAGAGATCTGTTTTAAATACCAGATTACCACTGAACCCAGTTTCACTCGGCTCAATGAAGATGCCTGAGTCAAACTTACTGCTCACTTCACCACTTGGCAGCTCAGTGATCTCCATGCCGTCAACAGGCCAGCGTGGCTGTGGTGTATTTTGCATCACAAACAACTGCTGGAAGATTGGCGAGGTGCCCGCTTGACGCGGTGTATCCACCAATTGCATGATCCGCTCAAGCGTCAGCAGCTGGTGATCTTGCACCGCTAAAAATTGCTGCTGAACCTGCTTTGCCAAACTGATAAGACTCTCATCTGCACTGACTTTTACGCGCAGTGGCATCACCTTAATGAAATAGCCAATTAATGGCTCAAGCGAGAGTGTTTCTCGACCTGCCATGGGTGTGCCAACCACTAAGTCTTGCTGCCCCGTTTGCTGGCTCAAAAACGCCATATAGCTGGCTTTTAACAAGGCAAATAAGGAAACCTGATGCGCCTCGCTCAATGCTTGCAATTGCGCCGCTGTATCAGCTTGAATATCAAAACGTACCTGCTCGCCTTGACTGCTCGGCTTGTCAGGACGCGGGAAATGCAGCGGCAACGTGGTGAGCTGAGGTGCCGCCTCAAGCTGTTGTTGCCAGAATGTGTGGTTTTGAGCCCCCTCTTCGGAAGCTAAACGGGCATTTTGCCAGTGCGCATAATCTGCATATTGCACCTCTAGCGGCGCCATCGCTTCGACTAAACTACTGTCTCCAAGCTGCTCGGCATAAAACACGCCAAGCTCTTGCACCAAGTTGGCAATCGACCAGCCATCACTGACGATGTGATGCATACTGACCAATAATTGATAGCTATTTGCACCCAGTTGCAGCACTTTGGCGCGCATCAATGGTGCGGTACTTAAATCAAAACCTTGCTGCTCAAAGTCACGGCGCATTTGCATCGCCGTTTGCGCACATTCAACCTGCTCAACAGCAATGTTAAAGTGTACACTTTCAAGCACTTCACTGCGCGGCTCGCCTTCTATATTCACAAAGCGAGTACGCAGCACCTCATGGCGAGTAAGTAACTGGTTAAATGCCAGCTCAAGCGCCTGAATGTCTAGTTCACCACTAAGAGATACGCCACCCGCGATGTTATACGCAGCTTTGTCTGCTGCATCACTCATTCTGTCCGTCAGCCACAAGCTTTGCTGGGCCGCTGACACTGGCATTAGCTCTGTGCGCTCAACAGGTACCAGTGCTAAACGCGCTGCTCCCTGCTCAGACTGCGCAGTCAGTTGGGCTAAAGCCGCCAAATCAGGCGCATTGAAAATGTCTTTTACCTCAATGCCGTAATCACCTAATTGGTTAATTCTAGGCACCAAACGCAGCGCACTGATGGAGTCCCCACCCAATGCGAAGAAGTTGTCGTGTCGACTCACTTGTGGGGCATTTAACAGTAATTGCCAAATCTGTGCTATCTGCTGCTCAAGACCCGCTTGTGGCGGCACACATGCACCTTGTTCTGATGCCAATGTGAGTACCGGTAAGCGCTTACGATCCACCTTGCCATTTTGATTGAGCGGTAACTGCGTCACAATTTCAATGACTTGTGGGATCATATATTCAGGTAGCCGCTCACGCAGCGCAACTTGCAGCGCACTGCCTGTCAGCTTGTCACTGACTGCAAATGCCACTAACACTGGTTGCTCCTGCTGGCTTTGCACCAAAACTACCGCTTGTGCCACGCCATCGAGCGCGCTGAGCTGCGCCTCAATTTCACCTAACTCAATACGGTGGCCACGAATTTTAATCTGATCGTCAACACGGCCTAAGTATTCCAGCTGTGCCTGCGCAGTCCAGCGTACTAAATCACCGGTGCGATATAATCGCGTGCCATTGTCGCTAAACGGGTTCGCCACAAAACGCTCGGCGGTTAAATCAGCTTGCTGCACATAGCCTGTAGCTAAACAGCTGCCGCCGATATACAGCTCACCCACAGCCCCCAGTGGCAACAAGTTCAAGTCGCTATCTAACACATAGACGTTACGATTGCCGACCGGCTTACCGATGGGGACGTAACGACCATCAACAGAAGACTTGGCATCGCCCATCCACAGCGTCGGCGTCACCACGGCTTCGGTTGGGCCATAGGCATTAACAAACTGTGCTTGTGGCAAGCTTTGCTGAGCTAAATTAAAGTCACCATGGTGCCAGCCTTCACCGCCGACAATACATAGGCGCACTGAGTCCAGTTTTGGCACATGACGCAAGTACGCTGGCGGTAAGTCCACCACGGTGACTTGCTCAGCCTCAACGTACTCAACAAGTGCATCTGGGCCCATAGATTTCGGGTCAACCACACTCAATTGTGCGCCACTTAGCAGTGGCATTAACAGCTGTTCCAGCGCCGCATCAAAGCCCATTGAGGCAAAGAGCAAAGCGTGATCGCCGACTTGATAGTGATAATACTGCTGCATGGCATAGCAATGATCTGCCAGCGCCTGATGAGAGACAGCCACGCCTTTTGGTAACCCCGTCGAGCCCGATGTGAAAATCATATAGGCCGTTTGCTGCGGTAAAATGGTGTTGCTGAGAGGTGTGGTCGGATACACGCTGAGCATGGACTCATCCAGTGTATGGATAGGCACACCCGATAGCTCACTGGCTATATCATCACTCAGCAATAAATCGGCACCACTTTGCTGTGCAATATATTGTTGACGTTCAAGGGGCAAACTTGGGTCAATCGGCACGTATGTCGCACCGGACTTCAACACAGCTAAGGCTGCAACCACCATCTCAACGCCACGGGCAAAACGTACCGCCACAACCGAGGGAGATTGTGCACACAGGTAATGCGCCAAACGATCACTTTGCGCTGCGAGCTGCTGATAACTCAATGCCGTATAGGCAAACTTCAGTGCGGTATTATGCGGGCATTGTTTTGCCATCGCACTTAATTGCGACGTCACCAAAGACGCCGCCGTGTGTGTTTGTCCCTGACTCAAGGCATGCAACTGCGCTTGCTGTTCTTCTGGGAGCAGCACAAGATCGGCAATGCACTGTGATTGCGTATCAACTAACGCAGTCAATACCGCATTCAGTGCTTGGGCAAGCTCTGCTCGGCGCGCCGGACTGAAGCGCTCTTTGGCAAATTCAAACTCAATATTGGTGAGCCCTTCTCTGTTTTCATAGCAGTTCAGCACCAATTCAAACTGGGCTTCGCTGGCAGCAATAGATACGGGGCTCACATCTAACTGAGGCAGTGCTAGCAGCGCTTCCCCATCGACACGTTGATGGTTGATCATCACTTGGAACAACGGCTGTTCAAGGTCACGGTCTAAATCAAGGCTATCTAATAGTTGCTCAAATGGGAGATCTTGATGCGCTTGTGCGCCCAATAAGTGTGTTTTCACCTGTTCAAGCGCATCACTCAATAACACCTCCCCTGAAAGATGCGTGGTGATCACTTGGGTATTCACAAAGAAGCCAACCAGAGATTCAGTGCCCGCGTTATGACGGTTGGCAATCGGCATACCCACACGAATAGTTGATTGCCCGCTGTAGCGATGGAGCAACACCTTCAGCGCGGTCATTAAGACATTAAACAAACTGGTGTTGTTGGCTCTAGCATAGTCAGCCAAGGCTGTTTTCAGTGCATCATCGAGCTGAATTTGCTCTGTCACCGCTTGATAGCGACTTTGCTGCGTCGCTATATCGCTTGGCAGACGCAGCGCAGATAAGTCATCACCAATGGCGCTATGCCAATAACTGAGCTGCTCAGCTTTCACCTCGTCGTTTAACCAAGCCCGCTGCCACTGTGCATAATCACTATAGCGCACGCTTGCGGTGTCGATAGGTAGCACCTTATCCGAGAGCGCATCGCGATATGCCTTAGCAAAATCGTCAATGATGATCTGTAATGACCACGCGTCGGAAATAATGTGGTGCATCACAACCACCAGTTCGTGCTGTGTATCACTGTGTTTTATCAGACCAACTCTGAACAGGTTGCCTTGGGTCAATACAAATGGCTGTGCCACAAAGTCGGCACGCCATGCAGTACTGTCCGCGCCATTGGACGCATCAAACTCGTGATAGGCACATTGGCCAATCGGTGCGATATATTGCGATACCTGCGCGTCTTTATCTTCGACATACACGGTACGCAGTGCATCATGTCGATTGCTGACAAAGTCCAACGCACTTTGCAGTACCTCTGTATTGAGCGTCCCTTGCAGCATCAAGCCGCCTTTAATGTGATACGCACTGCTCTGTGGTGATAGCTTCCACAAGAACCACTGACGCAGCTCGGCAAACGACAGTCCAGAATACCTCTGTGCCTGACGCTGTAGCACCGGCTTGGCACTGGCTTCATTGCCATCAATCAGCGCCGCTAATTGGCCAAGATTGCCCGTACTCAGTAGCTGAGGGAGTTCAAAGTGAAGCCCTGATTGCTTACCTTGGCTCGCCACACTCAGTGCTTTAATAGAGTCTCCACCTAGAGCAAAGAAGTTATCCTCTCGGCCCACTTGCTCTGCGCCTAATACAGATTGCCAAATAGTAGCTAAGCGTGACTCGGTCTCTGTCTGCGGGGCAATGTACACCTGTGTTTCTTGCCACTGTGGTGCTGGCAATGCTTTTCTATCGATTTTGCCATTGCTGTTATGCGGCATTTCATCCAACGTCATCACCAATGCAGGCACCATATAATCAGGTAGCCACTGGGCGATGGTGGTTTTAATCATTTCGCTATCGAGTGCTTTACCAGACACATAGCCCACCAGCTGTGTTGTGCCCGTGCTGTTGTCGTCAACGACCACCGCTTCACTGACTCCGCCACAGCGATACAGCTGCGCCTCAATGTCACCCAATTCAATACGGTAACCACGGATCTTCACCTGATGATCCGTACGGCCTAAATATTCAAGCTGACCAGCTTGGTTCCAGCGCACCAGATCGCCAGTGCGATATAAACGGCTACCATCATCCGCAAACGGGTTTGCCACAAAGCGCTCAGCGCTGAGGTCAGGACGAGATAAATAACCACGGGCAAGGCCAAGGCCAGCAATATAAAGCTCACCAGCCACCAGCTGTGGACACAGGTTTAATTGGTTATCCAGCACATAAAGCTGAGTATTTAAGGTGGCATCGCCTAAATGTACTGGCGCCTGTGTCACTTGGTAGCAACTTGACCAAATGGTGGTTTCGGTTGGGCCATACATGTTCCAAAGTTGAACGCCACTTTGTGCCAGATCCGCCACCAACTCCGCAGGCAGGGCTTCACCGCCACACAGGGCCCGCTTGCCTTGCACTTGCGTTAATAAATCAAGCTCTAGCAAGCTGCGCCAACCTGCTGGGGTAGCTTGTATTAAGTCTTGCTCGGCCAGTAACGCAGCGCTCAGCGTCGAGGCATTTTGTGCCACTGTGACCGTACCACCACTTATCAGCGGTAGATAAATTTCTAGCCCAGAGATATCGAATGACAACGAGGTTAATGCCAATGCATTAAGCGCACTCTCCAAGCCCAATTGCTGCTGCATACCCAGTAAGAAATTAACTAGGTTGCCGTGACTGATCGCCACGCCTTTTGGCAAACCTGTGGAGCCTGAAGTATAAAGGGTGTACACCAGTTGATGGTGATGGCGCTGCACATCGAGGTTGCCCTCGTCATATGATGTCAGTGGCAGATCTGTGACGTTTAAACAGGTCACATCTTCAGCAAAGCTCACCTTTGAGTTAGTAAGTGCAAACTTTGCACCGCTGTGCTGACAAATATAATCGCGGCGCTCTTCTGGTAGCTCTACCGCGATCGGCACATACACGCCACCCGCTTTACTCACCGCCAGTATTGCGACAATCATCTCAATACCGCGGGTCATGCTGACAGCCACTGGCATTTCTGTGCTCAGTCCTGCTGCAAGCAGCGCCTGCGCCAATTGATTTGCGCGACCATTCAGTGCGTCATAGCTGAGCTGCTCACCTTGCTCATTTTGCACCGCAATAGCTTGAGGCGTTTGCTTTGCCTGTGCTTCAAACATTGCCAATGCATCGCTGCTCGGCAGGGGTTGTGATTTACCAATGCCGAGCTGCTTCACTTGTGCTTGCGTAGCGTCGTCGAGCAACTGAATGTGCCCAAGAGGCTGTTCAACTTGTGTTTGCAGCGCCTCAAGTAGACGCGCCAAGTTATTCGCGAGATGCGCCACAAATTCAGTGCTCAAACGCCAACCTTGGTATGCAAAGTTAATGGTCAGCCCCTGCGCCGTTTCGACAAATACCGTCAGTGGATAGTTGGTTTCTTCACGGTTTTCTACCAGAGAGAACTTTGCTCCACCTAACTCATTGGCGCCCAGTGTCTCTGAAATTGGATAGTTTTCAAAAATGAGTAAGCTGTCAAACAGACCTTGCTGGTCAAAGCTCACTTGCCCGTCCGCCAATTTTTGAATTTGATACAAAGGCGTGTGCTCAAATTCACGGCTTTGCATACTGTCTTGCTGGCAGGTTTTGAGCCACTGTCCCACAATTTGCTCATTATCGAGGGTGCTTATCACCGGCAATGTATTGATAAACAAGCCGATAGTGCTGTCACTACCGACTAAATCGGCAGGTCGCCCTGAGGTTGTTGCACCAAAGCACACCGCCGATTTATTTAACATGCGGCTCAGTAGCAATGACCACGCACCTTGCAGTACGGTATTAACCGTGATCTCTTGCTGCTGCGCAAAGGCTTGTAACTGCGCCGCTTGTGACTCATCGAGCTGCAATGTGTGCTGTGCATACCCTAACTGGCTATCCAAGACATCACGGTTTTGCAGTTCAGTCAGATAAGAGGCGTCATTTAGCTGTGCAAGTCGGCTTTGCCAATACGCATCGCCCGCCGCCTCATCTTGTTTGGCAAGATATGCCAAATAATCTTGATACTGGCCACCGGGCTGAGGCAATGCTTGCCCTTGATACGCCATCATGACTTCAGCCAGCACCGCCGTGCTGCTCCAGCCATCCAATAACATGTGATGGTAAGTCCAAATGAAGTGATGCTGTTGCGCCGATTGCTGCACCAAGGTGAACGACATTAAGCCCACCTCTTCAGTCACCGCAAAACCTGTATCTAAAATTGTGCGGGCTAGTTTATCGGTTGATTTTTTAGGCTCCGCTTGCCAATCCAATTCATCAAATACGATTTGATGGTCATGGATGACATACTGTAAAGGCTGTTGCGTCCCAGAGATAAAGCCTGTGCACAAGGCATCATGTCGCGCGACCACTTGCTGCCATGCAGCCTTAAAACGCGTTACATCCAAGCCGCTGATATCCAGCCTTAACTGATTCAAATACGCAGCACTTTGCTCAATCATGGAGTGGAACATCATGCCTTGCTGCATCGCAGACAGCGGATAAATGCTCGACACCGACGACGGGGCAATCGGCAGTGCATCTAGCTCATCTTGAGATAGGCTCAGCAATGGTACATCCGCAGGTGTCAATCTCACTTCAGCCTCAAGGCAATGGTTAATAACTTCACTGAGTGCCTGCTCAAAGTACTGCGCAAAATCAGCCATGTCCGATGATAATAACCGTGCACCACTGTAGCTGATGGCCAACTGTAACTGGCTGTTTTGGATAGCGCCATTAATTGCAATGTCGGCGCTGAGCGGGTTTTGTGCAGCAATGCTGCTGCCGACGCCGTCTGTATTCATCTGCCAATCGGCTAACTGCGCATTGCTGTTGGCATCTAGCTGACCTAGATAATTAAATTCAATTTGCGGCTTACGCTCTGTGCGCAGCGCCTGCTGCTGTACTTCGCTGCCATAATATTTAAATGCGCCATACCCGATGCCTTTATTGGGGAGCGCACGCAAACGTTCTTTGGTGCCGATAATGGTCTGTGCCAAATCATCACCATCACTTAACTTCACCGGATATAAAGACGTGAACCAACCCACAGTGCGGCTTAGATCTAATTGCGACTGCCATGGTTCACGGCCGTGTCCTTCTAAGAATACCTGTGCGTCGGTGCTGCCTGTCCACCGCTTCAATGCCACACTCAAAGCAGCCAACAGCAGTTCATCAATATGTGTACGATATGGGCGTGATGCCTGTGATAACAAGGCCTGAGTATGCGACTCGCTCAATTTAACTTGCAAAGTTTGTGCGCTTGCGATGGTCGCATCGCCCTCTGCCACATAGTTAGGTAATTCAAGGGCATCACACTGCTGGTTTTGCCACAGGGCAAACTCATTGGCGTGAGCACTTGGGTAGGCTTGCAACTGCTGCGCCCAATATTGATAGCTGTGGCTTTTTGGGGGTAGTGCAATTGCCTTACCCGCAGTAGCCAGTTCAATGCCTTGCAATAAGTCATCCACTAAAATGCGCCAAGAGACACCATCAATCACCAAGTGATGGGCAATTAAGATCAAGGCTTGTCGGCTTTCACTGTGGACATACAAAACCCGCAGCGAGTCAGCACGCTGAATGCTTAAGCTGGCTTGTGCCTGCTCAGCAGCATTGAGCAAATACGCATCAAATTCGCTGTCTGTGGTTTGCTGATACCAAACCACTTCGCGGTAATTCGCTTCATCGTACTCACGATACGCTTGTTGCCATGACCCTTGATGTTGAAATTGCAGACGCAAGCTATCGTGATGCTTGATCAGCATTTGCACACTGTCGTTCAACTGTGCCAAGCCAATGGGCGCTGGTGGCGTCAAGCGAATAGCTTGGTTCCAATGATCAACCTGGCTGGGTTGTCTGGCAAAAAACGTATGCTGAATCGGCAGTAATGGCGCATCGCCGCTCACCACTTGCGGGATTTTATCTGCGTCGCTCAACTCACTCAGCGCCTTGGCTAACTGGGCAATGGTCGGTGCTTCAAATACTTGCTTGGCGCTCAGTGCAAAGCCATGCTGGCGCATCGCTGACACAATTTGCAAGCTCAGGATCGAGTCTCCCCCCAAAGCAAAAAAATTGTCATCACGACCAATGGGGCTTTGCCCTAGTACCTGCTGCCATGTCTGACACAGTAATGTTTCTCGCTCCCCTTGCGGTGCTTGATAGGCACGCTGAGTTTGCAACTTAGGCTCAGGCAATGCTTTGCGGTCCACTTTACCATTGCTGCTCAGCGGCAATGCATCCAGTACCATGATGCTGCTAGGCACCATGTAATCGGGCAAGGCATCGCTTAAGCCCTGCTGTAAACGGCTTTCATCCAAAGACGACCCACTGACATAGGCTGCTAATCTCGCACCGCCATTGGGGCCACTGACTGCCACCACAACGGCTTCTTTTACGCCATCTTGGGCAAACAATTGCGTCTCTATTTCACCCAGCTCAATACGCAAACCACGGATCTTCACCTGATGATCGGTTCGACCCAGATATTCAAGTTCACCCAGCTCACTCCAACGTACCAAGTCACCACTGCGATATAAACGGCTACCGTCATGGGCAAATGGATTGGCAACAAAGCGCTCCGCACTAAGATCAGGGCGATTTGCATAACCGCGCGCAAGACCAATACCGCCTATGTAAAGCTCACCCACAGCACCAATTGGACTGAGGTTCAGTTGCTGATCCAACACCCACAGCTCACATCCGGCGATCGGTTTACCGATTGGCACCGCTTTGTCTGCGCGGCCATCACATTCGTAATAGCTGACATCAATGGCCGCTTCCGTTGGGCCATACAGGTTGTGGATTTCCAGTTGCGGTAACAGCTTAAGCGTATCGGCTTGCAAAGCCGCAGGCAGCGCTTCACCGCTACAAATAATATGCTTAATGCTGGTACATTTTTGTGCCAGTGGCTCACTGATAAAGGCTTGTAACATCGAGGGCACAAAGTGCAATAAGGTCACCTGCTGGGCTTGAATAAGCTCAGCAAGCTCACGAGGTTCTTTGTGCATTTCCGGCTCAGCCACCACCAAGGTTGCGCCGCGCATCAACGGCCAGAAAAACTCCCACACAGAGACATCAAAGCCATATGGCGTTTTTTGTAATACGCGATCTTGATTGCCAATCGGATAGGCTTGGTCCTGCCAGCTGATCCGGTTGTACAAAGCATGGTGGTGATTCACCACGCCTTTTGGTTTGCCCGTTGAGCCTGAGGTATAAATTACATAAGCCGCTTGCTGCGGTAAAATAGTGACATTTGGATAGTCACCACTGTGCGTCTCTAATTGCTCTGACAGCGCTGACCAAGCAAAATACGGTACGTTAAATTGCTGATTATCGCGATTTCCCAGCACCAATTTAAAAGTGCTATTGTGCGCAATATATTCAACGCGATCCGCAGGTAAGTTCGGGTCCAATGGTACGTAGGCCGCGCCGCTTTTCATCACCCCGATAAGCGCAATCACCATTTCGAAACTGCGGTCAAAATACACGCCAATTTGATCTTCTGCGCCTATGCCTTGGGCAATCAACCAGTGCGCCAATTGATTGGTGCGCAGTTCAAACTGTGCATAACTCATGTGCTCACCAGCAAAGATCAATGCACTTTGCTCTGGTGTTTTTTGAGCTTGCGCACTGATGATGTCGGCAATAGAGTCTTGCCATTCAAATGCTGACTCGCCATTTGAAAACGACTCCAAGCTCTGCTGTCTGTGCGCTGGATACCAATCTAAATATTGTAGTGGCGAGGCCGGGTGCAAAGAGACCGCACTGAGTAGCGCAGCCAGCTCATCCAAGCAATGTTTGGCAAAGGCTTCGCTGTATAACGTGTTGGCATAGTAAAGGTGCAACGTGGTATCACCGCTGACTTCTTCAATCACATCCAATTGCAAATCAAAAGGCATAGAAAAGCGCAGCGCTTGAGTATCTTTGAGCCTTACTCCTTGCAGCGAGTCCATCGCACCTTTGTCACGCTTTAAATAATTAAACATCACCTGAAACAGTGGGTGACTGCCGGTGCTGCGTGGCGGTTTAATGGCATCGAGCAGGTGCTCAAAAGGCAAATCTTGGTTGGCCTGTGCGAACTGTGAAAACGACTTGGCTTTATCCAGTAACGTTGAAAAACTGTCTTGCGGCGCCACTTCCAAGCGCACCACTTGAGTATTAATGAAAAAGCCGATTAAACCATGCGTTTGCGCATGGTGGCGGTTGGCAATGGGCACGCCCACTTTGACATCATGTTGGTCGCTATAACGATGCAATAAATATTGAAATGCACTGAGCAGCACCAAATACGGCGTCACCTGATGCTGCTTGGTCAGAGCCTGCACTTGCTGCCATAAGTTGCTGGGCAGCGTTATCGATTGGGTCGTGATGGGGTAGTTGCCGCCTTGTCTTGCCAAGCTGTTTGCGGGTAGGCGCAGGGGTTCAAAATCGTCGCCAAGCGCCGCTTGCCAGTCTGTTAATTGCTTGTCTAGCAATGCAGTGTGATCTTGCTGTGCAAGCCACAAAGCATAATCTAAATAATCGGCTTGCGGCGTCAGCTCTGGTAAACTCTGCTGACTCTGCAACAACGCATACGCTTGAATAAATTCATTAAATAGCTGCTGCATCGACGTACCATCAGTCACAATGTGGTGCATCACAACCAGTAAAGTGCACTCACCCGAAGATTCAAGCAGTGCCACACGTAGCAGAGGCTCTGCGGTTAAATCAAAAGGCTGGTCGGCAATCTCAAATGCCTGCTGCACGGTATCAGCTTGGCTGGGCACATCAATAAAAGTAAAGGCATTATCTGCTTGCAACTGCTGAACTGTGGTGCCTGCTTCCTCACTGAAACGACTATTTAAAATGCCGTGTTTTGCCACCAAGTGCGCAAAGCTTGCTTGTACCCAGGCTTTATTTAACTGCCCTTGAAAAGACAAGGTGCCCGCTAAATTGTAGACACTGTCTGCTGGGTCTAACTGCCACGCAGTCCAAAGTCGTTGCTGAGCCGGTGTCAATGGCACTTTAGCGCTTCTATCTTCGCGCACCGTTAACTGATTTTGTTTGGCTCTAGATTGACTGTCGGCCAATTTGGCTTTGAGTTTTAATTGCTGTTCTTCAGTTAATGCGCCACCGCGCTCGCGTCTTCTTCTGCGCTTTTGCTCGCTCATGCTGATCCCACCTGGCTATCGATTGTTATGCACTGCTGTGTGTCGGTCGAGATAAAAAACAAAGTATTGCTTTGACTGTACTCAACCACATTGCAATGGGTTTTGGCTCGCTACCACATGACACTCACCACCATACACAGCAACTCAAACAAGGCATCTTTGCTGCATTGCTGTTACTTAATTAGGTTGTTTGGATTGTGGTGATTACATCGCGTTTTGCTTAGATGTGTCGGTAAATTTGCCCTTAATGCCAGCTAGACGTTGGGAGAGGAAAAAAATAAAGTGGGAGGCCAATTTGGCCTCCCCAAAAATAGTCACTGTGCTTTAAAGTCGTCTTTTATTCACTCAGCAGCTGTTCTTCAATTAAGAAAGTGAGATTGTCTAAATTAGGATCTTCAAAGAAGGTAGCTGGCTCTATCTCAACGGCAAACTGCTGTTTAACCTTGGCCAACATTTGTATGGCTATCAACGAGTCGCCACCAAGCTCAAACAAATTATCGAAAATGCCAATTTCGTCAAAGCCTAAAAACTCACTCCAAATCGTTGCCAATTGCAGTTCAAGCTCGCTTTCTGGGGCTTCAAACTCAGTATCAAGATCTGGACGTTTGTGCCCTTGTGGCGCAGGAGAGTTTGCCTGCATTAACTTTTCAGTCAGCTCGGCCACCTTATCTGCACGGGCTTGCCAAGACAGGCTTGCAGCATAAATTTGCGGCGCCTGCGATTGGCTAATACCATCCAATAAGGTTTTGGCCGCCAGCTCATCAATACCAAAGTCTTCACCAACACTGTGACCCGCTGCCATGCCGATATTTGCCCAAGCATCCCAATTCACCGATTGCACTAAAAATGGCTGTGGCTGCATCGCTACGGTATCAAGGTAACTGTTGGCAGCACAGTAATCACTCTGACCCAAGGCCCCCAAAACTGATGCCAAAGATGAGCATAGAATCATCCGTTCTAGCTGATGTGATTTAAACGCAGCTAATAGGTTATCTGTGCCGCGGGTTTTCGCCGCCATACTGTGCGACGCTTGCTCGGCAGTCATTTGAGCCATCATGCCTCCGCCCGGTAAGCCCGCAGCGTGGATCACTTGAGTAATACGGCCCAATGATTGCTCCGCATGACTGATCGCAACATTCAGACTCGCAATATCCAACACATCTGCGGTGACCACAGCAACGCGCGCACCCGTTGCTTGCAGTGATTGCAATGCGTGGATCTGATCAGTCAGCTTGCTGTCGGTGTGCTCATCGTTGAGCAACGCAGGCCACTGCTCGCTGTCAGGGAATTCTGCACGGGTTTGCAGCATTAAAGCATGGCCTTGTGCAGCCAATAACTTAGCTAACACTAAGCCCACACCGCCAAGACCCCCTGTGATAAAGGTCACTGGCGACGATAAAGTATTCGCCGCAATCTCTGTTTGCGGTAAGACCTGCTCAGTTAAGACAAAGCGCTGACGACCTCGATAAGCAATTTCTTTTGCTTTATTGGCCATATCTGCAACCAATTGCGCCGCAATGTGTGACTGAGCGCTGTCGCGCTGCGCGGTGGTGATTTCTCGCAGCTGGCAATCAATGGCGGTTTGCTCCATGCCAATCACCCGCGTTATCCCAAGCGCTGTGGCTTTGTCCGCCGATATTTGCTCATCACCTAACACGCTAAATAATTCACTGGCCACCACGGTCCACTGCAGTGTGCCTTGACTCAATAGCCATTTGGCCAGCGGTAATAACTGCTGATAACCACACCCAGACTCATCAATCAAACGACAATCCACAATGCGCGTAAAGCTCTGCTGCTCATAAAGTGCTGTTAATTGATTGGCATCTTGGCAATCCAAACGATATTGACCTTGTTCCAGCGAGACAAATTCATCCCCCTGCCATGCCACTACCACTTCCGCGCCTTTTGTACTGAGTTCAGTGGTCAACTGCGACAATATTGGCGCATCTGTCGCAATCACGAGTACCTTTTCGCTGTTGATCTGGCTAAGCGCAGAAGTTGTATTCAATTGCTGCTGCCAAACTGGCGCTAATAATTCAGGACCTGTGCTGTCAGCTTGTGTCTTCACTGGAGTTGTGCTGTGTGTCGCATCAACCCAATATTCTGTGCTATCAAACTGATATGCTGGAAATGCCATCTCTAACCCATGTGGACTCGATGACACCACAGACCAATCTATCGCCACACCCAATTGCCACAGTTTTGCCAGCGTTTTCACACAAGGTGGAATAGGCGCTTTTAAATCGCGCGCATGGGCAATGGAATTGAGTACTGTAATGTCACCTTCAATCGATTGCTTGGCCAGCTTTTGTAGCGTATCGCCAGGGCCTGCCTCAACGAGCACATTGCACTTAGCAGACAGTGTTTTCACGCCATCAACAAAATTCACGGCTCGGCGAATATGGTCTAGCCAATACTGTGTTGAAGTCGCTTGCTCTGGCGTGATCCAAGTCCCTGTTACGTTGGACACAAATGGCGTTTGCGGTGCATTCAATTGCACAGTATTTAATACTTCAGCAAATTCACCCAACACAGGCTCAGTTAAATGGCTATGGAAAGCGTGCGACACATGCAAGCGCGTGACGCTGATATCGGCGGCTTTGAGCTCAGTTTGCAGCGCCTTAATGGCTTCTTTAGACCCCGCCACAACAGTATTGGTCGGGCTATTACACGCTGCGATATCCAGTTGTGCATTTAAATACGGCTGCAGACTTGGCGCATCGCTCATCACAGATAACATGGCACCCGGTGCCATTTTTTGTAGCGCTTCGCCGCGGGCCGTCACCAACTTCACAGCGGTGTCTAAGCTCATCACCTCACTGAGACACGCAGCCACATATTCACCAATACTGTGGCCAAGCATGGCTTCAATCTGTATGCCGTGGGCTTGATAGCATTTAGCCATCGCATAGGCGACGATAAATAAAGCAGGCTGAGTCACACGCGTTTGACCTAGCAACTGGTTAGCTGCCAAAAGCTCATCATCGTTGGGGGTAAAGACGCGGCGTAATTCATCTTGCAAAGTGCCATCAAATAAAGCGATGACATCATCAAACTGGGCTTTAAATTCAGGCATATGTTCAAGCAAAGGCTTAGCCATGGTCACATACTGCGACCCTTGTCCTGAAAACATCAGCGCCACTTGCGCAGCGCCCACTTTATCACCCGAGACATCTCGGACTAGCAGTTGCTGCGCCTGCTCTGCGCTGTCTACTACTAGGGCATGACGCACAGCCTGAGCGGTACGGTTATGCTGCGATTGTGCTGCGATAAGTGCTAAATAATCTGGATTTTGCTGTAATTTGATAGCCAGCGCTTGGCGCTGGGTTTCCAGTGCTGACTGCGAGTTCGCAGACACAGGTAAAATGTGCCAAGGTGCCGTGTGACTGTGCTGCACCTCATTTGCTGTGTATTCTTCTAAAATCACATGGGCGTTAGTGCCGCCCATCCCCAGTGAACTCACCGCCGCTCGGCGTACTGAGTCACTTTCCCATGGGGTCAATATGGTGTTGACATAAAATGGGCTATTCGCGAAGTCGATTTTGCTGTTCAGTGGCTCACAGTGCAAACTGGGTGGTAACGTTTTATGACGCAGTGCTTGCACCGCTTTGATCAGACCGGTTACACCCGCTGCTGAGTCAAGGTGGCCAATATTGGCTTTAATCGAACCGATGGCAATTTGCTGCTTGTCACACTCCCCGTAGGCGCGGCTTAGCGCAGCGATTTCGATCGGGTCGCCTAAGGTTGTGCCCGTGCCATGGGTTTCAATATAGCCCACTGAGCTTGGCTCGATATCGGCAAATTCCAGTGCCGCTTCAATGGCACTCGCTTGTCCTGTGACACTCGGTGCGGTGTAACCGACCTTCTCTTTTCCATCGTTGTTTATTGCAGACCCTTTGATCACAGCCAGTATGTGGTCGCCTGCGTCAATGGCATCTTCCACACGCTTAAGCACCACAGCAGCACTGCCGCTACCAATCAAGATACCATCCGCTTGCTCACCAAATGCGCTCAGTTGGCCAGAGGGTGATAAACTGCCGCCAGTCGGCGCATGATAGCCTTGCTCGTTATTTAAATTTAACCATACGCCACCAGCAAGGGCCGAGTCGCACTCATAGTTTTGCAGTGAACGACACGCCATGTGCACCGCCACCAAAGACGTCGAACATGCTGTCTGCACGGTCACTGCCGGACCCGTTAAATCCAGCTCATAGCTGATGCGCGTGGCCAGTGAATCTTTATCGTTGCCATTAGTCAGCGCCAGTAAACTGGTGATATCTTGCTGTGAATCACCCAATAGATTTTGCAATAAATACGCAGTCACGCCGCACCCGGCAAATACACCGGTAAAATTACTGGTGTCGGTGGCAATCCCGGCATGTTCTAAGGCATGCCAGCAGGTTTGCAAAAATACCCGTTGCTGCGGGTCAAGCTGCGCCGCTTCTTTGGGGGTATAGCCAAAAAATGCCGCGTCAAATTGCGCCATCCCCGCAAAAGGAATACCGCGTTTAATGTAATCCGGATGGGCAAGATCTTCATCGCTGACGCCCGCCGCTTTTAAGCTGTTGTCATCAAATGTTTTGACGGAGCAGTGGCCATCTCTGACATTTTGCCAAAGTTGATCAACATTATCGGCATCTGGAAAACGGCCAGCCATACCGACGATGGCAATATCTAATTCGCTATAATTACTCTCTGACATGATTAAGATTCTCTTGCTTTTCTTTTACGCGCGGCAATCGCGCCCATGCCGCGTTTTTGTTTCGCGCCACTTGGTTTTTTAGGGGTAACAGGGGCTGTGTTTGACTGCGCACCGCCAAGCAATGTCGCCAAGCTGGCAATACTTGGATGCGCAAACAACTCTGTCATTTGTAAATTTGGATACTGAAGTTTCAGCTCTTCATACACCGCCATCAGTAATAGCGAGTGCCCGCCAACATCAAAGAAGTTAGCGTGTCGATCGATATCTGGAGTTTTGAGGTGTTTTTGCCAGATCTCAGCAATGGCGCGCTCAGTATCATTTTGCGCAAGCTCTACGACTTTAACCACACGCTCAATTTTAGGCAGCTGTTTGCGCTCCAACTTGCCGCTGGCATTTATCGGCAGTTTTTCCAGCACCAGAATATCGCTAGGCACCATGTATGCGGGCATGCGCTCACCCAGCGCCCTTTTTAGCTTATCGGCAAATCCTGCATCGCTGTATTTACCACTTTGAATGTAAGCGATTAAACCCAGCCCATGCGCTTGCTGCTCCGTGACCACAACCGCCATCTCTACATCAGGTAGTTGGCTCAAGTGCTGCTCAATTTCACCTAGCTCAACACGAAAACCGCGAATTTTCACCTGATGGTCGTTACGCCCGTGGTACATCAAGGCATCGCCTTGCCAGCTGACCATGTCGCCAGTGGCATACATGCGCGCGCCATCATGGCTAAATGGATCCGCAATAAACCGTGTCGCTGTCATTTCCGGCTGTGCCCAATAACCTCGTGCTAAAATATCACCGCCTACAAACAACTGACCCATTTGGCCATTGGGGACTATCTCCAAGTTATCATCAAGAATATACAGCTTACGTCCGGCCAAGGCATGACCCAGCGGTACTGACTGATTCTCTTGACCATGAGTGGCAAACTCTTGGCAAGGGTGGATGGCGGCTTCGACGACAATTTCAGTCGGGCCATAGGTGTTAAGTAATCGTACCTGCGACAAGCCAGTATTTTGCCAATCTTGAATACCCGCCACAGACATGGCTTCACCGCCTGAGTGAACTTGTCTTAATTTAGGTAATGCCAGCGCGGCTTGCTGTGCTTTGCGTGCCCAACTGGCGCTGATACTGCGCCAATACGCAGCGCTTAAATCCATCACTGCAACATCATGCTTTTGTGCCTGCTGATAAAGGGTATCAGCATCCCACAAGACATCACCGCGCAGTAATACCGCAGCGCCCACGGCCCAGGTTGGGAAGAGCTGCTCAACAAACGCATCAAAGTTCGCCGTGGCAAATTGCAGCACGACATCATCCGCTTGTAAGTGGATAAACTGCTTGGCCGACTCGATGTAGCGAGACAAGGCGCCTAACTCAATGGCGACGCCTTTGGCTTTACCTGTCGAGCCGGACGTATAATTGAGGTATGCGGTTTGCTGACAATGACGTGTTACCGCTGGCGCACCCGTATTGAGGTGCTGCTCACCCAAAAGGGTTTGTGGCGACAATAACATGCCGTCAAATGTGACCGCCAGTTCGGTGTCATCACTGAGTATGGCTTGGCAGCCACTGTCAATGAGCATATGCTGCAACTTATCCGCAGGAAATTGCTTATCGAGCGGCAAATAAGCGGCCCCCGCTTTAAGACATGCCAACGTACTGGCCAGCATCAGTGGCTTTCTGCTTTGCATCACACCAACGACAGATTCTGTGCTTAAACCTTTTGCCACTAAGCCATGAGCTAGGCGGTTTGAAGTCTGCTCAAGCCACTCATAGCTGTAGTGCTGATCGTTATAAATTACCGCGGTACGCGCAGGCTCTTTTTGTGCAATCTCACTGATGGCATCTAACCAAGGCATATCCGGTAATGTCACCGCAGTTCCCAGACCTTGAGCGAGCACCTGTGTTTTTTCCGTATGGGTTGCTAAATTGCCTATCGCTGTCGTCGGCTTAGCCACCGCATTGCGCAGTAAAGTATTGAAGGCAAGTACCACCGATTGCATATACTCGGCATCAAATAGGGCTGCGTTATATTGGAACTCCAACAATAAGGCACCATCATTTAACAAACGCGAGTCTATGCTCAAATCAAACTGAGCTTGCGATTGCAGTGCCGCGACTTTATCCACCGCAATGCCTGGCAAGTCAAGCGTCTGCTGTACGTCCTGCTCAAGGTGGTTAAACATCACTTGAAATAGCGGATTTTGCCCTAGGCTACGGTCTGGGTTGAGTGCTTCAACTAATTTTTCAAACGGTAAATCCTGATTTTGTTGTGCTGCAATCACCTGCTCTTTGGTTGCCGCTAACACCTCAACAAAGCTTTGCTGTGCAGACAGTACATTGCGCTGAACCAGAGTATTGATGAAAAAACCCACCAAAGAATGTAACTCTGAATAGCGGCGATTCGCCACCGGCACGCCAATGCGCGGCGTGCGCTTGCCAGCATAGCGATAGAAAAACACCTGCAAGCTACTGAGTAATAACATGAATAAACTTGCGCCATGGCGATGCGCAAGCGCTTGAAGCTGTTCAACCTCTTGATAAGACAGTTGCAGTGTTTGACTTTGCATCGGCGCAGGGCCGTTAGGTTGCCTGATATGCTGCGGCGTCAGTAACTCTTCATCATCACTGTCTTGCAACAATTGCTGCCAGTACACTAGCTGACTTTGCGCATCGGCGCTGGATAGCCACTGCTGCTGCCAAGCGGCAAAATCACCATAATTAATCGCCGGCAGTATGTGAGTTAACGTCTTACCCTCAGCAAGCGACTGATAAGTGCGGCTAATATCCGCAAGGAGAAGGTCAAAACTCCACGCATCACTGGCGATATGGTGCATCACTAGTACCAACTCAAAGCGACCTTCTGCGCGCTTTAACAGTGCAGCTCTGAAGTTTTCGCCTTTTTCCAGCGCAAATGGTTGCTGATAAAATGCCTCAATCCATGCTGTAATCTCCGCGTCAGACTGCCCAGTCACATCAAGCGACTGCCAGTTCAGCTGCTGCTCGGTTAAGCGCTGCTGCCACTGTCCGTTTTGATCTTTCACATACGCATGTCTCAAGGCCCCTTGCTGCTCTAACACCTGTTTTAGCGCAGTTTGTAAGTGCGTGTCGATGACATTCCCATGCAGCGTTAGGCTGGCGCCAATATGATATGCGCTACTCGTAGGCTCAAGTTGCCATAAGAACAATTGTCTTTGTTGCTGCGCACTCAGTGGATAAGCGGTTCGGGCCAGTGCAGGGATCGCCACTTGATGTGCTTTAGTATTGATACTCTCTCGTACTAGCTGACAAAAATCAGCAAATTTATGCGCTGCAAATACCGCTGTCGGATCAATTTGGCACTCGCATGTCTCTTGTACTTTTGCTAGTAGCAAAGCAGCCTTAATTGAGCTGCCACCTAAAGCAAAAAAATCGGCATCATTGCTGTTCACAGGGTAGCGAAGGACTTCTTGCCACAACTCAGCTAAGGTATGTGTGAGGGTATCCCAGTCTTGCTGGTCTTCACCGCCATGACTGATGGATAGTTGCTGTAATTGAGCGAGGTTAAATACCCCGTAAGTCGCCAACTTTTCCTCATTGAGTAATTTCATGCACGCGCTGCGCTGTAATTTACCGCTGGAGGTTTTTGGCAATCCGCCTTGATCTAATAGCACCACCAGCTCAGGGCAATGACCAAATTGCTCAATGATGAAATCTCTGATAATTTTTGCGCTTTGTTGCGCTGGCACCTCATTGCGATACACATTGGCGGTTTCAATGGCAATACCTATGCCCTCGCCACTTTCTTCACTTGGTACCGGAAATGCCGAAACGCGGCCTTGACGCACAAAACTGATAGCGCCTTCAATTGCGCGCTCAATATCTTGTGGATAGACATTGTGACCATTCATGATGATCAAATCTTTTTGGCGACCAGAGATGTAAAGTTGACCATCATGAATGTAACCAACATCTCCTGTGCGCAGCCAACGCTTGCCAGCATGCTCTACAAATGTCTCTTGCGTGGCTTTATCATTGCGCCAATACCCAAGTGCAATACTTGGACCGCTCGCCCAGATCTCACCAATGCCGCCCTCTGCAACTTCATCAAAACTAGATGAGCAGGTGATTCGCACTTGGTGTTCACTGGCTGATACGCCGCACCCAACCTGATGACCATATTCTTCAGTATCACGGGTATCGGCAACCTGCTGATACACTGCTTTACCCGATGCCAATGCTTGATTATCAAATGCCTTGATAACCGCGCCCTGTGCAGGAATACTGCCAGTCACAAATAAAGTACCTTCGGCAAGACCATAACAAGGATAAAGCGCGTTACTATCGAAACCCAGAGCTGCATATTTGTCGGCAAAATTCAGTAAAGTGTCGTGACGAATAGGTTCTGCGCCGGAGAAAAACACCCGTAAACTGCTCAAATCAATGTCTGCAATTTGCTTGTCTTTAATGCGCTCAATACAAAGGCGATAAGAAAAATCAGGACCGCCACTGATGGTTGCGCGATATTCGGAAATCAGCTGCAACCAGCGTGCTGGGCGCTCCATAAAATAACGCGGTGAGCACAAGATCAATTTAAAGCCCGAGTAAATAGGCTGTAGTAGCCCACCAATCAAGCCCATATCATGGAACAGCGGCAACCAGCTCACTATGGTATCATCGCGACTGATCTCAAGGCCCTCAGCAATGGCTTTTTCATTGGCAATCAGGTTGCCATGACTCACCATCACCCCTTTGGGTTTTGCCGTTGAGCCTGAGGTATATTGTAAAAATGCAATGTCATCACTTTTAGCACAGTAGCGCTCAACGTCTTCAATTTGCTCACAAAACTCGTCAATCACCAGCATTTTACTACCATGGACTTGCTCAACCAATGCCTCGACGGTGGCAGTATAGCGTGCTGTTGTTAGCACAAGTGCTGCTTCTGAATCTTCTGCAATACCCACAGTACGTGCAATATGCTGGGCTTTGGTCGACTCTGGTGGAAAACTCGGAATAGCGGTCACACCTAAATACTGACAAGCTAAAAAGCTGGTCACATATTCAATGCCGGTATCCATCAAGATCAGCGCTCTGTCACCTGCCACAACGTGATTTTTTAAATGACTGGCCACCATTAAGCTCTGTGCATACAGCTCTCCATAGCTCCATGGTGTGTGTGCTTTTTTATCAACACATACCAGCGCCGTTTTGTCTGGCTGCTGCGCAACATGCTGCGCTAAATGATCCATGATGGTAATGGCGTTCATGATTTACTCCATGAGATATAACTAGCAATGCGCATCGTGTTTGGTGCTTTTACCGCTCACACTATGTCGAGAGAATGCTTAATGCGCTTAAGTAATTGAGTGTTTTATGGCGGGAGTCCGCCTGATCGCAATGTGACGTGATAGTTGAGTCTATAATGTCAGTGTGTGGGCTTGCCTAACTCACTGATTATCTGACTCAATTTCACTTATTGGCCTGACCTATTGCGCCATAGCTTGGCGTAAGCTTAACGGGCGCATATCAGTCCAATGGGTTTTGATATGTTCAAGGCAAGTTGCTTTATCGCCACTAACACCTGTGTCTTGCCAGCCACCGGGTATCGTCTTATAACTCGGCCATAAAGAGTATTGTTCTTCGTGGTTAATGATTACTTTAAAAGTGCCATTTTCGTTGTCAAAGCTCATCACATTTTTCCAAAAATTAGACTGTCGCCACTGTGACGCGCGACAGTCTAGGATTTTTAGTCTTTTTTCACGCTAAGTGTGATTTCACTGACTTTATTTTGCTTGATCTGTGCATCTGTGTACGGCAAATCAATCAATCCTTTGCCAGCAGCATAGTGTTCACTGGCATCAGAGAAGTGTGGTGAATTTGGATTATTACTCTGTGAGTAAGTCAACAGACCACGGGCTTGTGGACCGTGCTGATCAAAGCCGACCACCATCATCCAGCTAGAACCATAGTTGATTGGATAACCATCTGTACTCAAGCCAGTGCTCACCGTCCAGTTTTCGTTTAACACTTCTTTTAACGGCGGCGCTAACTGTGGTGCAAATGAGGTCAGATCCATCGCATTGGTTGTTGAGTAAATATTAAAGCCACCACTGTTGTGCTCAGCGCCTGGCCAAGGGATGCGGCGGTCACCCTTTTGCAAATACTGTAACTCACCCAATGGTGCATCAATGGCGAAGCCTGCATTTTCAAGGTGCTTACTTGCAGCCAATAACTTAACCAAAGTTGCTTTGTCCGCTTTGACAATACTTGGCGTCACAGCAGGAAATGCTGGATTAAATTGCACTAGTAAGTTCTCATCTTCCAATAAGCTAAAGAACTCTTTTGCAAGTGGCGCAGACACCGAGTTTGCATTAAATTTGCCATCCCATTTTGCAAATGCACGACATGCTGGATCGACAGGCATACTTAAAGTATCAGTCACTTTAAGCGTTTGACCTGCATAAAATGCACATGCAGCCATCACTGTTGGTTTGTAAAGTTCAAACGACGCGCTGGTACCTGTGACGATGCTTTCTAATTCATGACGGTCAAATTTACCATCTGCACCGCGGGCAAAACGCAGTAAGTTTAAGTTATAACGCGTGCGACGTGTTTGCTTATAATCAGTATGGCCATACAGCGGCGAGTAGCCTGTCAATTTTTCATTTAGGTTCGTTAACCAGTATGAATTATTGGCATTTTGTACATAATCTTGACGACGTAATTTAGGTGCACGCTCGTACGGAATTTCTTGCTGGTAGACCAATGCGCTGCTAGTACCCGGTAAAACAGCCATACGCGTGTTTTTATACACTTGTGAAATCACCGGATGTGAACGCAGCAGCTCTTCACCCATCGCAGACAAATCCGGTACGTTAGAATCATCGATGTAGAACACTTCACCTTGATTATCTGCCACAAGGGTATTGTTAAACGCCAAACCATCTAGCGTTTTAAAGGTATCAATGAACTCATCTAGGTTATTAGCGCGGTTCATTGCCAACCAGTGGTCAATCCCTTCCAAATTATTTAAGTTGGTATCACGCACAACATAGGCATTTTTGTCATCCCACTTGAAGTTTTTCTGATCTTCAAGCACATAACCAATTGGCGTCGTGAAGTAGTCTTTCTTCATGGTGATCACACCCATTGGCGTTAAGACATCAACATTAACCTGTTTCTTCTCAATATCTTGCCATTGACCGTCAAATTTATATTGCAGCGGGTTTGCAGGGTTTAGCTCAAGCTGATAGATGACTTCATGACGTGCAGCTGAGTAGGTATGTGTCCAAGCAATGTTCTGGTTAAAACCGATATTCACAATCCCAGGTACACCCACCACTGACGCACCCATGGTACTAAAGTCGCCTTCTACACTGGCATGGTTTGCCCAAAATCTCAGGTTACCATTAAATGGGAAATGCGGGTTTGCAAGTAATAAACCGCGGCCATTGTCAGTTACTTCATGACCCAATGCCCAACCATTTGAGCCCTGTGTAAGTTGCTTTGGCTTATAATTCGTGTTGTTTGCCATTAACCAAGGCTGTGGCGCCTCACTTTCTTGTTTCGCAATCACTGGAAGCCACTCTGTGCCTGTCCCCGGGTTTGCTTGAAGAATTTGTACCAATAAACGACCAATGCTATTTTGAACTGCAGACGCTAATACTGACGCAACGACATCTACGCCTTCAATGGGTTGCACCCAGGCTTTACCATCACATGCTGGCGCCAATGTCGCTTTACCCAGATTTACATCTTGTAGATACTGGTTATAACCTGCTGCAAAACCCTCTGCAAGTGCTCGCGTATCTGCTGAAAGATTGGCATATTCACGCTCAACTCGACCGCGTAAGTCAATAATTTTATAGCCTAAATCTAGGCTAACAAAAAAGTTATCTTGGCCGTTTTTATGCGGGCCCAAATACTTGGCACGCTCGCCTTTAACACGCACATAACCATCCGCCAAAATACAGGCATGATCTTGTGCTTGCGCATACGCATTACCATAGCCTAAGCCAAATAAAGATTTCGCTTGAATATGCGGAATACCATGCTCGGTACGTGTGATCTTGACATCTTCGTTCAGACTCATGGACGATGTACTCGCCTCTGCGCCGAAATGAATACCAGTTATGGCACATGCCGCCAAAATTGGGACTAATGTAGATTTTAACTTCATAACTTTCCTTAAGTTCTTAAACGCTTCGAAAATTTAAACCCGTGCACTCAAGACGATACAAACCGCAAAAAACCAAAGAAAATAACAAGATTATTTGTTGCAAAATAAGCAATTAAAGTTAAGCAAACAGAGTCAAAATTAATTCACGGTTAATTTTCGTTTAATTATCAAAGCCGCACAAAATACTTGACTGTTAATAGAAGATCAAAATAACATAATAGTGATAATAATTCGCATTATCTATTACGGATCAACTTTCAAGACAAATAGGAGTGAATACAGTGCAGCTGTGCAACAAGTGGTCTAAAGTGATTGCTGAGAATGAGGCAAAATTACTGGCTTATTTGAATAACATCTTACGCTGCCCATATCTGGCTGAGGATGCCCTACAAGATACGTTTTTACGCTTGTCAGGTATGTCTAAATGCCAAGATTGTCAGGTCAAAAATACCAAAAGCTATTGCTATCAAGTTGCGAGAAATATTGCCATTGATATGATCCGAAAACAAACTCGTGAGTCTTTAGTGGACTTAGAGTCTATTCAAACTGAACAGTTTGATGACGAGAGCTCAAATCTTGAAGAAAAGTATATTGATGCGCAACTATCAGACAAGGTGAATAGCACCATTGGTAAACTGTCTAAACGCCATCAAAACGTGGTTAGTTTTTACCGCGATGGTCGTTTGAAACAAAAAGAAATTGCCAAGATGTACCATATTTCACCGACGTTAGTGAACTTTATGATTAAAGAAGCCATACAATCTTGTCAGAACGAACTGCAAGCAGGTGCAGTTGCTCACTAATCTGGTAGCCCCAAAACGTTTTTTACATTGAGCTTGGCGGCAATAAAGTCGCCATGCGCTACGTACATCAAACCTGCTAATTTACGTACAGTATAGTCTTCTTGTGGATCTAACTTGCCATCTGCAAATGCAACCATCCATAGCAACTCAATCACTTCAATACGAGCTTCTTCACTGGTATTGTCATTAACGACCTTCACAAAACGATGTAAATCAATTGCTTCATTAACCAGTCGCTGTGCCTTGCTACAGATAAGATCACTGCTATCGGCTGATAACTGACAGTGCTGCTGCAACAACTTAGTTATCATCTTTAACTCATCAGAGGCGATATCATTATCAGCCCTCATCACCTCAACCATCAAGGCACCCAACGCTGTTGCAAAATCAACTGGTGCAGGATGCTCAGGTTGTGAATCGAATTTATTCAAAAATAGCTTTATACGTTCTAACAATTGCCGCCCCTTTTGATACAATTAGTAAATAATGCTTTATCAATGGTTTGATGTAAATATGCAGCCTCGCAACACTTTAACGAATAATGTCGCCGTAAAAATACTCACTATTATATCTCTTAGCTTGCTCAGTGCCTGTAACTTCACGCCAAACAAACTCGGCGTTACTGAAAAATACTATGATTTTGATCACAAAGTGCATTACGAACAGATTAAGTATAACGATGACCATTATTACTTACAGATAAAATCGGATTCTTACGCGCATTTTTTGCAACAAAGTGTGTTTTTATTGCGTCATAGTCAAAAGCTGTGCGGTGGTGTCAAACCACAAATATTATTGCACGGAGGCGTACAAAAATTTGATCGCTTACCAACTTACCCTCGCCCATATCAGCCTGATCTGCGCGTTGAAGTGAAATGTGTAAAAGAGGAAAAATAACTGATTTAAGGCCAGCATCCAAGTATAAGGTGCTGGCTGATGACACCAAGATTAGTCTTGATATCCCCATGGTGCTTTTGGCGCTTTAACTGGTTTAGTTAAATCAAAGTCAACTCTAAACTCACGTCCTTGACGTATCAAGCGGTAAGTAAACTTGTCATCATAAATAAACATCTGCCATGTATTCCCCATTGATTGTGGAATCGCATGCTTAATGAACAGCTCTTTTGAATATTGATCAGCTGGGAATGATTGCACATTGTCAAAACCGGCATCGACAGTGTGGCCACCATACATAGTCGATTTATCATCGCTACCATCTTTATGGCGATGGTCGTGTTTAAGACTCAGACCGCTGCCTGTTTTTGTAATGATCCAAGTGCGCGACGCATCTTTACCAACATGAAATGGAACTTGCAACTCACGTTCGTTACAACGACGAACATGCATAACCAGCCGCTCTTCGCTAAATGCGCTAGGGCCCTGATTATCTAATGTCACTTTGCCTTCATATGCTTTTCCACAATGCGCTTTTATTTTATCAAAAAAAGCATCATGAGTTGGAATAGAGACAAGTGGCGCAGGGCGAGCGATAGCAGCACTACTGGCGATTACGGTCGCAGCAGCTAATAAAGAAGCTGTAAACTTATTCATCGAAATGTTCCTAAATATGAAAAGCCAAAGACTAGAACGCCTTTGGCATAATGGCAAAAAAATGCGATGGTTGGTTTAGAACTCAAGAATTATTGCCACGGCCTTGCAGCCTGTAGCTTTTGCTCAAAGGCATCAATATAGTGATTAAGCTGCTCTGTTTCTCCAATAAAATCTAAACCACTGAGTAACCTCGCCTTAATATCCGAGCGGACCTCAAAGGGAATATCAGCAAAGTGCTCGCTACAAATCACTTGGTTTTCAAGATCAATCTCTATGTGTACTTGCGGGTGCGCTTCACACACAGCAAATAAACCATCTAACACCTCAGTTGGCAATGCCACGCACAGCATCTGGTTGTTGCCACAGTTATTGAAGAAAATGTCTGCAAAACTTTCTGCCAAGATCACACTAAAGCCATATTGCTTAAGTGCCCAAGGCGCATGCTCTCGAGACGAACCGCAGCCAAAGTTGTCCCGAGTCAATAAGACCGTAGCACCTTGATAGCGCTCAAAATTCAACACAAACTCTGGATCAGACTCGCCATTGTCTAGGTACCTCCAATCATAAAAAAGTGCTTTATCAAAACCATCTCGACTCGTTGACGTTAAAAATTGCTTAGGGATAATTTGGTCAGTATCAACGTTGTTTTTATCCAATGGCGCCATTAACCCACTATGATACTTACTCATCTTTGCGCTCCTCGAATATCAGTAAATCGACCTGCGATTGCCGCCGCAGCCGCCATTGCCGGGCTAACCAAATGGGTACGTCCGCCCCGACCCTGCCGGCCTTCAAAGTTACGATTCGACGTGGATGCACAGCGTTTGCCAGCGCCTAATCTATCGTCATTCATCGCCAAACACATAGAACAACCCGGTTCACGCCATTCGAAGCCCGCAGCCATGAAAATCTCAGCCAGCCCTTCTTGCTCAGCCTGTTGCTTTACTAAACCCGAACCCGGTACTATCAGCGCTTCTACACCTTGGGCGACTTTCTTACCTTCAACTATTTTTGCGGCAGCACGTAAGTCTTCAATACGGCTATTGGTGCAAGAGCCAATGAATACCGTGTCAACTTTAGCATCAGATAACCTCTGCCCAGCTTCAAGCCCCATATAACGCAGTGCTGACCGCATGGAGTCAGCTTTGATAAGGTCTTGCTCTTCATCCGGATTTGGGATCAGCTCATCAATGCCAATCACTTGCTCGGGGCTCGTGCCCCACGTCACCTGAGGCTGTATGTCCTCAGCATCCATTTCAACCACGCGATCAAACTGCGCCCCCTCATCTGAATGCAGCGTTTTCCAATACGCAACGGCGTGAGTGAAATCGTCACCTTTTGGCGCAAAAGGACGCCCTTGCAAATAGGCGTAAGTTATCTCATCAGGGGCTATTAGACCGGCCTTTGCACCCATTTCTATGCTCATGTTGCAAAGCGTCATACGTGACTCCATCGACAAGGCTTCGATGGCTGTGCCACAAAACTCTGCAACATAACCGGTACCACCAGCTGTGCCGAGCTCACCGATCACGGCCATAATTAAGTCTTTTGCGGTGACGGTTGGTCGCAGTAAACCGTTGATCTGAATTTTGAGTGACTTCGCTTTTTTCTGCTGCAGTGTTTGCGTTGCCAAAACATGTTCTACTTCTGAGGTACCGATACCATGTGCTAATGCCCCAAAAGCACCATGGGTCGACGTATGGCTATCACCACATACTATGGTTGTGCCGGGTAATGTGATCCCTTGCTCAGGCCCCATGACATGAACAATCCCCTGATTAATCGATTCCAAATCATAAAGCTCGACACCAAATTCAGCACAATTATTTGCCAGCGCTTGAAGTTGATTTTTGCTCACTTCACTGGCCGCATCAATCGAACGGCTTTTGGTTGATACGTTGTGATCCATAGTCGCAAAAGTTTTTTCTGGACAACGTACTGGGCGATTTTTCTCTCTCAGACCAGCAAATGCTTGCGGGGACGTCACCTCATGCACTAAATGCCTGTCGATATACAGTAAATCAGTCTGTTCATTAATTTGCGCAACCACATGGGATTGCCAAATCTTATCGTATAAAGTCTGTGCCACTTGCTACATCCTTCCTTTAAAAACGAATCTTAAATACGATCAACTATCGCTTGCGCAACATCTTGCGTGGTATACCCTGCCTGTGGATATATATCTGGCGTGCCCACCCCTTGTGCCACGGCTTCTGCGACGGCTTTTTCAATGCGTCTGGCTGCCTCATCTTCACCCAATGAATAACGCAGCATTAATGCGGCACTTAAGATTTGTGCGATAGGATTTGCAATACCCTTACCTGCAATATCAGGGGCTGAGCCACCTGCAGGTTCGTACAAACCAAACCCAGACTGATTTAAACTCGCTGACGGTAATAGTCCCATAGAACCGGTGATCATGGCGCATTCATCGGACAATATATCGCCAAATAAATTGTCACATAAAAGCACATCAAACTGACTAGGTTGCTTCACCAGCTGCATGGCCGCATTATCGATATAGATATGCTCAAGTGTCACATCAGGATAGTCTTGACTGACTTCAATCACGACTTCTCGCCATAGTACGCTGGATGCTAAAACATTTGATTTATCAACCGATGTAACATGATTACGACGCAAACGTGCAGCATCAAACGCAAAACGTGCAATGCGCTCAATTTCTTTACGGCTGTACTTTTGTGTATCGAAAGCAAACTCACTGTCACCACTGCCTTGGCGGCCTTTCTCACCAAAGTAGATCCCACCTGTCAGTTCTCGCACACATAAAATATCAAACCCTTGTGCACTAATGTCTTCACGCAGTGGAGATGCAGCGCTCAGAGCTGGTAAAAGCTGCGCAGGCCTAAGGTTACAAAATAGGCCAAAGTGCTTTCTAAGTGGTAATAAAGATGCACGCTCCGGCTGTTTTTCCGGTGGCAGATCAGCCCATTTCGGGCCCCCTACAGAACCAAATAAAATGGCATCGGCTTGCTCACATGCAGACAGTGTATGTGCTGGTAATGCCTCACCAAATTCATCGATTGCAGCACCGCCAATGGCTTGATGAACCAAATTTAATTGAAACGCAAATTCTTCACTCACGCGCTCAAGCACACGCTGGGCAGCAGCCATTACCTCTGGGCCTATGCCATCGCCTGCCAAGACTGCAACTTGATAACTTTTTTGACTCATCCTGCTTTCCTTTGTTGTTTAAGGTTAGACACTTTTCGCGCCCTATCGATTAAGTTGTAAACACGGATCATGGCTCGCGCTGATGCTTCAACGACATCAGCAGCAAGACCCGCGCCGTGATATTGACGACCATCACATTTTGCAATGATGTTTACCTGACCAAGTGAGCTCGCGCCTTGGCCTGTCGCCTCAAGGTTATATTCAATCATCTCTACAGCTTGACCTGTGATCCGCTCAATCGCTAAAAATGCGGCTTCGACAGGGCCGTTACCCGTCGCGGCTTCCTGCATTAATTCTCCGCCTAGGCTCATGCCCACAGTCGCACTGGCAATGGACTGAGAATTAGAAGACGCGTTGACAAACTGTAACTGGTAGAACTCATCTTGTTCGGCAAGTTTATTAAAATAAATCATGGCTTCTAGGTCGTAGTCGTACACTGTGCCTTTCTGATCTGCCAGCTCCAAAAAGCTGGTATAAAGCTGGTCCATATCGTAATCATGTGATTGATAACCAAGCTCTGATAAACGGTGTTCGATGACGTGCCTGCCAGAACGAGAGGTCATGTTTAGTTGGTTATTCGGCACGCCGACCATTTCAGGTGCCATAATTTCATAAGTATTTTGCGCCTTTAAAACGCCGTCTTGGTGAATTCCTGAACTGTGCGCAAACGCATTTTCGCCTACAATGGCTTTATTTGGCTGTACCGGCATATTACAAATTGTCGCTACTTGGCGAGACGCGCGATAAATTTCTTCACTGCGAATATCTGTCTGTACTTTTAGATGGTCTTCACGCATCTTCATGATCATCGCCACTTCTTCCAGTGAACAATTCCCTGCACGCTCCCCAATTCCGTTGATAGTACATTCAATCTGTCTCGCGCCTGCTTGCACGGCGGCAATCGAATTTGAAACCGCTAAACCAAGATCATTGTGGCAATGCACACTCAATCTCGCTTTATCAATATTTGGCACGTTGTTGCGCAAATGGTGAATAATGGCTGAAAACTCATCAGGCGTGGTGTAGCCCACTGTGTCAGGTATATTGATGGTCGTCGCGCCCGCTTTAATAGCACGTTCAACCACCTTACATAAATCAGCATATGGCGTGCGGCCAGCATCTTCACAAGAAAACTCAACATCATCGGTATACTGTAAAGCTTGTCTGATTGAGCGCTCCGCCATATCGATGACGTCATCTAAAGACTTGCGTAATTTATGCTCTAAATGCAGCGGACTAGTCGCGATAAAGGTATGGATACGAGGTCGTTCGGCCCCTTGCAATGCCAATCCACAGGCTTCAATATCTTTTGGCATAGCACGAGCTAAGCCACATATAACAGGCCCCTTAACTTCGTGCGCAATACGCTGAACGGCTCTAAAATCAGCAGGACTCGACACTGGGAAGCCCACTTCCATCACATCGACATTCAGTCGACTTATGGTATGCGCTAACTGAATCTTATCTTCTTCTGTCAAGCTCGCTTTCAGTGCTTGCTCGCCATCTCTTAACGTTGTATCAAAAATCCAAACCTTGTCCTGCATTCCTATTTCCTCGCTCGCGCAAAATAAAAAACCCCGCTCGTTGGCGGGGTTTGCTATTTGGTTGCTCATACACGCAACTAAGCCCCGCCCTTATCTAAATTAATCAGTAAGAGGTTAAGCAAAGTTGTCAGTAACATAATGTTTTTCATTGTGAGCAATCGTACCTGTTGATGTATTAATTATGTTTTAGCACGTCCAAAAAGCACAGATCAAGCATAAAATTTTCAACAATACGTGATCGGATACTAAATTTAAAAACAAGACCACCAAAAAAACCTGAAAATAAGGTTAAATAATGCATAAAAAGGGAAGGAGATATAAGGCGAGTCTACAAACTTCGCTTATAGATAGATTAAATATTGTGTATAAAAAAACCGCCAAAAAGGCGGTTTTTCTCATTTATTTTCGTCTTCGAAGGGCAAAGCATAATAAACCGAGCAAGCTCACAATGCCTAAGCTGCCTCCTCCGCTGCTTTGCTCGACACGATTACTGGCAGTGTCATCGGTGCTACCGCTATCTGGTGATTTGTTACTATCGGGTGTATCACCATCGTCGCCACCTTCATCATCAGGAACTTTGTCACCATCGCTTGGGGCTTTGTCACCACCGTCTGGGTCTGTATCACCATCGCCCGGGTCTGTATTACCATCGCCTGGGTCTGCATCACCATCGCCTGGATCTGTATCACCATCACCTGGGTCTGTATCACCATCGCCCGGATCTGTTTGCTCTTCAACAAGAATATCAACCTTAAGTGACTTTACAGTCGCCTGCTCCCATAGCAGGTTCAATGCCAGTACATATGTTCCGGCTTCACTAAATACGTGGTCTAACACCGGCTCACTTAACGCATCACTAAGTGGCTGTTCATCTAAGTACCATTGGTATCGAATTGCCTCCAATGGCTCACTTGTAATTAACTGTGCCGTGATTTGAGTTTGCTCTTCTTCAGTAATTAGCTCAGGCAAGGTAATGTCTAGCTCAACAATCTTTGGAGTGACTAAATCAACCTCTTTTTCGCTCTCTTTAATCAAAACGCCATTTTGATAAACTTGCCTTTTAACTAAATAAATCCCGACAGCGTCATATTGATGTTCAGGTTCAGCGAGATGTGAGACTGTACCGTCACCAAAATCCCAAAAATAATCGAGTTGGTTGGCCTCCAACGGCAACGCAAGTGTGATCAATAATGTAGAAATCAACTTTTTCATATCAGCTCCTTGATATATATAATTCAGTAATATCAAAAGACATCACTGCCATAACCAGTATATCTTGTGCCTCCAAGCATGTTAATAGCGCGTTACAAAAAATAGAAAGTATTTTGGTCTGATATTTGAGCCACAGAGGCTATGACTAGCCTCTGTAAATTGCCTAAGCTAAAGGCTAAGGCACTCTGATAGAAGTGGATTTTCAAAACAGCGAGATTTAAGTGCTTCTGCATCAGCTAACTTTATTACTGCTTGATCATAATCAATTTGTGCTTGCACTTTTTCGTCATCTGTCGCGACTTGTAAAAACGCTTTTGCACGCTCTAAATCACGTACCGCTCTGCCATAGTAGCTATCCGCTCGTCGCCAAATCATCTCATCTTCGGTAGTCCGGCTGGCTACCCAATCTTGTGCGCCATAATGACCAGAGTCTTGGAAACTTTTTACGACAAAGCTGCGAGGCACCTTTTCTAATGAGTCTAAATCTTTTGCTAACCCATCATTATCAAAAGTATACGAAACCAATTCATGTAGAGTATCCAGACAGGGACTTATATTACTACCACTACAATAAGTCGGCCGTTCATTGAGTTGCTTTTGTAACCTAACAGGTAGCGGTCCATTAGAATTCACGTCTACGCTAAAAACAGCATTCTCTGCATACTTTTCAATCTCCTTAACTTTGGTAAAAGTTTTTTTAAAGAACAATAAACGGATCTTGACCTTAATTACAAAGCGTTTGTAGTCTTCTTCAGTTTTAAAGTGAAGCCTGGTATTTACAAAAAGATCTCGACCGTAGTTCACTTGATAAATAAAACTATGACCACAGTTTCCAATATCTATATTATTATTTAATGTGCGATTTTCCAGCGTGTCATACCCTTCCTCAAACTCAAGATGTAACTGTGAAGTCAATGACAAGCTGTCAGTCGCATTACGGTGTGTCATGGAAGTCGATACGCTACCAGCGATTATAAAGAGATTGACCCCGCCATGTACTTCACCAAATGTGCGACGCCGAATTAACGTTTCATCGACTCTTTGAAAATAGTTTAAGCGACCAGATAAGCTTGGATGATATTGAACATCTCCTCGCAAGCAAGGCTGTTCAACAGTGTGACTGTTAAAATTGAAACTCTTCCCCAGATCCGATGCTGTAATTTTTTCACTGTAATACACCTTGCCATGAGCTAAACAAGACAACAAAGCAATGGCTGCCAAGTAGATTTTCATATCCGCTCCTTGAAACAAGCCGTATAGACTAAAAACTATACGGCTTTCTTCAGATTATTGGGCAAAGGCATTGCCATAAGTGCTTAACGCCCCTTCACATAGGCGCCAATTGATGATCCCACGTGCTGGTGCGTTGACATCGATAAAGGTAGGTGCCCAACGTAGATTACGAAAACGTGCACTTTCTTCCTCGGTCACGACTCCAGAACGAACAGCCTCTTGTCTAGCAAGCTCACACTGCTTCCAATCTTGTTTACCTGTGCTAGGCAACTGTAAATCGGTCACGTTATAACTTGCAGGGCAAGCTTTACCGCGCTGCACACAGGCACTTTTCATCTCTTGTACTTTATTCTCGCATGCATATCCAAACGGGTTATCGCGGCAAAACTGAGCTGCATTAAAGAAGAACCATGCATTATCATAAGCAAGATCTTTAATGCGTTCGACCGATACCCGCTGGCCTTCTGGTAGATATGCATAATAGCTATTGAGTAGCTTTTCGGCACGTTGCTCATCTAAGATTGCTTGTTTAAAATCGTCTTCCAACTCACTTATCAACCACTTAGTCGCATTGCGTACAATCTGGTATTCCGGCACCAAATTGCGCAGGGCCAGTGACGAGTTTTCATAGCGTGTGGTGTAATAACGTACAACGTTATAATCGCTCAAGCTATTCAACTGTGAATTAAAGCCTGTTTTTGAATATTTAACCGCTTCATAAAACATATCAAAACATGGCTTTGGATTATCTAACGAACAAGTAATGATATTATTTGGGATCACGCTCAATAATTGCTTAGGATCTCCCCCTTGCTGTACTGCACGAACTGTAATCTTTACCGATGACTTAGTTTCATCTTTAAGATATTTAAGCTGACCACCAACCTTAAAAATACCGCCATACAAATCAACGTCGAGATAACCACCAATCTCTGATTTATCTTTGTTGCTCCCGTAATCTATTTTAAGGTTTACTAGCACACTCGCGCCGTATTCAACGCCAGTAACAAACTCATCGCCCACCAAGGTCTGAAGCTTTGTCTGGTGATTGTTCGCAATGTCATTACCCACTTGTGACAACACAAAGCCCTGATTTTGATTTTTGGGTAAGAACAAACGCTTTTTAGGTGTGCTTGCCGCACTGAAAGTATAGGAACTGGAATACGTGCTAGACGCCATTTCTTTTGCTAAAGAGGCACCCGCAGATACGCGCACAACAGGGAAATTGACATCGACATCCACGCTGCCGTTCAGCGTATTGAGCATGTCATCGTAGCTCATATCTATGCCGGTTTTGAACTTAAGTTCTGTGTTTCCAAAGGTTTCATCAATCACCCCTGATACCGGCTGCACATTGAGAAAACGCTTCTTTTGACTGTCATACGCCGTACCAATCGCAACATGATCGTTAATTAGTCCTGAGATCACAGAGCCTGATAAGTTTGAGCTTGAAACATCTGAAGCGGATGTCTGTGCTGCGACGCTTTGCCCAGTTAATGCCATCGCAATAACTGATAAATAAATAGGTTTCATATCATCTTTCCTTAACGAACTGTTACCAGGTAATCTTCAACTTCGCCATATTGAATGCGTGTACATGCGTTGTTGAAACCACCACCTGCATCCAAAGCCAAACGCATGACAGTAATGCCTTTAGGTACATCTGTAGGTATATCATGGGTAAATTCAAATACCCCTTCGCCAGTTGAGTGATGTATCATTTCGTTGCTTTCAAATGTACCATTGTGATTCCAATCAACCCAAGCTCGTAATGCAAAATAACCTGGGTACTCTGGTATAATTTTGCCTGGCGTAATTGTAAATTGTGTGCGCTTGTTGGCGGATAATGTCAATGCTTTTCCTGAAACCATTGTATGGTTATGAGAACCAGATACATGTTCAAAGCCGTCGACCTTAACACTTTCAATCCACTCCCATTCACTGTTATAACTCTTATTTTCACAGTACTTATGCTTTAATACTGTTGTTTTCAACGCTACCGCTTGATATTCTGGAGGCATAATAGTACATGCTTGATTTTCACTTGTTCCAGCAGTCCATTCATATGGGTTAGTAAAGTCTTCATTCGCGAAAGTAACATATTGAGCTTGCCCCGCCGCCACTTTTTCCTGGGACAACCAAAGTTCCCTCAGCTGCTGAATTTTTTGGTCTTTTGGAATGATTTCCCGCGTATCGAACATTTGTTCCCACATTTCAACCAATAAGCCGTCATAGCACTTATTTAACCAAGCAAAACGACCCTGTGCTTCAGCAGGCGTGAGTACATCGCCTAATTCACTATATTGGGCTTGTTGTATTAATTCATCTTTTTGTGTTTGAGCTTGCGCGCCCAATGCCAGTAATGAAGAAACAAGCGCGATTGACGAAACATATGTTCTCGTTGTTAGCTTATTCATGATGGTTTCCTTACTTTAATACGTCGCTGATCGCGCTGTAATCTCGATAATAAGTGAGATTGCCCGCTTCATAATCAATGCAATAATTACCTTCTGGGTTGCGCTCACAGTAGTCAACCATGTCAGCGAATAAGTTTGCATTGGCACGGCTAGAGTTCTCAATTTGCTGCAATTGCCCTAGCTGCTCTGGAGAGAATTGTGCAGCATAGTAACGCTGTAAATTTTTAGATCTACGGTAGGTTAGGCGCTCTTCGATCCAGCGCGCAGTTAATTCCTTAATGACCAATTTAGTCAAATAGTTCACTGGGGTGTAACCTGCATCTGGGATCAATTGCTGTAAGCCTGCTCCTGAATCTAGGTACCTAGTGATATAGCTCTCAGTGATGTTGTAATCATCTAACGTATCAAACTGGTTGATGTAATCTGACTTTAAGTAATTGACTGCAGCTTCAAATAAATTGAAACAAGGCTCTGGATTAAGCAAAGTACACCGCATGATGCCATTGGGAATAATATTTAACAGACGGTTAGGATCGCCGCCACTTTGATAACCACTGATCGAAATTTTTACCGACTGACGCTTTTCTTCATCAACCTTTTGTAATTTACCATCGACTTTTATGTTGCCAATCCAATCAACACTTAGGTAACCACCAATATTGCGTTTATCTTCCTCATTGCGGTATTCAATTTTCATATTGATAACCACATTTGAACCGTAAGCAAATCCTTGAACAAAGCCATCTCCTAAATTGGCAGCCTTATTGCCAGGATATGCTTGCGCCAATTCTTTTGCTGCCTGTGTTGGTTGATACCCATCTTCACCTGTTGGCATCAAAATACGGGACTTGGGCTTCACTGATGAATACACGCTATAGGTGCCTGTGTATCTATCCGCACTGATATCTTTGGCGTAATTTGCCCCAGCATCAACACGCACCGCTGGAAACTTAAAGCCAGCATCGACTTTGCCGTCAATCAGCTTTAGTGCTTGCTCATAACTTAAATCAACACCGACTCGAAAATCGATATTGGTATTACCCAAGTGTTCAACGGCTGTGCCCTGCACAGATTGAAGCCCTAATAAAACATCCCCTTTGCTTTGATAGGCGGTGCCAAGCGGCACTAAATCAATGCTTTTTGTCTCACTTGATAAAGCTTTTAATTCACTTAGCGTCTGTGGGGAATCTGATACTTGAGCAATGGCTGGAACTGCAGATAAAACCAGCGCAAGGCTAATGAAATTATGTTTTTTCATTTGTTTTCACTCCGTGAAGAGGCCTAGATTAGGCCTCTGCTAATTTGTGTCCTATTTGTTCAAGCTGTTTAGGTAATCTTTGTGCCACGCTTCAGGAATGCGCTTAAGAACATCTTGTTCTGTTTCAACAACCTCTTCAAACTCATTGTCTGTTTGCATTGCTAAATCGCCCACTTGCAGTCCATTTGCAAACATAGAGAAGGTTTCACCAGGGCTATGGTTAGGATCATCAGCTGTTCTTGCCAACTTAAGGTTATAGACGTGGTCATCGTACTTCACTTCCTCTACCTTGCTTACCAACTCAAGACCATTACTCGTTCGAATGCGATCGCCAACTTGAACCTTATTAGCCCAAGCTGATACACCAGCTTGCGTTAAAACAGGGTGAGACTCAGTAAGCAGAAGCTCTTTACCTGATTCGGTGGTTAATTTGACCATTGGCTGTGTCTCAGAACCTATAGAAATATCCTTAATTTCTAGTGGCATATGGACATTTGGCGCAAACTGGCTAGCACCTAGCACTGTATCTCCTACATTTAACTGCTCAATTGCTAGCTCTTTACCATTGGCAAGCTTAATTTTTGACCCTTTTGCCAAACAGCTGAACACCATTTGCAGCGGTGGATGATCAATGTCAACAAACGTTTGCTGTTTCGGCATATCTTGGCTTCCAATCACATAGGCAAAGTGTCTAATTTGCTTTGTTGGTCCAAACTGCTGCTCAACTTCAAACGCTAAGTTCATGATCCAGTGTGCATCTTCATAACGGCCATAGAGGCGTGCATCGCCAAATATACCTTTCGATCTAGGAATATTCCAGGATAAACGAGTAACATCGATATACTTTTGCGGCTGACCTTCTTTTGGTTTTCCAATTGGCTTTCTAAAAAGCTTTAAAGAGATGTAATCTGAAAATAAATAATTAGAACCTTGATATCCAGCACCAAGAACAGAGGCCCCCCCGAGTTCTTTAGTTTGAATAAAAATCTCAGAACCATGATAGAGGCCAAAAGGCTGCTCACCTTTTGGGTTAATGATGTAATTTGGGTTGCCTTTATCATCATAAGTAACATTTTTTGTCGACCAATCAGGACGGTAAATCTTGGTTACTTTACCCAGAATATCTCTGTATCCTGTGAAAGGAACAACCACTTTTACCTGCTCATTAGGGGTGCCTGGGTCATAATAAGCGTCAATATCACAGTCGTCATAACGACGGTTTAAACATACCTTAATACGGTTTAGAGTTTTATCGTCTTTGATCTCTTTTTTATCTTTAGGGTTTATAATGTCATATTGGATAAGTGCATATCTGTCAATCCTATCGTAATAGCTACTACTAGGTAAAATAGACATTTCATTGTTAGGGTCATGCATAGCAGCTTGCATTGGTAAATCACGGGCTGTTGCATACGATCTCACATAGCCTAATTCAGCAAGTATCGTCTCTTTTGGATACTCTATACGCATCTGTTTCGCCTCAGTAACTTCCGCACCTGTTGCATCAATATACACAACCACTACCCATGTATTGGCGTAAATTCTCTCTGCTGCCATTAACTTAGGTAAGACCTCATTCACTTTTCCAACTGAACTAATATCCATGCGCTTTTGTGTACTACTCCCCTCGCCAAAGTACTCTAAAACACGAGGGACGGTGATAGGTTGGTTATTTTCATTAACTAAAGTCAAGTCCATATAAGTGTACACGGTAGAACTTGCTTCGCTGTTGATTGCAGAGACGAATATATACTCCTGTTGATCCGTCCCAGTAGCAATTTTAAAGCCTAAGTCTTTAAAGAAAGAGCAGACTTGATCCGAAGTTGTACACATCGCATTTGAGGACTCTGCCAAACTAGTTGTGGCTAAGCCCTGCTCTTTTTCTTGCATTTTTTTGCGCTCAGTATTTCTTAATACCTTGAATAAATGCGGACGATTTTTCTCGTTTAAGCCGTGCTGGCCTAAACGAAGTTTCACCTGCTCAAACTCACTCAATGATGCATCCGGCTGGACAATCGTTTGAATTGTTGGGTTTTCAAATAGGACTGGCGCAGCAGTTGCACACAACGAAGCCCCTCCCAAAGCAGCGATCACTGCTAGGCTAACAAGTTTCATAAAGTTTCCTTTTTTTATGGTGATGCAAAGTAGCTCGTAGGCAAAGTGACCTTTGCCTACATGACTGCGAGCGATTTAGTGATATTTATCGTGTAACTTTGAGCTGGAGATCGTGGATTTCCCCATAATCAAACAAGTTACACGCATCCTTTTTATAAGAATACTGTGGGTGCTCTTCTATTTTTGCGCGAATGTCAAAATTCTTCGACCTATCATACCAAGGCAGTCGCGGTAGATTGATAGACTTGATGGCCTTAATCTGGCAATACTCTTGGTCATTGAGAGTGCGACAAGTACTGTTGTCCAGCCAATAATCATAATTGGGATCATTACCAAAACTTGATTCATCAGCACTGAAAACGCCATCGCGATTTTCATCTAGCCATATTGTAAAGCGAATACCACGATTACTATTGTTTAATAGGCTCTCTGCTGTAGAGCGCGGAATTAAATTAGTCATGACTTCAAGGCTCAAATTAGACTTATGATCCATACTGAAATTTTCTAAGACAGCTTTGCTATACCCTTGCGGATTATAACCTGGGGCACTAGGTAATATTGCAAGCTCGGTATTATAGTTGAACAATTTAAGTTCATCTATATATAAAACACCTGCATTGTCCGCATATCTGATTTTAGCTGGGCACTGTTCTATGGGCGCCAAATAAACCTTATTTGATTTGGTATCCAAGTCACTGTTATCGTCATAACTAACCTGTAAAGATACATCAAACTGACCACCGCCTTCTGGGTACTCAATTATACTAGGCTCTTTTACACGGCTAGTTTTATTATCAAAGCCAAATTGCCACAGATAACTAACCGCTTTATTCGGATTTACTTGAGAGCTATTAGTGAATTTAACGCGATTTCCTTCAAGATATTCAATGCCAAAGTTAGCAATAATTGGCAATGCAACTGAATCCATATCTAACATCACATCAAGTACTTGGCTATTATCAACAAGGCCACAACCATCCCAAATATAGTAATCTAATTCTCCAGTTGAAATAGCAATTCTCAGTACTCCCATGCCCGGGGAGATTTGTTGATTAATATTAAAAGACGCCGATTTCCCAGATATTCTTTGTTCGCTAACGATGTTTTCGTCCAACTCCAATTTGCCATTTTTATTGTAATCAAAAAATACATCGAGCAGTTTACCCGTTAAATCTTGAGAAAAGTTAATGGTATAATCTTGCTTTGTTGCCAGTGCAAAAGGCGAAGTTATATATGGTGTATAGCCGGCTGGCAACCCATTAAACTCATGTCCTCCAAACGAAATGGAGTCAGTGTATAAAACATCATTAGTCATATAGGGCGCACACGCCTCGGCTTTGCGAGTAAAAAAGTGCTTAAAGGCTGAGGATGTTGTGCCACTTACTGTCGTCACATGCAGCGCAAAGCGCACTAATTGATCTTCTGCCAGCACTTTTTTGCGCTTCAAGAATGGATAAATTGCAGTGTTATCACTTTGATGCCATTTTTCTATTTGACCATCACCCCAATGGACTTCAATTTGTGTAATTGTGCCAGGGTTAAGACGGCTTAAATCATAATTAACAGTGTTATAATTCAACCAAATATCAGCATCTAAGGTAGATAAACCTATACCCGTTGAAATACCAACCCCAGCTAAACTATCTGCAATGTCACTGATGACTTCTTCCGCAGCCTTATTATCAACTGTGATATGACTCGCTTGATCAATTAAACAAAAGCCAAATTCATTAATTGTCATACCCGCGAATAAGCATTGAGAAGCATTGGCACGTAAAAATAAATTGTATGCTTGTTGAATACTCCAATTATGTGTTTTTACCAATTCATAAAAAGCTTTTCGCAATACACCTCCGTTGTCATGGCCTGTTTTGGCACTGGTAAAGTCTTTCCAATGATCAATGCTTCTGCCATCCCATGAAGGCAGTTCGAAATACCTCATTGCATGATCACCAACTACAATATCCCAGCCATACCACCATTTACGGTTGGTACTATATTGTCCCTGTTGTTCTATAAACATATCTACAAATGACTGGGATTGAGTATAAGCTCCGCTTGCTGCGTGCTGAAAATAGTCAAGGGCAGCAAGTGCTGCGATATCTGATAGACCTTCATTAATGGCATAGTCGATATGACTGTTGGCACCAATAGCTGAGTTCCATTCAGTGATCGCATGCCCAACTTCATGTGCAACGATCCCCAATCCAGTAAATGAATAAAACTGATAACCATTGTCACCAGGGCCATAATTAACGTAGGCACCGTCCCACCAAGCGAAATTAGAACCAAAAATGGTATGGTGATTTACTTTTTGCTGCAGCGGCTTAATACAATAACCTGAGCTAGAGCAATCTACTGACTGGTTTGGAAACAATTCACGCAACTTTTTATGGAAAAACTGCATCACTAAGCCACCATTAAAATGTCCTTCATTGACTGCACTGTAGCTCAAGCGTGCATTGTAGTTTGTATCAATCTCACTTTTAACGAAGTTTTCATTGTTCTGTTGACAGACATAGGAAGCAGGCTCAGTCTCAGACTTTTCCATATCAAAAGTGGTAACGTATGGATTTTCAAGAATACAGTTTCCATTTTCTTTTTTGATAACAAATGGAAATCCATTGAACTCTGCAAAAATCGCATCGCGATCTAAATCTTCAAACAACAATTCTTGGCCGACAGGGTTATAACTATCATATTGATAGCTTGTACAGTTACTCATACTACTAGGGCTAGGTGAAAAGCAAATTGCACCAAGCTTAGTATTGCCACCAATACCACCGCCTACTTGATACCCTTGCTCTTGTAATGAATCAGGAGCAACTGCATACAAAGTATCATCTTGCTTTGATAATATAGCCAAGTTATTGCCATCGAGCACCCACCGCTCACTGCGCCCATGCAGCCTAGTTTTAACTTGAATAACAGGCAATAAATCACCATCTATCAATGTATAAGCTGTCATTATATCGACAATTTTAGCCCCTTCGAGCACACTGAGTTCGCTGATTGTTTGCTCTAAAGTAGGCTGCATCACATCATGGTATACAGCAGTTTTCGCCTTAGCACTACCAGAGAGTAATTTACCCATAGTTTGTCGAATTGACCCGTTGCTATTGCGTGCTACGACAAGATTACTGCCTAATATAGGTTGGTTATTAAAATACGCTTGATAATGGTCATAGGTGCTGCCTTTACCAACACTTTTAACAAGTTTATATTGAATATTTTGATCATTATTAATAGTTTTTAATTCAGCTTTCGTCGAGGCAAACTCTGTGGGTTTAAGAAGTGAGCTTTCCAATTCATGCCATAAAAACTGCTTATTATACAGTGAAGTCTTTTCCACTGCTGCCAAGGCAGTACACACAGGCAACATAGTTAATGAAAGGCCAAAAAAAGCAGCCACATGTTTCATACAATCCATCCTTTTAATTGTAACAAACAACAATATTACTTTTTAACATTGCTCAACATTATTTGAACGCATTTTATACTATATAGAATTTGGGTTGTATAGAGTAATTACATCAAAAATTAAAAAAAAGCACCTAATGAAAATATAAAGTGAATACTGAAGGCACAAAACCCACTACCCCAATAGGGAAATTACAATAAAGTAACAGGAATCAAAAAGGAACTAAACAAAATAACAATAATGATAAAAAATCAATTTTGTGTTTTTAGAAGTAAAAAAAAGAGAATAAGCTGAATAAATGGGTTAAATGTATTAGTCCACTAAATATTAAATAGGGAACAAGACATAAAATAAATATTGAGAATTGAACATAGTGTCCGTTAGCGATTTATATCGCTATTGGACAAGACATTAATTATTTATATGGTTTAAGTAATTGGTAATTTTAAATCGAGGTTTTTTGATAACCCGCAGCACCTTTTGCTATGTACCTAAGTTGCCATATTAAACGGGCAGTCAACTCAGCGCGCTGTTGCTGGTCTTGGTCAAGTGCTTCGGCACCTGAGCTAAATACCAAGGTCACCATAGCCTCTGCCTGCATGTAAGCATGATGAGAGTCCACCTTGGTTTCTGACTCAAGATAATGTGCAAGCTCTAAAATAAAGTGCTTTATTTCTCTGGCGACTGCTGCACGAAAAGCAGGGGAAGTGCCGGAACGTTCTCTTAAGAGTAATCGAAATTGGTTACTTGACGTCTCAATAAATTCCATAAAAGTTTGCACAGAGGTATCTATTACGCTGCCACCACTGGCAATACGTCGCCTTGCTTGACGCATTAATTGCCTTAAAGTGAGGCCAGCTTCATCCACCAGCGTCAAGCCCAACTCATTCATATCTTTGAAGTGACGATAAAACGAGGTTGGCGCAATCCCCGCTTCACGGGCCACTTCACGTAAACTCAAATTAGAAAAACTGTGCTCAGCACTGAGCTGATTAAACGCTGCTTCTATCAGTGCTTGTCGAGTTTTTTGTTTTTGTTGTGCGCGCACACCTGACATGAATGACCCCTAATTTATTTACCCCAATATGCTAATTGGGCAGTCTAATACTTGACGGCGCAAGAATGAAATACTATTTTAGCGTACAAGTGTACGCTGAGATTTTAAAAAATGAAAAAACCGCCGATTATTTGGACTAATGTCATCTTCTTTAGTCTGTCTTTTTTAGCTGCCGTGACCTTGGTGCCTTGGTACGGGTTTGAATATGGTTATACCCTCACTCATTGGCTAGCATTCATTGCCTGTATGTTTTACGCTGGCATGTCTATCACCGCTGGTTACCACCGCCTTTGGGCGCACAAGGCCTATGAAACACATCCTGTGATCCAAGTATTTTTTGCGCTGGGCGGAGCCTTTGCTTTGCAAAATAGTATTCTTCATTGGAGTAGTGATCACCGCGTACACCATGGTCAGGTAGATGACCCAGTCAAAGACCCTTATGCCGCTACCCGTGGGTTCTGGTACAGCCATATTGGCTGGATGCTGCGTGATTACCAAGGGGAAAGCTATGGTGATTACAACAATGCGCGCGACTTGCAACGTAACAAAATCGTAATGTGGCAGCACAAACATTATTTAAAACTCGTACTACTGACTAATATTGGTATCCCATTACTGCTTGGACTGGCACTGGGCGATGTATTTGGCATGTTGCTATTAGCCGGTGTACTACGTTTAGTGCTATCGCAACACTTTACATTTTTCATCAACTCACTGGCACATATTTGGGGCAGCCGCCCTTACACAGAGAAAAATACAGCCCGTGACAATGGCTTCTTGGCGTTACTAACTTATGGTGAAGGCTATCACAACTTCCACCATATTTTTGCAAGCGACTACCGTAATGGGATCCGCTGGTATCATTACGACCCAACGAAATGGATGATCCGTGCTCTGTCATTCTTTGGCCTTGCCAGTAAGTTAAAGCGTACACCGGTGGAGCGTATTGAAAAAGCCAAAGCGGAAACCTTGTTGAATAAAACGAAAGTTACCCTTGCAAAATTGCCTTTAGCACAAGATAAGCTTACATTGTTACAACAAGAATATGATTTGCTTTTGAAAAAGTTACAGAACTTCTGTGCAATTCAAAGGCAATTACTCGAAGCTAAAAAACATGCCGTTTTAGAACAGTGTGAACAATCCGCGCTACACAAACAATACTCTGAATTAGAGCAAGCGTGGCATTCACAAAAACAAGCATGGTTGGCATTAAACTCGAGGCTGTTAAAAGGCGCAGCGAGCTAACCCGCACCCTTATCGGCCTCCCCAATTAGCAAGTAAGGCGAGGCCGTGACTAAATCCAAAGACACACCCAGCGAGCAACCCTCACAATCTTATCAATATGACGCCATAATCATCGGCACAGGTCCAGGTGGTGAAGGCGCGGCAATGAACTTATCAAAAAGCCAGCGTAAAGTCGCAGTCATAGAAAAGCAAACATCTGTCGGCGGTGGCTGCGTTCATTGGGGAACTATTCCCTCCAAAGCACTCAGACACTCAGTCAGTCGTCTTATCGAATACAAAGCCAATCCTTTATATCGCTTTACCGAGCGCCCAAAACGCTTGACGTTTCAAGACATTTTAAACCATGCCAGTGATGTAATTGGTAAGCAGTCCTCTTTGCGATCAAGCTTTTATGATCGCAATCGCATTCACCTTTACCAAGGTGAAGCCAGCTTTGTTGATGCCAATACCGTGCGCGTAACGCACCTAGATGGCTCTCAAGATGTGCTCACCGCGAAAACCATTGTCATTGCCACAGGCTCTAGACCTTACCGTCCGCCTGAAATCGACTTTGATCATCCGCGCGTCTACGATAGTGATACCATTCTTGGCCTTGAGCACAATCCGCAGCGCGTCATCGTGTACGGTGCAGGGGTGATTGGCTGTGAGTACGCGTCCATTTTTAAAGGTCTTGGCGCGAAAGTTGATTTGATCAATACACGAGATAGATTGCTTTCTTTTATGGATGATGAAATCTCAGATGCATTGAGCTATCACTTTTGGAACAGTGGCATCGTGATCCGTCACAACGAAGAGTTTGCCAAAGTAGAGACCAGTGACAAAGGCGTCATTTTGCACCTCCAGTCTGGTAAAAAAGTAAAAGCCGATTGTATTTTATGGGCCAATGGTCGAACGGGTAATACTGATAGCTTGAACCTAGGCGCTGTAGGTCTCAAAGCGGATAGTCGCGGACAATTGCGTGTTAACGAGTACTATCAAACCCAAGTTGACAATATTTATGCTGTCGGCGATGTCATTGGTTACCCAAGCCTTGCGAGTGCGGCGTTTGACCAAGGCCGTATTGCCGCCAATGCCATTGCAAACGGTCAATGTGATGAGCGCTTGATCACCGATATTCCAACTGGGATTTATACTATCCCAGAAATGAGTTCCGTTGGTAAAACAGAGCAAGAGCTGACCGCAGCGAAAATCCCTTATGAAGTCGGCAGAGCACAGTTCAAACACCTTGCACGAGCACAAATCGCCAGCACTGAAGTAGGTAGTTTGAAAATACTATTCCATAGCAAAACCAAAGAAATTTTGGGGATCCACTGCTTTGGCGAGCGTGCCTCTGAGATTGTGCACATCGGCCAAGCCATTATGGAGCAAAAAGGCGAAGGCAATAACGTAGAGTATTTTGTCAATACAACCTTCAATTATCCAACTATGGCAGAGGCCTATCGTGTTGCGGCCCTCAATGGTCTCAATAGGCTATGTGACTAACCCGTCAAAAAGCGGCTGTCCCCTCAGCCGCTATCTAAAAGCGATATTCCCCGCTGAGTCGCCATAAGTGTTCTTGCTGACGGGTAGGCAAATTATCATCGGCACGATTGGCCACTTTTGTCTCTAAGTATTGAAACTCAACACCAAAGCGCCAGCTCTTTGAATAACGCCACTTAACGGTCGTGGTCACAGCCCCGCCGTCACTTTCGTTAGGGTCAAACGCCCAATGGTCCATATCTTGAACTCTAAATTGCTCAATACGGCCACTTACTCTAAATGCCTGCCAGCGATGCGTCAGCAGTATAAATTGACTGTCAAAGTCATTATCTACGCCGCGAGAAAACCCCATCGCCGTATTCCCCGCCATTGCTTGGGCAATCACATGTGTTTGCTTAGTGATCTTGTACTTATACGCCAGGCTCCAAAATTTGGTGTCCCAAGCATATTGACCCGTTTTATAATTAAGCACTTCTGGATCGCCATTATTGTCATACCAATATGCTCGCAAGTCATGGCGGTTTTGATAGCTCCAATGTGCCCCAACATAATATCCAAAACGGCCATCAATCTCAGTGAATGGCTCTATTTGCCACGCTTGCTTGCTTAATTGCGGTGTCATAAAGCCCGCTGTTGGACGCAATGCCAGTACTTCATTAAAAACAGATTGCCTATCATGTGGTGCAAACCCGCGCCATGCCAACACGGCACCAAGGGGATCGTTACCATTATAAAGCCCCGCAACCCATTGCCAATTGTGTAAGCTGGGTTTTGCTAACCGCTTACCACTGCGCTTGATACTGGCCTCGACACCTATCACTCTAAGCTCTTCGCCAAGCCAGGCATTGATAGCAGAGTAACCATAGTTGTATGGCGAAGACCAGCCAATGTCCGGGTTCTCCAACGACATTTTCGGGTAAAACCCCCCTACACGCACTTGTGGTTGATAGGCCCCCTCAACTACGGGTTTGTATTCTGCAAATAATTCCGTAAACCCAACTTTTGCTTCAGGATCGGGCACATACTGCACACTGCTATGCGCAGCCCAACTATCACCCAACTCAAAGCGAGATTGCAACAACGCTCTGCTAATGTTGACGCCATCATCCCCTTGCCCAAAGCGGTTAACCGATGCACCCCACGCATACCAAGACGGATAGGCACTACTTGATTGCCAACTGGCTTGAATTTGCCCTTTATGCTGTGCAGCATAAGTGTGTATCGGGACACTCATAAGTCCGGCTAGCAGTAAACACATTGACGGTGCAGCAAGCATATCTAAAGTGACTTTATTCATAATCATCAAACTCATCTGAGAAGTCTTCTTTGGGCTTAAACAACGACTGGTCAAGTTGATAGATCAAAGAATTAGAAGTAGGTAATCCTGTTATTGTCTTGCTCTCAGGTTTATCTAAATTGGCAAACCCTTCATGCCAGACTTGCATGGTTAAACTATCAATTGGGGTATCAGGAAGCTCGATAGTGGCTTTCCCCTCTCCATTGGTAAGCGCAAAATAGGTGGAGTCTACCACCAGAATATAGCCCAACATCCAATCATGAATATTACAGCCCAACTCAACAACGCCGGTGTTACCAAAGTTAAGAGATTGCGGGCTGTCACGATACAGCTTAAATTCAAACGGTTGTGCAGGGGAAAATGAGTAAACGTGATGCAAAATCGAGTCGTAGTTAGGAAAAGATACCTCGGCCCCTTTGGGCACCACCAAAATATGTGGAGTAAAAGCACGCTCTTTTTGGCCCATTTTGTAGGCTTGTTGAAGTGTATTGGCAGACAGCGGCAGCTGGCTGCTCTCAAACCACACAACCGCATCTTTAACAGCTTCTCCCTCAGCATCCTTCACCTGCACAGTGATAGGCTTTGCCAATACCCACGATGATACCAAGCAAGTACTCAGCATGAGCCCATATTGCCACCTTGCTCGCTTTGTAGTCACTCTATTTACTTGCTGCGTCAGTTGCATCTAGCACAATCCTTATCCGGCTTTGTTTTTCATTTGAGTATAGACCGGACGACGTAAATTATGCATTCATCGCATTTTAATTTTGAATACGTATGCAAACCATTTAGGGCCTGAAACTAAGCCCGTAAGCTAACAGTAACTCGTTGCCATATGGAAAAAAACATGCGCTATTCAAGTTCATTTTGCTCAGCAGTTGGCCTGACGGTCAGCTTATTCACACTCTCACCGACTGTATATGCTGCCAACTTTAACGTCTCATCCCCTGACCAGCAGCTTACCTTCACTATCAGTGATGACCACACTCAGCCAAGATATCAAGTTGCCTTTAAAGGTCAAACAGTGATCAATCCTTCTACATTGGGGTTTGACTTTGCCAGAGCGCCATCAATGCGAAATAACTTGTATATCAGCAGTGCTGAGCGTAAATCGCATCATGAAACTTGGCAGCAACCTTGGGGTGAGGCGAGAAACATTGTCGATCACCACAATGAGCTATTGGTTACTTTTGCCGATAAAGACAACAAAACGGTGCAATATCGAGTGCGTATTCGTGTTTTTGATGACGGCCTTGGATTTCGTTATGAAGTCAATCAAGATGAAGCCAGATATATTACCCGCGAGCTGACTGAATTCAGCATTACGGATAGTGGCGACAGCACTGCATGGTGGATCCCAGCCCGAGGCTGGAACCGATATGAATACACCTACAATACCACGCCACTGCATGATGCAGCCCATGTGCATACGCCCTTTACGTTTAAAAACAAACACGGCGTACACTTAAGTATTCATGAAGCCGCACTGGTAGATTATGCCGGTATGACACTGAATCAGCGCAGGCCTGGCACTTTCATTAGCGATTTAACTCCATGGTCTGATGGCATCGCGGTGAAAACCAACGGCCGTTTTAATACCCCATGGCGCACCATTCAAGTTGGTGAACAAGCCAAAGATTTATTGAACTCGCACCTGATATTAAACCTAAATGAACCCAACAAACTCGGTGATGTGTCTTGGGTTGAGCCGGGTAAATATACCGGGATTTGGTGGGGCATGCATATCGGCAAGCACACTTGGGGCAGCGGCGACAAACATGGCGCCACTACAGAGCGCACCAAGGAATATTTAAGCTTTGCCGCAGAGCATGGCTTTGATGGCGTTTTAGTTGAAGGCTGGAACACCGGATGGGACGGAGATTGGTTCTATAATGGCGATGTATTTAGCTTTACGCAGCCGTATCCTGACTTTGACTTTAAGGCCATCAAGGCCCATGCCGATAAGGTTGGCGCAAAACTCATTGGTCACCACGAAACTTCTGGCAACGTCAGTAACTACCGTAACCAAATGGATGCAGCATTTAAGTTATACGCAAAAAATAATGTCAGCCAAATCAAAACGGGGTACGTCGCTGATGGTGGTAATATCAAGCGCATCGATGAGCGCGGCCATGCTCGCTTTGAATGGCATGATGGTCAGTTTATGGTCAATGAATACCTAGACAACATCAAACTTGCTGCAAAATACAAGCTCAGCATTAACACCCATGAGCCCATCAAGGACACCGGATTGCGCCGTACTTATCCAAACTGGATGACCCGCGAAGGCGCGCGCGGCCAAGAGTTTAATGCATGGGGCACGCCACCTAACCCACCAGAGCACATTCCCATGCTGGCATTCACACGCATGCTGTCAGGCCCCATGGACTTTACACCAGGTATTTTTGACATGGGCTTTAACGGCCTAGGCGATAAAACAAACCGTCCACAAACCACACTCGCAAAACAACTTGCCCAATACGTAGTGTTATACAGCCCTGTGCAAATGGCGGCTGATTTACCAGAAAATTACCTCGCAAAACCGGGTGCATTTCAATTTATCAAAGATGTACCGACGGACTGGGAACAGAGTATCGCATTGGCTGGTGAAGTGGGAGACTACGTGGTATTTGCTCGTCAAGAACGTGCTCGCGGCAAGTACACAGGTAAAGATTGGTATTTGGGCGCAATTACAGATGAACATGCGCGAAAAGTTGATGTGAAGCTCGACTTTTTAGCGGAAGATAAACGCTACGAAGCGCATATTTATCAAGATGGCAAAGATGCTAATTGGCAAGATAATCCATACGCACTGGACATCAAAAAGCAAATCGTCACCGCCAAAGACAGTTTAACACTGCAACTGGCCACCAGTGGCGGCACAGCTATTCGCTTTAAAGCCCTTTAAAGCGCAAAAAGAGCAGGTTTTCCTGCTCTTTTTTCAACTCACACCAAAACTCACTGTACAACCTGAATCATGCACTGTTTGAAGCTGCTTCAGCGGCATTTAATTTACGTAAGTGCGGAGTGATAAACTGACTTAATAACAAAGAACATGCAGCCAGTGCAGCACCGAAGTAAAACACCAATGATTGGTCGTATAGCCACACCACACCAAAGCTAGCAGGGATCACTACAGCGGCAATATGGTTGATGGTAAAGCTCACCCCTGCCGTTGCGGCAATGTCTTCAGGTCGCGCAATCTTTTGAAAATACGTTTTTAATGCAATGGCCATCGCAAAGAAAATATGGTCTACCACATATAGCACTGCCGCTAACTGTGCCGACTCCACCAGCGCATATCCGACAAATACTAGGATCAAACCTATGTACTCAACCGTCAGCGCTTTTTGCTCACCAATACGTCCTATCCAACTGCCTATTTTGGGCGCCAAAAAGATATTAATGACGTGGTTAAGCATATATAACGCGGTAATTTCTGCGACGTCATAGCCAAACTTCTCGACCATCAAAAAGCCTGCAAACACCATAAAAATTTGTCGACGTGCGCCGGAGAAAAATACCAGCAAATAATACAAGCTGTATTCTTTGCGCAATATAAGCTTTTTATTCTGTGGTGACGCTGCCACAAACTGTCGATGCGTCATCGCCATAAATATCGTCACGGCAAGGCCTGCCCCACCAATGAGTAAGTACATCCATACATAGTCACTTTGCAACCAAGTAAACCCAACCCAGATCACCGCAAATGTGCCCAGCGCAGCCATTGATTTAATAGATAAAAGCTTGCCTAACTTCTCAGCAGCTTCGTCTTTTTTAAACCACTGTAAACTCAATGATTGATTGAGTGTCTCGAAATAATGGAAGCCAATCGACATCAACACTGTGGTGGCGTATAAGCCATAAATAGTCGGAAATAGTCCGGTGATAGCCACCCCAATAGACAGCACGCACAGGCTTACCAAAGCAAAGGTTTGCTCTTTTAACACCAACAAGATAAACACCGCGGTAAAGGCAAGAAAGCCGGGAATTTCTCGTAAAGATTGCAACATACCCATGTTTGCGCCAGTAAAGTCTGCCGCTTCCACCGCAAAGTTATTTAACATGGCAGTCCAACCAGCGAATGCCATCGCCATAACAATGGTCGCTAACACTAGAAAGCTCATTGGTGAGGGGGTAAACCGCCCAAATATTTGTTTTTCCATTTACTATCCTAAGCACATTGAGTGAAACGCCTGTCTAGTATATGCTCAATTAATACTGGCCAAAATCCAAAAATATGACAGAGAATTTATCAAAACAGACAAATCAGCCATGGCTAAAAGTACAGTCTCGCTTTAAACGCACACAGCTAGGCAGGCCGGTATTTCCCCGTGCCACGACCATGCCAGAGTGGGAACACGTTGAAGAGCACACGCATACATGGGGACAGCTCACTTATATCAGTGACGGCGTCATGACCATTTTCACGCCACAAGGCAGCTTTGTGATCCCACCCCAGCAAGCGCTGTGGATCCCACCAAATGTCGCACACGAAACCTATTGTCGTTATGGCGGGCATTTTCGCAGTGTGTACATAGATCAAAAGTATCAATGCGTACTGGGTAGTCAGGCTAAATCTTTGGTTGTCGATCCGTTATTAAAAGCCATGATTTTGGAGATCTGTACTTGGTCTGATGAATACACTTTAGATGATAAAACCCTGCGCTTTGTCGAAGTCTTTATCGATCGCCTTGAGCAGGCCCCCACCAGCGACTTTTTTATTCCCAGAGCCCAAGACTCACGCTTGCACCCTATTGTATCTGAGCTCTACGCCAATCCGGGCAGTCCACTCACTTTGGAGCAATGGGGGCAAACTGTCGGCGCATCGAGTCGCACATTAAATCGCTTATTTCACAAAAGCTTTGATATGGGGTTTAGCCAATGGAAGCAAAAGCTCAGGGCACTGCGCGCAGTAGAAATGCTCAACGCTGGACAATCTCAACAAGCCATTGCTCAGCAATTAGGGTTTGAGTCTAGCAGCGCATTTAATACCGCATTTAAAAAAGTACTGGGTGTGCCACCCAAACAATACATAAAGGCCTAGTCACCAAAGTACAGTGTGCTTTTCTGTCAGATTTTGGTAACTTAAATGGATAAAAAACCACCACGTTGGTGTTCTGATAACCAAGCAAGGAATAGATATGCTGCGTTTTGTACTGCTCATCATTGGCTTTTTTCACTTACCTGCTTGGGCAGCCAAGTCTAATTTGCATCTGATGCCCTACCCGCACAGTATCACATTAGAAGAAGGGACATTTAACGCCAGCATGCCATTGCGTGTATACCTGCCCAACTTACCAAAACAACGCAACCAATATCTGAAGCGACAGCTCAGAGATACCTTCAGCAATATACGATTCACGCAAAAGGTGGGCCGAGCTGATATCATTTTTGAAATCACGGGCACTTCAGCACTGCACCCGAGTATAAATCAAAACGAAAACTATCAATTAGCCGTCACCCCCAAAGGCATCAAGATCCATGCTGCTCAATATTGGGGGATCAACTATGCGTTGCAAACACTCAGGCAATTAGCCTATCAGTTTCCAAGTCAGATCCCCGCGATGATCATTGATGATACGCCTCGATTTACATGGCGAGGATTAATGATCGACAGTGCTCGACATTTTATCCCGATCGATGATATTAAGCGCCAGATTGACGGCATGGTATCTGCCAAACTCAATGTTTTGCATTGGCACCTCACCGATGATCAAGGCTGGCGTTTTGCCAGTGTTAATTACCCGAAACTACAACAACTCGCCTCTGATGATCAGTACTACACCCAAGCTGAAATGGCTGAGATAGTTGCCTATGCCAGCGTCCGTGGGATCCGCGTAGTTCCTGAGATTGATTTACCCGGACACGCCTCTGCATTGGCTGTGGCTTACCCAGAATTCATGGCCAAGTCAGTTCCCTATGCAATGGAGCGCGGTTGGGGTGTTTTCAAACCCTTACTCGATCCCAGTAACCCCAATACGGACGTATTCATTAAACATATCATCGAGGAACTTGCTGTTATTTTTCCTGATCCCTACGTACATATCGGGGGTGATGAAGTGAAACCTGATCATTGGCTAGAAAGCGAAGCGATTTTGGCGTATATGCAGGCACAGGGACTCAATTCAGCCGTTGCATTACATAACCACTTCAACCTCAAAGTGCAATCACTACTGAGCGCCCACAACAAAGTGCTGATGGGCTGGGATGAGATCTTTCAACCAGCGCTTAACAATGCCGTGGTGATCCAATCTTGGCGCGGGTTTGACTCCCTGACCCAATTAACCAATGCGGGACATAAAGGTGTCCTGTCTGCGGGTTTTTACATCGACCAACCTCAGTACACCAGCTATCACTACCGCAATGATCCGATGCCACAAAAACCCATCACACAAGACGCCATCGATCACGATGCACAATGGCAGGCATGGCAATTTACCATCACTCGGCTCAAGGGTTCGCCAGTCACAGGTCACTTTGCGTTAGCGGCGAATAACAATAACAACCAAATTGGCTATGTTGCCATCAACGGCCGCAAATTAATTGCAATAAAGCAACTGGAAACGCTCGCCAATGTCACTCGTTTTGACATTGATACTTGGATGGGCCCAGTGCGCTTTAGTTTTGTCAAAAACCAACCTGAACAAAGCCAAATATTGATAGGAAATACTCCCTATGAGCATGATATCAGCGCACTACCTGACGTGCCTAAGCTAAACACGACACAATTTGCAACCATGCCTAATGCAGAGGCAACCAAGCGCATACTCGGTGGTGAAGCAACCATATGGACTGAGCTGGTTATGCCCTATAATCTTGATCTCAGAATTTGGCCAAGACTCTATGCAATCGCAGAGCGACTCTGGTCACCCCAAAGCTTACAAGATGAGCAACAGATGTATCAGCGCTTAAAAACACTGGATCAATTTGCTGATCAACGTATTGGCCTCAAACATCAAGCTCAACACCAGCAGGGACTGGCAGCGCTGAGTGTTCAAGGCGATGTTGACGCACTCAAACGCTTTAGCCAACTGGTTGAGCAAGCTCAGTATTACACCCGTCACCATGTCAAATATCAGCAAAACCTCTACCACCAGCTAGCCCCCTTAGCTGCCTTAGTTGATTTTCTCCCCGCAGAGAGCCTGTATTTGCGCCAGTGGCACCTGCACTTGCAAACAAACGACACGCCAACGCGTTATTTAACACTGCAAAATGCGTATCAAAGTTGGTTAGCGGATATCCCCAAACTCAAGACCACATTTGCGCAATCAAGTACTTTGGCAGCACTGCAGCCTATGCTGACACAGCACCAAAAAAGCATTCAACTTGGTCTGCAAGTGTTAAAGTACTGCCAAAACCAATCACGCAGTGCTGATATCAATGCACTGCGTGCTCAGATTTGGCAACACACTCACCGCCAAGGCGAACTCATTTTAGCGGTGAATCATTTAACCGAAGCCATATTAGATAGCTGCTTCATGCAACAAGGCTCGACGCCATCGATAAACTAAATTTGGCGATTGAGCGTTAATTGAGCCGTGTACAGTGACCCTGTTTGATGTTTTACGCTCATATGCAATAGCCACTGTGCTTCACCTACTTGCTTTGACCAAGCGCGAGTGTTTTCTGTACTGGCCGCTTGCCAACCTGCATTAGTCATTTGCTGGTTGAGCCATGAGAACAACGCTGAAGGTTGGGTATTTTTTAAATCAAATGTGTAACCTTTATACCAATTTTGCTCATCGCCATAATGGAAAGTGCGAGACGCTAAAGTGATACTGTCTGGTAAGTCATTAAACTCAGGCAGTATGCGGTCAGCCATTTTTCCGCGAATGTAACCCCCATTTGGCGTCCAATCATACTCAATTTTTGCCGCCACAGTGCGCGCAGAACGCATGCCATTCACTTTTGCAACCAAGGAGAGTGCGCCGTCAATACCTGAAGATAACCCCGCCGTAGTGAGTAGTTTGCCGTTATCAGTGAGTTTTTGATCTGTTGCCAACTTTACCAAAGGGTACTGCAGTGCAAAACTGTCGAACGCTTTTTCAATGGTCGTCGCATAAAGACCATTCAGCAATCCAGTATTGGCCAAAATGAACGCGCCATTGCACACAGACATCACATAATCTGCCTCGCGGCTTTGTGCCTTAATCCAATTTTGCACTTGTTCATCATTGATCAAAGCACCATTGATATTACCGCCAGGAATAAGCACCGCGTCAAACATTGTGTTGTTTGCAAAACTTTGCGCGGGTGTCACCTTTAACCCCATTGCTGTGGTAATTTCATTACCCGTCTTACTTACTGTCGTCAGTCTAAACCCCGCTTGACCGAACACCTCTATGGGCCCCACAAAATCAATGGCCTGTGCACCTTCAAATAATAAGACACCGACATGAAATGCATTTTCATCAGTCGAGTGGGCAGACCCTTTTATACAATACAAACACATTAACCATGCTAGGATTATTTTTTTCATTCGTTAACCTCTGCTGTAAAATTTTCGCGATATTGGGTCGGCGTTACGCCATACGCTTGGGTGAATTTTCGAGTTAATAACGGAGGTGAACCAAATCCTGTCAACACGCTGATATGGGCTATCGAGTGCTCAGATGTGCACAATAACCCCTTGGCTTTTTCCAACCTTAGACTTTGTACAAAGCGCATTGGGGATATCCCCATTTTCTCTGTAAAAACACGCTGGAAATGTCGTGGGCTCAACGCAACTTGCTCAGCCAATATCTCAACAGATAACGGCTTACTAATATTATCTTGTACAAACTCGATGGCACTTTGAAAGCGCTGTGACAAGGTCTGTTGCGCATTCAATAAACTAGAATACTGACGTTGATCGCCGCTGCGCCTTACATACATCACCATATATTGTGCAACACGTTGCGCCATCGCTGCGCCATGATCCTTTGCAATTAGGCTCAGAGCAAGGTCAATACCCGCTGTAAGCCCGCCCGAAGAATACACCTCATCACTTTGAACAAAGAGCTTATCGGACACCACTTGCACACATGGAAATTGCGCCGCGAGCCGCTGCGAAAAATCCCAATGGGTTGCCAATGTAAGTGCACGTTGGGGCCAAAGCGCTGCAACAATAAATGCGCCTGTACAAATGCTCACAATACGCTGAGCGCTTTGTCCCAGCCTACGTAACTGTGCCATCACGGCGTGATCATTGATGACACTTTGGCATCCTCGTCCGCCAATGATCACCAACACATCAAGCGCCTCGCAATTTGTGATCGTGTCATCGGCCAACGTCTTCAAACCACTTTCAGCACGAATTGGCCTAATGTCATTCGCGAGCGTGACCAACTTATATACTTCTTTTGACAGTAGATCATTCACGGTCGCAAAAGCATCTAGTGGACCCGCTAAATCAACAGTTTGAAATTCATCGTAAATAAAAAAGCCCACAACGTGTGACATAAAGCACCTCCTAGGAAAAAGCATATCGCATCGTAAAAAGTCTTTTATGACTATAACTTATCTAAAAAGGACATACTTGGAGGAAGCGATAAAAGGTAACATTATGGCAAGTAGCATCCATACTTATCGATAGTGGTGGCCGCTATCATCAATAGCGAGTGCTTAATGCCCTCAATTAGGTCGTCACTTTATAAGCACAACCACGTTTAAAAAGTAAACTAAAATTTACATAAAAATTAAAATCTTTATATAAAAATAAAATTTAAAACAATAAAAACAAAAACTTGAAAAAAATAACACACTACCCATTGAAATCATTTCAATCACATTTTTTATACATTTAGCAACATTTAGTTGTATCTTAAATTTGTCTAACAAGTGAACAACATAGGTACAACATGAAAGGAACAACACACTTCATCAAGGGTGCAATGCGACACACTCTGCTGGCCACAGGTATTGTGGCCAGTTTACCCGCACTAGCATTCGATGATATTCAGCCCAACATTGTTGGCGGTATACCAGCGGATACCACTGAGTGGCCATTTTACACACAAATACTCAGATCAAATGGTACTACGGCTTTTTGTGGTGGTAGTTACATCGGTGACGGTTATGTACTAACTGCTGCGCACTGTGTGCGTAACAGAACGGCGAGCGAACTGAATGTTAAGGTCGCCGGCTTTATCCTTGGTGGCAATGACGGTGATCGCATTGCGGTTGAGCAAGTGCATATGCACCCTAACTATAATAATTCAACACTACACAACGATATTGCTGTATTAAAGCTAACTCGAGTGCCAACACAGGGCGCGAGTGTCACACTTGCACAATCTTCTATAGATTATTACGCACGTGAAGGTGATTTGCTTACTGTAGCCGGACTTGGTCGCTTGCAAGAAGGCGGTACACGTCCAACTAATTTATATGAAGTAGATGTTCCATTGGTTTCTGACGCTGTATGTCGTCAAACTGGCGGTCATTACAGTAACGTTGGCGCCACTGAATTCTGCGCAGGCTACCCACAGGGTCAAAAAGACTCATGTAACGGCGACAGCGGCGGACCAATTGTAATTCAATCTGGTGGTCAAACAGTTCAATTAGGCATAGTAAGCTGGGGTGTAGGATGTGCTCGTCCAGAAAACTATGGTGTGTATGCGGATGTTGCAGTATACGACCAATGGATAGAGTCAATCAAAAATGGTACGGTTCCGGTACAGGTTGGCTATCAGGAGCAAACAACGTTGGCTGATTTTGTAGTTGGTGATACCGTAAGACATACCTTTACCATCACCAATACTGGTAGCCCGACATTTACCTTTAACCAGCTTAATGTTGCTGCATTAGGTGTCACGAGCAACTTGGTGACTACAGTAGATACGTGCTCTGCAAGTACACTCACCCAAAACCAAAATTGTAAGGTAAGCGTTGAATTTAGCGCTGCAACACCAGGCCTTGCACAAACAACGTTAACTTTTAAAGTAGACGGTAGCACAACCACATATGTCGCGCGTGTTTTCGCAACGGCAACAGATGGTTCCAACGTGTGCAATGGCACATGGGATGCAAATACGGTGTATGTCAGGCCAGATCGCGTCACCTACCGTGGTTCAGAATATGAAGCAAGGTATTGGACTCGTGGCGATATCCCAAGTGAATCAGGTCTTTATGGCGCTTGGAAACTCATCGGTAAGGATCCGACTTGCACTAAATAAGCAAAAATTTATCATGACAATCAAAGCCGTGCATCTGGGTGCACGGCTTTTTTCATATTACCTTCTCAGGTTGCCATCAATACTGACAGATAAACTGCCAACTACCATCACTTCCAGGTACTGAGCGCGTCCACCAATTCGCTTCATACACGCTGCTTTGATGACGAATACGCTGCCCAGCTGCTGCATGATCGCCATTCGGAAAATCAGGGTGTGCGACGTATTGATTTGGATCCACTTGAATATCCACGCACTGTGTTGGCTTATCCGGACCTCCACTGCCATCGCACTGATAACTTGGCGCAATGCCCTGTGCAACTTCCCACTTAGCGGTCAATAAAGAATCAGGCCCATTTGTATCATGGGATAATTCCCAATTCATGATGCCACCTGCGCTATCAAGCGCTAACTGAGTTTTTGCACGTATTGTTGGAATGCCATTGTAATATGAGGTGCCATCGGTATCGCGACAAGCATTGGCAGCATCTTGTGCTACGAGCGTACGGTAAGCTTGCCATGTCGGGCGAGAATAAAAAGGCACACCCAAAACGGTTTTCTCTTTACTTAACCCGCGGCCTTGCCAGTATGCTATCGAGTCTAATGCATACTGAAAGCTCGCATGATCCGCATTATTTGCGTCGTAAGCCATCAAGTTCAAGAAATCAACATCTTGGAATACCGACTCCAAAACACCCCCCCAGTGTAACCTAAAGCAACGACTGCGGCGGTTAAAAACTTCCCTTTTGCTTTGAGCTCAACACTGAGTTCTTTCATCAACAGCGCATAATTATTGGCTGAGCTACCAGGATCTGGATATTCCCAATCCATATCAACGCCATCTAACTGATGCAATTCAACAAAAGCCATCAGGTTACGGATAAACGTAGCACGGCCTTGCGCACTGCTGGCAAATGTCTCAAACGCACTGTCATCGCCGCCGTTCCAACCGCCTACCGCAATTCCTACTTTTACGCCAGATGATTGCGCGGCACTCACTAGCTGTTTCATCTTCGCAAGATTTTCAAGTGGTTGTAGTGAACCATCAGCATTGGGCAGTAAGAAGGAGTAATTAATATGCGTCAGCTTATCGAATTGAATATCGGCAACTTGGCCTTGCCAGCTAGGAAAGTAACCAACAATCTTAAAACCACTGGGAGGCACAATCACATCGTCCGCGACAACCGTAATAATACGCTTGCCTGAGCTTGCACGGCCATTTTCATCATCAACAACTTCAGCTTGGATCACATGCTCGCCCAAGCCTGTCGCTGTCCATGTTGCTTCATAAGGTGCTGTGTTGTCCGTCGCAATGACCACATCATCGACTTTGAAGTCCACATGTTTGATTGGTACATTCATTGGGTGACTAGCTGTCGCCTTAATGACAACTGGAGAAGCAATTATATGGCGGCTTTGATCCAATGGTGCATCAAGCTTCACAATAGGTAATGGCGCACCAATAGGGTCGCAGAGCCCTTCCTTGCGCCATACGTTTTGTGGCTCAGAATACATCGCAGGGTCTTGATTTTGTGTCCACCACTTTGCTGTATATTTGGCAGCTAAATGCTGTACCTCCATACCGCCTGTATACACTTTTGTTGACTGCCACTTGCTTAATTGACTGCAGTCCAGTGCCATCGTTGGCACACTGATGAGGCCTAATGCGGCCAAGACTGCTAAATTGAGTGTTTTCATACCTTTATTTCCATGTTGTTAGCCAGCGTTTGATGGCGAGCTCTGGCTGGCTGTTATCCAATGATAAACCCGCCCGCTTTCAGAGTAACAAACTGTACAAAAATCACCCACACCCGATTGAAGCTCACAACTTGAAAGATTGTAATGTTTCACGGGTGTGAGCTATGAAGTAGAAACCATATGAAAGGAATTAAAAATGATTTAACAAGCATAAAGCAGGTGAGTGTATTACCCGTCCAACAGCTGCGGTGCAATTTACGTAAGTACAGAGAAAGAGTGGCACCATGAGTAACATTATTTAGCTTGCCCAAGTTGGCGGTAACGGGATACCAACTGTGATATTTGCGGATGTAATTCATCAATCGCTTGATCAATACGCACGCGTTGTGATGATGAGAACTTATCTTTGCGCAATAAAAAGTGCACCTCATTATCATGAACTGAATAGTCCCAAATATAGATCGGCTTATCACTCCATTTTTGGCTAAGATAGTTACCAACAATTTCATCTTCAATGATAAAATCAACACGCTGCTTAGCCAGCAACTCAATGCGCCGTTGAATGGTTGAAATACCAATGAATTGATTGCCAAATCGTTCTTGATTGGCAAGAGACTTAATCTCTTCCCCATAATAAGAGCCAATGCTCAAACCAATTGTTGCCTCTGAACTGAGCAAAGCCATTAAAGAATATACTGACTCTGGCGGCTTTAAAGAAAATAGTCGCATTCTTTCTGTGCGATAGGGCTGGGTAAAGTAGCCCCACTGTTTACGCTTAAAGGTATAACTCACCATCAACACAACATCGACAACGCCCTTTGTTAACTGCGCAAAACTACGAGCAGCAGATGGCAAACGCACAAACTCAACACACATACCTGCACGTTCGAATACCAATTTAGCGATATCTATATCTAGGCCTTGCGCCACGCCTTCTTCGGTGACGCTAGTTAATGGAGGCCAGCCAGCAACCACACCCACTTTAGCGTTAGTTTCACATACTGAATTGATTTTATCCACTGGGCGCTGAGCCGCCGATACATGCCAATTGGCTATCAGCGCTACAAGACTTATCAAGCAATATATTCGCACAGACGCCTAACTAATTACACAATCATCATTTAAGTGTAGCTGCTAAAATAAGTCTTTCTTGATTAATCAATGCGCTAACTATGAAACGACGTGTTCATTACTAAAAACCAAGCACTTTAATCCGCCTTGTGGGTCAATGTCTTCAAATACCGGCGGGTTTTCAAGACGCTCTATAAACTTCATCGAAGGCGCTTCCCTGTGCATTTCATCAATTAAGAACTGGCTTTGCACTGTAGGATCGTTCACACAAGCAAGCACTGTTGCACCAGGATAAAGTAACTCGGGGAGTTTACGTAATATACGTTGATAATCTTTCGTCAGTGCAAAACTGCCTTTTTGAAATGTCGGAGGGTCAATGATCACCAGATCATACGGACCAAACTTGCGCAATTTACCCCAAGATTTAAATAAGTCATGTCCTAAGAAAGAAACATTGTCTAATGCATGATCATTGAGCTGATGATTGCGCCTGCCTTGTTTCAATGCCGCTTTTGCCATATCTAAATTAACCACTTGCTTGGCCCCGCCAGCCACTGCAGCCACTGAAAACCCACAAGTATAGGCAAATAAGTTAAGCACCTTTTTGTTTTCGCTGTGCTTCTTCACCCAATCGCGGCCATTACGCATATCAAAAAACAATCCCGTATTTTGTTTTTTGCCAAGTGACAACTCAAACTTTAAGCCGTTTTCTGTGATTATTACTTGCTCATCAAGGCGACCAAATAATATCTCTACAGCGTTATCTGCACGGTACCTATGCTGGATGAAGACACATGTAAGTTGCGTTTGAGCAACATCACTATGGATCAAAGTGTGTAAGCAGTCACGAAGACTTTCCATCCAAGCAGCATCCTGCTCCTTAAACACAGTGCACATGATTTGACCTGACAAGAAATCAATAGAGAGCTGCTCTAACGATGGATAACAGCGGCCTCTGCCGTGAAAAAGGCGTTTAGCCTCATTGGGGAGCTCTGTTAATTGTGAAAAAACTTGCTGAACAGGGGAAAAATCAAATTGCATAGCCGACATCGATAAGATAAGAAACAAAATGTAATTGTACTCGACTTAGCTCGATTGCCAATGAGAATTGAAACCACACCAGAATAGCAACTATATCATTAAAAATTATTTACATTATTAGGAAGGTAATGTAGGTTACTATTTGTGCATTGATGCACACAATAATGATCTCTATTTAGCAGAATAATATGTAAGAATAATTTGAAAACTAAATTGAGCACCAAAAATAAAAACAGGAATTTCATCATGCGTTTAAAGCTATCAAAAAAATCTGTCAAATCTCTTTCGATCCAGCGTCCTATCGATGCAAAGCAAACTCCACATATTGCAGGCGGTTATTTAGGCACCTGGACCTGTGCAGGATCTAAGCCTTGCCAAGATAAGTTTGAATAATTATTAATAAGATAAAAGGCGACTATATATCGCCTTTTTTGCACTAATATACTTTTTGTTTTTTTCATATACCCGTATTATTTTACTGTACACCGACAAGTGGCACGCGTACTCTTCACTCTTTGACTATTTTGCTACTGAGAGTAAGTTCATGAGTACCGCATTTTCTCGCCGTTTTGTGACCCTAGTTGAGCAATTTTCTGGCGGTAATAAACGTCAGTTTGCCGAATTAACTGGTAAATCTCCCTCACATATTTATCGTATTTGCCAAGGGCTGGGTCGCCCATCAATGGCATACCTTGAACACCTATACAGTTTATTCTCTGTGGACTTAAATTGGTTACTTACCGGTGTACAAGCTGCTGATGCACCAGCTCAACATAGTCAAGATGATCTACTCGTAGTGCCTAAATTGGACGTAGAAGCCAGTGCTGGCTTTGGTGCCATTAATGGCCAAGAAGATATCACCGAACAATTTGCATTGAATAAGCGTTGGTTACAATCACAGTTAGGAGTTCATAGCGATCGCTTGGCTTTCGTTTCTGTGCGTGGTGATAGTATGCTACCGACCTTAGAGCATGGTGATATGGTACTGGTTGATTTAAGCCAACAGCAACCAAGCAAGGCGGGAGTCTATATTATTCAAACTCAAGATGGATTAATGGCTAAAAGACTTCAACAAAAATCAGATCATATTGCAGTAATCAGTGATAACCCTGATTATCCCAGCTGGCAAATCAACTCCCAAAATGCAGAGCATCACGGCGTAGCTGGACGCATTGTTTGGTGTGGACGTAGTTTGTAACAGCTCCTTATGAAAGCCGCGCATTTTCAAATCCAAGGCGTTTTGGTGGCTGTATAACAGGCCACCTTTTCTTATCTCCCTTTCACCTCTGATAAAAACACCATATTTAAACGTGAAGGCTCAATGGTGTAATGCAACAGTCTAATGACAAACCGCTTAAATTATTTTTCCGCAAGTAAAGTGCAAAAGGTTAGCGACAGCGAACGCAGTGAGTACGCTATTTTTGCGCAAGGTGATTAACGTGCAAAATGTAACGACAGCGAGCGAAGCGAGTACGTTCAATTTGCGCAAGGTGAATATCGTACGAAAGGTTAATGACACAGCGCGAAGCGCTGGCATTCTTTTCGCGCAAGGTGAAATGAGCCGTTTTAGCTGTTGCTGAGGAAATCTTGAGCTTGCCTTGTCGGCGGTGAAGGATATTCCCTTCACCTTGCGCTAATTCGTCTCTTTATCAATGTGCATGACCTCTACAACTTTCGAGACGATTTAGCACGAAAAAACCCGCTGCATTTCTGCAACGGGTTTGACGTACATAGATGTACTAATGTCGAATGGATGAATTAAGTGCAAAGTACAGTGACAAAGAGCGAAGCGAGTACATTTACTTTGCGCAAGGTGAATTGAGTCATTTTAACAGCAGCGGGGTTATTTAATTGGGCCCTTGGTGCGCTACGCAGTAGAATGTCCTACTTTCACATGGGCGAAATGAGACCGAAGCGAAGCTTCGCAGTTATCGTGTAAAGGGCTAATGACAGCGAACGAAGTGAGAGCGCTCTTTTTGCGCAAGGTGAAATGAGCCGTTTTAGCTGTTGTAGAGGGACTTAAACGCAAAAAAGCCCGACTCTTTCGAATCGGGCTTTCTTTTATTTGGCGCTTGGCAATGTCCTACTTTCACATGGGAAACCCCACACTATCATCGGCGCTATTTCGTTTCACTACTGAGTTCGGCATGGATTCAGGTGGTTCCAAAATGCTATGGTTACCAAGCAAATTCTTTTCGTGCAAATGGTTAATGACGTCTTTTTGTCATTTCATTTGCGCAAGGTGAATTGATTTCTCATAAGAGCTAATCTATTCACAATGCTTAAATTCGGAGAGTGTAATTAAATTCTTATCGTCTACTTTCTATTCTTAACTTCTAACAAGTCAAACCACTTTGGCGTTGTATGGTTAAGCCTCACGGGTAATTAGTACGAGTTAGCTCAATGCCTCACAGCACTTCCACATCTCGCCTATCAACGTTGTAGTCTTCAACGGCCCTTCAGTTAACTTAAAGTTAAAGTGAGAACTCATCTCGAGGCTCGCTTCCCGCTTAGATGCTTTCAGCGGTTATCGATTCCGAACGTAGCTACCGGGCAATGCTATTGGCATAACAACCCGAACACCAGCGGTTCGTCCACTCCGGTCCTCTCGTACTAGGAGCAGCCCCTCTCAATTCTCAAACGCCCACGGCAGATAGGGACCGAACTGTCTCACGACGTTCTAAACCCAGCTCGCGTACCACTTTAAATGGCGAACAGCCATACCCTTGGGACCGACTTCAGCCCCAGGATGTGATGAGCCGACATCGAGGTGCCAAACACCGCCGTCGATATGAACTCTTGGGCGGTATCAGCCTGTTATCCCCGGAGTACCTTTTATCCGTTGAGCGATGGCCCTTCCATTCAGAACCACCGGATCACTATGACCTACTTTCGTACCTGCTCGACGTGTCTGTCTCGCAGTTAAGCTGGCTTCTACCATTACACTAACCGTACGATGTCCGACCGTACTTAGCCAACCTTCGTGCTCCTCCGTTACTCTTTGGGAGGAGACCGCCCCAGTCAAACTACCCACCAGGCACTGTCCTCAACCCCGATTAGGGGCCTAAGTTAGAACATCAACACTACAAGGGTGGTATTTCAAGGTCGGCTCCACACAATCTAGCGACTGTGCTTCAAAGCCTCCCACCTATCCTACACATGTAGGGTCAATGTTCAGTGCCAAGCTGTAGTAAAGGTTCACGGGGTCTTTCCGTCTAGCCGCGGGTACACAGCATCTTCACTGCGATTTCAATTTCACTGAGTCTCGGGTGGAGACAGCGTGGCCATGGTTACACCATTCGTGCAGGTCGGAACTTACCCGACAAGGAATTTCGCTACCTTAGGACCGTTATAGTTACGGCCGCCGTTTACCGGGGCTTCGATCAAGAGCTTCGACCTAAGTCTAACCCCATCAATTAACCTTCCGGCACCGGGCAGGTGTCACACCGTATACGTCATCTTACGATTTTGCACAGTGCTGTGTTTTTAATAAACAGTCCCAGCCACCTGGTCACTGCGGCTCTCGTCTGCTTATGGAGCAAGTCCTTCACAAACAAGAGCGTACCTTCTCCCGAAGTTACGGTACAATTTTGCCTAGTTCCTTCACCCGAGTTCTCTCAAGCGCCTTAGTATTCTCTACCTGACCACCTGTGTCGGTTTAGGGTACGATTCGATATAAACTGAAGCTTAGAGGCTTTTCCTGGAAGTAGGGCATCAACAACTTCACCACCGTAGTGGCTCGTCTCGACTCTCAGCCTTAGCGACCCGGATTTTCCTAAGTCACCAGCCTACAGCCTTTCACATGGACAACCAACGCCATGCTTGCCTAGCCTGCTCCGTCCCCCCATCGCATTTATACCAAGTACGGGAATATTAACCCGTTTCCCATCGACTACGCTCTTCAGCCTCGCCTTAGGGGTCGACTCACCCTACCCTGATTAACATGGGATAGGAACCCTTGGTCTTCCGGCGTGCGGGTTTTTCACCCGCATTATCGTTACTCATGTCAGCATTCGCACTTCTGATATGTCCAGCATGCCTCCCGGCACACCTTCAGCCACTTACAGAACGCTCCCCTACCCCGCATACTAAGTATGCAGCCGTAGCTTCGGTGGTATGTTTAGCCCCGTTACATCTTCCGCGCAGGCCGACTCGACTAGTGAGCTATTACGCTTTCTTTAAAGGATGGCTGCTTCTAAGCCAACCTCCTAGCTGTTTTAGCCTTCCCACATCGTTTCCCACTTAACATACACTTTGGGACCTTAGCTGACGGTCTGGGTTGTTTCCCTCTCCACGATGGACGTTAGCACCCACCGTGTGTCTCCCGGATATTACTTTACGGTATTCGGAGTTTGCAAAGGGTTGGTAAGTCGGGATGACCCCCTAGCCTTAACAGTGCTCTACCCCCGTAAGTATTCGTCCGAGGCTCTACCTAAATAGATTTCGGGGAGAACCAGCTATCTCCCGGTTTGATTAGCCTTTCACTCCTAGCCACAGGTCATCCCCTAACTTTTCAACGTTAGTGGGTTCGGTCCTCCAGTCAGTGTTACCTGACCTTCAACCTGCCCATGGCTAGATCACCGGGTTTCGGGTCTATACCCTGCAACTTAAGCGCCCAGTTAAGACTCGCTTTCGCTACGGCTCCCCTAAATGGTTAACCTTGCTACAGAATATAAGTCGCT
>NZ_CM170070.1:1257500-1485000 GCF_057197785.1 Pseudoalteromonas sp. MMG033
GAGTACCTGACTCAATGAATACTGATTGATAATTTCTTATAAAAGAAATAAATCGAATTGACTGTTATAGTCACTCAGTAAAATTGAGATTCTAATTCTTTTGCTCCTGAATCAAGAGCTGTTAGAACTCAATCTGTACGAGTGCCCACACAGATGATTGCTTCATATTTTTAAAGAACAGTGTAACTAACGCTTGGTTAGTTACCGCAGCGTTGCTGCGAAGTGGAGCGCCATATTAACCGCTTCACTTTTAAAGTCAACTAGAAAATTTAATTTATTTTCAATTAAGCTTTCAGTTTGGCTTTAACCTTCACTTCGCTGCTTGCTTTTCAGCGCGTTGCTCCGTGTCAGTGGGTGCGCATTATAGGGAGATTTGAGATTAGCACAAGCGTTTTTTTCGCTTTTTTCTTAATAAATTTATTTAATTAGTTAACCTCAAAAAGCACAGTCTAGACACACAAGTTATACACAAAAACTTGTGGATAAAAGTGCAAAATGCAACGATAGCGAGCGCAGTGAATCCACTTTTTTTACGCAAGATGAAACAAGCCGATTTAACGAGAAGCAATCAATATACCGCGATAAACGTAGCAACCGAGTCAAAACTAACAAAGCCTGGCTCCTGAAACGATATATGGACTCCACCACATCTCACATACAGTGTAATGTGGTGTCGACCAAAACCAAGGAGTCCATATATGAATAATCGTAACGAGATTGCGCTCGATCTTGCAAAAAATATTATCCAAGTCGTAAAAGTCTCTAAACATGGCGAAATTGTTTTTAATAAAGCACAGTCTCCATCTAAAGTTCGCCAGATACTCGCTAACTCTCCCCCTAGCATTGTGGCAATGGAGGGATGTGGCAGTTTTCATTATTGGGGGCGGATTGCTCAATCCTATGGTCATGAAGTGAGGGGGATGTCTCCGAAACATGTTAAGCCTTATATAAGCAAACAAAAAACAGATGCCAATGATGCTATCGGGATTGCGATTGCTGCTATACAACCGAATACCCCCTTTTCTCCAGTAAAAAATATCGAACAGCAAATTCTCCAAACGTTCACTGTGAGTCGTAAGTATTTAGATAAACAGCTTACACAACTCGGTAATCATATTAGGGCCTTATTTTATGAATATGGCATCACTATTCCTCGCTCCAAGAAAGCATTGAAAGAGGTTTTAACTGAGCGTAATGGTTTACCAGAGGTATTATTGCCATTAGTTAATGTCTTAAAAGCTCAATACCAGCAAATAGAGCAATCTCTGAATAAAGTGACTGAAAACCTAGAGCAGCTTGTTTCTCAAAATGAACAATGCCAACGTGTTATTGCGCTTAAAGGTGTGGGTGTTTTAGGCGCAGCGGGGCTAATTGCCAGCCTGAGTCAAACAGAGCACTTTAAAAATGGGCGATGTGCTTCTGTATATTTAGGCGTTACCCCAAAACAATTTAGCAGTGGAGGTAAAACCGTGATGCTGGGAATTGATAAAGGCGCTGGAGATAAACAGCTAAAATCCTGTTTATTTTTGGGGGCATTGTCATACATTTCTAATCTGCCGGAGAAACACAAGACATTGAAGCAGCAATGGCTCTTAAGGCTAGTTGCTCGTTCAGGTGTGAAGCGAGCTTGTATTGCGCTGGTGAATAAAAATATCAGGACGGCTTGGGCAATGCTAAAACAAGGTACGAACTACCAGCCAGTTATGATTTAACAAACATCTTAAAAAGAGTTCGACAACAATGTAATTAAAACGGTAAGACCAACCTTCTGAAAACCTGTCTGAACTGGAAGTGGTAATACACTAACGAAGCGTTTAGGACAGAAGGTGCGAATAAATCAAAGGTTAGAGAGTCGCGCTCTCAAAAGAAACCGAATATACGCAGCATCTTTAATTTTAAAAAACATGTTGTCAAACAAGTGGAGTCCATATACGAGTTCAGGACGACATGGTTCAAAAGGTTAATGACAACGAACGCAGTGAGTACATTTCTTTTGCGCAAGGTGAAATGAGCCGTTTTGACCGCTGATGAGGGACGGTATGCATTTAAAAGGAGTAAAAGGTAAAAACTGTGAAGGTGTTCCCTTCTCCTTGCGCTAATTCGTCTCTTATCAATGTGCATGACTTCTGCAATATTCGAGACGATTTAGCACGAAAAAAGCCCGACACTTTCGAATCGGGCTTTCTTTTATTTGGCGCTTTTGGTGCGCTACGCAGTAGAATGTCCTACTTTCACATGGGCGAAATGAGACCGAAGCGAAGCTTCGCAGTTATCGTGTAAAGGGCTAATGACAGCGAACGAAGTGAGTACATTCTCTTTGCGCAAGGTGAAATAAGCTATTTTAAACAGCGCCGATTGAAGTATTGGCGCGATGGAACCCAGCTTCAGGGATAAATAGACAACGCAGAACTATCTACAAAGAAATAACGTAATGCAATGAAACATATAACCGTGAAATAAACCAGTTTAACCGCTGCTAAGGGACTTAACGCAAAAAACCCGTCGCATTTCTGCAACGGGTTTCTTTTATTTGGTGCTTGGCAATGTCCTACTTTCACATGGGAAAGACTCGCCGTCCGCCCCACACACTATCATCGGTCGGGGCCGACCCTTCGGCTATTTCGTTTCACTACTGAGTTCGGCATGGGCGGGGCTGGCCTTCCAGTCAGGTGGTTCCAAAATTTTAAGCTATAAACGCAAAAAAGCCCGACTCTTTCGAATCGGGCTTTCTTTTATACCAATCCGCTTAAATATCTGATCTAATATAGAGCATATAAAATTACAGACTAAATAACGTTGAACCCAAGTATATCTGAACAGCTTTTAGCGCTTTCTCGAAAAGAACCCAACGCACGTAAACGTATGCGATTACTTGCTGTGTCATTATTTTATGAAGGTCATAGCAGAACCGACATTGCAAAACGCCTTAATATAGCACGGAGTAGTGTTAATAAATGGGTCTCTAGTTACCTAGAGCATGGGCTCGATGGCTTAGACAATAAGCCTATTCAAGGACGTCCATCCAGACTGCAACAGTCTCAGCTTGATCAACTGTCTGAATTTATTAAACGCACAAACACGGAGCTTCAAGGTGGCCGTCTAACCGGTGAGGACATTGTGCATTACATTAGCAGTGAATTTGGTGTTCATTACCACTTAAATCATGTCTATAAAATCCTAAAGCAGCTTGGCTTTAGTTGGATCACAAGTCGTTCAAAACACCCTAAGCAGTCATTACAAAGCCAAGAAGCTTTTAAAAAACTTCCAACTGGAAACGATCCTTCACACACCAGGACACTTACCTCTTGATCGTATCGACGTATGGTTTCAGGATGAAGCTCGATTTGGCCAGCAAAATCCGACTACACGCATTTGGGCTAAGACGGGTACTCGGCCAAGGATTGTGAAACAACAACAGTTTGAATACGGGTATTTATTTGGTGCAGTATGTCCTGCCACGGGCCAAACAGAAGCGCTAGTAAGTCCATTCGTAAATAAAGAAGCGATGACGCAGCACATGCGTCAAATATCACAAGCTACACCAATTGGTAGGCATGCAGTAGTGATAATAGATGGCGCAGGCTGGCATACACATGATACTGCGTCAGAATTCAGCAACTTAACGCTAATAAAGCTTCCTCCTTACTCACCTGAGTTAAATCCAATAGAACAAGTATGGAGCTGGATAAGGCAACATTGCTTATCCAATAGAATATTTTCGGGCTATGTAGAAATAGTTGACGAAGTTTCAAAAGCTTGGAATCAATTTATTTCAATACCTGAACGAGTTAAGAAAATGTGCAGTCGTGAATGGATAAAGCTGATTTAATCTTTATGCGGAATGGTATTATTTGGCGCTTGGCAATGTCCTACTTTCACATGGGAAAGACTCGCCGTCCGCCCCACACACTATCATCGGCGCTATCGTGCAAAAGGTTAGCGACAGCGAACGAAGTGAGAGCGCTCTTTTTGCGCAAGGTGAAATGAGCCGTTTTAGCTGTTGTAGAGGGACTTAAACGCAAAAAAGCCCGACTCTTTCGAATCGGGCTTTCTTTTATTTGGCGCTTGGCAATGTCCTACTTTCACATGGGAAACCCCACACTATCATCGGCGCTATTTCGTTTCACTACTGAGTTCGGCATGGAGTCAGGTGGTTCCAAAATGCTATGGTTACCAAGCAAATTCTTTTCGTGCAAATGGTTAATGACGTCTTTTTGTCATTTCATTTGCGCAAGGTGAATTGATTTCTCATAAGAGCTAATCTATTCACAATGCTTAAATTCGGAGAGCGTAATTAAATTCTTATCGTCTACTTCTATTCTTAACTTCTAACAAGTCAAACCACTTTGGCGTTGTATGGTTAAGCCTCACGGGTAATTAGTACGAGTTAGCTCAATGCCTCACAGCACTTCCACATCTCGCCTATCAACGTTGTAGTCTTCAACGGCCCTTCAGTTAACTTAAAGTTAAAGTGAGAACTCATCTCGAGGCTCGCTTCCCGCTTAGATGCTTTCAGCGGTTATCGATTCCGAACGTAGCTACCGGGCAATGCTATTGGCATAACAACCCGAACACCAGCGGTTCGTCCACTCCGGTCCTCTCGTACTAGGAGCAGCCCCTCTCAATTCTCAAACGCCCACGGCAGATAGGGACCGAACTGTCTCACGACGTTCTAAACCCAGCTCGCGTACCACTTTAAATGGCGAACAGCCATACCCTTGGGACCGACTTCAGCCCCAGGATGTGATGAGCCGACATCGAGGTGCCAAACACCGCCGTCGATATGAACTCTTGGGCGGTATCAGCCTGTTATCCCCGGAGTACCTTTTATCCGTTGAGCGATGGCCCTTCCATTCAGAACCACCGGATCACTATGACCTACTTTCGTACCTGCTCGACGTGTCTGTCTCGCAGTTAAGCTGGCTTCTACCATTACACTAACCGTACGATGTCCGACCGTACTTAGCCAACCTTCGTGCTCCTCCGTTACTCTTTGGGAGGAGACCGCCCCAGTCAAACTACCCACCAGGCACTGTCCTCAACCCCGATTAGGGGCCTAAGTTAGAACATCAACACTACAAGGGTGGTATTTCAAGGTCGGCTCCACACAATCTAGCGACTGTGCTTCAAAGCCTCCCACCTATCCTACACATGTAGGGTCAATGTTCAGTGCCAAGCTGTAGTAAAGGTTCACGGGGTCTTTCCGTCTAGCCGCGGGTACACAGCATCTTCACTGCGATTTCAATTTCACTGAGTCTCGGGTGGAGACAGCGTGGCCATGGTTACACCATTCGTGCAGGTCGGAACTTACCCGACAAGGAATTTCGCTACCTTAGGACCGTTATAGTTACGGCCGCCGTTTACCGGGGCTTCGATCAAGAGCTTCGACCTAAGTCTAACCCCATCAATTAACCTTCCGGCACCGGGCAGGTGTCACACCGTATACGTCATCTTACGATTTTGCACAGTGCTGTGTTTTTAATAAACAGTCCCAGCCACCTGGTCACTGCGGCTCTCGTCTGCTTATGGAGCAAGTCCTTCACAAACAAGAGCGTACCTTCTCCCGAAGTTACGGTACAATTTTGCCTAGTTCCTTCACCCGAGTTCTCTCAAGCGCCTTAGTATTCTCTACCTGACCACCTGTGTCGGTTTAGGGTACGATTCGATATAAACTGAAGCTTAGAGGCTTTTCCTGGAAGTAGGGCATCAACAACTTCACCACCGTAGTGGCTCGTCTCGACTCTCAGCCTTAGCGACCCGGATTTTCCTAAGTCACCAGCCTACAGCCTTTCACATGGACAACCAACGCCATGCTTGCCTAGCCTGCTCCGTCCCCCCATCGCATTTATACCAAGTACGGGAATATTAACCCGTTTCCCATCGACTACGCTCTTCAGCCTCGCCTTAGGGGTCGACTCACCCTACCCTGATTAACATGGGATAGGAACCCTTGGTCTTCCGGCGTGCGGGTTTTTCACCCGCATTATCGTTACTCATGTCAGCATTCGCACTTCTGATATGTCCAGCATGCCTCCCGGCACACCTTCAGCCACTTACAGAACGCTCCCCTACCCCGCATACTAATGTATGCAGCCGTAGCTTCGGTGGTATGTTTAGCCCCGTTACATCTTCCGCGCAGGCCGACTCGACTAGTGAGCTATTACGCTTTCTTTAAAGGATGGCTGCTTCTAAGCCAACCTCCTAGCTGTTTTAGCCTTCCCACATCGTTTCCCACTTAACATACACTTTGGGACCTTAGCTGACGGTCTGGGTTGTTTCCCTCTCCACGATGGACGTTAGCACCCACCGTGTGTCTCCCGGATATTACTTTACGGTATTCGGAGTTTGCAAAGGGTTGGTAAGTCGGGATGACCCCCTAGCCTTAACAGTGCTCTACCCCCGTAAGTATTCGTCCGAGGCTCTACCTAAATAGATTTCGGGGAGAACCAGCTATCTCCCGGTTTGATTAGCCTTTCACTCCTAGCCACAGGTCATCCCCTAACTTTTCAACGTTAGTGGGTTCGGTCCTCCAGTCAGTGTTACCTGACCTTCAACCTGCCCATGGCTAGATCACCGGGTTTCGGGTCTATACCCTGCAACTTAAGCGCCCAGTTAAGACTCGCTTTCGCTACGGCTCCCCTAAATGGTTAACCTTGCTACAGAATATAAGTCGCTGACCCATTATACAAAAGGTACGCAGTCACCCTCGAAGGGCTCCTACTGCTTGTACGTACACGGTTTCAGGTTCTATTTCACTCCCCTCACAGGGGTTCTTTTCGCCTTTCCCTCACGGTACTGGTTCACTATCGGTCAGTTGGGAGTATTTAGCCTTGGAGGATGGTCCCCCCATATTCAGTCAAAGTTTCACGTGCTCCGACCTACTCGATTTCACTTCAGATAAATTTTCGTGTACGGGACTGTCACCCTGTGTCGTCCAACTTTCCAGAAGGTTCCACTAATTACACTGAAGCTTAAGGGCTAATCCGATTTCGCTCGCCGCTACTTTCGGAATCTCGGTTGATTTCTTTTCCTCGGGGTACTTAGATGTTTCAGTTCTCCCGGTTTGCCTCTTACAGCTATGTATTCACTGCAAGATACCGCTAAGCGGTGGGTTTCCCCATTCGGAAATCTAAGTCTCAAGTGCCTCTTACTGGCTTGACTTAGCTTATCGCAAGTTAGTACGTCCTTCATCGCCTCCAACTGCCAAGGCATCCACCGTGTACGCTTAGTCACTTAACCATACAACCCAAAATGGTTTTACTTGGTCTTTGTCATTTATTCTGCCTTGCTGTCATAATTTACTTGGTCACATAGCACGCTATGCTCCCTTCGATAAATTACTCGGCAGCGTTGCCTAAATAACAAATCCTCGTCGTAAAATAGTGCATCGCTACACTAGTTGTACGCTAAAGACAGTTTTAACTTCGCCAGAAGTTAAGTAATACTAAAGTAGACGCTAATTAATCAACTAAATGATTAATCGGCATTTTCTTTCGAAAACTCTGAATAACAATTGCTTGTTATTCGAGAATTTAATTATCAGCTTTCCAAATTTTTAAAGAGCAAGAGAATAACTTCTCAGAGTTAAAAACTCTCAGTTTTTTAAAAGTAAACTAAGTAAGAGTGCTTATCTTTGAGAAGGAGTAGTAAAGTGGTGGAGCTAAGCAGGATCGAACTGCTGACCTCCTGCGTGCAAGGCAGGCGCTCTCCCAGCTGAGCTATAGCCCCACATTACTAGGAATACATTGTTTGTTTACACTTCTTTTTGAGGCAAGGCTTTAAGCGAGGACGTTTAGTGTTTTCTAAACGACGAGCTTAAAAACGCAGCATCGGAAAGAAGTGGTGGGTCTGAGTAGACTTGAACTACCGACCTCACGCTTATCAGGCGTGCGCTCTAACCAGCTGAGCTACAGACCCAAACAATGTTGTGTTCTCTAATTCTAATCAACAATCATCTGTGTGGACACTTCGAACAAATCTGTTCTAAATCGTTAAGGAGGTGATCCAGCCCCAGGTTCCCCTAGGGCTACCTTGTTACGACTTCACCCCAGTCATGAATCACTCCGTGGTAAGCGCTCTCCCTAAGGTTAAGCTACCTACTTCTGGAGCAACCCACTCCCATGGTGTGACGGGCGGTGTGTACAAGGCCCGGGAACGTATTCACCGCGGCATTCTGATCCGCGATTACTAGCGATTCCGACTTCATGGAGTCGAGTTGCAGACTCCAATCCGGACTACGACAGACTTTAAGTGATTCGCTTACTCTCGCAAGTTCGCAGCACTCTGTATCTGCCATTGTAGCACGTGTGTAGCCCTACACGTAAGGGCCATGATGACTTGACGTCGTCCCCACCTTCCTCCGGTTTATCACCGGCAGTCTCCTTAGAGTTCCCGACCGAATCGCTGGCAACTAAGGATAGGGGTTGCGCTCGTTGCGGGACTTAACCCAACATCTCACAACACGAGCTGACGACAGCCATGCAGCACCTGTATCAGAGTTCCCGAAGGCACCAAACTATCTCTAGTAAGTTCTCTGTATGTCAAGTGTAGGTAAGGTTCTTCGCGTTGCATCGAATTAAACCACATGCTCCACCGCTTGTGCGGGCCCCCGTCAATTCATTTGAGTTTTAACCTTGCGGCCGTACTCCCCAGGCGGTCTACTTAATGCGTTAGCTTTGGAAAAGTTGTCCGAAGACCCCAGCTCCTAGTAGACATCGTTTACGGCGTGGACTACCAGGGTATCTAATCCTGTTTGCTCCCCACGCTTTCGTACATGAGCGTCAGTGTTGACCCAGGTGGCTGCCTTCGCCATCGGTATTCCTTCAGATCTCTACGCATTTCACCGCTACACCTGAAATTCTACCACCCTCTATCACACTCTAGTTTGCCAGTTCGAAATGCAGTTCCCAGGTTGAGCCCGGGGCTTTCACATCTCGCTTAACAAACCGCCTGCGTACGCTTTACGCCCAGTAATTCCGATTAACGCTCGCACCCTCCGTATTACCGCGGCTGCTGGCACGGAGTTAGCCGGTGCTTCTTCTGTAAGTAACGTCACAGCTAGCAGGTATTAACTACTAACCTTTCCTCCTTACTGAAAGTGCTTTACAACCCTAAGGCCTTCTTCACACACGCGGCATGGCTGCATCAGGCTTGCGCCCATTGTGCAATATTCCCCACTGCTGCCTCCCGTAGGAGTCTGGACCGTGTCTCAGTTCCAGTGTGGCTGATCATCCTCTCAAACCAGCTAGGGATCGTCGCCTTGGTAAGCCATTACCTTACCAACTAGCTAATCCCACTTGGGCCGATCATAAGGCGAGAGCCGAAGCCCCCTTTGGTCCGTAGACATTATGCGGTATTAGCCATCGTTTCCAATGGTTGTCCCCCACCTTACGGCACGTTCCCAAGCATTACTCACCCGTCCGCCGCTCGTCATCTTCTAGCAAGCTAGAAATGTTACCGCTCGACTTGCATGTGTTAGGCCTGCCGCCAGCGTTCAATCTGAGCCATGATCAAACTCTTCAATTAAAAGTTTTTTGAAACCGAAGTTTCGTGCTCAATGAATTCTGTATAAATTGACTATATAGTCACTCATAAGAAATTGAGACTCTAATTCTTTTGCTCCTGAATCAAGAGCTGTTAGAACTCAATCTGTACGAGTGCCCACACAGATGATTGCTTCATATTTTTAAAGAACAGTATAACTAACGCTTGGTTAGTTACCGCAGCGTTGCTGCGAAGTGGAGCGCCATATTAACCGCTTCACTTTTAAAGTCAACTAGAAAATTTAATTTATTTTCAATTAAGCTTTCCGTTTGGCTTTAACCTTCACTTTGGTTTGCGTTTTCTCTCGCATCCCGCCGTGTCAGTGGGTGCGCATTATAGGGCGTTCAACATTTTGATCAAGCGTTTTTTAGATAAAAAAACAAAAAAACGCTCAACCGAATAAAATCCAACCAAAAACACCTTCTCCTGGTTGTTTTTACGTCAAAAACAGCTATTCACTCTCTACTTTCAAAAGCCAACCGCACTTTTCTTGGTAGCGCGCTTCTTGCTCTAACTCAGTACACATAAGTGGATGTGCTTCTAACCAGCTTTTTGGCATTGTCAATGTTAATGTCTCTGGTTCAGATGCCGTCAAAAACAGTTCTGGTAAAACATCATCCTGTCGACGCATCGATAAAATTACGCCAATACGTAATAGTCGTATTAATATTTCAGCCAAATGTTGATTCACACCTAACTGTGAAAATGAATCTGTATCTATATCTAAACGATGACAACTAACTAGTGCTGCTACCAACTGTTTCTGTGCGCGTGTATATCCAGGCATCACACTGTTATTCAAAATATACGCACTATGAAGATGATACTCTTTGAAATCTATTAACAAACCGATTTCATGCATCACAGATGCAGCTTTCAATGCATCACTAGCAAAGCACATATCAACAGACCAGTAGCCTTTAAGTTGATTTAAAAAGCCATTGCTGATTTCAAAAACACGCTGTGCCTGCAAATTATCTACATGATAACGTGCAATAAAGCAATTTAACGTACGCTTTCTTATATCTGCAACACTCAAGTCTTCAATCATGCTATACAGGACACCTTCTCGAAGTGCACCACCTGCAAGCCCCATGTATTCAATTTCAAGTGACTCAAACAATGCAATTAGGATGGCCAACCCAGACACAAACACGAGTCGCCTTTCTTCACTCAATCCAGGCAAGTCCAGCTGAGGGATTGTTTGACATTCTATTGCAAGATTTTTTATCTGGTATAACTTATCAAGTGAAAGATATTCGTCTAACCCAAGTGCCGAGAATATCTCTTGAATAGCTTGTACTGTGCCAGAAGCACCGATCGCGAGCTCCCAACCTACTTGCTGAAAGGCTTCGACATGAGGACCAATAGTCTGCTTTGCTGCTGCAATTGAGTTTGCAAAATTCTCATCACTCAGTTTATCGTCTTTAAAGTATTTCTCGAGATAAGTAACACAGCCCATATTAAGGCTTTGATAAATCTGCGCATCAAAGCCTCTACCAATTACAATCTCAGTGCTCGCACCACCTATATCAACTACAAGTTGTTTTCCATGGCAAGCAGATGTATGAGCAACCCCTTTGTAGATAGTACAAGCTTCTAATTCACCACTTATTATCTCAATTTTATGGTTCAGAATACTTTCAGCTCGCTGCTTAAACTCTTGCGCATTCGTCGCTAAACGCAATGTGGCCGTCGCAACAACTTTAATATTTTGCGCAGGAATATCCTGTAGTCGCTCTGCAAATAAAGACAGACACTCCCACCCGCGTTCCATCGCTTCTTGTGATAACACATTTTGTTCATTCAGCCCTGCAGCCAATCGTACTTTGCGTTTTACTCTGCCAATTGTGTGGACTCCACCAGCCATATGCTTCGCTATAAGCATATGAAAACTATTAGAGCCCAAGTCAATTACAGCATATACATTGTTAAGTGGTGAGTTATATCCCACGCTCGTAACCTCTACTAACCTTTACTACTTCTGACCGTGTTTAGGCGCTGATTTTTGGTAATTACCTTGTCGGCGAGTGTTGCCACGTTTTCTAGGACCAGACTGGTAGTTTCTGCGATGCTGTTTTACCGGTGCTTTTATGTCATCAAGCAATGCCGACTTATCATATTGAGAAATTGGAATTGCATGATCAATGTATTCTTCAATCTCATGCAAGTTGTAAGCATATTGCTCACACGCAAAGCTTATTGCATGCCCTGATGCGCCAGCTCGACCAGTACGACCAATTCGGTGAACGTAATCTTCTCTATCATCTGGTAGGTCAAAATTAAAAACATGACTTACTTCTGGAATATGCAAACCACGAGCAGCAACGTCAGTAGCAACCAATAGATCTAACTCACCTTTGGTAAACTTTGTCAAAATAGACAAACGCTTCTTCTGATTTACATCACCTGTAAGTAAGCCAACACGATGGCCGTCCACTTTTAACCACTCATAAACGTTTTCACAGCTATGCTTGGTATTAGCAAAAACAATTGCTTTATCTGGCCACTCTTCCTCGATTAAGGTTAAAAGTAAAGGCAATTTGTCCTCTTGTGAGGGCTGAAATAATTCCTCTTGGATACGTTTACCCGTTTTAACATCTGGTTCTATTTGAACATGGATGGGGTTATGCATATGCTCGAAGGCCAGCTCTTGTACTCGATAAGACAAGGTCGCAGAAAACAACAAGTTCATACGATCTTGTGTACCAGGCATACGATTAAATAAATATCGAATATCTTTAATAAAGCCTAAATCAAACATGCGATCAGCTTCATCAAGTACCACAACTTCGATGCTATTTAGGTTAAATGCCCCTTGTTTATAAAAATCAATGAGCCTGCCTGTGGTGCCAATTAAAATATCGACACCTTTTTCTAATTGTGCCCGTTGTTTTTCATATTCTTCGCCACCATATACTAATCCTAGATTTAATTTACAGTGCGGTGCGATAATTTGAGCATCTTTGTGAATTTGTATTGCAAGCTCTCGAGTCGGTGCCATGATAATAGCGCGCGGTTGTCCCGAAGTTTGCTGCTCTGGTTGCGTTTGCATTAAACGATGACAAGTCGCGGTTAGGAACGCCAATGTTTTACCTGTTCCTGTTTGCGCTTGACCCGCAATGTCCCTGCCTTCACATACGTAAGGCATACACTTTGCTTGAATTGGCGTACAATGATCGAAGCCATTCGCTGTTAAACCGGCGACCACTTCCGGTGCTAAAGCAAAGTCTGAAAATTTCGTGTTGGTCAAATGTGTCTTAGTCATAGCAATAAAGCATAACGTTTAAACTTGCAATAAGAAACAAGAGTGTTTAAATACGCACTAAATAATTCGCCAAATTTCTATCGGAGAACGTAATGAGCGACAAAATAATTCAACTAACTGACGATAGCTTTGAAGCTGACGTACTAAATGCAAGCGGCCCAGTTCTTGTGGACTTTTGGGCTGAGTGGTGTGGCCCTTGTAAGATGATTGCACCAATTCTTGATGAAGTAGCAGAAGAGTTTGCTGGTAAAGTAAGCATCGGCAAACTAAATATCGACCAAAACTCAGGCACACCTGGTAAATTTGGTATTCGTGGTATTCCGACACTACTTCTTTTCAAAGATGGCGCGGTTGCTGCAACTAAAGTAGGCGCATTATCTAAAACTCAACTTGTTGAGTTCTTAAACGATAACGTTTAATACTTAAAAACCCAAATACGGCGTATTTGGGTTTTTGCTTTCTAGCGACACCCCCCACATAAAATGGATTTATTTTTTGTATAAAGACTGGACGACTCGCTAGCTAGCTGCTAACTTATAGAGCCACTAACCTTTTATCGAATATCAACTCAATCCCTCGTGCGACGAGAAGACAACGTTAATTAAAGAACCCACCAATATGCATTTACGCGAACTTAAAGACAAGTCAATAAATGAGCTTGTAAAACTTGCCGAGTCAATGGGACTCGAAAACGTAGCCCGTCTAAGAAAACAAGATATTATCTTTGCTATTTTGAAAGCGCATGCGAAAAGCGGCGAAAACATTTACGGCGGCGGTGTTTTAGAAATTCTCCAAGACGGCTTTGGCTTTTTACGCTCTTCCGAAGCTTCATACTTAGCAGGACCAGATGACATCTATGTATCGCCGAGTCAAATCAGACGCTTCAGTTTGCGTACTGGTGATTCAATTAGCGGTCTGATCCGTCCACCTAAGGATGGCGAACGTTACTTCGCACTATTAAAAGTGAACGAAGTAAACTTTGACAAGCCAGAGAACTCAAGAACAAAAATCTTATTTGAAAACTTAACGCCTATTCATGCGAATGAGCGTCTAGTTATGCAACGTGGTAACGGCAGTACTGAAGATATTACTGCGCGTGTTTTAGATCTAGCTTCACCTATCGGTAAAGGTCAACGTGCCCTTATCGTTGCGCCACCAAAAGCTGGTAAAACAATGTTGCTGCAAAACATTGCGCAATCTATCTCATACAACAACCCAGACGCGACCTTGATGGTATTGCTTATCGATGAGCGTCCGGAAGAAGTAACGGAGATGCAGCGCTTAGTGCAAGGTGAAGTTGTTGCCTCAACATTTGATGAGCCAGCCAGCCGCCACGTACAAGTAGCCGAAATGGTTATTGAGAAAGCCAAACGTCTTGTCGAGCACAAAAAAGATGTGGTTATCTTACTCGACTCAATCACTCGTTTGGCTCGTGCATACAACACGGTTATTCCTTCATCTGGTAAAGTACTTACAGGTGGTGTGGATGCAAATGCACTTCACAAACCGAAACGTTTCTTTGGTGCTGCACGTAACGTTGAAGAAGGCGGAAGCTTAACCATCATCGCAACAGCACTTATCGATACCGGCTCTAAGATGGATGAAGTCATCTACGAGGAGTTTAAAGGTACTGGTAACATGGAGCTCCACTTAAATCGTAAGATTGCTGAAAAGCGTGTTTTCCCTGCCATAGACTTCAACCGCTCAGGTACTCGTCGCGAAGAACTACTAACGAAGCCAGACGAATTACAAAAAATGTGGATCTTACGTAAGATCGTACATGAAATGAGTGAAATTGACGCCATGGAATTCCTTATCGATAAACTATCGATGAGTAAAACGAATGATGAGTTCTTCGACTCCATGAAGCGAAAATAATAAAAAAACCTGCTACGGCAGGTTTTTTTTCGTCTCTTGCCAACTTGGATTTCTTTTTGAACTAGACTATACCTATTAGTCTAACTGGAAAAAGCTTTCGTTTTTAAGCTCATAGAAAGGAGTTTCAAGTAGATGCGTTTAAACGTCGGTGTTATCAGTACTACATCCGCCAACATTATTATTACGGTACTATGCGCCATTTATTTTGATATTTCTTTTACTACCACGCTTATTGTCTGTTCCCTAATGCTAATCAGCTCCTTCGTCATCTATTTCATGATTTCAAAGCATACTAACAAAGGCAGTTACTTAGATAATTTAGTCAAAGCGCTACTTAGTGACACACAAATAGACTTAACCTATCGTTTTGATGATAAAGACAAGCAATTACCGCAAACTTGCCTTGCCCTCAATGCGGGTCTTGCCACCATTGAACACCTTATCTGCGAAGTGTACGCTTGCTCTGCTCGACTATCCCCTATGGCGGATGACTTGAGAGATACCTACGCGTCAATGACGCAAAAAGCCACCATACAACATGCACATGGCGAGGACTTAGCAGCCTCAATCAATCGCATGCTGGTAGTATCACGAGAGCTCGATGAGAATTTAGAGAAAATCTATAACTCAGTAGCAAGCGCAACTGAAGCTGTGAAAAAAACACGCATTGATACAGATAATAGCCAACAGAGCTTACTCAGCCTAGCGAATCATATTCGTCAAACCAGCACACAGATTGAAACGTTAAAGACGGATAGTGATGCAATCAGTAGCGTTATCGACGTTATCAATGCTATTGCAGACCAAACTAATTTATTGGCATTGAATGCCGCTATTGAAGCAGCTCGAGCGGGAGAACAAGGAAGAGGCTTTGCTGTTGTCGCTGATGAAGTTCGTAACTTAGCAGCACGAACCAGCCAATCAACGCAAGAAGTCCGCGCAATGGTCAGCAAAATTCAAGCTGGCACGGATAGCGCACATTCATTGATGTTGTTAGCACTAGAAGAAACAGATAAAACCGTTCAGCTATCTGAAGAGTCAACCAAAGAAGTCGATCAAATAGAACATGCTATGCTAGAAATCAACGACATGTCGCACAGCATTCATTCTCAGGTATCCCAGCAAAAAGTTGTCTCAGACGAGGCACAGTCAAGTATTGAGTCCATGGTCGAGCTCAATTCAGACGCTTTATCTAGCTCCAAAATACAAGCGGTTTCAAGCGCTGATTTATTAAATCTCTCTTCGAGTATTCATGACAAACTCAGTATTTTTAAAACAGAAACACCTGAGCCTGATTTAGATCCACGTAGATAAAAGCAGAACACACCAAGCTGCACTTGAAATAGAGAAAAAGCCCAGCTCACAACCTGATGATCTAGACGCCAGTGACATCGAACTGTTCTGAATACGCCTGTACTTTGAGTTCATCACACAAAATCAAAAACAAATCCTGATATTGCGCACTTTTTTTCTCTTTAAGTGCTTGTTCAAATTGCTTAGCGATGTCAGCTATTGCAACAAAACCAAATACCGAAGCAGCCCCTGCGATTTTATGGCAGTGATACTGTAGCCCGTCATAATCATTGTCTTGCCACAGATCAATTAACTTATATCGCTCTTGATCCAAAGTCGATGCAAAGCTTTGCCTTAGATCAGTCATATCGATACTTATATCATCATAAGATGGTGTATCCAGTGCTTCATCTAATTCACTGTGTAGAACAGACACTAATTTGTTATGCTCTATAGGTTTACTTAGATGACCAGCAAACCCATACTCTAAGTAATAGCTGATTTCATGTTCCATCACATTGGCGGTTAGCGCGTACACAGGCCCTTCATAACCAGCTTGACGTAATAACTTAAGCGCTTCCAATCCGTCCATTTCTGGCATTTGTATATCCATCAAAACCAAATCAGGGAAGCTACTGAGACATTTTTCAACAGCCTCCCGACCATTGTTGGCCGATTCAACTTTAACACCTAGCTGAGCTAAAATACGTTCAAATAGCACTCGATTATCATCATGATCTTCTGCAACTAAGACCTCGCCACTAAACATGGCACTGACACCGAGGTTAGGCTGCTCTGAAACACTCTGATAATGCGAGACATTGAGTCGCTGACAAGGTAGCCAAAACGAAAAACGGCTTCCAACATGGAGTTCACTGCTGGCTCTGATGGTACCTCCCATCATAGTAGCTAGCTGCTGAGATAAACTTAAACCCAGCCCGGAACCGCCAAATCGTCGTGTAATACTGTTATCACCCTGCTGAAAATAATCGAATATTTTTTCTAACTGAGAAGCAGGCATACCGATCCCTGTATCACTGACTGTGAATAATAACCCTTCTTCAGAGGGTTCAGCGATCAGTTCAACATGCCCTTTTTTGGTAAACTTGATGGCATTGCTTAGCAAGTTGATTAGCACCTGCTTAACCCTCACATAATCCAAGCAAACCCAATATGGTGTCTCAAGTCGATGGTCAACGATCAATTCAAGTGATTTTTCCATACAGGGGTGGTGAAACATATCGGTAATGTCAGTGAGCAGAGCTTCCACATTAAACTCAGTCATTTCTAACTCAAGCTGCTCAGCTTCTATTTTGCTCAAGTCTAGCACGTCGCTGATCAACTCTTTTAAATGCACGCCCTGACGATGCAGCACCTCAAGAGACTCCTGAAGGTCAACATTATGCTGGTTTTCTCTGAGCATATTCTCACTGTAACCAAGAATAGCCGTCAGTGGTGTTCTGATTTCATGACTAATATTTGCCAAAAACTGGCTTTTAATTTGATTCGCATTGCGCAGCTGGTCCGCCGTTTTTTGCAACTCTGCTGTACGCTGCGCAACTTCATGACGTAAATCTAACTTTGCTCTATGCTCTAGGCTGCGTCGATACCATGCCACAGATGCTAATAGCGCAAAAATAACCACCAAGCACCCCATCCAAATCAACTGCTGTTGCTGATGACTTTTCAACTCTTGTAGCTGCTGAGCTTGTTTTAGTTTCGCAAGTTCTTGGCTTAACTCCCCCTCTTCAAACTGCTTTTGGTATTTTTCCGACTCTTTGAACAGAGCTTGGTTAAGTAGCTTTGAGCGTACTCGATTGTATTCAATCATAATCGACAATGCTTGTGCCGTATCTCCTTGAGCGGCTTTTGCCAGTGCAATAATCGACATGGATTGATTAGCTAGAAGTGAACCACCTAACTTCATGCTGATCTCCATGCTCTGCTGAGCGGCCTCTATGGCCGACACAATTTTACCTTGAACGAAATCTAACTGAGCTCGGATGTGCAGAGCCTGCGCCATACTTTCTAAATTTTCCGACTTTTCAGCATAATAAATCGCAAAATTTGCCTCCACTTCGGCACGTTCAAACTCACCTAAAACAATACTCACTCTCGCTAGGTTCGTATACTCGTAGGATAAAAATGTGACATCATTGGCAGCCTCATAATAATCAGCTGCGCGCTGTAAAAATGTGCGCGCTTCCTCGAGTCTATCCGTCTGAGTGTAAATTACCCCTAAGTTTGCTTGGGCTAAAGCCATGCCGCGTCCATCTGACAATTTATCAAACAGCTTAATGGCCTTAAGTAACAAGGTTTCTGCTTTTTCATAACGAAGCAGGCGTATATATACACTGGCAATATTCAGAATGATGTCAGCCTCATCTTGTTCGTTGCCATGTGACTGATACAAGGAGTGCGCCTCAGTAAATGCAGACAGGGCGTTTAATAAATCATGAAGTTTTAAGTTAGCTAAGCCAAGGTTATTTTGAATGTGTGCCACTTCTATGGCTGGTGAGTGATTTTTTGCAAGTTCCAAGGCCCGTTCATAGTCAATTTTAGCTGCAGAAAAGCCACCAGCATAATACCAACCAACACCCTGCATTTTTATCGCTTTGAATAGCAGCTGCGGCTCTCCCTGTTCATCTAGCGCCAACTCGAGCGTTTTAAAATAACCGATGCCATCGTTATAACGACCCAGAGAAAATGCCGTATTCCCCATATTTTGTAATAAAGCATAGCGTTGCTTTAATTGCAGTTGAGGATGGTTTAATAGCTGCTCCGCAGCCATCTTTTTTTCTTGCCAGTTATCTAGGTGAGCAATATTTCCTATTTGCTGCTCCAGTGTCTGAATTTCATTAGACACCTCTGATGCCATGGCCTGGAAACTGAATCCCAATATCACCATCAACATACAGCATGTATTTCTAAATGCCATCCGTGCTAATCCTAATTTGCAATAGCGTAATATTTCATCAACAATACCTTAGGCAATGAAGATACACTATGTTTACAGACCGGACAATGACCAACCCATTACTTGATATTATTTTTGAAATTATCTCGACTGGCGAGCACCTGAAGGTGCATGAATTAGCGAGCCGAATAAGTAAAAACAATGCCTTACCAGAATTAGATTCAGATCCTCATAAAGAATTATTTAAAAAGAACTTTCTTATCATGAATGCGTTATACCAATTACAAAATGAGTTGCAGTTAAATGGTTACGACGTCCACATCTCCAATCTCGACATCTACTTACAGCAGAGAGTTTCAGTTCACACCACGTGGAATAAGCAAGCACTCCAAAAAATTGAACCATTAAAGGATTATTACCTAGACTGGAATAATTATGATACCAGCAGAGAAGAGGTAGAAGCCCTATTAAACGGATTCTGGAAAAGGTATGTCTCTCATGTGCCAATGTGTGCCTCTGAACGCACACATTTACTACAAAAATGGCAGCTGTCAGAACATTTTTGTGCAACAGAATTGCAAAAGCGTTGGCGACAACTTGCCATAGAAAACCACCCAGATAAAGGTGGCTCTACACATGCTTTTCAACAAATAAAAAGTGAATATGAACAGCTTAAAGGCTGCCTATAAGCAGCCTTTATTTACACAAGGCGCTTAGCTTTAACGCGTTTACCCTTCATTTTATCAGCTTGTAATTTGCGAATAGCAGGCTTCACTGCATCACGATAAATGGCCACATAGGCTTGGTTGTCTTGCACAGTAATATTTCCAATCTGCGCACCACTGATGCCATTTTCACCCGTGAGGCAACCTACAATGTCACCAGCTCTCACTTTCTGCTTTTTACCAACATCCAGTACCACAGTAACCATACTTGGCTTGTATACCGGCCTATCTAACAAACTGAGCGGCGGTGTTGGTGATGGATTAAACTCGCGCTCGTACAAATCACTTAATTGTTTAACTTTAAACGTTTCATTTTCGCCATAAAGCGAGCAAGCAAAGCCTTTTTTACCACCTCGACCAGTACGCCCAACACGGTGGACATGGGTTTGTGGTTCAAGCGCCATATGATAGTTAATCACCATATCGATATCATCAATATCTAGTCCGCGTGCCGCCACATCTGTAGCCACAAGAACTGAGGCACTTTTGTTGGCAAAGCGCAGTAACATTCGCTGGCGCTCAATTTGTGCCAAGTCACCATGCAAAACAGCCACTTGTAGACCTGTTTGCTGCAACTCAGTGTACAGCTTTTTCGTTTCAGCCTTAGTGTTACAAAATACAATACAGCTTTGTGGCTTATGCTGTAGCAACAATAATTTTAACGTATTAAAGCGCAGCTTATTGTTTTTAAGGTGAAAGAACTGCTGCTTGATTTGCTTATTCAGTGCTTCTGTTTCACCTTTGACGACCACTGGCGATTGCATAAACTGCGTTGCAAGCTTTTCTATATCTTTAGGGTACGTCGCACTAAACATCATTGTCTGACGAGTCGGTGATAAGTAGACAGCGATGTTTTCAATCGCATCAATAAAACCCATTTCTAGCATTTGATCGGCTTCATCCAACACAAAATGACTGACCCCAGTCAAATCTAACGTACCTTTAAACAAATGCTCCTCAATACGCCCTGGCGTACCAACAACAATGTGTGCGCCATGCTCTAATGAGCTGATCTGTGGCCCAATCGGCTCTCCCCCACAAATCGTCAGCACCTTGATATTCGCGAGTGACTTCGCCAACTTTCTCACTTCATCAGCAACTTGCGATGCAAGTTCTCGTGTAGGCGCCAAAATGAGCCCCTGAATTTGCTGAGTACTTGAATCTAACGCTTGTAAAACTGCCAAACTAAAGGCCAGTGTTTTACCAGAACCGGTTTTAGCTTGCGCAACAACATCCTTGCCATTTAATAACTCGGGTAAAGCCTGCGCTTGAATCGGCGTCATTTTACTAAAGCCAGCCTTAGACAAAGAAGCCTGTAACTCTTGGCGCAGTGGTAGTTGAGAAAATTGCAAATTCACATGGATGTCCTAACAGATCAAAGTAAACCAATTTTAACAAATATCGACAGGGCTTGATATATAAGCGTCTACCTACTTTCACAAATCCAAGTGACGTATTATCCAGCATAAAAAAACAATAATACTACAGTGCATGTTCATGCTATTCATCTTATTAACGTTTAAATTAAATACGTTCAATGTCAAAATGAAACTCAATTTATCTATCAAGGATTATTCATGAAACATGCATTTCGTACGCTGATTAAATCCAGCATACTGCCGCTTGTGGCATTGTGCACAAGCCATCTCACTCACGCGCAAGAGTTTACGAACGCTGAGTTAAAGATGGTGGAAAAAGTGCGCGAGCACGCTCTCAATAGCGATCTAAGTTGGCAACTGGTGGAATCACTTACAACAGAAGTTGGGCCGCGCTTACCAGGCACTGAAAATGACAAGATGGCCGTTGCATGGGCGAAGCAAAAGTTTCAAAAACTTGGTTTTGATAAAGTGTGGTTGGAACCTTCCAAATTTCCTGAGTGGCGACGCTACCATGAATCTGGTTTTATTCTGACGCCGAGCAAACAACCTTTACACCTAACTGCACTCGGCAATAGTATCAGTACACCAAAAAAAGGCCTGTCTGGCGAAGTCGTTTTATTCGAAACATTTGACGAATTAATTGCGGCACCAGCGGGCAGTTTAGAAGGTAAGATTGCTTTTATTAATTACCGTATGAACCGAGCTATCGACGGCAATGGTTATGGGCCTGCGGTAAAAGCCCGTAATAAAGGCGCTGTAGAAGCCGCTAAAAAAGGCGCAATCGCTTACATGATGCGCTCGGTCAGTACCAGTCACCACAGATTTGCTCATACCGGTGGTAGTCACTACACCAAAGGTGTTACTAAGATCCCAGCCACTGCGGTGGCAAACCCAGATGCAGATCAACTTGCGCGTCTGATAGCACTTGGTAAACCTGTTCAAGTTGAACTGAATATTCAAACTGAAGATTTAGGCGAAGGCACCAGCTACAATGTTATCGGTGAAATTACGGGATCTAAGCACCCTCAGCAATACGTTTTACTGGGTAGCCACCTAGACTCGTGGGATCTTGGAACGGGTGCTCTTGATGACGGTGCTGGCGTAGCCTTGACGATGGCAGCTGCTAAGCATATTGCTGATCATACTCGTCCTGAGCGCAGTATTCGTGTTGTCTTGTTTGCTGCTGAAGAGCTGGGTTTATGGGGCGCTAAGGCGTATTTCAAACATTACGAAAAGCAACTAGGTAATATTGTTGCCGCAGCGGAGTCTGACTTTGGTGCCGATATCGTATATGCGTTTGAGTCAAACGTTAACGCGGCTTCTCTGCCTGTAGTCAGAGCCATTGCCGAGCAATTGAAGCCATTGGGCGTGAAATATATTCGTAAAAATGAAGCGCGAGGCGGACCGGACCTTATTCCTCTGAGACAGACCACATCAGCGCCAATTTTCGATCTACATCAAGTAGGCACAGACTACTTCGATTACCACCACACTGCGGATGATACGTTAGATAAGGTTGATCCTGAGAAATTGAAGCAAAATACCGCGGCATATGCGGTGTTTGCCTTAATGGCAGCCAATGCTGAAACCAAAATAGCAGGTAAATAAACCCGCTTTATGCCAAGACAAAGGCATGTTATCTTTGTCTTGGCATTACAATAATAATAATCATGATCAACCACGGAGCTGGCGATGATTAAACACGCAATTTTTCGTTCTCACGACATCATCTCTGAATTACTAAGTCGATATAAAGCAATTCTTATCGCACTTGTTATTATTGGTGTCTGTGCACATTGGATTCTCAAACACCAGCGTGCCCAACAAATACAGCATACTTGGCTAGAAGCACCTAAAGTGGATGATGTGATCATGGTTGATATTGGCCGTATGCAAAGTGATAGAGTGTATCAACCTCAATACCGTATCGCTCAGGTCATCGCCGTGAGTGACACGCAATTAACGCTCAAGCAAGGCCGTTATACCTATTCACGAAAACGCGATGCAAAGCGCGCAATTCAGCTCGATAACTTAATGCTAGATGACTACTTTCAAATTGACCCATGGCGTATTTCCAGAACACAAATTATGCCTTACTACCAAAGTGGCGCAATATATGCCGCCTATCGTCCAAACGACATCTATGTCATGGGCGGTATCGTTAAGCAGCGAGCGATCCCCCACTTCCCAAAACATCAGCGCGCGGTTTTTTCAGCTGACAATAATCAGGGGGTTGGCTTTTATCAACGGGGCGATCTCGTTGCAGCTCGGGAGTTTTTCGAACTGGCTGCACAAAATAAAGATCAGTGGGGAATGTACAACTTAGCCACTATGCTGATCGCAGCAGAAGGGGGTGAGCAAGATCTGCAACGGGGCTTTGAACTCCTCAAAAGCGCACACGCACAAGGCAATACCAAAGCCAAAGAAGCGCTAGACTCACTGTGTACCCTGCATCAAATCTGTGAGTGAGCTTCTGTGTCATAATACTGAGTTAGAAACGCTTCAAACTCACTGATATTACAGGGCTTGGCATGGAAGTACCCCTGTGTATAGTCACAGCCAAGCTCTTGCAACAAAGCAAGTTGAGCTTGCGTTTCTACCCCTTCAGCAATCACGGTTAATTTTAACTTGCTGGCCATTGAAACAATGGCACTGATGAGGGTTTTATCTTCTTCATCATCGGGTAAATCTTTAATAAAGGCACGGTCAATTTTGAGTTTAGACAGTGGAAAACGTTTTAAATAACCCAGTGAGGAATACCCAGTACCAAAGTCATCAATCGCCAGTCCAACCCCCATTGCCCGTAATTGCGCAAGTTGCTTTTCAACATCATCTGAATTATCTGCAAGCACAGTTTCTGTGATTTCCAAGGTCAAGCTTTCAGCCGGTAGTCCAGTGTCTTTGAGCACTTTTGCCACCAGAGCAACCACATTTTGACGCTTAAACTGCACACTAGATACATTGACTGAGACAAAAAATGGTTGCTGGGTTTTCGTCAACCATGCACGCGCTTGTGCACAGGCTTGATACAGCACCCACTCGCCCATTGCGATGATCAACCCCAGCTCTTCACTGATAGGAATAAAATCCGCCGGAGAGACTTCACCTAAAGCGTCATTGTGCCAACGCAGTAAGGCTTCGCAACCTAACCTGTGCCCTCCAACAATCGGTTGATAGACAACACGTAATTCTTGATTGGCCAACGCGCGATGCAGTGCGCCCTCAAGTTGACTGCGCGCCTTGGCGTGCTCATGCATTGCTGTAGTGAAAAACTGATAGCAATTTCGGCCACTTTCTTTTGCCTTATACATGGCGCTGTCCGCGTTACGCAATAATACTTTGCGATCTTCGCCATCATCCGGATAAAAGGTGATCCCCATACTGCCAGACACATAGGCTTCATGCCCTTCAAGGTGAAAAGGTGCACTTAATGCGCTCAAGATTTTCTCAGCAAGCTTTTCCATATCACTGATCAAATCCATATCAGGTAATAGCAAAGCAAACTCATCACCACCTAAGCGCGCCACAGTGTCTGAATTGCGTGTGCACTCTCGGATCCGATTAGCAGCTTCAATCAGGAGTAAATCCCCGATATGGTGCCCTAGCGTATCGTTGACAGCCTTGAAGCGGTCTAAATCGATAAAGCACACAGCAACTCGTGTTTGCTTGCGTTTCGCATGCGCCAATGCAATATCAAATTTCGCATGATAGTGATGACGGTTAGCCAAATCGGTTAAATTATCAAAATTCGCCTGTTGCCACATGAGCTGCTCATTGCGCTTGCGAGACGTAATGTCATTGAACAAAGCCACATACATGTCAATCGCACCGTGCTGATCAAACACCGCAGACACTTGCAACCAACTGGGGTATACCTCACCATTTTTGCGTTTATTCCAAATTTCCCCTTCCCAATGGCCGCGTGTGCTGAGCGCATCATACAACTGGGTAAAATAGGCGGTGTCATGGCGCCCTGAGTTAAAAATCGCAGGGGTTTTCCCCATGACTTCAGGCCCGGTAAAACCCGTAATATCGGTAAAAGCGCGATTAACCATTTGAATACAGTTATCTTTATCAGAGACTAATACGCCTTCACTGGTCGTCGAAAAGACCGTACTGGCCAAACGCTGCTCTTTTTCATCAGCTAGACGCTGGGTGATATTTTGCAATAAGAAGATATGACCGTATAAGCCACCGTTGTGATCTAATACATCGGTTTTACTGATCTCTACATCTAACACACCGAAGTTGGTCGTGATTTGGCACTCTTTTGGCTCAAATTGAAGCTGCTCTAAACACACGCATTTCGACAATACGTCCGCAATCGCTTTGTCATCCAATTCACCTAAATCTTGATAGGCAGCACGGTTGGCTGATAACACCTTATCATTGACGTCCGTAAAAATAAGATAGTCGCCGATGGCATCAAAAATTGCATTCAATCTAGCTCGGTGAAATTCAGAGCGCTTTTTCGTTCTCCGTAAACGTAAGAAGCCCCATCCCAAAATGACAGTCGTGCCAACAAAAATACCAATCACACTGCTGAGCAAAAAAACTTGTACGGTACTGGCATATTTGATCTCTTGAGTTTGCTGTGCCACTTGCTGTTCAAGATTGCTTTGATAATGCCAAAGTGCATGCTCCAACTCGCGCCTTGCGCTGACATCTTGGATCACCGAAAACAGCAAAGCCTCGCCATTTTTATCCATAAATGGAGAGGAGTAGACGGACACAGTGCGGTTTTCACCATTGGCTAAACGGTGTTGAAAAATAAAGTAATTGCGTCCTTCATTGAGCGCAGATAATCGCTCTTTTTCTACTTGTTGCGGTGAGAATTGATTAATTTCTTGAATATATAAGGATTCTAGCTGCGCTTTGTTATAGCCGTAAAAATCTGCAGCAGCTTGATTGGCACGCACAATTTTGCCACTGTCTGGCTCAATGAGCAGCATCACAGCGCTGTGATTATCAAACACTTGTGCTGGCAATGTTTGCGAAAGAGTCTGTGTGGCATTGAGCCCGATAAACGCAAAGAGTATTCGCTGCGCTATTTTTGTTATTGTCTTCAAGCCGCCTCCACCCAATACTCCGTCGACTCTCACAGAATATAGCCTATAGACCAAGGCATTGAAACTCTAGAGTGCATAACATAGACAAAAATATGAACAGTGTTAAACCAAATACTTACTTAATTCGTACCCAATTTAATAATTCCTGTCTCACAGCGAGCGTATGCACATAATTACACTATTGTGTGTCTACTTGGCCACTATTGAACTGTTTGAGTATGTGCTGTGGGTGGGGAATTGATATACTCCATCTACCAATAAGCGTACTCACTGCGTAAAAGGCAAAAATGAAATATAAAGACTTAAGAGAGTTTATCGAGCTGCTAGAAAAGCAAGGTGAACTGGTGCGCGTTAGTCAGCCCATTTCAACTAAGTTAGAGATGACTGAAATCGCCGACCGTACTTTACGAGCTGGCGGACCCGCTATTTTATTTGAAAACCCAGAAGGGTTTGATATCCCTGTGTTAGCTAACCTCTTCGGTACCCCGAAGCGCGTTGCCATGGGGATGGGACAAACTGATGTCAACGAATTGCGTGAAGTTGGCAAATTACTGGCATTTTTAAAAGAGCCTGAGCCGCCAAAAGGCATCAAAGAAGCCATTGGCCAGATCCCTGTCTTTAAGCAAGTGCTTAACATGCCTGCGAAAGAAGTGAGAAAAGCACCATGCCAACAAGTTGTGCTGTCCGGCGATCAAGTCGACTTAACTAAATTACCAATCCAACATTGCTGGCCTGGTGATGCGGCTCCTCTTATCACTTGGGGCTTAACCGTCACAAAGGGCCCACACAAAAAGCGCCAAAACTTAGGTATTTACCGCCAGCAATTACTAGGTAAAAACAAGATCATCATGCGTTGGTTATCCCACCGCGGTGGTGCACTGGATTTTCAAGAGTGGTGTAAAGAGCACCCTGGTGAGCCTTACCCTGTGTCGGTCGCGCTCGGTGCAGATCCTGCCACCATTCTTGGTGCGGTAACGCCTGTACCAGATACACTCAGCGAATACGCATTTGCAGGCCTACTTAGAGGCAGTAAAACGGAAGTGGTTAAGTCTGTTTCAAATGATTTGCAAGTTCCTGCCAGCGCAGAAATCGTATTAGAGGGCTACATTGAGCAAGGTGAAACCGCACCTGAAGGCCCATACGGTGATCACACTGGCTACTATAATGAAGTCGATGACTTCCCAGTCATGACAGTCACGCATATTACACACCGTGAAAACCCAATTTATCACAGCACTTACACAGGCCGTCCACCTGATGAGCCCGCGATTTTAGGCGTGGCATTAAACGAAGTATTCGTGCCTATTCTACAAAAGCAATTTCCTGAAATTGTCGACTTTTATCTGCCACCAGAAGGCTGTTCATATCGCATGGCCGTGGTGACAATGAAAAAGCAATATCCAGGTCATGCAAAGCGCGTGATGATGGGCGTCTGGTCTTTCTTGCGTCAATTTATGTACACAAAGTTTGTCATTGTCTGTGATGATGATGTCAATGCACGCGATTGGAATGATGTTATCTGGGCGATCACCACACGTATGGATCCAGCCAGAGACACCACCATGATCGAGAGCACCCCTATCGATTATCTCGATTTTGCCTCGCCAGTATCTGGACTTGGGTCAAAAATGGGCATGGATGCAACCAATAAATGGCCAGGAGAAACGGACCGTGAATGGGGCGTGCCCATCGTGATGGATGATGAGGTCAAACAAAAAGTAGATGAGATCTGGGATAGTCTTGGCATTATGGATAAGCCGTGACCGCACACTGCTATGTGCCTAAGTTGGCTGTGATTGTTTACAAATTGGGGAAACAATCACAGCGGACGATATATCAAAACTGCAACCAAATATGTTACAGTGCGCATACTTTCGCCAAAGTGCTTAATTATTAAGGTTTGAAATGCAAATACTAAAAGCGCGTGTAGAGGCCATTTCTCCTCTCACTGAATTTGTTCATAAAGTGCTCTTAAAGCCACAACATGATGCAGAGTTTTCTGCGGGACACTATTTACAACTCGTACTTGGCGAGAAAGATAAACGAGCTTTCTCTATTGCCAGCAGCCCGTCAAGAAAGCAAGAACTTGAACTGCATATTGGTGCATCTGGTGCCGATTCATACGCGATGCAAGCGCTTGATCACCTTAGAGAAGCGCATAGCAACGATGTTGAAGTGGATTTAGAAGTCGGATTGGGTGTTTCTCAAGTTCGTCCTGAGCAATCAAGACCTTTAGTATTACTAGCAGGCGGCACTGGTTTTTCTTACGTTAAATCAATGGCTGACTACCTAGCTGAAATTAACTATGACCAACCTGTGTTGTTCTACTGGGGTGTGAAAGAAGAATCAGCACTGTATGCAAAAGCAGAAATGGAAGCGTGGGCTAGCAGCCAAGCGAATTTCCAATTCATCCCAGTTGTTGAAAATGCATCTGACAATTGGACAGGTCATACTGGCTATGTACACCAAGCCGTGATGAAAGACATTGTGTCTTTAGAACCATACAGTGTTTATATGGCTGGCCGTTTTGACATGATTGGTATTGTACGAGATGACTTTATCAATCACGGCGCACAGCGCGACTTTATGTTCGCGGATGCCTTTGCATTTATCAAATAATGCACGCTATGCGCGGTTGCCAAACCGCGCATTCAATCTATAAAACCTATCAATACAATATAAATAATCAATTTTAAAAATGATTATCCTTCATCCATACTAGCTCTATCACTTAACAGGAGAGCTATCATGGCAAAACAATTTATCTCAGACATCATGTCGGTACAATTTCCAAAAATCACACCCGACACTGACATTACTGATGCGATTACGCAATTACAGCAATTTGGTTTATTTGGTGCCCCAGTGCAAGACAGTGAAGGCCACCTCGTCGGCTTTATCTCTGAGCAGCAGTTGCTTGCACCGCTTCTTCAAAGTAGTTATTTCTGTGATGGGAGCAATCAAGTTGCCGAATTAATGAGTAAAGAGACGCTGTCAGTCACCAAGGCAACCACAGTGGTAGATTTAGCCACTCAAATGCAGCAAAACAAACCCAAGATTTACCCAGTACTGGAAGATGAAAAAGTGATTGCCATTGTGACACGCAGTCAGGTCATCGCGGCATTGAAAGACAATTATTTAAGCTGCTCAGCGCACTGAGCAGCTTAGTGGATTAAGCGTATTTGTTCAAAAGCGCTTGCTTATCCGCATCACTCAAAAATGCAATTTCGATGGCATTGTGTTGCGCTTTTATGATGTCCGACTCGCTCAAGCCAGCTAACGGCGCTGCTTTTTCAAACTCATTATCAAGCTCTACCCCTTGCACAGCCGGGTCATCGGTATTGATAGTCGCCAAAATACCATGATCTAAGAACTGCTTGAGTGGGTGTGTTTCAATGCTTGCAACTGTGCTAGTTTGTAAGTTGCTGGTTAAGCAAGACTCAATACCAATGCGGTTATCACGTAAATAGTCCATTAGCTTAGGATCTTCAATGGCCTTTACACCGTGTCCGATACGTGTGGCACCGAGCTCTTCAATGGCCTGCCAAATACTGCTTGCGCCTTTAGCTTCACCAGCATGAATAGTCGAACCAAGGTACGCATCGCGCACTTGTTTAAAGTGATCAATGAATAGCTCGCCAGGGAAACCGATTTCGTCACCCGCCAAATCAATTGCAACTAAGTCATTTTTAAATGCCAACAGTGCATCTAGCTCGTACTGGCATTTTTCGACACCAAAAGTACGTGACATAATACCGATTAAATTCACTTTAATATCACGCTCAGCACTGGCTGACTTTATGCCATCCACAACTGCTTCTACCACACCTTGCGGATGCAAATTATGTGTTTTTGCCATGTAATATGGGCTGAAGCGCAATTCTGTGTAATCCATATTTTGCGCGATAGCATCTTCAACATTTTCAACTGCAATACGACGACATGCATCATAATCACCCAGTACCTTCACACCCCAATCTAGCTTGGCTAAAAATGCCATCAAGTTTGGCGCATTATCGAGTACTTGCACATGCGGCCTCAGGCCCTCAACATCGTGTGCTGGCAGCGGCATGTTAAATTTTTGACCGAGGTCTAAAATTGTTTCAGCACGCACATTACCGTCTAAGTGGCGGTGTAAATCAAGTAAAGGTAGTTTGGTATTGATCATAAGGCACTCGGTTTGCAGATAAAATTTTTCAGATCATACGCATCTTAAGTTTAGATACAAGGACAATTATCCGCAAAAACAAACTAAACAGACCTCTGACATTAGACTGCCAATATGCTGATAGGTAAATAAGATACAAAAAAGCCAGCGTTGTCGCTGGCTTTTCATTAATTATGCTGGTCACTCAACAGCAAATAGGCCTTTTCATACTGCCCCGTTTTAGCAAATGCCCTCTGTGCTTGATGCTGCCAGAGCGCTTGCCACGGCTCATTCGATAACGTATCGAAGATTTTCGCAGCCAGGCTGTGATCTCCCTCACCATTGGCCAAGCATGCCAAGCAAAACAGTAAATCGCTTTGCTCTGGCTGTTTTTTCAATTTACTTTGTACCAATTTGCGCAATTCGATATCCGCACCATCTAGGTGCTGTAAAATCTCGGCAAGCTCGCTCACTTGGTCTTTTTTCAAAAGCTTTATCAACTCTTTACGAACTGGCGCTAATTGACCTGTTCGCACACACACAGTGACAAAAGCAGCGTGACTGATCGCTCTGAGCCCCCGAGGCAATGCGCTTTGCAATGCTAGAAGATCTTTATCTGTGTGCTGCGCAATGGCAGAAAAATAATCATGAAAGAAACTATCCCACTGCGATTCGCTCCAGTGTAACTGTTTATGGCGCTGCATAATTGTCGACTGTAAGGTATCCCAATCTCTCGCTTGTAACAGCGCACTGATATAGGCATGTAATTGCGTCGGCGAGGCTTTTTTCATTTGCGCTTGCGGGGCTAAAGTTTCTAACGCTTGACCCTCTTGCTCAGCCGCTAGCCAAAGCTGACTGACCTTGCTTTGTGCAGGTTCACTGAGTTGCTGTAAATACTCTCTGGCAACCACTTTTTGCCCTGCATGAAGCGCGGCTTTAGCTTGAATTGCACATTGCTGGTCACGCCACTTTTCGGGAAACTCAGCCTTTTGCAGCGCATAGCTTAAACTCTCGTCTTGGCCATTAATCAACGCCCATACACTTTGCTCAAATGCAGCTTCTTGGCGCGCAATGCGTTTTTTGTTGCGACGCATAGAAACACCAGCAATCACACGCCATATGGCTTTGCCTATCTTTAATAGTGTTGCGCCAATAGCGAGCGCCAAACACAGCATAAATACTAATGAAACCAGCGTACTCTCTATGGTATACACGCCCGCTGATACTAAGACATAGCCTTTTTCATCGATCAGCACATGGGCACCTGCCATCACGACGAAAAATAATATGACTACAAATAACCAGCGTATCATTGCAACCACTCCTTTAATGCCTGCGGAGTCGCCAGCTGAGGGGCTTTAACAACTGGATGCTCAGTGCGTTGTAACATTTGTATCTGCTCCAAAACCGTGTTGCTTGCTGACTCATCAGTACGATAGTAACTGGTTAAAGTCACCTGAGCCCCAGATAAGGCTTGGTCAAAAATGCTGGCTTGGTTATCTAAGAATGCCGTTTGCGCCTGTTGTAAATAGCTCCGCAGCTGTGCGCGTATTAATTGCTGTTCTTGCGCATCTAACAATGGGTCAATCACAGGTTTATCATGCTGTCGAATTGTCAAAAAGTCTGCTTTTATCTTGTTCCAGCTGCGAACAAGATTAGCCTGCCAGTCACTGATGTCGCGACTGAGTTCAGCACTTTCAACGGCGCGATCTTTTGGTTTATCAATGGTCTTCAAAGAAAGCTTATCAACCTGCGCGATGAGTCCCGCTAATTCCATATACACCGCTTCTGTGCTGGGTTTTGGTAAGGCACGTAACATCGCAATGTCTTGGTTAATCGCCAATTTAAGGGGATCTGTCGCCAACTCTTCCGACAGCGCTTCATTCAAACGCTTGAGTACAATCACCGCCCCTAGATAGTCACGCTCACTGGCCGCTTTGAACTCGGCATAACGCGCCAGTGCACGCAACTCAGAGCTCACCGCTCCCCCCACTTGTTGGCGCGCTTGTGACAGGGTGTGTTGTAATGTCTGTTGCACTTGTTGTTGCTGCTGCTGTAGCTGTGCAGCCATGGTTTTTTGCTGAGCTTGCCACTGTTTTTGTATATCATTTAATGCCGCTTGGGTCGCATTTACTTGTGACTGTAGCTGCCCATTTTGCGCTGTCAGCTGCGCTATTTGAGCACTTTGTTGGCTTACTTGCTGTTGATGATAAACATAGACACCGCCTGCCGCACCCACCCCAGTCAAAGCGACCAACAACGCCAGTACCGCTGTTTTGCTCAATTTGGCCGTATCATTTTTTGCATAGGTTTCCACCTGCTGCGGCTCATTCGATGGGATTGAAGCCGACGTTTCTTGCTGTTTTTCCGTCATTGCGCTGCCCTGTTGGGAATTTAAATCACCTATCGTTTGGGTTAACGCCTCTGTACTGGCGCCTTGGCTCACCACGATCTGTGTATTGGTTATTTTATACTGTATTTTAAGATGTTGCGCTGTCCGCTCACTGACAACAACAAACATACGGGTTTGCAGCCAAGCTTGATTGGCCGCTTGTTGTGCATTAAAAATCGCATCAACCGCTGCGTTACTGGTGATCACTATACCGTCTATTTTAGCTTCCTGCCAGAGGTCTAACCAGTCATCAGCGTGACTTTGCGCTGCTATTCGTTCATATACATTACAGGTACTTACCCTCGCCCCGCGCAATTTAAGCGCTTTTGCAATATGCGTACGGCCACCGCGCCCTTTCACTATCACAACCTGTAAATCTTGCACCGACTGAAGTGCGGTTAGCGCGACCAACCCTTCTGAGTCGTGACGCTCGGGTACCGTGGCATGGCGTGATAAATGTGCCTTCACCGCATCTGCGGTCTGTGTGCCCACAGCAAAAACTTGGCAAGTAGAAGACACAGACAAACCATCGGTTTGTATTTGCTGCGCAAAGTTCATCACCGCATCTTGCGAGATAAAAATGAGTATATCGGCGTCGCACGCGCTGAGTAATTGTTGGGGGGATGCTTGAACCGCATTGAGCATCAGCACTGGTGTGCACAGTGCTGATACATTTAACTTAGCCAACTCAGTGGCAAGCGCGTCTCCTTTTCCTTGCGGCCGAGTGATGGCAAATTTCACATTAAGCGTCTCTGTAAACTTCCGCTAAAATACTGTCCGCACCTTGGGCTAACAGCGCTTCTGCCAGCTCAATACCCAATGCTTCTGCATTGGCAATATCACCGGTGAGCTCTGCACGAAGGATTTGACTCCCGTCCACCGCGCCCACTAAACCACGTAAGTATAACTGGTCTTGTTGCAGCTCAGCATACGCACCGATAGGCACCTGACAGCCCCCTTCTAGACGTCGGTTCATCGCTCTTTCTGCAAGGACACGCGCTCTCGTTGCTGCATGCTCTAAAGGCGCTAACAACGCTTGGATGCGCGTATCATCGCTGCGACATTCAATGCCAACTGCACCTTGTCCATTAGCTGGAAGTGACTCTTCAACAGACACAAAACTTGCGATACGCTCTGGCATTTCCAAGCGGATCAGGCCTGCAGCGGCCAATATAATTGCGTCATACTCACCGGCATCTAATTTAGCCAAACGGGTATTTACATTGCCACGCAAATCCCTAATCACTAAATCAGGACGCGCTTCTCGGATCTGACATTGACGACGTAAACTGGAGGTGCCCACCACGGCACCTGCTGGCAATTCACTGATGTGCTTGTATTGATTAGACACGAACGCATCACGCGGATCTTCTCGTTCACAAATGGTGTGCAGTTCTAACCCGTCAGGAAAGTCCACCGGCACATCTTTCATTGAGTGCACGGCAATATCAGCACGCCCTTCTAGCATGGCTTGTTCTAGCTCTTTAACAAACAGACCTTTACCACCAATTTTAGCCAAAGGTGTATCCAAGATTTTATCGCCTTTGGTCGACATAGGCACTAACTCCACCGTCAGTGTGGGATGAAAGTGTTCTAATCGCGCTTTAACGTATTCTGCTTGCCAAAGTGCTAATGCGCTTTTACGTGTTGCAATGCGCACAGTATTTTTTGTATCTGTCATGTTTTGCCTTGTCGGCTCCTAAGGAGCCTTCGCTAAAATTCGAAATGATTTTTGTGCCAACAGTTGCCCACCTTGGGTGATCACTTCAACGCGCCATTCTCCCGTTTGGCTCGGCATAATATTTTTGCTCGAATACGTTCGGTATCTCGGCGTACTGACTGGCAACGTAATGTCCGCCATCAATTGGTCTTGATGAAACCACAAATGTTGCACCACTTCGCCTTGAAGCCCTTTGATCTCAGTAAAGAAAAATAACTTTTCTTGGAATCTATTCGGTTCAACTAGGTGTTTTAATACGTTAATTGGCTCGCGATTGTCGATACCTGACGTCAACACTGCACGGCTAATATGGCTCGTATCCACCTTGGCATTCAAGGCGACGCTCGCCACTTGCGCATCTGCTGCGAATTGCGTTTGAACATTATTTTGAGGTGGCTCAGTCACGGTCTCAACAGGCGCCTGTTGTGATTTTTCGGGCTCGATTGGAAGCTCCTCAATAGTAGGCTCTGTCATAATTTGAGCTGTAACTGGCTCAGCGCTCACTACCACTTCAGGTTCATCAACAACCGTAGGCATTTGAGCCACTTCACGCACCTCAACGTCTGACACACTTGGTTGGGCAATGGTAACATCATCAGCTGGCACAGGGGCTGCGCTCGCTGACATCGCGATTTGTGGCTCGGCTTCATCTGCATAAACGGAGGTAAACACACCATATGACAACGCAGTCACACCAAAACTTGCCACACATACCGCAGTAACAATACGCCGCCAATGATATTGATACCCGACGGTTTCAACACGGCGAGGCTGTGGATCAGCCCCTGTCATTTTTGTTTTGATCACTATTCGTTGAGTCATATGTATGTCCTATTCACTATGACAAGCGTGAGATTAGCCACGCTCGGATCGCTTTAAGCTCTTCGATGCACACTTGGTGCTCCATCGGATAATCCTGCCAGTTAACTTCGTAGCCTTGACTTACAAGGGCATCGTATGCAGTGCGCCCTGCTTGCATCGGTACCACTGGGTCGTGACTGCCATGCGCCATAAAAATATTCAGCGCAGTTTGTGTTGCCTCTGCGCTGAGCTTTTGCGGTGCGCACATGTACGTAGACAATGCCATTACACCTGCAAGGGTATGCGATAAGCGAGGCGCCAAATGTAAACTTATCACGCCGCCTTGTGAGAAACCTGCAAGAATAATTTTATCCGCAGGGATCCCTGCTGCAATTTCTTGCTCTATTAACTGTGCAACTGCTGCAGCAGATTCTCGAACACCCGTTTCATCTGCACGATTTTCAAGATCCATGCTTTTGATGTCATACCAAGCACGCATTTCCATGCCGCCGTTTACTGTCACTGGCTGTACTGGTGCATGAGGAAAAACAAACCGCACACCCAGTGAATCAGGTAAATCTAACTCTGGTGCTATCGGTAAAAAGCCATTACCTGAATCGCCTAATCCATGTAACCAGATCACCGTTGCCTTGTGCTGCGCTTTGGCAGCGTATTCTACAAATTCTAACATCAGTCGTGTTGCCACTCTATTTTTTGACCCGCTTGGCGTGTTGCTGCATCGGCCATAAATTGCCAAAACTCAGCGCCCGAGCGGTTATCTATCCATTTATCATCACGTAATTCAAAGTGATGGCCATTAAACTTAGTTGCTACCCAAACTTGATGCAGTGGTGCTTGCTTATTGATGATGATCTTAGAGCGATCAGCAAAGATGATTTCTAAAATACCGGAAGCAGATTCATAATCTAAATCAGCATCACAATCGTCGATCTGCTCTTCAATTGTTAACATTAACGCTTCGGCTAACTGATGATACTCGTTATCTGTCATGACTAATTCCTTAAATACGGCTAAGCGACAGCCAGCTTTCCCGATACAGGGAATAAATTTCAACCGCAAAAGCTGCTTTTTTCGCGAATTCTGTTACTCTGCGATTATAAAGGCACTGACATCATTAATCTAATGAAAGCGACATACACTCAATTTAGCTTACTTGCCCTAGCATTGACTAGCATCTTAACGTTAACAGCTTGCGGGCAACGTGGTCCACTGTATTTACCTGAAGACGCAGATAAAAACCGTGGCTCAACCACACAACAAACACCGCAGGAAAACAACAACGCTGACGAAAAGGATAAGTAAATGGACTTTTTCCAATATCAAGATAACGAACTGTACGCAGAGCAAGTTGCCGTTAAAGATATTGCCGCGCAATATGGTACACCGTGCTACGTCTATTCACGCAAAACTTTAGAGCGTCACTATCGCGCATTCACAGATGCCGCAGCAAGTCATAAACATCTCGTATGTTATGCAGTCAAAGCAAATAGTAATCTTGCGGTGCTCAATGTGCTGGCAAAGATGGGCGCAGGCTTTGACATTGTCTCCCAAGGGGAATTAGCGCGTGTATTAAAGGCAGGCGGTGATGCTAAAAAAGTGGTGTTTTCTGGTGTAGCAAAAACACCTCAAGAAATTACCTTTGCCCTTGAGCAAGGAATTAAGTGTTTTAATGTCGAGTCTCAAGCTGAACTTGAGCGCATCTCGGATATTGCCGCGCAGATGCAAGTGCAAGCGCCAGTCTCTATTCGTGTTAACCCAGATATCGATGCCAAAACCCATCCGTATATCTCTACTGGATTGAAAGAAAATAAGTTTGGTATTGATATCAAACAAGCATTTGACGTCTATCAATTGGCGTGTGCTTTACCGGGGATCAAGGTCGTTGGGGTAGATTTTCATATCGGCTCCCAACTCACCGAAGTAGAGCCGTTTTTAGCCGCATTAGATAAAGTATTAGACTTGGTTGATACCTTAAAATCTGCGGGGATCACGCTTCACCACTTAGATATTGGCGGTGGACTCGGGGTTCCTTATGATGGTGAAAAGCCACCTCACCCAAGTGCTTACGCCGCACAAGTCATCGCGCGATTAGCCTCGTACAGTGAGCTGGAACTGATTTTTGAGCCAGGCCGTGCCATTGCAGCCAATGCTGGCCTACTGGTGACTAAAGTTGAGTACTTGAAGCCTACAGCCGGCAAGCACTTTGCGATTGTTGATGCTGGTATGAACGACATGTTGCGTCCATCACTATACCAAGCGTGGCAAGAAATCATTGCCGTGAGTCCAAGAAATGATGGCACACCAGAACACCTCTATGATGTCGTAGGCCCAGTGTGTGAAACCGGTGATTTCATTGGTAAAGATAGAAGTTTAGCTATTTTACCGGGAGATTTACTTGCTCAGCGCAGCGCTGGTGCTTATGGTTTTACTATGAGCTCAAATTACAACTCACGCCCCAGAGTGGCAGAAATTATGGTCGATGGGGAGCGCACGCAAGTAGTGCGTGCAAGAGAGTCACTGGAGTCGCTCTGGCAAGGCGAAGCGTTACTTTCAGAATAATAACAGCGATCCTGTATCGCACTCAGCGGCTAAATAGTTAGGTAATATGTTTGTAAATTTTTCAAAAATGCATGGCTTAGGAAACGATTTTGTGGTGATTGATAACGTCACACAGAACGTTTTTTTGTCGCGTGATCAAATTAAAAAGCTCGCAGATAGACATTTTGGTATTGGCTTCGATCAATTATTACTGGTCGAGCCGCCTTATTCCCCAGATTTAGATTTCCATTATCGTATTTTTAATGCCGATGGCACAGAAGTCGAGCAATGTGGCAACGGTGCGCGCTGTTTTGCCCGATTTATTAGAATGAAAGGCCTCACCAACAAACATAAGGTCAGTGTCTCCACTAAGGGCGGAGACATTACCTTATATACAGAGAAAGATGGTCAGGTCACCGTCAATATGGGAACACCGCAATTCGCGCCACAAGATATTCCCTTCAAAGCACAACAAAGTGAGCTCACTTATGTGCTAAGAGCCAATGAGCACACCATTTTTTGTGGCGCAGTCTCCATGGGTAACCCACACTGTATCATCGAAGTTGATGATATAACTACCGCTGATGTCGATACTTTAGGACCGCTAATAGAGCACCATGAGCGCTTCCCAAAACGGACTAATGTCGGCTTTATGCAAATCATTAACCGAGAACATATCAAGCTTCGGGTATGGGAGCGTGGTGCACAAGAGACTTTAGCGTGCGGCAGCGGTGCATGTGGCGCAGTGGCTGTTGGCATTGCACAAGGCAAGTTAGCCGATACAGTGCGTGTTGACTTACCTGGTGGCACGTTACAAGTGCGCTGGAGTGGCGGTAATAAGCCCGTCAAAATGACAGGCCCTGCGGAACATGTTTTTGATGGACAGGTAGCAATATGAGCAACAACCCAACAAATTTGTCAGCCCAAGATGTGATGACATTTTTACAGCAAAATCCGGACTTTTTGCTTGAGCACCCATATTTACTTTTAGACATGAACCTGCATGTCCAGCACCAAGGTGCGCCCAACCTCGCCTTGATGCAGCAGCGCCTACTTCGCGAGGAAAATACCAAGCTCAAAAAACAAATCAGCACCATGATCGACTCAGCAAGAGAAAATGAACTCATTTTCAAATTGTTTAGTGATTGCCAACGTGCTCTATGGTACTGCAAGAACTTTCAAGAGTTGGCAGATATCCTCGCTGATACCTTATCGCAATCGCCGAAAATTTCCGTGTGTCAGCTGATCCCCTATGACACCACGTTAGAAGAGCTGGTGAGTAGACGTTTTAACAAGTTATCTCGCTATTTGGGGCGGCTAGATTTAGAAGAGCAAAAATTGCTATTCAGTGGCTTTGCCTGTCAATCTGTTGCCCTTTACCTACTTGGTCCAAGTGATAAGCCCACCGCAATTTTGGCCTTTGCCAGTGACTGTGCAGACCACTTTTCACCTGATAACGGTAATTTGTTTGTTAATGAACTGGTCTCTTCATTGCAAATACGGCTCAAGGAGCTCGCATGAGCGACATACCGCTCAGCGCTCAGTGGCAAACCCCTATTGACGACTTCATGGCCTATTTACGCTATGAAAAGCAATATTCAGCGCACACCTTAACGCAATATCAAACTCAGCTAACCTTAGCCGCACAGTTTTTCTCCCCCCATTGCCATGGCTGGTCGAGTGTCAGCAGCGAATTAATTAGACGCTTTTCAATGCAATTACGCGCACAACAATACAACCCTCGCAGCATTAACCTCAAGCTCAGCTGTATTCGTAGCCTCTATAAGTTTCTAAAAACTAAGCACGCAGATTCAGACAGTGTGCACGACCCTGCGGCAGCACAAAAAGGCCCGAAGTTTCAAAAGCCACTGCCAAAGAACCTCGATGTTGATCAAATGATGCAGCTACTCGATATCGAGGATGATGACGCATTAGCTGTTCGTGACAAAGCCATGATGGAACTCATGTATTCAAGTGGCCTGCGTATTAGTGAATTAGTGAATACCAACTTGTATGATATTCGTGACGGAGAGATCCGTGTATTGGGTAAAGGCAATAAAGAACGTGTGGTGCCTGTCGGCAGTAAAGCCCGCGAAGCCATTGACGCATGGTTAAAACTGCGTCCTATGTTTGCCCACGAGGAAGAGCTTGCTTTGTTTGTGAGTAGTCGCAAAACCCGTATTTCTGTCCGGCATGTGCGCGCGCGTATGAAGGAATGGGGCATAAAACAAGGGATCAGTGCCAACGTGCATCCGCACAAGTTACGCCACTCCTTTGCTAGCCATTTATTAGAGTCTAGTGGTGACCTGCGCGGGATCCAGGAAATGCTCGGGCACAGCAGCTTGTCTGCCACGCAAGTGTACACGCATGTCGATTTTCAGCATCTTGCCAAGGTGTACGATCAAGCCCACCCAAGAGCCAAGCAAAAAAAGCCTTAGCCAAGCGATACGTATTCGGGTTCACTCAGGCACTGCTTTTCGCTTACAATAAAAACATTGTTGTCCAACTTAACGTGCACTATGCGATTTAATCGAGCCATCTCACCTATTAAAGTCTTAAGCTTTGACCTAGACGACACACTTTACAATAACCACCCTATTATTCTCGGTGCAATCAAAGCCATGCACAGTTATCTGCAAGCCATCCCTGAATGGGCAGCCAAAGGCGGTGACTATTGGCTTGAGTGCAGACACCATATTGGTGAAACACAACCACACTTACAAAGTGATGTCACACAATGGAGAAAAGTTGCACTTGCTTATGGTTTGTCACAATTAAACTTAACAGCGGAAGAGATCACACGACATACGCATGGTGCCTATCAGGCATTTGCTGACGCCCGAAGTCAAATCACGGTTGCTGATTCTGTACTGACTCTGTTGGATAACTTAGCCCAAAAATACACCTTAGTTGCCATCACCAATGGTAATGTTGAGGTCGACAAGTTTAACTTAGCTGGCGTATTTAAAAAGGTATACTTAGCAGGGCCCGATGGTGAAGCAAAACCAAGCGATGCCCTTTTTCAGCGCGCCTGCCGTGATTTAGACATAGTGCCTGCACAGATCTTACATATTGGCGATAGTTTAGATACCGATGTACAGGGCGCGAACCATGCTGGCTGTCAAAGCGTATGGTTAAATAATCAAGATACCCCCTATGGCTACAAGGGCCTTGCGGATATTGAAATTTCAGATATCCACCAGCTTCAAGCGCTGTGTTAAGCATCAATCAGTGTGCTCAAATAACGATTACTCAACCAAAAGGTACCTTTATTTGGGCACTGTCAATTCGCAATTAGTCTGCTAAATTTGCATTCACAGTATAGATAACGTACTAATATTGGCTTTCAAATATAAAAACACAGAATCGGAAGTCATTATGTCATCTCACGAAGCAGCTTCTGCTGAGTCACCGGACAACAAGTTAGACACGGGTTTCTTCGGTCATCCACAAGGCCTCTCAACCCTATTTTTCACTGAAATGTGGGAGCGTATGAGCTACTACGGCATGCGCGCCTTGTTGGTCTTATTTATGACCGCAAGCCTACAAGAAGAAGGTCTTGCCTTCACCGTTGCCACAGCAACCGCGATTTATGGTTTGTACACAGGCGCAGTGTATTTCCTCGGCCTACCCGGCGGTTGGATAGCTGACCGCCTGCTTGGTGGTCAACGAACCGTGTGGTATGGCGGTATTATCATCATGCTCGGGCATATCGTGCTCGCTATTCCAGCCCAAAGTACGTTTTTCATCGGCCTCATTCTAGTGGCCATGGGTACAGGCTTATTAAAGCCCAATATCAGTGCTATGGTCGGCCAACTATACAGCAGTGAAGATGTGCGCCGCGACAGTGGCTACGCCATTTACTACATGGGCATTAATATCGGCTCGGTAATTGGCTACATGGTGTGTGGTTACTTTATGGAAAATGTCGGTTGGCACTGGGCCTTTGGCGCGGCGGCCGTGGGTATGGCAATCGGTCTTGTTCAGTATCGCATGACGCTTGGCAACATTGAAGGTGTCGGTGACAAGCCGAGTCACCCATTAACGCCCGCTGGCAGTAAAAATGCGTGGCTTGCAATCGGCGCTGTTCTAGCAGCAACCGCCGCGATTGTCGCACTGACTTATGCCGGCGTGATCGTTATCGAACCTGTGACGCTTGCACAATATGTTGCTGTTGCCTTTACTGTGATTTTCCTTGGCTATTATGGCTATATTTATTTTGCGGGCGACCTTGATGAGGGTGAAAAGAAAAAGCTATGGGCACTGTTTTTAGTCTGTGTGGCATCAGCGTGTTTTTGGTCAGGCTTCGAGCAAGCTGGCTCCTCTTTAAACCTATTCGCACAAGATTATACTGACCGAGTGATCGCTGGCTTTACCGTCCCGACTGCCTGGTTCCAATCTTCAAACTCATTCTTCATCATTATTTTATCGCCTTTCTTTGCCGCACTTTGGATCAACCTTGCCAAACGTATGATCACCCCTTCATACAGCCTTAAATGTGCAATTGGTCTGATCATAATGGCAACAGGATTTATTGTGATGTTTTTCGCTTCTCAATACGCGGCGCAAGGCTTAAAAGTAGCACCGATGTGGCTTATTACGACTTACTTCCTGCATACCGTCGGCGAGCTTTGTCTAAGCCCTGTGGCATTAAGTGCGGTCAGTAAGTTATCACCAAAGCGCTTTGCAGGCCAAATGATGGGGATATTTGTACTGACTTACTCTATCGGTAACATCATTTCAGGATTACTGGCGGGTAACTTTGACCCAGAGCAAGTGGATCAAATTCCAAACCTTTACCTACAGATCAGCTTGTTTGGTATCGGTGTCGGTATCCTTATTTTGCTATTTAGTTTTAGAGCGAAAATTTGGGAAGGCCAAACGCAGCAACCTACTGCATAACTTCATAAACAGATACGGCACTGGCGTGCCGTATCTCACCTTTCTTGGTTTTTATCTTTTATTTCACCGCATTTCCTCTTCAGTACGCGCCATGCTAGCGTTAAGATAAACAGGTGATAAAAAAGATGAGAAAACAATGAATAAAATTGTCGTTACAGGCGCCACTGGATTACTCGGGCGCGCACTAGTCAAGATACTGTCCCAATCAAATAACGTTATTGGCACAGGGTTTAGTAGAGCTAAGCCTCCCATCGAGCAACTTGATTTACATGACCAAGCATCCATAACCACATTTTTAGATACTCATCAGCCTAATGTTTTGGTGCATGCAGCCGCAGAGCGCAAACCCGACATTTGTGAAAACGATCATCAAGCCACCATAGCCTTGAACGTTCAAGCTGCAGAGTTTTTAGCACGCCAGTGTAAGGACCGAGACATTCAATTTGTGCTGATCAGCACTGATTATGTATTTAATGGACAGTCAGCGCCATATAATGAAAACGCTCAAAGATCGCCCGTGAATTTTTATGGCCAAAGTAAAGCACAGGCAGAGCAAGCTGTTTTGGCTGTTAGCCCACAGCATACCATTGTAAGAGTACCTGTTTTATATGGTGATGTAGAATACTTAGCCGAGTCAGCGGTCACCATCATTGCTGAGCAAGTACTGAAAAATCGCAGCAGTGCACATGACGACTGGGCGGTACGTTTTCCGACACATGTAGAGGATATCGCCCTGACTCTGAACGCTTTACTCGCTCAACCACGTGATAAGCAAAGCGGGATTTTTCATATCTCAGGAAATCAATCAATGACCAAATACGATATGGCCGTTCATATCGCCAAAGTATTAGATATTGATACAAGCGGGTTAGAAGCACTGCCTGAGCCTTCACAAACGGCAGCAAGACCCTATAACTGCGCGCTGCAAGATACACGATTAAATACCATGAACATTATACATCAACGTGATTTTGCCACGGCACTCGCCAAAGTGCTCAGTCAGCATACAAGTTAATTACTTCAAAGGAGCACATGGTTATGCGGTATTTACTTCAGCTTTTACTGATGTGCTCTTTATCCCTCAATGTCTATTTAGAGTGGCAGCGCCCAGAGTCTATTTTAAAGAGCCTTTTACGTACTGATAATAATCCGCCCCACACAATATTGGCCATGAATGACGCCTCAATAACCGCGCCTTCAACCCGTGCAGTATCGACAGCAATTAATCCATTAGCTTTGGCCAAACAACACTTTAATCGCGGTGACATACTGACCGCCATTTCACTTTGGGAAAACACGCCGAATCCACTTTCGCACATACAACAGGTGCATGTTTGGCTGAGGCAATTAGGAGAAGGGCTAGATCGTCAAAGCACTCAGCAGCGGTCTGATACCTTGTTATTTGTACAACGAATTTTAGCTTTAAAGCCCAACGACTTTATCGCTTTGCAGTTAGAAGCCGATGTTTATCTTGCTCTTGATGAGCACAACGAAGCCATATATCGATACCTCAAATTACTCCACCTTTACCCTGAATATACACAACTGCAAGATATTCTCACGCAGTTAATTGCACAGCAGCTAAAGCAACTTAAAACACAAAGCAATTGGCATGAAATCATTAGCCAAGGCCAGATATGGCTCAGTGAACAGCCCAACAGTATGGTTATTGTTGCGGCCATCGTTGAAGCACATTTGGCGCTTAACAATACCGTAGAAGCAGAGTTATTACTCGCGCAACTGAGCACTCAGCAGTTACAGCACCAAGCCATTGCACCACTTAAAGCTAGACTTGATAACGCGACACAACAAGTTGAGCGCATTCCACTTATACGTCACGGTGAGCATTACGTATTAAATGCCAAAATTGCCGGTCAAGATATTGCATTAATGATAGATACAGGTGCAAGTGTCACCGCCTTAACCGCAGCACAATTTGAACAGCTCGCCTATGATGTTGATTATATCAATTCAAGGCGTGTCAGTACTGCTAACGGCATTACAGAAGTCCCCTTTTACCAAAGTGCGGGTATCCAGATTGGCACCAAACAAAAAACGCCATTCGAATTTGGTGTAATGGAACAATCACATTATGGGCCTGGGTTATTAGGGATGAATTTTTTGCGTCATTTTGAGTTTGAGATAGATCAGCACACAGCGGAGCTGATTTTAAAACCGAGATAAGCGACTAAGCATAAAAAGCCAGTGAACTAACTGGATAGTCGCTTATTCATAAAGGTCAGCTCAAGTGGTGCAGCTAGGCACGCCATCTCGGTGATCTGGTCCACTTCAACCCCATTGCTAGAGACATGTACAATATCAAAACAAGTCGACATGCGATCAATAAAGGCTTCAACTTGGCACGTACTATCAGGTAAAGGTGATAACTCAATCGTCACCACACTGAGCATATCTTGTAATGAAATAATATCCTCAAGCAAATGAGATTGCTCACAGCCCATCCTGATATTTAACATGGTCGCATTGTCATCTAGCGTGCCATAAACAGCAATCAAGGTTTCCAAACTAATGTCTAACTCATTGGTTTGATTGCTCACTCGGCGACGTACTAAACGGGTATGACTGCTGTAAAAGGTATAAAGCAATACTTGATTAAGTATCGTCTGCGCATGCCGTTTGCTTTGCTTTAATTTGCCCATCAAAGCGCTGTGCAATGACTTCAAACCACTGCCGAATGCTTCACTCAGCACAGATGATAAGCTCAGCTTATGATCGACCGCCACCACTTTACAGTCAGGGTTTAAGGCCTGAAACGCTCTATCGAAGCGCCAATTATCATTTACACCCAATGACAGTAATGTTTTAGTTTTTGAAATTGCACGAGCGGGGATCAGGTGACCACGTTCGTGTGGTTCACCTACTCGCACAAGATCACTACGCTGACTTAAATGCCGCTGTAATTTATTGATCTCCACAACAAGTAACACCAAGTTAACCCAAGTTACATTAAGTGTAACCTCAAAACGCATGATTGTTTTAATAAAGTGTGAAAAAAAATAAAAATGAAGTTATTTATAAAAATGAATGACGCGCAATTTAAAAATAAAAAACTTAAAAGGCAATAACTTACAAAAAATAGATAAATATCAGTATTCAATATTATCGTATAGTTTTTATGTCGAACATGTGTAAAAAAGCATACATTGTTTCAACATTAACCTAATAAAGCTTATTATCGCCAAAGGGAACTTCGAGCTGATTACTGCCTTGCCTCAGCGGTTGCCCAATCATTTCGTCATAGGCACTTTGATGGCGCAATGTCATTGCCTTGTATGGTAAATGTTGAATCATCTTTTGCAGTGCTAACGGGTTGTGCGCCTTGATGGCTTGTCCTTTGGCATCCACCACTACATACTCTGTGTCCCCCAAACACACCGTTAGTTGATACAGTGCCTGCTCGAGCGAATTAGCAACAAATTTATCTATCATGGGTTTATCTGCGAGCGCAGCGAGCGTGATTTTCATTTTTAGCCTCCAAATTAACCTTATACGTAAGATTTCATCGTCAGGTTTAGTGCCAATACATATGCCAATAATTTTGCTATCATGCCAGCTTGCCTTGTTACTAAAAAGTGCCCATGAGCGAACCAATTAATCCCCCTCCCATGCGCTTAGCTAAATACCTCAGCCACTGTGGTGTCTGCTCAAGGCGTCAAGCATCGAGACTCATTGAACAAGGCGTAGTGCAAGTCAATGGTCGCCCAGCCAATCATATTGATCACGTCACTGAGCAAGACGAAATACACGTCGAAGGCAAAAAAATTACAGGACTGGCACCTAAACTCCTGTTTATGTATCACAAACCTGTGGGCGTAGACTGCAAACTAAATGAGCAAGACCCTGCAAGTTTAGTCCATCACCTACCAAAGGGCGCACGTGTTTATCCGATAGGTCGATTAGACAAAGATAGCCGCGGCTTACTGCTGCTAACCAATGATGGAGAGTTGTGTCATGCACTGATCCATCCGGATCAACATCAAGAGAAAGAATATAGAGTGACCGTTGATAGAGAAATTGATGAGAGTTTTTGCCAAAAAATGTCGCAAGGTGTGCCAGTAGATGGGCAGCTGACGTTACCCTGCTCAGTCAAGAAAGTTGCCAGCAAGACCTTTATCATCATTTTAAAACAAGGCCTCAATAGACAAATAAGAAAAATGGCGAAATACTGCGACCGCCGTGTTGTCGACCTACATCGAACTCGCATCGCTAACCTAACGCTTGACGCACATGCATTACCCGAGGGGCAATATCGTCAAATCGCCATCAGTGATTTGACCTTGCAAACATCTCAGTGACAGTTACAAGCACATCACTATCATGGTAATAGGACAAAGTATGCCAACGGTCCAACTCAGAGAACGCAGTAGATCCAAGTCCGTCCAATAAAACACACAGTACAAGCAGCGCGCAATAATATGCGCGATAGCCAAACTTTGAATTGCACTGCCTGTAGTCTCTGTAGAGAGGGTAACAGCAACAGCGACTCCAAACACGATTAAAGACTCAAAGCAGTTATAATGCGCCGCCACAGCACGGGCACCTAATCCAGATAATTGACCTTGCTGAGCTCTGGGCTGCTTGTTGTCATAGCCACCCGCTTTATTGGCCGCAATGATAATCGGTATCTTAGCTGCATAAGGCAAAATCACCGCAATTAACGCACATATAATAATGACGGTCATGGTCACTCCTTGAGTTTGAACTAGGTGCTATTTATTCTCGTTTTATCGTCTAGTTGAAATACACACTAGGTCAGATAATGTACAGACATTTAGGCGGGAAATAAAGCCACTCTAATACACGTTAGTGGCTTTATGAGTAACATCGAATACAGTATAGGCAATTTGTAAAAAGAGTACACTGTGACAGACTGTCGCAGTGTGCTCGTCCCCTAGTGATATGTTCAACATCACGAAAATTCATTATGATTCAGCACCATAAAATAGTAGTTTAATAAAAAACTCATTTATTCAAGGTCGATTATGGGGTGGATTTTATTTACCTGTCTTGCCGCTATGAGCCAAGCTTGGCGCAATGCGCTGCAAAGTAAGCTGAGTCAACATGCCAGCGTAAGTATGGTGACGCTTGCCCGATTTATCTTTGCTACCCCAATTGCCGGTTTGTATTTATATGTGTTGTATCTATTTGAGCCTGCACCACCTCTGTCCCCTTCGCAACCGCTTATCATCTACATACTCGCGGCAAGCTTTATGCAAATCATCGCCACCGCATTGATGGTCGTATTATTCAAACAAAAAAACTTTGCAATTGGCGCAGGGCTAGCAAAAAGTGAAGCATTAATGGCCGCGATATTAAGCATGCTATTTTTTGGTTCGGCACTGACATGGTTAGGCTGGATAGGCGTGCTTATCGGCGGCGCTGCCGTATTGCTGCTCAGTGGGTTTAGCTTTAAACAGTTCAATTTCAAAACTGCCTGCCTCGGGCTGTTATGTGGTACATGTTTTGCGCTAACTTCGTTATGGGTGAGAGAGGCATCTCTTGCATCCGGCTTACCATTTCCGCACAGCGCAGGCTGGGTTTTACTCTGTGTCCTAAGTTGCCAAACACTTATTCTGTCATTATATATCGGTATCACAGAACCCAAGGCGTGGCAGACGCTTAAATCACACCTATTTATGGTGTTACTGATTAGCACAAGCAGTTGCATCGGCTCTATTGGTTGGTTTAGCGCAATGAGTCTTCAACATGTCGCCTATGTCAAAACATTGGGGCAAATTGAAGTCTTTTTTACCCTCTTGATTGCGACATTTTGGCTTAAATCACCACCTAAAAAGCGCGATACACTCGGTCTTTGCTTAATTGCTTTGGCAGCCATACTGGTGATGATGGGCGATATACTCTGAGGTAAAAATACCAAGACACGAGCCACAGTTGAGAGTCCGCCAGCAACAATTGTTCAGCAGGTGATCCTTCTCCTATACTCAACTAATCATCAAAGATATATGAGCATGGTGTGGCAACACGTCAACATTACTTCAGTCAACCAGACAGCGTCGAACAAGTTAAAATTCGGCTCTTCAAACAGCTGGCTTACTATTGTTTAGGGCTCCATTGCTTACTATTGGTGTTGTTCTGGTACTGTGACATTCTGATATTAGCCGTGGTCAATATCGGCAGTGTTATCGCTTGGTCACTCGGCATCAAACTACTACATCAGAATAAGAGCCATCTGGCCTTGCGGCTATTTTGCGTGGAAGTCACGCTGCACTCTATTTTTGTTTGCGCCACATTAGGCATGGACTATGGATTTCAGTATTACCTCTGGACAATCGCCAGCCTGATCTTACTCGATTACCAACTTAAGCTTAAAATCGCTTCAGCAATGGCTTTGATGCTTATTATCACCTTTGCACTTTTATTCGAGTTATTTGGCAAGGTGAATAGCCAATTTTTATTTAGCGAACTGGCGCCTTTCATCCATTTTATCAACGTGCTGATCTGTGCCATACCTAGTATTTACACCATTGGCCATATTCGTGAAGTGACCTTCTCCAACCGTTATCAGCTTGCACAACTGGCCGCCAAAGACCCTTTAACGAGTTTATTTAACCGTCGCTATGCTAAAGAGCTGATAAACAACGCACAAGAAAATTGTGTCAACACGTCACAACAATTAACCATCATCATGGCGGATATTGATCATTTTAAAAACATCAATGATAAATTTGGCCACGATATTGGTGATGATGTTTTGATTGAAGTTGCGCTAAAAATTAATAAATACACACAAGAGTCTGATATTGCAGTGCGCTGGGGAGGCGAGGAGTTCTTGCTGGTATTAGTTAACTGCGATTTACACCATGCACAAGAACGCGTGGAATGCCTGCGACGCGATATTGCACAACATATATTTCATACGCATGAATTACAGGTCACCATGAGCTTTGGCATAGCGCAGTGGTCCCCTGCTCTGCCATTTCGTATCGCCGTCAAGTTAGCCGATGATGCGCTTTACATGAGCAAAGCGCAGGGGCGTAATCGTACTACAAGCGCCCCATTAAAAGCCGTATGACAGAACGCTTAAATGGGCTTTTCTTATTTAGACAAGGTTATCGTATGCCTTATTTCACTGGGCAATAACGGCGTCAATTCACCTTGTGCATAGGCATCAAAACCACTGCGATAATAAGGCGAAAGCGGGTGACCACTTTGACCCCCTGCCACTGTCATCACGGCATTCTTTAAAAACCCAGGCTGCGCAATAAAGCGCTGTGATGCCCCAAAACGCTTTCCTTGCACTGCTGGCATAAAGCTATCGCCAAAACCTGGGACTGTAGGCATGTCTAAAAACCGACTTAAAAAAGGCATCTGCTGACTAAATGGATGTTGCACTGTAAGCATATTGACCTTGCCCCATGCCCAGTTCGCCATATTACTGCCAAATAGTGCTGTCAGCTTTTGCTGTGAATGGACAAAAGCAGCCTCAAGTAAATGCTGCCAATCTGCATGCTGTGCCAACCAGCTTGTTGGTTTAGACGCCAATAGTTGCCAAAGTGCGGGCTCAAAATACCGCGATAAGTGACTGAGCGTTTCATCTTGCGCATTTAAAGAGGACTCAATGGGGCTAAATACGGTGTCAATCACGCTCTTTCTAAAATACTTCACCAAGGTGTAGCCTACTGAGTCACTGCATGCACAAGCTTGCCAATCAGCCAAGTAATCTAGGATTTGTTGTTGATCAGCTAAAGGGGCCTGAGAGTTTGTTAGGGTTTCAACCAGCAGCTCATGCCACGGCAGTAAAAAACGCGCTTCATTGTCTAACTGTAACTGATTAAAGCTGGCTTCACTAAATTGGCTATCAGCCAATAATCTATCGCGGATCTGTACCGCACGCGCGCCAAGTGCATATCCCCCATCGCCAAAACGGCGGTGCTCCAGTGCCGACATAACACGTGAATTCGCAGTCCATAACTTACCATTATCAGGGTTAATCACTTGTGGCCGAACCAATTCATTTTGCTGCCATAAGGGTAACTCTGCACGATTAGCCGAGACCGCCAAATCACTCGGAAACACCCGCGATGGCAAGGCACCAATAGGTCGCCATGCGGCATTGCCCTGCTTATCAACCACCATTAAGTTCTGTACTGGAATGCCAACATGCGGTGCGATATTCAGTGCTTGCACCACAGACTCTGCGGTTTCTAGCTGCAACAAATTTAAATTAACCGCATATGGCTGATGTGCGACCCACTGCAGCGCATATTGCTTACCGTTAAACGCCTTAACGGGACCAAATCTACTGAGCGACAATGTATAAGTATGCACTTGGCCATTTGGTAATTTAATCTCTTCATTGATGCTTTGCAGAGGCGTTTGCTCAGACAACTCTATCCAATCTGCGGTGTCTAGATACCCATTAGTAAAACCCCAAGCAATTTTATCATTACTGCCCACCACAATTGCGGGCACCCCAGGTAAGCTTACCCCAGTCACTGTAACTGGCTCTGCAGATTCAGTTTGATAGTTCAATTGGGCACGGTACCAGATTGAGGGCACATTGAGGCCAAGGTGCATATCATCAGATACCATGGCTGCACCCGTTGAGGTCAAACTCCCCACCACGGCCCAGTTATTACTGCCAAATATGGGGGCTTCTGTAATTTGGGGGATCTGTTTTACTGACAGGTTTTGCTTATCTAAAGTTGGAATGGGCACAACAGGCATGGCGAGTAGACTACCATCTAGCGCAGCCTGATATTGACTCGGCTGCAATATGAAATCAACCATCGACTGACCAAACTGCTCGGCAATATGGATTAAAGTTTTATCTCGTTTAAACGTGGCAGCCTGCAAGTCTAAATACATGCTAAAAATGACAAGCAATGAGTCAGCTGGCTGCCATGGACGCGGCTCAGTGCCCAGCAGTAAATATTCAAAACTCAACATACCGGCTTGCGCTCGGCCTTCATTAACGCCCTGCGCATATACCTCGAGCAAGGTACGCTCCGCCTCGCTCATTGCTGCAATGATCCGTTCACTGCGCTGTCGAAATTGATGGAATCTCAGTGATTTATCAAGCTCTAGTGCGCCTTCCCCAAATAGCTCACTAAGCTCTCCAGCTGCATTACGTCGCAACAAATCCATTTGAAAAAAGCGATCTTGACCATGGGCATACCCCAGAGTAAAAGCTGCATCTTGGCGGCTTTTTGCCGTAATCACGACCTGTCCAATACCATCTCGACTCAACGTGCTTGGCGCTGTTAGAGCCTGACTTTTTGCATGCCCATCCAGCGCGGGCAAACTCAACGAGAGTACACCATAAATCATTGCAGTCACGGCGAGTACCCCTATCACCACAATTGAAATACCTATCTTTAACCATTTCAGCATATACCTTCCTTTATTTGAGTGAGCGAGTACCTGCGCCCCTACACCATAGAGAAACTTGCTCATCAGTTATAGCAAGTCAATGAGGCAGATTCAAAAACACGTCAACACCAATGAACCTATCATGCTTTTTTTGCAATTCATTTAAAGCACTTTGGTTTGGCGACTTTTTAGCAAGCCAACTATAGTTATCATATTCATGGAACCGACAGACCAGACATGCAAACAGAGAATGTTGTGCCGCCAAGGAAAGCTATCTTATCAAAGCTCGGAGTGCTCATACTGTTAACTGTGATCATTGCCACAGGATGGTATGTCGATCGAGTAAATTATAAACACCTCATTGAAGTTCAAAAAAACCGCACTTATGAGCAAGTGAATGTCTATCGGACGCGAATCGAAGGGCAGTTGGCCGCCAATATTCAATTAGTTCGGGGGCTTGCAATTGCATTGGGTAATGAACAAACCCTAACCCAAGAAAAATTTGCCAAGATCGCGGCTCCCCTATTTGAAACCGATGAGGTGTTACGCAATTTGGGCGCCGCCCCAGATATGGTTTTAAAATTCATCTACCCGCTAGAAGGGAATGAGAAAGCCCTTGGATTAAACTATCGTACCCACCCCACCCAACGCTTTGAAGCATTACAAGCACAGCAAACCGGTGAGATTGTATTGGCAGGTCCACTAAAACTCTTGCAAGGTGGAGACGCCCTCATAGCGCGCGTACCTGTTTATGATGCTGATCGTCAATTTTGGGGGCTGCTTTCTGTGGTCATTGATATGCAAAAGCTGTATCAAAATACGCAGCTCAGTGAACTTGAAGACAACTATCAAATCGCCATACGCGGACAACATGCCCGTGGTACACAGGGCGCATATTTTTATGGTACAAGTGATATTCAGCAACTTAACCCATTAACCTTTGAAATTAACGTGCCATCGGGCTCTTGGGTACTCTATGCAGCACCTCGGTTTGGCTGGTCTGGAGAAGAATCAGCCCTGTGGCCATTTCGTCTTGCATTACTCACCATTGTGATCATTTTTATGGTCGCCTTTGTCTTCTTTACACGACTATTAAAACAACTCGAAGATCAAGCAAATTCACTGACCAGTATGGGCTCCTTGGCAGAAGTCGGTGCTTGGTCAGTCGAGCTCAGCAGCCATCATATTAACTGGTCTACCGTTACACAGCAGATTTTTAATGTACCACCTCATTACCAACCAACTTGGATGGGCAGCACTGAGTTTTTTAAAGAAGGCGCCCAACGAAAGCGCTTCCAAGACGCCATGGGCTTAGCAATCAAAAACGGTAAAAGCTTCCAAGGTGAATTTTTAATCGTCCCAAAAGACAAACCGCCTTGCTGGGTTCTGATCAAAGCTCAAACGAAAACATCCGGTCGCAAAACCCTTGAAGTGTTTGGCTCTATTCAAAATATTCATCAACGTAAAACCATGGAAGTTGAACACGAAAAGGTTGCTAAAAATAATGAATTATTGGCACAGCTCAGCACACATGAAGCCATTTTAAATAGCCATATTGATCGTGCTCAAGAGCTTTGTATAGACACCATTTGCCAAGGAGTTGGGGCGACACGAGCCAGTATCTGGCTGTTTAATGACGAGCAAACCCATCTATATCCAGCTTGCTTTAGTAATACTAAAAAAGACAGCTTACAACACTATCCACCATGGCGCAGAACATCTCAGGCCGCTTTATTTAATGCCTTAATAAGTAGGCACACCATTGAAGCCTGGTCAGCCAAAAGCCATTCGGTCACGCGTGCGATCAATGAGCAATATCTATCCCCATTTGAGATCGATGCCATTGTATTTGTTCCTATTTTCTTTAAGGATACCTTGTATGGTGCATTAACCGCAGAGTTTAACACTGCTTATCCACAGTGGACGCAAAGTGACAAGCGATTTTTGAAAGCCATCGCAGCCATGCTCGCGAGCCTGTTTAGCAGTCAACAGCAACAACAAGCACAACATCAAGCCGTAATGGAAAAAGAACTGGCCGAGCAATCTGCCAAAGTAAAGGCATCCTTTTTAGCCAGTATGAGTCATGAAATACGTACGCCGATGAACGGCATTTTAGGCATGCTTAATATTCTTAACAGCTCAAACTTAAATGACGGGCAAAAACGCCACCTCACGCTGGCGCAAAGCTCTGCAGAGTCTTTATTAACCATCATTAACGATATCCTCGATTTCTCTAAGATCGAGGCAGGGAAAATGTCGATTGATACTGTGCAATGCGATCTCATTCAAATTATCAGTGATTGCTTTGCAGCCTTTGCGCCGAAGGCCATTGATCAGCATACCGAGCTGTTCCTCGATAGTCGTAATATGCAGTATCAATATGCCAATACAGATCCCCACCGCTTAAAGCAAATATTGAATAATTTGATCAGTAATGCCATTAAATTCACTGAAAACGGCAAGATAACCCTGACTTGCTACACTGAGCAAAGCAATCAAAATACGCGTCTTTGGTGCAGCATTGAAGATACTGGCATTGGGATCAGTAAGGCGCAGCTAGATAAAATATTTGACTCTTTTACACAAGCAGATCCCTCCACAACGCGTAAGTTCGGTGGCACGGGGCTTGGGCTCACCATTGCAAAACAGCTGTGCGAATTACTCGGCGGCGCTTTACATGCATACAGCAAGCTCTCCGTCGGCAGTACCTTTACTTTTTATATTGAATTACAAGATGCGCAACCCATAAAAGCGCTCGAAAGTACCAGTGATTACCTACTCATTATCGATCAACACCCACAAACTGAGTTGAGTGCTAGGCATATGCTTAATGCATGGCGAGTGCCAACAGAACATTTTTTAACGATCCCCGATGCGCTAGAGTTCTGCGAATCACAAAGCAACACCCATCCAGCGCTCATAGTAACAGCCACTGTACTCACACAGAGTTCTGAGTTGATCTCTCAGGCCCTATTCTCATTTATCAAAAAACATCAACTCAACTATGCTATTTTGTGCCATACCCCAGATGAATTAGCGGCACTGCCAAAAGTGCATGAATGCAACACGGTGCTTGCCCCATTAACCCCTGCAACCGCGCTAGCACTGGTGCAAAAGCAGCACACTGCACAGCAAGAACCTCAAAACATACAGCTAGATTGTTCGGTGTTACTCGTTGAAGACAATAAAATCAATCAAACCGTGGCACTGAGCTTACTTTCGAAGATTGGGATCAAAGCAGACTGCGCAGCCAATGGTCGATTAGCCGTTGAGCACTTACAAAAGACAGAGCAACCTTACGATATCATTTTGATGGACTGCCAAATGCCTGAAATGGATGGATACACAGCCACACAGGTGATCCGTCAAGGAAAAGGGGGCACACATCATAAAGATACTGTCATCATTGCCCTCACTGCAAATGCGATGGAAGGTGATGAAGAGAAGTGCCTTGCCGCAGGCATGGATGCGTATTTAAGCAAGCCCATCGATTTCGATTTACTGACACAATCACTTCAAGAGTGGACCAGCACAACTAGGAAAATATCCTTAAATAGCATAGAGTAAAGCTAATTTAATGGCCTGAGCTTTGCGTGCGTACATTCAGTTAGTCACAATCAAGCGCGGCCACGTTTCATATTACGATACGATTTGAAAAGGGAAACTATGAAGCTCACTACCATAGAACAGCGCTTAATTGGCTGCCTATTAGAAAAAGAAACCACCACACCTGATCAGTATCCACTGTCATTGAATGCACTCACCAATGCATGCAATCAAAAGTCCAATCGAGAGCCTGTACTTTCACTGACCGAATCAGATGTATTAGATGGCTTAGAACAACTTAAAACGCAGCGCTTAGTAATGTGTGACGAGGCATTATCGGGACGTGTGACTAAATATACACACCGTTTTTGTAATACAGAGTTCAGTAGTTTACAACTGGACGAGCAACAACGTGCCATTGTCTGCTTACTGTTGCTTCGCGGCCCACAAACGCCAGGGGAATTGCGAACCCGCAGTGGTCGCTTAGCTGAATTTGGCAATGTCAGTGAAGTTGAAACGGCATTAACTCAACTACAAGAAAAAGAACTCGTGGTGAAACTAGAGCGTGAGCCTGGCAAACGCGAAAGCCGCTATCAACATTTATTTGGTGATGCACCAGAGCCACAAACGACAGCACAAGCAGATATCAATAATCCAAATGAACTGAATGCTTTGCTAGAGGAAATAAATCAGTTAAAAGCCGAGCTTAACGCCATAAAGCAACATCTTGGACTTTAACTAAAAACATCATTGCCCAGAGACTTGTGGATCAATTACACTATTTGTGAAGAAAATAAATAGGCCTGAGGATATTCAATGCGTGACGCAATAATTGCCGAAATGAAAGTTAAACCCAGCATCAACGTGACAGAAGAGATCACACGTCGCGTTCAGTTTATCAAGCAGCGTTTGCTATCTGCACACTGCACAAGCCTTGTTCTTGGGATCAGCGGGGGTGTTGACTCTTCAACTTGTGGTCGTCTTTGCCAACTAGCTGTAGATGAATTAAATCAAGCCCATCCTGATAAATCTTATCAGTTCATTGCAATGCGGCTACCTTACGGTGTGCAAGCCGACGAAGATGAAGCGCAGCTAGCGATGGATTTTATAAAACCTTCTAAGCGACTGACTGTCAATATCAAGCCGGCTGCAGATGCCATGCACGAGCAGGCTATGCAAGCGATGACAGACGCAGATCTGACGCTACCTCAACAGACCCAAATTGATTTTGTTAAAGGTAACGTGAAAGCGAGGCAACGTATGGTTGCACAGTATGAGATTGCAGGTTTAAGCGCCGGTCTTGTAGTTGGCACGGACCACAGCGCAGAAAATATTACCGGGTTTTATACTAAATTTGGTGATGGAGCCTGTGATTTAGCACCCTTGTTTGGTTTATCAAAGCGCCAAGTACGTGCACTTGCCGCGAAACTGGGCGCACCTGCGCAACTAGTCGATAAAATACCGACTGCTGATTTAGAATGTGACCGACCGGGTCTAGCTGATGAAGACGCACTCGGATTGAGCTATGACAACATTGATGACTTCTTGGAAGGCCAGCCCGTTACACAAGAAGTTGAAGATAAGCTTGTTGCTATTTATCTGCGAACGCAGCACAAACGACAACCTATTCCAACAGTGTATGATGAGCAAGCGTAAGCACAAAATTTGTCTATAGATCGGGTGCACTTTGCACCCTTTTTTATTTTTGTATAGCCGAGCCCTAAATTTAACAAAAAAGTAACAAGTTACTATACAGTCACTGAAAACCCATGCTAAGTTAGTGATCACAAAGGCAACTCGTCCCGTATTAATTTGGCAAATGTGTCAGTGATGGTGCCAAAAGCACAGCATATTCTGATTTTTTCACCAGATTTATAGTCACAAGACACCACTTTTTAAGGAAACATAATGGCAGCCCCAATTTTAATTACAGGTGGAGCACAACGTATCGGGCTTGCACTTGCAAAGCACTTTATTTCTGCTGATCTACCGCTGATTGTGACTTACCGGACACGACATAAAAGCGTCGATGAGTTAGAGGCAAAAGGTGTGACATGTATCCAAGTCGACTTCAATGAACCAGATGCAATAGCGCAACTTGTAGAGAAAATAACAGGGCACACCAACGCATTACGTGCTGTCATTCATAATGCTTCAAGCTGGGACTGTGAAAAACTAAACCCTGATCATGATGCTTTGTTTGATAACATGATGCGTATTCACGCAAAAGTACCTTATTTGCTCAATATGGCCTTAGCACCTCTACTGCAGGCTTCAAATGAGGTCAGCGATATTGTTCACATCACAGACTACGTTGCAGAAAAAGGCAGCCCCAAGCACATAGCCTACGCTGCCAGCAAAGCTGCCCTAGACAACTTGAGCCGTTCATTTGCCGCAAAATACGCCCCTAATATTAAAGTCAATTCTGTCTCACCATCGCTCATTATTTTTAATGAACATGATGATGAGGCCTATAAAGCAAAAACACTGCAAAAGTCTTTAATGGGCATTGAACCAGGATGCCAAGAAGTCATTGCGAGCATTGAGCTATTGCTCAATAGCAACTATATAACAGGTAGAACACTTGCCGTAGATGGTGGAAGACACCTTAAGTAAAGTTCAGCGACGCTGATATTTCGCTTGAACTCATCAGATAATGAATTGCGAGTCATATTATGCATGAAGATTTAAAAAACAGTTACAAAGAAATCATTAACGCGGTAGGTGAAGATGTCGATCGCGAAGGTCTACTAGATACGCCAAAACGCGCTGCCAAAGCAATGGAGTATCTAACTCAAGGCTACCGACAAACACTGGATGAAATCACCAACAATGCCGTATTTTCATCTGATGCAGATGATATGGTCCTCATTCAAGATATCGAACTGTACTCAATGTGCGAGCACCACCTACTGCCTTTTGTTGGGCGTTGCCACATTGCTTACATTCCAAATGGTAAAGTGTTAGGCTTATCTAAGTTTGCTCGAATTGTAGACATGTTTGCTCGTCGTTTTCAGATCCAAGAGCAGCTCACTCACCAAATTGCTAAAGCGGTTGAGGAAGTTACAGGTGCAAGAGGTGTGGGAGTCATTGTTGAAGCAAAACATATGTGTATGATGATGCGCGGTGTTGAGAAACAAAACTCGAAAATGCGTACTTCAGTCATGCTCGGTAACTTTAGAGAAGATGCAAAAACGCGTAACGAGTTTTTACAGCTCGTAAAATACGGCTAGCTTGCAAGGATAGGCCATGATGCACAATGCAATTATCAATATAACTAACCTGAGACTACGTACTTTTATCGGATTTAATGAAGAAGAGCGTGAAAAGAAACAAGATGTCGTCATCAATATCGAAATACATTACCCAGCCGATACTGAGTGTGTGCAATTAGATGAAGTAGAACATGCGTTAAATTATAAAACCATTACCAAGTCAGTTATCAAGTTAGTAGAGAACGGTCACTTCTTATTATTAGAAAAACTCGTGGCCGATATCTTGGCACAATGCCATATTCACCCTGATGTGACGTTTGCACGTGTGCGGGTCGATAAACCTCATGCATTGAGGTTTGCAGATTCCGTATCATTAACATTAGAGTGGCAAAAAAAGCGTAATATTGATTGATATTGGTAAAGCCTTATAGCGCCAACTTTAAGGCTTTACTTTCATTCAAAAGAGCTCCAGTGCTAACGCTATCACCAAGGCATATCGTAACCCCTTTCCTAGGCTGACCAATAGCAAAAATAGACCGAATTTTATTCTAAAAACGCCAGCAACCAGCGTTAAAGGATCGCCTATAATGGGCAGCCACGCAAACAATAAGCTCGCTGTGCCATATTTTTGAAAATGACTACGCGCTTTTTCTAACGCACTTGGTGATACTGGAAACCAACGACGGTGGCTTAATCTATCGACCTGAGTGCCTAAATAATAGTTCACGCAACTACCAATCACATTGCCTGAAGTCGCACTCAACCATAGTAACCACAACAAGCCTGTTTGCTTAACCACCATGCCCGAAAGCAACAATTCCGATGACGCAGGTAGCAACGTAGCTGCAATGAAGGCGCTAAAGAAAAGACTGAAATAAGCCATATATAAAAAACTACAACCCTGCCAAAAAACGCCCACCACAAAGCTTGCTAAGTGATGCAAAATACGCGTAAATAACGCCAGCCTAACATAAGGAAATACATAATGATAAAAAGTCTATTCACAATCGGCACTGCCGCTGCTTTGTGTTTATCGATCAGTGCATGTGGCACCACAGAAGTGACACCAAACCCTGATTATGAAACCTATATAAGCCAAGGGGAAGTGTTTAAACATCTTTCATTGACAGACATTCATGGCCAAACGATTAATTTGCGTGATCAATCATCAAAAAAGTTAGTCATACTTTTTGCGACATGGTGCTCTGACTCGCAACGTCTGTTTAAACAGCTCAATGCTTCTAATCTTATCGAAGACAAAACACTGACTATTCTTGCTATTGGTCGAGAAGAGAACACCGCCACTCTCACGCAGTTTGCTCAAGAATATAATCTGGACTTTCCCCTTATCAGCGATGAAAAACGCACGATATACAGCCAATATGCAAATAAAGGCGTACCTCGCCTAATCCTACTTGATGAAAATAACCGTGTAGTTAACACTTTAATAGGCGAAACAGACAATATTATTGAGCAGGTCAAGTGGAATTAAATTCAGATGTGGTCAGCATTTTAACGATGGCCAAAGTTATCCAAACTGCGGTTGCACCCGTTTTTTTATTAACGGGTATTGCCGCTTTTCTTGGGGTTTTATCTAATCGTTTAGCACGGATCACTGACAGGGCAAGGCTGCTTGATAGAAAGCTCAATGCAAACTTGGATGAGGCATTACACTTTACTTTCACACAAGAGATGCGTGCTTTATTAAAACGCTCTCGCTGTATCCATGTCGCATTTAGTATGAGTGTGCTCAGTGCACTCATGGTGTGTGCTGTCGTCGTCTTGTTATTTATTTCCCATTTATATACCTGGGCACTTGGTGTGACAATTTCAAGCTGCTTCATCGCCGCGATGTTACTCTTAATAGGCGCTTTTTTAGCGCTATTGGCCGAAGTCATGTTAGCGACACGCAGTATGCGACGCGGTATGATTTTCAAAGATATAGGGTAGTTTAATTACGATACTGACTAACCTCTAATACTTTCAATAAGGTGAAAAACAAGACAAGGAGGGATAAAGCCCTTTTTTCACAACGCGTTGTCGCAGCTTTCACCACACATAAAAAAACACCGGCTAATGCCGGTGTTTTTCATTTTATGATTATCAACTTAAGTTGATATAAACAAATTACTTTTGCTTACGGCGACGTAGCGCAGCAAATGGTGCAGCAAGTAATGTTAACCAAGCTAATGAACCTGAATCATCATCGTCACCATTGTCTTCGTCAACATCAATCAAGCGAATTTCCACACGAACCGTCTCTGAATACTGCTCTAGTGCATCTTTCGCTTTCACGTTAAAGCTGAACTGGCGGTCAAATTCAAAGTCCAAGTTACCAGAAACAAGCACTTGACCTTTCTCATTCACAGAGATTAGTTCACTACCAGATACGATAAACTCAACAACATCATTATCTAAATCAGAGAACGTTAGCTGGCCAATCACTGTACCAATTGGGCTGTTCTCTTCGATATTGAAGCTCTGACCTTCTTCGATCATCGGCGTGCCTGCGTCTTCATCAACATCAGTTAAACGGACTTCAACACGCACCTTGTCTGAATACTTACCTTGTGCGTCTTTTGCTTTAACGTCAAAGCTGAACTGGCGGTCAAACTCGAAATCCAAGTCACCGGCAACAAGCACTTGGCCTTTCTCATCTACAGTGACTAGCTCACTACCAGATACGATGAACTCAACGACATCATTGTCGAAATCAGAGAAAGCTAGCTGGCCAATCACTGTACCAATTGGGCTATTCTCTTCAATATCAAAGCTCTGATCTTCTTCGATCATCGGCTTGCCTTCGGATTCATCTTCTTCAATGTTGAATACCACGGTCACAGCTTTTGATTCTAAATCGTCAGCATCCATAGCAACAACCATTGCTTCAATTGTTTCGCCTGAATCGAAGTCTACTTCACCCACTACTGTGATTTGACCCTCAGCATCAATTGCAATTGCATCTAAGCCTTCAACTACAAACTTAACAACATTGTCGTCTTGATCCATAAACGCAAGTTGACCAATCACAGTACCTGCTTCAGCATTCTCTTGAACGTTGAACTCTTGGCCTTCTGCGATAATCGGCGTCATCTCATCAACTTCATCAACTTCGTTGGTGATGTTTACAGCAATTTCAGCTTCATCAGACATGTTGCCTTCAACATCAATTGCAACAACTGAAAGCGTCGCCATGTGACCAGCTTCATAGTCAAGCAATTTAGCGTCAGCAACAACTAATTCACCTGATTTAGATACAGTCACACCAGCATGGTTGCTCGAACGTACTAAGAACTCAGAGATATCAGCTGCACCTTCATGTTCTACAAGCTCAATTTGTCCAAACACAGTGCCCGTTTCAGTGTTTTCAGCAACATCGAATGATGCTTCAACAATTTCAGGTGCTGGTGTTTCTGGTTCTGTTGGGCCAGCTAAGTTTTGCTCTGTAACTGCAGTCACAATGCCGTTGTCACTTGTGATAGCAAACGCGCCGACGGCATTAACGAACGCTTTTTGACCAGGCTCTAAGCGAGTTACACGTTGACCTGATGCATCCTCTAACACTGCAGTTGCCAAGTTAGTGAAATTCGCGGTACCAGCGATAGAATCTGTTACTGAAGAAATACCTAATTGATAATTGTCATAGCCCACTAACGCTTCAACACCAATTGTTGTTTGCTGGGTATCATTTGAGAAGTCAGCTGACGTTAAACCGATGATATCTGTACAGCCTGAGAAAGTGACAGTGTCTGTACCACTTTGATGATAACCAGCAGTTAAGAATGCCCATACAGGGTTACCATCTACAATCTGACCACTTACTGTCCTCATACGGCCGATAACTGCAGCACTTCTACCCACATCATTATAGTTTGCTAACGCATAGTCATGAACGCCATCATTATTGATATCAAGATTTACTTGATAACCTGCTTGACGGTGCATTAACAGCTCGTCCTCTAGGACAACAGATGCAGTGAAGAACGCACCAGAACCACAATTTTGAGATGCAACTGCAGTGAATGTAACCCCTTTAATTGCAAAGGCCTCATCACCCTCTCCAGCTTCGCTATTCATAGCAACAAGCTGCTCTGTGTATACAGGCAGAGTATCGAATCCAGTGTTAACTACGGCTAACTTGTTATCATCGTCATAGCTAAACTCTAGAGATTCAGCAGCTTTCGGTAACACATGATAAACAAGGTGAATATCATGATCGCCGTCTGTCGACGCATCATCAAAGATAAGTGCACCGTCAAACTCTGACAATGTCAGCGCAGTCGGTCTTGCTTTTTGACCATCATAGTCTTGTGGATTTGGTAAATCCCATTCAGGCAGCTTGCTTGGGTCAATCGTAATAGTGACATCAAACTCGATAGCTTGACCTGCAGGCACCATTACTTCTTCTGGATAATCCCAGCTTAGAGCGCCTGTTTCGTCATCATTGGCGTAACGCGCTTCTTTACGTAAGCTATATGTTTTCGCTTCAGCTGAGAAGTTTTTAAGTGTTACCGTTTTAGTATAAGAAGTCGTCTCATCAAGTACATCAAAACCGAATGACAATGCGCCTTGGTTCGTATCAAACTCTTCTTGTGCAACCCAAGCAACCGCTTCTGAAGCCACCGCTTTTTCCACGTCGACCAAGCCTGCACCAATTAAACTAATAGGTGCTAATACTGGCTCAGCTGAGACCGTAGTAGGTTCCATGATCACATTTAGGTTTGCTGTGTTCATCAGAACTGCTTTGATTTCTTCAGCATTTAGCTCAGGCCTTGCTTCACGCACTAGAGCAACGGCACCCGCTGTAATTGGACCTGAGAAAGAGGTACCTGTTGCGCCAGCTAGCTCGGTATACGTACCTGTCGCTGCAACTTGGATGTTAACACCCGGAGCTGTAATTTCTGGTTTAAGTAAACCGTCCATTGAAGGGCCACGTGATGAGAAGTCAGCAACAGTATCAATCGCAAGATGTGATTCAACGCTAAAGTTGAACTCTGGCTGCTGATTTGTAGCAAGAATATCTTTGATTTGCGTGCCAACAGCTTGCTGAACAGAAATAGTAGGAATTGTTACCGCAGGGTTTGAGCCACCTAACCCAGGTGCTTCACCTGGACCATTATTTGCGATAATAACGTATGCAGCACCTCGCTCTTGGGCATTAAGCGCTTTCTCAGTGAATGCACATGCACCACGGTCAATCAGTACAGCTTTACCTGTAAAGTCCATATCCGCGAAAGGATTTAAAAATTCACCAGGGTTGTTTTGATCTTCAACTAAACAACCTTCTGGCGCTGCTTCCGGATATACAAGTTCAACATCATCGCTAGAAAATGCAAACTCACCTTGGAAACCAAAACCGGCAGTACCTACTTCAACACGATTGCCAGCAACCGTACCAACAGCAAATAGATCATTAATCGTTGGGTGACCCATTGCGCCAACAGACAGTGCATTTGGCGTCGTACTTGGACCACCAATACGGAATGGGTTGTTACCATCGTTACCTGCAGAGATAACAACGTTTGTGCCTAATTTAACGAACTTATGAATTAGGTATTGTGTACCGTCCATTTCAGAAGTCACAGTTGAACCGAATTCACCGCCCAGTGACATGTTAATAACATCAACACGGTCACTGATATCACCATCACCATTTGGATCCATTGCAGCTTCTAATGCGCCTAACTGAGCTGCAAACGGACAGCCACCGCCACATACTGAATATGCATAAAGCTCAACATCTGGTGCGATACCTGTTACTGAGTGAGATACTGATGTACCGTGTGAAGATGCACCATCATCAGGACTTGTTGGATCAGGGAAATTCGGATCATTCTCTATCGGATCTGGGTCGTCACGAATAAAGTCATAACCACCAATAGCCTGACCTTGTGGCCATGTGACAGCTCTTGGATCTGACTGGGCTTCTTCATAAGCTTCTTTAGTGCCCTCACCGCCAAATGCTGCGTGCGTGTAATCAAGACCAGTGTCTAGTACAGCAACTCTTTGGCCTTCACCTGTATAACCAGATAGGTTTACTGGTGCAGCTTTGATGTACTCATTGGCATCGGCAACATGTAGCTCGTAATCACGAAGTGGTAATATGCGCGCTACGTTTTTATTTTTTTTAATTTTCGCTAGCGCTTCTGCTGATGCTTCAACGATTAAAGTAGATGCCAGTAGCTTAGTTGAGCCAACGACCTTGATACCCTCAACCTCTTCCACAAGCTGTTGAGTAACGTCTTGCTGTGCAGCTTCAATTGACGCGTACGTTGCACGTGCATCACTAACAGAGTAGTTACCACGCTCCATAAGGTCAGCAGCAGTTTCTTGCTTTAGTACAACCATGAAAGCAGTAATACGTGCTTCTTGCTTGGCTGTTTGTGAGAATTTAGTTACATCAGTACTAAGTACACGCGCATGATTTTCTAATGTAGCAGCACCCGCAGCCGCTGTTGTCAGTGCGCCTGAGACAGCAATAGCTACTGCTGTCGCTTTGAATGAATACTTGGCCATAGTTTCCCCTAGGACTTTTTGTTTAATTTGGTGTTTATTTATATTTAAGAGAGTAGAATCACTCATCAATATAATGTGACTACATGGTTAATTGCAATAATGGAAACTCAATTAAGTTACATTTTTTAAACTTTAATTTTATTCAAGTTCGCAAGTTATTGTTAATTAATAAAAAACACCCATGTAAACAAAAGTAAACAGATTGGGGGTGACGCATATGTAAACACTTGAAAAAACTAGTCCCCCAAAAAGCAACAAATTGTTTTCATCATTGTAAATGCGTCTAGTTATTAGACTAATAATCTTGCTAAATATATTAGAAACCCTTAAAAAGGTAGGGACTATTTATTTAAGGGGCAACGCATGAAGAAGTCATTAACATTATTAGCGCTGCTTGCAGGAATGAGCATGCAAGTAAACGCCAATACACTCTTTGAAGAAAAAGAAGACGCAATTGAATATCGTAAAGCGGCATTTCAGCTCATCCGCTATCAAATCGGCGACATGGGTGACATGCTGAAGGGTAAAGTGCCTTTTGATGCCGAACGCTTCAAACAACGCGCCCATAATGCCGCACAGCTTTCGAGCATGCCATGGGAAGCATTTGTTGCTGGCTCTGATAAAGGCGACACCAGCGCATTACCTGCAATTTGGAGCGACAGAAAGGCATTTGATGAAAAAGCCTCTAAGTTCGCACAGTATGCACAAGAGCTCGCTAAAGCTTCAGAATCTGGGGATAAAAAAGTCATTGCAAGTGCTTTTAGAAACTGGGCTAAAGGCTGTAAAGACTGTCATAAGTCGTTTAAAGATTAATTACCTTGCACGTCATCGATAATAAAAGAGGCGCAATTTTTTGCGCCCTTCTACTACAAAATCAATCGTCATAAAAATCAAACTCATCATCTCCTAAATGCCTTCGCAATCGTTTTTGCTCAAGATAGTCATCTAGCTTTTTGCGCACTTTTTGCCGCTGCTGGTTCGCATCTTTCTCATTCAATGCGCCCAGTTCATCTTGATATTCATCATCCCATGGATCATAGGAATATGTTTTACCCATGATGTGCTCCTATTTACATAAATAGCTCAACCATTTAAACACGGATATCAGCTTACGCGTTGCCACGTCGGAGTCACAACCTACACAGGCACACTCCGATTAATACCTTATTTAGCTCTAAACAGGTCACTTTTACAGTGAATGATTTTTATCGTTACGATGAATAAAAACAATCAAACTAAATATTAATGAAAACCACTAAAACTTGGCTAAAACATTTAACAAACACCTTCTTTCACTACCAACATGAAAATATAAGTTATTGATAAATATTAAATTTATAATATTGGCATTATCCTTGGTTAATATTTATCGTCATCAACAAAATAAGAGCTAAGCCATGAAAAACACAATTATTTCTCTCGCAATTTTATCTTCAACTTCCGTATATGCACACAATGATCATGAGTTTTCAATTACCAATGATAATTGCCAAGTCGAGTTTCATAACAATGTTAAAATAACGCCTCAGGAAGTATTTATTACGCAAAGTGGCAATCAGCAAATGATGATAACGGCAAACGGTACGTTATATATCAATGACCAAGGGATCCAAGTCACACCAGAGCAGCAAAGAGCACTTGCACTTTATGCGGAGACATTGCGTGTAGAGCTGCCAAAAGTCGCTGACGTAGCGACTGAAGCTGTCGGCATCGCCAGTGTCGCATTGGATGAAGTGGCAACGGCTTTTAATCTAGATAGCTTAGATGACTTATCTGGCTTGTTAGACGAGCTCAACGATGAAGTACACAATACCTTTTATCAAGAAGGGAGCTTTGTGATGGGTGAAGAAGTAATGTCAAACTTTGGTGAAAAATTTGAGCATGAATTTGAGTCTCGTGTCGAAAGTGCCGTGAAAAGTGCTATGTTTGAGTCAATCGGTACCTTACTTATGTCCATTGGCTCTGAAATGAAACAAGCCAATGGTGACTTCAACACCTTTGAACAACGAATGGAAAAACTAGGTGAGAGCATCGAACAACGTGTTACCGTACAAGCAGAGCAGCTAGAGTCACGCGCAGAGTCGCTTTGCCATCAATTTGAAAAAATTGCGATACAAGAGGAAAGGTTATCTCAATCTATGCCTACCCTTTCTGGGTACGCACTAATGCGCTACTCGGTACAATAAACCTCTGCTCTACGCATTAAGTGAGTCTTTATTTTGGCTGACTTAATGCGGCAGATACCATCTCTCCTAATTGCTTTAAACTCGTTTCATGTTTAGCCTGCCAAGGTAAACCAAAACTTAATCGAATACAGTTTTGAAACCGCTCTGTTGCACTAAATAACTGCCCAGGTGTTAGGCTGATCCCCTGCGCTATCGCTAAATTGAATAACACACCACCATCCACACTTTTATCCAGCTCAATCCAGACAACACAACCGCCCTTGGGATCACTGATCCTGGTATTGTCTGGAAAATGTCGACGAATACAACCCAGCATTTTTTGCTTGTTTTCTTGTAATCTCAGGCGCAACTTTTTAAGGTGTCTGTCGTACGCGCCTGATGCTAAGTAATCTGCCAAAACCCATTGATTCATCAATGAAGAAGAGCAGCTTAATGCACGTTTAAAACGCCTTGCCCTTTGTGCATATCCAGGTGCTAACATCCACCCAATGCGATAACTCGGCGCGGCTGTTTTTGAAAATGAGTCACACGTGATAACTTGTCTAGATTGGGCGTAATACTGAATCGGCTTGGCGCGGTATTGAGAAAAGTGCAAATCACCATAAACATCATCTTCAATCAAGGTAACATTATTGTCTACTAACATTGAAAGTAAACTTTGGCGACGATCCTCAGGCATGACGCTGCCCACTGGATTATTAATACTGGTCGAACATATACACGCTTTAACATCGTGCTGAATAAGCGCCTGCGCCAAATCTTCAAGCCATAACCCATCATCTGGACAAACAGGGATTTCTAATGCGCGTAGCCCTAAGTTTTCAATAAGCTCGATGATGCCAAAGTAGCCCGGAGATTCAATCGCCACAACATCACCAGGTTGCGTGACACATTGCAGCGCTATCGCTAATGCTTCTTGGGCGCCATTGGTAATTACAATATCGTCAATAGAAGCCGATAAGCCCATACGTAAATAACGCTGGGCAATTTGCTGCTTCAGTTTTAACAACCCATCCATCGCACCATATTGAAGCATTTGATCGCCCGCTTGCTTCAGAGCACTGCGCATCATTTTCGCCAATACAGCTTCATCACTCATCGCCGTCACAGGGTTAGCAATGCCGAATTTCGCCTCATGTTGTCCGTGGATCCCCTCATATACCTGCTCGATTAAAGATTGCTTGTTTACTTCTGTTGGCGCCATCGCAAGCTTGCATCGGCGGGGCAGCGTCGTTTGCTCATCTTCAGATAAAAAATACCCTGATTTTTCTCGCGAATATATTCGACCTTGTCCCTCAAGATAATAATAAGCTTGTTTCACTGTCGGGATACTCACAGACAATTGTTGCGCTAATTTTCGCAATGAAGGCAACTTATCACCCGGTTTAAGTATTTGCTGAGAAACCATGCCATTGATGACTTCAATCACATGCTGATAAAGAAACTGACCGTTTTGCATAGATGCCCTGCCGTCAAATCTGTATAGGTAAAAATTGTATTTTTCTGTATCTATTATACACAGATTATCCGAGTAAACTGCTACCTGCTGCAATAATCAACTCACACAAGGACCAGCAATGAGAAATTGGCTGTTATACATCATGACTGTTCTTATTTGGGGCTCTACTTGGCTGGCTATTGAATTTCAACTGGGTCAGGTCAACGAAGTCGTCTCGCTATTTTACCGCTTTGCTATCTCTGCCATGTGCATGTGGGGATTTGTCCTTTGGCGAAAATTACCAATGCGATTCAATCTTATCGACCACGGTTTTTTTATACTCTTAGCCATAGGTAATTTTGGCCTGAACTACTTATTTTTATATTGGGCACAGGGCACTTTATCTTCCGCGATGGCCTCCATTGCCTTCTCGTTTATGCTGATCTTAAACATGATCAACACACGCATCTTTTTTGCTAAGCCAATCGCCTTTAAGAGTTACATCGGCGCAGGTCTTGGCATTTTAGGGATTGTAAGCCTATTTTGGCATGTGCTTGGTGGCACCGATTTATCAACAACCACATTAACAGGACTTGCATTAGCCTTGCTCGGTACGTTTGCCGCATCACTCGGCAACATGGTCAGTATCCGTAACTCCAATCGCGAAATCGGTGTACTAGAAGGTAATGCGTGGGGCATGCTTTATAGTAGTCTATTACTTGGCGCGTATACTGCAATCAGTCCACTGTCTTTTACAATTGAAGCGGATACAAGTTATTGGGTGTCTCTTTTTTACCTTGCTGTTTTTGGTACGGTCATCGCCTTTGCCTGTTACTTCTCATTGCTAAAAAACATCGGGCCAGAACGCGCCAGCTACATCATAGTGTTATTTCCGATCGTTGCGGTGGTGCTCAGTACCTTGTTTGAAGGATTTACGTGGCAGGTAAATACATTTATCGGCTTTGGCTTGATCTGCGCAGGTAACTTATTAGTGCTGTTGCCTAAAAAATTACTTGTTAAATACACACCATTTTCGACCGCTAAGCAATATCAAACGAATTAGGCACATTAAGTCTCAGTAACGCCGCATGTGTGGTTACCCTAGCTGGCGTTACTGCAATTAATTCACCATCCGCTTCAATTTTCGCCCCCTGTGAGCTTATTTCAAAACATTGCCCACTGCTGACTTTCACCCAAGGCAGTCTAGTGTGCAGACCTACCAACATCAACGCAAAGCTCAATAATCGCTTCGGCAATGAGCACGCAGGTATCGCCAACATTTGCAATGCGCCACTGTCTAGTGCCGCGCTCGGCGTTGGTGTCAACCCAGCCGCAAAATGACGCCCATTGGCAAAAAGGCACATCATGACAGATTGCTTAACACCATCAATTTTCACATCCATGCCACCATAGGTCAGTAATTTTGCTATACCAAAAAAGGTATAGCTCATTGCACCAAAGCGTTTTTCGCCAGCCATAGACTCCACAACTTCAGCATTAAACCCAATTCCCGCCATGTTAATAAAGTAGCGCTGATCCACGCAGCCAACATCAACTTGACGGCTACACTCAGAAAATACTGCACTACGCCACTGAGCTAATGAGTACCCAAATGACCTTGCAAAGTCGTTACCAGTGCCACACGGTAATATCGCCATTCGCTTATCTGATGCAGACTGAGATACTTGCTCCCCATCAAATAACGCATTCACGACCATATTTAATGTGCCATCCCCCCCTAATACAGTGATTTGCTGATGATACATCAACAGCAGCTTGACCTGTGCAACATCCTTATCAAAACAGCCACACGTTGCGTACCATTGCAGATTTAATTGTCGCTGCATGGCCATTTTTTCCAGCCATGCCTTGTGCGCCAACATTTTTTTTCCGCGATGCGGCCTATAAACAACTAACAATACAAAAAACCCCAATATTTTTTATCTGAATAACTATTCAAACGATCAAAATTAAAACCGCAAAACCCAAATAAACCACAAAAAACCATTGCATAAATATTCACTAGCTCAATATTGAACCTTCAAGGATAATTTATTCATTACTTTTTCTAATGCTTCAGAGGCAATTTTTATCGTTTTAAATTCAACCAAATCGCATGCAAAATGGCCAAGTAAATTATTAATCCGTCAACAACTTGGAGTAAAACTATGCTTAACTCAGCTGCTGCGTGCGGCCATACTCAGACCACTGAAGAATCAATAAACCCAATTGCAACTAAACCTCAGATCAAATGGATGGCTTGGTTTAGCAAAATTGGACGTACACTGAGTCTCAGCCACGTGGTCATGCATAAGTAAACAACAAGCTCCACTCCCTTGATGACCAACCTACACCGGTCATCAAGGTAGAATGTGCGTCTATATTTTAGACACAGCCTACCAGAAAGTATAAATTTCAGGCAAACAATTCAATAACTTCGCTTTTTTGTCTATTTTTTCAGCAAACGATTAAAAAACTATTTACAGCGACTCATTCCATAAGTATTATCGTTGCCCATGGAGAGATGGCTGAGTGGTTGAAAGCACCGGTCTTGAAAACCGGCATACGTTAATAGCGTATCTAGGGTTCAAATCCCTATCTCTCCGCCATATTTAAAGTTTTGCGCCGGAGAGGTGGCCGAGTGGCTGAAGGCGCTCCCCTGCTAAGGGAGTATAGGGTTTGTAGCCCTATCGAGGGTTCGAATCCCTCCCCCTCCGCCATTATCTTGTAAAAAAACCGTCCTATGGACGGTTTTTTTATGTCTGAAATTTACACCCCTATTTTCGATCCCTTTTTCCATTCATTAATATTTGCGCTTCACAAACTGGTCAGATGTGTTATGAATATAGATACTAGTCGCAAACTTGATAACCCAGATGCAGATCCACTTTATCGATGGCTATATTCAGCAAATTTACTTAGTTGAATATCCTGAAAAATTACTCTTACTTGACGGCTGCACACGTGCAGATGTTGATCTTGTCTGTGACTTCATCGGTCACGTGCTGTTAAGATCATTGAGCGATCTTAAACTGATCGTCGTCACCCATATGCATCCGGATCATGCAGGCGGAGCCCATTTGCTCAGAAAGCGAACGGGCGCAAAAATCGCCACAGCGAAAGTTGATGGCCATTGGTACAGTGGTATCGATGGGATATTGATGCATTGGTCTGATATTTTCCTCGCCCTATGGGTTGCAGGACGTAAAAACAAAGCGCGCAAAAACTTATGGTATAGCCGCAAGCTAAATGCTGATTACTACCTATCCGATAGCGACTATCTACCTGACTTTCCTCAGTGGCAAGTGTTGCATACGCCAGGTCATACTGACAGAGATCTTTCCCTTTTTCATCATGAAACACAACGCCTATACGTTGCTGATCTCTTAGTTAAAGTCAAAGGCCAGCTCATTCCCCCGTATCCAGTTTTTTATCCAAACAGGTATCGTCATTCTTTACAAAGGATCAGGGAGATCAAACCAACTCACATTATTTTAGCGCATCAAGGTGAGCTCTCATTCAGTGACATTAATTTTGATCACCTTGATAAACTGGCACCCAAAGTACCAGTCACACACTGGCGTTCAGTCAAAGCCAAAACCAAAAAAGCCCTTGGTTTTAAATAATTTTGATTTATGTCAGTGAGTTTATCACCTCAATGAATTGCTCAACTTCCGTGGCATTATTATATATATGCGGCGAAATACGCAGCCCATAACGCCTCGCATCAACAGCAATATTCTGCTCAGTTAAAGCATGTAAGCAAGCCTCGAGCTTACTGCCTGTATTCATAATCAGGGTTCCTGAACATTGCTCTGCATTTTTTGGCGAAGTGCACAGCTGTGGTAACGCCTGCCAGATCCGCGCTAATAATTGCAAATTGTGTGCTCGTATTCGCTCAATGCCAAACTCATTCAAAGCATCAATACTATTAGCGGCCATAATATAAGGAGCAACTGAAGGTGTTCCCCCCCAAAAACGCAGCGCAGTGTCATGTGCAGCAAAATGATGAATATCAAACTCAAATGGATTTTGGTGAGAAAACCAACCGACATCTTTCGGCGCGCACATAGCCAAAGACTCGTTAGACACCCAAAGAAACCCGGCACCGGGGCCACCACATAACCACTTTACACACGACCCAAGAACACAATCGGCTTGCCATAAAGACAAGTCCACATTCAAAATACCCGCGGATTGCGCAATATCTACAATCACTTTACAGCCAAGCTGTTTAGCCACAGGGATAATGTCTAGCACAGGTGCTTGCTGACCAGTATTAGAATACACATGACTGACAAACACCAAATCATAATGCTGGTTTAAATGTGCCTGCCAAGTAGATAGCGCGCTCATATCTTCACCGGCAGGTATAAAGCACAATTCAACATCATCAAGTGCCTGTTGCAATACAAACCCCATGCTCGGAAAATCATCTTCACTAAGCAAAACACGCACCCGCCTATTTTGCAGCGATGATTGACTCATGAGCCACTTTGTCAATCCACTGGACAAATTTGCTTGAGGACAAAAATTATCTGCATGGCTATTTAATAACTTTGCCAATGCCTGATTAAACTGCATCACGCCTGCTAACCATTGCGCCCAAGGTTCACGATTTTGTTGCTGCCATGGATTAAAAAATTGCTCTGTAAAATGCGCAGGCGCTGTCTTTAACATACGCCCCACCGAGTGGCTTAATAAATAAGTGCCCTCTGGCATAAAAAAATCATTCGCTTGCATGGTGAACCTCAGATTTTATCAAAGACTGTCGCAATACCTTTAAGTCATCATGACGCGTATCTAGATCAGCGCGTTTTGCAGCCGCTCTTTTATCTCGCAGGGTTTCGAGCTGACCCAGTAACACCTGTAAGGGTGGGCCGCTGGCAGTCACTTTATCTAGATGTTGATTGGCTAAGTTTTTAGCAGGCCCGCAAATATACTTTTCTACTAGTTGATTATGATGCTGTATTGCCGTATCACCATGTAATTTACACGCTTGCAAAAAGACTTTAAGCGCCTCTTGATACCAGCTTTCATGACAATGTGATTGCGCAGCTAAAAATGCATCAAGTAAATTTGGTAAGCGCATGCATTCTTTTAACGTCGCCTGATCTTCGGGCATCATATATAGTAACTTTTCGACTAAGATTTGGGCGTAATCCACATCATTGGCTTGGCACAAGCCCAGCATCATATCAATCACATTAATCCCTGCGAAATCACCGGCATTCGCACCACGATAAACCTCTTTCCCAACACGATATGGCTTGTAATATGGCCTGACGACATAAAAAAATGAGGTTGTATCTAACTGCTTAAATAAGGCCTGATTCGAATTAATCACGTCCACCAGCGCACGCTTTACCTCCTCCAGCAAAACCGGTGTCATAGGGTGTGAAATACCCAGCGGCTGCACTTTTAACAGCGCCTCTGCAGCACGTTTATACGCCAAAATGCCGCGTGTATTATAATCGATAAAAAGCTTTTCAGCCGGATCGCTGGTAAATCGCTTGTATGTCCCATTAATAGAAGTATTGTGTGTTGTTAAATGTGCTGTTGCAAACCTTGGCGTCACACCAATAGATGAGCCAATATGCATAGCAAGTGCGGATGCCTCTTTTAATGGAGAATGTCGCTCTCTACTTGGTTCTGTCAACTCATGCCTACGACATGCAGCCATATACAAGCCAACATTACCCAGTAGATCAAATGCGTTGTCAAACCCTTCATCGGTGTTCCCCTCTTTGAGCAGCGCTTCAATATATTTCTGCCCTTGTGACAGTAATTGCTGTTTTACCTCTTCACCCACACCAACCACATTCGCCGGATCTGCTTGCTCACGGTACATACCCTCTAACGTATCATTGAGTATGACGAACTCATTTCTAATCCAGTGATCAAACTCTTTTGTTCTTTTTGTCATTGTTAAAATCCTGAAAATTGCATTAGTAACAGGCTAACAAAACACCAGAAGCAATATTTGCCAATTATTTATTAATCGTTAAACTCTATTAGAGGAATACCAACTTTAAATACAAAAAAGTAGCAGAATTAACTAATATGGCTGACATTGATAACAAAGATAGGATTTTACTTAGCGCATTACAGCAGAATGCGCGACTGAGTAACGCGGCACTTGCCGAGCAAGCCAGCCTATCCGATACACCTTGCTTACGCCGAGTTAAAAAATTACAACAAGATGGTGTCATTTTGGGGTATCATGCCGATATATCACCTCCAGCTGTCGGCTACTCTGTTCTTGTTTATGCATTTATTCGACTAACCAAAAACTCAGTCAAAGCGGCAGAAAGTTTCGAAAACCATGTTGATGCACTGCAACAGATCAGAAGTTGTTCTGTGGTATCTGGCAGTCATGACTACTTACTGGAGATCATTGCTGAGGACTTACCCAGTTATGAACACTTTGTTAAGCACAGCCTCGCATCTTTAGATTTTATTGCAGCTGTTGAATCAACCATTGTGTTGAAGCAAACCTTCAATAAACGCGGCGTTCCACTATGAGTTTTAAAGGCATTTAGTTTATGCACATTCAATTCCGCTCGTCATTGCATCATGTGCTTGCCTATATCGGGTTGGCACTCAGCTACTTTGGCTTTGGAAAACTCTTCACCCTCATCGCATTTGAAGATCAGGTACTGCCAATTTGGCTACCAGCAGGTATTGCCCTTGTTGGCTGCTTTTTATGGGGGTGGCGCTTTGCCCCTGCAATATTTTTCGCTTCTGTCCTATTTAATTGGACCACCTATTTTGGGCTGCAAACCCACATCAATCACTACAGTGATATTGTCCAAGTAACGGTGGTCGCCTCAGGCGCAGTAATACAGGGCTTATTGGGGGGATATTTAATGCGGTTGTGGCTTGGCGACCCATTATTAATGCGCTCAAGAAAGAACATCGCTTACTATGTGTTGCTGGTTGGCATACTGGCCAATGTCACGTCAGCCAATATCGGCATGCTCGCTTTAAGCCTGTTTAACCCCCAATATGCCTTTTCACAACACTGGCAAAATGTCATTGCTTGGTGGCTAGGGGACAGCCTTGGCATTTTGATTTTTACCCCTTTACTACTCATGCTGCTGAATATGACGGTGTTTAAACCGCGTGGTTACCAACACAAGCGCATCATGTTGGCAACCTGCGCAATCTTATTTCTGTCAGTCACCGCCACCACCTATTTATCGAACCAGGCTAACTTAACAGCAGCGCAAAGAGAGGCACTGCGCGAAGTCGATATTATCGAAAATGTCGTACTCAGACATGTCAATCTCAGTATGCTTGCAGTACAAGGTGTCGCTGCTAAATTGCAGTCTCAACCCCAATTTAGCCAAGATAAATTTATGCAAATTGCCCAACAGCAAAGGGAGCGCTATCCCTTTTTATTTGCTGTTTCTTGGGGGCAACGCATTGCGCAGTCAGACGCACAGACCTTACAAGCAGAGCTAGATACACTGTATCGAAAGGAAGTGTTATTGCATGGTCCACCACTCAATAGTAGTGACCCCATGGTGGTAGTGAAATATGTCTCCCCGCAAGCAGAAAATTTTGCCTCGCTCGGTTTCAACATTTACTCTCGGGCCAATCGCAAAGCCGCTTTAGAAGACCCAGAAATTATTCTGCAGCCCAGAGCAACCAATGTGGTTAAGCTGGTACAAACACAGCCAGCCAAACCTGCCTATGTACTTTTTTCACCAGTCTTTCATCAAAACGACACGACACAGCAAACACTCAATGCAGATATTGTCGGGTATGCCATTGGCGTAGTGCAAACGGATGTCTTGCTCACCTCAGTACTCAAAATGACATTGGCGAATAACTACGACCTCGCCTTTTATGATGGCAACAGTGAAACCCCTTTTTTCAGCAACTATGATACAGCCAAAAAACCCTATCATGCTGATACCCATTACAGTACTCAAATTCGCTTTGCGGGCCAAACATGGCGTTTAACTTTGGCAATTAAAGACAGCTATATAAGTCACTTAAACCATCAGCAAACGATTTGGCTATTGACCCTACAGCTGTGTATTTGTGCGCTCATCACCTTTATCGTGTTGCTCTACAATTACCAAAATATCGCCCTCAACCACTTGGTCGCAGCGCGCACTGAATCGCTTAATGTTGCCCTGCAGGATGCACAGCAAGCAAACCAAGCAAAGAGTCGCTTTCTTGCCAATATGAGCCATGAAATCCGCACACCACTCAATGCGGTGATCGGCTTTGCCTCATTGACAAATACCTCACACTCCCTCGATGTCATTAAAAAGTATATCGAGCATATCAATATGTCCGCCAAAACATTGCTGGGCCTTGTAAACGATATTCTCGATATCACCAAAATTGAATCGAATAAACTACACATAGAGCACCATGACTTTGACCTACAAAAGTTACTTGCCCATATGGATAATCTATTCTCTGCCAATGCCAAAGAAAAGGGCTTAAGTTGGCGATTGTACAGTAACGTTGACCATGCCGTTTGGCTTAAAGGTGATGAACTGAGAATAGAGCAGGTGTTGATCAACTTGTGTAGTAACGCGCTTAAATTTACCCAGCATGGTCAAGTAAGTTTGCACTGTGAAGTAATAGAAAGCGATGCCGATTATCGGGTCCAATTCAGCGTTTCAGACACTGGCATAGGCATCGATGCCAAGCAGATCAAACATATTTTCTCGCCGTTTGTGCAGGCGGATGATTCAACCTCACGACGTTTTGGCGGCACGGGATTGGGCTTAGCTATCAGCAAGGAGCTATCGGATAGAATGGGCGGCAGTTTACATGTCGAAAGCCAAATAGATGTTGGCAGCCACTTTCACTTTGCTATCCGCTGTCCATTTGGTGAAGCAACCAGTGTCTCACGCCCGCAATTCGATGAAACGCAGATTGCCAAACTCCGCGTTTTGGTGGCAGAGGACAACCCTGTCAATCAAATCGTGATCAGATCCATGTTAGACTCTTTTGGCGTGAAATATGAATTAGTCGCCAATGGTCAACAAGCCATTGCGACCGTCCAACAAGGCAAGTTTGACCTAGTACTGATGGACTGCCAAATGCCGATATTAGATGGCTATCAAGCCACGTCGACACTGCGTCAGCAATACGATCAAAAAGCATTACCCATTGTGGCGCTCACTGCAGATGTCATGCCTGAGGACAAATCTTATGCCTTGGCCATTGGATTTAACAGCCATCTTGCAAAACCCCTTGATCGCGATAAGCTAGGAGCATGTCTGGCTCATTACGCTCAAATATGCTCAAAAAATTCATCGGCTTAATCTCAACACTGTGGGTAGTCAGTGCCTCTGCACACGACTGCACAACACTGCCCACAGATCATCAACAGTACGTAAAAGGCATCCAAACTGGCGAATACCGCAATGCGAATAACATAGGTCCCGCCACCATTAGACTAACAAAAAATATGGCTTACGCTGAGTATATCGATGCCACCAGAGCCCTGATATTAAAGCGCAACAAACGGGCAACGCTTCCCTGTCCACTGCCAGCAGCTGTGCCTGTGCAAGCGAAGCAAGCTCAAGTCATTGATCACATCGCCCCTTACCAGCTTTTACATCACAACCAAGACAAAGGCATTTTGCTGATCCATGGTTTAACCGATTCACCTTATATTTTTAATACCATTGCACAAGATTTATATCGCCAGGGCTTTAATGTCAGAACCTTGCTGTTACCAGGCCATGGCACGGCAGCAGATGATTTACGACGCGTATCCAATCGCGATTGGCAGCGTCATGTCAGTTACGCCATTGAGCGTACCAGCAAAGATTTCAAGCACTTTGCCGTTATGGGCTTCTCAACCGGTGCGGCATTAGCGACCCTTGAGATTGAAAAGCGCACACCATCTAACCTCAAAGCCTTAGCATTGGTTGCGCCAGCCACAGAGTCACATAACAAAAACAGCTGGATGGCACAGTGGGTTGATTGGCTACCGCTGATGAATTGGCTGGATGAAGATGCCGATCTCGATTTTGCCAAGTATGAGTCTTTCCCCCTTGCCGCAGCAGCCTTAGTACATAATGTTATGATGGATATGATGCAAAGTAGCGTGCCAACAGATCTGCCTATTTTAACCATAATGAGCGATGTTGATGCCACCATAGATAGCCAAGCCACACTGAATTTGCTAACTCGATGGGCCAAAACACACAGCGCCCCACTGGCATTGCGGCTCTATGCAAATAATCCCATAGAGCTTGACCAACGTATAGCACTCACACGCATTGATAAACTTGACAAGGTCATTGATATGTCGCACGTTGGTTTGCTGATACCACAACATCACCCCTACTACGGCGAGCAGGGCGCGTATCGCCACTGCGGCAGCTATTTTGCCGATAAAGCCGCCTATCAAGCATGTAAATCTGCACAGCAAATTACCTTTGGCGAACACCACAGCACCAATAAAGCGGCACACACACCACTTGCCAGAGTCACTTTTAATCCTGACTACGCCGGTTTGGTCAAACAACTCAGTGAGTTCTTAAATCATCATGTCCATTAAGTCGTATCGTCATCAATTTGTAACCAGCATCAGTGCCGTAGAGCAATCACATTGGCAGCGTTTAGCAGGTGATAGTTTATTTACCAGCTATGCGTGGTTATCAGCCCTTGAACTCAGTGGCAGTGTAAGACGCGAAACAGGCTGGCAGCCTTATCACTTGGTGGTATACCAGCAAGACACCGCGCACCCGGTCGCCATTTTGCCTGGATATATTAAAAGCCACTCATACGGGGAATATGTATTTGATTGGGCATGGGCAGAAGCCTATGAGCGACACAACCTAGATTACTACCCCAAGTGGTTATCTGGTGTGCCGTTTACGCCAGTAGTCGGCGCGCGGCTCTTATGTGAAGCCCCCACAGAGACACTGTATCAATTCATTCAATCTGTTCTCGATGACGAAGCGGCGCAACAAGCTTGGTCTGGCTGGCATGTCAATTTCCCGCGCCAAGAAGAAGCTTGGCTCAGTGCCCAGTTACTTGAACGCCATGGTGTGCAATTCCATTGGCATAATCAAGATTATGCGGATTTTGATGCCTTTTTAGCGACGATGAAAGCGCGTAAGCGCAAAATGATAAAAAAAGAACGTGACAAGGTTAAAAGCTCAGAACTGTCCATTGTCTGGCTGGATGCATCGCACATTGATAAAAATATCATAGATCTTTTTTATCAATGTTACTGTCAAACCTATCGTAAACGTTCCGGACACAATGGCTATTTAACTCGCGCATTTTTTGAGCTGCTGTTTAATGCCATTCCAGAGCAAGTAAAACTCTGCTGTGCCTATCGAAAACACGACCAACCCAATGCACAGGAATTGATTGCTGCCAGCTTATACCTTCAAGATAAAGACACATTATATGGCAGGTATTGGGGAACACTAGAGCATAGTGAGCACTTACATTTTGAGCTCTGTTATTACCAAGGGATCGACTATGCCATTGCGCATAAATTGGCGCGTTTTGACGCTGGCGCACAAGGGGAGCACAAACTGCTAAGAGGATTTGAACCCGTGTTTACGCGCTCGTATCACACCATCTGCCACCCTTTATTTAGCCAAGCAATAGACGATTTTATCAATACCGAGCGCAGCCAGATTGCCAATTATGCACGCCAGTGCACAACATTACTGCCGTTTAAAACACAGTAGCCGGTTATTGGCTGGCATGGCATGATCAGCCACTAACTTAAGGCCTGCAGCCGTCGCAAGGGCCGTGAGCCATTCAATGTCACGGATCCCACTGTCAGGGTCACGAGACTTTAAAAAAGCATCAAACTGGGCGTTACTTTGCGACGTAAATGCGCCTTGATAATTAAAAGGGCCATAAATTATGACTTTCCCGTCAGTATCGAGGTGACGCTCAACACCGGTAAAAAAGCGCTCGACCAGCGCTTTAGAAACGATGTGCAAAGTATTGGCCGTATAAATCACAGGCACCTTTGCCACAGGCCATTGTTGGTTTAAATCCAACGCTAATGGAAGGCGCAAATTATCCAACGCTGCCTCTTCACACCAACTGATAATCCCGTCATGATTGCAAGGCAAGTCAGCGGTTTGCCAGATCACATGGGGGAGTGCTTTAGCGAAATGCACTGCATGCTGGCCAGTCCCAGAGCCCACTTCCAATACGCTCTGTGCCTCACCTACGAAGGGTGCCAAATGGGCTAAAATCGGCCCTTTATTATTTTCACACGCTTGAGAGAATGGCTTTGTCATTTTGCACCTAAATAGACCACTTACGCGCCGAGTTGGCGCAATGTGATTCCCATTTTGCAACGAGTTATTCTCAATGTCTATTTACTGTGCTGATAAATATAGATAAAAAAATTTTGGTATATGGTATGCAAAAAACATAGGTATTGACTATAAGTACCTAGTGTACCCGTTCAAAAACCCTGTATGGAGATGCCAAAAATGAAGTACTCAAAAGTGACACATATGCCCAACCAAAGCTTAGGCCATATCCCAGAGCAAGAAACCGCTGAGTCTAAGCAAACCTATCAGCAAGAAGTCGCTGATCTGCTCAGCAGTAAAGAGCAGGAAAAAGATCAAACCACAGAACAGTTTATCTTGGGTTATAACTGACAATAACACCATCACTTACAATCCGCATAAGGGTTGCTAATCTCCTATTTTAGTGTAATGATAATAATTATCGTTACACTAAAATATAATACGTCATGGTTACACCGCAAGTTCTATGTCAGTTTCAACCCCGCTTAGATACACAATGTGAACGCCCTTACTTAGAGGCCCCTGTACATGTAGCCAATTTTATCGAAGATGGATTCAAGCTGGCTAAGTGGTATGAAAAAAAACCATGCGTGTTATTACAAGAACTCTATTTACGACGTGTCTTTTTTGAATTACTCAATCACATTGCAGATCCACTCGTTCACCAGAGCTTTCGCCAACAATGTTTCGAGCAACTTCATAAACCGCTTCTAGCATTAAAACGTTTTTATAAAAAACAACACCGTTCTATGGCGCCTTTTTACCGCCTTGAGCGCGAAGCTAGGATCATCAGTCACGAATTTAATCCTTTTAACTAGGAGTCAGTATGACCACTTACCGCACCGCATCTGATAGCATGGGCACTTTAGAAGTACCAGAAACAGCACTGTATCAAGCACAAACACAGCGCGCTGTGAACAACTTCCCTGTCAGTGACTTAACCATGCCAACCAGCTTTATTCGTGCCCTTGCTTATATCAAGCAAGCTGCAGCAGAAGCCAATGCACAGTTAGGTCACCTAGATCAAGATAAAGCCAAAGCCATTGCAACAGCCTGTCAGCAAATCATTGATGGTGCTCACCTAGATCAATTCCCTGTTGATGTATTTCAAACTGGTTCTGGCACCAGCTCAAACATGAATGCCAATGAAGTGATTGCGACACTTGCTAGCCAACAAAGTGGCTTAAACATCCACCCCAATGACGATGTCAACATGGGGCAAAGCTCGAATGATGTGATCCCAACGGCAATCCACGTCAGTAGCGCAACATCGGCGGTTTATGAACTGCTTCCAGCGCTTAAGCATTTATCACAAACCATTGAAAGAAAGAGCAAAGAAGTGGGTCACCATGTAAAAACAGGTCGTACACACTTAATGGATGCGATGCCTGTGACGTTTGCTCAAACCCTCAGCAGCTGGCAACAGCAAATTGACTCAGCATACGAAGGCATTTTGTCTTCTCTAGAAAAAGTGTATCAGCTAGGCCAAGGTGGCACCGCTGTGGGAACAGGCGTTAACGCTGATAAGCAATTCGCAGCATCATTTAATACATATTTAAGCAGCAACGTGGGTATTCGTTTTAACCCAAGTCCAAACTTCTTCTATAACATTGGCTCACAAGATGCCATCGTTGCACTTTCTGGCCAGTTAAAAACTTTGGCCGTCGCAAACATGAAAATTGCCAACGACCTACGCTGGATGAACTCAGGCCCATTGGCTGGCTTAGCTGAGATTGAATTGCAAGCACTTCAACCTGGCTCTTCAATCATGCCGGGCAAAGTCAACCCTGTGATCCCTGAAGCAGCGGCCATGGTCAGTGCGCAGGTGATCGGTAACGACGCCACAATCACAGTCGGTGGTCAGTCAGGTAATTTTGAGCTTAACGTCATGCTGCCTGTGATTGCCTACAACATCTTACAAAGCATTGAGTTGTTGGCAAACATCTCTCGCCTAATCGCAGATAAAGCCATCGCAACGTTTAAAGTCAACGAAGAGAACATTCAGCGTGCACTATCGCGTAACCCAATTTTAGTGACTGCACTGAATCCGGTGATCGGCTATGAAAAAGCAGCTGCCATTGCGAAACTAGCCTATAAAGAAGGACGCCCAATTATTGAAGTGGCCGCAGAGCATACGGATCTGAGTGAAGATGAGCTTAAAACACTGCTTGATCCACAAAAACTCACTGAGGGTGGTCTGTAAGCAAAAAGCGCTCTAATCTTATATTGGGTTTATGCACGCTCGCCTGAGGCTATTCAGCTATGATACAGGCGAGCTATGGCTCACTGAATTGGGACAGTTTTCACCCATTAAGTTGCTCAACCCATAGCGTGCTGGCTCTTGTATCTCATCACAAAGCACGGCACACTGTTAAAAAAAAAACAGGATAGATTATGAACGCATTTAAGCTAACGCTCGCTAGCCTATTGGTTATTTCAGGGTGTTCCAGTACAAAAGCAGACTCTGAAACAACCCAGTCACAACAAACACAATCAAAAGTCGCTGAGCAACCGGTTAAGCAAAACAAAAAACAACTGGCACCAGCACAACTACAAACCAAGTCAGCAGTGCGTCACGATACTGGCCATGGTAAGCCAGCTCCGGCGAAAATGATCACCAAAGCTGAGCCCATTGCCCACTACAACGAAGATGAAATCTCACAAGCTGGGATCCAAAATCAGCATAAGTATTTAAACTTCATTACCAAAGACAAAAGCTGTGACAGTAATAGCCAATGTCTTGCCATTCCTGTAGGTAGCCGTGCATGCGGTGGGCCTTCAAGTTACTTGGTATTCTCTACCAAAACCGCAGATCAAAACAAAGTGTACGAACTAGCTAAAAAACTCACTGACAGTGAAGCTCAGTATAATGCCAAACATGGCATGATCAGCATCTGTGAGCATTTACGTCAACCAACAACTCAATGTGTTGAAAATACTTGTGTTACACTAGGTGGTACGAACAAATCACCAACTAGGGACTATCGATGAAGTGTAAACTCGGCATTGTTTTTGGTCTATCAATGATATTTTTGACGGGCTGTGCAACCACCGAAACAGGCGCACAACTTACTCAGAACCATTCCAGCAGTTCGCTTGAACAGGTCATTGCAGATAAAGGCTGTGATGCCAGCTTTCAATGCAAAGTCATTGCAGTTGGCGAGCGACTAACCTGTGGTGGGCCAAGCCGATACCTAGTGTACTCGTCACGTAATGTGAATGAAGACGATGTCGAACGCGCGGCTAAAGCAGTCACCCTAGCTGAGCAAGCCGATAATAAAGATAAGATCGCTAGCGAAATTTGCGAACCAGTGCTACCCATTCAAGCACTGTGTATCAGCAATACTTGCAAATCAATCGTATTGAAATAAGTTTATAGGCAGTGAGCCCTATCACTGCCTATCCCGCGAAGAAGTGGTTCAGCAGTAGCAATGGCACCACCAAAACAACACACAAACCCGCAGAACCCAAATAAGACAGCACCAAGCGCTTTTTGAACCAGTAACAATACATAAAGCGCAACAAATAAGTCGATGCCACACCGAATAACGCAAACATCAACAATAGCGATAATAAATAAAAAGACACTGACAACTCATACGCTTAGATTCATAATTTTATCATAGCGGTACATTGTCAAATCTGCACCTATTTTAATTGCAGCAACAGCCAGTGCCGATTTCTTTTTACCAAAGGTTACTCACCACAACCTTGCCCATCGCTTGACCACTGGCTAATCGTGCATGGGCATCACCGACCTGTGCAAAGCTCAAATCCGCAGCATCAAGCACAGGTTTAAGTTTACCTGCATCGACAATGTCAGCCATACTGGCCAAAATATGGTGATGCTCAGTGCGCTTCACATTATGCAGCATAGGGATAAGCATAAAGACCACATGCAATGACAACCCTTTAAAATGCGCCACAGATAAATCAATCTCAGCCAACGACACCGTCGTCGCAATCTGGCCGTTCAGTGCAGCCGCTTCAAATGAGTTCAATAAGTTTGCTCCACCTACCGAGTCGTATACCAAGTCAAAACCCGCCCCTTGTGTATGCGTGGCGACATAATCCGCCACCGATTCTGTTTGATAGTTAATGGGGGTTGCACCTAAACGCGTGATTAAATCCAATTGGTCTGGTTTAGAGCCCGTTGCAAACACCTCTGCACCAAAATGAGCCGCTAACTGCACCGCCACATGGCCGACTCCACCTGCACCACCATGTACAAGTACGCGCTGTCCATCTGCAACGCCTGCACGTACCAAGCCTTCATATGCGGTGATCCCGACTAGTGGCAGGGCTGCGGCTTCACGCATGCTTAATGAATTCGGCTTATGTGCAATTAAATTGGCGTCGGCAATCATGTATTCAGCCAATGCGCCTGGCAGATCAGCTAAGCCCCCCGCACAACCATAGACCTCATCACCAACGCGATAACCATCTACGCTCTCACCGATTGACTCAATCACGCCAGCAAAGTCCATACCTAAAATAGCGGGCAGTGCAGGCGAGAGTGGCAGCGCCGGCCCCATTTCACGGATCATCATATCCACCGTGTTGATACTGCTCGCCATTACCTTCACGCGAACCTGTCCCGTGCCGACTTCCGGCTTTGTCACTTCTGTTTGTGTAAATACATCTGTACCGCCAAATTCATTGATGACCATTGCTTTCATGATTAAATCCTCGTTCAGTGAATACAAACAGTATATTTTTTAACTATACTTTTGATAATATCGATATAAATACAATCAGTTTTTAGATTTGATTGATAATGAACATTTCGCATTTAAAATTATTCACCCGCATCGCCGCTACACATAACATTAGCCTAGCAGGTAAAGAGCTGGGGCTCTCAGCAGCGGTTGCCAGCGCCCATATCAATAAATTAGAAGAGACGCTGGAAACACAACTGCTCTATCGCACCACCCGAAAAGTGGCCTTAACTGAAGAAGGGTTGGCTTTTTTACCCCATGCAGAGTCTGTACTCGAGAGCGTTGAAGTCGCTAAAGCCGCCATCGGCGCAGGCAGCCACACACCGCAAGGGACATTGCGGATCACCGCCCCGGCCTCATTTGGGCGTATGCACATCGTGCCCGCGTTGGTGGAATTTACACAGCGCTACCCTGAACTGAAAATAGATCTTCGCTTGAGCGACAGTATCGTTGATATGGTTGAAGGGGGTTTCGATGTGGCTATTCGCAATGCGGCACTGAGTGATTCTTCCCTAATAGCCAGTAAACTTGCCAGCGATACCCGTATTTTATGTGCATCCCCTGAGTATATTGCCAAGCACGGCATGCCCAACTCAGTTGAACAATTAAGCGCTCACCCCCTGATTAACTTAACCGGCATAGATCACTGGGTCTTTGAAGGTGCGACAGAGCACATCAAGTTTAAGCCCATCGGTGGACTGCAAATAGACAATGGCGAAGCCATTCGGGATGCGTGCATACGCGGTATGGGGATCACACTGTGCTCAATGTGGTGTGCCTATCAAGCACTGCAAGAAGGCAAGTTGGTGCAAGTGTTAAAAGAAGCGCCCCTTGTCAATGACACCGCACTGTGGGCCGTTTATCCAAGCTCTCGCATGCTGGCCCCCAAAGTGCGCGTGTTTATTGACTATCTCAAAGCCTATATCGGAGATGTGCCCTACTGGGATTAAATGAGCTTTGTTTGTTGCTGTAACTGCGTCAAAGTCTCCATTAAGTCGGCCATCAAGCTTTGATCCATGGCGCTTTGATGGGGTGGGCTAAATTGATTAATGTCATTGTCAAAATACAGCCCGCCAGCGTCAGCAAAACGCTCACCCAGGGTCGCTTCAACCAAAATATCCGCGCCCAACTGCACACTACTGCCTTGCATACCATAAGCTTCTTGGACCATTTTACTGCCTAAAAAAGACTTGGGATTCACTGCCACCATACACGGCCCACTCACTTTTAATTGCGCACCTAAACACATCGACCACATGGTCAGCGCTAATTTACTTTTTGCATACACAGCCCCCGACGATAGGTTGCTGGGAGTTAATAACTCGCTCGCCTCAAACGGCGACTGAGCAGCAGATGATAAGTTAATAATACGCCCTTGTTTTGGCACAATGGCGAGCAGGGCGTTTGTCAAAATATAAGGGGCAATGGTATTGACCATAAAGCGCATATCATAGCCATCACTAGTCAGCGTTTGTGTGGTTTTAAACACGCCAGCATTGTTGATCAATACATCTAACTGGGTGTTATCTTCAGTGACGGCCTTTGCCAGCGAAGAGACCTCAGCCATCACAGACAGATCCGCACAATAACCTGCTACACGATCACTGCCAAAGCGCGTTGAGAGCTCATCACACAATGCATCTAACTTATCTTGATTACGACCATGTAATAACACACGATGCCCTTGCATCAACAAGGTAATTGCACAGGCTTTGCCAATGCCATCTGTCGATCCGGTAATTAATATGGTTTTGCTCATTGCGCTCCCCTTTGTCCTTTAACCGTGTCAATCATGTCTGCGGATCACTTTAATACACCTAACTCATATTGATAATGGTGTATATTTTTAAATCAGTTTCAAAAATAAATTGATAATGAACATCAAAACCACGCTCTAACGCTTTTTTCAAACACGGCGTCTTTATTTTTCACACAATGGTGCTGACATGGCAGACCTGTTTGGCTCGCCCGCTTTTTGAGGCTTTTTACTTAACCACTCAACCACGACTAGGTTAATCAACATGGCGACCAATCTGTCGTAATCATGGTAAAGGCTGAGCAGAGGCGCAAATGTCTCTTGCCAAGGACTCAATAGCAAATGTACTATCATGCCAAGAAATAGCGGTGTAATGGCCGCTAAACTTATCGCCACCGCGCGCATCATCCACTTTTTATGACCAGCCACTTGTCCGCGTACTATCTGCCAAACTGCCACTGAAAACGCCCCCACAATTGCGATACTCATCACAACCAACGAAATAAAGCGCCCACCTAACTCATTTGGAGACAACACAAGGTGTAGCCAAATTCCAGATAACGCCATAGTGCAACCAGCTATCACCGCGATGCGTCCAGCAAGCTTGTGCCAGCGCGGGTAGCGTATACGAAGACGAGGCGAAAACTGCCAAGGCATGGTTAAAAAGAATGTTACCCCCGCCATCGCATGGGTTAATATCGCTGCAGGCGCAGCTAAGTACTGAGGGTTTATGACATCAGCCATGCCTAAAACATCAGTTTGACCTAACAGCACTAACGCAATAATGATGATGGCGGGTATACCGGGGATCGCCATGATTAAAAGCAGGCCACTGATCACTGGCCAATTAAATGCGACGGGTTGATTGTTGCTCGTCATTATTTACTCACTTAATTCATCTGGTGAAGGATGCGATGATTATGTAAGATGATTAAAAAGCGGTCGTCCTAGCTGATTGGGCAGGACAAAAACAGCAAAAAAACTTGGCGCTAATCATGGTTTGAAACTTATTTAGCATTTTGTTTTATATGCTTATTTTTATTTTGACAATAAGGTCTCAGCCAGACGGATGATTGTAGAACAACCCAGTCTATTTGCCCTCAATGTGGCCACATTATGTGTCATTATTTTTAGTGCACATCAACTGATTTTGCGGGTGCGTACTTATCACATTTATTGGCCTTTGGCAGTCTGTTTGCTTGCCATTGGACTTATTGCCATGCTGCCCATCAGCAAAGTATTACTGCCAATAGAGTGGCAAATTTTCAACCTCATTACGTCCTTACCCGCCTTGTTACTGATCGCGCCAAGTTTATGGCTATACGCTCATGCATTGACCAGTAGTACCCCTTGGCAACTCTCACGTCATGATATGAGGCATTTGATCCCCGCATGTATTGGTAGCCTCATTGCCCTCATTGCACTGTGTTTGCCTGCACGCTATCAACATGGGATTTTAATGAGTGATGAGCTCACCGTCATTGCGCACGCCCCCAACCTGCTTCAAATAATCATCTATGGCTTACTGATCATGACGTTTGTCTGCGTGCTCGGTTGGGTGGTACAATCAGCTTGGTACTTTTACAAAATCCTCAGTCTGCTGCGTGATTACCATATCAGGCTCAAAGATGTGTTTGCATCTACCGAGCAAAAAGAGCTGCACTGGCTGGTCTGGTTATTAGCTTCTGTCGGCGGAGTGTGGCTATTCATCGCAACGAACTTAGTACTCGATAACCTGCTAAGTCCAATTCAGCTTAGCCCGTATCTGCATGCCACTTTACTATTACTGCTTGTATATAGCTTATCTCTGTGGGGATTGAGACAAAAGCCGGGGTTTGCGGAGTGCTATCACCTTGAGAGCACCTCTGTGCCCAATCAAACGCTGACGGACGAACCGACATCCAGCAATGAAGAAAAGTATCAGCGCTCTGCTTTAGGCACTCAGCAAGCGCAAAGAATTGCCACAAAATTACAGCATGCAATGCACAGTGATAAGCTCTATCTTGACGCTGCTTTATCACTGCCAAAACTCGCAGCGCACATTCATGCACCGAGTCATTACATTTCTCAAACCTTAAATGAAACGCTAGATATCCGCTTTTTCGATTTTGTAAATCAGCACCGTGTCGATGCAGCAAAGCAGAGCCTCATACACAGTGATAAAACCATATTGGATGTGGCCATGTCGGTCGGTTTTAATTCTAAGTCTGCTTTTTATACCGCCTTTAAAAAACACACCGGCATGACACCCACTGCCTACCGAAAAAAGGAAACTTAGCTTAGGTCTACTTCCAGCCCATTTTCCAAACTTTAGGGTCTTTGAGCGCGCGCCAATTAATGGCAATTTCACGTTTCGTCATCAAGGCTTCAATAATGCACTCTATCACTTTGCCATCTTCATCAAACTCGACTGACGTGACCATAAAGTGCTTTTCTTTGTGCGCTGGGCTCACTGACGTCCACTTACTGTGGAGCAACTTTTTTGGAGTAAGTGTGTGCTGCATAAATAAAGTTTACAATTAATTTGCTGTTTGATACGCCAAATTTGTCATCCCAGATCAACATGACAACAGGCATACCCGATCAGCACGCCTACATAGGATCAGCGCACTGATTGACTCACCGTGTATTCAGCTATTAATTTATCCATCATTTGTGCGGCTCTGGCAATGTCTGTGGCGGCAATATTGATTTGCTCGGCGCCACTGACATTTTCTGTGGCTTTTTGGAATATGCCGTTGATATTTTTGCTCACTTCATCAATGGCGTTGCTTTGCTGCTGAGTATTACTCGATACAGACTCGGTCACCAATTCAACTTGTTGAGCTTGTTCAACTATTTGCTCAAGCGCCCGTTTAATTTCTTCAGCGCGCTGCGCTGCTTCCAACGCATTCTCTTTACCTTGTGTGATCACATCAGACGCCTCTGAAGAACTGGTTTGTAACTCACTCACCAAGGCTGAAATTTCTTCTGTTGATTTTTGTGTACGACTGGCAAGACTTCGTACTTCATCAGCCACCACGGCAAAACCACGCCCTTGCTCACCCGCACGGGCCGCTTCAATGGCGGCATTCAATGCCAGTAAATTGGTCTGCTCTGCAATACTTTTTATCATTTCAACCATGGAAGAAATGCTGCCTACACGCTCATTCAGTGCATCCACCGATTGTGCAGAGCGTGCCATATCATCTGAGGCTTGCTGGATCACTTGCACTGCATCAGCCACCACTTGCTGACCTTGTAATGATTCTTGGGTCACGGTTTTTGCAGCCGCCGCGTTTTCGTTCATCGAATTGGCAATCACTTGAATGTTGGCGCTCATCTGCTCAGAGGCAGATGCAATCGTTTGAATACCAGATTGCTGACTCACTAAATTTTCTTGGCTTTGCTGTATCGCCGTAGCCGTTTCTTGGGAGGCATTTGCAATGCTGGAAGACACCCTGGCAAACTCAATCAAATCATCTTCAAATTGGCGGGTTAATTTATTGATATTATTAGCAGACTTACCCAGCTCATCTTTAGAGATGACGCCAATCTCATGGCCAAGGTTTTTGTTTAGCATGGCAATGTCTATGCCTTCGGCAATTTTTGCTGACTGGCGGCGACGCAGCCGTATCGCAAAAAATAATGCCGCGGTGATCACTAGACCAACAACTAAAATGATCAGCTCTATAACCAGCACCCACACCGCGTGCTGCTGAATTTTAATGGCCGTTTCATCCACCAAGTTCAGTGCTTTTTCTTCCGCTGCTTTCAGTGCGTTAATACGATCTGTGGCTGCTTTGAACCAACTCTCCGCATCCAGTCCAAAATTGTCATTTTTACTTTCAACGCCACTGCGATAACGGGCCACTTCGCGAAAGGCACTGCCACTGAGTGCCTGCTCTAAGATACGTTTCATTTCTAGAGGCGAGGCCTCAAGCGCTTCTTCTAAGTACACGTCTTGCTTAGTCATCAGTGCAACATGTTTGGTTTTCAGTGCTGGCGTAAAACTGTCTCGGCTCAATACATTAGATAATACGGCGCGCTCAATCCCCGCGGACTCTTTGGCGCTAGAAAAGTTGTAGATGGCCACCAATTCAGTGGCAATGGTGTGATCGTTACTCAGCCGCGATGCGGTGATCACCATATGCAATGCTTTAAGATTGATATCAGTGTAAAACTTCAGTGCTTCAGGAAGTGAAATAGACAAGGCATCTACACGACTGCGGATTTGCAACAAATTGCCAAACATGCGTTCAAACTCGGCCAACTCTTTGGCTATGTCGGGGATCAGATCCCACTTCAGTTTTTCCTGTTTAAGCGTGGCAATCAATCTATCTGTTTGAGTACGCTGCTGACGCAAGTTATCTTTAAACTTAGCGCCTTTAGAGCCGATGAAGCCCGCTGAGGCTCCGCGCTCTTTTTGCGTCTCATGGATAACACTTAATACCATATGGCTCAAAAACGCATTGTACTCTGCATCATAGGCGTCGTTCATCCGTTTAGCCGACATGGATACATCGTAAAAAATCACTGCGCCTAAGAGTAAACATGGTAGTAATACAACGGTTGTCATATGGCTAGAAACCAATCGAGCAATTGCTTGTAACATTACTGCACCACTATTTTTCTTAAACATTTTTTTTACGAAGTAAACTATAGTACAGCTCACTCAATTGCAAAATTATTTATTTCTCAAGCGTATCTAAATGAAAATAAATAAATTAATTATGAAACGCCAAAAATACCGATAAAAGGTATAAAAGTGCATATATAGCAATAATATGAATGAGATATCCGTAGACCTTACCGTATTGAACAGTGACCAAAAAAACAGTGGTAAAAGAGCGCGATTGCACTCTTTTACCACAGCTAAATCTGCTTGAAGAATAACTAGCGCCCTTCTAATATTTTTGCTTTGATCCATGCACCGGCTTCTTTAAGCTCCGAATCAGCAAAATTTTGCGACGCACAACTCCCTACCTTAAACGCCGCACCACTGAGTGGGTCGTCTGAGTAATTCCAGTTTGTCCAACTGATCTTTTTTCTCGCCATCAAATCAATGTATTTCTGTGAACTCACAAAGTCATTTGCACCACCCCCTGTGTAATGCTGTGTACCAAACTCACTGACAAACACTGGGAAAATATCTGACGCTCTATCCAGCATATTACGGTGATAATCCGTGTGTGCGGCAGCATAAAAGTGGAAGGTATACATGATGTTATCAAACGGCACTGGATCATCGATTACATCCTGTAAATCGCCATCTGACATGGAAGCCCCAAACGTTGACCAACCATGTGTACCAACCATAATTAAAGCATTAGGCTGGATATTACGGATCACAGGGATCACTTGCTCGGCGTAGTGACGCACCGCAGACCAAGGCACGCCATTGGGCTCGTTGGCAATATCATAGATGAGGTTATTGCGATGCTTGTGTTTTGTCACTATCTCAGTGAAAAATGTTTTGGCGGCTTCAACATTATAATTAGGGTCACCTGGGTCGAGTTGATGCCAATCCACTAAGACATAAAGCCCGCGCGCACTCGCCATCTCAATAAGCGTATGCATTTGATTGGTAAAACCAACCGGATCTGTTTCATAGCCGCCTTCTTGCACATATAAACTCAATCGCAACACATCGGCTTGCCAATCATAGCTCAGCACATCTAAGCTTTTGTCAGTCAAACATTTACCCAAACCATGCCACTGTAACCCATGGCTACTCATGCCACGCAATTGAATACGCTGATTAGCTTCACTACACAAGCCCGTGCCACACACTTGCAAGCGGCCATACTTTTCAACCGGCGTAATATGGACGCCAGTGTCACAGCGACCCACATATTGCCACGCGGACCCCGTACCGGGCTCCGAGCTGGTCCACCACTTAGCTTGATAAAGCGTATTATTGTGAACCAGTTTATCTCCGGTATTGGCGTGGCTTGGTTGCCCTTGCCAGTTCTTTTGCGGCCAATCTGGGTAGGTATTTACGGCGCTGCAATCAGCAGCATAAGCCTGACTGGATATCAATCCAACAGCTAACGAGATAGCGCTCAAATACTGTTTTTTCATATTTCAACCTTTACATGTTGTTTACATTGTTGTTCCTGATTGAGATATAGAGGTTACCAAACTAAATGGCTATTATTTTTCGATAAATTGATCGTAAAGTATTGAAATTTGATTGAAATGTGCTGAAAATCGCCGTAATACATAAAACTCATTCCTAAGTTTTCACAGCCGTTTTGACTTGTCTTCCCAATTATCTATTAAATAGCTAGGTCATAAAAATCATATAGTTACAATTTTTTTATACATCTCTTTATGGGTTTCAACGACTCATGCGTTCTTATTTATATGATGAATTCAATTGAAAGAAAATGAGTAACTTACGATCTGCTAACTACCCAAGAATGAGCAAACTGAGGGCATCCACATCCAGTGTCCATGACCAACTAGATAAAAAAATCATGGCGCAATCACCATTCGAAAACAAAGCAAATTACGGCCTGTTTTTGCGCTATCAGTATTATTTAATGAATTACGTTACTGTGCTATATAGCAACCCGCAGATTGCCCAAATGATCCCAGACCTGCAAGACAGAGATCGGTGCGAGCAACTGGCACATGACTTTCAAGATTTAGGTATGACACAGCCTCAACCTTTAACAACACTTTCTCAACTTGATGCATCTCTATTCGAGAGTTTAGGTTGGCTATACGTGATTGAAGGCTCAAAGCTTGGTGCTGCCATATTAGCCAAAGAAGCGGAAAAGCTCGGCTTACACAGCGAGTTTGGAGCTCGGTTTTTAGCGGGTTCAAACCGAGGCTCCAACTGGCGTCAATTTATGCAAGGTATTGAAGATGCGCCACTGAGCGAATCGCAAGAACATGCCATGCTTGAAGGCGCGCAAGCCGCGTTTAAATTTGCCAATGAGCTGGTAGAACTAAGTTATGGGCAATCAGAAAATGCCCATGTCGCGTAACATACATCACAACTTAGTGAAATATGCCTACCTACTCGGTGGCATTATTTCACTTGGACTCGCATTGATTGGCGCAATTTTACCTATCATGCCAACCACGGTTTTTTTGATCATTGCGCTTTGGTGTTTTTCAAAATCATCTGCTCGACTGGAGCATTGGCTTTTAACCCACCCCAAGTTCGGCCATATATTAAGTAACTGGCAACGACATAAAATTGTGCCAAAGCCAGCAAAATACTTTGCTGCCACAGGCATGGGCCTAAGCTTGCTTATCTCTGGCTTTATATTTTCATTCGGGTGGTTACAAGTTGCGCTATTTCTATTGTTTGCGTTTATTTGCAATTACCTTTTTGCCAAGGCAAGTTGCATTAACTCAGCGGCTAATACCGCAAGAGAAAAGCGCATCAATCAACTGCTGCTGATAGCCTCATTTCCTACTTTTTTTTATTGGGCAACACTGCATATCATTTAACTTAATAACAGAGCATACATTTAAGTAAACCCGTCCTGATGAATTCACATCACAAGCATGGCTGAAAGTGGCGCGATTGGACTATAACCGCTGCAAAAAATACTAACTGGTCTAATCCAATCATGTGTTCTATACCAATTTGGACAGGCGCACTACCTCACCATTGAGCCGGTTATTTGGCTATCCTGTCCGGTGTAATTAATATAAGGGCAGTTAAAATCATCACCAAAGATCAGATACATTTCATACAACTGCGCCATCGTCATCACTGTTCTGCCGGTTTCAAAATTACTGATCGTTGCTTGGTCAACATTCAATTTTGCACCCAGCTGACTTTGCGTAAGCTGATTCTTCTTACGCACGCGACGTAAATTGCATTGCACCTCTTCCATCAGGCTATTTATTTTAACTTTTCTTGTTACTATGTTGTTTTTCATCGACTTCCTCGTCAAACACTACTTTATATTTTTAATTAATCTATTAACCCTTACCTGAGCCTAACTATAATTTCGACCGTGCGGAAAAATCTCCGAACGATAAAACACGCCATTACACTCATTTTTACCACTTGATATACAGGCATTAGCTGAAACTACTCAACCTGTGCACATGTACTCACATTGATGTTTTGCTTGCAAAACCACCAAGTATTGAAAAAAATTAAATAATTAATACTTAATAAAAAACAATAGTTTCCTAAAAACAAGACTAAAGACCAGCTTCGACACTCAGTAAAAGCATCATTCCAAACCAATTTAAAAGATGCTTTTTATAAAATGATGATGGCTCCCACATAAGATCATAGCACTGCTTTTCCACTCTATTTATCGGTATATCTACACACGTTCGACAATATTAAAGACAAACTAATACATTTTACAAAAAATAGATGATACTCGATGCGTCAACTAATTTATTGGCCATATAAATAACACGATAAGGCTTGATTTTACCAAACACTGTCATTACCTAATTTTTATCTTATGAACAAGAAGCTTGCTCCAATACTTTATTAGTGATACCGTTAATGATAATTATTTACATTTACGCACTATAGAAAGGAACAACGGTGTCAAATTCCGCTGGCATGGATCTGTTTATTCGTGAGAACCAATTTTGGTTAGTAAGATTTTTACAAAACAAACTCAAATTGCATTCTCCTCATGATGCACAGGACTTATCTCAGGATACCTTTATTAGGGCCCTGACATCATCTACTGATCTACTTGAAGTCAAAGAACCTCGAGCGTATTTGGCGACGATTGCAAACCGCCTCATTATAGACAAAGCGCGCCGTAGACGTATTGAACAAGCTTACATTGAAGCTCAAGCTGAGCTACAAACAGAGCAAGCCCCTTCCTGTGAAGCGGTATTAGAAACCATGCAAAGACTAGAAGCATTATCTCGATTACTTGAGGGGTTAGCTGATAAACCAAGACGTGCTTTTTTAATGGCACGGTTGGATGGTATGAAATATAAAGAGATTGCGAGTGCGCTCAATGTCTCGGAAAGCATGGTACAAAAGTATATTGCGCAAACGCTGTTGCATTGCCACAGTCAATTAATGGACCAGCAAGTTTAAAATTCTGATGTCGGCAAAAAACAATAGTTATCAACATAAACTTAAGCAAGCAGCCCAGTGGTGTGCGCTCTTGCATTCTGATGCACCTGCCGATGAAGATATTCAAGCTTTTCACCAATGGTTAAATTTACATCCTGATAATCAAAAAGCGTATGATGAACTAACCGCACTGTGGAGTGAATTTGAAGCACCTGACGATAAAGGCTTAAACACACGTGTTTTAAATAACGTATTAGAAAAAGATAAGCCAAAATCTCATGGCACAGTAAAAGCCTTTTTCAGTATCGCGTTGTTTTCAGGATTTGGCTTGCTGCTCAACCACTTGGGGTTGAGCGGTATAACCGCAGATCATTACACCCTGAAGGGGCAAACTCACACCATCCAGCTCCAAGATGGCAGTAGCGTGACGCTCAACGCGCAAACGCAAATAGACATCGAGTTTAACGACGAAAAGCGCTTGATTCATCTGTACACAGGTGAAATACACATTGATGCCACCACCAACCCTGCATGGCCTTTAGTGGTACAAACACAAAACACCAGCGCAACGGCGTTAGGCACTCGTTTTTCAGTTAAAGCGCGTAAGCAAGACACTTATGTGGTTGTCACCGAATCAAAAGTAAAGCTTTGCTACTTTAAACAAAACAGCTGTGTGATTGGCCAACAAGGCGAGGCAATGGAAGTGGCTAGTGGGCAACTAATTGGACCTTACGATACCAACCCTAGTGTTAGATTGGCGTGGTTAAACCATAGGTTAGTCGCCAATGATATTAGCCTTTCCGCTTTATTAGAAGCGCTTGAAACACACTACCCTGGGGTGCTGATGTACCAGCATGCTGAGCTTAATCACATTCGTGTGTCTGGGGTTTACCCAACCAACAATATTGAGTTGGCAATGAAAATGCTCGCCTCAGATCCAGCAATCCAGCATCATTCAATTGCCAATTACCTTCACGTTATCTCATTGAAATAATTAAACTTACCCAAAAACTAAAAAATAATCTGATTTTTTTTAGTTTTTGGGTACTGTTTTTTTTGACTGCCCCGTCCTATATGTAGCTCTAAATAAAAATGAGAACCATTTATGATAGGCGATAGGACTCCTCGCTCAATTTTGACCGCTTTGTTATGTACTGGACTTGCTCTACCCACGGCAGCTTTGGCACAGCAGGCGCACCAAATAAATATTCCCAAAGGGAGTTTGGCGGAAGCACTCAACACGCTAGCACTGCAAACAGGTGTATTATTGCAATTCGATCCTAATCAAATTGGCAGTGCACAAACTTCGGGGCTCAAGGGCGAATTTGTGCTGAGTGATGGATTTGAACAGCTACTTACGGGCACCGGCTTGTATGCCGAAAAAACCGCAAATGGCAGCTATGTAATTCGTGCGATAGCCGCAGATCAGGCCGTATTGCTTGATACATTAGACATATATGCCAGCAACAATGCCCACACTGAAATTTACCAATCAGCATCTTCTGATACTAAGCTGGGCCAGCAACAACTGACTCGTGTGGCACCACGTGATGCCTCTGATATTTTTTACAATGTACCTGGTGTTGCGACTTCACAATCGAGACAAGAACCCGGTGTCGCTGTCAATGTCAGAGGCATACAAGATTTTGGCCGTGTGAACGTTATGATAGACGGCGCCAGACAAAACTTTCAACGCAGTGGTCACGGAGCAAATGGCACAGTCTATTTAGACCCACAATTATTATCCAGTGTTGATATTGCCAAAGGCCCTGTTGGTGATGTGGGTGGCGCAGGCGCCATCGGTGGTGTTGTTAATTTTAAAACGCTTGAATTTGATGATCTTGCTTTAGAAGGCCAAGACCACGGCACTAAGCTATCACTCGCCACAGGCAGTAATGCTTACCACATGCAAGGGCTGTTAGCCTCAGCTGTGCGCGTGGGAAACGATTTAGAGCTGGTTGCTGCCGTTGGCAGAAAAAACGTCGGCAGATTTGAGCCTGGACAAAGTGGTGGTAACGCAGGTAAAAGTGAATACTTCGACGCATTAAGTGCATTTACAGAGCAAGATCAATGGTCTTCGCTACTTAAAGCCAGTTATAAAATTAACGATCAGCAAGCGGTGAAGCTAAGCTATATTGGCTTTTACGCCAACTTTGAAGAAGGCTCAACCACAGATCAATCAAACCCTGACAATAAACCAAGCGCCACCAGCAAACTGAATAATGACACCATTAAACTAGATTATGTCTGGAACCCAAATGCTGACTATCTAGATTTAAATGCCAGCATTTACTATAACCGTACAAAAATGCGTCAGCACCAATTTGAATCGGGTGACACAGCCAACCCTTACGGTGAATTTGAACTAGAGTTCGAAACCAACACTGTTGGTATGGTCATCGAAAACCTTGCATTCTTTAGCCTTGATCACAGTTGGCTACCAGAAACAGACTCACTGCTCATGCTTAACACAGGCACCGAGTATTTTAGAGATTGGACGCAACCTCAAGCCATTCAGCAAACACCAGGTTCTGGCGACCCAACTTGGTTTACTGGCGCAACGCCGGGCGGTGAACGTGCTGTTACCAGTATTTTTACCCAAGCAGAATGGCAGTATGGTGAGCATATCTCAATCGAAGCCGGTGCTCGGTACGAACACTTCTCTATTGAGGGAAAAGGCGAGATCAACTCAGGCTCCATCCTCAATCCGCCGGGCGTCCGCCCAGCTAGAACGCTTGTTTTCACTAACTTTGAAGTGGCACGCCATGACGAATATGTCTCGCCTAATCTGCGTTTTGCCTATCGTTTCACGGACGAAATACAAGCATATATAAGTTCGTCAAAAGGGGTGAGGCATCCTGCAATCACAGAAACATTGCTATTTGGTATGCATGTGGGTAATAGCTTCCCATTTTACCCAAGCCCAGGCTTAAAAGCAGAGAAATCCCACAATAATGAAGTGGGCGTCAATTTCGAGTTCAGCCAACTGGCGGATGCGCACGACCTATTTATCAAAGCAGGCTGGTTCGATAATACCGTTGATAACTTTATTGTTCAGGGCACTGTCATGAGCCCCACCTCAGTAGCAGATAAAAGTGGTATACGCAGCTATGTCAACTTGTTTGATGAGGTGCGCTTTGAAGGCATTGAGCTGCAAGCAGATTATGAGTCCAACTTTGTCTTTGCCGAACTTAACTATACCAAGATGAACTTTGACCCGGGACAAGGAGACTATGACCCATTCCCATTAGGCAGCCAGGTTGGCTTCCCAGAAACAAACCTAGGAAAAACAAAATCAGGCGGCCTGCTTTATATACAGCCCGCTAAACACAGTGGTGCTTTAACACTGGGCGTAAAACTCCTCAATGACAAATTGAAGTTTGGTACACGTATCCGAGTGGAAGATAACGATGGCCGTGGAGGCACCGCTTATGAGGATGTTGTGGATTGGGAAATATATGACCTATGGCTGGATTATCAGTATTCACCGCGCCTCCAACTGCGTTTATCTATCGATAACTTAAAAGACCTCAATTACGCAGAAGCTAATGGCACCTCATATTGGATCGCACCAGGACGCAGTGTGATCGGACGAATCAACATAAAATTCTAATTAAAGACAAGGGTAAAAATCATGCAAAAAGCTTTTAAGCTGGCACTCATCAGTAGCGCTTTAATGAGCGCAAACTTAGCGAGTGCCGCTGAAATCAACCTGCAACAGTTACATGTATTTGGGACTGTCCAGACTATCATGTTTGGCGGAGAAAAAGGCATGCTACCAGCTAAGCCTCCCACATTACACCCACAAAGCGGCAAGCTAATTGGCACCATGATGTCTGGTGCTGGCAGTGATTTTGCAACATTAGCACAATCTGGTATTTACTCTTTTACGCCCGAGTTGACTGAAGGCAAGCTCACTGACTTCAACACGCAAATCAACACAGTAAATAATGACATTGGTGCATTTACCACGAATGTCGTCATTAATAGCCAAGGCGTTGCTTTTGGCGGCGCGAAATCTAGTCTCTTTAAGTGGACAGAAGAAGACGGCATGCAAGATGCGTTTGATGGCATTGACCTGACTGAACTCAATGGCGGTAGCTTCGATATCAGCGGCCTACTGACTGTTGATGCACAGGATAATGTCTACTTCGCAGCTTCTCAGCGAAACGATGACTTTTTCGCGCTTGTGCGCTTAAGCCATGATGGCGAGCTGGCTGTAATAGTCGACTTTGGTCGCGATGAATACAAAGAAGCCGCGGGCGACTCTTTTATTTATACCAAAGGCCAATCACCAGCGGCACTTATCTTCAGTGCTGATGACAACGCAATTTATGGACTTGCGCATAAAAATGCAAACTCGGCAGGTGCCGGCGACAATGCAGGACTAGATGGGGACGATTTCGCGAGTGGTACCTTATTTAAAATCGATTTAGCTAACGTCGCCACTGACGGTAGTACAGAAGTCATGGTGCTTAACTCTTTTTCAAACAATCTACATGGTTTAATTGACGATCATTCTCTGGCAACCCATTCAGTCGTTGAACAAGGAGAGTGGTTATACGGTACGTCAGCTAAGACGCTATGGCGCATTCATAAAAACACAGAAAATAGCTTTACTGTCATCCATACATTTGGTGAGCAAGATAACGGTATAGACGCTGCGCAAGATGGTCATATTCCTGCAGGTCCACTTGTCGCTGCGGCGGATGGCAATATTTATGGTACAACCAGAGCAAGTGGTGGTGATGAGCAAGGCGCTGGCGTATTGTACCGCATTAACGTGAGCGCGGATGCAACAGACGTCAACAGAGAAAAAGATGACTTTGAAATTATTCAATCCTTTGATGAGCAAGCATCTATTCGACCTGTCGGCCTCACATCTGGCGCACTCGCGGACGAAAAGCACACATTATATGGTGCAACCAATGGTGACAATAGCACGGAAGCTGGCGGCATCTTTGAATTTACAGTCAACCAACACACTTTAAGCTTTAGCACAGAAACCGAAGAACTCACTCTGGGCGAAAGCCTTGAGTTAAGCTGGCAGTCGATCAATATCAGCGACTGTACAGCGAGTGGTGACTGGGAAGGCGCAAAAGAAGCCAGTGGTCAGGAATCGATCACGCCCGATACAGAAGGTGAAAAGTCTTATGTTTTGACCTGTAAAGATACCGATCAAAAGATCTACACCCGATCGCTTGAATTACTCGTTGGCGCTGAACCAGAGCCAGAGCCAGAGCCAGAGCCAGAGCCAGAACCAGAGCCAGAGCCAGAGCCAGAACCAGAGCCAGAGCCAGAACCAGAGCCAGAACCAGAGCCAGAACCAGAGCCAGAACCTGAGCCTGAACCAGAGCCAGAACCAGAGCCAACACCGATTCCTGATCCAGAACCGGAGCCAGAACCGGAGCCAGAACCGGAGCCAGAACCGGGAATAGGTATAAAACCAGAGCCGACACCTGAACCAACGCCAGAGCCGGAACCAACGCCTGATCCAGCACCTGAGCCAGATACAAGCACAGATCCGGAACCAACCCCTGAGCCAGCGCCAGAGCCTGAAGAAGACAAAGGCAGCAGTGGTTCATTTGGTGGCTGGATATTGGCACTCGGTGCATTGGTAATGGGCCGTCGTTTTTATAAAAAAACCAAGTAAACCAATTTCAAATTGCACGGGGAAACCCGTGCTGAAAACAACAGAAATATCAGCATGGCGCGCAGCTGATATTTCTCCTAACGACCTTTAGGTCAATATTATTAAATAATCAAAAATTAAGGATTTACCATGTCTATACAAGTAACATACAGTGCTAGCTACTCTTTCTCAGGCCTAGATTCATTCTTTGGCCATGCTTCAGAGTTCTTCACAAATACAAACTACAACGAGAACATTGGCAGCTTCGCGGGTGCTGAGAACCCTAACCCTACTGTTGATCTTGGTTTCTGGGGTCTATTCGGTACTTTCTCTGGTACTCAATACGCGCAAGAAGGTCAAGTAGGTGCAGACAACCTAGGCTTCATTATTCAAGCAGCTGATGGCTCTTACATCGATTACACCTTCTTCGCAGGTCCTTCGCACACTATGTATGGTGAAATTGCATCAATTTCATTCGGCCGCGGTCTAACACAAGGTGCAAACGGTGAGTACAGCTTCACAGAAGATCTAGTGAGCTTCGACGGCTTAGATACAATCAATCTTAACGCTGGCTTTGATGCAAATGGCGGTGTCATTGGTCGCCATGAAGGGACTAACACAACCCACAACATTGTTGATGGCATGAAAGACTCTGACTTCGGCTACTTCATGAACGTGCTAACTCAAAACGGTATCGATCTGACAACAAACGATACAGTTGGTGTTTCAAGCCTAGCTGACTTTGACCTAGTCGCTTAACCTCCTGTGCACTGCAGCTTTGCTGCAGTGCAATTTGCCATTTATTGAGTCTACTATGAAAAAACTTTGCCTCTGCTTGCTATCCCTGTCTTTCTCTAGTCTTGCAACCACAGCTGTAAAAGGGATCAGTGTTAATCACCTGACATCTTTACACTCTACAGGCCCTGTCGGTTGGCCAACCGCAGGTAAGCCATTTGCGCCGCCAATTTATAACGCTGAGCGTGATCAACTCATCGGATTATCTTACTTTGGATATAAAGATGAGACAGCTCCAAGCATGTGGGGACTAGCACCAGTACAAGGACATTACTTCGCACTTGCAAAAGAGGTTGCAGGCTTTGTTGGCTTCGCAGAGCACCCGACAGAAGACAAGCTCTATAGTATCGATCTCAAGGGCAATGTATTTTCTGTGCACTCAGATGGCAGTAACAAAGTCATTCTATTTGACAACACAGAAGAAGAGCTCAACAACAGGCCAAATGTACAGCCTATTTTCGATAATCAAGAACGACTGCTATTTATCGATACCGATCATAAAACTTACTCTCGATTAATGCGTTTAGAAAAAGACAACACGTTAACGGAGCTATATAGATTTAACAACAACCCCCATGGCGACTTCACCGCGGCTGGCGGCATGCTTTTGAGTGGTAATATACTTTATGGCTACATAGGTTACCCCCGTGGCATACCGTATCTCAATACACTCTCAATCGATGATGACTTTGTCGTCGGTGCACTCTATGCCGTAGAGCTCGGTGAAAACCCCATTACAGCCTTGCCCTTGATCCATGAATTTACCCTCAGCCAAGGTGAAGTCCCCTGGCACACCCGCAGCGGTGATGAAGGCCGTATTGCCACCTACCTAGTTGAAGATGAAGCGGGCTTTCTATATGGTTCGACGACCGTGGGGAGCTGCAGGTCCAAAGGAATTATTAGTTATAGCGGTAAAGCCATCGGTTTTGCCAGCGGTCTCTGTGGTGGAGACTCCCAAGTTCACAATGTCATTGAAAGAAATGAGCGCTTGATCCACACAGAGTATCCACATTATGAAGGCAGTAATCCCCATGGCTCACTCTTTAGAATTAAAAAAGATGGCTCTGAGTTTAATTTGCTGCATACATTCAATGGCGAAAACGGCAGCCAACCCCGTGGCCCGATGGTGATAACAGATACAGGCTTTTTGTATGGCACCACCATGAGCGGTGGCATACATAAGAGTGAAAATACACAAGTACTTGAAGGCAATGAGTATCCAAACCACTCAGGAAATATGACACTCGATGGAACTATTTATCGACTTAAGTTAGCGGATATACAGATTGAAAACGGCCAAGTCATTCAAAGTGGGTTTGAACATGTGCATGCGTTTAAAGCTGGAATTGCCGAAGACTCAGATGGCAAGGTACCAACCGGACTCATGTTAGCTGAAAACGGTAAGCTGTATGGTACGACACTATATGGTGGTAGAGGCTACTCAGATCAATATGGTAGAACTGTTCTCGCCGACAACCGAGGCACGGTTTTTGAGGTCGATTTAAGTGGTTTAAAACCAACAGGTTCTGTGTCTATCAGTATTACGCCTGGCAATGCCCAACTTGGTGAAGAAGTCGAAGTCACTTGGAGTAGCCACAATGCAGCTGACTGTGTTGCGATTGGCGGCACGGCTGTCGGTGATTGGGTGCCAGGTGGACAAATCGAGCCGCAAGGCAGTATTAAAATCTCACCTGAGTCAGGTGTTTACACCTTTACAATTAACTGTCGAGATGCCGATGTTGGTTCACGATTAGGTGCGCTATCGACGCTTTACGTCAATGCAGAAGCAAAAATAAAACAAGAAGAAACCTTAAGCTATGGCAATGGTGGCGCACTTGGTTTCGCAGCTTTGACATTCTTAAGTGCGCTAGGTGTGGGACGACTTCGCCGTCGTAGGAGCCAATCATGAAACCCACGATGGTGCCAAGTGACGCTTTAAAGCGCGCCTTACATAAGCAAAAGCGCAGCCTGCTGCATGTTGCTGGATTCAGCGCCATTATCAACTTGCTCATGTTGATCCCCGCGATTTACATGTTGCAAGTGTACGACCGCGTTTTAAGCTCTGCGAATATAGATACTTTATTGTTGATTTCCATCATAGTTGCGGGCTTCTTTTTATTAATGGGCGCACTAGAGTGGATCCGCAGCCGCGTACTGATTGGCATAAGCGAGCATTTTGATAACGAACTACATACGCAAGTATTTGACGCCGTTTATCAACATCAAATCAAGGTTGGTAATGCTAACCCTGGCCAGTTGATTAATGACCTTAACCAAGTTCGCCAGTTTATGACAGGAACGGGCATATTTGCGTTTTTTGATGCCCCTTGGGCCCCGCTTTTCCTCATTGTATTGTTTTTCTTTCACCCATTACTGGGCACAATTGCCCTCGTCGGTACGGTGATTTTACTGGTGCTCGCGCTACTCAACGAAGTTTGGGCGAAAAAGCCCTTACAAGCATCTTCCCAAGCCACTGCCAATGCCACGCGCCTTGCCAGTGGCATCATTAACAATGCTGAAGTTGCGCAAGCGATGGGGATGCAACACAGTTTGCAAAGCCGCTGGCAAGCACAACATCAAGCGGGGATTCGCCATCAAAGTGAAGCCAGTAATCTCAGTTCAGTGCTCACCGCAACCAGTAAAATATTACGCCTTGCACTGCAATCGGTTGTTTTAGGGGCAGGCGCTTGGCTTGCTGTTGACGGCCAGATCACCGCAGGCATGATGATCGCAGGTTCAATTATCGCTGGGCGCATGTTATCACCCGTTGAACAACTCGTCGGGGCATTTAAACAGTGGCAAAGCGTGAAACTCTCTCGTCAACGTCTCGATGCCCTGCTGCATCAGTACCCAGAGCCTCAAACTGGACTAGATTTACCAACCCCGACGGGCAAACTCAGTGTAGAAAATGCCACTTTGATCCCACCGATGGCGCAAACTCCTTCCCTGAGTAACATCAACTTTGAGATTAATCCCGGAGAAATTTTAGCGATCATTGGCCCTTCCGGCGCTGGCAAATCGTCAATTGCGCGCCTTATTACAGGTATTTGGGCACCGCGAATGGGCAAAGTGCGCTTAGATGGTGCCGATATTTTTCAATGGAACAAGCAGAGCCTAGGCCCACACTTGGGGTATTTGCCTCAAGATGTGGGCTTATTTGCAGGTAGCATCAGTGAGAATATTGCCCGATTTGGCGATATTAACGACGCTGCAGTCATCAAAGCCGCGAAGTTGGCAGGCGTGCATGAGATGATTTTAAAATTACCCGATGGCTACAATACTGTGCTTGGTGACGGGGGCATGGGCTTATCCGGCGGTGAAAAGCAACGTATCGGCCTTGCCAGAGCAGTGTATGGCGACCCCAAACTGGTCATTTTAGATGAGGCTAATTCTAACCTAGATGATGCCGGTGAAGCCGCATTGGCTAGCACCCTTAAAACACTCAAGCAATCTGGTTCTAGCATTATCTTTATCACCCACAGAGCCAATATTTTAAACCTAAGCGATAAGATCTTGTTACTTAACAAGGGCCATGTTCAGGCCTTTGGCCCTAAACAGCAAGTACTTGGAGCAATGCAGCAAGCCAAGCAAGGTCAAAGAGGAGCAGCGTAACGTGACAACACAGCACACTATCGCGGGAAGCAAACATATTCGACTTGGCTGGACGATCATCGCGCTAAGCTTGGGCATATTTTTACTCTGGGGTGCATTTGCCCCACTCGACAAAGGCGTGGTCGTTGAGGGCCAAATCATCGTTTCTGGCCACAAAAAGCAGATCCAAGCTCCGCAACACGGCGTACTTGACCAATTATTGGTGCAAAATGGACAGTGGGTAGAGCAAGGTGAGGCGCTGCTGATCCTAGATAGCAAGGTGGCAAAAAGTCAGCTTGCCGCTGCAACCACACAGTACTATTTAGCACTGGCTGAAAAAGAGCGCCTAGATGCAGAGTTACGCGATGCGCAGCAGCTCATTTACTCGGATACTCTGACAAGCGTGGATTTACCGCAAGCTGTTCAAGCGATGGCGCTAAATCAGCAATTGTTCGAGCAACGTCGCGCGGCCTTGAAAGCGCAACTTAAGTTAATGCTCGACAATAAGCACACTACGCAATCTCGCATTTCGGGTCTTACGCATGTTGTTGATAGCCATAAGCAAAGAGCAGAGGTGTACGATAATTGGGTGAACGATACCCAAGCTTTGGTTAAAAAAGGCTTTCAATCACAAGAACAACTGTATCAGCTAAAAGCACAAGCCGCTGAAATTCGTGCCGATTTGGCCAATGCGCAATCCGAGCTATTGTCTCAACAAGCCAGACTATTAGAGCTAGATACTCAACACCAGCAAACCCTCAAAGGCTATCGTCAAGAAGTCAGTCAGCAAAGAGCGAAAAACCAATCTAGCATCAGTGACTTCAAACAAAGAATGACAGCAGCACAATTTAGTTTGGACAACAGTGAAATTCGTGCGCCGGTTGCAGGTCAAGTTGTTGGCTTGGACGCATTTGGTGATGTGGTGTCTCAATCTCAATTATTGATGGAAATTGTTCCTAAAGGGCAAAGATTGATAGTGAATGCCAAAATCCCAAGTAACTTGATAGACAGTGTTGCCCTTGGTCAAGATGTCGATCTGTTATTCAGCGCATTCAATACCAGCACAACCCCGAAAGTAAAAGGACAGGTTGAACGCTTGGCACAAGACACCATCAATGATGAACGCACTGGACAGCCTTATTACCAAGTGGCGATCCGTGTTAATCAAGATGCACTAAGTGACCGATTAGTATTGCAACCAGGTATGCCAGTGCAAGCGTTTGTTAAAAATGGGGAGCGCCCCATGCTCAGTTACCTACTCAAACCGCTGACTGACAGAATTCCCAGTGCCATGGCAGATATTTAAAATATGTACCTGTTTTGATACATTTATCTAACTTGGTCATAGTGCCCGCCATTTCCCCGATGTCATTTTGCATCATCGGCGGGCCTATTTTGATCGCGCGCCTTTTTCAGTAAGGCAGCTACCAACACATCTTATTCAGCCATGGCCAAGCTCAAGACTACCATCCAATATAATCAAACTGTGACCGAGCCATTGCGGATATTTTCTCGCCACATAATAAAAAGTTAAAAAGGCATTACTGTTTTTTTAATCTCATGCGTTCTTTAACTATAGGGGTTCGTTTTTAGTGAAGTCAGAGGTTTATAATAATGAAAAAAGCTTTCGCCTTTTTGGCGCTCGCACCCACTTTTAGTGCATCTGCGAGCGGCACAGGTTCGCTCACAGCCTATGCCATGTTTATGCAAGCAGACTGGGTGGTCAAAAGTGTGATGTTGATGTTAGTCGCCGCCTCTGTTGCTTGCTGGGCCGTATTTATTACCAAGCAGAAGCAAATTAAACTCGCTCAAAAGCGCCTCTCACACTTATTAGCACAAAGCCGCAACCAAGATGATCTGATAAAGCTAAACAATGCAGATGTATTAGAAGCGCAACTCGTCGAAGAGGTTTTAATCGAAATGGACTGGGGCGCTAAAAATAATGCCACAGCTGAAGGGGTCAAGGAAAGATCTCTGCAGCGCATGAAAACCCGTGCCGACGAATTCACGGATGGCCTCACTCAAGGCACGGGTTCTTTAGCCTCTATTGGCTCCACCGCCCCTTTTATTGGCCTGTTTGGCACCGTTTGGGGCATTATGAACAGTTTTATCGGTATTGCCGCAACCAATAGCACCAACTTAGCCGTGGTTGCACCGGGCATCGCAGAAGCCCTTCTAGCCACCGCTTTAGGCTTAGTCGCAGCTATACCCGCGGTCTTAATGTACAACCACTTTACTCGCAATATCGCACTATATCGCAAGCAACTTAATGCATTTTCAAGCCAACTTTTAGTTTTGGCTGGCCGCCAACTGGAGCTGCGTTGATATGGCGATGATGAATGATGGCGACCAAGATGAGTTTGCACTCAATAATGAGATCAACATGACGCCGTTTATCGATGTCATGTTGGTATTATTGATCATCTTCATGGTAGCCGCCCCTCTGTCGACCGTTTCTGTGCCGCTTGAGCTCCCCGGCGCCGATGCACAGGCGCAAACGTTAGAACAAAACCAGCTTATCGTGTCATTAGACAAAGAGTTACAGCTATTTTTAGGCGATCAAGCGGTGTCCAAAGACGGGCTTGAAGCCGCGCTCAATATAGCGAGCCACAATAACCCTGAGCAAATCGTGTTTATCCGAGCCGACGAAAAAGTAGATTATGGCAATGTAATAGGCGTACTCAATACATTACGCAGTATCGGCTATCTCAATGTGTCTCTCATTGGTGAAGAGGATTTAAATTAAGTGCTCACTCGCCATGATTGGTTGTTAGGATTTTTTTGGGCTGTTTGCTTACACCTTGTCATACTTGGTGCGGCGCTTTGGCACTGGCAACCCCATACGCCTGCAAAACCCGCCATATCAAAAGCGCCATTTGTGGTAAAATTAGCGCCCTTAGCTAAAGCCAAAAGTCAGTCTCAAGAGCTGCAAAATGCACAGGCTCAATCAGCCAACACACCGCCACTAAAAGCGCTTGCAGCCCCCTCATCGAGCGACATCGCTTTAGCCCACGATGGGAAGATAGCCATGGCCAAAAAACCGGAGCAACCACAAGATCCTGAACCTAAGCCAACACAAGACAATATGCCCAAGCTTGAACAAGTGACTGAACAACCACCTCAAGTTCCCAAGCCAGAGCAGCTGCTTGAATCACCCAAGCAAGACGCTGAACAGCCAGCAAAGCAAGAAAGTGTCGCCAGTCGCGCCAAAGAAATTGCAGCAGATGCCACTGCACAGCAAAATCAGGCTCTACAGCAAGGTCAGGATACCCAGCTTGCATTAGTCGCTAAGCAAACTTGGCAGGCGGCGCTCATTGCCCACCTTGCGAAGAAAAAACGCTACCCCACAGTGGCCCGTAAAAGAGGCCAAGAAGCAACGATTATGGTCAGTTTTGACATCGACGATAAAGGCCAGGCGCGCAATATTGAAATTGTGCAATCATCCCGCTATCCGCTACTCAATAAAGAAGCCAAAAGCGTTGTTAAACGCGCACAACCCCTACCACTACCACCACCGACAATGCGCGAGCATACCGTCATGGTGCCCGTGCGATTTTATTTAATGTAGGTAACAAGCTACCTTGCCACTTTAATCAATGTACTGTTTATTCCAAAATAAGCAGAAGGTCACATTAATTAATAAAGGCTGCCAAGCATGAAGGATCTACCAAAAACCAATTTAATAGATACCTACTTTAAACAGAGCTTTATATATTAATAATTTATACTTACATAACTAAGTATCTAAACACTATGAAAACGAGATTTTCATTATGTGGTACAAACGTAATTAAAAAAGTAATCACTCGACGCGGCTACTTTACAGCCTAGCCGCCATGCTGTTGTCTTTACCTGTATATTGAATAAATGGGCAATCAAATTCATCGCCAAAAATCAAATACATTTCGTAAAGCTGGGCCACCGTCATCACCGTCCTGCCGGTTTCAAAATTACTGATAGTTGCTTGATCTACACAGAGTTTTGCTCCCAACTGGGTTTGCGTCAGATTATTCTTTTTTCTTAATCTGCGTAAATTGTGTTGAACCTCAGACATTAAGTCGTTCACTGTTACTTTTCTTCTTATGACATTATTTTTCATCGTTTCCCTCGAAAATTCACCAACATACTACTCTAAAATCAGTTTCCATATTTACTTATGAAAATGTATTGTTAATAATATAAAATGGTTAATGTGGAAAAATCTTCGAATTTTATGAAAAGGAATATTTATGAGAAATTTTCTTACCTTCAGCATTTTTGTAAAAATTCAAAGCTTGATATAACAAATCTCATCACACTGTTTAAGACATAACGTAAAACATAATGCCTTATACAGTTCCATGAGATAGAACCTTTGATATTTATCCAAAAGGAAATCAAATGTGATAAGCGGTGACGACCTCAAAGCCATGCGCAAAAAAGCAGGCTTCACTCAAAAGCAAATGGCCGATAAGCTCAATATCACCAGAGAAACGGTGAGCAATTATGAGCTTGGGGTCGGTGAGCCACGGATGAGTCATTTTTTCAAATGGCTAGCTTATTGTAAAATTGACATTAACCCACTGATGATACAAATTAGCAATGTATCGAGCAAATTAAACGATCCAAAAGACATTAACGATAAGGAATAATTATGAAATCACTCAACCAAGAATCTCTAAAAAAAGTCATTGGAGGCTCATTATTTATGCCAAAGCAACCTCATGAGATTCAAGTTATAACTCCACTAGGTTAAAACTATTTATTGGCGTATTTTATCAAGCTCAGAATTTATATAATCTCAGCTTTAGAATACATTACTGAATAAAGCTCAAATATAAGTAATTAACTCTATGAAAATGGTACATTTGATACTTGTTTCAGTCATTGCACTTATCGCTTTTTATCTGCAAATAGATGACCCTCAGGTAGTCTTTCACGTTTACCTTCCAGTACTAGCTTTCTGCTTTATATTTGGCTTACTGCAAAAAGAGCCTAATATTTGCCATATCTCTATTATGCTCGCCGTTGTTGCATTAACTGAATATAGTTTATTTAGTACCGGTCTCATAGATTTAGGAGCGCCAGACGATGACTACCTCATTGTGGGTACCAAAATATTTGGCATACAACTGTTAATCAACCTATTTGCTATTGCGCTTTTTATTTTTAGAGTGCAAATTTCACGGTTTTTCTCAAGCTCAAGCAAGATTGTACTTACTGACTTTGATGGTCTTTTTCATTGGCTATTTATAGTAGCAGGTATTATGAATGTATTAGCCTTGATTGAAAATGCGTTAAGAAATGGCCTTGGTTGGCTATCTTTGACATTGATTTATGACATCTATACATTTGTTGGTTCAGCTATTATGGCTCTGACGTGTGGGTTATTACTCACCATGTTGATCTTACAAGCAAAAAATAAGCAACTTACTTAAGGTTGCCACTATTTTTTGCCTAGATAAATGAAAATTTACATACCGTTTATGTTACTAAAATGTGGTGTAAAGTAAATATGAGAGAGCAACAGCGGCGTATATACAGCAGTCGCTTTTGGTATTAAGGTCAGCTGCTTAACCATAACTTAGCGATGCACTATCGTGCCAATCGCTGCGAGCACATTGATGTACAACTGTTCAATTTACAAATAAGCGCCTGTTACACTGGCGCTTATTTTATTTGGGACACGCTTAGTTCTCCCCACACACCTAAAAAAACAGTCGATTTAAAACAAATAATTAGAGCGAGTAGATTACTTGCATCATAAGTTGTATAGACAAGCACAGCATAATGAAGTTTAACTATTATTGCTTCAATAATGCTGGTTAGTCCGTTGACCTATGTGTCACGACCTCATTCTCTCGCTCTTCTGCTTTTAATGAATAACTAAATATCGCACAACAAACACCGACATGGACCAATATCATTGCATTGTTGCGAACGTATAGTTTGAAATAAGGTACATCAATCCAATAATACTTATAGGCTAAAATTTCCAGCCAAGACACTAAATTGATGAATGCGCCAAATAACATGAGTAAAATAATGCCACATTCTTGTAAAGTGAATACCTGCCTATTAAACACAAGTAAAAAGTAATTTAGTTGGGTCTTTTCATACAAGAATAGAGCCAGTGGTCTTCGATAAACTATCGGTAAGACTAAAGCAATGCACATGAAAAGATCTGCCAGATAATAATGTGTCCTCCACTGCATTATGATAGGGTGTAATAAAATAATCACGATATCCAATACTGCATAACATATTAAAAACCACCTAGCCGTAGGTACTTTCCATGTTAAGAGTAGCGATATAGTGATCACAGTCAAAGGCAAGAACTCAACAAGCGAATAAAACTCTTTCATAATCTTGTTACTCCTTTTTTTGCTTTATATCAGCCGAAGATGTGTGAGTCGTCACGTTAAACAGGTCAAATACTGCTGAAAAGTCCTTACCAAAAATTAAAAATAGCTCAAAGAGATGAATGTAGGTCATGTCGGTTTTACCCGACTCATAATTAGAAATGGTCGCTTGATCAACGCCAAGCTTCTTGCCAAGTTGCTCTTGAGTCCATTTTTTTTCCTTTCTTAAACGCCGCATTGAGCGCTGCACATAAGCCCTAAAGTTTTCAGTTTTTATCTGCCGTGAATTGGGTGTCACACTGATTTCTCCTCCTTAACAGGTGGTGTCAACTTATCAGCACCCTTTTTGCAAATCAACAAAGCCATAACAAAAAACTCTATTTATATTAGTAATTTATAAATGCATTTATAAAGTAGGAAAAATGTATTATTTCATATCTAGCGCTCAATTAGCTTTAAGAAAATAGCAAGTAATTCACTATTTAAAATGGACACAAAATACATGCTAACAAGCTCAGGGAAATAAAGAGAAACTAGGTCACTCCTGACAAAAAAAGCGTGATTTTTGCGTGCAAATTGAGGGCAAAACGAAAGGAGATCTCTATGAATATAGCAAATACTAAAGCTGTGTATAGCAATGGCTTCGATATGCGAAACGTGTCTCAAGAAGACATCAGAACATTAGCGAAAATCACCGGAGATGATCGCATATGGCAGTAAATCCCGTTTGAAGAATTTGAGTTTACAGGGAATACACTTGTTGGAGTCGAGAACAAAGACTATTTGGGCACTTTAGAGCGCAGAATTGAATATAATCGCAGTATCGGCCAACCAATCACAGGCTATGAAGAAACCTTGGCCGCCCTCAAAAGTTATCAAGGCTATATTTTACCTAAAAAACACCAATGAGCGCGCTTAAACTATTAATATATTTGCTAAAAACTCAGGCAGGCACACTTTATCAGCTCATTATGTGTACCCTTCGGTCATCAAATTGATAGTCTACTCGAATAGTAAAAGATACTTTGGTAACAAAGCATAATTCAGCTACCAGAATGTCATAGAACAAAAAGTGCGAGTAGCAGTGAGCCTAGAACAGCCCAAGTGTAAATAGACAGACGGTAATGCGGATAAGTACTATGACAATTCAGAAAGTCATGGTAATTGTTCACCTATGGACTATGAACAATGTCCTTTTAGGGAAGTATCCAGATTTGGTTTTACAGCACGCTCTTAACTTAATGACTGTGTGAACATAAAAAAATTGCCCAGTAGTCTATAGAAACTGGGCAATTGCCGATATACAGTCAGTATGAGACCTTTTTGTTACGGGTTAAACTGTATTATTCACCCACACCATCTGTGGGCCCGTACTTTATAAGTATATCTTTATTCCTAAGCCACACCATCTGTGGCCCCGCACTTTATAAATACATATCTGTTGGAGAGTAGGTATATCTTTATTGTTCACCCACAATATCTGTAATCCAGTAATATAGTTTCATACTATTCTTCTCAACAGAGCTTACTTTACTGTTACATTATTTATGATTTTTAAAATAAAGATTCATACTAAACTTTTCTTTTCAGTAGAAACGTTAATATATTGAGCAATAAAGTATCATACTAAAAGCCTCATGAATAACTTAGTACCTGGCTTCGATGCATACATAGCAAGCTATTAAGAGAAGTACGTCAGATGAAAGCACAATAGCCATTGAATAAGTTCAAGCTGTACCTAATGCAATAAGTGTATTCATATTGGTAAAGTGATTTTTGAAACTACTCCATCTATCAACATAAAAGAGCTTCACCTTAAAAAAATACATTACACCCAAAGTGGCAATACCTAGAATAAGTCATGTCATGATATTATTTCAGTTGTTGTAACAATGGCCGTCTCACCAATGAATAATCTATAAATCACCAGCGAAATACCTACAGAGTGCGCAATAAAAGTATCTCGAAGTAACTTCTTGCAAAGCCCCCAGCTAGCACTTCTTTCTCATCCAATACTTGTTCAACTATAGAGTTATCTAATAGTTTTGCATTATAGTAAACAGGCTCGACCGCTTTTATTAATTCACTTACTTTCACTGAGCTAGAAGTTACAACAGTTCTATCTACAAAGTTCATTTCAGCTGAAGCAACACCCACTGTTGCTTGAATTACGAATTCCATTTTGGTAGCACTACCTGAGCCTTCGATGATAAGTTACCTTTCCCTCTTTGCATTCCCATTACTCTAGGGCACTACTCATATTCTCACGTATCTTTAGCATTGCCTGAAATTGGTTTTCTGTTTCAGCTAACCGTTTCTTAATAAGCGTTCGAACTGGTGTGTACACAGCTTTGCCACAGCCAACTTCATCAACTACTTGCTGAATATCGGACGCAGAAAAGCCAAATTACCTAGCGCTTAAGAGAAACTTAAATAGGGAAATTCTGTAAGTGGGATGATATTTGTAGCCATTTTCCGACTTTAAGGAGTGAAACAACTTCAAACGCGTGTAATACCTTACTGTAGCTGGCATTGTGTCGTAAGCCTTAGCTCGTTCGGGCATTCATAAAACCTCGTAACCTAAAATATTTGGGTAGTTAAGTTGAGTCAAGACCTGTGTATGGGCACAGGTCAATACTAATTTTAAGTTATGGGTCTAATGTGACCAATGAATGTGTTTGATTTTCCACTCACCACTTTGTTTTTCAAGCACCATAGTTTCCATACCTTGATAATCGCGATCTTTGCCTTTGTAGGAACCTTTAGTGTGAGAACGTGAAGCAGATATCGCTATATTACCAAGAATAGTCACTTGGTGTTCTAATGTATTGCTATCGACAGCAGCTAGGTATTTCATATCTGACAGCATGTGGTGATGTGCATATTCATTGGCACTTCTTTCCACACTCCCCCCTTCATATATCGTGACATCATCTGCTAACAGACTTCTCGCTGCTTTTTTGTCGCCAGTTTTTAGTGCTCGATGAAATGCAACAACTACTTTCGCAGCCGGAGTATCTACCCCTTTAAATAAACCTTGCTCTTTACTTTTATCACCATGTGCATTGGCTAGTAGACTAGTTGTCACTAATAAGCCAAGTATTATCTTTATTATTTTCATTTTTTATTTCTCTTTTACGGGTAGCTTTCAGGACCAACAAAACTTGTTAGCACTGACGTAGTTAATAAAATGGCGAGCGCTATCACTATTTCAATAGAAATAGATTTTGATAACGTTTCTCTGCCAGTTGAATTTTTAAGTGCAGGAACTAGCTTAAATTTGTGCATTGCTGCTAGTAATAAAATTGAAATAACTAAAATCAATTTGAAGAGAAGGACTTGCCCATAAGACGTACTCACAAGAGCGGCAATACTGCCTACAAGCTGAATCGATAGCCAAAGGCCTGCAATAAGTAACAGTGCTACCATAGTAACGGCTTGCTTGCCAAACTTTTCCATTAATATAAAAAGCTCATTATGCGCTAAAACGTTACAAGCCAACCTCAATGGTAACAATGCCCCCATCCACCATGCGATTAAAAGGACATGAAAAATTAGGGTTATTCTTTCTAGCCAAGCTAATTCGGAGACATGTCCCAATAATGAAAATGAGTACCCCAATATTATCAAACTGCACAAATAAAGTAAGCAAAGAACATAGCGCTTTATCTTGGTAGGTTTAGTATATACAGAAAATACAAATGCAAATATTGCAACTGTAAAGCCAATAGAGCGATAAAACGTCACTTCGCCAATAGAGGAGTCCCACATGATCTCAATCATGTCCTTATCCAGAGCTCCTCTAATACCGTCTTCAGCCATTGCGCCTGTGCTAGCTATAAACCATATAAAATTGGCTACGAGTCCAACAAAAATCGTACCATTGATTAGCATTAAAAAGGTCGAACGTGTTGTTGTCGTTTTCTTTTGGATTGTAGCAATACTATCTCCAAGAAATGTATAACTAGAGATACTTGCAAAGCCAAGGTAAAACGAAAATTTTGACAGTACAATTAGCGTACTCCAGATATACATTTCCATAGAATTTACCACTCCAAATTAATGAACCATAAAGCCAAAGCTTTCTTTCATTTTATGGCCATCCTTACCTAAAAATGTGGCCTCAACGATGTAACTTGCAGGTGCCAATTTAGGGAGTTTCCATGAGAATTCATTATTTGAATCCTTCGTCGGCTTAAAACCAAACTTAATCTTTTCACCTTGTTTATTTTTAAGTGACAGTTTTACGATCTTTACATTTTTAGTGAAGCTTAAAGATAAGGCCTCTGGAGACTTCATAAGCATTGCATTATTCGCAGGCATAGACTCTTTTAAGCTGACATGAGCCAGTGCGCTTATGCTAAATGTCATACTAACAACGATTAGAATTTTGATTAATGTATTCATGTTATTACCTCTTTTTAATTTAATTAACAACTAAACTATTTTTAATATGGTTTCGTTAGTCAAAAACAGTCGCCCATAGTTAATTCAAGTTATCCATATATCGACCTCAACTCTACGAAAAAGTTATTCTTTGTTTGATAATTCATTATTAAAGGAATTTACTTCCGATTTTTTAACTATTGAATATATAGCGGGTAAAACAATAAGAGTTAGTATTACTGCACTTGTCATTCCACCAACCATAGGAGCTGCAATTCGGCTCATAACCTCAGACCCCGTGCCTGTACCATATAATATTGGAAGCAAACCAATTATAATTGTTGCTACAGTCATCATAACCGGGCGAACACGTAAACCAGCGCCATGTAGTAATGCATCTCTATATTTGTTATCTGATATTTGTACTTTATTCTCTTTGGCTTTTTCTTTTAGATCCGAAAGGGCTTGATTTAAATAAACGAGCATTAATACCCCAATTTCCACAGCCACCCCAGCTAGAGCAATAAAACCAACACCCACTGCCACTGAGAAATTAAAACCTTCTAAATACATCAACCATAGGCCTCCAATCATGGCCATAGGCAAGGTAACAATAATAATCGCCACTTCACTAAATGAACGGAAATTTAGGTAAAGCAATATGACAATGATTGCAAAGGTTAGTGGCAATACGTATGAAAGCTTCTCTTTAGCACGTTCCATATACTCATATTGACCAGCCCATGTAATCGAGTAACCAGCTGGAAGCTCTAGATTATTGCCCAAATAAGATTTTGCATTTTCAACATAAGTACCAACATCTACGCCATCAATGTCGATAAATGTCCAACCATTAATTCGAGCATTCTCACTCTTAATACCTGGAGGCCCGTTTTCAACTCTAATGTCTGCAACATCACCTAGTGCTATTCGTTGACCGTTAGGCGTAACAACTGGCAACCTCGCAAGCTGCTCTGGAGAATCACGATAATCCTGCGGATAACGCAAATTGACGGGGTACCTCTCTTGTCCTTCAACGGTTTGGGTAACATTCATTCCGCCTATTGCTGTAGATACAACTTGTTGAACATCTTCGATATTAAGACCAAAGCGACTCGCTTTATCGCGGGATATATCAACTTTAATATATCGACCTCCGGCAACGCGCTCAGAGTACACTGAGGCTGTACCTGCAACCTGCGGCAGCAGTTGTTCTATTTGCTGGCCAATATCCTGAATGGTATTCAAATCAGGACCTGCAACTTTAATCCCTACAGGCGTCTTAATCCCAGTAGCAAGCATGTCGATACGTGTTTTGATTGGCATTACCCACGCGTTGGTTAAGCCCGGAAATTTTACTAACTTATCAAACTCAGCTTTCAATGAGTCGGTTGTCACTCCTTCACGCCACTGATCTTTTGGCTTAAGTTGTATAAAGGTTTCAATCATGGTTAATGGTGCTGGATCTGTTGCTGTTTCAGCTCGGCCAACTTTACCAAATACGTTTTCAACCTCAGGTACAGTGCGGATAAGCTTATCCGTTTGCTGTAACAACTCCCTTGCTTTACCAATTGAAATGCCAGGATAAGTGGTAGGCATATACATTAAATCGCCTTCATCCAACGGGGGGATGAACTCACTACCGATTTTATCAACAGGCCAGAAGCCAACAATTGTCACTAAAATAGCTGCGACAATAGTCGATTTCGGGAACTTCATCACCAATCTTAAAACCGGCATATACATGGCAATAAGCAACCTGTTTAACGGGTTTTTCTTTTCAGAGACTATTTTCCCTCGGATAAAGTAACCCATTAAGACCGGCACTAATGTAATTGCTAGACCAGCAGATGCTGCCATTGCGTACGTTTTTGTATAAGCGAGCGGTGAAAACATTCTTCCTTCTTGAGCTTCCAAGATAAATACAGGCAAGAATGAGACAGTGATAATAAGTAAACTGAAAAACAGTGCAGGTCCAACTTCACTTGCCGCTTTAGCAACGAGTTGCCACCTGTTCTCATCGGTCAAAGGTATTCCCTTTTTATTAAGAGCCTCCATGTGTTTGTGCATATTCTCAATCATGACAATTGCACCATCTGTCATAGCACCAATTGCAATAGCAATACCGCCAAGAGACATGATGTTTGCGTTAATCCCTTGCATATACATGATGATGAAAGACACCAAGATGCCTAACGGCAGCGTGATTACGGCGACCATTGAAGAACGAAGATGAAACAAAAATGCTGCACAAACTAAGGCTACAACGACTAACTCTTCGAGTAACTTTTTCCAAAGGTTGTCTACAGCGTTGTTTATCAACTTAGATCTATCGTAAACAGGGACAACTTCAACGCCTTCAGGCAGTGAAGATTTAAGTGATGCAAGTTTCTCTTTTACACCATTGATAGTTTGCTGCGCATTTTCACCAAAGCGCATTACTACAACACCACCAACAACTTCACCCTCACCATTAAGTTCGGCTATCCCTCGACGCATTTGAGGGCCTAGGTTGACGTTTGCGACGTCTCCTATACGAAGTGGTGTGCCTTGCTCATTAATACCTAATGGTATTTTCTCGATGTCTTGTACAGATTGGATGTAACCTGTAGCGGTAACCATATACTCAGCTTCTGCCATTTCGACAACTGATGCACCAGTTTCCTTATTACCTCGTTTAAGCGCCATTTGAATATGGTTTAATGGTACGTTGTAGGCTCTCAGCTTGTCAGGGTCAACTTGAACTTGGTATTGCTTAACCATTCCGCCCACTGCGGCGACTTCAGACACACCGGGTACAGTCTGAAGTTCATACTTTAGAAACCAATCCTGAATACTTCTTAGTTGGCTTAAATCGTGATTACCAGACTTATCCGTTAAAGCATAAATGTATACCCAACCCACACCTGTAGCATCAGGCCCCAATTGCGGTTTGGCCGAATCAGGTAAACTAGAGGTTACTTGACTTAAGTATTCTAGAACCCGGCTTCTTGCCCAATACAAGTCCGTGTCATCATCAAATATGATGTAAACGTATGAGTCGCCGAAAAACGAGTAACCTCGAACGGTTTGAGCACCTGGCACAGATAACATGGCTGTTGTTAACGGGAATGTAACCTGATCCTGCACAACCTGTGGTGCTTGACCCGGATAGCTAGTTTTAATGATCACCTGCACATCCGATAGATCAGGAATCGCATCAACAGGAGTATTCTTTAATGAAAATAGTCCGCCGAAGGCAATGATTAACGTTATGAGTACAACGAAAAATCGATTGCCCACAGACCACCTAATAATTGATTCAATCATTACTGGTCTCCGTATTAGTGATGTGAGTGTTCAACAGCAGAGCTGTTTTGTTCATTCGAATGCGGCATAGTTGCATTAAGAGATATCTCTGTAATGACAAAATCATCCCTAATTTCAAATGTAAAACTAATTTCATCGCCGACATTAACGCTTGAAATATCAAGGTCATCTGCCAATGAAAAATCCATTGTTGCAGCAGCTCTGTCCCACTTTTCAATTGGGCCTCGACTAATGTTTAGCGTGCGAGATGTGGATTCGATAGAGTTAATTGTTCCGGTTACTGTTGCTGATGAAACTTCTGGCTCTGACATGATATGAATACCCGTAACTTCATAGCCTCCGTCGTCTGTTTTTGACACTTCGAAGTGCAATATTTGGCCTGCTTTTAATGAATCGATATCAACACTATCAGCTACATTGAAATCCATCGTCATTTCTGGCCAATCCCAAGCTTCAGCTGGACCATGAGTAATGTTGGCCATTCTATGTCCAGCCATAACACTATTTATTTCTCCTTCCATCCAAACTGACTCAGGAACTTCTTCATGTGTCATTCTTTTAAAGTCAGAGCTTTTGCTAGATTCTGAATCAATAAGGAATTGAGCTGATGTTACAACAACATCGCCTTCATTTAAGCCTTCCAGAATTTCTATGCTCTCTTGATCCACCTGTCCAATTGAAACTTCAATAGATTTAAACTGCCCATCACCTAGAGCTAGTACTACGCGATCTTGTTTGCCCGTTCTTATAACCGCTTCTTTAGGCACCAAAACTACGTTTTCGCCTTGGTTAGCATTAATAGATACTTGTGCAAACATATTGGGTTTTAATTGATGCTCCGGGTTATCAAATTTCAATCTCACTCTAAGTGTTCTTGTTTTACTGTTTAAGGTTGGATAAACATAATCAACAATGCCTGCCCACTCTTGACTAGGTAGGTAGTCAAGTGTCATTGAAACAGGCAGCCCTTCTTTGATTAATGCTGCGTCTCGCTCGAAGACTTCGGCTTCGACCCAAACTTGTTCCAATTTACCAATACTTAATAACGTATTTCCTGGCTTGACGAAAAATCCTTCACGGATTTTTAATCCATCAACTACGCCTGATTGAGGTGAGTAGAACGTGATGCTTTGTTGAACTTTTCGATCTCGCGATAACTGTTCAATAAATTCGTTAGATAATTGCAGTGCCTTAAGGCGATCTTTAGCAGCAGAAATCAAAGACTTATTGTTACGATTTAACGCTATTAGCAGCTCCTCTTGCGCATTAACGAGCTGAGGTGAGTAAAGTGTATATAAGGGCTGCCCTTTCTCAACTGGGTTACCAGCTGCTTTAACAAATAGTTTTTCAATCCAACCATCAACTCGGGGATGAATATGTACGAGTTGATCTTCATCATATTGAACGTAGCCCACCGTGTTGATTTCTGAGCGCATTGTTTTCAACTCAACTGATGATGTCCTAACCCCAAGGTTATTGACGACATGAGGAGAGATAGTAACCGCTCCTGGACCAAAGTCGTCATTCTTCGATCCTTCTTCATATACCGGAATTAAATCCATCCCCATCGGCGATTTACCCGGTTGGTCTCTTCGATAGTTAGAGTCCATTGGTGCTACCCAATACAAAGGTTTCTTCTCGCCAGACGCTTCTCTTTGATCAGATGAAATGGGCGAACTTTGGAACATATTCAATGCCCCAGCACCTAAAATGGCACCAATTATGGCTGCGGTAATTAATTTGAATTGAGGTTTACTGTTTGACATTATTTGTCTCCAACTTTCGCACTTGAGCCATTTTTAAATCCGTCACCAATCTGATGTGAAGGCACGGCTGCGAAAAAGTAGTTGATTCGTGCAACTGTTTTTAGCGTTTCTACGTCAATTTTTAATGCAGCTACTCTGGCGTTCAATTCAGCAATTCTGGCCCTAACCACTTCAGCAAAATCACCATCATCGTTGGTATAAGCGGTTAACGAAGCTTCTGCTTGTTCATGCATTTGTTTCAATAATTGATCTTTATAGAGTGACTGACGTTCCGACAAACGACTGAGCTGTCTTAACTCTTTCTCAACCGCACTAATCATTTGCTTTGTCAGCAATAACTTCTCCGTCTTCACCGCTTCTGACTCAGCAATCGATGCAGCAACTTGTTTATCTTGCCGGTTCTCGGTGAATAGTGGCAAATCGAACGATACACCTACAGAAAATAGGTCTGCTCGTTCATCACCCGAAGGCATACCATCTCTATATCCATAACTTGCATTAACACCCCATTGAGGCTTGTACTGTTGTTTCGCGAGTTCAATCCCTTTTTCTGCAACCTTCCTCTTCACATCAATTGCTAATATTGCAGGGTGGTCTGAAAACTCGATCGCAAGCTTATTTCTTGAGTACCTTATTGATTTCAAGAGAGATGGGTTCTCTAGCCTTATTGTCGGGAGCTGATCTGATACCCCAAATGCATTCGGTTGCGAATCAAAATCAAACGTGCCTTCTAAATTGCTGCTGTCATATACGTGCAACCATTCATTCAAACGAGCAATTGTCGTTTCGAGCTTTTGCTTTTGGGCTGTAAGCCTATCTTCCAACTGAACAATTTCTAGTTGTGCTCTAATGACATCTTGCTGCCTTGTTTTACCTACTGCATTCGAATAGCTAGCCTTCGCTACTTCAGCCATTTGTTCAAATAGCACCCAATCTGACTCAATAAACTCGATCGTTTGCTGTGCTTGATAAGCATCTAACCAAAGCTCAGATACTTTAGTCTTTAACTTTGCTTTTCGGTCTTCACGCATTAACGGGAATTTAGAAGCTTCCATTTTTAACAGATTTTCTTTGATCTCTAAGCTGTCCCCTCGAGGGAACATTTGAGATACACCAACTTTAAACTGCGTCATACCTTCTTGGTCGAAGTCCCATGAATTAGTAGGCAAATTCATCATGCTTATTGAAACTTTAGGATCTGGTAGAGAGTTTGTTGCGACACTTCGATGTTCCACAGCAGACTGCTTTAGCTTACTACCATGCAACCAAGGATCATTTTGCTCTGCAAGAGCTATTGCTTGATCGAGTGATATCGTCTTTTGTGCATGAGCAGAGAAGACTGACGTGCCTAACATTAAGCTTAAAGCCAATGTTGAAATAGTCGACGTCTTGCCGGTTGAGGTGAAAGTCTTCATTAGAATTGTTCCTCGTAAGTATTAACTTCTGCGTAAACCTTACTAGTACCGTCTTTAAAAAGGACAAAGATCTTGAATGGCATAAAGTGATCGTCCACTTCCATTCCTGGGGAGCCAACAGGCATGGCTGGAACAGACAGACCTATAGCATCAGCGTGATTTTCGCTAAGAAATTGTTTGATAAACTTTGCCGGGACGTGGCCTTCAAAGGCAAAACCACTTCGACTCACGGCTGTATGGCAAGAGCGGTAGTTTGGCTTGATACCATATTTATTCTTGATAGAGCTTATACTGCGGTAGTCTTTTGAATGGGCAACAATCCCCTCTTCTTCAATATGGCTTATCCACTTTTTACAGCAACCACAGGTTGGGGTTTTGTAAACCAATAGTTCGAATAACTTTTCTTCTTGTCGTTTCTCTTCAGCTTGTGCGGATAGAGGTAAAAGCATGACAAACAATGCAATGCTAAAAAATCTAATAATCATTTTGCCCCCAGATTACTCTGGATTATTTCAAACAAAACTTCGGAAGAAATGTTTGTTTGAGGTTTAACGTTTTGTATAAAGAGTGTGCGAGAAAGAGCGCTTTAACGAATAAAGCAGGCGCACTGATCCTGTGTTAGGCAAAAATCGGTGGACGATATAGAGAAGTGGGGCGTGACTTAGTTTGGTTAAGTGGTTGGACAGATACACTTTCGCTTAAACGAGCCAAATATGCAGTTTTGGGTTCAGAGCCCACAATGCTAATACTCATACACGCACTGGCTGGACATACGCAATCTGAACCACAGCACTCTTCATGGTTTTGTTGCCCACTTTGGTCAACAGAAGAGTGATTCATCGAGGCATGACTCATAACAGAATGGTCCATAGAGCCATGGCTCATATTCATATGAGACTCGTGTGAGCCATTAGACATTTCGCAAGACATAGAAGAATACGCCAATGCTTGACCTAAAAAGGTAATAAGCATAGCCGTGACTACTAAAACTTGTGAAAGTGATTTGAACATAAAAATCTCAAATAAAATACTCATCAAGGCTATTCCATTTGGATTAAAAAGTAAACCCCTCTCAAGCAATAAAAAAATAAGATGTGGTTCAATTTACGTCAATAGCCACCTGTTTTCTATGTTTAGGGTTGCTGACAATTCAACATAACTTAATTAGTAGACCTTTACATAAATGAACTTTTGGATAGGAATGAGTTGGTTGATCATCCGTCAGCTTTTTACAACTTAATCAATAAACCTTTATTATCATGACAACCCCTCTGTTTGCACAAAGCGGTCTGAGAAAGTTTAAATCTATCAAGCTCTAGTGGCAGATAGAATATGAGCGACTACAAATAATCGCTCAGCCCACCTATTCACATCCACCTCACTCAGCCGACCTTCACTCTTAGACTGCTGATGCGAAATGCTCTTGTGATTGCCTTCACCAACCAGTTCATCAAAGTATTTCTTTGGCCAACAAAACTGATTGCTGAGCAATCTTCTTTCTATCTCGGGTATAAAGTCTCGTAACTTGCCTTTTGGCGCTAATGCTCGAACTAAAATGATTTTGGTGGCTATGGAAGCTCTGCCATCCGAGGTATCCACCTCTAATAAAAAATAACCTTCGCTTTGATGTTCAATCCGCACAATAGCCATACATCTAGGCGAACCATCTACCATAAGGTGACTCTCACTGCGGCCAACTTCTGGTAGCTTGCGAACGATGGGCTTACTTTGTTTAACTCCGTGCTCTTTTTCTAATATATCCAGCATTTTGAAGAAGCTATCGAATTTGTTGAGATATAAATGGGCATTATCTGTTTGATCATCTAAACCATCGACAGCAGCCCTAGGTGTATCACCTCTAGAATTCGGATCATCGGTGCTGACTTCGGGTGGTAAGGCGCTGGGTTTATCTTCATCTTCTTTACCCCCAGAGGATTTTCTAGGTTTTGCATTAACTTTGCGGGTGCGTGGGACTCTGTTGTATATGCGCTGCGTAGCTTCACAAAAAATCAATGCAGACTCATTGTCTTCACTGCCATCGCTTTCTTCATCTATTTCCCTCTGTGTGGGCAACTGAGGATAGGTGCCCCCTTTTCCTTTACCAGAGTCTGGCTTTCTTTCAGTCGCATTGGGATGCGAAAAGCCAATATCTGTGATGTCAGGAAAGTACAACCCCTCTAGTAACTCTACTCTATTGATAAACCATTTATTTTCATCTGGAGACTTCCAACCCCTTGCAGCAACTTTTACCCCTTCAAGTTGGGGAGGATCGAATCGGAACGTCCAACGTTGATGCTTAGGTGTTGTCACTAACTCTTGCGAAAAATACTGATAAATACTGTTAAATGCGCTTTTAATATCGCTGTTAAGTAATATCCAAGCGATTTGATGCCTAAAGCCTTCGTTTTCAAATAATACTTTTGGGCATTGTGTTGTCGGTAGGGCATTAATCACGATATCGAGAGGGAATTCTTCATCATCATTTCTAGGGCTATAATCAACGTCAAATTCAAAATCCAGCGCACTATTAATTAACGCTGCATTTGCTAAATAGTTATTTGTAAAGAACAAAGCCCTAGCAAGCTCTAGCTGAGGTAAGTAAACGGTCTTTTCTTCACTATCAAACTTAAAGCATTTTTGCGATTGTTCATCTCCCAACTTAAACTTTACTAACCCACTGTCTCTCACAAAAGCGGTTTGCCAAGTAGCGCGATCGGGGAAATTAAATTCAACTGGGAAACCTAGTGGGGTAGCTGAAACAGTTTGGTTAAGCACGACCTGTCGGCTTAAGTATGGAAGCTGGCTAAACTTCAAAGATCCACGAGTCGTATTATGAATACGTACGCCAATATCCCATGTTTTTCGTCCATGGTACTTAAATAGATTGCCTAGCCCTTGAATTCTGGCGTTGTCTGGCAGCTTCTTAAACCTATCCGCTTGATACATTCGATACAACACATCCCAATAATTCCGCCGTTAAAGGGCGGATCCTATCCTTACTGAGCCGTGCTAAACGCTGAATATGCCAATGTCTATAATTTTGATGATGTTGATCACAAAAAATACATGCCACAGCGATACGACGGCATTGGTATTCCTCTATAGTTTCACAAAATTTATTTAAAAACAATTTACATAAGGGTAACTTTTTTAGGTGTTTGATCTGAGATAAAGAAATATTAGACTGCAAAAAGTACCAGTTTTTTGTAAGTCGAGGGGCTTGAAGGTTCAGCTCTATGGCATTTCGCAACTTAATAAACTGCTTTACGTAAATCAGGTCACGTTCGTGCCAGTCGACTTTATCTAGTCGCTTCGTACGTTGCTGGGTATATGATTGGTTAAATGACAAAAGCCAGTCTCTATCATAACGATAAAGCCAGATATACAGCCCTGAAAATCCATTCTTACGAGCACCTTTTACGCCAAAATCAATCACAGCTTGCTGCCATTGTTCGCGTTTATCTTGATCGACTAATTGGGTAGGTAAAGCTGTTTGCCGACTAAGGTCCTCAGCATACACGCCCTTTGCCACATCATTCAGTAATGCAATTGGGTCTAGGTGTTCCTCAAAACATGCTTGCCATACCAATAAGTGCTGCAAGTAGCTAAAAGATTTCCGGTGCTTTCTAAACAGAGTTCTCAGCCAATTTGACTCGACGTTATTATCAATATTCAATCCTAACTGAGTTAAAAAAGGCTTGCCCCAATATGTGTTTAGCAAGCAACTTAATCCTTGGTGGTCTATATGTTTACCGTGATGCAAGCCCAATGTATGTGCCACTGTGCGATAAAAAGAACCCCATTGTTTGGGATGTATATACACCTCAGGTGCATTTAGCAAAGTTTGAACATGCTTGGAAAGTCGTTGATGATTTTTAGATGCCCTTTGGGCTATGGCCGTTTGTACATTAACTGGATTTACAGGTGAAAAAGCATGCTTCTGATTTGAGTGCACATACACCTTACTATTTAAAAGTGTCCCATGGTGCGGGCAACTCATCACACCAGGCATTTGCCAAAGGCGATGCCAGTACCATTCTTTATGAACATCTTGCTGCATAGCTAAACATTGGGGGCAGTACTTTAAAAACAGCGGGCTTTTTACAATGGAAGCAGCTTTGCCAAGCTGCAATTCTGCCGAACTTTCGCAACCAAATAGCATATTGCTCTTGGCACGCTTTGCAATATCAGGATGAACAAATGGGGAGTACAATGGGTAGAGAGTATGCTTTCTTAATAACTTCTCAGCTGTCAGTTGAGAGTTGTGTTGATAATGAGCGGCTATCTGTTGTAAGTGGTTTGGTAGAGCCACTGAAGCCACTACTGTTGTACTCCTAAAGACATCATCTAATAACAGCTTAGAAGAAAGCGATAAGCTATATACGCCAAACCTTGCAATGACACTAAAAACCAGTTCATCACGATAAGGTATAGGTAAGCACGCCATACTACACGTTTTGCTTCAGCCAAGCTGTCATATCAAATATCTTTCCTTGTTGTTTATAATATTGGTAAAGCTCGCCCGATTGCTTTTTGTGTTGAGAGTAACCAAAACGCAAATCGTCGCTAGGCAGTGTGTGCCACTCCTTAAGCTTGATGAGTGCAGGCTTCTCTTTGGGTTCTTCCACTTCGTTTGACGTTTGCTCATACCATTCTAGAACGAGTGGAATAAGCCCTCTTACCTGAAGGTTTGGATAATCTTCAATGGCTCTTTGCACTAACGGGACCAATAACTCGGATTCACATCCCATACCTAGCAAAAGGTTATACAGCCGCATGGCCTCTGAGTCGCTGGCAAAAGGCAATGAGTCTGACTTTGTAGCGGCAACTTCAGAGATCTGTTTGCTCAATTCTAGCAATCGCTTATCAATCTCTTTGTATTTCAAATCTGAATATTTGGCGATACTTCTTACTTTACCCGATTTAAGTGCTTCAATCATCGGATGAATAGGCTGAAGCTCAGACTCATACACCTTCACAAGTAACTTTGAAGATAACCGTTCAACCCCCGTGATAATTGCACGAAGTTGTGCAAGCACAAATAACTTAACCACGATATCCAGCACACCTTGAGACAACTCAAACCAGGTGTTGCGGATCTCTTCTGTGAGCGGCTCATCACGATGGATCAGCCACTGATACTGCCAAAGCTTATCGGTCAACAATCGCCACTCGGTGGGCTTTGGCTTACCCGTTGTTTTATCGATTCTATTTTTATGCTGTGGCAGGGGTTCCCACACCATAGAGCCAATCCCAGTACTACGCCTTGCAGATTGCAACTCAAGTTCAAATATGGGCCTTGCTTTAGGTGTGCCAACTAAAATCACCGGCACACCAATAATATTCACCAAGGCCACAAAGAACTCGAGCATTCGTTCTTGCCCTTCTTTTTGCTTACGGCCTAAACGCTGAATTTCATCAATCACTAACACGCCAATGGCGTATTGATTGGCAACTTGCCCCATAAATGACAACAGCACCTCAGTACTGTGACGTTTGCGTCCATACCTTTCAGTAAGATCGGTGTGCAGATGTTTATCGACCTCCTGAAAGAAATTTAAGCATAAGCTTTTCAATGACCCATCCACAGGGCATTCGATACGCAGATAGGTGAGTTGGTAAGTATTATATTGCTCGTGATAGATCGCTTGCGGGTAAGTGGCCAATATTCTTAGCACACTGGAGCTTTTACCACATCCAGAGCAACCAATAAGCGATAAACAACGTGCCGTTGAGGGCGCTTCGGCAAAACGAAAGCTACTGATGTCTCCCGTCATCAGCCGCTCGTAGCCATTTTGTAAATGTTGTTGTAGCTGGCCAGTAGCGATGTTTCTGGCAACATAGCCACCACGGATCATCAGCGCTATTTTTTCTTCTAACGCCACATGCATCGACAAAGGTTGAAAAAAGTCATCAAGCAAGCCACATAATTCATGAGCACGCTGCCTTGCATCTAAATAACCTGCTGCGGGATTGTATTTTACTTTACCCTCCAACTTGGTTTTTAGCTCCTCTATTTTGCTCACTCTGGGTAAAGCTTCGATAAACGGATTGCCTTTGTAGCGCTCAATCTCAGACTCCTGATACATCGCGCGGAAGATATTAGCTGGCAAGTTCATGAGTCTTCATCATCCTTAAAAAGTTGAGCTGAGAAATCCGGAAAATCTAAATCGTCATCCGGCTCTGCAAGATAATGCACCTCGGCTGACTGACTGGTATCGATCTCTACGGGTTTGTAAGCCCGTGCTTTACGTTCTTTGTCTTTTTCTTCTGCACGGTTGCCACGAATATTGCGAATACGCTCTGCATCTGACAAGCCGTTATGTTTTGGCGCGGCCTTTTCTGCCTGTTTAACCACCTCGATCACTTGACGCTCTAGCGCTCGCTTACGCTCATCAGCTATCAATTTTGCTTCGGCATGCGTTTGTTTTAACTCATCACTTTGCTGCCATACATCCCAGAAACTAGCCCCAGTAAACTGTCTTGAACGCGTTGCAAGCTGGCATACAAAGTATTCATTTTTATTCGAGCCGGGATAAAGGTAGATGTAATCAGCTATAGCCAAATCATATGCTACTTCAATTGTTTTAGGACGTTTAACTTCCTTACCGCGGTGCATCCAGCCCAATTTTAATAGCTCTGCACTGGTGTAATACACGCCAAATATGCAGACTCCTGAATCGGAAATGGTTGCACGTGTTCTCGGCATTAATGCTACACGGAGATGTTCTGCTTCAGGTTTTCTCAAACGACCCGTGCGATACTGCAAACCCCAATTCCATATGGCTAGGGGGTTGTTTGGTAAGTCTGTGGGCATATCAGCAGCTTTGTCATAATCTTTCATTACGTGATATTGATTGTGATAAAGTACTGAAGCTAATATTACTTTGGTGAACTCTTTAATCGTCAATTTAGCATCTAGGCGATAATCTCTGTCGCCATGTTTTTTAATTTTAGATCCGGTAACCACACCTGGAGCAAATGGTTTGAACGCTTGCTGAAACGTGCGAAATGACCTTTCAACAACGCCTTTGGCCTCACTCCTAAAAGGAGGCGTATTTTCAAGGCGCACCCCAAAACCTTTTTCCAAACATTCAATTTGGTGGCCCATTAGTTCACCTCTGTCAGCTAATAAAGCGGAAGGTAATCCAATGCATGGCCATTGCTCAGGCGATACTTCAAAGCCCTGTTCACAGCAATATTCAGATTTATCTGTAGAAGCCATATGTAACGCTTGAATAGCGGCCGCATATGAGGGGTTTTCAAAACCAATATAGAACCCAGCTACCATACGGCTAAATACATCAATAACCATATAAATCACTGGGCGACCAACGATACTTCCCCTATCTGTATCAGAGACTAGATAAATATCTGCAATGGTGGCATCAATCTCGTAGCGCATTCCCGGGCCCAAAACATCCGCGGCAGCGGTGCCTGTTAGCGGTCGAATATCTTTGTTCAGTTTAATATCACCAGCTTGCTTCTCAATCTTCTCTACCTGGCGGTACTCCCGTTTATAGAAATGCTCCATTTGCCAATACGTCGGCAATTCCGATTCAGGTAGTTCAGGAAAGTACTGGGTATATATATCTTTAAGGCGGTTATGTGCATAGGTAAATGATTTACCTTTGTCGGTCAGTACATGGCGTTCAATGGCTATTCGAAATAGTTTTTCAGTAAAGTCATCAATCAAAGCACCTATGCCAGGCATATATTTACGTGGACGACCCAACTTTTTAGTTGTCGCTCTACGTTTCTGACCCTTCGCGCCAGAGTTCTTATAATCAGGCAGCAATGCATTTGGCACCTGTCCTCTTTGCCAATACCTACGTGCAAAACGATAAATAGACTGCTTCGTTTTGCCTGTTTCAGCTACGATTTGATTTACCATCCTGCCACGAGCTTTAGGTTCATAGCAGTCTTCTAATTCTACCAATGGTCTAATCGCAGCATAATTATCGTCTCGTTTTATTTGAGCAGTAGAGCCAAACTCTGGCGTAACTTTTACAATATCACCATAAGGGTCATCTGTACGTGTGAGTACTTCATCTTGAAAGCCTTGCTCTAGTTCCGCTATTTCAACAAACTCAGGAAAGGCTTTGTCATTATGAACTTTTATCCAAAGCACATAATAATCAAACACCATGAGGACTCGGTATAAGGTTTGATCGTATTGCAATACTTCATTGATTTGAAACACGAAACACCTCCTGAATGTGTTCAACATCACCTAGTTTTAAATGGCCAACTTGCAGCTTTTGCACTGGCGTAAAAATATCGAAGGTAAAGTAACGATCAGCCAGTAAAGCTCTTATTTCAAACAACGACTCCCCTAAGTCTAGCCCATAAGCAGTATCTATCTCCTTGCAGGCATTGATAAGTGTTTTGGTAGGGTGCTTTGCAAAGTAATCAGCATAGAATCTGGTTTGCGCAACTGCGGAGTCTTCAGCTGTTTCATGTTCCCCTTGTAATGGATAAATCCATTCAACATTCGCTTTAACCACTTTGGGGATCTCTTGCTCAGTGACTATTTGCCAGGGGATCTGCTTTTCAAGCCAAAAGCGTTTCTCGAGCTCGAGTATTTCTATTTTTCGCTGATCTTCAAATGAACTGACATATTTAGCTTGTAGCGCAAAGTAAGGAAGGTCCCTTGAGGTTGTTTCAACAAGAAAGTCACTTGAAAGGTATTGGTCAACACCACGAACATTTGGGTGCTTGATACCAGCCGATTCAGCAAGTTCTAATGTAATCTCTCGTTCAAGTGGGAATTGCTCTTTGACCTGCAGCACATCCTGCCGCCACTCGAGCAAATAGAACATAGAGAGTTCCAGATCGGATAATAAATGATGAGTGCGTTTGGATTTATAACCAAAAACCCGATGTACACGACCTTTTGAAGGGTCGTCATAAACTGTGAGCCAAGGCTTATAGTCCTGATACTCACCTAAGCCACGCTTTTCTTTAATCCACTTACGATATTGGGCCTCAGTATGGCCAATCTTCCTAGACATAATATACCGCTATAACTGATTGAAACCCCAGCAAAGTTAAAACAATAGCATTAATATAAAATAAAAAACATAGAACTTAGTAGCAATGTAAAGGTTAAGTATTGACCATTTCTTTTAAGCCGTTTAGTCTAACTATGCTTCTTTTCTAACCGCCTATCCACTACTGCGTTAGGTCGTTTTGAAGTAGGTTTCACAAGCCTGCGTATTGCTTTGGGTCCAGAAAACTGGATTTTGGTAAATTTCTTAAGCTCTAATTCACTATGTTTCTTTAATTGAGAAATGTTGAGTTGAAAACCAAAGCCACCTTGACAAATTCTCACTAATTAAAGAGTGAACACTGTGCAAAATTCTATTTTTCCTCAATGTAATGAGTCATTTAAAGAGTTTATTTCGGCCCTAAATGAAAAGTTAATAGATGGCTCAAATGGGCAATACCGTAGAAAGCCTACTTTTTTATCTGCTATGGTAGCAGAGTCTCTACCTGGGAAACCTGACAACTATAATATCAATACACTTAAAGCCGAATTGAAGAGCAATGGCGTTTATTCAAACCAACATCATTCTGGATTTCTGACATTCAACTCAAACACTCTACTTAAAGTTATAAATCTGAGCAGAAAACTTCGGAAACAAGAAGGCATTGAACTCGAAGTCGCTTACAGAAGAGCTGCTGAGAGACTTGCACTGCACAACATTGAAGAAATCATTTATGCATGCAGAATACCAGTGCAGAAAGATGAGTTTCACCGTGTATGCCTAGATGGCTTAGTCTTTTCTCTGTCTGTAGGTAGGGGGTATCCAAATAGCAATATTAGAGATTTAGTTATAACTGGTTATAACTCCCCATTATATTGTGTCCATAGGTCAACTGAATACGCTTTAGGTAGCGTGTCATATGGTGACATGCTTAAAATCACATATCCTTCTCCACTTAATCGTCGAGACAAAGATATTGATTTATTCGCCCTACACATATGCAAATATTCTAGTGGGGAACCTCGCATACCTCTCGCCCTATTAAGCAAACAAGTGGCATACAATTTATCTGAACATTTACTTATTGATTTTGTTACGGAAGATTTAAATTCACCTTTGGAACCGTATTTCAAAAAAATTACGGAGTCGGAACTCTTTTTACATCTTCAAGAGTGGGCTATTAGGCACCCAAAAACAGCAAGAAATGCAACCAGTCCCTATTTTGAAAATTGGGGTAACCTAGCACTGGATTTACCAATGAAGGCTGCACTAGCCGTTCGAAAATAAGAGGGTATATCAAACTAGAAAGCCGATTACATCTTAATCGGCTTTCTCTCAATGCAGTATGAAACTATATTACTTAGGATGATACTTTAATACTTAGTATGATTCTTTATTCCTAAGCCACAATATCGAAAACATACTCAACCTTAATTACTCAACCGTGACCGATTTTGCTAGGTTACGCGGTTGGTCAACGTCAGTGCCTTTAATGACAGCCACATAGTATGACAACAGCTGTAGCGGGATTGTATAGACAACTGGCGCAATGATGTCTTCAACGTGGTTTACGTTCATGACACGCATCGTATCATCTGATGCAAATGCAGAGTCTTTGTCTGCGAATACATAGATGATGCCGCCGCGTGCGCGTACTTCTTCGACGTTAGACTTCAGCTTTTCGAGTAGCTCATTGTTTGGTGCCACAACAATGATTGGCATATCCGCGTCAATCAACGCTAGCGGACCATGCTTTAATTCACCTGCTGCGTATGCTTCTGCGTGAATATAAGAGATCTCTTTAAGCTTCAATGCGCCTTCCATTGCGATTGGATATTGTGAGCCACGGCCAAGGAATAAAGAATGATGCTTGTCTGCAAACTCTTCTGCTAATGCTTCAATGCCTTCAGCCATGCCTAGCGCTTCTTCTAGCTTGTTAGGTAAAGTCTTAATAGCATTAACAATCACGCTCTGATCGCGACCTTTTTCTTGCGCGATAGAGGCAGTTAGCATTAATAAGCCAACAAGTTGCGTTGTAAACGCTTTGGTTGAAGCAACGCCGATCTCAGCGCCCGCTTTGGTCATAAACGCCAAATCAGATTCACGTACCAGTGATGAGCCAGGTACGTTACAAATGGTCATAGACGCCATATAACCTTGCTCTTTTGCTAAGCGTAATGCCGCTAACGTATCCGCTGTTTCACCAGATTGAGAGATCGTTACTAATAAGCTATTTTCGTGTACAAACGACTCACGATAACGGAATTCTGAGGCAATTTCGACATTACAGCTTACCCCTGCTAACTGCTCAAGCCAGTAACGCGCCACCATACCAGAGTGATAAGACGTACCACAGGCAATGATCTGCACGTGCTTCACATCTTTAAAAATTTGGTTTGCACTGTCACCAAACGCATCCACTGTCACACGGTCGTTCTCAAGGCGGCCTTCAAGGGTATTACGCACAGCCAACGGTTGCTCGTAAATCTCTTTTAGCATGTAGTGACGATATTCGCCCTTACCTGATGCATCTTGCGTAATGTTCGACTCAACGACTTCACGCTCTACCGGATTGCCATCTACATCAAAAATCTCAACCGTATCGCGAGTAATACGTGCAACATCACCTTCTTCTAGAAAGATAAAACTACGTGTCACAGGCAATAACGCCAGCTGATCAGAGGCGATGAAGTTTTCACCTAGACCTAGACCAATCACCAACGGGCTGCCTGAGCGTGCCACAATGATTTCATTGTCGTTTTCTTTGTCAAAAACAACCGTACCGTATGCACCTTCAAGCTGCTTAGTTGCAGCTTGTACAGACTCAAGCAAGCTACCATGCTGCTGGCGCAATTGGTGAATAAGGTGCACCATCACTTCTGTATCTGTATCCGATAAGAACGTGTAGCCATCTTCTTTTAACGCATGGCGTAGTGCTTCATGGTTTTCAATGATGCCATTATGTACCAATGCAATTTGCTCATTAGATAAATGTGGGTGAGCGTTCGCTTCGGTTACACCACCATGTGTAGCCCAGCGCGTGTGCGCAATACCGGTCGTGCCTTTGACTTCTGCACGTTCAAGTGCACTGGCTAAATTAGCCACTTTACCTACTGCTTTAACCGTGTTTAATGTGCCAGCACTGCTCAGTGCTACACCTGCTGAATCATAGCCACGGTATTCTAGACGTTTTAAACCTTCAATTAGAATTCGGTTAACCGGGCGCTCTGCCACAGCTCCTACGATGCCACACATAATCTCTCCATTCGTTGCACGTTTGTGTGTTTACTCTTGTGTGATCTCTGCACAGATCACGTTTACGCCATGTGCCTCAATCGCTTGGCGCATCTCTGGTGCCAAGGTGTTGTCGGTGATCAAGGTGGTGACTTGCTGCCATGGCAGCTCTAAATTTGGAATTTTTCGACCAATTTTTTCAGACTCAACCAGCACAATAACTTCTCTTGCGGCCTCCGCCATCACCTTACTCAACCCGATCAACTCATTGAATGTGGTGGTTCCCCTCGCCACATCAATGCCATCAGCACCAATAAACAGTTGATCAAAGTCATATGAGCGTAGCACTTGTTCGGCAACTTGGCCTTGGAAGGACTCAGAATGCGGGTCCCAAGTACCACCGGTCATCAATAAGGTGGGTTCATTTTCGAGTGATAATAAGCGGTTAGCAATATTGATGGCGTTGGTCATAACGACAAGGCCACGCTTGGTCGCAAGCTCTGGGATCATAGCCGCGGTTGTTCTGCCACTGTCGATAATGATGCGGTTATGGTCGCGGATCAAAGCCGCGGCAGCGCTGGCAATCGCGACTTTACGCAGCGGATCTTGCTTATCGCCCCCCGTTGCCACAATCTCTTTGGGCAGCGCCACAGCGCCACCGTAACGACGCAGTAATAGGCCGCTTTTTTCTAGAGCGGTTAAGTCCTTTCGAATCGTAACTTCTGATGTTTCGAACTCAGCAGCCAAAGCTTCTACACTGACTTCACCTTCGCTGTTTACACGGCTAACTATGGTATGGCGGCGCTGCTGAGTGTTGCGTTTGGTCATTTATCTTTCACATAAGTTTCGATTCGAAATTTACGTGTATTCTAGTCGAAATATTGAAGATTATTCAAGTTTAAATTTGCTTAAATAATTTACAATTTTATGAAGCCATCAATCACGGCGGCTACCCACAACATTTAAAAAGGAATTAAATGCCAATGCTAAAGATACTCCGCAACCACGAAAATGCGTTGATACGCCTCCAAGCAATACCTAAAATAGCAATAATAAAAATAACAAAACATGTATATAAGTATCATCACATGAAATACACACTACTCTCGCTTGGACTATTGTTTAACGCATATGCTCACGCAGCGGTTACACCCTGGTTAGACTTTACCTATCAAAATGGACTGGTCACGATACCTGTAACAGTATCAGGCATTGAAAGTTACGCGGTGCTAGATACCGGTGCTTCAGACAATTCAATCAATCAAAACTTTATTGAAGCGAATAAACTTACCTATACCCACAGCGGCAATGTAAATATCCAAGGGGCATTCGATGTCAAACGCAACAAGGTATATCAAAAAGTACCTGTGTCGTTTTTTGGTATTGAGACCCAGCTTGAGCATATTACAGAAGTAGATATTGGCGAACCTGAAAATTCACTGCTTTTTGGTCGCGGCTTTTTTAAGTTATTCAATACTCAAATTGATTACCCAAATCGACGTATAAGACTGCTAACACACGACCACCTTGACTTGAAAAAGTTTGAAAATATCGGCTTCAAAATGCAAAAAGGATACGATCAGCCCATTGTGAAAGTAGAATTAGAGGGTGAATCAGCTTGGATGTTACTCGATACCGGTTTTTCAGGGGGTATTATCATTGAGCGCCGCTTTGCAAAAAAGTTTGGCTGGCTTGACACTGAAAATGAGCGGGTAGATTTTGCGGGCGTTAACAGCGTAGAGTCAATGGAAACTGTCAGAGCAAAAGAAGTAAAATTTGGTCCTTATACGCTGTCGAATGTTAAAGTCGCTTTTCCAGAAAAAGGCAGTAAAGTAAAGGTTTCCAGCCAGTATAGTCACTCAAGCAGCCATGTTAAAGGAGCTAAAGTCAAAGGCACTATCGGCTACGATGTATTCAAACACTTTGTGATGACCATGGACCTCAAAAACGGAAATTTACACGTTGGTGTACCAAAAGAGCAACTTTAAGCCAAACAGCCAGCGCTTATCGCGCTGGCTGTGTTTGTTACTCGTAGCGTAAGATCTGCGATGGCCTGATTGTTGCCGCTCTAAAGGCTAAAATAGCAACCGTAAGCCAAGTACTTAGCGCCACAAACCCAGCACTCAGTACATACACCCAGAGCGCCTGTGAGATACGCTCGTTAAAATGGTTTAGCCATCCATCAAGTACCCAGTAACTGAGTGGGAAAGACAGCAATACCGCCGCACCAATCAACACCACATACTCCTTTGCTAATAAGTTTACAATACTGACGCGTGATGCACCCAAGACCTTGCGTACAGCCACTTCTTTTTGCCTGCGCAGCACTGAGAAAGAAGCGAGCCCCAATACACCCAAGCACGTTAATGCAACCGCTAATGCGCTGAAAAATAAAACCAACTGCTGTATGCGTCGCTCGCTCATGTGCGCACGTTCATATTCATCTTCAATACGAGAAATCGAGACTTCTTGTAACTTCAGCTGACTCGACACCAAATCGCGGATCTGGGCAGATACACTTTGTGCAGACACGGTACCATCGAGTTTGACGACGATATCTGCAAATGGGCGACTAACCACACCTGCGCGAAATGAAATCGGTAACGCTTGCTGTTTAGCTGAACCAATTTTTACATCTGCCACCACACCCACAATCGTGACTTGCGTGCGACCATTGTGCGATGTAGCTTGCTTACCGATCACTTCTTCTGGATTGCTGTAGCCCACCATTTTCATATAGCTTTCAGAGACTAATACAGCATAACGGTGAATATCTTGCCCATCACGGCGAAACCAATCACTCCCAAATTGAGGAGAAAAATCACGCCCTGCGAGCAAAGTTAAGCCCAGTGTTTCAACAGCATAGTAGCCCGTTGAAACCGTAGGTTGAGTGCCTTGCAAGCGCTCCCCATTAGGCCAAGTTAAATGTAATCCCGCATTCATGTCTACGGTTAGATTGGTATTGCTGACCGTGACAGATGACACACCCGCAACACCACCAATACTGTCAAATAAACGGTTATTTTCAGCCTTATAGATAAGCTCAGCTGGCAAGTCTTTCACCAATAGCCTGTCCGTTTTTGCATAACCAACATCCAGTGTATTCACCAACGCCATTTGCTTGTAAATCACCACAGCCGCAATGATCAAGGCAATAGACAACACACTTTGAAAATACAAAGTCAGCTTACGTACCCAAATCGCGGTTTGACCACGTTGTAAATCACCACTGAGTACACGCTTAGCACTGAAAGAAGAAATAAACAGTGCAGGATATAACCCCGATAAGATGCCAACCAGAACAATGACACCGGCAACAGCCGCTAAAAACCACATAGAGAAGTCTAAGCTTAATGATCTATCTAGCACTTGATTTACCATAGGCAAAGACAGCTCAACCATGGCTAATGCAATTAACCCCGCAAAGCCCACCACCAATAATGCTTCCGTTAAAAATTGTTGGATCAACTGAAAACGAGTCGCGCCGAGCGCTTTTCGTACGCCAACCTCTTTTGCGCGCTTGGCCGCGGCTGCAATATTTAAATTAATGAAATTGGTGCTCGCCACCAGTAATAATATTAAAGCCAAAGCAACACTCACCAGCATTACCTGCTTTGAACCACCTTGCTTCATTTCAAATGGACCACGGCTATTAAAGTGGACATCTAATAAAGGGATTAAATGCAAAGATAAGGTCTTTTCACGACCTGTCGCGTGCTCAGTAAACAGCGCATTTAAATCGGCTTGTATGTTATTAACATTGGCACCGGGCACCATGCGCATATATACATAACCACTGACATTATTTTGCGCATTCGCAGGAATTGCGGTCAGTGTATGAAAATAAAAGTGGGTATTGTCTGGCAGATCTGCAAATACAGCGGCAATCGTGTAGGTGCCTGCGTCATGAATTAATCGCTCGCCCACGACATTATCGTGCCCAAATAAACGGATCGCAGTGCTTTGACTCAACGCCAGTTGATTCGGCGACGTAACCGCTGTCTGTACTGAGCCCGAAAGGACATTGAGCGACACAAAATCCAGTAAATTGCCACTTGCCGCATAGAAGTGCGGCAATTGCACTTGTCTATCGGATATTTTGACTGTCAGCGGTAAAGACCCGCCGTTATATTCAATACTTTCAGCATCTGCGAGCATCAGTACATCTTCAACCTGACTCTGTTGCTTCATTTGCATCGGGTGCTGAGATCGTGCATTACCAATGAGCTGTAGCCCCCAACTGCGGTAATCTGTATGCACACGATAAACGCGCTCAGCATTAGGATGTTGATGATCAAAAGAAAGTTCATAAGCCGCAAACAAAGCAACAACAATCGCCGCCGCTAATCCGATACTCAGGCCAATCACATTCAATGCAAAATGTTGCTTGTGTTTGGCAAACGCGCGCATTGCTGTGGTGATATAACTCGAAAACATAATATCTCCTTAAGCCACATGACTTGATTGGGTAACTTGGCTTGCCTTATCCACTAAAATACGGCCATCCAGCAGACGGATCACTCTGTCAGCATATTCGCCTTCGGTTTCTGAGTGCGTCACCATGATCACCGTTGTGCCTTCACGGTTAAGCTCGCGTAACATAGTCATTACTTCTTGAGAATTTTTGGAATCAAGGTTTCCCGTTGGTTCATCCGCTAAAATCAATTTTGGATTAATAACCAATGCACGCGCCACAGCAACACGCTGTTGTTGACCCCCCGAGAGCTGTTGCGGTAAATGATCCGCCCGATGATCGATGCCGACACGCTTTAGAATGGCGTCCACACGTTGCTTACGCTCTGTTTTAGAGACATTTTGGTATTGTAGAGGTAGCGCGACATTTTCAAACACAGTTAGCTCATCAATAAGGTTAAAGCTCTGAAATACAAAGCCAATAGATGCTTTTCGTAAAGTCGCCATTTGCTGTTCACTGAATCCAGCGACTTCTGTACCATCAAATAAATAACTGCCGCTTGAGGGGCCATCTAACAGGCCTAATATCGACAGTAGGGTTGACTTGCCGCACCCAGAAGGGCCCATAATCGCCACGAATTCACCGCTATCGACGGTTAAATTGATATCGTCCAGCGCCGTTGTTTCCACATCGTGAGTTCTAAATACTCGGTGTAATTGAGAGAGCTTAATCATTGTTCTGTCCTTTATATTCTTATTAGTTACTTAGATTTAAAACATCGGCTTTATCAAAGTTGCCGTAATGGGAAGTGATCACTTTATCCCCCGGCGCCAGCCCCGATAACACTTCGTAGAAATGTTGGTTTTTCTTGCCCAACCGAATCGCCTTGCGCTCGGCCTGCGTGCCATCACTGCTCAATACAAATACCCAGTGTCCGCCGCTGGCGCTAAAGAATGCCCCGCGCGGCAGTAAAGTTGCCTGTGTTTGCTCATCGCTGAACATCAATTGCGCATCCAACCCTTGGCCACGTTTAATGTCTTGCGTTCCGGCTGGTAACTCAGCCTCTATTTGAAATTGTGCGTTACTCACACGGCTATCAATTTTGGTCACCTTTGCCTGCAAGGTTTGACCACCATGATTGATCTCCATGGTCATACCCAAGGTAACTTGACTTAAATAAAACTCATCCAAGCTCACTGATAACTTATATTCATCTGGTATATCAATTTGGCCAAGGCGAGCACCTGCTTGCTTTGACTCACCCACTTGCACATCTAGCTCACTCAAATACCCAGATACTGGGGCCGTCACTTGCAAGCTCTCCAAGTTTTTACGGGCAAACTCTAAATTACTTTGCAGCATTTTGGCACTGTCTTCTAACTGCGCCAGCTGGACTTTACGAATACTGTTTTCTTGTGCTTGGCGTTCGATGGTCAAGGTATGAATATCGCGGTTGTACTGTAAGTTTTCACGAATTTCGTCCACTTCCTCTTGGCTCACCAACCCTTTTGTCAGCAATGACTCAGTCTGCGTCAATTTACGCTCTAAATGGCTTATATTTAGCTCAATATCTAACAAATCACGTTTTAAATTCAGTGCATTGGTTGTCATCGTCATTTGCGTGTTACGCAAGAAGTTAAGTTGCTCAGTCACCTGTGCCTCGCGACTCATCACATCTAGCTGTAAATTGGTATTGGACAGTTGCACCAGTGGCTGGCCTTTTTCAACATAAGTGCCCTGCTCAATCAGTCTGGCTTCAACACGGCCGCCGGATACGGTATCTAAAAATATGGTGGTTTTAGGCACCACTTGACCACGTACGCTTAACGCATTTTTGAACTCACCACTGACCACCGCACTAACTGTAAGCCCAGCAAGGTTGACCGTTTGAGATTGTCCCTGTTCAGCGGAGTAGTTCATGCTATACGCACCGAATCCAATTGACACTGCAACCGCAGCTACAAGTGCAGGTTTTAAAAAGCGACGGTGTGTTGTGTTAGTAATTTTTTTGTCCATGGCATCAGCTCCTTTGGCTTAGATACTGTTACTAAATCAAGATTGATGCCAAAAATAAAAACAAACAAAATCATACACTTGAAAATTAAAGCAAAATATCTTCGGCTTTAAGTGTCCGTTAATGGCACAGTCTCCTGTCCATATATGGACAGTTTTAGGCGTTTTACGTTAAGCTGTGCTGGTCAAATAATAATAACGAGCTCAGCGCATGGAAAAGCAAGGCACGATCCTCATCGTCGATGACAACACCGATGTTTTACTGGCAGCCAAGCTGCTTTTAAAGAAACACCATAAAAAAATCCTCACCACAGACAATCCGTTTGACGTTGAGTCCTTAATTAATGACCACCCAATAGATGTCATTTTGCTTGATATGAATTTTGATCGCGATGCCATCAGTGGCCAAGAAGGGCTCTATTGGCTGAAGAAAATCCATCACCAAGCGCCCAGTATCGCGGTGATCCTCATGACCGCCTACAGTGATGTGCAACTGGCCGTCGAAGCGATTAAAAACGGCGCGACTGATTTTGTTGCCAAGCCCTGGCAAAACGACCAACTACTCACCGTAATTGCCACAGCATTAGCACACGCCGAGGACAAAAAAGCCCTCAACAAACTATCAAGGCAAACTCAAGGCTTAAGCCAAGCGCTCAGTACGCCGCAAAGTGAATTTTTAGGGCAAAGTGATGCCATGTTGCAGGTCTTTGACACCCTTGAAAAAGCAGCTAAAACGGACGCCAATATTTTAATAACCGGTGAAAGTGGCACGGGTAAAGAGCTTACCGCGCATGCCATTCATGCACAAAGCCCACGCGCCCAGATGCCTTTTATTAGTCTAGATATGGGGGCCGTGTCGGGTAATTTGTTTGAAAGTGAGTTATTCGGTCACAAAAAAGGGGCGTTTACCGATGCCAAATCAGATCGTGTTGGGCGCTTTGAGTTGGCCCATGGCGGCAGCTTATTTTTAGATGAAGTGGGCAATATGCCTTTAGCACAGCAAGTGAAGCTGTTAGCCGCTATTCAAAATCGACAGATCACCCCGATAGGTAGCAATCAAGTGATTGACACAGATATACGGCTCATCTGTGCAACCAATGAAGCTCTACCTGAAGCTGTTGCCCAAGGGCAATTTAGACAAGATCTCTTGTATCGCATCAATACCATTGAAATTCGTCTCCCACCACTGAGAGAGCGGGCAGCGGATATTCCACTTTTAGTCCAGCACTATTTAGATATTTATCAGCAAAAATACCGTCGCGAGCTAACACTTCCCGCTAGTGCACTGCGTACTTTATGCGAATACCACTGGCCGGGTAATGTCCGAGAATTAGCCCACACCATTGAGCGTGCGGTTATTTTATCCGAGGGCAATGAGCTCGCAATTCATTCAGTCTTAGTCACCCCAAGCCAAATGCAAACGCCTGAAAACTCATCGCCCGAGCACACGCCAGATACCTTCGATTTAGACACCATTGAGCAACGTACCATTCGCGCAGCACTGAAACACCATCAAGGCAATGTCAGTCATGCTGCCAAAGCATTAGGCCTAACCCGTGGTGCGATGTATCGTCGCCTAGAAAAGTATGGACTGTAAGTGATGAACATGCGCTTCAAAGCTACACTATGTGGAGTAAGCTTGCTCCTCAGTGGCATGCTACTCTTTGTCGCGGCCATGCACTATCAATTAAGTGCCATCACTGCGTTAATGATCCTGTTAATCATCGCTCAAATAATGTGGCTCTCTCGCTTGTTTCAACAGGCTCAACAATTTCCAGAGCAACTATTTCGTGCACTGGCCAATGGCGACCATACTCTAGGCCTGCCCACAGCCCATCCACTGCGTAAAGACTACGAGCAAGCTCGCAGCAAAATGCAAGCCACCCAACTGGATGCACAAAGGCAAGTACAAATCATCAATGCGTTATTCAATCATATCAATCTACCCATGTTGATCTGCGATGAACACGGTCAAGTGATTGAGCAAAGCACCGCTGTAAATAAGCAACTGGGTACTAAGATGAATCACTTAGAGGCACTTAAACAGGGTAACCCAGACATTTTTGAGTTTGTCAGCGTGGCCACCACCAACCAACATGGCACCTTTCATTGGCATAAAAATGAGCAACCAGAGACCTTGTATGTACAAGTAAGCACACTACATGTGCAATACCTTCAGTATAAAGTCATCACACTACAATCCATCACCGAGCAACTCAATGCCAAAGAGCAACAAGCCTATAAAAAGCTTACAAAAGTCCTTACCCATGAAGTCGCAAACTCCATCACGCCATTGGCGTCGATGGCGCAAACCTGTTTAGCACTGATACCGGATACGCTGCAATTTGATGAGCAGGAAGACAAAGACGACTTAACACTCGCTCTATCCACATTGGCATCCAGAAGTAGCCATCTAAGCGACTTTATTCGCGAATTTAGACAGTTAAGTAACCTGCCTATACCGCAGTTGCACGCGACACAACTTTGCGACTTACTCGATACAACCAAACACCTGTTCGCCAGCCAACACCCAGATGTTGATATTGAGGTCAGTGGTATAACACATATCATGTGCACGCTTGACGTCAAGCAAATCGAGCAGGTACTGATCAATCTATGCAAAAATGCCATTGAAGCGGTTGCCACTATGCCCAATACCGTACCAAAAGTTCGCCTTATTGCACTGCACAATGAACATGGCCAACTCTGTGTGGATGTGTGTGACAACGGCCCAGGAATAACAGAGCAAGCCTGTAAAATGATGTTTGTGCCTTTTTTTACTACCAAGCAACAAGGTTCTGGTATCGGGTTGAGCTTATCAAAACAGATCATGGTGCAACACGGAGGCGAACTGCTTTACCTTCATCGTTCTGAAGGGGCTTGCTTTCGCTGCGTATTTGGATAGTGAATAGGTTAAAATGCCACCACTTTATGTAGGCAAATTAAATTATTCGCGTACACTATCACTGCGTTTCTGATTCAGGGTTATATGATGACAGCACAACTTAAAAAGGAATGGCTCATCTCCTTTGCAGGGTGGAGTGCCTTTATCTTCTTCATGTCTGCCACTTATGTGCTTTATGATTGGGCCATGCCACCGGCTGAAGAGATTAATAATCGCCCTTGGTGGGCTTTACAAGAGTGGGGAATTTGGTACTTATTAACGCCCGTGGTTTTTCGCCTCCTCACACAGCACCATCAAGCAAACCGCCTGACTAAGCAAAAATTTATCTGCATCCTTGCTTTGATGTTATGTATTTCCATGACCTATCAAGCCATATTTGACTTCTGGGTGTTGTGTGATGCCATCCCTTACACCATGTTGTACTTTGCGCCTGCTCACCCACTGGTGTTGTTTGTTTTAAGCTATCTTTGGCACACGTTTTTACGCACTGAGCAACCCCTTCATCACAATACATTAGAAGTGGAAACGGGCAGTACCACGGCGCGGTTACGCTTTAGTGATATCACCCATATCAACTCAGCCAGTAATTATGTTGAGCTACATACAGAGCAACACCATTATTTAAAGCGGATCACGTTAAAGCAAATTGAGCAACAGCTCCCAGATACACAATTTATACGCACGCACCGCTCACACTTAGTCAATTTAGATTACATTGAGCGCATACATATAAAACCCTCTGGTAGCGGTTTAGTGCTACTAAAAAGTGGTCAATCAGTGGCGCTGAGCAAAGCATTTAAACCGGTATTAAGAGCCAAGTTAAAAAACGTCGCTTAACCCGCAACATTGCACTCGTCCCAAGCCCATAGGGACGAGTGAACAATCCCAGTCCATTCGTCCCAAAAACCCACCAGCTATCCCTAGGCTATTGATAGTAATAGATTGATTTATTTCAATAGACTCAGCAAGTCAGTTAAAAATGGACGTCAACTCTCGATGAAAGCCTATTGTTCAACCATGGTATTACTTGGTTTTTGTGCCAATACATTCAGTATCACTGCCGCAGCAAGCGATACAAAAACAACACACCAACAACAGTTTGCTGCAACACACTATGACAATGACAACCTGCAAACATTACACGGACAAAACGCATTAGAAAAAGTGAACCAATTACCCGGCTTTACGCTAGTGCAAAGTAACCAGCAGCGCGGACTGAGTGCCGCAGGCGGAAACGTGCTTATCAATGGCGCAACTGCGGTTTCTAAATCTGAGTCTCTGTCTGATATTTTAAGGCAGTTGCCCAGTGACCAAATCGCTGCTATTCACCTTTACAGCGCAGGTCACCCCTTCAGTACGGCAAGCCAATTTAATCAATTAGTCAATATCATCACGCATTCACCCAAACTTGGCGCACACTGGCAAGCCAGAAGCAAGTTGACCTCCGCTTATCACGCCTATCGCCCAAGCGAGTTGGCTGCGCAAATCGCCCTCCCCAGCGAAGGATGGCAGCATCAGCTTAATCTGCATTATCAAGATGATCGCAGCCAATCTACCTCACAATTCCAAGAGATAGACGCATTTGGCAGCATGATAGAACAGGGTCATGAAGCGTTTTTTGAAAAACGCAATGGCCGGCTATTGTCGCTCACCAGCCAACCAGATCTCGATGACGACGGCCGCCTTGTTTTTTCAACCAAAGCTGTCCTCGATGACTTTCAAATCGAGCAAACCAGAGACAACAGCAGCCCTTTTTTATGGCGATTAGATGAATCTGAGTCTCGTTCTGAATATGAAATGGCTGTGGACTGGCAAAAAGAAAGTCGTCACAAAAACCAGTGGCAGATCATCGCACTACACAACCGAAAATTAGAACATATTCACAGTGCTACTTTTGACCACGCTCCCGTAGCAACGCCCTATCAACAGCACAAAACACAACAAGAACAGGTGGTTCAACTCAATATCACTTTGCCAAATACCACTTATTCACCAGAATTTGGCATTGAGATCAGTCGCAACCAACTGGATGCCACGACGAACAATGACGGGGACTTTGAACAGGCGCAAGTGAGTGAAGTCAGATATCAACCATATGCCGCTCTCTCCAGCGAAATAAATCAGCAGTGGCAGCTGTATACACGCCTAAATGCAGAGCGTACCGTCCTTAAGAGCCGCGCCAACCAAAACCATAAAGCCCAATTGGGCTTTATTAAGCCACTAATTAGGCTCAGTTATGATCCTCAATCTAATTGGGATATGACAATGACGGCCCAGCACCAGGTTGATCAGCTCGATTTCGATGATTTTGTACAAAGCCAAGATGCAGAGTTTAATCGCGCTCAATCAGGCAACCTTTCCCTCAGGCCAAGTCAATTCACAGAGCTGGCAACCCAGCTCAACGTGCAATTGTTTGATAGCTTATTTTTCAATTTAAATCTGTATCATCAGTGGCAAAAAGACATTCATGAATTTATACAACTGCCCAATGGCGATACCATGATAGGTAATGCCGGTGCAGCGCAACAGCTGGGTGGCGCACTCAGCGCGACATGGGATACCACAAAGTGGCTAACAGGAAGTCAATTTAACTTAAGCTATGATTTTGCAAGTGCCCGATTTGACGACCCATTGACCGGGTCACGGCCCACTGACGGGCTCACCCCACATGATGCCTCAGTTGAATTTCGCCAAGATGGCAGCACCTATAACTGGGGGCTCGAACTCTATCTTCCTCTGACTGAAACCAATTATTACGTTGACGAAATATACATGGAGAAAGACCAAATTGAACTCAGTGCTTTCGCGGAGTATCAAGTGTCTAAACGGCTGAGAGTGCGTGGTGCCATAGCAACTCTAAATACGGCAAAGTATAGTTATGTGCAGCAGTATTTTGATGCCAATAGACTTGGCAAATACACAGGGAATCGTCGTATTGATGAACGAGTCGACCCCGTTGTGACACTATCTCTGTTAGGGCAACTGTAAATGGGGCATAACGCCCCACCTTTCTCTTAGTGGACGAGCGGCAATTTAAATCGGCAGTGTCCGTCACTGACGCTGCCCACCATCTCATCGTAGGCGGTTTCCATATCAAGCGTGGCTTCTGTCGCGCCAAGATCTGCCAACTCGACTTCGGCCTCTCGCAACGAGTTGTAAGTAACGATTTTACCTTTTTTATCGGTTATCAAATGATAGTTACCCAACACATCTAAACCACCCGCAAGATAATGGTTTGAGTCTGCATAACTGAGTATGACCGGATCCATATAGCTATGTTCAAATTGTTCTTTCAATTCTGTGCGGTCCATAAAACACCTCTCAACAGTGGAACTACCTACTTAAACGCACTCAACCCCAGTTTAGTTCAAAAAACAAACAGAAACTATCTCTCAGGCTCCCTATGTCCCAATTATTTTAACTTGTGTATTTATTTCACTAACTTATAAAATAGCGTAATAAGAATAATAATAACCCGGTGCCGCTATGCTAAAACGACCGCTTCTCATTGCCTGCTTTTTATCTCTTACGGCCTGTCAGACGACACAAGATGCTGCACAAGCTGATGCTTCTGATCAGCAAATGCAAGAAGCCCATATTAAACCAACCCAAATTCAAACTTCGACAGGCGTGACCAAGACAAGACCTTTTCCAACCGCGCCCATTCATGAAGAGGATGTCTGGCAGCGGATCCGCCAGCAAATTAGCTTTGCCCCCTCAAGCCACCCTAGGGTACTACGACGCGTCAATTGGTACCTACAGCACCCAAATTATATGGATACCATCAGCCAACGTGCAGGCCCTTTGCTGTATTACATTGTGACTGAAATTGAAAAGCGCGGTTTACCCATTGAACTGGCACTCATGCCTTTGATTGAAACTGACTTTGATATGCAAGCCTATTCACACAAGCATGCCTCGGGACTGTGGCAATTAACGCCTTTGATCGCCAAACATTATGGCATTGAGATCAACCCTTGGTACGATGGTCGCCAAGATCTGATTGACTCAACCCGTGTCGCGCTTGATTTTTTAACCTACTTGCACAAGCGCTTTGACGGCAACTGGTACCACGCGGTTGCGGCGTATAATACGGGGGAAGGCAGAGTCTTAAGAGCCATAGAAAACAACCGTAAAGCAGGTAAATCAACAGATTTTTTTGCGCTACAGCTACCGCGCCAAACACGTCACTATGTCCCTAAACTTATCGCTGCCACGCAATTACTCAAACAGCAGTTAATGCCTTTTCCGGCCATTGCCAACACCCCAGCCATCACCACAGTTTCTTTACCCACTGCCACTATTTTAGACCGAGATCCTCAGTGGTCGATGCTGGCCGAGCTCAATACTGGGTACGCACGCTTTCCCGCTTTGCTTGGCGGCCCCAATCGCCTCATTATGCCAATCGACAAAGCCCAGCAATGGTCGGACTATGCCAAAAACCTCCCAACCATGCCAAGTGATCAGTGGCAAACCTACACAGTGCGTCGTGGCGATAGCCTGAGTGTGATTGCAGCCAATTACGAGCTCAGTGTTAGGCAGCTCAAGTCATTTAACCAACTGCGCTCCGATACCATACGCATTGGTCAGCAATTGGTGTTACCCGTACTGGCCGATAAACACTACACCTATACCGTCAAGTCTGGCGATAGCTTATGGCGCATTGCCAAGCAATTTAATGTTTCCGTTAATAAGTTAAAGCAATGGAACGCGCTATCCAGCTCAACACTGCAAATTGGCAAAGAGCTTACTTTATTTTTAACGGCGCCATAAGTACATAAAAAGGAATTTACCATGTCATCTGAACACGACCAAAAGATAGAAGAACAACATCAGCCAACAGAAGCGCTGCGACCTAAAGCGCCTAGACTCAAGCTAAAATTATCACGCTCTAAAATGAACAGCATTTTAGCCCTGTGTGCGATTTTAATTTCCGCAGCCTCCTTTTATGCCACTTACATGCAAGCCAAAGCAGCCCAAGAACAAGTGACCGCAGCAGAGCGACAACTTTACGCAGAAACTTGGCCTTGGTTGCAGGTCAGTTATAGCGACTATGATATCGAAGCTGAGCGCGCCCATATGACTGTTAAAGTGAAAAACTCTGGTACTGGCCCTGCACTTATCAAATCCATGCACTTTGCATATCAAGGCGAACAGTACAACACCCTCGTTGAGCTCCTAAACGATTGCTGCAGCCTCAATGCCTATCGAGATGCACTAAAAGAAGTTCAATCCGATAATGGGGATATTAACTACCTCAAGCAGTTTGGCTGGTATGTCACGAGCAATCCAAACAACTCTCTATTAGCGGATGGCAATGATTTAGTCTTATTTTCTATGGTGCGCAGCAAGTTTAATAATAATTTGTGGGAAAAAATTGGAGAGATCGCCCATGATATTGAAGTAAATACTTGCTATTGCTCTTTGCTCAAGCAATGCTACACAGTTAATAAAGCGTCGGAAGTAAAAAAGGTTGCGAATTGTTCCAACTTAACTCAGTAAACCGCCGAAAAGCGGCTAAACACATTTGTTTATACGAAGGGGTCATTGCCCATTTATATGTCGATACCCGCGGCAATGTCACCTTGGGAGCGGGTTTTCACATTACCAGTGCCAAAGCGCTCAGCAAGCTCCCTCTGCGTGAAAAGTCGACACAAAAAGCGGCAAGTCGCGCAGCGAAAATTCAAGAGTTTGAACACATAGCCAAATTACCATCAGGACGCTTAGCAAGCTGGTATGAATCCCACTGCAAACTGTATTTACCACAACCAGCATGCGTAAAGTTACTAGAAAAAAAGATCGCCGAATTCGAAACTGAGCTGGACACCCTATTTAGCGCGAAAAACGGCTATGTGCCATTTCGCCGTATGCCGTCGAATGTGCAACTAGCATTACTCGATATGGCCTATAATTTAGGTACTCCTAACTTAAGTCGAGCATGGCCAAATCTATTGCAAGCCATTCGCCATGAAAACTGGCAGCTTGCCGCCACAGAGTGTCGACGCAAGTATGTCAGCGCTGCGCGCAATCAAGCCACCGCACGGTTATTCGCACAAAGCGGTTCTGTGGGTTTACTTAAGCGACTTGGCCACTTTCTTTTGACCAAAGCCCTTGCTCGTTTTAAGCGCTAAGCGCAAATGAGTGGATTGGCGTATAGTGCAAACCATCTTCAAGCCGGTGTGAGTGATAAAGATGAAACTCAGTGACGTCCAAGGTAAATGGCACTAGGGGGGCACATACTGACGGCTCAGCTTTGAGCCCGCGAAACAAAGTGATATGAGGAGAAAATGGATAGGGGTTACGATACAAGCCCAGCGCTTCCCCACAGTTGCGCAAAGGCTCTGCAATACCGCACAACGCCTCATTAATGTGATCGGGCCGCAAATAAAATAATCCGTTGTGCGACCAATACCCCGTGCTATCAAAACGCAGTTGAAAAGATGGCAGCACTATACTGTGGGCAAATTCGATCACCTTTTCTTCAGCGCTCGCATCTGTCTGAGCCAAAAATGCCAATGTCAGATGCCAATTATGCGGCAGTGTCGATGCTTTAGTGGCAATAACAGAGGTATCTAGCCAGTGTTGAATATGTGCCGTTTGCTCAGGTGCTAAGCCAATACCAAAAAACAGTCGCTTCCCTATCATTATTTAAATACCACTGCCTTTTTGCTTGGCGTATAAATACGTGTTTGCGGCGCTGTCCATTTACCTTGCTTAAAGTACTGAGTTGCGACACTGAACTGACCATCTTTAAAGCGGCTTGTTGACTTCACTTGGGTAATACCGTTTTGGTCGCCCACAACTTGCTCATAAGCAGCAAATTCATAGTCACTGATCACCTCAATTCGCCCAGAGGTATAAAAGCCTGCTGTCGTAAAATAATAAAATACCAAGGACTGCTTTTGCTTATCCCAAAAAATCAGCGACTCGCCACCATACTCCCCCTGATTGATAGAATGTAAGGTCCGAATAGCCGTACCATTCAAAGCCCGCTCCCAATGGCTGATATCTTCCACTGCAGGCGTATCTGCCGCCATGCTAAAACGGGCTTGCCAAGTCCCCAAGTAGGGGGAGAACACGCTCAACTCTTTGGCGAGCTCCGCCGTCCAAGCAAGCGGATTATAGAAACAGATTGCACACACAAGGCATTTTAGCGCTCGCATCATGTCACTCCTTACTTAACTGAAATGAGTTTGCTTGCATTCAACTCTAGTGCGCCCTGCGGCAAAGCACAAAAAAAGCGCTCAGTTGAGCGCTTTTTTAATTATGAATGATTTTACGATTTTTTATCTGCTGAGAAGTATTTACGACGCATCAAATCGTGTATGACTAACTCTTGCTCACGACCATAAGCTTTAAACATACGGTTGTTATGCATATGCAAAACAGAGTTCAGCAACGAGTCTTTTGTACAATTTAATTGATCTTCAGCAATCAAACGATTTAGCTCCTCTATCACAGGCGCTGCACTGGCTTGCCACTGCTCTAAAATCGCCAATATTGCTGACTGTACTTCATCGCAATCGGCCGCGTTTTCCGGCACCAATTTAACAAAGTCATCATCGAGCTTCTGCTGATAATCACGATAACGATTACCTAGCTGCTTACGTAACAGACTGGTTTCATTAAACTCTCGGCCAAACCCTTCGCGCAGCTGGCTAACCAAGGCAAAACGAGCTTCATCTGAGTACTCAAAAAGGTTAAACAATCTATGTGTACACGCCAACGCCACACGCCAACGCACATCCTCACCATACTCATCAATTAAGCCACAAGTTTGTGCAATTAAACGGCTATCGAGCATAAACAAAGATTCCACCAAACTCATTGACTCAGGACCGCCGTAGCGCTCGACTTCACGCTCATAGGTCATTAGCTCAACTTTGTGCAGCTCACCAGACTCAATCTTCGGATCTAATAATGCATTCAAACGCGGCAGTAATTGACCGCATAACAAGCTCGGATCACCATGGAAACGCAAACGAATATGCCAATCAGGATCGCCATAACGAATAAAGAACCACTTGTCGTACAATTCGCTATTTTCTTCAATCAGAGGTAAAAGTTCTTCTGTCAGTAATTGCTCAACCAATGAGTTACCTGAGTATATCTTCAAGCTTAACCACTCAGAACCCGCGCTAAAGCGACGCTTAATCGGCGTGGCCGTGATATTGGCATAGGGGTCGTCTGAGTAATGGGCATGTACCGCTGCATGTTCATTGAAAAATGGCACAATGACTTCGTTGTTGTAATGGCGACCTTCACTGTCGACAACACGGGAGCGATAGCTGCTCGTTAATACTTCTTTGAGCTCAACCGTAGTCTGGCCTTTGGTCTCACCCAATAAAATCGAGAACATATCAGGATTGCGTATATCAAGCTGCAATACATTGTCTGACATCGCAAAACTTACCTGTGCATCGAGCTGATACTTTTGCATCAAGCTATCTAGCAGTTCACGGTTAAATTGACCTTTTTTATTCACCGCTTCTAGCTCGCTGCGCTCTATACGCCACACCTTTTCGCTCAAAATCAAATTATCTAGCATGACACGTGGCACAAATGCAGCGCGCTCAGTGCTCGATGGCATACTGAAGTGAGGCGCACGACCTTCTTGGTGTTGCAGCATACATAAAAATTTATATGCACTTAAACTGCGTGCGGAGTAATTGTGCGCACTGGATAAGCGCGGCACGACTTGTTTGTTTAATCGCTTACTCCACAGCTTCACCTTTTGGCCTTCAACCCAAACGTGTAAATCACTGAGCGGGATCTGGTATTCATCACTCAATGCACTGTCAGCCATAAACACAATTTCATACTGACGCAAGTGTGGACGTGCAATCACGTTACCTGGGCGACCTTCAGGCATGTGTACCACTTCAGCAAAAATAACGTCTTCGTTGTGTGCTTGCTCTTGTGCTAAATGCGCCGTCACCGATGTTTTTAACTGTGCGTCAAGGTGACAAAAACGGCCAAGTAAATTAGCTGCAGAAGGGCCATAACAGCCATTGAATTTGTATATTGGATTGCCTCTATCATCCTGATATAAGCTCATCATGGTCGCAAATGAATACGGGAAGCTCTTCACTGCATCTTTGTTGTTGATCTTGCCTTTGAGCTCTTTGCTCTTTAGCACAATACAATCTTTACCGCGATTTTCCGGCAAGCTTAAGGCACGCTCAACAATGCTATCAATCATGCTGATCTCAGGCGCCGTATTTTGATTTGAGCCACTGCGCGCAAGGTTGAGCCCAGCCACCAGCGGCGCCTCGTAACCTGTCTCTGTCGAAATACCAATGCCTGACTCATCATCCAAAATGACATCTAAAGGGACAAACTGCCCTTCAAAACGGCTGTTAAACTGCGTCATAAATTGGCTCAAAGCAGAACCCGAACTGGTAATCGTGAGTCCTGCAATCACTTCAAGTTGCTTTTGCACACGCTTAATTTCCATTTCGGAAATTTGGCACTGCTCAAATGCACGGTATATGTCACTTTGGAATAATTTGTTTTCTTGTGCTTTAACCGGCAAGCTTTCTAAGTGAGACAATAGCTGCTTATAAGGGGTGATCTCACCACTGCGGTTAGTATCTAACTGCTCAATTTGGCTCAACGCCGTTGCCAGTTTGTCTGCAGCATCGAGCTCCTTAATGCCTTCGATCGATTTAAGTAAAGCCAGATCAGGAGAGTTTCCGGTCAATGGCAGCGGGATATCTGCCAGCAACACGCCCTCATCAATCAAGTCTTGAATGTAGTTTTCAACTTCTTCTTGTTCAGCCTCGTCGTAATGCGCTAAAAAACGCGTCACTAATTCGTTAAAACTCAACCCAGGCTTTGCAAGCTCTAAGGCGAACTTGAAGTATTCATCACTTTCAACCGCACTTAAGCGATATTGCATGGTGTCATCAGACAGATAGGTCTCAATGTAACGGCATTGCTCAGCGATAAAATAATGAGATGAGTTTGGCTTATAAGTGAGGTGCTCTGAGCGTGAAGCATGTTTAATAAAGTGCTCTTTTAGCGCGGATAAGTAAAACATATCAAGACGCGTTTTACGGGTATCTTTCACATGTTGCGCAGGCGTTAGCGTCGTTTGGCTATCGATTTGACCTTGATGAATGCCAGAAAATAGACCAAACGGCGTTGGTCGAGAACACATACGCACCATATATTTAATCAACGCATGTGCGACTTTTTTGCCTTGCTTAGAGTCCGGTTTAGTGCGCCACTGCTCGATGCGCTCTAGCAATGATGGACTCGCTAAATAAATCGCTTCTTCAACACCTGGCGTGGCTAACCAAGCGCTCAATAAGGTATTGGTATCTTGATTGTCATCACCAAATGCCACCAGCTCTTCAAGTGCTAGGCGTGGTGTTCTAATTACAAAAAAGTTATCATTTTTTAGTTGCTTGCTAGACATTCTTGTACTCCTATACCATCAACAAACAGTCAGTCCAGCTCACATCATCATCTAATAAGCCTATCAAACCACAGCCGACACCGGCATACCCCATTAAAAAGCCAAAATCAGCTTCATGCTCTTTAGTCAGGCCATTGTATGAATACATTCCCTTTATTCCATGCTCTTTATAAGCGTTCAGGCTATAGTCTATCCAAAATTGAGCCGCTTCAACGAACTTGGGATCCGGTATGAATTTATTAACAATTTGGAAGATCACAGCCAAACCAACAAAACCATGGCATAAACCTGCATCATTGATATAACCGCTCTTATCATCTCGCTTCGCGGCATGCAGTGCGATATGACGGGCTTTATCGACATAGCTTGGACGATCTAGTGCTTGACCCGCTCGTGCTAAAATCAACGCGATGGTGATATCACCATAACACCACCCAAGACGAGAAGTTGGATCATTTTCTCCAGCACATGAGCCGTAACAAGAGTGATGGGTATGCTCATGTCCTGTTTGGTTCTCTAGTAACCAATCACAAGCACCAGACACCAACTTTGCAGCACGCTCTTTTAAAGCAGGTACTTCCATCGCAGGTATTAACGCCGCAATCATGCCCGGTACACCATGTGCAAGCCCAAGGTTAAATTCAGGTTTTTCTCTGTCGTCAGTATCAAAACGATACACTGAATTGCTCGGCTGTGACCAAGCGATGTGACCATTATCAAAGTGCGTAGCGGTACTTTCTAGTCCCCTAACAATAATCTCGAACAGTTTTGATTGGTCTGAAAACTTGTTGCGTCTGGATGCATAAGGCGCATAGCCCGATAACCCCAGCACCATTTCGATTTCTCCCGGCCACGGGTTGTAATCAAGCGCCTGTATGAAGAGATCATCAACATCTTCAAGTAACTCAGGATCATAATCTTCTTGATCCGCTTGATTTAAGTACTCCAAAACCCAAGCTTGGCCAGCCAAACCATTGCTAAGCTCAAAGCTTTGATCCCCCAACTGCTCTTGCAATAACTCCAACTTTTCTGAGAAAAGCGCCTCATCAACCGTACTTGGATCCAGTTGATACGCTTTAAATAAGAACAAAAGCTGTCCTGCAAGACCACTCAGTAGACCGTTTTTTAACTCCGCATCGGTTTGAATATTACGACTGACTTCTTGAGCAAGAACGGTGATAATTTCACCTATTTCTTGACGTTGATTATCTGTGATTGATAGTTGCTCTGACATTGTCTTCCTTAATAAATAAAGCTTTATTTTTTTTCTTTTATCAATAAAAGCTAACGCAATTCATCTTGTAGCTCAAGAGGGTTGTTCTTGTTACCTACAATTGAACGCTGATATTGTTTGTAACTGCATTTTTCAATTAAGCGCAAATCACCTACATCTAAACACCTGATATGAAGATGATTTGCCTTTAAGAATTAATCGTTTTGAGGTTCTAGTTCCTCAGCAAGTACTTTTTGCAGCCTAATTTCTCTGTCTGCTGAAGCGATGGTTTCCTTTCTGTGGGCAATGATCACTCGGGTCATGTCCAAACGGCTTACTGCTTCGTTGATATCAGACTCTAACGTTGTATCTAAGTGACTCGTTGCTTCATCCATAAATAGAATCTTCGGCTGTTTGTACAGCGCTCGCGCTAAAATAATACGCTGTTTTTGACCGCCAGAAAGTGAAGAACCCATGTCTCCTATCAGGCTTTCATAGCCCATTGGCATTTGACTGATATCATCATGGATCGAGGCAAGCTGTGCACAATAGACGACACGTTCCATATCAATTGGGGTATCAAAAAATGCAATATTATCTGCAACAGAGCCCGATAATAGCTCATCATCTTGCATCACTGCTGCAATTTGCTGACGATACTGGCGCGCGCCAATTTGATCGATAGGCACATCATCAATCAGTACATCACCACTTTTCGCGTCATTTAGGCCAAGCATAATTTTAAGTAAGGTTGATTTACCACACCCTGATGGGCCAGTAATCGCCACTGACTCACCAGGTTCAATGTTTAAATTCAAATTATGCAGTACATTAGGTGTCGCATCTGAATAAGAGAAACAGATATTTTTCAGCTCGATTTTACCTTTAACATCATGCTTCTTAAGCTGCTCAGGTTGAAGTGTTTCCTTATCCGTTAAGGCGATATCGGCAATACGGTCAAAATGCAGACCGACCATTTTAAACTCAATGAGCTTTTCAATCAGATTGGCCGTCTTATCCATAAATTGGCGCTTGTACGACATGAAAGCAAATAACATCCCGGTACTAAATCCGCCCTCAAGCACCAAGTGCGCTGCTAGGTAAACGACAAGAATGTTCTCAATTCCAAACAAAGCGCGGTTAATCGCATCGTAGCCAATTTGAAAATTACCCAAACGAATACTTTGGTTAATTGCATTGGCATAACGGTTTTGCCATTGCCCCTCACGCTTAACCTCAGAACCAAATAACTTAATCGTTTGTATACCGCGTACGGTCTCCATAAAGTTAGAGTTTTCTTCTGCACGGGCCATGATCTCTTGCTCACTAATGTTCCTAAATGGCTTGTACATGGCAATACGAACTAATGCGTAAGCAATGACAGCAGCGAGCACAACCACAGACAAAGTTGGACTGTAAAAGAAAATCATCGCAAGGGTAATAATGGCCATTAAACCATCTATGATTGCTTCGATTACCCCTGTTGTTAAGATCTGTTTCACCTGTTGCAGTGAGCCAAATCGAGATACCACATCCCCCATATGTCGCTTTTCAAAATAAGAGATAGGTAAACGCACTAAATGATGAAATAAGTTAGCACCCAACTGAATATTCATTTGGTTACCAAAGTGCAGCAACGTAAACCCTCGCAGTGCGTTGGTGGCGATTTCAAAGACAAGTACGAGGAAAAAGCCGGTCGCCAACACGGTCAAAAGGTTGGTATCACCGGTGAGTACAACATCATCTATCACTAACTGAATATAATAAGGTGCCGCAAGCGTGAAAACCTGCAATAGGATGGAGAGTAAAAATATCAGGAGCAATGAGCGCTTTAGGCCTGTGATACGACTCCAAAAGTCCGCAAAGCGTAAAGTCGGCTTTTTCTCTTTCTTTTCAAAGCTTTTTGTAGGTGTTAATTCAAGTGCGACACCCGTGAAGTGTTTAGACGCTTCCTCAATGGTATAGGTTTTTTCACCATAAGCGGGATCATGGATCACAATGCGTTTTTCATTGGCTTTTTTGAGTACCACAAAGTGGTTCATATCCCAATGCAGAATACACGGTGTTTGCAGTGCGTCGAGATCCTCAAGCTCTATTCGAAGCGGCCTCGAGCTCAACTCCAACTGCTCTGCAAAATGCATGATGTCGAGCAGCGTAGCGCCTTCAATAGAAATACTAAATTTTTGTCGCAATGTCGTGAGGTCACTATGATAGCCGTGATATGCCGCGACCATCGCGAGGCTTGCTAAGCCACATTCTGCTGCTTCAGATTGCAAAATAACCGGCAGCGAATTCCTTGACCAAAACTGTAATTTTTGTACCGGTGAGTTATCTTCCTGGTGCATATAAAGCCTTTTTTATTATCGTTATTGCAGCTACAGCTGTCCTTTAATACTAAATACTGGATCAAACAACCAACGAAGTAGTGATCGCTCCTCGATAATGATATCTGCATCTAACATCATACCTGCACGCAGCGGTGTCGACTTACCATACGCCTGAATATGCTGTTCAGATAAAGAGACAACGACGCGATAAGCGGGTTCAGTGATCATCCCGGGAATAATGGCCTCTTCAGGTAAAATCAAAGAGCTACTTATCTGCTTGATCTCGCCGCTATAAATACCAAACTTCTCATAGGGGAAAGCGTGATAGCGCAACTTTGTCGCCTGCCCAGACTCGATAAAACCAAACGCGGATGTAGGCACATAGATCACCGCCTGCATTTGACTATTTTCAGGGATCACACTGAGTAATCGCTCACCAGTAACCACGTTTTTACCCACTTTTGCGAGTAGACCAGTCACAACACCTGCTTTAGGTGCTCTTAGCTCACCTAAACGCTGCTGCTCAACCGAAGATAATTGAATTTCCATATCAGCACGCTGAGAATTTAGCTGATTAATACGCTCATCATGCTGTAAAGGCAACTTTTCCAATTGCATATCATATTGTTCAATTTGCGCTTGAAGTCCCAGCTTTTCTGAACGGATACTAGAGGACTGCTGCTGCAATGACAAAAGTGTATCCTTTTGCCTTTGTAGCTCTAATTCAGAGATATAACCAGTCCCTTTTAGGGTGCTGATTTGGCCGACCATTTGCTCATTTAACTCAAGACGCTTGGCAAATGTTTGCGATTGATTGTCTAATTCCACCAAGCGCTTTTGAGCCGTTTCTTTTTGTTGTTGAAGCTCAGCCAAGTCAAGTTGATACTGTTTCTCTTGTTGTGTAATTAATCGTTCAAGGTTTTGTAATTGAAATGAATATTGATTAAGTAAAGCTTGGTTAAGCTCAAGCGCTTGGGTACTGTGCTTGGCAGATGCAATCCGTAAAATGGGTTGATTGGCTTCAACCAACTCACCTTCTTCGACTAATACCTGTGAAATGACCCCTTCTTGTGATGCAACCATGCTCAATACGCCGGTATTAGGCTCAAGTACACCCGTTACGCGCTCTTTACGTGCATAACTGCCCAAGGTTAAGTAAATAATACTGATAACCACCACAAATAGGATCAGAAAGGTGAGTGTTTTAAACACCGGTGGCTGAACTAAACTCACAGCTCCTTCTAATCGGTGTCGCTTATTCTCAAGTACTTCTTTGCGAAAGAGATTTTCCATAATGACTTGTACACCCGAATTAATTGTTTTTATTGTTAAATTTTAATTAACCTCGAAGTTAATGTATCACTTTAGAATCCAGAAAGGAATCAGGTACAAAAAAAGGGAAACACATTTCCCTTTTTATTTTCTTATTAAGACTTTTTCACAGGCCTTTGCCATCCGGCAATATTGCGTTGCTTGCCTCTGGCCACTGCCAGCTGCTCATCTTGGACAGTGCTGGTGATCACCGAGCCGGCTGCAATGGTTGCTTGAGCACCTATTTTTACAGGCGCAACGAGCGAGGAATTAGAACCTATGAATGCACCATCTCCAATCACAGTTTGCGACTTATTCACGCCATCATAATTACATGTGATGGTACCTGCGCCAATATTCACTTTCTCTCCGACTTGCGTATCGCCCAGATAAGTAAAGTGGTTGGCTTTTGACCCAGAGCCGAGTCGAGATTTTTTCATCTCAACAAAGTTACCAACATGGGCATTTTCTTCCATCACAGCGCCTGGACGAAGTCGCGCAAATGGTCCAAGTGTGCAGTTTGCTTTCACTTGTGCTTCTTCAACAACCGAATTTGCTTTAATTACAACTCCGTCACCAATCGTACAGTCTTTCAAAACACAATTCGGACCAATACGCACATTATCGCCAATGGTCACTGTACCTTCAAAAATAACATTGACGTCAATTTCAACATCTTGACCAGTTGTTACTTTGCCGCGTACATCAATGCGCGCAGGATCAGCTAAACTTGCACCGTTGATCATCAACTCTGTCGCTTGGCGAGCTTGATATGCACGCTCCAGTGCAGCCAGTTGAACACGATTATTTGCACCTTCAACTTCCATCTTATCATCAGGTTGCGCCGAGGTGATCTCAATCCCTTCAGCATGCGCCATCGCCACAATATCCGTCAGATAGTATTCACCTTGGGCATTGTTATTGGAAAGTTGACCCAACCATTTTTTTAGCAGCTCACCATTTGCTGCCATAATGCCTGTATTTATCTCTTGAATTTTAAGCTGCTCTTCTGACGCATCTTTTTGCTCTACAATACCAACGAGCTTGCCATTTTCGCGCACCATCCGACCATAACCCATTGGGTTATCGAGCGTCACTGTTAATACAGACAGGCCTTTTTCAGGTGTCACCGCCAATAACTTCTCTAGCGTTGATTGCTTAGTTAATGGGACATCCCCATATAAAACCAGTACAGTGTCTTCATCATCAATATAGTCTTTGGCAACTGCCACTGCATGACCCGTACCTAACTGATCTTCTTGTAAGACCCAATTTACATCATTATGTGATAAGTGTGCTTTTAATTGCTCTGCGCCATGACCATACACAAGGTTTGTTGCTCTTGCACCCAGCGCATTTGAATTGTCGATTACATGCTGAACCATGGGTTTACCGGCAACCGAATGTAGAACTTTGGGTAACTTAGAGCGCATACGGGTGCCTTTGCCCGCCGCAAGAATAACTGTATTTAATGCCATCAGTGAGGGATCCTTTTTTTAACTTTCTATTTCTATGCGCTATTGATTACTTTAAGATTGCCACTCCATGTACCCAATCAAACTAAGGCGCAGCACGCAATATCACACAGAAATTATTGCCGATATTTTAACTAGATTTATCGAAATTGATAGTCATAAGGCATCTACATCGAATAATTCAGACAAAATATTGAGCTAGCGCTATTAGCTATGACTAAGCGATGAGGCTGAACCCGCTGTATTGTTGCCTTTCTTTTCCCCCAAAATTATTTTATTGCCTGATACCTCACCAAGTTCGAGACACAGTCGCAAATACTTACCTGTAATAACTGACGGTTTTTTAAGGCCTAAGATATAAGTAATATATCCGCCCATCAACCCTCATACATCACCTAACTATAAAAGACATAACTAAAAATAATAAATGCAAATACAAGGAATGATCTTCTCTCATGTGTATGTAGTTCAAGGTAGAACTTGCAAGGAAGCCTTTTCACAATATTAGTTGTGCGAATTGATAACTTCAGACCCGAGTGTCCTAACAGGCTTTGCAAGGAAGCAAAGCCTATTTTATTTTTATAATTTATCGTGCATATCACCTTTTTTGGGACCTTATGGCTAAAGACTTTGCATACCTTATGGGCCTATCATGCTGACCAGCTATCTTTTGTTAAATATCACAGTATCATTTCGCTAAAAAATGGATAAAGCTAACGGGAGATATGGGAAGTCACTACATTAACAATTAACAGCCTAAGTAACTCATCGCGACAGGCTATTGACGAACTCACTGACCAGTGCACATTGATTTACACGTAACGACAGTAATACTAAATAAGCCACTTTTTGCGTCTTATCAATGAAAGATTACCAATACATATTTGACTGACTAACAAGGTCATCATAAGGAAATGTAAACGCGACTTAGAGGTGCATCATTATTAACTGAGTAAATATGAAGGCGAGCGAGGCAAAGAAACTTAGAACATCCCCTACTTTTTCAAGCTCATAGAGAATAATATGGCCAGCGTTTGATAAAAATAAGCGGCGGGCTCAGCCAATGAACATAACTTGGTTAGTAACACAACTTTCCTTATTGATATTACCTAACTCGAGTTATAAAAAACCAGTCTAAATCAAATTATTAATTATGCACCTAGCAATCGCTTGTTGACGATTAGCACTTTGTGTTTTCTCAATGCAATTAGTAAGGTGGAAATTAACAGTACGTTCGCTGATCCCTAATATTTGGCTTATCTCCCAAGATGTTTTTCCCTGACAAACCCAAAACATACAATCCCGTTCCCGTTTAGTAATACCTAACTTTGCCCTTCGACATCTTAGTGCTGCATTCAATAAATAGGGTGATAGAATAGTCCAATACCAATCAATCACTTCGGCACTGAGCTGCACAGGTTGATTTTTTGGCATGCTAAATACCAAAGCACCAACAATGCCTTTTATTCCTCTAAGCGGCAATACAAACAAATGAGTCCCTAATTTATCCGTATCTGCGAGCTTAGCTAAAGAACAAATTCTAATACCTGATTGCGCATGTAAAGTCACCTTTTCATTTTCAAGGTGCATCATAATCTCATCTTCATATTGCCCATATACCTTTAGTTGATTCGTTTTTTTTGGTAAAGAGCAATAGTCAATGAATGCCAGGCAATCATAACCGACATCATTTGCAATGGTTTTTAAAGCATCTTGTAATTGCTCTGATTGGCTGATTGATTCAAATAAGTCAATTGCAGCTCTGATCGACTGAACATCACTAAATGGGTTATAGCTATCTTGTTCGGTTGGCTTCATTTTTCCCTCACATTCAAAGGTGTTGGATATTCTTTATTCTAATAGACCTTAATTTATCTTTTAAAACCGCGACCGTCAAAGCATTAAAATAAAAAATAAAACCAATAAAATCATAGCCTTAAATCACAACATTCGCTTTAAAATTAACTTTGTATTGTTTAATAATGGACAGTAAAAGCGCATACTAAGCGCTTTTCTCATAAACACTTTCATATAATTACAAGCAAATAGTAAACAACTCGTTAGAATCTAAGCAGATATGTGATTATTAAATTGACTACATTGAGTGTTACATGGTGTACCACCACCAAATTAACCATTGAAAAAACAAAAGCTTAGAAAAAGAAAACTCTACATGCAACGACAAATAATTAAGTAAATAGGTAAACTATCAACAACAGCCAACTAGCCTATCCATAATTGATAGCCCTGCGGCCAAAATGTCAAAATAAAGCAGCGCCTACTGCTGGCAGATTTATCCCTAAGCAACTTGAACGGCCATTATTGAGGATATCTAAAACGAGGTATAGATTTACTAGAAAAAGGAGTTAATTCAATATGGAAATGTAACTGAGCAGTCGATTACCCACAATCACTTAATTTAGTATATGGCACCACTCCCCCTGTGGACAATTTAACCAATTCACTGTTTCTAATTTATATTAGATACCAGTAGGCTGGTTTTTTATTCGTGCATAGCCATCTGCTCTGAGCGATACGTGTAAAATCAAAAGGCTTCAAGAAGGAACTATTTCTAAAGGCATGACCCCTGTACACTTTAACCACAAATTCGCCGGCTTCCAGCAAGGGCGAAACTCACTACATCCTTTTATGTTAGCGATATACACTTTACTTAAGCTACTGTCGTTATCAGGTTTAAATCAAAATAACTTCCTACTTTTTCAATGAGTTTACGCCACCCCTAAAGTTTCAGCTTGTGTGCCAATACCGGCCTTTTGAATAAAATGATACTCGACTGCAATCGCAGTCTGATGATAAGAGTACAGTAAGTCGATAAGCTAAGTTAAAAGCGATTATGCCTTTCATATCAGCCTTAAATAAGTACTCTACGTTTGATGAAGTATTAGATTAGCATCTATAAAGCATATGAATAGGTAACTCATTGGAAGTGACCTATTCATATGCTATTTAGATGCATAGGCGTTACGCCGATATGTTACGACTTTAACTTGCTTAAAGCCGCACGAAACTTTCTGATTTATTTACAGAGTATGTTTCATTACTCGGCAAAAACTAAATTAGCCATTAATTTGTGTCACAGTATCTGTATTAGGTGCAGCAAATTGCGTCACCGTATCTGTATTTGGAGCGGAAATTTGTGTCACTATATCTGTATTATGTCCAGTGTGATAAGTTCCTCCACCAATTAGCTTTGTTTGCTTTGCGCCAAGTTGTGCATTTTGAGAAAGAATTTTAAGTGTTTTTGTTTTTAGAGAAAGTAACATGCTTTAGTTCCTTGATAGTTTTTATATTAATTGTTTTTGCACATCTTCGTGTGCTTCAGTGATTTCTACATTAGCGTACCCGCAGTCACATTGGTACATATCAAATCTTATGAAACATCTCGTAATATTTAATAAAACACTGATAAATAAAGAAATAAAAAAACACAGTTTAATAAGCAAATACAATTACTGATAAGCGGTAAAAAAAAATCATATTTACGACAAAGCGATGTAATGAAAAAAGGATATACAAGGAATAAAGCTCAAAAAAAAGCACCGCGTCCTCTAAAAAAGCGGATACTTTTCTAAGCAGAACTTGGAAAAGCCGATGAGGAAAATGTAAAAAGACAGATAAACAGCATTAGATTCGCTTCGTAATTGCTGGTTATCGATAAAATGGAAAAGTGAATGTACGTAAAATCTAATCATCACATTATTCAGGCTATAAAATCGAGGATCTTCGCATAACCCGTGAAGAGTAACTGAAACGTGCGTGACTAAAAGCGGACAAAAAACAAACACACAAGCAAAACCGTTTGGGATTATCTAGATCAAAATCCTTCGTATAACCTATGTAGAGTATCAGAAATGTAGGTGAATATAAGTGGGGAAAAACTGAGCGCACAAACAAAGTCGCTTGAGGTTATAGAATCAGCACTCTGCGACTTAAGTCAAAGCACTTTACAATCAGGATCCTAGACTTGGACTAACACACTCTTGTGCATTGTTAATATGTTAGTTGATGTTTTAGATAAACAGTTGAAAAGAGCTATTGGTTAAACGTAAATTTAAAGTAATCTAACATACAAATTATGCTAGGAAAGTGTTGGTTCACCAAGCTAAACAGCCGCATAAGGTATTGAGGTGAAAGCTCGATTAAAAAAGAAGAGGTTAATTCAAAGTAGGGATGTAACAGAGTTATAGATCATCCGCAATCGCTTAAGTTTGTATATAAAAGCACCTTACCAGTGGAGAGCTCAGTCAATTCACTGTATTTAATTTGTGCTAATTCAACAGATACCAGTAGACTATTTTTTAATACACCATCGACATTAAATTTAACTGGTTTCTTGTCCGTGCATAACCACACGCTCTGAGAGATATTACTTAAGTCATAATGCTGGTCAAAGTAATAATTGCCAAATGCGTGATCAGAAGACACTTTAGCTACCAACTCACCTGATTCGAGCAAAGACTGTGTGTCATTGATAAACTCAATATATCCCTTCATGTTAGAGATATACACTTTGCTTGTGCCACTATCAGTATCTGGTTTAAATCTAGCTAACTCTTCTCCTTTTTCAACAAGTTTACCTACTTCTAATTTCTCTGCTCGTATCGCAACTCCTGTCTCACGAGTAAAATAATACTCTACCGCTGGGGCCTGTAAGTATAACTGTCCAACCATAGGTGCATCATAAGTGGGTAAGATAAGAGAAAAAGCCAGTAAACTGTTCATATCATTCCTTAATAAATGTCCTGAGTTTGATTAAATATCATATTTGAAATAGCAGATTGGCATCTATAAAGCATATGAATAAGCAACTCCTATAAGTTGTCTATTCATATGCTATTTAGATGCCTAGGCGTAATGCAGATGTGTTACGACTTTAACTTACTTAAAGCCGCACGGGACTTTCTGATTTACTAACAGCTTGTTTTTCATTATTCAGCAAAAGTCTATTTAGCCTTTAATTTGTGTCACAGTATCTGTATTAGGTGCAGAGAATTGTGTCACAGTATCTGTGTTAGGAACGGCAAATTGTGTCACAGTATCTGTGTTAGGTGCAGTGTAATGAGTCCCTCCACCAATTAGCTTTGTTTGCTTTGCGCCAATCTGTGCATTTTGAGAAAGAATCTTAAGTGTTTTTGTTTTTAGAGAAAGTAACATGCTTTAGTTCCTTGATAGTTTTTATATTAATTGTTTTTGCACATCTTCGTGTGCTTCAGTGATTTCTACATTAGCGTACCCGCAGTCACATTGGTACATATCAAATCTTATGAAATATCTCGTAATAATTCATAAACCACTGATTAATATGGAAATAAAAAAACACAACTTGGTAAGGATATACCGTTAAAGGGAAGTGATTAAAAAATCTAGATTTATTACAAAATGGCGCTGTGAACAAAGTGAGTAGTCAAAGTGCAAAACTCGATAAAAAAGCCATAGCCTCCTAGAAAAAGGCTGATATTTCTCCAAATGAAATCAACAAAGGCAATGAAGCAAGCGCTCAAAAAACAAAAAGGTAACTTTTCACTCTCTTTATAGTGCCGTTTATCGATAAGTAGAAAAGATACCTGTAGCCACACTTAGCCGTTACATTATTCATAGGTGCTTAGACAGAACAAAAGACAATCCTTTAGGTTAGAATGTTATCTAGGTCGAATAAAGAAGGTAGTGCCAACCCCCAAACTGAGCAAAAAGTGAAAGCACAAAAAATAATTTGGGATACAGCACGCGATTTATGGTCAATGTATTTGATAGTGAATGGGGATCAGTAAAACAAACAATATTACGACAGAGTTATAAAAAACCTGACTGTACCGACTATTTTAAGCTTGTCTTTATCTACAAGAACCTCTTTTAGATTATCGCTCATTCGTTATTGGCCATAGCTGTTTTGACTGCCTTGTTAACACACCTACGCCCTCTTTTCTTTTGATAAGGAATAAGATGGTGGCAGTTAACAACACAGGGTTACAAGACGTGCTACAAAACATGAGGAAGCTGGCGGTCGAGTAACCAGAGCTCCACTGTTTAGTTAGTGGCTTTTCTCTTGCTCAAGCGAATATCACAATGTAAGCCAAAAAGAGGTCAGTAAATCAATTCATCCCGAAGGCCGCCCTAAGCAGACCTTCAAAGAGATATTCGCGATAAAGTACCGTGGAACCCCATCACACAAAGGCCGAGCTATCCAAGCTAATTAAGACCTTTGTTTGAGTTTATCATCGACACTTTTAGCAATTGATTGTCTACAGTCTTTATAATATCGGCGATCAGTTGACCTGATTTAGAACCTCGTATTTGCTCTATAAATAGTTTAGGGTCATCGACTGTGTAAATTGTCTTAATTGGCACATCCGACGAAAAGTCAATTTTAAAAATGCGCTTGCCATTTGAGTGATAGACAGTCCCGTCTAAAATAGCAACCGAATGCTTATATTTTGCAGGAAGCAATTCCACGCGATGGATCACCTCACCACTGAGCAAATCAAATGCTGAAATAATGTCGTTAGAGGAGAGCGTAATAAGCGTATCTTCATCTAGACGATCCAACCACAATGTACTTTGCATTGGAAGTTTTCTCACATGCCCGTCCACGCTAGACCACACGTATGCACTGCTATTGACCTTCTGCTCATCAATCACGGTATAGCTAATTTCTTCATCACTTAAATACTCTACTGATACCAGTGTGCCATCGACAGACTTTGACATAGTTAGAGATAAATCACTTAGGCTATACACTTCAATTTTACGCGCATATTGAACCAATATCTCATTCGTTGCCTGGTTGTAGCGCAACGCCTTATATTTTGCATTTGGTAAACCCAGAAGTTTAACTTTGCCATCACGGCTCATTTGATGTATTTGTTGTACATCACCTAAACGTGTTAAGAACAAAAACCCTTCAGGGACTTCTACCGCTTTGGTGTCTTCGCGCTTGCTATTAATGAGTGGCTCAAGCGCGCTACCTTGTGTATTTAAGCTATAGATATCTAATACGAATGGATAACTTGTCATTAATAAATCGCGGCTATTGAGTATCTCATAATTTGCATAAGACTGATCAGTCAACAATTTCTGCGCTTTTACTAAACGCATTTCACTAAGAGAAAAGCCATAAACAACATTCTCAATATTGTTGAACCATACTAACTGTTCCGTCTTTTCGTCATAGTTGAGCCCCCAAATACGCGATGGTGAATCATAAATTTTAACCTGATTTCCCCCATCAGGATCCGTCATATACAGTTCATTGGTATCGTACTGACGTCGCTCAAACAAGATAATTTCTTTTTCTGGAATATAAGTTAAAAAGCGATCGCCATAGGAGTTCAAATTTGGAGAAGTAATTTGAAACTCCTCTCCAGTAGCCAAATCCCGGTTAGTTAATGCAGATAATTCATCCCTATTGCGATAGCCACTTTTAGCATAAACAAGGCGCCCCTGATTAATCTCGCCACCTGTCATACTATTTATTTTACAGTCAAATAAGTACTCACTGCCTGAGTTAAAGTCCGCATTTAATTGCCACACTTGGCACTTATCACCATCCACTATTCTGTAATAAATGGTATTGGAGTCCACCGACCACCCTACCGGGTAATAGTTGACGCCTTGCTCACCCAACCTGCGCTCGTGGCCACTTTTTAGGTTTTTGACCACCAATGAATAATAGTTAGTATCGCGTTTTATAAAGGAATAGGCCACCATGGCATCATTAGGAGATAGATTAAGTAAAGTATAGCGGCCTTGCACCCATGACAGAACGTGTTCCCTTATAGGTTGATCTTGAGTAACGATACTGGGCGTGATTGTTTCTTGCTCATCAACACCAAGCTTTATTCCTGCCGCGACAGTTAGCCCAACAACACAGCACAGTGCAGCCCCTTTAAATAACCATGTAAAACGACTAGGCGCCCTTTCACTATCACTGGTGGGTTCAATTTTAGAGACTGGTGGTATGCTTGCAGAGACACTGCCTGAATGAGAATCTGAGTGAGTTTGGGTGGGCTTATCAGAATAGTATATGATTTCAGGTTCAAGAAAAAAACTATACCCTTTACGATAATGCGTTTTTACGACAATGCCGCGTTGTTTGTCAGATTTCAAAATCTTTCGCAACTCCGACATGGCACGATTAATCGCATTATCATCAACATAATTCTGGCTCCATACATCGTCTACCAAGTCTTGCCGCGTAATAATTTGCTCATTGTTAATTATCAAATAGCACAATAAGCGAAATAATAACGGTTCCAACTCACGAGTAGTGTCACCATCACAAATACATTGGCGCTTAGGATCAAGCACCCATTCGCCAAATTTGACTTCCTTTACTTGCCTAGAAAATTTTACTTCATTCATGGTGAGTATTAAACGAGTAGGCTGCTAACGAATACCCATTTTACTCAAAGCCATGTTTTACTCAAGCGAATATATGAATAGATGTAACTGGTACGAGAGGATTGTGTTAAAAAGTAATAAGTTACCGGTTCGTTTTTTATTCACAATACATGCATCAACTTCTCAATGTATCTGTGATCACTTACCAAAATTAACCAAAACACTGTAATAAATAATGTAGATAAAGCAACAGATATAAAAAAACCCACATGCTTGTCAGCATGTGGGTTTCAAACCAGATAGGTGGCTGCTTATTTACGCAGCTGGCGAAGTAGTCGTAGCTGGGCAAGCGCTTCTTCAAGCTGCATAGCGGCACGCTGGTAATCCAGCTCGCTTGCAGTACCTGAAGCAAGCTGTGCTTCAGCTTCACGTTTAGCTTCTTCAGCAGCCTGCTCGTCAAGTTCTTCACCACGAATAGCAACGTCCGCTAGAACAGTTACTGTCTTAGGTTGAACTTCAAGCGTACCGCCTGCAACGTAGATGAACTCTTCAGCACCATCTTCTTTAACCAAACGTACCATACCAGGCTTTAGGCCAGTCAGGAGTGGCGCGTGGCCAGGGTGAATACCAAGTTCACCTTCACTACCTGTCACTTGAATTGTAGCCACAGCACCAGAGAATAAATTCTGCTCTGCACTTACTACATCAAGGTGTACTGTCATTGCCATAACAACCTCCTAAATTACATGTTTTTAGCTTTATCAACTGCTTCGTCGATTGAGCCAACCATGTAGAATGCCTGCTCAGGCATATCATCGTAATCACCGTTTAGGATGCCCTTAAAGCCAGAGATTGTGTCTTTAAGAGATACGTATTTACCAGGTGCACCTGTGAATACCTCAGCAACGAAGAACGGCTGAGATAGGAAACGCTGGATTTTACGTGCACGAGATACAACTTGCTTATCTTCGTCAGATAGCTCGTCCATACCTAGGATCGCGATGATGTCTTTCAGCTCTTTATAACGCTGAAGTACAGTCTGAACGCCACGTGCTGTCTCATAGTGCTCGTTACCGATTACTTGAGGGTCAAGCTGACGTGAAGTTGAATCTAGTGGGTCTACCGCAGGGTAGATACCTAGAGACGCGATGTCACGTGAAAGTACAACTGTTGCATCTAAGTGCGCGAACGTTGTAGCTGGTGACGGGTCAGTCAAGTCATCCGCAGGTACGTATACCGCTTGGATTGAAGTGATTGAACCAGTCTTAGTCGATGCGATACGCTCCTGTAGTACACCCATCTCTTCTGCAAGAGTTGGCTGGTAACCTACCGCTGAAGGCATACGACCTAGTAGTGCTGATACCTCAGTACCTGCAAGCGTGTAACGGTAGATGTTATCTACGAAGAAAAGTACGTCACGACCTTCGTCACGGAACTTCTCAGCCATCGTTAGACCCGTTAGTGCAACACGTAGACGGTTACCCGGTGGCTCGTTCATCTGACCGTATACTAGCGATACTTTGTCTAGTACGTTTGAGTCGTTCATCTCATGGTAGAAGTCATTACCCTCACGCGTACGCTCACCAACACCTGCGAATACAGAGTAACCGCTGTGCTCGATTGCGATGTTACGGATAAGTTCCATCATGTTTACGGTTTTACCAACACCGGCACCACCGAATAGACCAACTTTACCACCTTTTGCGAACGGACATACAAGGTCGATTACCTTGATACCTGTTTCTAGTAGCTCAACTGAACTTGATTGATCTTCGTATGAAGGCGCAGCACGGTGAATTGACATACGCTCTTCTTCACCAATTGGACCTGCTTCATCAATAGGCTGACCTAATACGTCCATGATACGACCTAGGGTCTTTGTACCAACTGGAACCTTGATTGGCTCGCCTGTGCCTTCTACTGAGATACCACGACGTAGACCGTCTGTAGTACCAAGTGCGATACCACGTACCACACCGCCACCTAACTGCTGTTGCACTTCTAGTGTCAAACCAGCTAGGTCGCCTTCTGTAACTTTTAGTGCGTCATATACGGCTGGCACGTTGTCTTGTGGGAACTCGATGTCCACAACGGCGCCGATAATTTGGACGACCTTACCTAAACTCATGTCTATTCCTCTCGTTAAACTTTGCCGAAGCGTTATACAGCAGCCGAACCGCCAACAATCTCACTGATTTCTTGTGTGATTGCAGCCTGACGTGCTTTGTTGTAAACAAGTTGCAGCTCATCCATTAGGTCGCCTGCGTTATCAGTTGCGGCTTTCATCGCAACCATACGGGCAGCCTGTTCAGATGCAGCATTTTCTACTACACCCTGGTACACCTGTGACTCAATGAAACGTACCAGTAGCGTCTCTAAGATCGCTTCTGGGCTCGGCTCATATAAGTAATCCCAAGCGTGGGCTGATACTTCTTCTTCAGCTTTTGGCAAAGGTAATAACTGTTCGATCGTTGGCTCTTGCTTCATTGTGTTCACAAATTTGTTGTACACAACGAACAAGCGGTCAATTTTGCCTTCAGTAAATGCATCTAACATTACTTTAACTGGACCTACTACGTCCTGTACTGAAGGAGCATCTCCAAGACCCGCTTTTTTAGCGAGTAACTCACCGCCAAAACGTTGGAAGAAACCAGCTGCCTTGCTACCTAAAGTAGCAAATTCGGCATCAACGCCTTTTTCTTTCCACGCCTTAACGTCTAATGTGATCTTCTTAAACTCATTTGAGTTCAAACCACCACACAGACCACGGTCAGTTGAGATAACAATGTAACCAACTCGCTTCACATCACGTTCCTCTAGGAACGGATGGTTGAAGTCAAGATTTGCTTGAGCAATACGACCGATCACTTTGCGTAAGTTCTCAGCGTATGGACGGCTTGATGCCACACGGTCTTGTGCCTTCTTCATTTTAGAAGCGGCAACCATTTCCATCGCGCTGGTGATCTTCTGAGTATTCTTAATACTCCCGATCTTGCTTTTTATCTCTTTTCCGCTGGCCATGACTCTCTCTCCGAATCAGTGGTGACCGAAGTCACCATGAATAACTAAATTACCAAGTTTGCGTCGACTTGAACTTCTCTAGAAGTTCTTTAAGTTGCGCTTCAATCTCAGCATTGTAGTTACCAGTTTCGTTGATTTGAGTCATCAGCGCTGCGTATGTGCTGTTTGCGAAACCAATTAGGCCTTCTTCGAAATCACCAATCTTGTTGATTTCGATGTCTTGTAGGAAGCCTTTCTCAGCAGCAAATAGAGACAGAGACATTTCAGCAACAGACATAGGTGCATATTGCTTCTGCTTCATTAGCTCTGTTACACGCTCACCGTGCTCAAGCTGTGCACGCGTTGCATCGTCAAGGTCAGAAGCGAACTGAGAGAACGCCGCTAGTTCACGGTACTGAGCTAGCGCTAGACGGATACCACCACCTAGTTTCTTAACGATTTTAGTTTGCGCTGCACCACCTACACGAGATACCGAGATACCAGCGTTAACAGCTGGACGGATACCTGCGTTGAATAAGTCAGTTTCTAGGAAGATCTGACCATCGGTGATTGAGATAACGTTAGTAGGTACGAATGCAGAAACGTCACCACCTTGAGTTTCAATGATTGGCAATGCCGTCAATGAACCTGTTTTACCTTTCACTTCACCGTTAGTGAACTTCTCAACGTAATCAGCGTTTACACGTGATGCACGCTCTAGAAGACGTGAGTGAAGGTAGAATACGTCACCTGGGTATGCTTCACGGCCTGGTGGACGCTTAAGTAGTAGTGAGATCTGACGGTAAGCAACAGCTTGCTTAGAAAGATCATCATATACGATTAGTGCGTCTTCACCGCGGTCACGGAAGTATTCACCCATAGTACAACCAGCAAATGGCGCTAGGTATTGTAGCGCTGCTGATTCAGAAGCAGATGCAACAACAACGATAGTGTTTTCAAGTGCACCGTGCTCTTCTAATTTACGTACTACGTTTGCGATAGTAGATGCTTTTTGACCAACCGCTACGTACACACACTTAACGCCTGTGTCTTTTTGGTTGATGATTGCATCGATTGCAAGTGCAGTTTTACCAGTCTGACGGTCACCGATAACTAGCTCACGCTGACCACGACCAACTGGGATCATCGCATCGATAGACTTATAACCAGTTTGTACTGGCTCATCTACTGATTGACGCTCGATTACACCTGGTGCAATTTTTTCAACAGGTTCGAAACCATCGTTGTCTAGTGCACCTTTACCATCGATTGGTGCACCTAGTGTGTTAACAACACGACCTAGTAGACCACGGCCTACTGGTACTTCAAGGATACGACCTGTAGATTGTACTTTTACGCCTTCTTTAAGGTCTGCGTAAGGACCCATTACTACTGCACCTACTGAGTCGCGCTCAAGGTTTAGTGCGATAGCATAACGGTTGCCAGGAAGCTCGATCATCTCACCTTGCATACAGTCAGCTAGACCGTGGATGCGGATGATACCATCAGTAACAGATACGATAGTACCTTCGTTACGTGCTTCACTTACAACTTCAAACTGCTCAATACGCTGCTTGATCAGTGCAGAAATTTCTGTGGAATTAAGTTGCATGCTCTTTTTCCCAATTACGATTGTAGCGACACTGCTAAGCGGTCTAATTTACCGCGTACGCTACCGTCAATTACGGTATCGCCAGCCTTAATAACCAAACCGCTTACTACGGTTTCATCGATGCTACAATTCAGCTTAACTTTGCGTGCGAAACGTTTTTCTAACGCAGCGCCCAATTTATCTTGCTGCTCTTGAGCAAGTTCAGTTGCAGAAACCACAGTAACGTCGATCTCTTTGTCATAATCCGCTTTAAATTCAGCGAATAAATCAGCAACTGCAGGGACTGCAGATAAACGCTCATTTTCGGCCATCAGCTTGATAAGATTTTGACCTTGCTCGTCGAGTTGTTCAGCACATAGCTTGATGATGATTTCAGACTGCTCTGCTTGAGTAGCAAGGCTACCTAGTAGTGTCTGAACCTGTTCATCGCTGGTCACTTGACCGGCGAAGAACAGCATTTCATTCCAAGCTTCAACTGTGCCTTTTTCAACAGCAAGTTCAAAAGCCGCTTTAGCGTATGGGCGAGCGATAGTAGTCAATTCAGACATGCTCATACCCTCCTAATTAAAGCTCAGCAACTAGCTTATCAACGATATCGCTATGTGCGTCTTGATTGATTTCACGCTCTAAAATCTTTTCAGCGCCAACCACGGCAAGAGTTGCTACTTGAGTACGTAGCTCTTCTTTTACGCGGTTACGCTCTGTTTCGATATCAGAGTGTCCTTGAGCAATAATCTTCTCACGCTCTTGTTGACCACGAGTTGTCTCTTCGTCAACGATAAGCGCAGCACGCTTTTTAGCTTGCTCAATGATTTCAGCCGCTTGAGTCTTTGCTTCTTTAAGCTGCTCAGCAGCTTGTTCACGCGCTTGCTCAAGATCTTTTTCAGCTTTATCAGAGGCAGCTAAACCATCTTCAATTTTCTTCTGGCGAGCTTCAATTGCACCATTTAGCGGTGGCCATACGTACTTCATACAGAAAAGTACGAACACCGTAAATGCAATTAATTCACCTATTAGAGTGGCGTTTAAGTTCACGACCGCTCCTCCTTACTTGACAGTTGTTCGATTCAGCTATTGTCTTAAAAATTAAAGCGCGAACAACATGTACATAGCGATACCAACACCGATCATCGCTACCGCATCGATTAGACCAGCTAGGATGAACATTTTAACTTGTAGTGAAGGCGCAAGCTCAGGCTGACGAGCACATGCTTCTAGGAATTTACCACCCATGTTACCGAAGCCGATAGCAGTACCGATTGCACCGAAGCCGATAAGTAAAGCAACAGCGATAAGCTTAAGACCTAATACTAGTTCCATTTTTTTCTCCAAAGTTTCATTTGTAAATTAAAGTTAAAGTTAAAAAATCTTTTAAAAATTATATTCTTAGTGGCTATCTTTAGCACTTGCCATGCTCAGGTATACGATCGTAAGCATCATAAATACGAATGCCTGTAGAACGATAACTAAGATGTGGAAAGCCGCCCAGATAAAGTGCAGTGGTAACTGCATCAAGCCGATTGCACCGATCAAGATGAAGATCATCTCACCCGCGTACAAGTTACCGAACAAACGTAGTGCTAGCGAGAAAGGCTTAGCAAACAACGCGATAGTTTCAAGTAACAAGTTACAAGGGATAAGGAAAACCATACCAAGCTTGTTTTTAGTGCTGAACGGGTGAAGCGTTAGCTCAGCAATAAAACCACCGATGCCTTTGATTTTAATTGAATAACCGATCATCAGAAGGAATACACCGATTGCTAATGCAGCCGTCATATTTAAGTCAGTTGTCGGTACAATTTTCATGTATACATCGTGTGAGTCCATACCAAATGCAGTTTCGCCAACAAAGCCAGCAAATGCAGGTAGGAAATCAACAGGAATCAAGTCCATTAAGTTCATTAAGAACACCCAAACAAAGATTGTTAGGGCCAGTGGAGCAATTAACTTGCTGTTACCGTGATAAGTATCGCGTACGTTGTCGCCAACGAACTCAACAATCATCTCAATAAAGCACTGAAATTTGCCAGGTACACCAGTAGTGGATTTTTTAGCGGCGCTTCGGAAGATCCATAAAAAAACCAGACCTAAACCGATTGACCATGCGAGGGTATCTATGTGCCATGTCCAGAATCCACTATCCGCACATGCTTTATTGAAGGCAAGACCGGCATCGGTCGAGCACATCTTGGCATTGGTCAAGTGGTGCTGAATATGGCTTGATAGAGTAACTTCTTCTGCAGCCATGTTTTATCCCAAAAGTTAATGATTAAAAAAAATCGGTGCTAGCCACTGCGAAAACATCACTAGTATGTAACAACAGAAAAATGGCAACGCCATGACACTCAAATGTTTAAACGCCAGTGCAAATATGCAAATGGTTAGCAAAAATTTTAATCCTTTGCCTCGTTTTAACGAGTCATACACTTGATTTGCTTTGCTCGCTCCGACAAATCGAAATGAATACAAGGCAAATACTAGGTTCGGAAACACAATTGCGAGTCCGCCAACCAATGCTGACAGGCTTGCATGGGCTCCCCAACCTACTAAAACTATTACTGCAGCTACTAATGCTACGATACCCTGAAGCAAGACACCTTTTAATGCGGCGCGTCTATACGGGCCAGCTAACGAATGAGTCACTTTATATTAACCTTAATGACGCTAAAATTTATCAGGGTATAAAAACTGGCGAAATTATACTGATTTCTGCTCAATTTGCAACTTGACGCGACGAAATGCAGCATAATTTAAGCGCTCATTTCGTCGCAATTTTGACCTTTAGGAGGGTTGTTGTAAATCTGGGTGGATCCGCCCAAGAATACCGTCTAATTCATCAAGATCAGCGTAAGAAATAACCAATTTCCCTTTGCCTTTTTGATTGTAGTTTATCTCGACTTTTGCGCCCAAATTTTCTGCGAGCTGCTGTTCTAACAGTTTGACATCTGGGTCTTTTTCTTTAGTTTCTTTTTTAACCACCGGTTCTTGCATAGCGCGAACCAATTTCTCAGTTTCACGTACTGTCAGGCCTTTTGCTACAGCAGTACGAGCAGCTTCTGATTGTGCTTCACCTTGTAGCGACAATAGACACCTAGCATGGCCCATTTCAATATCACCATGTTCTAACAAGATTTTCACATCATCATTGAGATTGATTAAACGTAACAAATTAGTCACGGTTGTACGCGATTTGCCGACAGCGTCCGCGACTTGCTGGTGGGTTAAATCAAATTCATTGAGCAAACGATCTAAGGCAACCGCTTCTTCCATGGCATTGAGATCTTCACGCTGAATGTTTTCAATCAGTGCAATGGCAACCGCCGCATCATCTTCAACATCTTTAATGATACAGGGCACCACATCTAAACCCGCAAGTTGTGATGCACGCCAACGGCGCTCACCCGCAATGATTTCATATTGCTCAGCTGCCAATTGCCGCACAACGATTGGCTGTAATACGCCCTGTGCACGAATAGAATTCGCTAATTCTTCCAGTGCCTCTTCTGACATATCTTTACGTGGTTGATATTTGCCACGCTTTAGAAACTCAATCGGTAATCGCTGTAATTCTTGCTCAGATGTTTCAGATGGTTGGCTAACAGGTGCTGATGAAGCCTCAACGTCAGGGGCTTTAGGTGCCTCTGATTGTGTTGCCCCCGCAGGTGGTTTTGCAGAGCTTAACAATGCATCTAAACCACGCCCTAATCCTCTTTTTTTCACCGACATCTTGTTATTATCCTCTTATGCTACAGCAGCGGCTTGTTTTTCTTGACGACGCAACATTTCTCCCGCTAATGCAAGATACGCTTTTGCACCACTTGATGCGCGATCATAATACATTGCAGGTGCGCCAAAACTTGGCGCTTCAGCCAAACGTACATTGCGCGGGATCACCGTTCGGTATACTTTCTCGCCAAAGTGCTGTTTAAGCTGCTCAGAAACATCGTTTGCCAATCGGTTACGAGGATCATACATAGTACGCAAGATCCCTTCAATTTGCAGTTCAGGGTTTACCAGTTTTGATAATTGCGTGATTGTATCCATTAATGCAGTCAAACCTTCAAGCGCGTAGTATTCGCACTGCATCGGTACCATGACGGAGTCAGCCGCAGCCATCGCATTAACGGTCAACATATTCAAAGACGGCGGGCAATCAATGAAAATAAATTCGTACTCATCTTGCACTGATTCAATGGCATTACGCAGGCGTACTTCGCGGGCAAACAGTTCCATCAATTTGACTTCTGCAGCCGTCACATCGCCATTGGCTGCAATTAAATGATATTCACCAGATGTGTCTGTGCAGATAACCTCTTTAATCGGCGTTTCTTCAATGAGTAAATCGTAGATGGTAGCTACTTCACCATATTTATCAACACCACTGCCCATTGTCGCATTGCCCTGCGGGTCTAAATCTATCAGCAGTACTTTTCTTTTGGTTGCCGCCATCGAGGCAGCAAGGTTCACCGCAGTGGTTGTTTTGCCAACACCACCCTTTTGGTTTGCAATTGCAATGACTTTAGCCACAGTATCCTCGAGTTTAGTCTTTAGTAAGAATAATTAAATGGCGCTCACCTTCAAGATTGGGTACCTGCAAGGTGACATTTTGCTCCAAAGAAATACCTTCAGGCAGACTGTCCAATTCTTCTTGCGGATACATTCCTTTCAGTGCAACGAATCGTCCCGAAGAGTCAATTAAATGCGTACACCATTGGACCATATCCTGCAGTGATGCAAACGCACGACTCAACACACCGTCTAATTTAACACTTGGCTGATATTCTTCAACACGTGACTGGACTGGGGTGACATTTTTTAATCCAAGCGCATGTTTTACTTGGGTTAAAAAACGTACTCTTTTTCCGAGGCTATCCAACAGTACAAATTCGGTGTCCGGCAAGGCTATCGCTAAGACGATACCCGGTAATCCAGGGCCTGTACCAACATCGATATAGTGTTTGCCATTAAGATGCGGGGCAACCACAAGCGAGTCCAAGATGTGTTTTACCATCATCTCTTTTGGATCACGTACTGAAGTTAGGTTGTAAGCTTTATTCCATTTGTCGAGCAGCCCGACATAATCGACAAGCTGCTGTTTTTGATTTTCGGTCAGCGAAATCTCCGTTTCAGCTAACAAAGCATTGAGTTGTTCTAGTAACACAGTTTTCCATCGCTGTTACGCCGACTTGCGCAACAGCCCTTGCTTTTTCAGATACACTAATAATAGCGAAATAGCCGCTGGGGTGATACCAGAAATACGTGAAGCTTGACCAATCGTTTGCGGACGCGCATCAGTGAGCTTAGCCACAACTTCATTTGACAAGCCACTTACTTGGCTATAATCAAACTCAGCTGGCAGTAAAGTTTCCTCATGGCGAAGCTGTTTATTTATCTCATCTTGTTGACGCGCAATGTAACCTGCATACTTGGTTTGAATTTCAACCTGTTCTAATGCTTGCCAATTTTCGTGCTCACTGGCCAAGCCATCGATCGTCATCAGTTCGCGATAGCTGACCTCAGGTCGACGGATCAGATCCTCTAAACTTGCCTCTCTGGTTAGTGGCGATTTAAGCAACGCATTGACTTGATCTAATGCTTCGTGATCTTTGTGGATCCAAGTCGAACGTAAACGTTGTGACTCTTGCTCCATGACTTCCAACTTATCATTGTAAGCGGCCCAACGTTCATCATTGACCAAGCCTAGTTCACGGCCTTTTTCAGTCAAGCGCAAATCAGCATTGTCTTCACGTAATAACAAACGGTATTCTGCACGGCTAGTAAACATACGATACGGTTCTTTTGTACCTAAAGTAGCAAGGTCATCAATTAAAACGCCTGTGTATGCTTCATCTCGGCGCGGCGTCCAAGCATCTTCACCTTTCACTTGTAATGCGGCATTCATACCCGCAATCAAGCCTTGTGCACCGGCTTCTTCGTAACCCGTAGTGCCGTTAATTTGACCTGCGAAAAATAAACCATTAATAAATTTGGTCTCTAAAGACTGTTTTAAGTCTCTTGGATCGAAGAAATCATATTCAATCGCATAACCTGGACGGCAAATATGTGCGTTTTCGAATCCTTTAATTGATCTCACGATATCTAATTGGATATCAAAAGGTAAGCTGGTGGAAATACCATTCGGGTATAACTCATAGGACGTTAGCCCTTCAGGTTCAACAAAAATCTGATGTTTTTCTTTGTCTGCAAAACGTACTATTTTATCTTCAATAGACGGACAATATCTCGGTCCAATCCCTTCGATCACACCTGCATACATTGGTGATCTGTGCAGATTTTCACGGATCACATCATGTGTTTTTTCATTTGTGTAAGTGATATAACACGGGATCTGCTGTGGGTGATCAGATTGCTTACCTAAAAATGAAAACACCGGGGTTGGTGTATCACCCGGTTGCTCTTGCATCACTGAAAAATCAACCGTTCTTGCATCAATTCGTGGAGGAGTGCCGGTTTTTAGTCGATCTACACGAAATGGTAATTCACGTAATCGATGCGCTAACGCGATTGAAGGTGGATCCCCTGCTCTTCCGCCTTTGTAATTTTCAAGGCCAATGTGAATTTGCCCACCTAAGAATGTGCCTACAGTTAAAACAACTGATTGGGCACTAAAACGTAGCCCCATTTGGGTAACTACGCCTTTTACTTGATCTTGTTCAACAATGAGATCATCACAGCTTTGCTGGAAAATTTTCAAGTTTTCCTGATTTTGTAAAGTATCTTGGATCGCCGCTTTATACAATGCGCGATCGGCCTGTGCTCTAGTTGCTCTTACCGCAGGACCTTTAGATGAATTCAGAGTTCTAAATTGGATCCCGCCCTTATCAATGGCTTGAGCCATCGCACCACCTAGTGCATCAATTTCTTTAACAAGATGCCCTTTACCGATCCCGCCGATCGCTGGGTTACAAGACATTTGGCCTAAAGTGTCCATATTGTGAGTTAACAATAAGGTATTCATACCCATACGAGCTGCAGCTAATGCAGCTTCAGTACCAGCATGACCGCCACCAACCACGATTACGTCAAAATGTTCATGATAAATCATTTACGGGATCCTACTTAAAAACAACCAGCAAATTTCGAAAGGGTGCGTATTCTACCTAGAAAAACGCAGAAGTGAAACGATTAAATTTTAACCTGAACTCAAAATGGATCACTTAAATATATATAAGGATCTTTTTAAAGATCTTTATTGATCTTATATTTAAGCAGAGCCAGATCTGTGTATAAGGTTATATTCCTATTATGATCCATAAGCTTAGGTCGGATCATATAGTGTGAATTAGATCGGATCTAAGGGCGTATAAGCTTTGATCAAAAAGGCTATTTATACACAGGCACAAATCCGATTAAATTTATCCAATGGATAAGTAATACTAGATCAGCAGTTAGATCAAAGGTTATCCACATATGGTGTTTAAAATAACAAAATTTGTGGATAAGTTATGTAGAACTGATCTTTATATATTCTTCTCTATCACCTCACTTAATTGAGGCAGCCATGCCAGTGCCGTATCTTCAGGCAATGCTTCATCTAACACATCAATTTTCAGTGTGGGGATCAGTATTTGCGCACCTTTCTCCACCAGCAGCTTTTCACTGTTTGTTGCCGCATAGTTATAAGTGTCATAACTGGAGTCACCAATACCTATAATTGCAAAGCTGATATGGCTTAGATCTGACGCTTCAGTCAGCTGTGAGATAAAGGGCAATAGATTCTCTGGGTAATCACCTGCGCCATATGTAGAGGTGACAAGCAACCATGTATGGCTATTACACTCTGATAAATCAGGCTGTTCATGTAAATTACAGTTGAAAGATCGTGTACTTAGATCTTCAGCTAATTGTTCTGCGACGTATTCAGCAGAGCCCATTTGGCTACCGATAATGATCTCAATATTGCGCATTATGATTCGTTTTTTAATCTTGTATGCTGGCCATATTAATGTGGATTGATCAGAAGTAAAGTGTTACTTAAGTCTTGGGATAAAATTTTTCAGTGTGATTTGTGTCCTATTGTGAGTTGTTTTATATATACCATTGATTAATAATGACTTAATAAATTATTCCTTGGTGCTTTGTGGCTTAATTTTTGTGGATAAACAGGGGGTAATCAGTGTGGCAATGAGGTGTTGGTATGCTTGGTTAATAGGCTGATGCACAAAAAACAGTCTCATTTTAGCGGGTGTGGATAATTATCCCATGGATAACGATCTTATCGCCTTCGGTGATCTACTTTTTTAGATCTATAAAATTAGATCAATATAAGTAAATATTCTAAAAAAGTTTTATTTGTCGGTGAGATCCCCTTATTTTGACAGGGTATTCATGTATTGAAGTGATAGATTTCTATCTTTTCCGTCATTTATGGTGTGTATCAGCATATAATCATTTTCATTATGTCCGATACTATTTTGCATGCTGACAGTCTATTTCAGTGATAAGGTGGGCATGTTATAACGACACTGGTGCACCTAAGCTGCTTTTTGGTGTGTGAGTAGAGAATGATCATCTTTTGTCTATCAAATTGGATGTTGGTTGAGTTATAACCAGTAAAAGCAGGCTTTTTAGATAATTTTCGAGTTTACGATGATCGAATGTCATTACAAATCTGTGTAGCTCCGTATAGATTTGGCCTATTAACCAATTGCTATTTTGCTCACTGTGTGATTTCGTTAAAACACTAGCGGTACAATTTGAATCAGTTTGCTGTGCAACGGATGTGGTGGTATTGGTGGATATGAAAAGTGTTGTAATCGCTTTATTGGTTGTCTTTATTTGGGGAGTTAATTTTTCTGCCATTAAATTAGGCTTAGAGCAGTTACCGCCTTTTTTATTTTCCGGTATGCGCTTTCTTATTTGTGCTGCACCTGCTGTTTTCTTTGTGCCTTTCCCAAAGACACCTGTCTATCATGTCATACTTGTTGGTTTATTTTTAGGCGTGATGAAATTTAGTCTGCTGTTTATTGCTATGCAGTCCGATGCATCGGCTGGAATATCTTCACTGTTACTTCAAGCTCAAGTTATCTTTACAGTGATCCTGAGTGTTCTTTTGTTTCGTGAGCGTTTAAATGGCTTTCAATTGTTAGGCATTATTATCGCTTGCAGTGGCTTTTCTCTCTTTTTTGTTGCATCAGGCGGTAGTGCGACCTTGTTTGGCGTTGTGCTGTTGTTGGGGGCTGCCGTTTTCTGGTCGATGGCCAATATTGCTATAAAGTATGCAGGTAAGGTTAACTTGTTGCATTTTATGGTATAGGTGAGTCTTATTCCGCCAGTTCCTCTTTTCGCACTGTCTTATTTATATGAAAGCAATGATCCAATTACCTTATTGTTAGCTATGACAGATCAAACTTGGTTCTCTCTCATGTATGTGGGTTATATCTCTACACTAGTGGTATTTGCATTTTGGGGATGGTTGATGGTGAATTACCCGAGTGCGAGCGTTGCACCTTTTGCATTACTTCTCCCTGTGGTTGGGGTTATTGGTGCGAATTTGTTGCTGGGTGAAAAACTAAATAAAGTCGAGCTAATTGGGGGAGGGATTATCTTAGTGGGATTGTCTATTTCGGTGCTGGGTAAAACCACTTTTAGCAAGGCATACACCAAGTGGGTGGCAAAATTGCCAGCCCCTTGGTCTGCGGTGTTTAAACGCCATCGCTAAGAGCACATGTGAGATTGGTTACTTACCAATACAGAATGAGCTGAATATCTTACCGAGTAGATCGTCTGAGGTGAACTCACCGGTAATTTCATTAAGGTATTGCTGCGTTAAGCGCAGCTCTTCAGCTAAGATCTCGCCTGCGATATGCATTTCTAGTTGTGTCTGACCGATTTCTAAATGTTCAGCAGCACGCTCTAATGCATCTAAATGGCGGCGGCGAGCCATAAAGCCACCTTCGTTCGCACCGGTAAATCCGATACACGCTTTTAAGTGCTCTCTGAGTATATCAACGCCGGCATTGGCCTGTGCACTGAGTCTTAAAACAGGGTGGTTGCCCTGCTGACATAGTCCTTGTTGTTCTCCGCATAGATCGATTTTGTTGCGAATGACGGTGATATCCATGCCTTTTGGCAGTTTCTCCATAAACTCAGGCCAGATCTTGAGCGGATCTGTCTCTAGCGTCTCCGTGCCATCGACCATAAATAACACGTGATCGGCACCACTGATCTCTTCCCATGCGCGCTCAATACCAATTTGCTCGACTTTATCTGGGCTCTCACGCAGTCCAGCGGTATCAATAATATGCAGTGGCATGCCATCAATATGAATATGTTCTCGCAGAACATCGCGTGTAGTGCCTGCAATATCAGTGACAATCGCGGCTTCTCGACCAGCTAAGGCATTGAGTAGTGAAGATTTCCCTGCGTTTGGGCGACCCGCGATAACAACACGCATACCTTCACGCATAATGCTGCCTTGCTTGGCTTGTTGTCTGACTTCAGCAAGCTGATCTATGATCGCTTGTAAGTCACCAGACACTTTGCCATCAGATAAAAAGTCGATTTCTTCGTCTGGGAAATCAATGGCTGCTTCAACATACATACGTAAGTGGATCACTTGTTCCACCAGCACATTGATGTGCTTTGAAAAGTCGCCTTGTAAAGAGTGCAGGGCGCTTTTCGCTGCTTGCTCACTGGTTGCATTGATGAGATCTGCAATGGCCTCAGCTTGGGTGAGATCGAGCTTATCATTCATAAATGCACGTTCTGAAAACTCACCTGGTTTTGCCAATCTTACTCCGTCAATTTGGCTGATTTCTTTGAGCAGCATGTCAATGACAACTGGCCCACCATGGCCTTGTAGTTCTAACACATCTTCGCCGGTAAAAGAGTTTGGGCCTTGGAAAAATAGCGCAATACCTTGATCAAGCTGTTCACCAGCTAAGGTATTAAAAGGTAAGTACTCGGCATATCGCGTTTTTGGGCATTTACCTAATATTTTTTCAGCAACTTGTTTGGCACCTGTGCCTGAAATTCGGATGATGCCGACACCACCACGACCTGGGGCGGTTGCCTGAGCTGCTATTGTATCTTGTGCAATCATGATGGCTCTTGCTAAATGAGTGTATTCTGAGCTTAATTGTACAGCAAATGGCATTTCTCAGGTATAGTGGAAGTTAATCAATAGAGTCAATTACGCAAGATGTAGAGATAAGGAAACTCTGAGCCGTGTTGTTATTTGGTCCATTTCGTTTTGATGCTGAGCGCTTGGTTTTATACACTGGGCAATCGCAGCAGCTTCTTCGTCCTAAAGTCTTACAGTTACTGGCTTACTTTCTCGCACATCCCAACCAAGTCATTAAGCGCGAAACATTATTGAGCGCACTGTGGCAGCACGGTGAATATCGAGAAGCCGCACTGACACAGAGTATCAATGAATTACGCCAAGCATTGGGCGATAACGCGCAAAGTCCTATTTATATTCGAACGCTACCACAACAAGGCTATCAGTGGATCTGTGAGGTGCACGCCGAAAAATGCGCAAAAAAACGTGCCAAGCAAATAGGCGTGGCACTGAGCCTCGCTGCTGTCTTGCTATTTGCGGTGGACAAAATGCACGCTATCTGGCCACTATCATCCAATGAGCAAATTCAGCAAAAACCGGCCTTATTGATTTTACCTTTGCAAAATGAAACGGGAGTCGAGGCCAACGCGTGGTGGGGCTACGCCATCGAAAGCGAATTAAAAGCACAGCTACAACACCACTATCAATTAAAACCAAAAAACCAAGCCCCTGAGCTGCTTAAGCTACCAACAGAGAAACAGCCACATACATTAACGCTCACTCTGAAACCGAGACAGCAACGACTTGTCCTGCAAGCCAGCCTAGATGGGCGAACAACAGATGTTATTGTCGAGCAGTTAGGGCATAACTTCAGTGAAATTGCCACACGTATGCTACTGGCTTTAGAAGTGACGTCCGATCATGAAAATAAAACAGCTGAACCTGTAGAAGATCTCAGTGATTACTATCGTGGTTTACAAGCGCTGAACGAGTATGGCCCTGAGCTTGCGAGGTCGTATTTTGAGGCGGCTTTAGTGCGTGTACCTGAGCATTTACCTTCACAATTGGAGTTGGCGCAGATAGCTTGGCAGCAAGGGGATGTAACGCAGGCGAAAGTTCGCTTTGATAAGATCACATTGGGTGACGCACCGGATGGGCTACAAGCTCGTTATCATCTGTATAAAGGGAAATTTGAAAAGGCATTGGGGGAGTTTGAAGCGGCGCTCAATAGTGCAGATCTTGGACTGAGAGCGGCACAACAAAGCCAACAAATAGAACTGATCGCCAGTGCTTACCAACTGCAAGCTGATATTTATTGGCATACTTTGCAATGGCAAGATTACACCTTGGCGATGAACGCTGCTTATGCACTCATAGGTAGTCGCTCTTTTGCTTACAGTGAAGCACAACGCTCATTTTATCTTGCAAACCCACCAGCTGCCGGCCCACAGGAAAAAAATCACCTTAACCTAGTACAAAGTAAAAAAGTACTGAGTCAGGCCATAGACTACTATCGACAGATCTCTGCAAACTTAGAATTGGCAACCAGCTTATTTGCGTATGGGCAAAATTATTTAGTGCCCGTGAGTGAAGGGGAGCAGAGTTTATTAGAGGCGTTGGATATTGTTGCTGATAGTGGCAATGAATATTTTAAAGTGCAAGTACTCACTTACTTGGGGTTTTATTATATTCAGCTTCATCAGGGTGAAAAAGCCTTATATTATCTAGATCAAGTGCAAATACATGAGTCTTTTTTACCGGCCACTGAGCAACTTCAGTTACTCAAGGCGATGGCGTGGATGGATATCGGCTTGGTGAAAAACGATCAAAACGCATTAGATAATGCAAAGCAGCAATATCACCAACTACTTGAGACTGACTATATCTCACCACTGACGCGTGCAAACATGCAACTTATGCTGGCTTGGATTGGGTTAAAGCAGGGGGAGTTAGAAACGGCTCAAACGTTGACTGAACAGGCTTTACTGGAATATCAACGTTTTGAATTGGCTGATGTGGCGATTTATGCTGAGTACACAAAGATGTATATACATCTTAAACAAGGTCAACCAGAGCAGGCATTAGCGCTCGCAGATAGCGATAATACCGATGCGCATCTCATGTTGTTTTATACCTCAGCGGCAGCTCAGATGATAAATAACGAGTCTCTTGCTGCACATTCAAAAGCGAAGTTGAGTGCACTCAGAAACAGTGATGGTTTATTGCAGCAATTGGATGAGTTTACACGTTTAGTAGGGCACACAGATAAAAATATTTTGGACTTGTTGGATGCGCCCTACAGTGTTTATTGTCAAAGTAAATGGATTTTAGAGTAATTAGATGACTTATCGCGGTACGTTGGTGCCTCGATAGAGGACTTCCCCCTTATTATCTAACAAAACCCAATAGGGAAGCTCAGTGATTTGATACTGTTCAAATAACTGATTATGGGTATCAAATACAATATCGTGCTTCACCCCAAAGCGCTGTTGGTAATTGAGTGCACTTTGCTTGTCTACATAAAATGGCTTTATCACCGTAAGTACATTCTTATTGTGTTGAGCGAGTTGATTATTTTGCTCAATGCGTTTTTCACAATCGGGAATATGCTGAAATGGACAGAGGCTGTCACTGAAAAATAGTACCTGATACTGTTGATGTATCAATGTCTTGGAAAGACTTTTTCCCGATAATGTCTGTAACGGTACCTTGGTATTTGAAGTGGCTTCTGATGGTTCACTACTAATAAGTGCTTCTTTTAAGACCACACGTCCCTCGCTTACAACAACCCTTGTCGGGGTCTTGCGGACTTGAAATTTAAACATGAGCTGATTGTTGTGATCGATGCGGATCCCCTTAAATCTGGGATTGGCTGTGACAAACTGCGTTAAGCTGGGCTTATCAATATTGATATCTGGCTGGATAAAGATGCGCTTTCCTAATGGTTGTGGCAATTTGGTGGATTGGTAATATTCATCCCAGATGTTGATAAATACATATTCGGTGGCTGTTGCATGTACTTTGCAAGTTACCATAAATAAGGCGAATACTAGGCCAAGTTTTACTTGTATATACATTATTTTCTTCCTTGTAATTCAGTCAGTTTACTTGCTAATTCATCGGTAAATAGCGCACTGCGATAAAGCTCATAGCCTGATCCATCTAATAAAATATGTTGCGGCGTGCCCAATACCGCATATTGGCGTGTGATACTACCGTCGCTGTCAAAGACAGTAGGAAAGCGGTAGCCATGTTTTTTCAGGTAATTCGTGATGCTGCGTTTGTTTTGATTGAACCCAATATTGACGGAAATGACTTGATACCCCGTATTGGCTTGTTGATAGCTCTGTTCAAGTAATGGCATTTCTTCTATACAGTAGGCGCACCAAGTGGCCCAAAACTTCAAATAAGTCACCTGACCTTGGCTTGAAATCGCTTGTCCATCTAGCGTATTAGCTAACAAAGGCGGGTAGGTGTTGGCGTAAATGTTGGTATGTACACCGAGTAAGATGAATAGAGGTGCTAAAGACTTCATAATGGGTTCCTTGTGGTTACTATAGCCAGCTTTTACCAGCCTGAATAAGAAAATATTGCGCCATGATTAAGAGCATGAGTGCGGTGAGGTTATTAATGTGAGCCAGCCACTTCCCTGATTTAGGCAGAGCTGCGAGTAGTCTTGCACTGGTGCCAGCCAGTAGCAGCAATGTGCTCATGCCCAGCGCAAAACTAAATAACAGACTGGCACCGAGTAGAGGTTGCTGTGCGGAAGCAACAAATATCAATAATGCGCCTAGAATAGGCGAGGTACATGGCGCGGCAACTAATGCGCTGATCATGCCCATGATCAAGGGTACGGCACTGGTATTTTTTAGCGCAAAGCGCTGAGTCGGTAATGTGACTAAGCCTTTATTTATGGCAGCAAAAAGCAATAACACATTGGCAAACCCTAATAGAACGAGTGGATCACTTGCTATTTGACCAAATAGGCTGCCGGTTGTGGCTGCAATGAAGCCCAGCCCAGCATAAATGAATGCAAAACCAATACAGTACAGTAGGGGGGCAATGCGAGGGTGCTTTTGCGGTGCAAAGGTGGCAACGGTAATGGGTAAAATAGGGTATACACAGGGGGTTAAACTGGTTAGTAGGCCGATAAAAAATACGGCGGGAATTTGCCAGCCATTGATGTCTGACGTGGTCAATGCCCCTAAAATCGTTTGCTCCATATGCGTGCTCTTATGATGTCGTTAATGAGCAGTTAGAGTGCACTGGCGCGTTTGTAATACCTATCAAAGGGGCATCAAATCGATATCAAAATTTATCAAGTCTATGTTTTATTTGATTTTAATAGTTTAATTAAGTCCTCTTAATACACCGCGTATATGCTTGGTTTGCTGAATTTTCTCGGTTGGCAAACCATGCTGGTGCGCAACGGATTATTTATCTGACCAAACTTGGATCTGGTCAATGGGTGTATTGAAGTATCGTCTCTCTATTCCAGCAAACAGCTGCGTATGCTTAATATCAAAGCGCATTTGTGCGGATTCATGGGACGTTATTTTGCCTTCTGATAAAAGTTACTGAGACATGGCTTGTCGACATTGTATAGGGGTTGTAACGCTGTGCAGATGTATTTGATAGCTGCTTTGCGCCGTTGCTGAGCGTGACTGACTCTTGGCTCTAGCGCTTGATGCGATTTTGATTTGGCTGGGCATGGTGTGCATTGAGTGTATAAGTGGAGGGAGTTTAGATGAGCGAATTAGTTGTATGTACAAGATCAAAAACGCCCGCAGAAGCGGGCGTTTTTAAGGCGGTTACGCGTTAGTCGCGTACTTTGATGCCTTTTTTCTCCATGCCACGATAAATGATAAGCATCTGTGCGATAGAGATTAAGTTCGATACTAACCAGTAAAGTACCAGACCAGATGGGAACCAAATAAAGAAGATAGAGAAGACCACTGGCATGTAAGTCATCACTTTTTGCTGCATTGGATCTGTGATGGTCATTGGTTGAAGTTTTTGCGTTAAGAACATACTTGCACCAAATAGAATTGGTAGCACGTAGTATGGGTCCATCGCTGATAAGTCAGTTAGCCACAAGCCAAACTCCGCGTGACGTAATTCTGTGGACTCTAGGAATACATAGAATAGCGCTAAGAAGATAGGCATTTGCAGTAATAGTGGGAAACAGCCACCCATAGGGTTCACTTTTTCTTTGCGGTACATTTCCATCATGGCTTGACCGAACTTCTGACGGTCGTCACCGTAGCGCTCTTTTAATTGCTGCATCTTCGGCTGTAATGCACGCATTTTTGCCATTGATGTGTACTGTGCTTTTGTCAGCGGGTAAAGGATAGTTTTCACGATCACGGTAATACCGATGATAGCTAGACCCCAGTTGCCTAAAATGCCGTATAAGAATTTCAGTAGTACTAGCAGAGGCTGAGAAATAAAGAATAACCAACCATAATCCACCGTCAGATCTAAGTCTTCGTGGATCGCTTCAAGTGCATCGGTATCTTTTGGACCCATATAATAAATGGCCGATAACTTTGCGTCAGAGTTAGCTTGAATGTTAACTGGTTCGCCTTTAGCACCAATGATACCTTGGTTGTTTCTCAGTGAGCTGTAAATAGTATTGTTGACGTCTTGCTGCGGAACCCAAGCACTCACGAAGTAATGCTGGATAAATGACACATAGCCACCCTGTGTATTTTCGTTCAGGTTCGCTTTGGCCATATCGTCAAATGCGTACTTTTCATATGGCTCATCTTGTGTACCATACGCTGTTCCTAAATACGTTTGAGTCATGATGCTGTCTTTGTCTTGTGCTGTACGCTTGATTTGTGTGTACAGTTGAACTTGAACAGGGTTTTCTGTCGCGTTGACCACATCATATTCTAGCGCAACGTCATATTGACCTGCTTTGAATACAAATGTTTTTGTAAATTGAACGCCTTTTTTGTCAACAAATGTCAGCGGCACACGAAGCTCATCACCTGATAGGGTATATGCCTTTTGCTCGCTCGAGTAAACAGGGCGACCTTCACTTGATGCATCTGGACCATTTAGGCCGATCAGACCACTTTGTGAAATGTATTGCTTCCCTTCAAATTCACCAAGTAGTAAGTAAGGTATATCGCTACCATGCGTTTCTGCATGTTGAAGTAGTTTGGCTTCAACAATGTCACCACCTTTTGTATCGATTTTAACTGCAAACACATCTGTCGTTACTGTGATAACAGAACGAACAGCTTGAGTTTGTGCAACCGGTACGTCCGCTTCGCTAGAAGTCGGAATATCCGCTTGGTCGTTATTTGAAGGTGAAGTGGCCACTTGTGTGACAGCACTGGTCTCGGCTTTGCTTTGAGCTTGTTCCTCTTGCCATTCACTGAATAGCAAAAAAGAGACTAAAAGCAATCCGATCAATAAAAACGTGCGTTGCGATTCCATAACAGCTCTTATTTCTCGTGTTGTTTATCTTGATTCGATTTTTCAGGGACGGGGTCATCCCCACCTGCGCTTAAAGGGTGACATTTTAATATGCGTTTAACCGCTAACCAACTCCCTTTTGCAATTCCGTGTAAATTAATTGCCTGAATTGCATAACTTGAGCATGTTGGATTAAATCGGCAATGTGGTCCAAGCATGGGACTGATAAATTTTTGATAGGCTTTAATAAGCATGATCAAAAATAGACGTATTACCGAAAGCGGATAATCCACCAATCGTTTACACTCGCTTTTGGTCTTCGAGGCGTGTTTCATAGTCGCGAGGTAGACTCGATAATTGAGTGATTAAAAGGTGAGCTAACCTTACCTTAATTCACTTAAAATAGCCATGTTAGGACGGATATAGAAGTATAAAAGCGCCGTTATTTTTTCGGCTTTTTATTGGTAGGGCGTTTTTTATGGTGTTTAGGTTTTGGTGCACCTGGTTTACAACGTTCGTTAATTTTGCGCCAAAGTTTATTTAATTGCTTTGTAAGCTCTTCATTGCTTTGCTCATCCACACCTGTTTTGACCATCAAAACGATATCGATGTTATCTAGCTTATGTCTATTGAGGCGAAAGCTTTCTCTGGCAAGACGCTTAATGCGATTACGTTGACAGGCTTTTTTACAACGTTTTTTAGCAACGGTTAATCCAAGACGTGGGTGACCTACATCATTAGGTTTTGCTAATAGTGTAAAAACAGGGGTAGCTGCACGAGCTGGCTCTTGAAATATGCGGGAGTAATGCGAGGGAGTTAACAGACGTAACTCCCTGCTGAAGCCTAAACCTTCCACTTAATATTAAGCAGAAAGCTCTTTACGGCCTTTAGCACGACGACGTGCTAGTACTTTACGGCCATTTTTAGTAGCCATGCGAGCACGGAAACCGTGAGTACGCTTGCGTTTAAGTACGCTTGGTTGAAAAGTTCTTTTCATAACTAATCCATCCGATCGGTTAAAGTTAAAACATCCTATGCAGGTCGCGATCCTGGCACAGGTGCCATTGCGAGCGCGAGATATTAAAGCCGACGCGCATGAAAGTCAATCATAATTGTGAGAGTAGGCTTAATTTATAGGCAATCTGGTGCAAAATTGATAGAAACGCGTGTAATTTACCCAAATAAGGTAATTGATTTTATGCTTTCTATATATAGAGAAGGAAATGCTATGGTCTTTGCTTATATAAGAAGGATCAACTTTTCTGATCTATCTATATAAGATCGAGATCTTAGCTGTGGATCAAGTTGTTTGATCTTGGGCGGGTTTTCCACAGAGCTTGGGTGCAAATTGCAAACAACCTTTGGAAAACTTAAATTGATCGTAATTTTATGGTGAGATCTTGCTCTTTTTTTGATAAGATCTTTTCAAATAAGCGAAATTAAAAGCTCATTAAAAACAAATGCTTATCTTTTTTGTTTGGTGAGATCTTAATTTTTTTAAAAGTCAATATTGATGTTGTGGATAAGATCCCTTCATAATACCCGGCTTCCACCTGTGAATAATTGATAATATACAAACATTTCCGTAGATCTCTGAGTTAGCTGTGAATAACTCTGTTGGTTATTTTGTGAATGCACATTAAAAACCAACCCTATTGATGTACGGGAATAATAACTATTTCGGAGTGCAATGTGTATCTGTCGGTTTGGCAAAGTTGTTTATATGTTTTGCAAGATGAATTGCCGTCGCAGCAATTCAATATGTGGGTTAGGCCACTACAAGCAGAAAGTACCGAAGATACTTTAACCATCTATGCACCTAATCGTTTTGTGTTGGATTGGGTTCGAGAAAAGTACTTAAATCGAATTAATGAACTACTGATTGAAATCTGTGGTGATGAAGCACCTGAGTTACGTTTTGATGTCGGTAGTAAACCGATGGCGCAAGTTCAGCCGCAAGTATCTGCAGAATCATCTATTAGTGATACGCATGCGCCAACAACATCGCATGTGTCGTCTAAAAGTGTTGTGCAGGCACCTGTTAACGATGTAAAAGTTGAGCCCGCTCCGAAATCTAGCGTTAAATCTAATATCAAAGAAAACTATACCTTTGATAATTTTGTTGAAGGTAAATCTAACCAGTTAGCAAAAGCTGCGGCAACTCAAGTTGCTGATAACCCAGGCTCTGCTTTTAACCCTGTATTTATATACGGTGGTACTGGCTTAGGTAAAACACACCTCTTGCACGCTGTCGGTAATGGCATTATTGATAAAAAGCCCGATGCAAAAATCGTATATATGCACTCAGAGCGTTTTGTGCAAGATATGGTAAAAGCATTGCAAAACAACGCGATTGAAGAGTTCAAACGTTACTATCGCAGTGTTGATGCATTGATGATTGATGACATTCAATTTTTTGCCAATAAAGAGCGCTCTCAAGAGGAGTTCTTTCATACCTTTAATGCGCTGCTAGAGGGCAATCAACAGATCATTTTGACATCCGATCGCTACCCGAAAGAAATTGAAGGAGTGGAGGATAGATTGAAATCGCGTTTTGGTTGGGGTCTAACCATTGCGATTGAGCCACCAGAGCTTGAGACGCGCGTTGCGATTTTGATGAAAAAGGCGCAGCAAAGTAACATTAACTTACCGCATGAAGTTGCATTTTTTATCGCGAAAAAATTGCGCTCGAATGTACGTGAGTTAGAAGGTGCATTGAATCGTGTTATCGCAAATGCGAACTTTACAGGGCGTCCTATCTCCATTGAGTTTGTCAAAGAGGCGTTACGTGACTTGTTAGCATTACAAGATAAGTTGGTAACGATTGACAATATTCAACGTACAGTCGCCGAGTATTATCGTATTCGTGTGTCTGATTTATTGTCTAAGCGACGCAGTCGATCTGTTGCACGTCCTAGACAAGTTGCTATGGCATTGTCAAAAGAACTGACTAACCATAGTTTACCTGAAATAGGCGACGCTTTTGGTGGTAGAGATCACACCACCGTATTGCACGCATGTCGTAAAGTAAAAGAACTTCGTGAAGAAAGTCATGAAGTAAAAGAAGATTATCAAAACTTGATCAGAACATTGTCATCTTAAGGGTTGAGTGATGCAAATAACGATAGTAAGAGAACAATTTTTAAAGCCGTTAATGCAGGTGTCTGGTGCCATTGAGCGCAAACACACCCTTCCTATTTTGTCGAATGTGCATTTAGAAGTAAAAAATGGTGTGCTGTCTATGACTGGCACTGACTTAGAAATTGAGTTGGTTGCATCTGTAACACTAGACAATGATACTGCAGACACCAAGCTCACACTGCCTGCTAAAAAGCTACTAGATATCTGTAAGAGTCTGCCTGATAATTCAGATTTACACTTCAGTACGCAAGAACATCAAGTTTTGTTGACCAGCGGTAAAAGTCGTTTTTCATTGACGACATTGGCTGCAGAAGATTTTCCTAACTTGGAAGAGTGGCAAGGTGAGGTTGAATTTAAGCTCACGCGTCTAGAGTTACGTAAGTTACTTGAAGCAACGCATTTTTCCATGGCCAACCAAGATGTACGTTATTACTTAAATGGTATGTCTTTTGAAGTGGATGGTAACGAGATTAAAACGGTTGCAACAGATGGCCACCGACTCGCCATTGCACAAAAACAACTTGAGCAATCACTTGGTGCACAACGCCAGCTGATCATTCCTCGTAAAGGCGTGTTAGAAATTATGCGTCTACTACCTGCGGATGATGAAGAGTTGACTATACAATTTGGTGCGAATCACTTCCGTATTATTGATCAAGAAGTTATCTTCACCAGTAAGCTCGTTGATGGTCGCTTTCCTGATTATCGTCGCGTCCTACCTCGAGGTGGCGATAAGCTTGTGACGGCTAATCGTGAGTGGTTACGTAGTGCATTCCAACGCGTATCTATTCTATCAAATGAAAAGTTTCGCGGTGTTAGGCTTAACCTAAGCAGTGGTGTACTGAAGATCAGCGCCAACAACCCTGAACAAGAACAAGCTGAGGAAACGGTAGAAGTAAACTATCAAGGTGATGACCTTGAAGTAGGCTTTAATGTTTCATATTTACTGGATGTGTTAAACACCTTAAAAACAGAAGATGTTCAATTTACATTAGCTGATTCAAATAGCAGTGCTTTGATAGAAGGCAGTGGCGAAGATGATGCTATGTATGTTGTAATGCCAATGCGCCTGTAGAGGGCGCTCAATGAGTTTGACACATATTAGCCTCAATGACTTTCGCAACATTGAGGCACTCTCTCTTTCCCCTTCAAAAGATCTTAATTTAATTTTAGGCCAAAATGGTAGCGGCAAAACCAGCCTGCTTGAAGCCATTTATTTCTTATCTAGTGGCCGCTCTTTTCGCACAAATAAACATAAATTGATGATCCGCAGTAGCCAGGCAAAATGCATTGTTCATGGGAAAAAACAATTACATAACTTGTCTATACCAATCGGAATCAGTAAAGATCAAAGCGGAGATACAGAGCTTCGTATTCAAGGCCAAGCAAGTCGTCGCATTGCAGAATTAGCACAAGTTTTACCTGTGCAAGTTATTACACCTGAAAGTTATGAGTTGTTTTTTGGTGGCCCGAAAGAGAGAAGAAAGTTTCTTGATCTAGGTGTGTTCCACGTGGAACATTTGTTTTTCGACGTTTGGAAAAGTTTCAATAAAGTCCTTAAACAACGTAACGCGTTACTGAAAACTAAGCCTGCTAACTGTATTGAGCAGATCAAGTTTTGGGACAAGCAATTTATTGAGTTAGCTGAACAAATAAATATCTATCGAAAAGCGTATATAAGTAGGTTTGAAGGCTATTTTTTTGATAAGATAGGGGGGATTAGCCCTGTTTTTGAAGGCCTTGAAGCTCGCTATGACGCGGGTTGGAAAGGGGAACTAAGTGACGTTCTTCAATCACAGCTTGAGCGTGATCTAAAACTCGGTTATACGAGTCGAGGTCCACATAAAGCGGACTTTAATTTTAAAGTTCATGGTCATAGTGTTGAAGGGATCATGTCTAGAGGACAGCTTAAATTGTTGCTCTACGCGCTTAAGATTACGCAAAATAACTTAATTGAAAAAGAGACTGAAAAGCAGTCGATATTGCTAATCGATGATTTACCATCTGAACTGAGCTCTGAGACTTTAGGGTGTGTAGCAAAGTTACTTGCTATTTGTGATTCCCAATTATTTATCTCAGCTATCAGTTTGGACAGTTTAACGCCTGTTGTGGAACTGCTTGATAAAAATATTGAGATGTTCCACGTGGAACATGGTCGTTTAATAACAAATTAATTGGAATTAACCATGTCTGATAATTATGATTCATCCAGTATTAAAGTACTGAAGGGATTGGACGCAGTAAGAAAGCGTCCAGGAATGTATATCGGCGACACTGATGATGGAACTGGATTACATCACATGGTCTTCGAAGTTGTTGATAACTCAATTGATGAAGCATTAGCTGGATACTGTGACGATATATTCGTGACAATTCATACTGATGGTTCTGTTTCTGTACGCGACAATGGTCGTGGTATACCAACCTCGATTCACCCAGAAGAAGGCGTTTCAGCTGCTGAAGTAATCATGACTGTACTACACGCTGGTGGTAAGTTTGATGATAACTCATATAAAGTATCTGGTGGTCTACACGGTGTAGGTGTTTCTGTTGTTAATGCACTTTCTGAAAAACTACAATTAACTATCCGCCGAGATGGCGAAGTGCATCAACAAAAGTACACTATGGGTGTGCCAGATGCACCTCTAGCAATTATCGGTGAAGCTGAATCAACAGGTACTGAACTGAGATTTTGGCCAAGCCCAGAAACCTTCTCTGATATAAACTTCCACTATGATATTCTTGCGAAGCGTCTTCGTGAACTGTCTTTCCTAAACTCTGGTGTAAGTATTATTCTTACCGACGAGCGTGAAGAAAATAAAAGTGACCACTTCAAATATGAAGGTGGTATCCAAGCGTTTGTTGAATACCTTAACCGTAAAAAAACACCAGTACATCAGCATGTTTTCCACTTTACCACTGAACGTGAAGATGGCATCAGTGTTGAAGTTTCTATGCAGTGGAATGATGGTTTCCAAGAGAACATCTATTGTTTCACGAACAATATTCCACAGCGAGATGGTGGTACGCACCTAGCTGGATTCCGTGCGGCGTTAACAAGAACACTTAACACTTACATGGAAAAAGAGGGCTTTAATAAGAAGAACAAGACCAGTGCAACTGGTGATGATGCGCGTGAAGGTCTAACTGCGGTTGTCAGTGTCAAAGTACCTGATCCAAAGTTCTCATCTCAGACAAAAGACAAGCTCGTTTCAAGTGAAGTAAAAGGCGCTGTTGAGCAAGCCATGGCTGAGAAGCTGAATGAGTTCTTACTTGAAAACCCGCAGGATGCTAAAACAGTCGTGAATAAGATTGTTGATGCAGCAAGAGCACGTGAAGCTGCGCGTAAAGCAAGAGAGATGACACGTCGTAAAGGCGTCATGGACTTAGCTGGCTTACCAGGTAAACTGGCAGACTGCCAAGAAAAAGACCCAGGGTTATCTGAACTATATATAGTGGAGGGTGACTCGGCAGGTGGTTCTGCTAAGCAAGGCCGTAACCGTAAGAACCAAGCGATACTGCCTTTGAAAGGTAAGATCTTAAACGTTGAAAAAGCACGTTTTGATAAAATGTTGTCTTCACAAGAAGTTGCAACACTGATCACCGCGCTTGGCTGTGGCATTGGCCGTGATGAATATGACCCTGAAAAGTTACGTTATCATAGCATCATTATCATGACCGATGCGGACGTGGATGGTTCACACATTCGTACGCTGCTATTGACCTTCTTCTATCGTCAAATGCCAGAAATCATCGAACGTGGTTATGTGTATATTGCTCAGCCACCACTTTATAAAGTGAAAAAAGGTAAGCAAGAGCGCTACATTAAAGATGATCATGCATTGACTGAATATCTAACAACATTAGCGCTTGATGGCGCAGCACTTTATTCAAACGAAGGGGCTGCTGCTATTGAAGGTAATCGTTTAGAGAACTTGGTACATGATTATCAAAAGACTGTTGATGTAATTGGGCGCCTGCAGCGTAAATACCCAGCTTCCATCATGAATCGTCTTGTTTACCAGCCTGAGCTGACTGAAGCAGATTTAAGTGATGAAGCAAAAGTATCAGCTTGGAGCGAAGCGCTTGTTGCTGACCTGATTAAACATGACGATGACGCGACAATTTTCTCAGCAGCAGTCAGTTATGATGATGAACGTCACATGTATTATCCAGTGGTGAATATTCGTCAGCACGGTGTTGATAAAGCACACACTCTAAGCTATGACTTCATTACTTCAAAAGATTATGCGCGCATTGCAAACACAGGTAAGCAAATTGCACATATCATTGAGGAAGGTGGCTATATCCAACGCGGTGAGAAGACTCAACCTGTTAGCAGCTTCGTTGAAGCCCTTGATTGGCTTATCAATGAATCTAAGCGTGGCTTGTATACACAACGTTATAAAGGGTTGGGTGAGATGAACCCAGACCAACTGTGGGAAACAACCATGGACCCTGATGCACGTCGTATGCTACGAGTGACTATCGAAGACGCCATTGCAGCAGATCAGCTATTCGCTACATTGATGGGTGACCAAGTTGAACCGCGTCGTGACTTCATTGAGCAGAATGCACTAAGAGTAGTTAACTTAGACGTATAACTCTGCCTCATAGCAAATCCATAAAAAAGGAGGGGAAACCCTCCTTTTTTTCGTTTTAACGCTTAATTCTGTGCACTGCACACGGTATACTGAGCATAATTTTCAATCATTAAAACTCAATTTTGCGCTATTTGATTTGCCGCTAATTTGAGTCCCATGTACCAAATAAATATAAAAGCCAACTATGCAAAAATATGATATCAAAACCTTTCAAGGGTTGATCCTGGCTTTACAGGACTATTGGGCACAGCAAGGCTGTGTAATTGCACAACCACTAGATATGGAAGTTGGTGCGGGCACATTCCACCCGATGACTTTCCTGAAATCAATTGGTCCAGAACCAATGTCGAGCGCGTATGTTCAGCCATGTCGTAGACCAACTGATGGTCGCTATGGCGAAAACCCGAACCGTTTACAACACTATTATCAATTCCAAGTTGTACTCAAGCCATCACCCGATAATATTCAAGAGTTATACCTTGGCTCATTAGAAGCTCTGGGTATAGACACATTAACGCACGAAGTTCGTTTTGTTGAAGATAACTGGGAGTCACCTACATTAGGTGCTTGGGGTCTAGGTTGGGAAGTATGGCTAAACGGTATGGAAGTAACCCAGTTCACTTACTTCCAGCAAGTCGGTGGTATTGAGTGCTCTCCGGTAACGGGTGAGATCACTTATGGTTTAGAGCGTTTAGCCATGTATATACAAGGTGTGGATAGCATCTATGACCTAGTATGGACAGATGGCCCTATGGGTCGTGTGACTTATGGCGACGTATTCATGCAAAATGAAATCGAGCAATCGACTTACAACTTTGAGCATGCTGACGTCGATGCGTTATTTAACCAGTTCGATCAGTGCGAAAAAGAAAGCCAAAAGTTAATCGAAGCGGGCTTACCATTACCAGCTTATGAGCAAGTAATGAAAGCATCTCATGCATTCAATTTATTAGATGCGCGTCACGCAATTTCTGTGACAGAGCGTCAGCGTTATATCTTGCGAGTAAGAGCATTATCAAAAGCGTGTGCACAAGCTTATTTTGAAGCGCGTGAAGCACTTGGATTCCCGCTTTGTAAGGACTGATCATGACAACTGAAAATTTATTAGTAGAAATTGGTACTGAAGAATTACCACCAAAAGCACTGCGCAAGTTAGCTGAAGCATTTGCTCAAAACACTGCGGCGGAATTAGAAGCGCTAGAGCTTGCCCATCAAGGTGTGAGTTGGTATGCATCGCCTCGCCGTTTAGGTATTCAGGTAAAGCAACTAGAGACTCAGCAGCAAGACAAAGTCGTTGAAAAACGTGGCCCAGCGATTAAAGCCGCATTTGATGCCGAGGGTAACCCGACAAAAGCTGCACAGGGTTGGGCACGCGGTTGTGGTATTGATGTTAGCGAAGCTGACAAGTTAGAAACTGAAAAGGGCGCTTGGTTACTTCATAAGGCGACTGTCAAAGGCCAACAGGCAACGGAACTACTGAGCGATGTCATTGCAAAAGCCTTAGCAAAATTACCGATCCCTAAGCCAATGCGTTGGGGGGCGAATAAAACACAATTTATCCGCCCTGTGCACACGGTTGCAGCACTGCTAGGAAATGAGATCATTAAAGGTGAAGTACTGGGCAAACAGATCAGTAATGAACTGCAAGGTCACCGTTTCCATCACCCGGCACGCACGACTTTAGCGCATGCTGATGAAATTTTTGATACCTTAAAGAAGGCATATGTCATTGCTGATTATGATGTGCGTAAAGCACAGATCCGTGCGCAGATTGAAGCGGAAGCTGCAGAACTGGGTGCGGTTGTTGCAATGGATGAAGACTTACTTGAAGAAGTAACGTCGTTAGTTGAATGGCCGGTAACCTTGACCGCATCATTTGATGAAGCGTTCTTGTCTGTACCAGATGAAGCCCTCATCTATACGATGAAAGATGACCAGAAGTACTTTCCGTTATTGAATGACAAAGGCGAGCTGATCAACAAGTTCTTATTTGTATCAAACATTGAAAGCAAAGATCCAAGTGTGGTTATCTCAGGTAATGAAAAAGTGGTTCGTCCACGTTTAGCAGATGCACAGTTCTTCTTTGAAACAGATAAGAAGAAAACTCTGGAGAGTCGTTTAGAGTCGCTTGGCAGCGTTTTATTCCAAAAACAGCTGGGCACACTGAAAGACAAATCTGAGCGTATTGCTGCATTGGCAGGGTATATCGCTGAGCAACTTGGTGCGGATAAAGCATTGGCAGAGCGCGCTGGCCTTCTGAGTAAAACAGACTTAATGACTGAAATGGTCATGGAGTTTACAGATGTTCAGGGTGTCATGGGTATGCATTATGCGCGCATTGACGGTGAAGCAGAAGAAGTAGCAGTTGCACAAAACGAGCAATATATGCCGCGTTTTGCAGGTGATGCATTACCGTCAAACCCAATTAGTTTTGCAGTAGCATTGGCTGATAAGTTTGACACGCTAGTGGGTATTTTTGGTATTGGCCAAATTCCAAAAGGCGATAAAGACCCATTTGCATTGCGTCGTGCTGCTATTGGTGCATTACGTATCATGGTTGAGAAAGAGCTTCAGTTAGACATTTTAGACATTGTTGCTAAGGCACAAACCCTGTTTGGCGACAAGCTAACAAATGACAAAGTTGCAGATGATGTCTTTGAGTTTATGCTAGGTCGTTTCCGCGCTTGGTATCAAGATGAAGGGATTAGTGTTGATGTGATCCAAGCTGTATTGGCACGTCGTCCAGCACAACCTGTTGATTTCGATCGTCGTGTGAAAGCAGTTAGCCACTTCCGTACATTGGATGAAGCTGAAGCACTCGCTGCTGCTAACAAGCGTGTGAACAACATCTTGGCGAAGAATAATGTAACCAGTGATGCAGCAGTGTCGACTGAGTTATTGATTGAAGATGCCGAGAAACAACTGGCAGAGCAAGTTGCGGTATTGACTGAAGAGCTTGCACCTGTATATGCACAAGGCGACTATCAACAAGCGTTGACGCGTTTGGCAAGCCTACGTGAAGCGGTTGATAATTTTTTCGACAATGTGATGGTTATGGCAGATGATGAAGCGGTTAAGAATAACCGTCTGGCATTATTGAGCCAGCTCAGTCGCTTATTCTTAAATACAGCGGATATCTCAGTTTTACAAAACTAAGATAAAAATAATCTGTGAAGCCAGCTATGATGCTGGCTTTTTTATTGATAAAAAAGGTGAGACAAGTGCAAAACAAAATCGCGTTATCCATCTTAATATTATTAGGGCTTGCTGGTTGTGCCTCTCCACAAGTGGGAGAGATAACGAGTAATGATGTGAGCCAAGCGGAAGCAAAAGTCATTGATCGAGCTTTGTATCTGCGCGGTGATTTTAGCTTATGGGATGCTGAAGATATATACCAGCTTAAGCCGAAAGGGAATGGCACATATACGGTGCGCGCTCGGTTTATGAGCCCTGGCAAAGTATATGAATTTAAAATCGCGGATGAAGCATGGAGCCAAGGATATAACTGTGGTTATCGCTACCAAAGTTTAGTAACACTTGGACAACCGCAGCCGGCCGATTGCAATACTATTTATAATTACTTTAGTTTTGCGCCAGATAAAAAAGGGTGGTACCGCATCACACTTGATTATAGAGCGCCGCATAAGCCTGTCGTTTTAATTCAAAGAGATTAAAAATAATACAGCGTTGCTATACAAAAGGTCGAGCGCGTAATGCAAAAATTTGAAGGTATTTGTAGGTGTGAATCGCAGCGTAATTACAAGTTAAACGGCAAGTTTTAGTACTTGCCGTGTTGTTAACATTTACTATTACTCAGGTTTGCAATCATAGTCTCGAGACGCACAAACGTTGAGACTGGCTATACCGCCGCCAGCTACTGCATTCGTTTGGACTGGTTTGATAGCTTGAAGGTCTAGGTTTTTAATTTTTTTTGTTTTTAGCTGTAATTTCATATCTTTTTCCTTTTACTTTGTTGTTTACCTATTTTTTAAACTACCGTATTGTTTTATAAAATAATTCATTGAATGTTCGGTGTGAGCTTACACATTTATGCACTACTGTGTGGGTAAACCTTAAGTTTAATTAGGGTAGATGTGCAATCGTGCTATGAGATATGGATCACCGAGAACACTATTTATGTAAAAGGTGATTTGTGGAAGAGGGTGGCTTGAAAGGGCTTATTGGCCCTTTTTTATTAAATACTGATAAGGTGCTTGTGCGGTTTCTTGAGCAACTAATGTGTGATCCATAAACTCACAAAAGTTCGGTATATCTCGGGTGGTCGATGGGTCATCAGCCACGATTAATAATGTTTCACCATGATTCATTTTTCGCACCATGCCACGGATCATCATAACCGGTTCAGGGCAACGTAGCCCAACGGCATCTAATGTATGGTCAGCATTATCAAAACTCATAAAATTGCACTTAGCTTTTATTTAAAAAAGACATTTTAACTTGGCATGTATGAAGATTTAAAGAGGGCTGAGGTAAATTGTTACAATATCCTGAAATTCAAAGAGGCGATAAAAAAGGCAAAGCCACAATTTATGACTTTACCTTGGTTACCAAGTTGAAATGGGTGATGACAACAAGCGTGTTAATTCACGCGCTCAAATACGGTTGCGATGCCTTGGCCTAAACCAATACACATAGTAGCGAGGCCATATTTGGCATCTTTTTCTTCCATAATATGAATAAGTGATGTGCTGATCCTTGAACCTGAGCAACCCAGCGGGTGACCAAGTGCAATGGCGCCGCCATTCAGGTTTACTTTTTCGTCGGCAACTTCCAGTAACCCTAAGTCTTTCATTACTGGTAAAGACTGCGCAGCGAATGCTTCATTGAGTTCTACTACGTCTAGGTCTTCTACTTGAATTCCTGCTTGTTTAAGCGCTTTTTGGCTCGCTGGAACAGGGCCATATCCCATGATAGATGGATCGCAGCCAGCAACAGCCATTGACTTAACGCGCGCTCTGATCGGCAGTCCAAGTTCTTTGGCTTTGCTTTCGCTCATGACGAGCATGGCTGACGCGCCATCAGACAATGCAGAGGAAGTTCCAGCAGTTACAGTACCACTGGTTGGATTAAACACAGGACGTAATTGACTTAGTCCTTCAAGATTAGTTTCTGGACGGATAACTTCATCATGTTCAACCAATACAGGAATGCCGTGTTCGTCATGTCCTTCGGTCGGTAAAATTTCTTTTGCAAAGCGGCCTTCAACGCTGGCTGCGTGAGCGCGTTGGTGTGAGCGTACTGCAAACGCATCTTGCTGTTCGCGATTAATACCATGAAGCGTAGCAAGGTACTCTGCGGTTAAGCCCATAACGCCAGCTGCTTGTGCAACTGAAGTTGAAAGGCCTGGGTGAAAGTCCACGCCATGGGTCATAGGGACATGACCCATATGCTCAACACCACCAATAAGATAAGTATCGCCTGCACCTGTCATGATAGCGCGCGCTGCATCATGCAGTGCTTGCATGGATGAACCACATAATCTGTTCACGGTAACTGCGGGGACTGAATGGGGGATACCAGCTAGAAGTGCCGCGTTACGTGCAACATTAAAACCTTGTTCAAGTGTTTGTTGTACACAGCCCCAATAAATATCATCAATGGACTCTGGGGCAACTTGTGGGTTGCGCTCAAGTAGGCCTTTCATTAGGTGTGCACTGAGATCTTCTGCACGACGATGCTTAAACACACCGCCTTTGGAGCGACCCATTGGGGTACGAAGACAATCTACGATAACTGCATGTTCCATATTACTGGCCCTCCACTTGATAGAACACTTTACCTTCTGCTGCCCAAGCACGTGTTTGCTCAGAAACTTGGTATATTTCACCTAAGTCAGCATATTTATCTGCCATAGCAACAAACTCACTCAAACCAATTTGATCTAAGTAACGGAAAGCGCCTCCTCTAAATGGCGGGAAGCCAATACCGTAAATGAGTGCCATATCTGCTTCTTGCGGTGAAGCGACAATGCCTTCTTGCAAACAAAGCAGTACTTCGTTGATCATAGGGACCATACAGCGCTCAATAATAGTTTGCTTGTCGAACTGCTGCGCGTCATCACAAATCTGACTCAAAAGCGTCAATGATTCAGGATCTTTGCTCTTTTTCAAGCGGCCTTTTCTATCCGGCGCATATTGGTAAAACCCTTTTTGATTTTTTTGACCAAAACGTTCTGCATTGGCTAGTAAGGCAACTGGGTCTTTGTCTTGACGAGCCATGCGGGTTGGGAAACCCTCTGCCATCACGCCTGTACAATGATTGGCCGTGTCGATACCGACAACATCAAGCAGGTAAGCTGGACCCATAGGCCAACCAAATACATTTTCCATGACTTTGTCTATTTGACTAAAGTCAGCCCCTTCAACAACGAGCTTGCTGAAGCCTGCAAAATAAGGGAATAAGACGCGGTTTACGAAAAAGCCAGGGCAGTCATTAACGACAATTGGCGATTTACCGAGTTTCAATGCGTAGTCAACAACAGCTGCAACTGTATCATCTGAGGTTTTTTCACCACGAATGATTTCAACAAGTGGCATCTTAGGCACTGGGTTAAAGAAGTGCATACCACAAAAATGCTCTGGGTTTTCAAGCGCAGTTGCTAACTCGTCAATACGGATAGTAGAGGTGTTTGACGTCAGCACAGTGCCTTTTGGTAATTGCTTTTCTAAATCAGCTAGCACCGCTTTTTTAATTTGTGGGTTTTCGACAACGGCTTCAACAATGATGTCTGAGTTTTCTAAATCACGTTCGTTAAGTGTTGGTTTTATTTTCCCAAGCGTGGCAACCATTTTTTCTGTTTTCATGTGGCCGCGTTTTACTTTTTTACCCAGTAAGCCAGCCGCTTCGCCCATGCCTAAATCAAGCGCAGCTTGGTTGATGTCTTTCATGACAATCGGCGTGCCTTTATAGGCTGACTGGTAGGCAATGCCACCACCCATAATGCCAGCACCGAGTACAGCCGCTTGCTTAATATCAAGTTGGCTTGCCTTAGCTTGTTTTTTGGCAACGCCTTTAATGTACTGGTCCGCTAGGAAAATACCTGTTTGCGCTGCTGCTTCAGCCGTTTTGGCTAGTTTTGCAAAGTTGGCATTTTCGATTGCCATAGCCTCTGTGCGAGTCTGGTTAGCTGCCGCTTTGATGGTTTTGACTGCCATCACAGGTGCAGGGTAATGGCCTTTGGTTTTTGCCATAACCATGCCTTCTGCCATCGCAAAGCTCATGCCTTGCTCAACACGATTCATCTTTAGAGGCTCAAGTTTAAGTTGGCGCTTTGCTTGCCAATCGAGCTTACCATCAATGGCTTGCTCTAGTGTTTTTATCGCGGCGTCCATTAATTTATCCGCTGCAACAACGGCATCTAATGCGCCGACTTTAAAGGCATCGGGCGCACGATTTTCCTGACCGGTTGAGATCCAAGTCATGGCATTATCTGCACCAATCACGCGAGGCAGTCTCACGGTACCACCAAAACCAGGCATGATCCCAAGTTTGACTTCAGGTAAACCGATTTTGGCATTAGGAGTTGCAATACGATAATCGGTAGCAAGTACCCACTCACATCCGCCACCCAGTGCTAGGCCATTGATGGCTGATAAGGTTGGGAAAGGTAAATCTTCAATCGCATCGAATACGTCAGTGGCATCTTTTATCCAACTTACGAGTTCTTGTTCAGGGCGATTAAAGGTCGGTAAGAATTCGAAGATATCGGCACCAACAATAAAGTGGTCTTTATCACTGGTAAAAACTAGGCCTTTTACATCATCACGTGCGCTGAGTTCAGCTAGTGCTTTGGCACAGTCTTGCAGGGTTCGTTGAGAAAGTTTGTTTACCGAACCGGGCAGACAAAACTTAAACTCAGCAATATTGCCTTTGCAAAAATCAACTACAAAGGACTCGCTTTTGATTAACATACTTGTTCTCCGTGACACTGGTACGATGAGTTGTCATTTCATTCAGTGTGGCGCCTTTAAATGAAAATTGCAATGAAAAATTTACCGCAGATTTACTGTAAAGCATAAATTGGAATGTTAAGGTGGCTAAGTGCATAGATTGGACTAAGGTGTTTTAAGGTTTACGCATTCAGTTTATTTAAACCTTCAATCATGCATAACTTGATTATGAGTAGGGCATAGGTGCTGCTCAAGACTGCGTGACGCAGTTTAATTAAGGAAGTACTCAGCTTTTGTCTTTAAACACGGTTTTTAAATTAGCTGGGTCTGGATATACAACGCATTTATGTAAAGTATAGGTCGCCATGAAATTACGGATCTCTCGGTTTTTTAGTACGGGTATGTGCGCTTTTTTCACTTTGTTAAGTACCCAAGGGTATGCGCAAAAGCCCCATCAAGATTTTATACAAGCTGAGCGAATCGCTTGGTCAGGAAATTACACTAAATTTAAACACGCACTGGATGAGCTTGATCATCCATTGAAGCCTTACGTCGAGATGACATTTTATAAACGTCATCCCAGATTAAAATATCAAGCAGAAATTAGTCAGTTTTTATCTGTCTATGACCACACGCCCTTGGATTGGCCTGTGCGCAAAAGCTGGCTGAACTATTTAAAAAAGCGCGGTAAGAAAGCGTTATTCATTGAACATTATCAGGCAACAAATAATGCAGAGTTAAAATGCACATATTTGCAGTTTCAATTGGACTTAGGCGCGCCCAAAAAAGCCATTTTAGATCAAGTTGAACCTTTGTGGGTGGTGGGCAAGTCACAACCGAAAGCCTGCGATAAGTTATTTTCACAGTGGCAAAAAGCAGGTTACCGCTCACAAGCGTTAATTTGGCAACGCACTACCAAGGCAGCACAGGGCGGTCAAACCTCGCTAATTAAGTACTTAAAAACCTTGTTGCCAAGTAATGAAGCGTATCTTGCAGATTTATATGTGGCGGTGCGCAGAAACCCAAGCGCGTCAGCAGGGTTGTATCGTTATAAACAACGCAGTCAAAAAGAAAGTGAAATCGCGGTGTATGGCGTTAGAAGACTTATTTGGCGAGACCCAAAGTTGGCGCTTAGAGCATGGGATAAACTGCAAGACATGTTTGAATTTAGCCAAGCGCAGAAAGACAGCGTGGCTTATCGCTTTGCATTGGCTTTGGCATCAAAAGGGCATGAGCAAGCGCGTTTTTGGTTAAATAAAGTGCCTACTGAATTACAAGATGTGAAGCTCCGTCAATGGCTGATGAGTAATATGCTCAAAGAACAAGATTGGGAAGGGATCGCAGCACTGTTCACAGGTATGGATAACTTGAGTAATGGGCAAACTTATTGGCTCGGTTACAGCTACTTTAAGCGCGGAGATTCTGCCAAAGCGACATCACTGTGGCAGTCACTGGCCAGTAAGCGAGATTATTATGGTTTTCTGGCAGCGGCGCGACTGAACTTACCACCGTCAATGAATGCGCAGTCACTGGATGTCAATGAGCAAACGTTAGCGAGTGTGTCACAAGCGCCCGGCTTTAAAAGGGCAAAAGCACTGTATGAGCTGGAGCGTTTTACCCACGCTCGTAGAGAATGGAACTATTTAACTAACACATCCAGTACTGAAGAAAAGCTTGCTGCATCGATATTGGCTGCAGAATTAGATTGGTATGACAGCACCATTTACACCCTAGCGCAGATTAAAGCATGGAACTATGTCGATTTACGCTTCCCGATGGCGTTTGACAGTTTATTTGAGCGTTATAGTGAGCGAAATCGGGTTGATCTTGCTTGGAGCTATGCGGTGGCACGTCGTGAAAGCAGCTTTGCACCAGATGCGAGATCCTCTGCTGATGCTTATGGCTTGATGCAGATGCTGCCGAGCACAGCCCGTTACGTGGCGAAAAAGCGTGTCTCTAAGAAGCAGTTGATGACACCGTCTATTAATATTCGTCTTGGGACGGACTATTTGGAGTACTTAAAGCGTAAAACTAAGGGCAATGAGATATTAGCGACCGCTTCCTATAACGCTGGCTATCACAGAGTGAAGCGCTGGGTACCGGATGAAGCCATGCCTGCTGAATTATGGATTGAGCTTATTCCATATCGAGAAACTCGGGACTATGTGAAAAATGTGATGGCGTATCGACAGGTCTATCATACCAAGCTTGGTCGAGAGGGGAATGTGTTGGCAGGGATCTTGGATATGAGTATAGGCGGCAAACGTTAAAGCGTCGTGCTGTGACGTCATTTCAAGGAGTTGGCATGGCATCGTTTTTGAGACGGTGCTATGTTAGACTCAAACATAATTGAACAGAATTAATATGGGTACACTGTGGACACATTAGCAAATTTGTATGCAGAGCATATCACCACGCTTCAGGCGCGTACTAAAACCATCGTTGAGCGCGAAGGCCTTGATGGCTTAGTTATTCATTCCGGTCAAGCTAAACGCCAGTTTTTGGATGATATGTATTATCCATTTAAAGTTAATCCGCAGTTTAAAGCTTGGTTACCGGTCATCGATAATCCACACTGTTGGTTAGTGGTCAATGGCGTAGATAAGCCTAAATTGATTTTTTATCGTCCTGTAGATTTTTGGCATAAAGTTCCTGATGAGCCAAGTGATTTTTGGACTGAGCATTTTGATATTACGTTGCTCGTTCACCCTGAGCAGGTTGAAAAACTACTGCCTTACGACAAAGAGAAGTTTGCTTATATCGGCGAATACCTCGAGGTCGCGCAAGCGCTTGGTTTTGGTCAAATGAATCCAGAGCCAGTGATGAACTATCTGCATTATCATCGTGCCTACAAGACACAATATGAGCTGACCTGTCTGCGCGAAGCTAACCGCATTGCGGTACTTGGCCACCAAGCTGCCAGAGATGAATTTTATGCGGGTGGATCTGAGTTTTCTATTCAGCAGGCGTATTTGAATGCGACTGCACATATGGAAAATGATACGCCGTATGGCAATATCGTGGCGCTTAACCAGCACTGTGCGATTTTGCACTACACGCATTTTGAACGTCAGGCTCCGAGCAAGCATCTCTCATTCTTAATTGATGCAGGCGCCAACTTCAATGGCTATGCTTCAGACATCACGCGTACCTATGACTTTGCTAAGCAAGGGCAATTTGCAGAGATGGTAGATGCGTTAAACCAACATCAAATAGCCCTTGGCAATGCGCTTGAGCCAGGTAAATTGTACGGTGAGCTACACATTGATTGCCATCGTCGTATGGCGCAAATTTTGTCTGACTTTAAAGTGGTGAACTTAGGTGCAGATGAGATTGTCGAGAAGGGCATTTCATCGACGTTCTTCCCACATGGATTGGGCCACCACATTGGTTTGCAGGTACATGACATGGGTGGCTTTATGGCTGATGAGCAAGGTACACATCAGGCACCACCTGAAGGACACCCGTTCTTACGTTGTACAAGGCGCATTGAAGCTGGGCAAGTATTTACCATTGAGCCTGGTTTATATTTCATTGATTCATTACTTAGCGATTTAGCAAAAGGCGAACACGCACAGTATATCAATTGGGATAAGGTGGAAGAGTTTAAGCCATATGGCGGGATCCGTATTGAAGACAATATTATTGTTCACGAAGACCGTCTTGAGAATATGACGCGCGATCTTAACTTAGATTAATATTTTGGTGTGTCGTACTGGTGTAAGTACGGCTCAGCTTGTTTAATAAAAGGAGTCGAAAGGCTCCTTTTTGCTAGAAAATACTTTATGTCAGAATATAAAATCCCAACTGAAACCATTTCACATCACGAAGAAATCAAAAAAAGTACGTTTTTGGTGCATGTTGCGCATACCCCTACAGTGGACGATGCAAAAGCATTTATTCGCAGTATTAATGACGCATACCCAGATGCGCGTCACAATTGTTGGGCGCATGTGGCTGGGGCTCCAGGAGGCAGTCATGTTTTAGGTTTTTCTGATGATGGTGAGCCTAATGGTACGGCTGGAAAACCTATGTTGAATGTCTTAATGGGCTCTGGTATTGGTGAAATCACCGCGGTGACGACGCGTTATTTCGGGGGGATTAAGCTCGGAACAGGTGGTCTAGTTCGAGCTTATGGCGGCACTTTGAATAATGCCTTGAATGTGTTGACGACAGCAGTGAAAGTACCTGCAGCAATACTCATTGGTGAGTCCGACTATGCGCTGCAAGGGGTCATTGAACAGCATTTAGCTAGCCAGTATCAGGTACTGAATATCCAGCATACGTTTACAGCAAATATTGGCTGGCAAATAGAGATTGATGCCCGAGAAGCCAAGCTGGCCATTCAGTCAATATTTGATCTGACCCACGGTAGTGTGACAATGAAACTACAAAAGTAATTGCTTTGTCGGGTTATGAGGTTTACTAACGCCCGAGTGTATTAGACAATCAAGTTTAATCATAACAACAAGCGATCTGCGTTATGCAATTTCGTACCATTATAAAAATTCTTGGCCAACTCGTCGCACTGTTTAGTTTGACTATGGTGCCGCCAGCACTGGTATCTTTGATCTACAAAGATGGTGGTGGTGTGCCTTTCGTTTTGGCTTTTATCTTTAGTGTCTTAATTGGTCTGATGGCCTATTACCCAAACCGAAAAGAACGCGGTGAACTCAAAGCCCGAGAAGGCTTTTTGATTGTGGTGTTATTTTGGTTGGTACTGGGATCGTTTGCATCCGTACCTCTTATATTTCTCGATGAACCTAACCTCTCTTTTGCCGACGCGGTATTTGAAGCGTTTTCTGGATTAACAACCACAGGTGCCACGGTCTTAACCGGAATAGAGTATTTACCAAAGTCAGTACTGTTTTATCGTCAACAGCTACAGTGGCTCGGTGGCATGGGGATCATTGTACTTGCGGTCGCGGTGCTGCCTATGCTTGGCGTTGGTGGGATGCAGTTATATCGTGCAGAAACACCGGGGCCGGTGAAAGACTCGAAAATGACGCCGCGTATTGCCGATACGGCAAAACACCTTTGGTACATTTATGTGGCTCTGACCGCAGCGTGTACATTGGCGTATAAGTTTGCTGGGATGGGCTGGTTTGATGCCATTTGTCATGCGTTTGCGACCATTGCGATAGGCGGTTTTTCTACGTATGACGCGTCGATTGGTCACTTTGATAGCCCGATGATTAACTTTATCTGTGTGGTGTTCTTGCTTATTGCGGCGATTAATTTCTCGCTGCATTATGCGGCGGTGGCAAGTCGCAGTGTGCGAGCATATTTACGCGACCCGGAGTTTAAAGTCTTCTTGTTTATTCAACTGGCGCTGGTGGTGATCTGTTTTGCGGTATTGTCTTCAAATCAAGTTTATAGCGATGGTGATGAGACGTTAGACCATGCTTTATTCCAAGCCGTTTCAATCAGTACGACAGCGGGCTTTGCAACCGATAGCTTTTCTGCTTGGCCACTGTTTTTGCCTATTTTACTGATTTTTTCCAGCTTTATTGGCGGTTGTGCCGGCTCTACTGGTGGTGGGATGAAGGTAGTTCGGGTGTTTTTATTGTACTTGCAGGGGATCCGAGAGTTAAATCGCTTGGTACACCCAAGAGCCATCTATTCGATTAAATTGGGTAGAAAAGCTTTACCAGACAAGGTAGTTGAAGCGGTATGGGGGTTTTTCTCTGCCTATGCTTTGGTGTTTGTGATCATCATGATCGCGCTACTGGGCACGGGGCTTGATAATATCACGGCGTTTTCTGCAACTGCCGCTTGCCTCAATAACCTAGGTCCAGGCTTGGGAGATGTGGCGGCGCACTATGGTGATATCACCGATACCGCTAAGTGGATTTTAACGCTAGCGATGGTATTTGGCCGCTTAGAAATATTTACTTTATTAGTGTTATTTACGCCAACGTTCTGGCGAGGCTAGTTTTTCCTGAAGATTGAATTTATCCCAAGGCAAGGATGCCTTGGCAACGCGCTTTTGGACTGCGCTTTTTACTCCCTCCAAAAGTCTGATGATGGGCGCTTAAACCCATCATCAAGTGTGAAATCCCGTGTAAAAGTTAAAGTTTTTTTATATCTAGACGATAATTCATAGTAATTATGCGATGGCGTCATATAGGGGCGTCATACTGCTAAAATAAACAATGGAAGCGTTAGAGGTATTTAGCATGACTATACAAGAGTTGGCAGAAAATCGTTTGCAGGTCTTACAAATGCGAGCGGGAAGTATTGTCGATATGGAGATTGTACTGCCAGCCAATCGCAAGCGGATCAAAACAGAGTTTGTTGGTGCGCTTGAGAATCAATTTATTATTTTAAACCACCCTAGCCATCAGCGCTTGGGGGCGGCAATGGATTATGTCAAAGAGGGCACTGAGGTGATTGTACGTGCTTTACCAGAGGAAGGTGATGGACAAATTATCGCATTTAAAGAAACCATTAAATCAGTGACCACACACCCAGCCAGGCTCATCTACCTGTATTATCCTAACGAAGTGCAAACCTATAAATTACGCGCTCAGACGCGCATTCCTACCTTGATACCAGCGGTGCTAAATGTAGAAGGTAAAAGTGAAGTGGGTGTCATCAAGGATATTTCTTTGGCGGGTTTGATGTTTGATGTTCAGAAAACGCATTTGCCAGAAGAGTTAAAAGAACTGTCTTGTGAAATTTTAATTGAAGGCAAAGATGCAAAAAAACTGACGCTTGTTGGTAAGGTGTGCCGGGTGAAAGAAAACCAAGAAGAGATTGTATCATTGGGGATTCACTTAGAAAGCCAAGATAAGCAAGTGCAGGCGATACTTAAAGACTATTTAATTGATATTTCTGTACTGGGTAACGAATAGCTCTGTGTGATGACGAGATGGCGCACATTGGCCATCTCGGATGTGTGTTATACAAATAGCGCACTGACTTGGAATAACTTTTCAACGACACCAATTTGTTTTTTATCGATTAAGAACATGATCACGTGATCACCTGACTCAATCACCGTGTGATCATGGGCAATGAGTACTTCTGAATCTCTCACTATCGCACCAATGGTAGTGCCGTGTGGCAACCTAATATCACGGATCGCTCGACCTACAACTTTAGAGGTGTTTTCATCGCCGTGTGCGACGGCTTCAATGGCTTCTGCAGCCCCCTTACGAAGCGAGTAAACATTGACGATATCACCACGACGAACATGCGTGAGGAGTGCTGAAATCGTAGCTTGCTGAGGTGATATTGCGATATCAATTTCACCACCCTGTACAAGATCAACATAGGCACTGCGTTGGATAAGTACCATGGTTTTTTGCGCGCCCATACGCTTGGCCAACATGGCAGCCATGATATTGGCTTCATCATCATTGGTGACGGCAATAAACACATCCACTTGTTCGATATGTTCTTCAGATAGTAGCTCTTGATCAGAGGCGTCACCACAGAATACAACTGTGTTATCGAGCATTTCAGAAAGTTGAGATGCGCGACTGTGATTGCGTTCAATCAGTTTAACACTGTGATTTTTCTCTAACGAGCGGGCAAGGCCTGCACCGATATTACCACCACCGGCGATCATGATTTTTTTATACGATTGCTCCAGCTTTTGCAGCTCATTCATGACTGCGCGGATGTGTTTAGTGGCGGCGATAAAGAAGACTTCATCATCCGCTTCTATCACGGTTGTGCCCAGTGGTTTGATTGCTTTACCTTGACGGTAAATTGCAGCGACTCGAGTATCAACATTAGGAATATGCTCTTTCAATGCTGACAGTGCATAACCAACCAGCAAGCCACCATAATAGGCTTTGACCGCGACCAGTGACAGCATGCCATCGGCAAATTGCAGTACTTGCAGTGCGCCGGGGTAATCAATTAATCGACGAATATACTTAGTGACCAATTGCTCCGGTGCAATGTAATGATCTACGGGGAGATCATCGTTGTGAAATAGTTTTTCGCGATAGTCTAGATATTGCTCGGAACGGATCCGAGCAATTTTCGTAGGCGTATTGAAAATACTATAGGCGACTTGGCATGCAACCATGTTTACTTCATCGGAACTGGTCACGGCAATGATCATATCGGCATCTTCGGCACCCGCTTGCCTGAGCACTTCAGGGTGCGCACTATGTCCATTGACGCCTTGCAGATCGTATTTATCCTGCAGTTCGCGTAAACGCTCACCATCGATATCAACGACCGTGATTTCGTTTTGCTCACCAACGAGGTTTTCTGCCAGTGTACCGCCAACTTGTCCAGCGCCTAAAATAATGATTTTCATAGCTTAAACTTACAACGTTTAGAGTTTTTGCAACTTGGCGTAATAGAAGCCATCCGTGATGCCAGGCAATAATTGCAAGCCAGGCTGTTCAACCTTGTCTTGTGCATGCAAAGCAATGTGCTGTGCATCGTCTGTGCGTGATAAGAAAGCACTGATCTGCTGGTGGTTTTCTTCCGGCAAAACAGAGCAGGTCGCATAGACTAAAGTACCGCCTGACTTGAGTAATGGCCAGATATTATCCAGTATTTTGGCTTGTAACGCTGCCAGTTCATCAATGTCAGCTGCGCGTCTTAACCATTTGATATCAGGGTGACGGCGGATCACGCCAGTTGCAGAACAAGGTACGTCTAACAGAATACGATCAAATTGCTCGCCTTGCCACCAGTTATCAGGTTCATCGGCAAGCCCATGCACGCACTGTGCTGTTAATGACAAGCGATTAAGATTATCGGTGACGCGCTCTAAACGTTTCTCATCAGCATCTAATGCGGTGACTTGGGCATCTGCAAGTTCTAATATATGACAGGTTTTTCCACCCGGTGCTGCGCATGCATCTAAGATATTATCTCCATCTTGTGGTGATAATAAGCGGGCTGCCATTTGTGCCGCGGCATCTTGCACAGAGCTTGCACCCGTTGAGAAGCCCGGTAATTTTGTCACATCTACTGGGTGGTCAAGTAAAATACCATCAGGGTGCGATTCATCCAGAGTATAGTCAATGTCTGCTTTATCTAGTTGCTGAGCGTAGGTATCCGTGTCGGCTTGACGCTGATTTACACGCAGCCACATAGGGGCTTGTAGCTGATTGGCTTCTAGAATGTCAGACCAAGTCTCTGGGTAAGCAGCCTGAATCTTTTTAATAAACCAACTTGGGTGATTGTACTGACAGACCATGATCTCATTCGCACTTTGCTCAAGAGTTGCCTGCTGACGTTGAAAGTTGCGCAGTACTGCGTTGACTAGGCCTTTCATGCCTGGCGCACCTAATGACTTAAGTGCATTAACGGTTTCTGCTACTGCTGCATGAGCGGGGACGCGCATATGCTGAAGTTGATAAATACCGACATAAAGCAAAAACTGAAAAACGCGACGCTTGCCTCGTAATGGTTGATCAAGTAACTGCTGACAATAGTTTTCAAGGCTCGGCAAATAGCGCAGCACGCCGTAACACATTTGCTGCAGTAAAGCGCGATCTTTGACTGGTAGCTTTTGGCTGGCATAAGGCAATTGCGCTGTGAGTGACTGCCCTTTATCGACGACTTGAAATAGTGTTTGTGCCGCGAGTGCGCGTACATTTGCCATTAGGCACCTACCTTATTGCCAGGTGTTACCCATTCAGCACGACCATTTAAAAAGTCTTGCGCTGACATTGGCTTTTTACCCTGCGGTTGAAGTTGGGTGATTTGTAAGGCATGGGTGCCACACGCAACGACAATACCTTGCTTGTCTGCGCTTAAAACTGTTCCGGCTTCACCTTGTTGTTCGACGACATTGGCCTGCCAAATTTTCACTGTTTGTGACTGCATTTGCGTAAAGCACATCGGCCATGGGTTAAACGCGCGGATATTACGCTCAATTTGTGCAGCTTCCATGGTCCAATCAATGTCAGCCTCTTGCTTAGAGAGCTTTTGTGCATAGTTTGATAGGGCGTCATCCTGAACTTCTGGGGTGATGTTACCCGCCGCGAGCTTATCTAGCGTTTCTACCAATGCGGACGGACCTAATTCTGCAAGTTTTGCATATAGGCTTGCACTGGTTTCTTGCGTATCGATTGGACACGTGGCGATATGTAGCATATCACCGGTATCTAAGCCTTCATCCATTTGCATGATGGTCACACCGGTTTCTTGATCCCCAGCCCAAATTGCGCGTTGAATAGGGGCAGCACCACGCCATCTTGGCAAAATAGAGCCGTGTACGTTAAGACAGCCAAGTTTAGGCGTATTTAATATGGCCTTTGGCAATAGTAGTCCATAGGCAACCACGACCATGACATCAGCATTTAACTCAGCAAGTTGTTGCGTTGCTTCGTCGTTTTTTAGAGAAGCGGGCTGGATAACTGGCAGGTTATTCTCTAGAGCGAGTGTTTTTACTTCACTGGCTTTTAGTTTTTTTCCGCGACCAGCTGGTTTATCTGGTGTACTGTACACTGCAACAACTTCATGATGGGAGTTGAGCAATGCTTGAAGATGGCGTGCAGCAAAATCTGGCGTGCCCGCAAACACGATACGTAAAGGGGTATTCACGAATAATCTGTCCAATAAAAAATGTGTATGATTACGCTTTAGCCGCTAGGCGCGCTTCTTTTTCAATTTTCTTCTTGATACGTTGGCGCTTAAGTGGCGACAGGTAATCAATGAAAAGCTTGCCTGCAAGGTGGTCTAGCTCATGCTGTATACAGTTTGAGAGCAGTTCTTGCGCATCAAATTGGTACTCTTCACCGTTTTCATTGAGGGCCTTGACGGTCACTTTCTCAGCTCGGTCTACTTTTGCATATGAGTAGGGTACAGATAGACAGCCTTCTTCGCAGACCATAGTCCCTTCTGTGGCGATGATTTCAGGGTTGATCAAAACATATGGTTCATTGCGTTCTTCTGATACGTCGATCACCACAATACGTTGATGAATATCAACTTGTGTTGCTGCTAAACCAACGCCGTTTTCTTCATACATGGTTTCTAACATGTCTTTGACGATTTTACGGATTTCATCATTTACTTCTTCCACCGGTTTTGCCACTGTACGCAAACGCTCGTCTGGAAATGTAAGCACTTCTAACTTTGCCATGGATACCTTTTACAGTCTGTATAAATGGGGTAATGTATGCTCTTATTTTAGCCATTCACGTTCCCCTTTAACAGGTTTTGGTGGATAATATCTAAAAATAACTCAAGGAATTCGGAATGAAATCTCAAATTGCAGCCTTATTACTGGCAGCTTCAGCTGTATTCCCTACGATGGCCGATACTTTGACGGTTAAATCTGACGCGCCCAAACGGTATGTGGTTAAGAAGGGTGACACACTATGGGATATTTCGAGTTTGTATTTAAATAGCCCTTGGAAGTGGCGAAAGCTTTGGCAGCAAAACCCGCAAATTGATAATCCGCATTTGATTTACCCCGGTAATATTTTATCGCTTGGAAAGGATGAACATGGTAATCCGATATTAGTAATTGACAAAGGGGTAAGAAAATTATCGCCACACGTGCGTATCATAGCAGAAAAAGGCACCGCAATACCGACGTTACCTCTCTCGGTATTAGAGCCTTACTTAAGTTACGATCAAGCACTTGATCAAGCTGACATTGATACGTATCCCATTGTACTGGGTGCCAGCAAAAATTTTAAAATGAGCATTACAGGTCATTTGCTGTATGTAAAAGGCAATCTCGTTCGAGGTGGAAATTATGGTATTTACCGTCGTGGCAGTGCTTATAAGGATGGTCTAGCAACACTGGCATATGAAACCATCTTGGTGGGGACTGCACGTGCTTTAAAAGCGGGAAATATTTCTGAAGGGGTGCCGAGCACTGTAAAAATTGAAGCGGTTAAAAGGGAAGTTAAGGCGGGTGATTTTTTAATGCCACTGCCGCAAGGTCAAGATTTAAAAGCGACTTTTAAAATGAGCAGGCCAACAGAAGCGGTTGATGGCACCATTATCGCCAGTAGCAATCAACACAGTGAATTTGGCCCTATGTCTGTTGTGGTGTTGAATGTAGGGAGTAAGCAGCAATTAGTTGAAGGCAGCGTATTGGACATATTACGCCAGTCCCCGACAGTTGTAGAGCGTAATGGGACGCCAAAATACATAGAAGACTCTAGCAGTCTTGATAAGCTTATTGGGGAAGTTGGCTCTTGGTTTGGTGAAGAAAACAGTGAGAATAGCACTGTATGGCACATGCCCAGTGAAAAAGTGGGTGAGCTGATGCTATTCAAAGTCTATGACAATATTAGTTACGCGATGGTCATGAAAACGTCTCAACCAGCTCAGATAGGAGACAGCGTAACGAATTAAATTAAACATTGCTCAAGGAGGGAGCATGACACATTTATCATTAAGAGAAGCTGTGGCTTTATATCTATGTCGTGGCATCGGTGTGAGCACCATCTTGGCGTTAAAACAAAAAGCTGAATTATCTGAGCTTTTTACTTTTTCTAAACCTGCACTTTGTCAGTTAGGGCTGGGTGACCACATAGCACAGCAACTGGTCACCATAGATTGGCCTAAAGTGGATAGTATCCTTGCACAGTGCTTATCTTCAAAAATTCAAATAATCCATTATTTTGACACCCATTATCCTGAGTCGCTAAAACAAATTTGTAGTCCACCTTGGTTGTTATTTTGCCGTGGCAACAATGAGCTGTTGCATCAACCTCAAATTGCCATTGTGGGCAGTCGCAGTGCATCTCGGTTAGGGATGGACAACGCTTATGATTTTGCCAAACAGCTGGGAGACGCTAATTTTGTTATCACCTCAGGCATGGCAAGAGGTATTGATGGCGCTGCACATCGCGGTGCTCTGCAAAGTATGCGGGGGACGATTGCGGTGTTGGGGACAGGTGCCGATGTGATTTATCCAAAGCGTCACGACGAGCTGTATTGGCGCATTGTTGAACAAGGCTTGATAGTCAGTGAGTTTTTGCCCGGTACTAAACCTCATGGAACTAATTTTCCAAGACGCAATCGAATTATATCAGGACTCTCTTTGGGCGTGTTATTGGTTGAAGCTGAGATTAAAAGTGGTTCACTGGTCACTGCGCGTTATGCCATTGAGCAAAATAAAGAGGTATTTGCTATTCCAGGTTCCATTCGCCACAGTTTATCTGAGGGGTGCCACTTTTTAATAAAGCAGGGCGCAAAGCTGACTGAAAATGTCAGTGATATTATTGAAGAGGTGAGCTTTTTACCCGAAAACAGTCTATATATTATAGAAAGTGAGAAAAAACAGGAGGCTTGCCTCGTTTTGCAAAATCTCGGTTATGAGGTAACTGACGTTGATACCTTAGCACAGAGGACCCAGTGGCCAGTAGAGCAGGTACTTGCCAGACTATTGGACTTAGAGCTTGAAGACAAAGTAGAACGTGTATTAAACGGCTACATCAAATTAGCGAGGGGTTAAATATGTTTGATATCCTGATGTATTTATTTGAGAACTATATTCACAGCGAAGCGGATATCTTCGTAGAGCAAAATCAGTTAACAGATGAGTTAGTTGGCGCAGGCTTTGATCAATCAGAAATATATAAAGCCTTGGATTGGTTAGAGCAACTAGCAGATCTTCAACACAGTGACGAATTTCCTTACTTAAACGCAAAACCAGACTCAGCGATACGCATTTATACGGCTGAAGAGTGTCGAGTACTTGATGTAGAATGCCGAGGTTTTTTAATGTTTGTTGAGCAAATAGGCGTGATTGATAGCACGACCAGAGAAATGGTCGTTGACCGTATGCTGGCACTCGAAAAATCATCTATTTGTTTGGATGATTTGAAATGGGTGATTTTAATGGTGCTATTTAATGTACCTGGAAAAGAGCATGCCTATGCACAAATGGAAGATTTAATCTTCGAGCAACCATCAGGGTTACTACACTAACAATGCCTGCGGCATATTTGAACTATCAAAGTGCCGTAGCAAATTCATGTCATCAGTTTTTCTAACTCTTTCGAATATGCTTATCTCGACTAATTTATGTGTAATTCTATTGTCCTTATATTGATACACGCAGTAAAATAGCGCAAAGCATGCACACTGAAGGTAAACAAATGAGTAAAATTGATCACTCTCTTTTTAATGCAGATAAACATGCATTAGAAAAAGAATATGAGATCTGCCCAAAATGTGGTTCAGAGCTGGTGGTCAAGCACTCTAAAAATGGGGCATTTCTCGGCTGTGCCAATTACCCAACATGCGATTATATGCGCGCCTTTGCTCATCATGAGAGCAACGAAATCAAAGTATTAGATGATGCACCTTGCCCAGAATGTGGTCGAGCATTGGTGATCAGAAATGGTCGATATGGCATGTTTATAGGGTGTACCGGTTACCCAGAGTGTGACTTCATTGTGCATGAAGAAGAGGAGCAAGCAGATACACTTCCTCAGTGCCCTAAATGTCATAAAGGGCATCTACAGAAAAGACAGAACAAGTACGGCAAGTTTTTTTATGCGTGCGATGCTTATCCTAAATGCAAATATAGTTTGAATCAGTATCCCGTAGCACATCAGTGTGAGCAGTGCGATTGGCCTGTGATGGTGCAAAAAAAGCGGGCTGGAAAAGCTATGTTACAATGTCCGCAAAAAGCTTGTCAGCATATGATTGAGGATCCCTATGAGTCACAATGAAAATCAAACAGCTAAGCCGCAATCTGCGATTGATGCATTGCAGCAAGGTGAGTTGATCTGTTACCCCACTGAAGCCATTTTTGGTTTGGGGTGCGATCCGGATAGCGAAAGTGCGGTACATAAACTTTTGGCGTTAAAAGAGCGCCCAATTGAAAAAGGCCTAATCCTGATTGCTGACAATTTTGCCCAGTGTTTAGACTATGTCGATGACGCAAAAATCCCAATGGATAGACGTGCAGAGATCTTTTCAGCATGGCCAGGACCGGTCACCTGGGTTCTACCTGCCAAATCGACGACACCAAAATGGCTGACGGGTGAGCATTCGAGCGTCGCTGTTCGAGTGACCGATCATCCTGTTGTGAAACAACTCTGTAAGACATTTGGTAAGCCACTCGTATCGACCAGTGCTAACTTCAGTGGTGAAGAGCCTGCAATGACCATTGATGAAGCCAAAGCCATGTTTAATGAACGCGTTGGTTTTTATCAAGAGGGTGAGTTAGGTGGTCGCACTGCACCAAGCCAAATCCGTGATGCCATGACAGGCAAAGTATTTAGGAGCTAAGTGCGTGAGCAAAGTGAATTTAGAGACGGTCAAGGCATTCTTATTGCAGTTGCAAGATGCTATCTGTGCGGGCTTAGAGCAAGCTGACGGCAGGGGTAAATTTGTGGAAGATAAGTGGGAGCGTGCAGAAGGCGGCGGCGGTCGAACACGGGTGCTTAGAGGCGGAGATGTCATTGAGCAGGGTGGAGTCAATTACTCTCATGTTTTTGGCGCGTCAATGCCTGCATCAGCAACAGCGCATCGACCAGAATTAGCGGGGCGAAGTTTTCATGCCTGCGGCGTCTCTTTGGTTATTCACCCAAAAAACCCTCATATACCAACCAGTCACGCCAATGTGCGTTTTTTCATTGCTGAAAAAGAAGGCGAGGCGCCGATTTGGTGGTTTGGCGGTGGCTTTGATCTAACGCCGTTTTATCCGCATTTGGAAGACGTTAAGCACTGGCACCAAGTCGCAAAAGACCTATGTGACCCATTTGGTGATGACGTGTATCCGCGGTATAAAAAGTGGTGTGATGATTATTTTTACTTAAAACACCGTGATGAGACCCGGGGTGTAGGTGGATTATTTTTTGATGATCTGAATGAGTGGGGCTTTGATAAGAGCTTTGCCTTTATGCAAGCTGTTGGCGAAGGCTTTTTACCTGCTTATGTCCCCATCATTGAGCGCAGGAAGGCTTCCCAAGTGACTGAGCAAGAGCGCGAGTTTCAGCTTTATCGTCGAGGCCGATATGTTGAATTCAATTTAGTATGGGACAGAGGCACATTATTTGGTTTGCAAAGCGGTGGTCGTACGGAGTCCATTTTGATGTCGATGCCGCCATTAGCTAGATGGGAGTATGACTTCACCCCGGAGTCTGGCTCTAATGAAGCAAAGTTATATGAGCATTTCTTAAAACCACAAGATTGGTTGAATATAGACGCGCTCTCATAAATTGGTTGAGTTTTAAAAAAGGAGCGTGATGCTCCTTTTTTAATGGTTAGTCTAATTTGAACCCTCGCACCTGCTCATCCAAAGATCGGGCTAGCTCGAGTAGCTCTTCACTGACTCGTTTACTACCGTGGGCATCTTCCAAAGATTGCTCGGCATTATCCCGAATGGCGACGACACTTTGGTTGATCTCTTCAGCAGCTTGGTTTTGTTGCTCAGTGGCATCGGCAATTTGCACATTGAGCGCATTGATCTCATGCATTTGAGATGAAATATCCTTTAACGCCTGAGCAACCTGTTGCACTTGCTGTGCGCGATCATCAGCCTCTGCACAGGAAGCCGTCATTGCGTTAACGGTTTGCTGTGCTTCTTGTTGTAATTTATCTATGGTGCGGCGTATCTCATCAGTAGAGTCATGAGTACGAGTTGCCAGCGTTCTCACTTCATCAGCAACTACGGCAAACCCTCTACCTGCTTCGCCTGCGCGTGCGGCTTCTATAGCAGCGTTGAGCGCCAGCAAATTCGTTTGCTCAGCGATACTGCTTATCACCTCTAGCACTTTGCCAACAGCCAGAGTTTGTGTTTGCAATTGGCTGACTTGATTAGCCGCATCTCGAATATCATCGGCTAATTGATTGATACTTTGCTCGGTGGTGTGGGCAATCGACATACTTTGCTCTGCAAGGTGATTGCTACTGTCAGACTTTTCAGAGGCAAAATGGGTAGTATTTTTAACTTCACTGGATGAGCTCTCTAGTTCATTGATTGCGGCAGCGACCGAATCTGTCCCTTGCTTTTGCGCTTGTATGGCTTCTTCTGTGGTTTCTGCAGCGGTGTATATATGCTCTGCAGAATGGATCAAGATTTTTGATGAACGGGACACCTCGGCAATACTATCTTTAAAGGCTGCCATCATTTTATTGAAGTTAGTAGCAAGGCGGCCTAGCTCATCATCTATATCATCTTCAATGCGTAAGCTTAAATCTTGATTGGACGTAGCAAGACGCATGGTTTTACCAAGCCTTTTTAAACGAACAATAAATAGTTTGCGGAACAAGATACCTAAAATGATGAACGCAGTGGCAAAGATGGTACTTAGTAGTGCGGTACTAAATACGGTATTGGTATCGACAGTATTATCGATATCGCTCAGAGAGTAGCTGATTTTGACTGCGCCTAACACATCACCTTCTTGCGCTTGATGGCAGCCTAAGCAATTTGTGCCCTTGTAATCAGCACTGGCAACCATAGGTTTTAGGTAAGTCATAACTCGCTTATCACCGCGTTGCTCGATGACTAATAGTTCTTCACCTCTGAGTACCGCATGTTCAGCATCCGTTTGTGGGGATTCGTTGGCATTTCCTTGGCCGTAAAGCTTATTGACTTTATCACCACGGACGATGTGAGCATCTTCAATATTGTCATGGTTACGAAGCTTTTCCCCGAGAATATGGCGATTAGACATAGTGCCGGTGAGCATCATGGTATTGATAGAGTCGAAGTAATTATCGGCCAGTAATCGAATATTGGTTTCGACAGTTTGCTCGGCGAGGTTTTTTTGTTGACTACTATTGCTCAAGATACTGGCTATGAGTACCAATACACCAGTAATGGCGAGCAGGGCATATATTTTATGTTGAATAGACTTCACACGCATCGCACCTAATAGAAATTAAGCATTCATTATGCGTGTGAATAAACCCGTACCATTTGACTCAGCGCAAAAGTGACTTCGCTAATGCAAAATTACAAATAGCACGCTAGCCTTGGTTAATCATATGTGTCGCTAATTGTGCCAACGACTTTCTTAAGCCTTCACGCAGTAGTGGGTTATCAATCTCAGCATCTAGTGCTTTATCCATGCAATACATCCATTGGTCACGCAGGTCTTGGTTGATAGTAAAAGGCATGTGGCGCATTCTCAGACGCGGATGACCATGCTTTTCTACAAATAAGTCAGGACCACCCAACCAACCTGACAAGAATTCAAAAAATACCTGACGGATCCTATCAAGTGGCAGTGGGTGCATGTCGTAAAGTGGTTTTGCATAGGGATCGCTTTCCATAACATCATAAAAGCGATTTGCCAAAGCGAGCGCCCCTTTTTCACCACCAATTAATTCATAGGGTGTGCGTTCGGGGTTAGGTGCATGATGATTTTGCGATGTCTTAGGATCTTCACTTGCATCTTTATTAAAGATACGTTTAATTAACTGCTTCATTCACTATCACTATTGTTAGGCTAAAAATGGATAAATACGCGGTTTTTGGTAACCCGATAAAGCATTCTAAATCGCCAGAGATTCATTCGCAATTTGCATCTGAACTTAATGAGCAGATTGACTATACCGCTATATTGGCGCCGGTAGATGGCTTTGTTAGTAGTATCAATGCGTTCTTTGCAGATGGCGGACTTGGAGCGAATGTCACTTTACCGTTTAAGGAAGAAGCGTTTAATTATGCTGATCTGCTCACTGAGCGGGCAAAACTGGCTGGCGCTGTTAATACATTAAAGCGACAAGATGATGGAACAGTATTAGGTGATAATACGGATGGTGCTGGCCTAGTATCGGATTTACTGAGACATCATGTGCAATTACAAGATGCTGTCATTTTGCTATTGGGCGCTGGTGGTGCAGCAAGAGGGTGTATATATCCATTATTGCAGGCTGGTGTTAAACACATCGTAGTAGCAAATCGTACGGTGTCAAAAGCGCAACAATTAGCGACGTTATTTGCCCCTTACGGTGAAGTCACAGCTGTGGCACTCAATGAAATCCCACATTTACCTTACACAGGTGTGATAAACTCGACATCCTCGAGCGTCACTGGTGACATACCGAATATTGCAAGTAATGTCGTGGCGCAGACAAGCTGGGGCTACGATATGTTTTATAGTGATACGCAGACGAGCTTTTTAAACTGGATTGCGACGCATAATTCAAATTGTCAGCTAATTGATGGTATTGGTATGTTAGTTGGGCAAGCTGCTGAAGCGTATACTGTGTGGCGAGGTAAATCTCCAAATGTTGAAGCGGTATTGGAAAAGGTAAAATAATCATGAATCAAGCAGTCTTATTTAATGATGATATTCACTATGACGTTGCGCATAGTCGATTAGTCTTTACTGCCATGGTTTCTGGCATGATAGTG
>NZ_CM170070.1:1490000-1492500 GCF_057197785.1 Pseudoalteromonas sp. MMG033
ACGGCGGCCGTAACTATAACGGTCCTAAGGTAGCGAAATTCCTTGTCGGGTAAGTTCCGACCTGCACGAATGGTGTAACCATGGCCACGCTGTCTCCACCCGAGACTCAGTGAAATTGAAATCGCAGTGAAGATGCTGTGTACCCGCGGCTAGACGGAAAGACCCCGTGAACCTTTACTACAGCTTGGCACTGAACATTGACCCTACATGTGTAGGATAGGTGGGAGGCTTTGAAGCACAGTCGCTAGATTGTGTGGAGCCGACCTTGAAATACCACCCTTGTAGTGTTGATGTTCTAACTTAGGCCCCTAATCGGGGTTGAGGACAGTGCCTGGTGGGTAGTTTGACTGGGGCGGTCTCCTCCCAAAGAGTAACGGAGGAGCACGAAGGTTGGCTAAGTACGGTCGGACATCGTACGGTTAGTGTAATGGTAGAAGCCAGCTTAACTGCGAGACAGACACGTCGAGCAGGTACGAAAGTAGGTCATAGTGATCCGGTGGTTCTGAATGGAAGGGCCATCGCTCAACGGATAAAAGGTACTCCGGGGATAACAGGCTGATACCGCCCAAGAGTTCATATCGACGGCGGTGTTTGGCACCTCGATGTCGGCTCATCACATCCTGGGGCTGAAGTCGGTCCCAAGGGTATGGCTGTTCGCCATTTAAAGTGGTACGCGAGCTGGGTTTAGAACGTCGTGAGACAGTTCGGTCCCTATCTGCCGTGGGCGTTTGAGAATTGAGAGGGGCTGCTCCTAGTACGAGAGGACCGGAGTGGACGAACCGCTGGTGTTCGGGTTGTTATGCCAATAGCATTGCCCGGTAGCTACGTTCGGAATCGATAACCGCTGAAAGCATCTAAGCGGGAAGCGAGCCTCGAGATGAGTTCTCACTTTAACTTTAAGTTAACTGAAGGGCCGTTGAAGACTACAACGTTGATAGGCGAGATGTGGAAGTGCTGTGAGGCATTGAGCTAACTCGTACTAATTACCCGTGAGGCTTAACCATACAACGCCAAAGTGGTTTGACTTGTTAGAAGTTAAGAATAAAAAGTAGACGAAAAGAATTTAATTACGCTTCCAGATTTTAGCATTGTGAATAGATGAGCTCTAATGAGAAATCAATTCACCTTGCGCAAATGAAATGACAAAAAGACGTCATTAACCATTTGCACGAAAAGAATTTGCTTGGTAACCATAGCATTTTGGAACCACCTGACTCCATGCCGAACTCAGTAGTGAAACGAAATAGCGCCGATGATAGTGTGGGGTTTCCCATGTGAAAGTAGGACATTGCCAAGCACCAAATAAAAGAAACCCGTTGCAGAAATGCAGCGGGTTTTTTGCGTTTAAGTCCCTTGGCAACAGCTAAAACTGCTCATTTCACCTTGCGCAAAAAGAGCGCTCTCACTAACCTTTTGCACGATAAACGCAAGGTGAAGGGAGCAACCTTCACACCTTTCATCCTTTATACCACTCCGCATAAAGATTAAATCAGCTTTATCCATTCACGACTGCACATTTTCTTAACTCGTTCAGGTATTGAAATAAATTGATTCCAAGCTTTTGAAACTTCATCAACTATTTCTACATAGCCCGAAAATATTCTATTGGATAAGCAATGTTGCCTTATCCAGCTCCATACTTGTTCTATTGGATTTAACTCAGGTGAGTAAGGGGGAAGCTTTATTAGCGTTAAGTTGCTGAATTCTGACGCAGTATCATGTGTATGCCAGCCTGCGCCATCTATTATCACTACTGCATGCCTACCAATTGGTGTAGCTTGTGATATTTGACGCATGTGCTGCGTCATCGCTTCTTTATTTACGAATGGACTTACTAGCGCTTCTGTTTGGCCCGTGGCAGGACATACTGCACCAAATAAATACCCGTATTCAAACTGTTGTTGTTTCACAATCCTTGGCCGAGTACCCGTCTTAGCCCAAATGCGTGTAGTCGGATTTTGCTGGCCAAATCGAGCTTCATCCTGAAGCCATACGTCGATACGATCAAGAGGTAAGTGTCCTGGTGTGTGAAGGATCGTTTCCAGTTGGAAGTTTTTTAAAAGCTTCTTGGCTTTGTAATGACTGCTTAGGGTGTTTTGAACGACTTGTGATCCAACTAAAGCCAAGCTGCTTTAGGATTTTATAGACATGATTTAAGTGGTAATGAACACCAAATTCACTGCTAATGTAATGCACAATGTCCTCACCGGTTAGACGGCCACCTTGAAGCTCCGTGTTTGTGCGTTTAATAAATTCAGACAGTTGATCAAGCTGAGACTGTTGCAGTCTGGATGGACGTCCTTGAATAGGCTTATTGTCTAAGCCATCGAGCCCATGCTCTAGGTAACTAGAGACCCATTTATTAACACTACTCCGTGCTATATTAAGGCGTTTTGCAATGTCGGTTCTGCTATTACCTTCATAAAATAATGACACAGCAAGTAATCGCATACGTTTACGTGCGTTGGGTTCTGTTCGAGAAAGCGCTAAAAGCTGTTCA
>NZ_CM170070.1:1495000-1690000 GCF_057197785.1 Pseudoalteromonas sp. MMG033
ATACATGCCTTGTCTAAAAACAAAGCATGTGGATGTTAAACAATGTATTCCTAGTAATGTGGGGCTATAGCTCAGCTGGGAGAGCGCCTGCCTTGCACGCAGGAGGTCAGCAGTTCGATCCTGCTTAGCTCCACCACTTTACTATCACTTCTTAAAGATAAGCACTCTTACTTAGTTTACATTTAAATAAACTGAGAGTTTTTAACTCTGAGAAGTTATTCTCTTGCTCTTTAAAAATTTGGAAAGCTGATAATTAAATTCTCGAATAACAAGTAATTGTTATTCAGAGTTTTCGAAAGAAAATGCCGATTAATCATTTAGTTGATTAATTAGCGTCTACTTTAGTATTACTTAACTTCTGGCGAAGTTAAAACTGTCTTTGACGATACAAACCATTTTGGGTTGTATGGTTAAGTGACTAAGCGTACACGGTGGATGCCTTGGCAGTTGGAGGCGATGAAGGACGTACTAACTTGCGATAAGCTAAGTCAAGCCAGTAAGAGGCACTTGAGACTTAGATTTCCGAATGGGGAAACCCACCGCTTAGCGGTATCTTACAGTGAATACATAGCTGTAAGAGGCAAACCGGGAGAACTGAAACATCTAAGTACCCCGAGGAAAAGAAATCAACCGAGATTCCGAAAGTAGCGGCGAGCGAAATCGGATTAGCCCTTAAGCTTCAGTGTAATTAGTGGAACCTTCTGGAAAGTTGGACGACACAGGGTGACAGTCCCGTACACGAAAATTTATCTGAAGTGAAATCGAGTAGGTCGGAGCACGTGAAACTTTGACTGAATATGGGGGGACCATCCTCCAAGGCTAAATACTCCCAACTGACCGATAGTGAACCAGTACCGTGAGGGAAAGGCGAAAAGAACCCCTGTGAGGGGAGTGAAATAGAACTTGAAACCGTGTACGTACAAGCAGTAGGAGCCCTTCGAGGGTGACTGCGTACCTTTTGTATAATGGGTCAGCGACTTATATTCTGTAGCAAGGTTAACCATTTAGGGGAGCCGTAGCGAAAGCGAGTCTTAACTGGGCGCTTAAGTTGCAGGGTATAGACCCGAAACCCGGTGATCTAGCCATGGGCAGGTTGAAGGTCAGGTAACACTGACTGGAGGACCGAACCCACTAACGTTGAAAAGTTAGGGGATGACCTGTGGCTAGGAGTGAAAGGCTAATCAAACCGGGAGATAGCTGGTTCTCCCCGAAATCTATTTAGGTAGAGCCTCGGACGAATACTTACGGGGGTAGAGCACTGTTAAGGCTAGGGGGTCATCCCGACTTACCAACCCTTTGCAAACTCCGAATACCGTAAAGTAATATCCGGGAGACACACGGTGGGTGCTAACGTCCATCGTGGAGAGGGAAACAACCCAGACCGTCAGCTAAGGTCCCAAAGTGTATGTTAAGTGGGAAACGATGTGGGAAGGCTAAAACAGCTAGGAGGTTGGCTTAGAAGCAGCCATCCTTTAAAGAAAGCGTAATAGCTCACTAGTCGAGTCGGCCTGCGCGGAAGATGTAACGGGGCTAAACATACCACCGAAGCTACGGCTGCATACTTAGTATGCGGGGTAGGGGAGCGTTCTGTAAGTGGCTGAAGGTGTGCCGGGAGGCATGCTGGACATATCAGAAGTGCGAATGCTGACATGAGTAACGATAATGCGGGTGAAAAACCCGCACGCCGGAAGACCAAGGGTTCCTATCCCATGTTAATCAGGGTAGGGTGAGTCGACCCCTAAGGCGAGGCTGAAGAGCGTAGTCGATGGGAAACGGGTTAATATTCCCGTACTTGGTATAAATGCGATGGGGGGACGGAGCAGGCTAGGCAAGCATGGCGTTGGTTGTCCATGTGAAAGGCTGTAGGCTGGTGACTTAGGAAAATCCGGGTCGCTAAGGCTGAGAGTCGAGACGAGCCACTACGGTGGTGAAGTTGTTGATGCCCTACTTCCAGGAAAAGCCTCTAAGCTTCAGTTTATATCGAATCGTACCCTAAACCGACACAGGTGGTCAGGTAGAGAATACTAAGGCGCTTGAGAGAACTCGGGTGAAGGAACTAGGCAAAATTGTACCGTAACTTCGGGAGAAGGTACGCTCTTGTTTGTGAAGGACTTGCTCCATAAGCAGACGAGAGCCGCAGTGACCAGGTGGCTGGGACTGTTTATTAAAAACACAGCACTGTGCAAAATCGTAAGATGACGTATACGGTGTGACACCTGCCCGGTGCCGGAAGGTTAATTGATGGGGTTAGCTTAGGCGAAGCTCTTGATCGAAGCCCCGGTAAACGGCGGCCGTAACTATAACGGTCCTAAGGTAGCGAAATTCCTTGTCGGGTAAGTTCCGACCTGCACGAATGGTGTAACCATGGCCACGCTGTCTCCACCCGAGACTCAGTGAAATTGAAATCGCAGTGAAGATGCTGTGTACCCGCGGCTAGACGGAAAGACCCCGTGAACCTTTACTACAGCTTGGCACTGAACATTGACCCTACATGTGTAGGATAGGTGGGAGGCTTTGAAGCACAGTCGCTAGATTGTGTGGAGCCGACCTTGAAATACCACCCTTGTAGTGTTGATGTTCTAACTTAGGCCCCTAATCGGGGTTGAGGACAGTGCCTGGTGGGTAGTTTGACTGGGGCGGTCTCCTCCCAAAGAGTAACGGAGGAGCACGAAGGTTGGCTAAGTACGGTCGGACATCGTACGGTTAGTGTAATGGTAGAAGCCAGCTTAACTGCGAGACAGACACGTCGAGCAGGTACGAAAGTAGGTCATAGTGATCCGGTGGTTCTGAATGGAAGGGCCATCGCTCAACGGATAAAAGGTACTCCGGGGATAACAGGCTGATACCGCCCAAGAGTTCATATCGACGGCGGTGTTTGGCACCTCGATGTCGGCTCATCACATCCTGGGGCTGAAGTCGGTCCCAAGGGTATGGCTGTTCGCCATTTAAAGTGGTACGCGAGCTGGGTTTAGAACGTCGTGAGACAGTTCGGTCCCTATCTGCCGTGGGCGTTTGAGAATTGAGAGGGGCTGCTCCTAGTACGAGAGGACCGGAGTGGACGAACCGCTGGTGTTCGGGTTGTTATGCCAATAGCATTGCCCGGTAGCTACGTTCGGAATCGATAACCGCTGAAAGCATCTAAGCGGGAAGCGAGCCTCGAGATGAGTTCTCACTTTAACTTTAAGTTAACTGAAGGGCCGTTGAAGACTACAACGTTGATAGGCGAGATGTGGAAGTGCTGTGAGGCATTGAGCTAACTCGTACTAATTACCCGTGAGGCTTAACCATACAACGCCAAAGTGGTTTGACTTGTTAGAAGTTAAGAATAGAAAGTAGACGATAAGAATTTAATTTAGTTTTCCAGATTTTACAGAATTTGCTTGGTAACCATAGCATTTTGGAACCACCTGACTCCATGCCGAACTCAGTAGTGAAACGAAATAGCGCCGATGATAGTGTGGGGTTTCCCATGTGAAAGTAGGACATTGCCAAGCGCCAAATAAAAGAAAGCCCGATTCGAAAGAGTCGGGCTTTTTTCGTTTATAGCTTAACATTTTGGAACCACCTGACTGGAAGGCCAGCCCCGCCCATGCCGAACTCAGTAGTGAAACGAAATAGCGCCGATGATAGTGTGGGGTTTCCCATGTGAAAGTAGGACATTGCCAGGGCCCAATTAAAGAAACCCGTTGCAGAAATGCGACGGGTTTTTTGCGTTAAGTCCCTTAGCAGCGGTTAAACTGGTTTATTTCACGGTTATATGTTTCATTGCATTACGTTATACCATTCCGCATAAAGATTAAATCAGCTTTATCCATTCACGACTGCACATTTTCTTAACTCGTTCAGGTATTGAAATAAATTGATTCCAAGCTTTTGAAACTTCGTCAACTATTTCTACATAGCCCGAAAATATTCTATTGGATAAGCAATGTTGCCTTATCCAGCTCCATACTTGTTCTATTGGATTTAACTCAGGTGAGTAAGGAGGAAGCTTTATTAGCGTTAAGTTGCTGAATTCTGACGCAGTATCATGTGTATGCCAGCCTGCGCCATCTATTATCACTACTGCATGCCTACCAATTGGTGTAGCTTGTGATATTTGACGCATGTGCTGCGTCATCGCTTCTTTATTTACGAATGGACTTACTAGCGCTTCTGTTTGGCCCGTGGCAGGACATACTGCACCAAATAAATACCCGTATTCAAACTGTTGTTGTTTCACAATCCTTGGCCGAGTACCCGTCTTAGCCCAAATGCGTGTAGTCGGATTTTGCTGGCCAAATCGAGCTTCATCCTGAAACCATACGTCGATACGATCAAGAGGTAAGTGTCCTGGTGTGTGAAGGATCGTTTCCAGTTGGAAGTTTTTTAAAAGCTTCTTGGCTTTGTAATGACTGCTTAGGGTGTTTTGAACGACTTGTGATCCAACTAAAGCCAAGCTGCTTTAGGATTTTATAGACATGATTTAAGTGGTAATGAACACCAAATTCACTGCTAATGTAATGCACAATGTCCTCACCGGTTAGACGGCCACCTTGAAGCTCCGTGTTTGTGCGTTTAATAAATTCAGACAGTTGATCAAGCTGAGACTGTTGCAGTCTGGATGGACGTCCTTGAATAGGCTTATTGTCTAAGCCATCGAGCCCATGCTCTAGGTAACTAGAGACCCATTTATTAACACTACTCCGTGCTATATTAAGGCGTTTTGCAATGTCGGTTCTGCTATGACCTTCATAAAATAATGACACAGCAAGTAATCGCATACGTTTACGTGCGTTGGGTTCTTTTCGAGAAAGCGCTAAAAGCTGTTCAGATATACTTGGGTTCAACGTTATTTAGTCTGTAATTTTATATGCTCTATATTAGATCAGATATTTAAGCGGATTGGTATTATTTCTTTGTAGATAGTTCTGCGTTGTCTATTCATCCCTGAAGCTGGGTTCCATCGCGCCAATACTTCAATCGGCGCTGTTTAAAATCGCTTATTTCACCTTGCGCAAAGAGAATGTACTCACTTCGTTCGCTGTCATTAGCCCTTTACACGATAACTGCGAAGCTTCGCTTCGGTCTCATTTCGCCCATGTGAAAGTAGGACATTCTACTGCGTAGCGCACCAAAAGCGCCAAATAAAAGAAAGCCTGATTCAAAAGAGTCGGGCTTCTTTCGTGCTAAATCGTCTCGAATGTTGCAGAGGTCATGCACATTGATAAAGAGACGAATTAGCGCAAGGTGAAGGGAGCATCCTTCACCGCCGACAAGGCAAGCTCAAGATTTCCTCAGCAACAGCTAAAACGGCTCATTTCACCTTGCGCAAAAAGAATGCCAGCGCTTCGCGCTGTGTCATTAACCTTTCGCACGATATTCACCTTGCGCAAAGTAAATGTACTCGCTTCGCTCTATGTCACTGTACTTTGCACTTAATTCATCCATGAATCTAATCGACATTAGTACATCCATGTACGTCAAACCCGTTGCAGAAATGCAGCGGGTTTTTTGCGTTAAGTCCCTTAGCAGCGGTTAAACTCGCTCATTTCACGGTTATATGTTTTAGTGCATTACGTTATTTCTTTGTAGATAGTTTTGCGTTGTCTATTCATCCCTGAAGCTGGATCCCATCGCGCCAATAAGTCAATCGGCGATGTTTAAAATAGCTTATTTCACCTTGCGTAAAGAGAATGTACTCTCTTCGTTCGTTGTCATTAGCCCTTTACACCATAACTGAGAAGCTTCGCTTCGGTCTCATTTCGCCCATGTGAAAGTAGGGCATTCTACTGCGTAGCGCACCAAAAGCGCCAAATAAAAGAAAGCCCGATACGAAAGAGTCGGGCTTTTTTGCATTTAAGCCCCTCAGCAACAGCTAAACTAGCTTATTTCACCTTGCGCAAAAAGAGCGTACTCACTGCGTTCGTTGTCGCTAGCCTTTTGCACGATAAGCCCAAGGTGAAGGGAGTAACTTTCACTTCGTTCGCTGTCGCTAACCTTTTACACCTTTCTTACCCAACCAATAAAGTGTTCACAACAGAAAGTACCTTTTACATGTGCTAAAGAAGCTAAAGATTTTCAGTCGTCAAATGCCATGCAGAACTGTCCTTTATTCCAAACTCATGAGCTTGGCCGGCTATTCATTTTTTGTTGAGACAGACTAAGACTCTTTTAGATATGCCCCTGATGATAGATATATTTGGAAATGTACAAATTATGGAACTATTTATTTTTTACTGACTCATAAATATTGGATGTACAAAAACTGTATCGAGATAATCGACAACAATTTAAAGGATATATTTATGAAAATAAAGTTGAACAAAAAAAACGTAAAGAACCTCAGCCCTACTTCCCAACAACTTGCAGCCAAACAGACGGCACAAGTAGGTGGCGGTAATTTTGAAACATTTGGTATCTGCTCTTATGGTTGTGATACTGCCGTGTACCTTGGTTGTGGCACTGGGCGTGACTGTTATACCTATAATGGGATTTGTCCGAACCCTGGGTTTTAGGCAAGGCGGAAAACGCCGCCTATCAATGTTAACTAGCTAAGAAGTTGCCATGAAACCCTAACGGGATAGCATAGGGTAACCAAGCCCTGCAAATTGGCCCTGCTGATATGTTTTGTGCGTCGAATATATTTAGGCAAGTACGCTTTGTTGGAATGTGCAGCGCAGTACCAATTAAATAATCACCTTTGGTGTTTTCTTTAGCATTCACTAACACATGCTCTTCCACCAGATAGTCCTTACCGTAAGTAAACGTATCTAGGCTATCATTGTCCAAGTTAATTCGTCTAACGCTGTCACTCCAAACATCGCTTTCGATGGATGACAAAGTAAATAAATTACGGTTTCTTTTTCCAGTTAATGCACTATAGATACGAGGAAATTCACTGATCCCATCAATAGTATAAGAACTCACTTTTCCATTTCGCAATAAGCTAAATACAACAGTCTTAGCTGGTGATATTGGGATATCACGTTCACCTTGCATCATAGAGGTCATCTGATTAAATACATCCCCATTAGGGTATAAGCTCGCATCAAAAGAGATGTTGCCATTTTTATCTTCCCACGCATTGCCAAAATGAAAAACAAACCCAGGATCCAAGCTATATGTGTTCACGACCTTCAAAGTACTTTTACTGACAATGAGTACTTTCATTGTCTGCTCTGGCGCAAATTGAATCGATGAAAACTGTCCTTCTATCGCTCTATCTCGTTTTAAAGAAGGTAATAAAAGGAGAATATGTTTTTCGGTGATTAGGAAGTCATGCACCATTCCTCCAGTAAACCCACTGTTGACCATACCTACATTTTGTAATTTACCTTGGCTATTTAACTGGTATAAAACTATGTGACCACTGAGTGCGTAGCCAAAATTCCATATCGTGCCATCCGCCTCTACTCTCGGATGTGCAGAGAAGGGCAAGCCTTTCAAACTGTTTTGATGTTGTGTTCCTTCACCGAGGTTAATGAGTCCTTTAGTTTGGAGTGTGCTCCCATCAATTGCGGTTGCTGAACCTGCTTCCCATAGCGCCCATAATTCCCCGTTAACTGGCAGTACATTTGTATTGGCTGTATTAATTGAGTCAGGGTTGTTGATTGCAAGGCTGTTCGGCAGTTTACTATCTGGGCCAGAAAACAAAAATTTACCGGCTTTCTCTTCAGCTATAAATTTACTTGTTTGTGTAAACTTCCCTTGGTGATGTACTTTTCCTTCTGCAAATTGAAACTGATGGATCATGCCATCACCTTCAAATAAGTGGGTATACCTCTGCTCAGCTCTTTGGTGCCGAGCTGGACCGTTGCGATAAAAGCAGCCTTTCAGGTCTTGTGGTAACTGACCTTCTATTTTCAGTTGATTAGGTGAAAAGTCAGAGTCAGTGCCAAGTACACCTACCAAGTCTGGGTATTTCTCCAATGCAGCTAGAAAGCGTTGTTTGTTTACCTTTAGCGGATCTACATGAGATACACTGCCTTGCATAGCAGCTAGGCAAGGTGTTGAGATAGCCGCATGTGCAATGGGCGCTGCAAGCATGCCTTTAAGTAATTGCCGACGGTCCATAATATGATCCTTTAGTAGCTGATATTGGTAATTTCTAGGTTGTTGCCATTTTTGATGGTAATAGCCATGTCTTGATACTTTGGTGGTCCAAATTGCATGGTTGCGTTATTTGAAAAGCCAACTCCTTCAGTTGGGATACCGAAGAAATTCGTATCTAATTTTGCATTGCTATTAACATCATGAAAGAAGCGAATAACGTACTCCCCACTTTCTATGTCTGAGAAATTAGCCTTTATCGTGCCCGCTTTAGCTGAGATGATAGTCTGAAGGTGGCTTTTACCTGCGTTATAGTTCTGTTCACCTTTAAACAACTCGATATACACTTTGCCCTGTTCATTACTGACATTATTGATTTGTACTTCAAGGTGATTGGCCATGACTGGTGTGCACAATAGGGCCAGCGTTGAGATTAATACCTTCATATGTTCTTCCTTATCTATCTGTTTTATTTGTGCTTATTTGCACTGATTGATAAAAACGATAGAATGGATTTTATCCATGAACAATATGAGTTTCGTGAATGAGGCAGGTACTTCGTAGATTTGACTTATTCAGTAGATACTTTTTTGGCGAATCGTGAAATGAAAAAAAATAACTATAAAAATCATGATGAAAGCTCAAGGTGGACAATTCGTAATATTGCTTCTGATAGCACTATTGTTTTGTTATTTGCATGCTTTTTGGCTTTTTTAAAACCCTTTGGTATGGATAACATTAGTTTTGTGTATGCACTGGGCTTTTGGATAAGCATTTGTATGTGTGGTTACCTGGTTTATGCACCGGCATTGACTTTAGGTAGAGCGGCGCTGTCGAGTATCGCGCCTAATTTGAAGGCGAAGAATGTTCTCTCTTTGGTGGTCTCTATTTTATGTGCCAGTTTAATCATGGGGCTTATCACACCATTTATCATTAACCTGTTTTTTTCATTGTCATCAGATTATTGGGATAAAGTTTCTTTTTCTATTATGGCTTGCTTGTTTATAGGTGGGGTGATCACCTTAATTAGCGTGACAAAGACTTATGTGCTGCAGCAAAGCGCCATGATCACCTATCAGCAACAGCGTTTAGAGTTAGAGCAACCAGAGGCGACGATTTTACAGCAAAAAATGTTGATGGACTTTATTAGTAAATTGCCCATTGAAAAACGCGGGGAGCTCATCTGCTTGCAAATGGATGATCATTATCTGCAGGTCCACACAGACAAAGGAAGCCATATGCTTTTAACGCGCTTTAAAGACGCACTTAAGCAATTGGATGGTTACCCCGGTTTTCAGACTCACCGCTCTTGGTGGGTATCCACCAACGCAGTGACTGCAACAAAGCGCGAAGGGCGTCGGCTTATTTTACTAATGAGTAATGGCCTAGAAGTCCCAGTTTCACAAACATTTCTAAGTCAAACAAAAGATAAACTCAATATATCGTAACAGACTGTTCTGGCAATTAAACTCATTTTCGAGCAAGGTGCGACTTGTGTCGCACTTTATGGCGTGTTAAAGTGCGACATATGTCACAGGAGGGATATATGTTGAAACCAAATAACACCGAGTTAGTTATATTAAAATTACTTTGGCAAAAAGAGCCAAGGTCAGCAAGAGAGATCCATGATGCTATTGAAGCTGAATTTGCATGGACTTACTCATCTACTCGAAAGACGCTTGAGCGCATGGCTGACAAAGGTTTGCTGAGTGTGGGCGAGCAAGGCAATAAAAAAATATTCACCGCTGAAGTAGATAAAATGCCAACGCTGGCGGCATGTGCGCAAGAGTTTGCGAAGTCAGTTTTTGAATTGGATGGGCCATTGCCAGTCGCAATGTTTGCAGACAGCCGTTTAATTCAAGAAGATGAGCTGGATGAACTCGAATCATTACTTGAAGAGCTGAACAAGCAAGATAAGAAATAGGTACACGAACATGGATTGGTCATTAATCAGCCAGCTCATGATGTTAGCTTTGTGGCTATTGACGAGTTGTTTATTGCTTAAAATTGGTAAGTATATAGCCGTAAAATACCCAGCTACACCGACAATATGGTGGGTGATATTGGGATTATCTGTATTGCCTATTTTACCGGTGAGCACAAGCTCTGAAATAGGAAAAGTACCAAAAGTGCTGCTTGAGTTTGGTGGATATATTGAGCAAAAGCAGCATCAGGTTGGCCAATTGTCTGTGCAAGATATACCGCTTTCCTTTGATGTGCTGCTTTACATTATTTTTGCTGTCTATTTAGCTGTTGCTATGCGAAAGCTAAGCAGACTTTGTAGGAGTTGGTTGAGTATTCGGCGCTTATTGACTACGTCAGAGCCATTTGCACATTCAATGTCAAAGGTGCCTTGTGTACAAATACCCATAACCTGTTCTCCTTTTGTATTTGGGCTGTTCAATAGCAAAATTGTGCTACCGAGTTATTTTTCGCAGCTGAGCGCTGAGCAACAGAACACCTTATTGTGCCATGAAGTGACGCACATACATCATAAAGATCATATTGCATTATTAATCTGGAGCATATTGGGATGCGTTTTTTGGTTTAACCCGTTTATCAAACAAATGGAAAAAGGCTTTATTCATGCCATGGAATTACGTTGTGATTTGAAAACACTCATGTGTTACGACATTAATAAAAAGCACTATGCTACAACCTTGATGACGGTATTAAAGCGTTCGATTGCGGTTAATACGGTACCCAGCACGGCAAACTTTTCCTCAGATGCGTTGAGCTTAGAGGATTATAAATTGAGGTTGCAACAGATCATTCAGCCACAAGCTAATAAGCCTGCATACCTCGTTGTCCTTTTACTTTCTATCTCCATTGTATTGGGCTTTGCGAATATAAAAGCGGCGCCAGCATTATACTCAGCAACTGAGCAATGGCAGAACCCACTTACTGATTTTCGGATCAGTTCATATTATGGACATATTTCTGAATTTAGATATTCCAAGCCCCACGGTGGAATTGATTTAGTTGCGCCTGTTGGTACCCCTGTCAAAGCGGTCTCTAGTGGTATTGTTGTTATTGCAGATGCGACTACGTTATCTGCTAATCTAGGCAATGTTGTCCTTGTGCAGCATAAAAATGGTTACCAAAGTTTATATGCACACTTGGATAAGATCACTGTTGAACAAGGCATGCAGATCAAAGCTGGAAGTAAGCTAGGTACTTTAGGCGCTACGGGGCGTGTGACCGGAGCGCATTTACACTTCGAATTGTTACATCAGGAGCAGCGGATAAATCCGTTGGCTATTCTAGAGCTAAAATAACCATGATAAAAAATAGTATATTGATTACTGCAGCCTTAGTTGTAGGGGTTGCTTGCACCTCAGAGAATGTAGATAAAGTCGAATATAAACAAACATCAGGTGACTACACGCCAATCGAGGAAACTACCAGTAAAATAACAGAAGCGTCTATCAAGATCGAAAGGACGCCGTCTCAAATAGTAAGGGTAGATGCAGGAGACAATCTATTGGGTGTCCTAAAGCGCTTTGATGTAACGACATCGCAAGTCATTTCGTTAATTGGTGTAGTTAAACCATGGGTGGATCTTAATAAGCTAGCTACGGGCCAAGTGATTCAAGTGACACTAAATGAAAATGGTGACTTTAAAGGCATTTCTATCGGTGTGAAGTTTGCCACAATTATTACGGCGACATTGGTGGAGCAAGGTTGGCAAGTTAAAGAGTCACAGCTTGAGACTGAGTTTGTCGATAGACATATTCAAGTAAATATTGGCCGCAGTCTTTATAATAGCGCATTGGATGCCGGTATGGATGCTGAGGTAATTCAAAGAGCTATTGCGATTCTTTCTTATCAAGTCGACTTTCAAAGATCTTTACAAGAAACGGATGTGTTCGAAGTTATCTATCAATCTACTCAGCTTATCAACCCTCATGCTTTATCAAGTGAAAGTGATTTAAATAAGGTTCGGTATATCAAGTTAACGGTGGCAGGTCAGGTACATGCTCTTTATCTCTTTGAAGAGGGTGACGATAAATACGAGCGGTTTTATTATGCTGATGGGCGGCCTGTGCAAAGCTTTTTACTCAAAACCCCGCTGAATGGCGCGCGGTTATCATCTACTTTTGGGCATCGTAAACATCCGATACTCGGTTATACAAGGCTGCATAAAGGACTCGATTTTGCGGCTACGGTGGGTACGCCTGTCTTTGCTGCTGGGGATGGCAAAATACTCAAAGCAAATTGGGGTGGAAGCTTTGGTAATCGGGTTACCATAAAGCATGCCAATGGATATCAAACGCTATACGCACATTTACGAAGCTTCGCTAAAGGCTTAAAAGCGGGGCATATCGTCAGGCAAGGGCAAGTCATTGGGTATTTGGGCAGTACTGGACTATCACAAGCCCCACACCTTCATTATGAAGTGCACAAGGACGGACATGCTGTTAATCCACTGAAACTCAATATGCCTCAACTTACAGAACAAACACTTTCCGGTATGGAATTAGCGACCTTTTTAAATACGGTAAGCCGTATTGAGGGGAAATTACAGCAGCGTCATAAGCTGCAGAGTGAATCATCAGAACTCGTTTTTAATTATATTCTTAAGGAGAACTTTCAATAATGTATAAAAGATTTGTATTTATGTTGCTGCCTTTATTGTTTGTCATGCAAGCGTTCGCAAGTGAGCCATTTACCATTAACAATACGCACACAATACAGGTGACATCCAAGATTAATCAACAAAGCTATGAGCTCTATGTGCGATTACCCAAAGGTTATAACAAATCAAAGCGCCATTATCCGCTTGTTTTAATTAATGATACAAGCTACTCCATTGCAACTGCCAGTGGCATTCTACATTTAATTGAAGGTAGAGATATTGAAGAAGTTGTTGTCGTTGGGATCTCTTACTCTAAAGGAACCAACCCACTGATTAGTCGCACTAGAGACTATACACCTACTTTTGCGCCTGAAGAGACCATGGGACATTCCAGAGAAGCGCAGCAAGTGTCGGGGCAAGCAAAAAGTTACGTCAAGTTTATCGAAACACAAGTATTGCCATTGGTAATAAATCAATATCGCATTGATAGTTCGCGCAAAACCTTCGTAGGTCATTCGTATGGCGGATTATTAGGCACTTATATTTTGCTACATCAACCGGAGTTGTTTAGCTCTTATATCTTAGGTAGTCCGTCATTTTGGTATGACAATAAGGTGATATTTGAGATGGAAAAAAACTATGCAAAGCACAATAGCGTGCTACCTGCGACAGTGCGCTATTTTATAGGAGGTAAAGAAGGTTTTATGGTGACGGATTTAAAGGAGTTTATTAGTATACTAGATAAACGCCAATATAAAGGCTTTGATTATCAACATACTGTGATCCCAAATATGTCACACTTCAGTGTATTTGCGCTATTACTCACAGAGGGTTTAATCAGTTTATATGGAAAATAGCCAACCAGAGAGCTTTCTGCTATCTCCTGAAGTGCATAAATTTTTGCATATTCCCGAGTATAAAATTATTTTGTTTTTTGCATGTTAACAGGTTGTATCCTTAAGGTCGTTGTGACCTTAAGGTATTTCTTTGTGAAAAAGTGTCAATAAGAATTTATTTTTAAGTTTTAAAATTTTAATGCGTATCATTCACTAAATAAAATCTTAAGTAGATGTTTATTAAGTACAAATTCCAAATTAAGGGACTAAGTTAAACTGATGGTTGTAAATATAACTGTATATTTATAAAGAGATTTTCATCTTGTCACATCATTGTTTAGGTTGAATTATTGAGGTTTTCCTTGGTACACTTGATGTGTCAAAACTTTTATAAATATTTACATATTTAGCATTATTGGTGCCAGTTTTCAGTCCATCTTGTGCGTTAAACTTTAGTTAGGAATAGTTTGTTGCAAAAGGATAGTATTAGAGCTTCACTTGGGGAATTTGTCATTGATTTAGGGCAAAGTCTGCTCTTTTTAAAAGGTGAAGAGGTTTCAGTAGAACCTAAAGTTATGGAGTTATTACTATACCTCTACGATTGTCGTGGCCGCTATGTCACAGTCGAAGAGTTGCATGATCATGTTTGGGCGGATCGTGTAGTAACAGACACTGCTGTGAGGGGGACTGTAAAAAAGCTTCGTGTGATCCTCGCAGATGATGATTTGAATAATCCAAAATATATCAAATCCGTCGCAAAGAGAGGATATAAATTAGTTTGTGAGACTAAAGTGCTGTTTGATGAGGATGGGCATCTACCCACGTCCAGTGCCGATACTTCCAATACCAGCTTCAAGTCTAATTCACCTATTCAAGAAAATATAAAGCCTCAAAAAAAGTCATTTTTAGTGATGTTACTGTCGCTGTTTATTATTTTACTGGCTGCAAGCTTTTTGGCTTCCAAATATATTTATAACGACACGCACTTAATTGGAAAAGAGCACCTTACCGAATTTAAGGGCGAAAAAAAGTCGTTGGCTATTTCGTCTGACGGGCGCTTTATCGCCTTTACTGGCAGGTATAGTGAAGACGGCCTCAATCAAGTGTACCTTCTTGATAAACAAGAGGGAATAACAAGGCAGCTTACCACGAGCGCTTCTAATGCGCGTTCTATCAGTTTTGCACAAAATGACAAAGTATTGGTGTTTGTTGACACAGTCACTGGCGCTTCTGCACTTAAACTTCTGCCACTAACTGTCTCAGATCCTGAAAGTGCCATGGTGACGTTACTAGATAACAAATATCTAATCAATGGTGTTGCATCTGGAAGGGTGCCATCTGAAATACTTGTTCAATTGGCTGAAGAGGCCGAGTCGGCACTTGTACTATATGCGATGGACCTAGAGTCACTTAATTTGACTAGGCTTGTGACGCCTACACATAGTGGTGAATATATTCTGGGCGGAGCGGTATCTCCTGATAAACAACGATTAATGGCCATCGTTGCTGAATCTAGAAAATATCAACTTGTTATTCATGATTTTACTACTCAGTTAGACAGGGTTTTAAGTGAAAAAAATCAGCAATTAACTGATGCTGCTTGGATGAATGATGAGGAGATTTTATTACTAGATTCTAGTGGCCTGCATGTTATTAACGTTGACACGGCCGAAAGTAAACAAGTGCATGAAAATCCAGGTGAATTGTTCACGTATCTAGCTGCTTCTCAAAATGGCCATATTGTTGCGATTAAAAAATCTCAAGAACGTGCCAACAGGTTGTATATTGAGCGCTCATTGAACAATTCAGGTGATGCTAGCAGAGTCATTAACACGGTTCCAGAGATCACTTCCATGATGTTTGATCCACAAGATAAGCAAATGCGGTGGGTCAGGGTTAAAAAGAATAACATTAATTATGTTGGTCACTTTAATATTAAAAATGACCATATTTCAATGCATTACCAGACATCGGAGCTGCTTGAAATATTAGATGTCGCCACAGACAATCAACATATATTGGTCAAAGAAAATCATCGCTTAGCAATTTTGGATATTCATACTGGTACATTGCTTTACTTAACTGCCGACTCGAGTGTCTCGAGTGATGCTGTATTTTATCAAGACAGTAAATACGTGCTTTTTGGTGTGAAGGTTGCTGGGGAGTGGGAGATCCAAAAATATGATCTTGAAACGGCCGCAACCGAAGTATTTCTTCGACATTTTAGGTCAATTAGGCCGACGAATGACAGCTTTGTGGTCGCTGACAGTGCGGGAGATTTATATTATTTAGACTCCTTACAATCTGTCGCTGAGCCGCTTGGTTATCAAATTAGTTATGCGTTTATTACTCGATGGTATGTTAAGCACAATACCGTCATTTGGACCGATATTGATTTTATAAAGAGTTATATTCACTCTGTAGATTTAGAGACAAAAGAGCATGCCGTTATCGAGGATTTGTTCTACAGCATGTACCCGAGAATATCAGTCGATAAAAGTGGGGAGCATGTCGTGCATCTCTCTGTACAGATTAATGATTCTGCCATTCAGCAATTATTCTTTGATTGAATTATTTACCTCCATTCCCAATTATTACAATCCAAACTACGAGAAAAACAATGAATACCTTAAAAATATTGAGCTTTACTATTCTTACTGTGGTTATGTCGAGCCCGGTTTATTCCCTACACATGACGTCCCCCGAGGAATGTAAAGTTGCAGGTGAGTGTAATGATCCTGTTCCATCATTTGGAAGTAGTAAAAGAAAAGGGGGCGTATATAAGCCTTCTTAACTGACTCTTCTTAATACTACTGCTTGTATTGCAAGAATAATTGCTCGCAAGCAGTAGTTTTATCTCCCTCCTTGTTTAAAATTTAAAATAAATAAATTACTGATTTTATTGCTTACTTTTTAAGTTATAAAAAAGCAATGACTTAGTTGTTGGTGTTTGATGCCCATTTTTATAACTTGTTTATCGCAGCAAGGAGTGGGCACTTGGTAGTGTGATTCACCTCCAGTTTTTTGTACGGATGCAGAAATATATTGGAGGTTGAATCACCAAACCTGAATAGAATTTAACAGGATCTGATGCAAGTGAGTCAGCCAGGATGCAAATGAGTCAGCCAGGATGCAAATGAGTCAGCCAGGATGCAAATGAGTCAGCCAGGATGCAAATGAGTCAGCCAGGATGCAAATGAGTCAGCCAGGATGCAAATGAGTCAGCCAGGATGCAAATGAGTCAGCCAGGATGCAAATGAGTCAGCCAGGATGCAAATGAGTCAGCCAGGATGCAAATGAGTCAGCCAGGATGCAAATGAGTCAGCCAGGATGCAAATGAGTCAGCCAGGATGCAAATGAGTCAGCCAGGATGCAAGTGAGTCAGCCAGGATGCAAATGAGTCAGCCAGGATGCAAATGAGTCAGCCAGGATGCAAGTGAGTCAGCCAGGATGCAAGTGAGTCAGCTAGGATGCAGTGAGTCAGCTAGGATGCAGTGAGTCAGCTAGGATGCAGTGAGTCAGCTAGGATGCAGTGAGTCAGCTAGGATGCAGTGAGTCAGCTAGGGTTTTGGTGAATCCACTAGGAAATCTGTAGCTAATAAGAAGTAGAAGAATAAGCCAGCTCATGTAAGAGAGCAGTATATTTCCCTTCCCGTGCGGGAGAAGTGGTGAAGCTAGGTACCTACTGGCTAAACTAAAGAATAATCTGGGGATATTTGCTAATTTCAGGGACGGTCGCCACATATGCGAAGTTCATTTTAATTTGGTGTTGTCATATGACCGCAAGGAGAGCGGTACTGGCTTTTATTCTTTTACTAATATCGCTTCCATTTTTCATTTCACATTACTTCTTTTCTTATTAGGTTAGCGTACAGTTTAGTTCTGATAGGTAAGGCTATCTATAAATGTATATAAACTCAGGTGATAGCTAGAGGGGGAGAAAAGCTGAGATAAATTCAGCTTTTCAGACGTGGCATTATTTGTGTGATGTTCTTGCTTTGTGGTCGGCGCGACTGCTCTGCTTTTGACTACGTGGTTTTGACTTGGCAGGTTGCTGAGCACTGTGCGTTGAGTTGTCGGCTGCTGATTTCGCTCTGCGCTGAGGCCGTTTTTTTTTGACAGAACCTTTTGTCTTTACCGGATCTTTTGACTTGGCTGACTGCTGCACACTGTCTGTGTCATTTTGCTGCTTTTTTTTTGGTTTTTTTGGTTTTTTTGGCTTAATAGGCCTGGTATCTAACGCTCTCTCAGGCACTGGATTTTGAGGGGTAAATCCAGGTTCTTCTGCCCTAGGGATGAGTGCGCCAATAAAGCGTTCAATACCGTACAGATCATCGGCATCCGCAAGTGTTACAAATGACACAGCTACGCCCTCTGCACCTGCACGACCAGTACGCCCAATTCTGTGTACATAGTCTTCATAAGTGTTAGGCAAATCGTAATTGACTACATAGGGAAGCTCACTGATATCAAGACCACGAGCCACAATATCTGTGGCAACAAGCACATTGATTTCACCTGTTTTAAAGCCATTTAATGCTCTTACCCTTGCGCCTTGGGATTTATTACCGTGTATTGCTGCTGCACTGATATGATTTTTCTCAAGATACGTAACTAAGCGATTTGCACCGTGCTTAGTACGACAAAAAACCAAGACCTGCTGCCACTTTTTATGTAAAACGAAATGACTTAAAAGCTTGTTTTTTTGTGATTTATCGAGAGCATATGCACTTTGAATTACCGTTTTTGCAGCAGTGTTTTCTGCGGCAACAGAAATCTCAACAGGGGCTGCAAAGAGTGTTTTTGCCAATGCGCGAATAGGGTCAGAAAAAGTAGCGGAAAAAAGTAAGTTTTGACGCTTTTTAGGTAATAGGCTGATTATTTTCTTTAAATCATGAATAAAGCCCATATCTAGCATACGGTCTGCTTCGTCCAAGACTAATGTACTGAGCTCTGTGAATTTCACCGCATTTTGTTGGTATAGATCCAGTAGCCTACCCGGTGTCGCAATTAAGATGTCTACGCCTTTTCTCAAGCGCATCATCTGTGGGTTTATTTTTACCCCGCCATATACAACAGTGCTACGAATTCTAGTACCTGCGCTATAAGTTTCTACGCTCTCGGCTATCTGAATCGCGAGTTCTCGTGTTGGCGCTAAGACTAAAACACGGGCCTGATTAGCATGAGGCTGTTGAGAGGCTAACAGTTTTTCGATTAAAGGTAAGGTAAACGCGGCTGTTTTACCTGTGCCTGTTTGCGCGGCTGCCATGACATCCTCACCAGTTAGAACGGCTGGGATTGCTTGCTGTTGGATAGGAGTCGGTGATTGATACCCTTTAGACTGAAGTGTATCTAACAGTACTTGAGATAGCCCAAGTTGGGAAAAATTCATGCAAGTTCTCTTCTGTTTGGCCAAAGTGCAGCTCGGCCTTTGCTTTAATCTTATGTTGAGCGACAGTAATATCGCAAGTTAGCGATAATAGCAGAGAAGCGGGTATCTGCCGAATGAATTGTGATATGGCTATGCATCGGTGAGAGACTAATTTTTATTAAAAATGCGGTGTTATTGATGCCTTTATCTATACTTGCAGTTGACAAGGATGATTGGGGGTAAGCATGGATTTTACGCGTCGTCATTATGCTGGGCTATTGCAAGGACTTGTGGTGTTACTTGGATTTAGCTTAACGGGATTTTTAGGTTATGCCTTATACGCCGAGCAACAGCGTTTAATTAACCAGGAATTTAACCAAGAATATCTTTTGCGTGTTGATTCTTTTAAGCAGAATGTACTGAATCGCTTAGCAACATTACATAGTTTGGCAATGTTATTTGAAACTCAGCCAAATGTAACCAAGCCTTTATTTAAAAAGGTTGCCGCGGAGCTCATCGGGCATCACCCTGGAATTCAGGCGTTGGAGTGGGCGCCAAGGGTGGAGCATGTAAATCGTTTGCCGTTTGAGCAAGATGGTCTAAAACACCACTCCCACTTTTCAATTACGGAACGACACCCCTCAGGTACTATGCAGTACGCAACAGAGCGGTCAGAATATTATCCAATTCAGTTTGTAGAGCCGATTTACAATAATGAGATTGTACTGGGGTTTGATTTATTATCTGACTCACACAGGAAATCCACTATTCAGGCTTCAAGAGATCTTGCTCTACCGCTTGCCACATCAAGTCTTAAATTGGTTCAAGACCCCAAAGGACACAGTGCATTTTTAGCGATGCGGCCGGTGTATCTTGATAGGCCGGTTACCGTGCTTGAAAAAAGAGAGCACATTCTCGGTTTTGTTGTCGGGGTATTTAAAGTGCAGGCTTTGCTTGCACAGTCCAAGCTTGGTAAAAATGAGGGCGATATTGCTTTTACAATTAAGGATGTGACTGAACCGACGCATCAAGAGTTACATGTAGATGGAACATTAGAGGCGGGTATACCGCCAGTTATTGTTTGGATTGAATTGTGGGGGCGAGATTGGCAAATAAGCGCGACGCCCTCTTCTCAATTCATCGCAAGTCGCACTTCAGCAGTGCCTTATATCGTGTTGGTTATTGGTTTTTTATCGACGCTCCTGACGGTGCTATATGTTCGCTTGTTATATCGTAAGCAGCTGGCCATAGCGCAAGCTGTAAGAGCAAAAACATATGAGCTGGACAAGGCTAATGCGCAATTGCAGGTACTAACGCAAGTGGATGGTTTAACACAGGTTTCGAATCGACGTTTTTTCGACTTGCAGCTGCAAAAGGAATTCCGCCGAGCTGCGCGTATTGCGAGCCCTATCAGTTTGCTGGTGGTTGATATTGATTATTTTAAAGAATATAACGACCGCTATGGGCACATAATGGGAGATGAATGCCTTCGCAGTGTTGCGCAAGCCTTGAATGCTTTGGCAAAGCGTCCCTGTGATGTGTTTGCACGTATTGGCGGTGAAGAGTTTGTCTTTATTTTGCCAGATACAGAACGAGTAGATTCGCTCTGTGACCAATGCTTAGAGGTCGTTCAAGGGCTAAAAATAAGACATGAAGGTTCTGATGCCTATAAGTTTGTGTCTGTCAGTATTGGTGCTGCAGTGATGCGCCCGAGTAGTCATGAAAGTGCTGAAATTGCGTTGAATCATGCTGATCGAGCAATGTATACGGCCAAAGAAAATGGCCGTAATTGCGCGCACATCGTGAATTTGGTTAAGCCTAATTCTCCACAGGTACCGATGAGTATTGTTGATTAGTATGTTGTTGCATACTTGGGTTATGGGCTATCCATGTGATGATTAATAAGTTACAGATAAACCAAATGTCTTTGATAATAAACTGCCCTGTGCCTGTTAGCAGTGTGGTTGCACTGAGTGCCCCCGGAGTTGTGAATAGAAAAGTTTGTGTCATGATAAAGACCACACCGCAGCCAAGAATGGCAATGTTCACTAATACCTTGCTTTGATGAGCCAGCGCGACTGCGAGTAATCCCGCGATAAATAAGTCGTAGATGCCAATGACGTTTGATGCCATTTGTAGCGACATCAAGTCATACATCCATGACATAAATGGCGAGTGATTTACTAGCGTCTCTATCCCTTTCGCTTCAAATTCAAAAAACTTCATGCTGCCTATCCACACAAGTACCAGTGCGACAGGGAAAAAGTTGAACCAGAGATGTTGATTATCAGTCAATTTATCACGTAAAAATAGATAAGTTGCAATAGGCAACAGCGCGAAATATTTGATGATCCCTTGTCCGGAACCAATAACAGGAAATCCACCAAGGGAAGATATCCAGCGGGCTTCAGAAAATAAAGAGAGTAAAAATAGAGCGCTAAGCACAAATAACCCGATGCCAGCTGCTTTTTTTAGCACGGAGTGCTGAAAGATAAGCATTGCGCTAATTATCACAATCACACCACCGAGTAATTGTGCCGCATGCATCTGTGATAAAATACTATCTAAGGAATAAAGCTGTGTCATGGCGTGCACATAGCGATCGTTGCCGCCTAGCATCATTGATAACCCGAAAATAAATAAGCTAAAGGCCAATGAACCGGTCACCAAATTTATAAGCATTTTATGTTGCATATGAACTCCAAGAATATGAACTATTCTTAAAGACCGCATCAAGTAGATATATATTTCACTTGTCGTGAAGTAAAGCACATCCTCAGTAGCATTTTTCAATGCTAATTATTGATACTAGGGAGTGTGAATAGCATGAGTACTTTGGGCTTGGGTCAATATGGCTTGGTATTCACCGCTCGCTTTGATTTTTTGCATTCCCTCATTAAAGGTTTTTAACAATTCTATTGACCCGTCTTTGTCTTTTGGAAATAACAGGTGCAATGTCCCTGTCATGAGCGGTGTAGTGTGGTAACTGAGCTGATGCTTTTCATTTGGGTACTTTTGCTCTAACAAATAGGTTGCAGGCAGTAACCCCATGGGGAAAAGGTCAATTCTCCCTTTGAGTAGCATTGAAAGATTCTGTTCATCTCGGGTCATGACATTGATATCTAAGAAACCAGTATTTGCCAATTGCCAAAACTCTTGTGTATAGCTGTAGCCGCGAGTTGCGCCGATGCGGTATTTATCTAGCTCCGGCAGGGAACGCCAAGGAGGAACGGGATTATTTTTATTGTAAAAAAACACTGCGGTCTCTTCATACAATGCTGTACTACAAAAATAATCTTGCTGCCTCTTATCCGTACAAAACCAAAATGCAGATGCATCATAGTTGATTTTCTCGGACTCTTTAAAGCTGCGTGCCCAAGGCATAAAGACAAACTTGACCTGAATATTTTGCTTGGCAAAGGCTTTTCGAAGGATTTGTGGCACTAGTCCCTGGTGCGCTAAGCTTTTTCCAGAGTAGGGAGGATATTCACCAATCGTAATCGTCAAGGTGCGCGCATGGAGTGAATGACTCAGCACTAAAAAAGCCAGATTTAAAAATAGTACTGTGAAAGCAGAGAGCTTGGTCGTTGTCATAAGCGTTGGCACTATGTACTCGAGTCTGCGGTAGCAAGAGCTTCCATTAACTCTTGCTGATTAAACGGCTTGGTCAAATACCCATTTGCACCCAGTTCAAGGCATTTTTGCTGTGTGGCTTCGTAAGCATCAGCTGACAGCATGATGATCCGAGTAGATTCTGACATTGACATCGTCTTGAGCAATGCGAGTACTTCATAGCCATTCATTTTTGGCATATTGATATCGAGTAAAATGAGATCAAAAGGCGGCGAGTTATTAATAACTTGTAGCGCTTCATAGCCATCAGATGCTTGCTCTATGTCGGTACAAAATGTCGAGAGCATTTTATTGGTGATAACGAGATTGAGTGCGTTGTCATCAACCACCAAAACACGGTCAATATCGGGAATGTGTACCTTGGTTGCGATGGGCTCTGGTTCGCTGTGTTGCTTGATGATTTCCACAGGCATTGAGATAGAGACTTGTGTGCCCACACCAAGCTGGGATTCAAAGGTAAGTTGATAATCGAGTAACTCACAGAGTTGAGAGACAACCTCTAGTCCCAACCCGCTGCCGCTGACCATGCCTTCATAAGAGTTGTCTTCTTGGGTATACGCTTGAAATATCGCATCGACATCTTTAATGCCAACACCCGTGTCGATGACAGAGACTGTGCATGCTTGCGCTGTGATCGCCGCGCTGATGGTCACCGAACCTGACTTAGTATATTTGATTGCATTGCTGACTAGGTTACTCAAAACTTGGGTGAGCCGTACTTTATCTGTTTTAACATAAACATGAGTGAGGTTGTGTGTCTCAACATTGAGGGTTAATTGCTTTTCATTTGCCGCAGCATCGTACAGTTCGTGAATATGGCTGAATACATTGTCTAGCGAGACCTTTTCGATGCTGGTGGAGAGTTTTTCAGCGTCTAGTTTAGACAGCGTGAGTATATCATTGAGAAGAGATTGCAACTGTTCGCCACAGCTCAATATGGTACTGATATCTTGTGCTATTTTTTCATTGCCCACAGCGCTTTTCAAAGTCCCGGCAATACCTAAGATGCCAAAAAGGGGGGTGCGGATTTCATGCGACATCCGTGCAAAAAACTGCTCTCGGGCTTCGAGTTCCTCAATAGCCCGACGTTCACTTTCTTTAAATTCAGTGATATCGATGTGAGAGCCAATCATGCGAGTTGGGTGGCCATCCGACTCTCTGATTATTAATCCTTTACACCGTATCCAGATTGTCTTGCCAGTAGCGTGGGTATACCTGACTACTTGGTCATAAGGGTGGCTTGGATCTGCTTTGTGCTTTTCGAAGTTATCAAGGGCTTGTTGGAGGTCGTCTTGATTGATGATTTTATGCCACTCGCTGACCTCGTGTTTTTTGGTATTGGGGTCGTAACCAAGTGTCTGCCATAATTTGGGGCTCATCCATTCTTGTTCTGGGTTATCAAGATCCCAGTACCACAGACCATCCAAAGACGATTCAACCACAAAGTCGAAAATCTCTGGGTGTTCTTTTAGCTTCGCGTACAGTTCCTTTTCCAGTCTGTGCACAAAGTATCCTCCAAAATTAGGCTAGTAGCATAGTTAAGTATAGTCATTACAGACATAGGTGCAGATTTTATGTACAGTGAAGTATTGCAGTCTGACGCCATGGGTTATTGAAAAGTCACTTTGAAAAGAGAATTGCGTAAAAATGACACATAAACTTCATTTTTCTCTTGTACAGTTTAATCAATTAAAGTATGCTGACCAACTTGCTTATGAAACTCACAAAAATAAGCAGTAATATGTCTTACCTTGATCCAGTCAGTCATAGTTTTAAAGTTAGCGCCTTAATGCGTCTGTCTTGAAATTATCAATTGTACGACCATGTCATTATCATGGTTATAAATGTTGCCACCGAGTGTGGGCACTATTCAGCAGACCTTAATAAGGCATCATGTAAATAAATCTCTTTGTGTATTGTGCACGTAGAGATATTAATATTAAAAAATGAGCGTTTTATTATGTCTTACTTATACCAAGGACAGCAGGTGGCGATTACGTTACCGGTCCAATCAATTTCTATGCATAAATGCCGCATGGCAGTAAAGCATCAATCAGGCCTAAGTTACATCGACTTTGCAAATACCGCCGATGCAAAAGGCTTTTTAAACTGGCTGGGTAAAGCAAACTAACCCAGCTAAGCCTGACATTGCGCATTTGCCATTAACCCATTCAATGCACTTCGTAAAGCATGTTCTGGCATAAAGCCAATGTGGTAGGTCACTAATACTCCCTCGCTATCTAAAATAAACAATTGTGGTGCGCTTTTTACGGTCAATGACTGCGCCAATTTATTAGGCAAGGTAGTGATGGGAAAGTGACTTTGATAACGTTTCATTGCCCTTTTTAGAGTGTGTCTGTCGCCCCCTGTTGCCATCATCATTACGGCCAGTTTATGGCAGTTTTTTGGCTGTTGCTCAACGAGCTGAGCGAGTAATTTATATTGCTTTTTACACCAGCTGCAATCAGGTTGTACAAGCATGATTGCAAGCACTTGACCTTGGTAGACTGATAAGCTGCTAGGTGCATTTTGGGTGATTGGGGTCAGATTTAACAGATAAAAAGGGCTTATGGCCGCAGCGCCAAAAGGCGCTGCAAGTAAAAGCCAAAGTATTGAGGTTGGTTTAAAAGTCATAGTCAAAGCCAAGGTATGCTTGTCTGCCTCTAAGCGGTGCATAAATATAGGTGACGTCATATCCACCTTCGCTGTCAAACAGCAGGGGAGACGCTTCATCAGCTGCCTGATTGTAATCTAGCGCATTATTCATACCTGCATATAGCTTAATATCATTTGTCAGTGCATAGGTGACTTTAAAATCTAGCAACCCATAACTAGAGACGTCAGTGGCTTTAGGTTGTTGTGCCTGGATATCATTGAAACCCTCATAGCCATAATCACTCAAGTCTCGGCTGGGTACAAATAGGTAATTGGCTGTGACTGTCCACGCGGCTTGCACAAACTCTAGATTGATACTGGCGCGCTTTTCGGTGGGTGCTATGCCAAAGGAGGACTTAAATTCATCATTGTATCTGTAAGTCTCAATACTGGCGCCAAGCTGAAGTTGCTCTAATAGTTGATAGCTCAATGCGAGATCCCAAGCCCACACATCAGCCTGTTCAGATAATTGGCCTAGTACAGGTGTGCCAGTTTCGTTGTGAGATAGGGTGGCTAGATTATCGACTTGCGTATAGGCCAATGACAATGTTGCATTGAGCTTGTTCGCACTGTGGTTCAGTGAATAGTTATACCCGACAGAGCGTTCGACATCATGCACATCGACTAAGTAACCTTTTTCAGCATCTAATATCCCATGATCGCTTTCGAAAAAAGACAGTGGTGCTCGGTAGCCTTGCCCTATAGATAGCCGTGATGTCCAGTTTTCGTGGTGAAACCAGCGTATATCCAGCCGCGGAGAAACTAAGGTTTCATCTATTTCGTTATCAGTTACTCGATTGGCGATAAAATCTGCGGTGATGCGGTCGAAGCGTACCGCCAAGGCCAGTTCAAAATCAATGGACGGGGTATAGGTTTCCTGAATATACAAACCTGATACGGTGTAATCAAAGCTGTCAGACATATAGAGTGGATTGTCGGCTAGTGCTGCGCTGTGACTACGCATTTGCTCATCACGGTGATCGACTCCCAGGGTGATAAGGTGCTGATCATTCAGTGCATAATAGAGTTTGGCAGTGATAAATTGCATGTCATCTTGCGCAAAATAATCAATGCTTTCATAGAAAGAGTCTTGAATATGCTCAACATTGGCATAACTGATATCGACAGTGAGCTTATCATTCATACTGTGTAGCAGCGACACTAACCACTCTTCTCTTTGTGTGTCGACCCACTCTGCCGTTTCCCAAGCGTGGCCGACATAACGACCATCGACTTGGTTATCGACAAACAAACGCTCAGCTTCCCCTTGATTGACACTGGCCAACGTCTCGGCTATTGAGCTTGTGGTATCGCCAAGCACTGGACCGCCAAACACTTCAGAGTCACTGCGTCCATAGCGCGCTTTGATAGTCGTATCGAGTGATAAATCATGGGTGAGCGTGATGGCAATAGACTGGTTGTCTAAAAGTGGAGATTCACTGACGCCATTGTGGTCACCGTCAAATTGATCACGACTATCTTGTTGCGCAATGGCACTGATGCTGCTGCGCTCATCTTCACTGACGCCCATAGTAACCATGGATACTTTTCTATACCCATGGTTGCCGACCGCGGTGTCTAGCTCAGCGGCATTTTTAGTTGGCTTTTGGGACACTAAATTAACCGTCCCGCCAATGGCTTCGGGCGCAGTCAAGGATGCACCTGCACCGCGTGCAATTTCTATGGTGCCAATGCCTGATGTCGCGATGCTATCCATACCATAAAACCCAGATAACATGGTGTGCATGGGCACGCCATCGATCAATACATTGGTGTGCTCCCCCTTCATACCATTGATCATGATGCGTTTTGCGCCACACATTGAGCATTCGTTGGAGACTCGAATGCCGAGTGCCTTATCTATCGCCTCCGTTAAATTGGCAGCCTGCATATTTTTTAATTGCTCGGCATCTATCAGCTCTGTTCTGGCAATGCTGTCTTTTAATATGCCACGTGCTTGCAGCCGAGATTGCACACCTTGAACTTCAATATGCTCAAGTGCTGTTTTATCTGAAGTTGAAGTATTTGCGAAAACGCCCGCAGAGCTAAATAGCAGACTAGTTATTAATGATGGTGTTAGATAATTCACGACGTCTATTTATATGATAATGATTATCATTAATGTTAAGTGTTTATGTACCTTGAGTGCAAGTAATAATTTATTTTTTATCCTTGTAACCAGAAAGCGCTTGATAGGGTCTATTTGTCAGTAAAAACAAATAAAAGCTAATTTTTTACAGGGCTGAAATTGGCGCAGGACTAAATTAGGCCCTAAATTTACTAAGCGGAAGTGACAAAAAGGTGAATAAATGAACTTTTTAGCGGGATTAACGATACGACAGCGACTTTCTGTCGGGTACGGCGCTATTTTGTGTTTGATGATCATATTAACAGGGATAGGGATTAAAGACGTTAACTTTATAGATGACACCTTGGCTCAAATGACGGATGTCAATTCGGTAAAACAGCGATATGCGATTAATTTTAGAGGCAGTGTGCATGACACCGCGATAGCTATTCGAGATGTGGCAATCGCCCGCTCTGACAATGAGCTGAGCCAATTTGAACGTGAGATTGCTGAATTAGAGCGCTTTTATATTGAAGCTGAAAACAGCATGGCACAAATGAAATCCAAAGGGGTGCCGTTTAATGATAATGAAAGACGTATTTTAAAAAGCATTGAAGACATCAAAGTCACCACACGGCCTTTAGTGGCAACGATTATTGAGAAAAAACGGGCTGGTGAAAACGTCGATGAGGCGGTGCTTGAGCAAGCACGACCTGCCTTTATGACTTGGCTGGCGCGGATCAATGAATTTATCGACTATCAAGAAGAAGCTAACCAAATTGCCACGCCAGAGGCACGTGCGGTCGCCGGTGGATTTGGCCAGTTCATGGTCGGTGCAACCATACTGGCCATTGCGGTGAGTGTATTTATAGGGTTGATGATTGCGAAGAGTATTCGTGAAGCGCTGGGCGGTGAAGTACGCCAAGCTGAAAAGGCCTTGTCGGCCATTTCACAAGGGGATCTTACTCAGAGTATGTCCACTGACTACCCCAACAGCATGTTGTCTAAATTATTTGATATGAAATTACAGCTCACTGAAATTGTTTCTAAGATTGTGGGTGGTTCGGCTGACTTAGCTGAACAAGCTAAGGTTGTATCTTCTGGCTCCGATGATATTTATGCTGCAGCACAGCAACAGGCTTCTTTAACGCAGCAGACAGTGGTGCGATTGGATCACCTACGCAGCAGCATTGATCATGTTAGTGAACTGACAGCCAGAACAGAGGAAAACTCTGAGTCTACAGTTGAGTTTGCAGACAAAGGCCGCGATGCCATTGCTGCCAGCGCTGCTGAAATTGTCCGTATTGCAGAGACGGTTAATGGCACAGTTGCACAGATCAAAAAGTTAGAAGCCAATACCGAGCAAATTGGTGGGATTGCCAATGTTATTAGTGGCATATCAGAACAAACCAACCTACTGGCATTGAATGCTGCCATAGAAGCGGCACGAGCGGGTGAGTCTGGACGCGGCTTTGCGGTGGTGGCAGATGAGGTAAGGCAGCTTGCGAAGCGCACTGGTGAGGCGACAGGTCAAATCGAGGCCATGATAGGTGAAATTCAAAAAGAAACTTCGGCTTCAGTTGAGGCGATGGAGCAAACTCAGCCTCAAGTTGAAAATGGTAAAGCGCTTATCCAAGAGGCTACTGAGTTGCTGCAAAGCATCGATGCCCAAGCCAGTGATTCACTTCAGCGGGTGAGGGAAGTCGTGCAAGCCAGTGCGGATCAAGTGGGGGCGATCTCGGAAGTATCTGAAGCGATGAACTCCATAGCTTCTATGTCTGACAATGCCATTGAAGTAACAGAGACGAATCGAGATGCGACGCAAAAGCTAGATGAATTATCCGCTGGTATGCGCAGCGCCATTAGCTTTTTTAAAGTGCATTAGCACCCATGCTTTGTTAAAGCGCCATGGTCGTTCATTAAATTATTGTTCGTGAGAACACGTGTGGAGCAGCAAACAATATGTTTCAACTGGTATACATCAGCAAGGCTAAAAACCGGCTCGGTGAGCCCGAATTACTCAAGATGATGGCGAATTTTCGGGCCCGTAATACAGCCAATGAGATCACCGGCTTGCTCTTGTACGACGGCAAAGGCACGTTCATCCAATTATTAGAAGGTGAGGTGGATGCTGTACAGGCATTGTATTCATGTATTTGCCAGGATCCCCGTCATGAAAGGATCAACAAGTTACATGAGCAGACGGTTGAAAAACGCATGTTTGCACAGTGGCAAATGGGATTTAAGCGTCTTGATAAGTGTGACGCCATTGAGCAAGAAGGCATGTCAGAGTTTTTAAATCAAGAAGACGGCTTTGATTATTTGCAGCATCACCCAGAATTTTCAATTCAGCTTTTACACTATTTTAGACAGTGCTGAGAAGCTTGAAACTGCATAACTAAACCAAAAGGTGTTGATTATGAATCAACTAAACATTGCACACCGTATCTATTTAATGAGTGGTATTCAGCTGGCGATGCTGCTGTTGGTCGGTACCATAGCCTTGGTGCAAATGGCAAAAATAGGATACGAGCTAATTGATATTGCAGAAGAGGATATTCCGCTCAATAACTTTCTTACCCAAATCACAGAGCATCAATTAGAGCAGGCCATTTTACTTGAGCGCATGCTTTTGTATAAATCATTGGCGGATAACGGCCATGCTGAATATGACAATAAAATAAGTCAACTTAAGCAAAAGCTCATCACATCCGTGGATAAAGTGGGTAAAGAAATAAAAGAGACCCGGGCTTTTGCAACTGAAGCAATCACACTCGCGCACTCTCAAGAAGCGGCTAAAAAGTTTAAGCAGGTGCAGCAAGAATTGGATGTGATAAGCAAGCATTATGCAAAGGCCAGCCTTGATATAAATGCGCTTATGGGGCAATTATCGCAAAAACCACTTATTGAGTTGATGCCGCAGGTGAAGCTGATTGAGCAGGAAGAAGATCAATTGAAAGACGAGTTAATTGCCCTCCTTGCAGATGTTCAAAAGTTCACCCAAAAAGCAACGCGTCAAGCAGAGCGTGATGAAATTTTAGCGATCAAGCTTATCTCCGTGACTGCGATTGTGGCTGTGGTGATTGCTATCATCGTCGCGATGGTCATTGGTCGCTCTATCACGCAACCGATTGAAGCACTGATTGTCAGGCTAAAATCGATAGCCGGTGGAGATGGCGATTTAACCGTGATGCTGGATGAGTCCGCAAAAGATGAAACGGGCATTATGGCCAAGGAGTTCAATAAGTTTGTCTCTGGGCTGCGTGCTACCATTCAAAGTACCAATGAAGTCGTAAAAAGCTTGGGCAGTTCCTCTGAGCTGGCCATGAATGTGATGCGCCAAACAGAGCAAAGTGTGACGGAGCAAAAAAATCAAACGGAGATGGTCGCGTCCGCAGTGTATGAAATGACGACCACCACGCAGGATATGTCAAAAAGTACAGCGCATGCGGCTGAAGCCACAGCCAAGGTGCGCGAAAAAGTGAACTCAGGAAAAAGTATCGCAACGCAAACCAATCAAATTATTGAGAACCTAGTATCAGAGCTTAACCTGGCATCGGATGAAATAGGCGAGCTGGTAGAAGAGACCAATAATATCAGCTCAGTACTGGAAGCTATTCAAAGTATCTCTGAGCAAACGAATTTGTTGGCACTCAATGCTGCCATTGAAGCGGCAAGGGCGGGAGAAAGTGGGCGCGGCTTTGCCGTCGTCGCGGATGAAGTGCGCACGCTTGCGACGCGCACCCAGTCATCAACGGCAGATATTCAAGATTTATTAGATCGCTTAAAAACGGAAGCCAACAAAGTGGTGAGCAGTATGGAAAAGGGCAAAGCAAGTGCCCATAACTGCTATGAAAAAAGTGAAAAAACGCAACAAATGCTTGATGAAGCATCAGAGTCGATTGAGCAAATTAATGACTTAAATACACAAATTGCGACAGCCACTGAAGAGCAATCTATGGTTGCAGTTGATATAGATAAAAACATTAATAATATTAATGATTTGGCAAAAGAGACAGCGCAAGGGGCAAGTGAAACGGCCGATGCTAATCATAATATTGCCAAACGCATTATTGATTTACACACTAACTTTAACCGTTTTGTGACCTAATCACTTAGCCTATTTATCGAGTTGTCATTTTATGTTCACTAACTGCTTTTTATAGTGATAAAACGCAGCGCAGGAGCAAATAAAATGAAAGAAAGCAAAACGGGACATATTTTATTGGTGTGCATCATTTGCTTGATACTTGATCAAGGCACCAAGTGGTGGGCCAGCGACAGCCTAGTTGCTTGGCAGATGACCAGTTATTTGGGAGATGTGGTACGCATTGGGTATACCGAAAACCTAGGCGTATTCCTGTCTTTGGGTGCTGAGTTATCTCCTGCCCAGCGGATGGTGTTATTTGTTGGGGTTATTGGATTATTTTTGCTGGCATTGCTCGGCTATATGATTAAAAGCCATGATTTATCAAAACGACAATTGACGTCCCTCGCATTGATATTTGCGGGTGGTTTGGGGAATTTACTCGATCGTATTTTCAATCAAGGCGCAGTGATTGATTTTATCAACCTTGGGATCGGCACAGTGCGTACAGGGGTGTTTAATGTCGCTGATATCGTTATTTTGTTGGGGGCTATGATGATCATTGCGTGTACGCCTTTTCAATTGGAGCAGCATAAATAGCATGTATAAAGTGTGAGCGCGAGTATGTCGTAAATATCCAATTTTACTGTGTTCAATAGGCGTAAGCTCCTACATATCAAATAAACAGGAGCAATTTATGATATCTCAAAGCGAACTTTTTACACATTACTCATTTATACCATCTGCCTTGGCGACATTGGGCGAGTCTGGGGAGCAAATGCTCCCGGACGCCACAGTGCATTTGCTGCGCTTATATGTCTCGCAAATAAATGGCTGCCAATATTGCCAAATAATGCATACCGACGCCTTGCAAAATAGCGCACCTGCTGAGCAATTTGACCTATTGTTGTCGGCACTCTCTTCTTCTGATTTGTCATTACTGAGCGCATTTGATCAAGCTGTTTTGCAGTTGGCAAACGCGGTGACAAAATCTTTGCCGTTTGATTTAGCAGCTAAATCACAGCAGCCATTAACACAGGCGCAGCAATTGGCCGTTGTCGGGCTATCGCTTCAGATAAATAGTTGGAATCGTGTAGCGATTGGCTTTAACTTTTAACTTGTAGGGCAAGCTGAGCGAGGTCTGAAATGTTGTTATTGTGAGTTTGGTGAATACTCAATTGCGGCTGATGTTGCCAAGTATCGGCCCTGAGATCGCGGTAACACAACTCTACCTGACCAGAGCGCCAGTGCTCGTTTAACAATATATTCAGTTTTATGTAGTGGTAAGGGCTGTTTTGTTGATGCGGGTAGCGCTGTGCTTGCTGACCTAATAAATTAATCGCAATGGGGTGTGGATCTGAGGTATCGCGATAGTGAAACTCTCCATTGAGGTGAAACATCAACGCGTTCTTACGAGGTGATGACGACAATAACTTTGCGCGTCCAGACAATGTTTTATCAGGTGTATAGACCAGCAATGACGTCTGGCACAGTGGTGATTGGTTTTGCTGGCCAATTAAGTAGTTGATCAGAAATAAGCCATTGATACCACATTGTGTCATTTGCATACCTGCGTCCATCCAATTGAAGAGAATCACACTGCTGATAATTTTGCAGCAGTGTGTTATCAATCTAGTTTGCTAAAGAGGGTTATGCCATTACAGCGCATTACAGGTGATAGATTTTAGTATGCGAACACTCACTTACGTTGAGTAAATAAAGATAAATATAGCCGGTGCGGCGAAGCCAGCTAACACCAAAAAGCCCCGAGGACCAAAAACACCACGCTTTCCTTTTACCATAAACAGGGCAGAGACGGCCAAATAAATGAGTAAAACTGCATAGAAATCAGAAAACCACATCCATGCAGCTCGGGCTTCATTGAGGTGTAAAAAGTTAAGTTGTCGTAGTAAAAAACGTGGTTTCACTTGTTCAACTAACACTTCATTTTTTTGGGGATATAGGTAGAGCGTTGTATCTTTCTCTAAAAATAGCTTGTATGTTGTTTGATCTTGCCAGAAGCGCGCTTTTATTGTGTCACTTACCTGCAGTGTGGTTAACAGTGTTGTTTCAAAGTCGTCGGTTTCTATGTTTACCCCAGAGAGCGGTATGACATGGCTGGTACGGATGACCTGATAGTTAGAGTTAAACTGATGAATATGATTCAGCGCGATCCCAGAAATAGCAAACACCAAAGTCATACCAATACAAAAATAGCCGATGTCTCGATGCAGGCTGCGATTGAGTTTAAACCATGACATGGCGTGATTTAATCTTCAATGGTGACAGCAACGGGTGTAAAGAGGTGCAGCACTTGGGGCGTGTCAACGGGATCAAGGTTTTGTGCTTTACGCCTTTGATTGGTTTGCTCTAGGGTGAGGGGATGTACTTTTAAAGTACCCGTGGCAAACGCTGTTTTCCCTTGCGCTGTCATGGGAAAAACCATATCACCATCACGCACTTTGACGCGCAAAGTTTGAAATTTTTTGTCACTGGCCAATTGCATCCAACAACCACGTTTTTGGCATACACGTGTCACAGTCCCCTTAATCGTTGCGGGCTCTGTTGTATATCTTTGCGCGTTACTTAACAGCGTGGAAATGGGAGTTATCTTGCTCATATCCGCGCCGCCATTATACGTTTTAGCAAGCGCCGCTTGGCTAAACACCAGCGTACCGATCATCATTATTGGGGCCAGAACCGCTTTCATATCTTTTCCTTAATTTGAATGTATTAACTAGAACAATACGTTACGACAAAATTGACGATGTTGGAATATTGCTCACGCTATTTTTCTAGGTAAATAGTACCGATTTATTTATAACTTTTAGTTATTTGGTTATTGCTTTAAGCGCTTAGTTTAATTATTCTAGCGGCGCATTTCAAATGCGATTCATTATTATTATCATTTAAGGTGTATAAGGACATGAAATTTACACGCTCGGCGCTTTCTTTGGGTTTATTGTGTGCGTTAGGCACTGCAAAGGTGTTTGCAAACGCCGCGAAGCCCAGCAATATTGAAGATGTAATAGAAGTCCACGGACATAAATTGTCAGTGATTAACAAAGATGCAGCAGGATCTGTGACGGTTTTGGACAGCGAAGCCATGGCACGCCGTCAACAAGCGGAGTTGACGCAAATATTGCGTGAGATCCCCGGAGTTGAGTTAACTGGTAGCGCTGCGCCTTTGGCGGCTCAGCCCAGTATCCGTGGCCTGTACGGTGAACGGATCCATGTTTCTGTGGATAATGTTAAGCGAAAGATGGAATCAGATGGTGGCAGCAATCTCACCTCAATCAATAGTCTAGGTGTTGACCCGAGTCAGTTAAAGCAAGTGCAAGTGTTGCGTGGGGCTGACTCGCTAACGGTTGGTTCGGGTGCCATTGGCGGGAGCATTCGTTTAACGACCAAAGATGCCAGTGATTATTTAAATGGCGCTTATGGTTTTGGGTCCCATGTCACTGCGACGCATCAAAGCAATGGCGATAGCACGCAACTAACGGGCTCCTTATTTACGCTGTCAGAAGACATGGATACGGTGTTACACCTCAGCACCGTTCGTTTTTCGGATATTGACATTGTAGGGAGTACGGGGCTGGGCAGTGAAGAACAGCCAATCGCGGATGCTGCAAAACTAGATAAAATAAAAAATGATTCAGAGCGACAAAATATCGCGTTAAAAAATACCTGGTTTATTGATAAAGCGCATAGTGTGCAGAGTAAGATTGACTGGTCAAAAACCCGTTCTGATGATCAGCCATATAACTTAAGTACACGTTTAGGATTGATGTATCCGACCTTGTCAAAAAACTTCAGCAATGATTATTTAGAAATTGCCTCGACTTATGTCTATCAGCCTGACAATCCGTATATCGATTTTGATGCGCAACTGGTGTATTCCGATAAGTCGTATGATGACTATACCCTAGGCTATATTGTGCGCCGAGGGCAGCAAATAGATTATTCAGGTAGTAAATTTGGTCATACCAAACGCTACGGCGCCCGCTTGGCTAACCTTTTTGATTTAAGTACATCATTTGACCATCAGGTTGCCATTGAATTTAACTATGACGTTGAGCAGTTTGATCAGTCTGAGTTCGATGAAAATCAGGTGAGAACCTCTGAATATGGTGAAAGTGATGCGCACAATATCTCGTTATCTGTCATCGACCAAGTGTCGCTTGTGGACGATGATATCTTGATCACAGCGGGTCTTCGCTATGATGGCTACAAGCGCAGTAGCGACGTGTATACCCAATATGATGATCATGATGATGACGCACTATCAAGTGAACTGGGTTTGACGTTAAAAGTCACAGATTATTTTAATTTTTATCTTAAATACGCTGAGGCATTTCGTGCTCCCAGTGTTCAAGAGCTTTATAAAAAGCGTGAATGGCGCTGTCATATTGGTGGCAAATTCTGCTACAACGAGCCTCAACCAGATTTAAAGCCAGAGGAGTCTGAAAACCTAGAAGGCGGATTTGGCATTTTTTTAGACACGCTCAGCTGGGGCGATAAATTTGAACTAAAGGCCCTTTATTTTGATAACAATATCAAAAACTTTATCGATAATGTGCCGTTTATGTATTATCTGGATGCCCAAGGAGTAAAGCAGCCTGGCGCACCTGGACCTAAGCCTGCTAATGGCGTGCCTGTCGCAACCCATAGGGATTATAGCGCTAAAAATATCGGTAAATTGGTGAGTCGCGGCTGGGAAGTTGAGATGCATTATGAACTGGGTAAATTCAGCGGTTATCTTGGATACTCTGCCATTGATATGAATGCCTATGGTGTACCTAACTTCTTTTTAGGGACCATTGAAACTGATAAGCAGCCCTACTCTGAGGCCCCTGCGGATAAGCTCAATTTAAATCTACATTACACAGTATTAGAGAATGTGGATATTGGCGCACAGATGCTGGCATATCGTGCTCAAACTCGCTTAACAGAAGACTATCTTGAACGAGGTTATGGTACGGGGTCATATCAAGTTTACAATTTGACGGCTAAATATCAGGGCAGCGGTAGTTTATCTGATTTGGTTGTTCGCGCGGGCATTGATAATGTGACGGATGAGCGTTATGTGAGGGCGCCTGCCGGAGAAGCGAATGATCCAAGTGAGCTTGGTAGGAATTATAAATTAACGCTCAGTTATACTTTTTAAATGAATAGCAGGCTTACTTTAGGTGAGCCTGATCTTGATCGTATTAGTTTGCGCTCGCAGGAGGGTGAGAAGGGCGAGTGAGTACATAAGCCAGTACCGCAATTTCAATCACCGCGACTAACACCAGCACATACCATGGAGCGGCACTAAAACACAAAATAATGTATCCAATTAACATGCCTATCCCCGCGCCCCACTTTCCTTTTGGGGGAACCACTTGATACTCTCGCCAAGCAACTAGCGACGGGCCAAATTTGGGATGGGTAAGCAGCCAGTGTTCGAATTTGGGTGAAGAGCGAGAGAAGCACGCCAGTGCCAGAATAAAAAAAATGGTGGTGGGCATCACGGGCAGTGCCATACCAATAAAACCAAGGCCGACAAAAATGATCCCAGCAGCATGAAGCCAGAAACAGCGATTAAAAAGCTTTTTCATAATGAGCTGTTTCTCCTTTTTGCAAGTGTCGCTTAATTCGCAACTACGCAAGTTTGATTGGTAATTACATGTCAGTGCACAGGCGGTATTTTAACAGCAGATGCTTTTCCATTATAGACGAAAAATGCAGTAAATTATGCAAAAGAAGGGGAGAATTTGTCTGGAGAGACCATGAAAATAGTGTGTATTTTCATGGTCTTTTGAGCAAAATTAGAAGTAGTAACCGATGTTAATATTAAAGCGTCGCTCTACGTCATCACTTTGCCCTGATAGCGTGCCACCAACAAAAGGTTGGTTCTTTGCGTGCACTAAATCAATGTATGAAAAGATAGGGCCCGCTGTGACGGCCATGCCAGTGACATTCATCCACGAATTAGCAGAATCATCCGATTTGTTATAAATGGTGCCAAAATCATTGTACAGCTGCAGGTGCGTGATTGGGCCGTAGTTTACTGACAAGTTGTAGGCAATGTTTGCGCTTGTTGATGTCGCTTCTGTTGGCATAGTGTCATAAGTGGCATTGGCTGCGATAGCAATGCGTTGACTCGCGTCGATTTGATAGTCGTATTGACTGTGTTGGAATTGCAGGTTCCAGTTGCCAATATTACTGTTAATATGGAACGCCCAAGCATGGTAATCACCGGCACTGTATTGACCATCGTGAAGACCACCGGATAGCGCTGATACACCAATCGCAGTTGACCCAGCAGTGTGATCTACATGATATGCGTAACGTGCAACAAAGGTGTTGTGCTCGCCAAGCTTAGCTGCCGGTTCATCATAAATGCCTTCGTCATTGGCGCGAACACCTACGATGTCGATGGAATATCTATCTTTACGGTCTTCCACATAACCGTCGACACCACCGAGCTCATCATTTTTGAAAAAGCCCAGATCTAGCTGCCAGTTATCTGCCACTTGTCTGCGCATCACCAAACCCATGTCGTAGTCGTCTTCCAGACCAAGATAATAATTGGGACTCATGAAAAAGCTGTGTGAGTTATATGGGTCGTTGCCAAAAGGCACTTGCGTTAAACCTAACTGCGCTTGCCATTGTGATGTGATGTCATAATCTAGATAAGCATATTTAACCGCCGTCATATAGTCGAAAAAGCGGATTTCCGCATTTAAGCCAATGTCAGCCACCTCACCTGAAAGGTTAAAGCGAAATACGTCAAAATCTAAGTCACCACCTCGGTTTTTAGTATCTTCATCGTATGAATTTGTCGAGTAGTTTACGCGTATCGCACCACCCACTTTTATGCCTGATTCTGCATCCGCTTCAACCGTATTTTCAGCAGTTTGATTAGCTTCTAATTGTTGAATTTTTTGCTCTAATTTTTCGAGCTGTTGTTTCAATTCACTAAGCTCATTATCGGCTGAAAATGCATGTGGTGCAGCGGCTAAAAGCGCGCCACTTAAGGCCAAAGCCTGTCCGGTACTTCTTGACATTGATTAGAATATCCAAGGGGTGAAAATTAACAAAGGCGCAAGACTAACGCACAATATTTATGTGTGCAAATTAGGGAAAATTGCAATTTTTTATGGTTTGTAATTGGATTGTATCGCAGCGGTGAAAAGGATTGGTTTTTGTCAGAGGTTTGCTTAAATTTTGTTATGTAAAAGTCAGCTTGCACAGCTTTATTTTTTGCGTTATTTACAATTTTGTGCTTCTTAATCAGTTGCTTATGTTCTTTTCTGTAAATAAATGGTCAACAGTGTTTAAGACATACTTTTTTCTATAAAAAAATTCCGCTTTTATTACTTTTTTCGGCCAAATAGGAATATTTGGCCATCACTAAAGGGGAAGTCTAAAAGTAATAACCAAAATTCAGGTTAAAGCGTCTTTGTGTATCATCGCTGTCTCCGGCGATAGAGCCACCAACGAAGGGCTGGTTTTTGGCATTCACAAAGTCCAAATAGGAGAAAAATGCGCCTGCGGACATAGAGACCCCAGTCACGTTCATCCAGGTATCGTGACTTTGGTCTGATTTATCATAAATGATGCCAAAGTCATTATAAAATTGTAGTGCATTGATGGGGCCCAATTTGACCTTCATGTTATAGGCGACATTGAAATTAGACATGGTCGCTTCTGCGGCGATTGAGTCATAGAATGCATAGGCACCCACCGCAATTCTATCTATGCCTGCGATGTCATAGTCATATTCACCATGTTGTAGTTGAAGATTCCATTTGCCAATATTGGCATTCAAATGCACTGCCCATGCTTGGTACTCGCCCGCTTTTTCTATGCCGTTATGTAAGTTGCCCATTAAACCGGAGACACCGAACTCCGTTGTGCCGCCTTTATGCTTAAAATGATAACCGTAGCGACCTGCGAAGGTATTGTATTCGCCAAGCGGTTGCGTTGGGTCATCATAAATCCCTTCTGCTTGAGGGCGCGCGCCGACGATGTCATATGAGTAGCGATCGCTGCGCGATTCAACATACCCATCTACGCCACCTAACTCATCATTTTTGAAAAAACCCAAATCGAGCTGCCAATTGTCTGCCAGTTTGCGTTTAAATAAGATGCCCATGTCATGGTCGTCTTCTAAGCCCACATAATAGGTTGTGCCAAAAAACCAACTGTGAGAATTATATGGCCAATTGCCAAATGGCACCTTGGTCATGCCAACTTGCGCTTGCCAGTCTTTGGCAAAATCGTAATATAAGTAGGCATACTTCACGGCGGTCATATAATCAAAGTAACGCCACTCTGCGTTCAAACCAAAACCACCGATATTGCCCGAAAAATTGATTCTGAATACATCAAGCTCAAAGTCCCCTCCGCGATTTTTATTATCATCATCATAAGATGTGTGGCTGAGTGTGGTTCTGACGGCCCCTCCGACTTTAATACTGGGCGCCGATTTACTGACTTTGGGCTTGCGTTTTTGCTGAGCTTCCAGCTTTTCTATTTTCTGCTGTAGTTTTTGCAGTTGCTGTTTTAACTCTGCAAGCTCAGAGGCATTAGCAACAGTGGGTAAAGACAAGGTTAAAAGCGTCAGGGTGGCGCCAAGGTATTTATATTCTGTGAGTGGCATTGGGGCATATCCTTAAAAGCAGGCGTATCTGTCATAAAGGGTAGCTGAGTATTTCCGACTTGCCATTAACAAGACACGGTTGTTATCAGAAATTTTTTAATCTTTTTGAATAGTTGAAGATCTAGAACTATATTTTTTGAATGCCCACAGGAAGTTTCGCTATGACAATTTCACAAAAATTACGCCTTGCATTCATCGCCGCCATTGTGGTGCCGCTGTTGATTATTGCAGTCATTATCATTACTCAAACAAGACAGCTCGCGGTAGATAAATTTGTTGAAATGAGCAGCCGAGAGGCGCAGCAAATCGACAATGGTATCAGTATGTTTTTCGATGAGGTGGCAAAGAACGTAACCTACTTGGCCAATCACCCAGATGTGCTTAACGGGCGCAGTCAGGTGTCAGTTTATAAAGATAATAACACTGCCGAGCAAATGACACCGGACTCTGGTACTGAGGTCGAACAGCGCATGTTTGAGTTGTACCAGCAATTTGGTACATCCCACCCAGGGATCTCTTATATTTACTTTGGGAACCCAGACGGCGGCTATATTCAGTGGCCAAAAGGTCAGGTCAGTGCAAGGTATGATCCTCGTGGGCGTCCTTGGTATACAACGGGTAAAGAAAAGAATGGTCAGACAGGTTTAACCGACGCCTATTATTGGGAGCCAGATGATACGGCAATTATCTCCACCGTCAAGGCGGTACAGTCAGGCGGTGAATTTGTGGGTGTGCAGGGCATGGATGTGTCGCTTAAAGGGCTGACAGATATCATCAAGAATATTCGTTTAGGTGAAACAGGGTATTTGATGCTGGAGGAGGACAGCGGCACCATTTTGGTTAATGCCAAGCACCCAGAATACACGTTTAAACACATTGATGACGTTGAAAATGGCTTGTACACAGAGCTGAACCGCAGCCCAGATGGGTTGTTTGAGATCACCATAGATGGCGTAGAATTTTTCTCTAACATCTACACATCCAAGACGCTTGGCTGGAAATTTATCGCATTTGTTGAGCAGCAAGAGGTCATGAGCAAAGCCAATCAAATGAAGCTCACAGTGTTGATTATCAGCGGTATCTTAGTGGCTATTTTTGTGGCCATGGCGACGTATATCGCTAACTTACTGTCTGGTCCAATTGTCAATGTAAGTGATGGTTTGACCGCTATTTCTCAAGGTGGTGGTGATTTGACTAAGCGGTTGGAGGTCACCACCAAAGATGAAACGGGTAAACTCGCAGAGAGCTTCAATCAATTCTTAAACTTGATAGCGCAGCTGGTGCAGCAGATCAATCATTGTGCGCAACAGGTGAGTCAAACGGCGCTGACTACGGCTGGACAGGCGGATGAATTGACAGGCTCTACCAGTGCGCAGCAGCAATCGCTGGAAATGGCGGCAACGGCCATCAATGAAATGGCCGCCACGGCGAATGAAGTGGCATCCAGCTGTGCGAATGCCGCAGAACTTGCGACCCAAACCCAGCATGCCTCGGAGTTGGGGCAAACAGTGATCACCGAGACGGTGGACAGTGTGGCTGAACTGTCAGGTGTTATCAATCGCGCCACCTCAGATATCACCAAGCTCGACAGCGAAAGTGAAAACATCATGTCAATTTTAAGTGTGATACGGGGCATTGCTGAGCAGACCAATTTGTTGGCGTTGAATGCGGCAATTGAAGCTGCCCGGGCTGGAGAGCACGGACGCGGCTTTGCCGTGGTGGCAGATGAAGTGCGCGCTTTGTCGCAGCGAACTTCGGAGTCGACGGAAGAAATCGCATCTCAATTAGATAAATTGCGTAAGATGACCGAAGGCGTTTCTACAGATATGACCAACAGCTTGGAAAGAACTGAAAAAACAGTCGAGCTCACTCACTCCGCGCAGAACCAGTTTATTGAAATCACGCAGTCGATTCAAAATATCAGTGATTTAAACACGCAAATAGCCACTGCTGCAGAAGAGCAGCAGCATGTAGCCGAAGACATTAATCGCAATGTGGTAGAAATAAAAAATGCGGCAGACAGTGTTTCTCTCATCGCGAGCGATACTTGCGACAACGGAGACAAAATGACAGGGTTGTCGAAACAGCTGACCGAGTTGGTTGGTAAGTTTAAAGTTTAGTCTTAAAAAGACCTAAGGCGCTGTTATTTTGTACAAAATTGTTGAAGATCATTCATAGTGGGTAAATCAGGTTTACTCTGTGCTGGTGGCTCGGTAATGTAAGGACAGTTGAATTAAAATGAAAGGTGGAGCATGGAATTTTCCGACTCAGTAAAATTAGCAAGAACCGACACTGGACTTGAGTATTTTGATGTGAAAAGTCCTCTGTGTCAGGCGAAGATTTTTTTGCAAGGTGCGCAAATTACAGAGTTTATCCCAACAGGCAAAAACGACCTTATGTGGGTCTCGGCGGACGAAGATTATCAAGAAGGTAAATCTGTGCGTGGTGGGATCCCGATTTGCTGGCCGTGGTTTGGTGTGCATGACAACGCGGACTGGCCTGCCCATGGCTTCGCGCGCAAAATAGTTTGGCGTGCAGAGCAGGTAACTGAAACCTCAGACGCTGTGCGTATTTCGCTGTCATTGCCTATGATGCAAGTAGACAAGCAATTTTGGCCACATGAGTCTAAATTGGAAGTGGAGTTTATTTTAAGTGAGCAGTTAGAAGTCAGACTGACCAATACCAACCTAGGACAGACGCCTTTTTCACTGACACAAGCACTCCATACTTATTTTCCAACTTCGGATATTAAAAACACCACGGTTGATGGCCTGCAAGGTGCAAAATATATTGAGTTTGGCGAAGGGCCATTTGATCAATCAGATAAAGTGGGTTTTGCGCGTGAAACAGACATGGTTTATACCCAGGCTGCGTCAGTGCAGAGTATCCATACGCCTGAAGGCATAATAGAGGTTGGGCGTGAAAACTCGACATCATGTGTGCTTTGGAACCCGTGGATAGAGAAATCAAAGCGTTTGAGTAATTTTCAAAATGAAGAATACTTGGGCATGTTGTGTTTAGAAGCGGCCAATGTACTTGAAGACACTATCACGGTCGAGCCTGGTCAAAGCCATACGCTTGCGACCACAGTCCGCTGGCGTTAAGCTTTTCCTCCTGCCTTGATTTATCGTATCCTAACGGAAAAATACTGTTAGGATACACCCATGCCTTTGCCCCGCATTTTGATTGTTGACGATAATGTCGAAGTACGATTGAGCGCCGCTTACTTTTTGGAAGACCAGAGCTTTGAAGTCAGTGAAGCTGATTCTCCCAGTACGGCGAAGCAGCTACTGAGTGTCACATCTTTCGATATCATTTTACTTGATATGAACTTTGCGAGAGACACCACTTCAGGGCAAGAGGGCTTAGATTTTTTAACTTGGTTGCAAGGACAGCGGGGGGCGCCAGCTGTATTATGTATAACCGGGTGGGGTAGCGTTAAACTGGCAGTTAAAGCACTACAACTTGGTGCCAGCGATTTTATCGAAAAGCCATGGCAAAATGCCGCATTGCTGGCTTCAATTCAGCAACAACTCGCCTTACAAAAAAAACAACACACTCAGTTAAACCAAACACTGCAACCAGAGCCGGAAACAGATATTGAGTTTGTTTGGCAATCTGCGTGTATGCAGGCGCTTGAACGCAAATTATCTCGTGTGGCGCATTCAGATGCTGCTATTTTATTGTGTGGTGAGAGCGGGGTGGGGAAAAGTCATTTAGTGTCATGGCTGCATCAGCACTCTGCGCGCGCAAGTGGTCCGTTAGTGAGTGTCAATATGGGGGCACTGTCAGAGTCATTATTTGAAAGCGAGTTATTTGGCCATGTCAAAGGCGCTTTTACAGACGCAAAGCAAAATCGCGTTGGACGCTTTACCATGGCTTCGGGCGGCACGCTTTTTATGGATGAGATTGCGACTCTCTCAATGCCGCTACAAGCCAAACTATTGCGCGTATTAGAGACGGGTGAATATGAAGTGTTGGGGAGCAGCAAAACGGTTTGCAGTGATGTGCGACTCATTTGTGCCACCAATGCGGATCTGCCGCAAAACGTTGCAGAGGGGATTTTTAGACAGGATTTATTTTATCGTATGAATACCTTGGTATTTGAACTGCCGCCACTGCGTGAGCGTCAAGCTGATATTATTTCCCTCGCATCCTACTTACTGGCAAAGCATGCGAAACGTTATGGCATGTCCACTAAGCCAATGGATGGTGAGGTGATTCATGCGCTGCAAACATACCCTTGGCCAGGCAATATTCGAGAACTAAGTCATGTCATGGAGCGTGCTTTGCTAATGAGTGAAGGGAGTCAGATTGCGCTACAAGATTGCCAGTTACGACTCGCTCAGCGACCTAGAACTGCAGGTATAATGGCGGATAGTCCAGCTGAAGCAACAGGTACATTAGCACAAATGGAAAAACGTATGATCATGGATGTGATGGCGCAAGAAGGCGGTGTGACCAGCCAAGCAGCCCAAAAACTGGGGCTTACCAAGTCGTCTTTGTACCGCCGATTAGATAAATATGGTTTGAAGCATGCTGAGTAACTTTGAGCGAACGCTCAAGTTATACCTCGTATTGCTCAATGCATTGATAGGTGGTTTGTGCGTTGTCATAGGGTTGAAACTGTCTTTAAGTGTTTGGCTTACTGCGACGTTAGCCATTGCAATATTTGCCAGTTTTCAGTGGATATCGAACCAAGTATTACATCGCCTTGTCGGTATTTTTAAACGGGCCAATATTCAACTCGAAGCCATGCAGCAAGCGGATTTTACGCACCAGATAAACCCTCACTTCCAAGCGGGTCACATCGCCCGATTTGAACGTGAATTGGTGGCGCTGAGTGAGTGCATGCATCAACAAAAATCGCTTTATACTAGTCATATGTTGATTATTTATCAGCTAATAGACAAACTGCCTAGCCCAATTTGGGTGTTTGATGAAAATGAGACCCTTAATTATGCCAACCCTGCGTTTAGTTTAATTTATCAAAAGCCGTGGCAGGATGAACGCGGTCGTACGGCAGAAACATTGGGTTTGTTTGCAGTAGATAACCAGTGGTGCTTTTCCAGTGATAGGTTAAATACACAGTGGTCGCTAACCAGCAGTGAGTTTTATGAGCAGGGTAAACGTTATCGCCTTGTGATCGCGACGGATATTCGTCGTGCACTTCGCCATCAAGAGTTGGCTGCATGGCAGCAGTTAATCCGTGTGATCAGTCATGAGATCCACAATACGCTGACACCTGTTAGCTCTTTGGCGCAAACTTTACAGGGGAAAGTGAGCGTAGCAAGAGATGCGCATGCACTTAAAGTGATAGAGCAAAGGTGTGTGCATTTGCAGCAATTTGTCTCACGATTCAGTGAGCTGTCTAAACCTCTAGAGCTGCATTGCCGAATGGTTGAATTGCATGACTTATTGATATCTGTCAAAGCGTTACTTGGGCAAATGTATGATGATCAAATCATACAGCTTGATTGCACTGTTCGTGACTGTCGATGCGATCCCCAGCTGTTTGAACAAGTGTTGATTAACTTGCTGAAAAATGCAGCCGAAGCAAACTTAAGTCACACCCCCACAGGTTCCACTATTGGTCTTAGTGCGCATTATCAAGCGGGACATGTGGTGATAAGCATCACAGATCAAGGAGGGGGATTTGCGAACTTAGACAATGTTATGACGCCGTTTTACTCGACCAAAAGCACTGGTCAAGGTATTGGTCTAACCCTGAGTAGGCGCATCATTGAGCAGCATGATGGCAGTATGATAGTAAGCAATGGTTTACAGGGAGCAGAAGTAAAAATCACCCTCCCTAGTTGATAATAATTATCATTACCATATAATTGACATGAATCGAGAGTCAGAGACAGTCTAACAGGACGTTTCTGCATTTGACTTACCTGAGGAGTGTATTGTGTTGGTGTTATATCCGTTTATCGCTTTTCTTGTTATGACGTTTGCCTTAAAGCATCTTCAATTGCCTTTGCAAACCAAGCGTTGGCTCAGTCGAGTGAGCGTTTGGGCTGTTGCTGCGGCCATGGCAACCGCAAAGTTTACCTTGGGGCTCAGCGCTTTGTTTTCCATGGTGGCTTTTGTTGTCGTCGGTGCAATTTTAACTTTATTTACTTCACTCGGCGCGATGGCGCGCAACGATTAGTTCTTTCTTGATGTCGAAAATTGGCATAAGGTCTACTAAACAGTAAGGTCGTACCAAGGATTTTCGATGTATAGCAGGATATATGGTGTTTTAATCGCACTCGTGTTTTGTGTATGTGTGCCCGTTTTGGCAAAGACACAGGATTGGCAATCAATTCAAAGCCCGCATTTTCGCGTGCACTATCAGCCGCAGCATCATACTTGGGCGAGTGCAGCTGCCATTGAGCTTGAAGCGGTGAGACAGCGTGTTCTAGCGCAGCAAAACCGAGCGCTGGATGTGACGGTTGATGCCATTGTCATAGACCCCTTTAACTTACCCAATGGCTTCGCGCTGCCAAGCTCTGATAGTCCTTTTATGGCTTTATATGTTACGCCGCCGCAATCCGATATGGCGATTTCACATAGCCCAAGCTGGCTGAAGTTATTAGTGCTTCACGAATATATTCATCTGGTACATTTGTCTCAGCCCAGTCGCCATACATTAAAGCAGACACTACGAGATCTGAGTGACAGTTATGACTTGGCAAGCGCCGTGTTGCCGCGCTGGGTGGCTGAAGGCTATGCAACGTTGCAGGAATCTAAGTTAACAGGTAAGGGACGTTTGTATGACAATTACAGTGAAGCACTGTTGCGTGCTTATGCACGCCAAGGGGCATTACTACCTTATCATTCATTGAGTGATGGAGATGGCAGCTATCGCGCAAGTGCCATGGCCTACTTGCTCGGGGCTCGGTTTCTTGCTTGGTTGGAGCAAGCATATGATGAAGCGACCCTAGATGCGGTTTGGACGCGCGTTAATGCCGTTGAGGGCCGTAATTTTGAATCTGCATTTGCTGGTGTATTTGGCAGATCTGCGCTGCAGCTTTATCGCCGTTTTATCGCCGAGTATACCCATCAAGTAATGTTATCAGCGCCTCAAGCACCGCTGGTGGATAGCCAAGAAGTGATGCAATTTGATTTTGCAGCGCGTGATGTTCAGCTCTCAACGAACAAGCAAAAATTTTTGGCCGTGGAGTCGAGTCCTTCATCAGAAATCACATTAAATGTATATCAAAGTGAAGAAAATCAGGCTGCTATTGCAGAGTTTGAGCAGCGTCAAGCGGCACTGCTCAAGGCTGATCCTGAAGACATTCCAGATAAACGGCCTGATTCATTTGCCCGAAAGAAGCTGGCGTCTTTGGTGCCGGTAAATTTTTCCGGAATTTACCATCCTCAGTGGTTTGATGAAGACACCATCTATTTTGTTGCAAGACAAAAAGTCCCCCATGGTTGGCAAAATGCTTTGTTTAAATGGCAAATTGCAGCGGACAAAGTGGTGCAAATAACGAATACGCTGGGGATACGTCGTTTCACCCTAGTTGACACATCAACACTCATTGCCGAGCGAGTTGAGCATGGTTATTCGCAATTAATTCAGCTCAACTTGTCTGATCAAAAGGAGACGCCACTGTCATCACATGAGCTGGATACCGTGTATGATTATCCGCTCATGAGCCCCAAAGGAGCGCAGCTCGCTTACTTAAAAACGGATCAAGCCGGTCTATGGCGATTATATGTTGCCAAGAGCCATGCCTTGAATGCAGAGCATATTGCAGTGCCTGTCCCAGACAAAGCCCAATATGTGACATCACCGCGATGGGATAATGAAGGCACGGGTTTGTATTTCATTGCGGGTTATCAAGGGGCTTTAGGTGTGTATTACTATCACCTAGCCAATGAGCAATTGGTGCAATTAAGTTTAGGTGAGCACGTTGTTGAAGCGCTTGTGGGCGAGTATGGCTCACAACTTTGGTTTATTGAAAGCACACCTTATGGCACAAAGCTGAGCGCCTTGACAGAGATAGATACACTTAAAGCTCAACAATCAAAAGCCACAAAGCCGGCGCCATTTGTTGCACCGCAGTTCAAAGCACCAGAGCAGGTCAACAAATTACCCACATCATGGTCTACTGGGCCGTATACACCAAAGCCACAGGACTGGTCATTGGCACTTTCTGCGCAAAGTGCATCAGCCAGTACGCAATTGGTGAGCTTCGCACTCACTGGGGCGGACATACTTAAACAGCAGAGCTGGCAAGTCGGCGTGAGTAAGTCACTATTTGATGACGTATTACTCGGGGGGTATGCTGATTTTGCGTATCAACGCGATGACATAAAACTCCGTAATCAGCTGAAACTGCATCAGTTAGATATCGCAGCGCAAAGCATTAAACCTAAGAGGCTGCAAGCGCAACACGGGTGGTCTAACACATTAGATGTGTCTTTGGCACATGTTTGGCAAAAGTGGCGCTGGCAACCTTATTTAGGTGGTGTGGTAGAAAAACACCGATATCACGAGACTGCGTATAGTTATTGGCTAGGTCAACGCGTGTCTTTTCATCACAATCAACAGCAGTTTGCCTTTAATGCGGCGCTCGATGGTGCCAAAGTGTGGGGAGAGAATGCCGGTCATGACATCCAATTTAACAGTGAAGCAGTATTGTGGGGTTGGCCCGTTTATGTCCGTGCTGACAACCGCTATCGCCAGCATAGAGTCATGGAGATTGGTGGATTTGCGACTAATAGCCTGTATACAGGCGTGGGTGCAAGTCAGCAGCCTATTGCCGCGCTGCCTTTTTGGTTTGATACTGGAAACCATTACTTAGGCTATGAGTTTGCAACCAGTTGGCGTACTGGGCGGCCACGTCTATATTATGCGCAGCACCACTTAGACAGCATGCGTGTAGCCAATAGCTGGGGAGTAAAATGGCAACTTGAGTTGAGTGAGCGCGTCTTGGGAAGTGCGGCTAACTATGCACCTGCGGGCATTTCAAATATGCGCCTTGATATTGGGTTTGCGCGTTTGTCTGCACATCAACATGATAAAGAGTGGCGAACTTGGCTGGGGCTTTGGCACCCTTGGTAAAAACATAGCTTTGAGCATGAAAAAGGCGAGCTGTTGCTCGCCTTGCTTAATTGGTTGGTTTGAAAATAGCTAGAGTTTATTCCGTATAGGTCGCTACCAGCTTCAGGTTCGCGTATGCACTATAGCCTCGTATCATCACCCAGTATTTACCTGCGCCACCTGTGATACTACAAGACTCGCTATTACCCCATCTGTAAGGACGGCAATCATAGGTTGAGGTGGTCGGCTTGCTGTCTTTTCTAACATACAAATCGGCATCCCCTGAACCGCCAGAAATACTGATTTGCACATTAGACGCGCCTGCAGGTAAGTCTAAATAATAAAACGCAGTTGCGAGTCTATCGCCACTTAATCCTTCTTTTGCGACACCATTGATAAGTTTGGCTGGGTCGTCATTTGGGTCAACCAGTTGAATTTGCTTCGAGGTTGTCGCCGATGCACCAGTTGCATCCGTGACTGTTAGTGAAACCGTGTACTGACCGTAAGATACATAATCATGCGTTACATTGGCACCAAAGCCATTGCTAGATGCATCCCCATAGCTCCATTCATATTGGCTAATTGCGCCATTAGGTGAACTGGATGCGCTGCCATCAAAAGTACAACTTAATGCTGTGCAATCTGCGGTGAACTGAGCGACTGGCATTGGATCGCTGTTGTTATCCCCATCCGGGATCTGATTGTTGAAATGACTGGCGACTTTTGGCCAGATCAGGCTGACTTTCGCCCCTTTGTTATGACAACCGCCAAGGTGGTGCAGTGCAATAACCTTGTTGGTTGCTGCTGCCAATACTGGAGAGCCCGAGGAGCCACCAATGGTGTCGCAGTAATAGCCTAAATCAGTGCCTGTACCACGTCCGTTGGCATTGGCATTATTGACAGAGCAGAGCCCGTCGGTATCGCGATCTGATTCAATAGACAGCTCTTTTGGATTACCTGAGCCGTGCTGAGGAATGTAAATGCGCTCACCTTGTGTGGCATTTCGTACATCAAGTCCAAAGTAGCCAAACGGCTGTGCTTTTGCAAAATCATTGATGGTGAAAAGCGTATAATCGAGCGTGTAATCTGTCGATAGGAAATCTTTACCTGTTACTTTGACAACGGTTTCACGTGTTGAGCCATTACATGAGGTGTGCTGATAGTTAAACCATACTTCGGTATTGCTGAGTTCAGATGCACTCTCAACACAGTGGTTATTGGTAAACATGCGGTTATCTGGACCTACACGCCAGCCAGTACACAGGCCACTGCCGTTCATCAGTAGGCGTGCTACAGGACGGCTGCGCTCAAATTCGGTTGGATGAGTATTGGCCCAGCACTGCACATCTTTTCTTTCCATCGCACCACATGTAGAGCTGATCCCAACATCGGTTGCAGGCGCAAGCTGAGGTTCGTTTTCAGTGCCGTGGTCATAGTAGTCGATGATGGCACTTTGGTTTGTCGTAACTTGGTTGCCAGGTGTGTATTCTACGACTGCTGTTTCAGCAGAGATAGACATGGCAGAGAAACTTGTGACACCATCATCAGCTTGGGAAAGCGTTGCTGCACGCATATTGTGTTCTGTGTATTCATAGCGCTCACTCCCATCTTTTGAGCGCACCACTAGCTTGCCACCACCGGCCAAATTAATGTTTTTGAAATGCAGTTTGATATAGCTGGCATTGGGGTGTGTCACTGTCTGGGTGATGGTTTGGCTGACACTGTTGGCTGTCATTGTTGCCGTTGCTTGAGGCTGGATCACCACATTTAGTTCAGCACGTTGGCCAATGGTGGCCATACTGGCTTTGCTAGTATATTGCATCATTTGTGCTTCGGTGAGTGCGGTGGTTTGCGCAAAGCAGCTCGCAGAGGCAAGTCCTAGCGCAGATAGTAAATAACGAGTTTTCATTTATGTTCCTTGTTAGTTGTGTTGAGTAATATTTAAACAACAACAAACAAGGTAATCTTATAAATCGCAATTGTAAAGAAATTGATAATAAAATATTTTTATGGTGTTTATTTTTAACACCGGATGGTCATACTGTTATTCAATTTCAAGCACATAAGGATTTCGGTGGCGGTTATATATTCAGGCTTCGCCTAGTTGTACAAGAATATGAGCAAGCCGCTTTTCATGGCATTGTTTGCTTATGCTTTTTATTCCTCAATATCATCAAATATATACAGTTTTAAGAGACAATCGGTGATAAATTATTTTAGATATATCGTGTGATACGCGTGTTGTGTGAATTTAAAATTAATGAGTTTTTATCAACAGGTCCGGACACGTACCAGTTGGTAATCGGCATGTCTTCTTCTTTTTATTGCTGGGTGCAAAGGCGTGAAGTGAAAAAATGGGCAATGTGGATTTTATGCTTTTGATAAGCCTTCTTATTTTTCCGATTTCGGAATCGAATTGAGATTGCTTCGATTTCGAGGTAAATATCATGCTGTAAATTTTTAACTTATTGATATTGTTGTTTTTTATTTTTGGTATGGTTTTCGCTATTCCTTATCTTCAGTAAGTATCCTTTTTTGATACGCATGACTTACGAGAAGAACTACATGGATATACCAGTACCGAAAACAACGTCTTTTCCTCTACGCCATAAGTGGGCGGTCGGTTTGTTGGCTTGCGCTGTGATAATTGCCGCGCTATGGGCATCACTGTTGGATAAAAAAACATATTTAGAGCGACACTCACTGATGATTGATACCGTCAAGTATGGTGCGTTGTCGGTAACCGTCGATGCATTTGGCACCTTGGTCAGTGCTGAGCAAAAAATTATCACGGCAACAAGCCCAGGCGTGGTGATAGACATTAAGCACAAACCGGGTGATGTCGTAGCGCCGGGTACCGTGATTGCCCGTTTGGAAAACGCAGACTTAGAATTGGACTATAAGCGTGCGCAGCAACAAACGGCTGAAGCGCAAGCTGAGCTACAGCAATTGGATCTGCGCCAGCAGCGGGAGCTGCTGGTTGAGCGATCAGCCATTAGTCAGCTCGAAGGACAGCAGGCCACTCTGTCTTTTCGTTTTCAAGCGCAAAAAGACCTTGCTGAGCAGGGGATTATCTCTCAATTATCATTTCTTGAAACACAGGCACAACTGCGCAGTGTGACAGGCCAAATTGACCATGCTAAGACGCGTTTATCACAGTTACAAACACTGCACCAAAGCACATTGCAGGTGATGCAAAAGCGGGTCGCTTTATCACAACAAGAGCTGGCATCATTGGCCTCCAAAGTGGCCATGCTCTTGATCACCGCACCGAATGACGGTGTCATTGAGCGCATGTCTTTAGAATTAGGCACGCGCATTGCGATGGGTGATCATATTGCAACCTTAGGCGACCAAGCAGGGCTGATAGCACAGTTGCAAGTGAGCCAGTCTCAAGCTGGTGCTGTACAAGTTGGCCAGTCAGTAGATGTATTTGTTGGTGAGGCTGTATTAAACGGTGAGGTGCTGCGGATTGATCCTGTGGTCTCTCAGCACAGTGTTAAAGTAGAAGTGAGTTTGCCCGAGTATGAGCATTTGGATCTGCGGCCCAAGCAAAGCATTACAGCGTCTATTGTCATCGACACAATAGACAACACCCATTATATTCGCACGCCGGTTATGGGGCTAAGTACACAGTCTATTGATATGTACAAAGTGCTTGAGACTGGTCACACAGAGCTTGTTGAGGTGCAGTTAGGGCAACGCAGTGAGCGTTATGTGGAAGTAAAAAGTGGTTTGCAAGCAGGGCAGTCCGTGGTCATTTCAGATCTCGATGCGCTGGCAAAAGCAAGACAAGTCGTGGTTATTCAGTAGGAAGGAAGATGCAAAATATTATTGAAATGCAGGAAATTGGTAAGGTATTCACCACGGCTGATTTTCAAACTCATGCACTTAGAAATATCAATATGACAGTGGGTAAGGGAGAGTTTGTTTCCATATCTGGTCCTTCTGGATGTGGTAAGTCTACTTTGTTGTCTTTGATGGGACTGTTAGAGCCTGCGTCATCAGGTCGCTACTTATTGGCGGGTCAACAAGTCGATAATCTCACATTCGATCAGGCGGCTAGATTAAGAAACCTGCATATTGGCTTCATCTTCCAATCATTTAATCTCGTAGATGGACTGTCGGTATTCGATAATGTGGCGCTGCCATTACGCTACAGAGTGCCCAAAATCAATCGGCATGACACTCAGCAACGGGTGCAATCCTGCTTGGAAAAAGTCGGTTTACCTCATCGCAGTACCCACCGCCCAAATCAGCTCTCAGGTGGACAACAGCAACGAGTGGCTATCGCACGTGCATTGGTGACGCAACCCAGTATTTTGTTGGTGGATGAAGCAACAGGCAACTTAGACTCCAAAAGTGGTGATGCGGTGATGAAGCTCATCAGTGACTTGCATCAGCAGGGCACCACGATTTGCATGGTAACGCATGATCCGCGTTATGCTGATATGGCATCACGTCGTGTCCAGTTATTTGATGGTGAACTGTTAACCACGGTGAGCAGATCATCCGGTATGGCAAATACGGTCTTCGGCCCTCTATAAATTGGCTTTTGAGATCCACAGGAGGGCTTGGAAAAGATGAATATGATGCAGGAAAATATTAGCTCAATTAAAGCGCTATTTAACAAACTGAGATTTACGGTGTTATTTGTGGTACTGCTTGCCAGCGCGCTTGCCGGTGGTGCCTTGGTCAGCTTAATCGCTTGGCATGCATATGCACCGCTACCCTATGCACAGCCTGATCAATTGATTTGGTTACACGGTAGCATGGTTGATGATAAAGACAGTGTGGTGATGGATAAGGCGCTTTCCAATGTCGCAGCCCAATATATCGCCCAGCATGACACTCGGTTATCTATGGCGACGCCACTACACTACGGCGATGCACTGTATATGAATCATACCAGCCAGCCTAAGTTAAATCTAACTTATGCGGAGCCAGCGTTTTTTACCTTGTTTGAGCAAGAGTTGGTACAGGGGCGCTACTTTAGTCAAGGGCAAGCTGATGGCGTTATACCATTTGAAGCGGTTGTCAGTGAGTGCTTTGCTAAGCGTTATATGCCAAAGCTTTTAGAGCAGCAGAATCATAAACAAGTGTATAGTATGCAATTAGATCAGCAGACCTTTCAGGTGGTTGGGGTGGTTGCTTGCACTCAAACTGAGCCGCAGATTTACATGCCTAATCGATACTCTGACGTCTATGTTTCTTTTGGACACACAATAGATACACACGCGATGTCACAAGCGCATATTTCGGTGCGGTATAATACGTTTGTTGTTGGACGTTCGGCGACAGCGCAAATAGGGCAATCCATATCACCTGATATCACAGCGTATCTAGATACCCAGTTTCGTGCTGGATTAGTGGATTTTGGCAGTGCTCTTAATAACCATGTGCGCTTTGAATATGATGCGTTAAAGCAATATTTAAAAGGAGATATACAGCAGTCGAGTGATTGGCTGCTGCTGAGCGGCGGTGCGTTCTTATTGATCACCTTGATTAATTTGCTGACGTTCTATTTGCTAGACATCAAAAAGCAACAAGCACAACTTGTACTTAAAGCGACACTGGGTGCGCCACTGACCACATTGCGTCTGGCACATTACTGGCAGGTAATTGTATTGTTTCTACTCTCGGCGATGTGCGCTGTAGTGCTTATTGAGCTGGGGGTATTTACGATCCAGATGTTTGGTGGGCAATCGATTGCCCACTTAGATTGGCTACAGGTTAATTTTGTTCACTATGTCATGATGTTCGCCGTTGCCACCGTATTGGCGCTAGGGTTTGCTGTATTTGGTTTTAAGCAACTGCCATTTACAAGCCTCTATCAGAATTTGCAAGGTGCAGGAAAAGGTCAAGAAAAGCAACTGCCTCAGTGGTTTAGCGTCAGTATATTGGTCACTCAGTTGAGCATTGGCATGGTTGTATTGTGCATCGGTACTTGGTCGGCCAATTACTTCGGCAGTCAAATGCAGACCCCTTCAGGTATCGATGTAGAGGGTACCGTGTTTGTTGCCCGTCATCAGGTGTCTTGGCGCCAAGATGAAGCCGCTATCTCAGAGCGCAAACAACTCTTTTTATCTAATATTCAAGCACTTTCCGCTCACCCTAAAGTCGCTGCTGTTGCCTTGAGTAGCTTAAATCCTTTTGATACCAGCTATTTGGCTCAAATTGGCAAGCAGCCCGTGAAGTCTGCACAGGTAACGATGCATTCACAGTTAGTAGGGGAAGGTTATTTTACGCTGCTTGGGATACCGCTTATTGCAGGCGATACTTTCACACGGTTAGATAGCGCTCGACGAGAATCGGTCATCATAAATCGTGCTGCTGCAGAGATGCTCGGTATTGGGGTCGAAAACATTGGACTGAGCCTCTATGGTCGAAGCGGTCAGCCTATTAAGTTGTTGGGTATCGTAGACAATATTTATAGTCACGGCAAAGGTGCGCCTGCGACCGTGTATTTTCCACATGATTACTTTGAGGGGAATATGGTGATTAGGTTTAAACCTAATCAATCCATGTCAAAATTAGAACTATCTCAAGTTTTACAGCAACAGGCACATGGGCAAAGTGTCCGCGAGGCGCTCGGTTTAGCAACTCATTTATCTGGATTGAATCAGGCGGCTGTACTGAGCTTTTATAGTGGACTTGGGCTAAGCTTTTTAATGATTATGCAAGTACTTGTGGGGTTATATGGGTTGCTTGGTAATCTTGCTTTGGCCCAGCAACCAGTCTTGTTGATAAAACAACAAGTTGGTGCAACGCGCCTGCAGTTAATTATCGAGCAAATACACAGTCGTTTGGCGCATTTTGGTGCCGCCATGTTAATCGCAACAAGTGTAACGCTCGGTTTGGGAGCTTTCTTACCCACGATGGCAAGCAGCCTGCTTTTCAGTTACCTATGTGCTGTGATTTTATCTTTTATCGTATTGTTTATTATAGAGATTAATCACCTGAGAGGTCAGTTGAAAAAATATTGAAAGGTTGTAACAGATTCTTACAAATGTCACACCCTAGGGGGGGGAAATCTTGTTAATATAGCGCTAGGAAATTATCAATAGGTACAGTCATGCAAGCAAAAATACTGAAATGGATATTACCCTTCGCCGCGTTGGGTATTGGTATCATTGGGTTTATGGGCATAAACGCCGTGGCCAAAAATGATGATGAGTCTGACGTAGTGGATACGCGACCAATTGTTGAAGTTGAAGCGATTGAAGCACAAGATCATCAAGTTGTGATCAATAGCTATGGTGAAGTCGTGCCATTAGACCAAACTATGTTATCCGTGCAGGTGTCGGGAGAAATTGAGTATTGGCATCCAAAGTTTGTCACCGGCGGCATTGTCAGTAAAGGCGATGTATTACTGCGTATTGAAAAAGATAACTATGAAGCAGCGGTGTTGCAGGCGGAAGCTGCTTTATCGAGTGCGCAAGCTCAGTTAATCGAAGAGCAAGCTTTGGCAGATGTTGCGGCTGACGAAGCGAAGCGTTTTCCTAACAAGAAGCACACGGACTTATTTTTGCGCAAGCCTCAGTTGCTGAGTGCACATGCCGCGGTGAAGTCGGCAAAAGCGGCGTTAAAAAGAGCGCAGCGTGATCTAGATAATTGTGATGTAGTAGCCCCTTTTAATGCATTAATTGTATCGAGAGAAGTGGGGTTAGGCCAATTTGTCAGTACTGGCAGTCCGGTGGCACAATTAAACAACATTGAGCAAGCTGAAGTGGTGATCCCTATCGCGGGCTTTGACTCAATCTTTTTACCTGAACAAGTATCTGGTTTAAGGGCCACATTGACGCAAAAAGGCGTGAATGGCTTTACTCGTGATGCTTATATCCACCGTGATCTTGGTGTGGTTGATCAGCAAACACGTATGAGTAGTTTAGTGGTACGTATTGATGATCCGTACGGTTTAACCAGCAGCAAGCCTAAAGTGAAGTTTGGTACATATGTACAGGTTCAATTTAAGGGTGAGACGTTACGCCAGATCTATCGCCTTCCGCAGGAATTAGTGAATAACCAGACCGTATGGTTACTTAATGAAGAAGCACAACTAGAGCCGCGTCCTGTGCAAGTGATCCGTGAAGAAGGCATGTACTACCTAGTGGGTGAAGGGCTATCTAATCGCGATAAAGTTGTGGTGACACTACCTGAATACCCGCAACGCGGTATGGCTGTTAAAGTTGCAGGCCCTAAAGAAAATGAGACAGAGTCTGATAATGCGGGAAAGCTGTAACAGCAGGGAATGAACTATGAGTGAGCAAATCAAAACATCCCAAAAGGGGTTAATTGCCTATTTTGCGCATAACCCCGTCGCGGCGAATCTGATGATGGTCTTTATCCTGATAATGGGTATTGTGAGCTATTTGACGATTCAGCGACAAATGTTTCCGAGTATCGAGCTGAATTTTGTCAGCATTAATGCAAGTTACCCCGGTGCATCGCCGCAGGAAATTGAAGAAAGCATTCTTATCAAGATCGAAGAATCTTTGAAAGATGTGACTGAAATCGACAAAGGCGTTTATCGAGCGCGCCGTGGCAGCGGTAGTGTGCAGTTAGAAATTGACACCAGCGCTGATTTAAGCGATGTGGTTGAAAAGGTGCGAACCCGAGTTGACGGGATTGCGACGTTTCCAGCCGCCATGGAGCCGATCCGAGTTCAGCAAGTTGAGTTTCGTCAAGATGTGATCCAAATGGCACTGGCTGCAGATATCCCATTAAAGGATCTTAAACCTCTTGCTAAGGAAGTTGAAGATGAGCTGTTACAGCTATCCAATGTATCCTTGGTTGAGCGTAGCACCCCTGCGTATGAAATCGCGATTGAGATTGACCCAGATACACTACGCCGTTACGGCCTGACCATTAGCGATGTGAGTAATTCAATTCGCAGATACTCAGCCAATATATCAGCCGGTGAAGTACGTACGGATGCTGGGATTATTTCAGTGCGGGTTGAAAACCAAAAATACCGTGGAGATGAATTCAAACGCATCCCCGTCAAAGTGGGTGATAACGGCGCAAAAGTCTATTTACAAGACGTAGCGGTGATCAAAGATGAGTTTGTTGAAGGCGAGTTTTACTTCAAACAAAATGGCATCAATGCCGCATTCTTATCAGTCAAAGCAACCAAAGACCAAAACATGATCCCAGTTGCTAAAACAGTCCACGCTTATATTGAAGAAAAGAATAAGACGCTACCAGCTGGCGTGTCACTCACACCTATCGTAGACATGACTTACTACCTCGATGCACGTCTTGAAATGATGAAGAAGAATATGCTGCAAGGTGCGCTATTAGTGGCCATCATGCTATCAATCTTCTTGCGCTTTAAGCTTGCACTATGGGTGATGATAGGATTACCTGTGTGCTTCTTAGGCGCCATTATGTTGATGCCTGCATTTGGCGTGAGTATTAATATTGTGTCCTTGTTCGCATTTATCATGGTACTGGGGATTGTGGTCGATGATGCTATCGTCATAGGAGAGGCCGCCTATACCGAGGTTGAACGCAGTGGCCCAAGTGTTGACAGTGTTGTGCGTGGTGCAAAACGCGTTGCGACTCCTGCGACGTTCGGAGTCTTGACGACCATGGCGGTATTTGCGCCGATGATCATGTCCAGCGGGCCTCAAGGCGCTTTCTTTAAATCGATTTCTATTGTAGTGATACTGTGTCTGATATTCAGTTTAATTGAGTCAAAATGGATATTACCTGCTCACATAGGTCATACTAAATTTAAACCGCTGCGTGAAAACAGCCGACGCGCTAAGTTTAACAAGCATTTCTTTGCATTTGTGAATGGACCTTATCGTAATTTTGTTGAAAAAGCGGTGGAGTGGCGCTGGGCGGTATTCTGCGGTTTTATTGCTATTTTCCTTGTGAGTATGTCATTGATCACCTCTAATCAAGTGCGCTTTATCCCGTTACCGAAAGTGCCACATGACTTCCCACAAGTGAAAGTCATGCTCAATGACAATGTGTCTGATGAGCAGACGATGGCGGCACTGCAGCAAATCGAAACTATGATGCTGACTGTAGACAAAGACATCGAGCGTGAGCATGGCCAAAAGATGGTGAAAGACATCTTGGTATGGAATGAAGGCCGTAGTGAAGGTAATGTGCTCGCCGTACTTGTTGATGAAGACTTGCGTCCATTTGATGCTTTTGAATTGTCCCGCCGCTGGCGAGAAGCCATGCCCACAATTCCTGGTGTTAAATCGTTACTTGTTATTGATGATGTTAATGATGAGGGCAGTGGTGACGGTGAGTTTGGCTACCTGATTTATGGGCCAGATATTGATACGCTCAATGCTGCGGGCAGACAATTTATTTCTATGCTGCAACAAGAAAAAGGTTTGTTTGATATCAGTTCAACCATCGACCCACCGAGTAAAGAAATGCAGTTGTCGCTTAAGCCAGTGGCCTATGACTTAGGTTTGAATTTGGCCGATGTGGCTAATCAGATTGGTGATAGTTTCTATGGTGGTGAGGCGCAGCGTCTGATCCGTGATGGTGAAGAAATACGAGTGATGGTGCGCTATCCAAAACTGGATAGAGAAGCGGTAGCGTCACTGAAATATGCGCTGATCAAAACACCGGATGGACGTGAAGTAGTACTGGGCGATGTGGTTGAATTTACTGAAAAACCGGGTGTGAGTTATATACGCCGTGAAGGTGGTTACCGTACCGTGTATGTCTATGGCAGCATTGATGAGCAGGCAATTGAGCCTTCTGCGGTTGTTGATAACATCAAAGAAAACCTATTGCCTAAGTTATTTGAGCAGTTCCCAGGCGTGAAAACTGAACTTGGTGGCTCTGTAGAAGAGACGCAAGCGCAAGCCGATGAGCAGATCATGTTCTTTGCTGCGGGTATGATGATTGTGTACATCTTGCTGGCAGTGCCATTGAAGAGTTATTCTCAGCCGCTGATTATCATGTCGGTTATTCCATTTAGTTTGATTGGTGCAGTTTGGGGTCACTGGTTAAATGGCTTAGACATGAGCATGATGTCGACCTTTGGTCTCATTGCGGCTGCCGGGGTTGTTATTAATGACTCCTTGGTGATGACCGATTATGTCAACCAAGTACGCAAAGAAGGCGTGAGGCTCAAAGATGCGGTGATTGAGGCTGGGTGCGCGCGCTTTAGAGCAATCACCTTGACGTCCATTACAACGTTTGCAGGTGTTACACCGATCATCTTCGAAACCAGTTTACAAGCTAAGTTTGTTATCCCAATGGCGATTTCACTTGGTTTCGCGGTCTTGTTTGCAACGTTAATTACCTTGATATTAGTACCTTGCTTGTACATTATTTTGGTGGATATTAAGAGTGCTTTTTCGAAGCTTGGACAATCGACGAAACGCTTCAAGAAAGACTCGACTCAGTCGGCAGTATAGTTGATAGTCAATATATTAAAGCCCAGCGCCATGCTGGGCTTTTTTCATTTCTAACTACGTAATCAGATGTGCTATTCCGTTTTGATATTTAAAGTTATAAAGTAACACTTTCTACCTTCGTCTTAAGTTTTAGCTGACGTTTCGTTTAACGTTAAAATTTGGCCTTAACAGTATATGTATTTGATACTGTTTGGCGCACTAGGCCAGTTATGGCACAAAGCTGTACCTCACCTTTAGCTATGTTAGACTGGATGAATAATAACAAATCAGGAACATCTATATGACCAAAGCGCTTACCCCGCCAGTGGCAAAAAAAGTACCCCATGATATGGAGATACACGGGCATCAAAGGACAGATAACTATTACTGGATGCGCGATGATGAGCGTCAAAATGACGAGATATTAGCTCACTTAAAAGCAGAAAATGAGTATTGTGAAGCGATAATGCAACCGCATAAAGGTTTGCAGGCAACACTATTTGAGGAAATGAAAGGGCGTATCGTCAAAGATGATTCTTCTGTGCCAGTAAAAGATGGCCGCTATTGGTATACCAATGAGGTAAGTGGTGAGGAAGAGTATGGTCGTCATTATCGCGCCTTGAATGAAGCGATGGACGACAAAACTTTATTACTCGATGTGAATGAGTTGGCCAAAGCATTTGAATTTTATGAACTCGCCGATATGGCTGTGAGTCCAGATGATGATCTGCTTGCATACAGTGAAGATACAGATGGTCGAAGAATTTATACGATAAAGTTTAAAGATCTGAATACTGGCCAAATGCTGGAAGATTGCTTGGTTGAAACTGAAGGCGAAGTGGTTTGGGCAAATGATAATCGCACTGTCTTTTATGTGAAAAAAGATCTGCAAACCTTGCTGGGATTCCAAGTTTACCGCCATGTACTTGGTACACCACAAAGTGACGATGTCTTGGTGTATGAAGAGCAAGACCGCCAATACTACATGGGTCTTGGTAAAAGCCGTGATGAGAGCCAAATTTATATTTACTTGTCTGCGACAGAGACGAGCGATGTGCTTTATCTCGATGCTGAGCAGCCGATGGGCGAGTTCAAGCGCTTGTTAGCACGACAAGAAGGGCATGAATATGGTCTTGATAAGTTTGGCGAACACTATTATTTGTTGACTAATAGTGATGCAAAGAATTTTCGCATGGTGCGAGCTGGCTTAGACGTGGTGAACGATCCTAGTCAGTGGGAAGAGTTGATTGCGCACCGTGAACACGTCCTGCTAGAGGGATTGGAGTTATTTGAGTCACATTTTGTGATCACTGAGCGAGAGATGGGGCAAATCCGTTTTGTCATTCATGATTATACGGGGGCAAGTTATCAATTAGGCTTTGATGACGAGTGTTATTATGCGGGGGTTGGCTATAACCCAGAGCCAAAATCAACCTCGGTACGTATCACTTATTCTAGTTTGACGACGCCAAGCAGTGTCTATGAATGTGATTTGGCAACTGGCCAAAAAACCTTGAAAAAACAAGTCAAAGTGCTGGGGGATTTTAAACCTCAGGATTATGCATCTGAGCGCTTACACATTACAGCACGCGATGGCGAGAAAGTCCCTGTCTCTATTGTTTATCGAAAGTCGATGTTTAATAAGGATGGCACAAATCCATTATTACAATATGGCTATGGTGCTTATGGCTATACCGTTGACCCAACTTTCTCAAGCACGACTTTGAGCTTGTTGGATAGGGGCTTTGTTTATGTAATCGCTCATATCAGGGGTTCAGAAATGCTGGGCCGTCAATGGTATGAAAATGGTAAAAAAGCCCATAAAGAAAATAGCTTTAACGACTTTGTGGATGTCACTCGTGCATTAGTCGAGCAGCAATATGGTGCGGCAGATAAAATATTTGCATCGGGTGGCAGTGCAGGTGGCCTATTGATGGGCGCGGTAATGAACCAAGCGCCTGAGCTGTATTTAGGAATTGGTTGTCATGTGCCATTTTTAGATGTACTGACCACTATGTTGGATGAGTCTATTCCTCTCACAACCAATGAGTATGATGAGTGGGGGAATCCAAATTACTTGGCTGACTATGAGAGTATTTTGTCTTACTCGCCTTATGACAATTTAGCCGCAAAGCACTATCCTAATACACTAGTAACAACAGGTCTGCATGACTCACAAGTCCAATATTGGGAGCCTATGAAATGGGTTGCTAAGCTCAGAGAGCTTAAAACGGATGATAACGTACTGGTGTTTAAAACAGACATGGACTCTGGACATGGTGGTGCGTCTGGCAGGTTTAAGAGCTTAAATGAGAAAGCGTTGGAAATGGCCTTTTTTATCTCTTTGTTACCGCAGCAGGCTGACTAATTGATTTGGTGATTGACTTCGCGTATTGGGTTTTAGGAGGACAGTATGTTTTCAGTACATGGACAGTGGCAAATAGACATTACTCCACCGACGGTTTTTGTAAACCTAGTGGGCGCATTCAATAGCGAAGGCGTCGCTGCGTTGGTGAAAGAAGCTCGCACGCGTTGGCAAGACTATCAGCCTGGTGAATTACACTGTGCTGTCGTTAATCTCAGCCAGTTTGAAATGACCACTGCTGATAGCATTGCTGCACTGAAAGTTTATTGCAAAGACATGGAACAGCGTGGTTATCGTCAGATTGACTACATTGGCATTGATGCCCTAACCCGAAAATTCATTTGTGAGTTGTGGACAGACAGTGACATCAAGGTACAGATGTACCTTGATGTGGCAGCCTACCTGAGCCAACATCCGAGCTATCGCGGTGCCGCCTCATGGCTGGATTAGCCTAAATAAGCCTTGAGCATCCAAACTAACTTTTCTTGCTCCGTGATGTAATCTCCCATGAGAGACGCGGTGCCCTCATCCTCGGCATCAGCGGCTTGCGCCAGTATAGTACGTTGCGACTTAATGAGTTGAGTGAAACCGGCAAGCAGGGTTGCGACTGCTTCAGGGCCATTTTGAATATCTTTTGCTTCGGCAATTTCACTGGCGTTGAGGTAATCGCTAAATGCATGCAGTGGGATACCTTCAATGGTTAAGATACGCTCTGCTAATTCGTCCACTTTGAGTAATAGCTGGTTGTAAATTTCTTCAAATTTAACGTGTAGTTCAAAAAACTCTCTCCCTTTGATGTTCCAGTGGAAGCTGCGCGCATTCATATATTGAATTTGGTAGCTACTTAAAAGCACGTTTAATGCTGCAACCAGTTGCTCACTTTTCTGTTTGTCTAACCCTATGCTATTTGTCATTGTTCGCTACCTTATGATGTTTTTCCGCAGCGGATGCGGCGTGTTTAAATGCTTGTCACTGTGTGACTTTGTATGTTGTACAGTGTGGCGGATGGAGGCGAGAAAGGCCAACGACTAAAAGCGATTATAGCCATCGAAAAAGTCGTTAGTACTTGCTTAAAGCTTGCCACTTTGACTAAAAAGTCAGCGCTTTGTTGATCCATCGCAAATGTGAATAGGTGTATGTATAAAGCGGTTTTCCAGCTTGATTTAGGTCAATTTTCATACCGACATCAAGGCCATAATGAAAAGGCAAAGCGCCCTGTTTTATTTTTTAGGCCATTTCTAGGGCGCTCATTTTTAAGGAGAGCTCTATGAAAGGTAAAACAGAATCCCAGCACAAAGGTGAAATTACCGTTGTTGTTATTGCGCTGGTGGCTTTTGTGGTTGGGCTAGTGGGGCATTTAGCAGGCGCTAGTTATGCAAACTCAGACAGCTTTGGCTATTTGGCAGCACCGGTTCCATTAATTACGGGTATCATTGCCTTGGTCGCATATAAAGTCGCGCAAAAGGCAGATAAATAACTTACTTATCGCGACTGATCACGTCAATGATATAGTCCATCACGCTACGTGAATAAATTAAGGTGGTATGGCTGCGGTGAAACACTTTATGCTCGGCCATGCCCTTTAGTTTTGTCTCATCGAGCAACACTGTGCCGTCCGAGCGGCTGCCTTTTTGCAATAAGGGCATCAACCCAATCGGTAAGTCGCCTGCAATGCTATATAAACGCGCATTAAAAGGCCATGTGTTGGTCTCGCTCAATAAATATTCCACACTGTTTTTTAATAAGCGATCAAACCCTTTATCATGCATATGTTTTGCGATGGCACTGCCTTTGTGTGGTGTGCCAAGGGTAATGACTTTTTCAACATGTTGGCTCTGTGCTGAGGCATGGGTGAGATAATCTCTGGCGACCAGTCCACCCATAGAATGACATACAAACGCAGTGGGTTTATCAGCGATAAATGCATCTATTTGTTTGAAGATAGACTGTCTGTCGGGGGCCAAGGTGTTGTAGCTTAAATTGAGAATTTCACAGCCGGTTTTTTCTAACCGAGTACAAAGCGGCTGCATCACAAACCCTGACATATATAGTCCGTGAAGGACGACAATCCGCTTTATATTCATATGCTTCCTTATTTAAGCTGGGTTGGCACAATTTGCACGCTGTGCTGTGAGTCACTGAGCCATATTTCGCCATCTTGGATGGTCGCTGTCAAATCCATTGAACGTGCGAATAGTTCCACCATTTGTGAAGTGGCTGAATAAGGTAGGCTGTAAACACGCAAATTATCATATTGATTGGCAGCAGACTGATTCTTCTTCCACCAAATCTCTTGGGTGTTTTCACCATACGTGTACAAGACCACTTGCTGCGAACGCACAGCTGCTTTTTTCAGGCGCTTTTCATCTGGCAAACCAACATCAACCCACAGCTCAATGTCATCGGTCAGATTTTTTTGCCACGCGGCAGGCTCATCATCCACACATAGCCCTTTAGTAAAGCTCAGCTCTTCAGTGTATTGCAAGATATAAGCAAGTAGACGCACCATCAATCGCTGTTCGTTCTCTGAAGGGTGCTGCGCCAAAGTGAGTGACTTATCGGTATAGACATGCCTATCCATATCACTGATATTTAGGTGTGCTTTTAGAATTGTAGATTTTAGGGCCATGTTATTATGCTGAGAGTTTTTAAAGGCCCAGTATATCAAGATTTATCTATCTGGTGCGTTTTACGTTAAAATAGTCACAGATTTTAGTTTTGGAGAGATTTTTATGGCCATCCAATGGTTTCCTGGACATATGAATAAGGCGCGCAATGAGATTAAAGAAATCATGCCGCAGATGGATGTCATTATTGAAGTACTTGATGCGCGTATTCCGTATAGCAGTGAAAACCCAATGGTGGCGCAATTACGCGGTGACAAACCGGTCATCAAAATCTTAAACAAAGCGGACTTAGCAGATCCCGAGATGACCAAAGCTTGGATGGCGTATTTTGAGCAAGAGGATGGGGTAAAAACCTTATCATTTGGTCATGACAAGGCGGCGGAAGTTCATCGCATTAATGCGCTGTGTAAAAAGTTAGCGCCGCACAAGGTCGGTCAAGACAAGCAGTTAAAAGCCATGATCATGGGTATTCCTAATGTTGGTAAATCAACACTTATCAATATACTAGCTGGTCGTATTGTCGCTAAGACAGGCAATGAGCCTGCGGTAACCAAGGCGCAGCAACGCATTCGCTTAGAAGATGGTATCATGCTGTATGACACGCCAGGTATGTTGTGGCCAAAGGTTGAAAATGAAAACTCGGGCTATCGTCTAGCCGCAACGGGTGCTATCCGCGATACAGCCATTAACTATGAAGAAGTGGCAAGTTATACCGCTGAATATTTGTTGAAGGCGTACCCTGAACTACTGAAAAGTCGTTATAAAATTGATGAGTTGCCAGATTGCGATTGGACATTTATTGAAATGGCCGGGCGAAAACGAGGCTGTATCCGCGGTGGCAATCAGGTAGATACTCATAAAATGTCAGAGATCCTGATCAATGAGTTACGCGATGCGGTGCTTGGCCATGTAACCATGGAAACACCGCAAATGCGTGAAGAGGAAGAGCAAATGGTTGCCGAGATCCGTGCAGCCGCAGAAGCGAAAAAGGCAGCCCGCGAGGAAGAAAAGCGTCAACGTCGCGCTCGTGCACGAAAGAATCGTCGCTAATTCATTAGGCGGCTTTTGCAAGCACTGAACGATTGCGTCCAGTGCTTTTGGCGCTGTATAAAGCAGCGTCTGCGCGCTTCAACAATCCATCCTCAGATTCATCAATATGATATTGTGCAAGGCCAATACTGGCCGTGACTTTGACTTCGCACTCACTGGCATTAAGCGCTTGGTGGATATGTTCTGCCAGTTCATGGCCTTGATTGAGCTCTGTTTTGGGGAGCAATATCACAAACTCTTCGCCACCCCAGCGACATACTGAACCGTGATTTTTGACGACTGATTTACAAATATGTGCAACATGCTTAAGAACTTTGTCACCGACTAGGTGCCCGTGTTTGTCATTTACTTGCTTGAAGTGGTCAATGTCTAACATCATCATCACCAATGGCTTGAATTGGTTGCGCGCTTTTTGTAGCTCAGATTGCAGCCTAGGTTCAAATGCTTGTCGATTGTAGGTGTTTGTCAGCTTATCAAACGTCGCCATCTTTTCTAGCCGCTTTTGGTAGTGGTTAAAGGTGAGCTGAGCGCTAAATAATATGACGCCCGTGATCACAACACCCATCAACAAATTGATGTAGAGGCTTTCCGATAGGGAGTTATTTTGGTCAAGTGATTGCTCAACAATGAGATACCAACCAAAGTGAGCCAAATAACGAGAGTTGATAAACAAAGTTTTACCGTCTTGCTCTAAGCGTAATTTATAGGTTTGGTTGTCTAATAATTTCGTACCATGTTGACCAAACTTGTCGCTTAATGAGTAGTCTGCGAAGGTAGCGTCGTTATAAAACAATAAGCGACCTTTATGATCGATAAAATAAACTTTCCGATCGTAAGTATGCTGATACTTATCGATGAGACGTTTTAGATGATCTAGCTTGATACCAACCCCAGTGACGCCCTTTACTTGATTGTTCACCATGATTTTGTGATTGACAAAGATGGTTGCTTGGTGGTCATCTCTTGGGTCTAAGTCAACATTGAGCGTATATAAGGCATCGTTGTCTAGGGTATCTTGGTACCAGGTATCCTGCTTGATTAACGTCGTGGTACTACCATCATAGCGATAATAGGTTTTGTCGTGACTGGTAGCGAGAAAGCTGGTGACAGCATCAAAATCACTGCGTGTCTGTCTGAGATATTCAAATAAGAATGCTGTGTCTTTTTCGGGTTGGGCCAACCAAGCATGCAAAAAGGTGTTGTTGGCCATTTGCGATGAAATAATAATGGGAGCTTGCAGCTGCTTTTGAAGATCGGTATGGATCAGATGGCTAGTGAGGGGGAGTGCATCATTTTCAATGCCACGAAATAACGATTGCTTAGCAATGATTAAACTAAACCAGCTGGTAAAAATGAAGCCTGCTAGGAGCAGCACCGTTAAGATGAAGTTATAGCGGTAGCGTGTTTGAGTCATTGCACTGTTGTTCGAAACAAAAAGGAGTCAGAGTTTATCAAGTAGGTACATAGGTAAACTATTACACTTGATTACAACAGCTTTATTAGTCGCAATAAAAAAGGCCCTGTAAGGGCCTTTTAGGTTCATATCTACCGTCACCGATATGAGCAATGTAGCAAGTAAAATAGTAAGTTGGTTGTTAGTGAATCGCGTTAAGGGGCGTTAATGTTCATCACTGACAACCAGAAGCTGTTTGCGTGCGCCACACGTGTTTCGGGGTCGAGAAACAAAATCTGAGTACGTCAACAAAGTGTGTTTATCCGTCTTTGTTGAGATTGATTATCAATTAGATCTGAGTGGGTGTCAATACTTATTTGAAAATAATTCTCATTTAGTTTTGTTGGTGGGTTTTGCAGTGATTAACGTGCATTGATGTCGTTGATATAGCGAGTGTGTGGCATTCGTTTGTACAGATATATTTTGTGGGAATGCAGCTCAAAAATGAGTGGTGATACATCGAGGGTAATAAAAAAGCCCGCAATTGCGGGCCTTTTTTGATCATATCTACCGTCACCGATATGAGCAATGTAGCAAGTAAAATAGTCGGTTTTTACAAGTTGTTTTAGGGGCGTAAAACAACGCGTTATTACCTAGCGTGTAACGTTCGCTCAACGTGTTTCAGGGTCGAGAAACAAAATTAGAGTACTTCAACAAAATAAACCGTCACTTACTTTGTTGAGATTGATTATCAATAACATCTGGCTCAGTGTCAATACTTATTTGCAAATAATTCTCATTTAATTTTGTTGTATTCATCGCTGTAGTTGACCAAGGCCTTGCTTACCCTTACTTTTCTGTGTGCTAAGACACTTTATTTCCTGATCTTTTCGGCGTATAACAGTTACATAAAAATAACAAAAGAGGTGGGTTAATGGTCAGTACATTGGGGTTGATCGGTGCATTGGCAGCATTGATTTGGCTGACTTTAAGAGGGATGAATCTGTTTATTGCTGCGCCGATATGTGCGCTATTGGTCGCACTTAGTAGTGATATTGCAATATTTAATGGCATAAATGACGGTAACTTTGTTTCAATTTATATGTCCGGATTCAGCGGCTTTATTCAAGCTTGGTTCTTTATGTTTTTGCTGGGTTCTTTGTTTGGCAAATTTATGGAAGATACGGGCGCTGCAGATGCCATTGCGCGCTACATTACCGATAAAATAGGAATGAAGCACGCTGTATTCGCAATTGTATTTGCGTGTGCTTTACTCACTTATGGCGGGGTGAGTGTTTTTATAGTGGCGTTTTCTGTTTATCCGATGGCACTGAGCTTATTTAAGGATGCGGATCTTCCCCGGCGTTTTATCCCTGCTGTTCTGGCTTTTGGCTCTGTGACATTTACCATGACCTCGGCGGGCTCCCCTGAAATACAAAACTGGATCCCAATAAAATACTTGGGCACGTCTCCCTATGCTGCATGGCAAGAAAGCTTGATTGTCGCCATATTTATGGCTGCCTTGGGCTATTTTTTACTCGTTAAAATGATTAAAAAGGCAGTCGCCAATGGCGAGTCTTTTGAAGCGAGAGCGGGCGACCCTGTCGAAGATAAGCGCCATTTGCCCCATCCAATCACAGGCCTCTTACCCTTACTCGTGGTACTGAGTTTGTCATTTCTATTACATGAACAGCTCCAGCAAAGTGCTTTAATTGTCGCCCTGCTCGGTGGCGTCGTGTCTATTTTTATCATTAATTTTAAGTACTTTAAAAGTTTATCTCAGGCAATTAATCTCGGCACAACTGGCGCGTTAGTGGCAATCGGTAATACCGCGGCAGTGGTCGGTTTTGGTGCCGTTGCTAAAGGTACGCCTGCGTTTCAAGAGGCTGTGGCCTTAATGACGTCTATTCCAGGTAATGAGTTGCTTGGCGCGGCAATAGCGGTGAGCGTCATCGCAGCATTGACGGGATCTGCCTCTGGTGGGCAAGCAATTGCGCTACCTTTGGTCGCACCTCATTATTTAGATTTAGGGGTCGATGAAAACCAGCTGCATCGTGTCGTCGCTATTAGCTCGGGTGCACTGGACACTTTGCCACACAATGGCTATGTCGTGACAACGGTACGGGCGATTTGTGGTGAGAAACACCAAGATGCTTATTGGCCACTGGCAGTTTTGACGGTATGCGTGCCTTTATTAGGGGTGGCTTTGATCTTGGGGCTATTTATTTGGTTTTAACTGAAGGTGTCAATGGGGAAGCTGTTGTCATGCAAAATTCATTGCATTGTACTAACTTTGACAGACAAAAAGGCTGTGAAGACACAGTAATTTGGGCACATAAAAGGAGAATAAAATATGCATTGTCATGAAATTGACTACGAAATCATTGGCGAATCTATGCAGATGGTTGAAGTGGAGTTGGATCCCAATGAAACGGTTATTGCTGAAGCCGGCGCGATGAACTACATGCAAGATGGCATTAGTTTTGAGGCAAAAATGGGTGACGGCTCTGATGTAGATCAAGGCTTTATGGGCAAGTTATTCAGTGCTGGTAAGCGTTTAATTAGTGGTGAGTCGTTATTTATGACGCACTTCACCAATGAAGGTGTGGGCAAAAAACGCGTGGCATTTGCAGCGCCTTTTCCGGGTTCTATTTTGGCGTTAGATATGGCGACCTTAGGTCAATCTGTTTACTTACAAAAAGATTCATTTTTATGTGCAGCACTGGGCACCAAAGTGGATATTGCATTTCAGCGCAAACTTGGCGCGGGCTTTTTTGGTGGAGAAGGGTTCATATTAGAGCACTTACAGGGCGATGGAATGGCATTTGCCCATGCAGGCGGCACTGTGGTTGAAAAGCAACTTAATGGTGAAACACTGCGCGTTGATACCGGCTGTGTAGTTGGGTTCAGCGAAGGCATCGAATTTGATATTGAGCGGGTAAAAGGCCTGAAAAGTATGTTTTTTGGCGGTGAAGGACTCTTTTTAGCGACGCTAAAAGGCCATGGTACGGTGTGGATCCAAAGCTTACCATTCTCTAGATTAGCGGATCGTGTGCTTGAGCACGCACCAAAACAGGGCGGTAGCAGGCAGGGCGAAGGCTCTGTATTAGGCAGTGTTGGCGATATCATTGATGGTGATTAAGGTTAAAAATGGCTTATTTAATGCAGTTCAACAATGCAATATCGCAGCGAATGCGTTTTAATTGCAAATTGGCTGCATTTTAATCGACTTCAAGGATGATGTTCGCCTAAAGAGGTGATATACTCCCGCCGAATAATTTTTCTACTTTAAATAGAGTAAAACAATGGCAGATTTATCGAAATACAGAAACATTGGTATTTTCGCGCACGTTGATGCGGGTAAAACTACGACCACTGAGCGTATTCTTAAGCTTACTGGTAAGATTCACAAAACTGGTGAAGTACACGATGGTGAGTCAACTACTGACTTCATGGAACAGGAAGCAGAGCGTGGTATTACTATCCAGTCAGCAGCTGTTACTTGTGAGTGGAAAGGCCACCGTTTAAACGTTATCGATACTCCTGGACACGTTGACTTCACAGTTGAAGTATACCGTTCACTTAAAGTTCTTGATGGTGGTATCGGTGTATTCTGTGGTTCTGGTGGTGTTGAGCCTCAGTCAGAAACTAACTGGCGTTATGCTAACGAATCAGAAGTTGCACGTTGTATCTTCGTAAACAAACTAGACCGTATGGGTGCTGACTTCTACCGCGTAGTAGGTCAAGTAGAGAAAGTACTTGGCGCAAACCCACTAGTTATGACTCTTCCTATCGGTATCGAAGATCAGTTCACAGGTGTTGTTGACGTACTAACGAAAAAAGCATACATCTGGGACGAGACTGGCCTTCCAGAAAACTACGAAATCACTGACGTTCCAGCTGACATGGTTGAGAAAGTTGAAGAGTACCACGAGATGCTAGTTGAGTCTGCTGTTGAGCAAGACGACGACCTAATGGAAGCATACATGGAAGGTGAAACTCCTTCACTAGAGCAAATCAAAGCTTGTATCCGTAAAGGTACACGTGACCTTGCTTTCTTCCCAACTTTCTGTGGTTCTGCATTCAAAAACAAAGGTATGCAGCTAGTACTAGACGCAGTTGTTGATTACCTACCGTCTCCAACTGAAGTTGATCCTCAGCCTCTAACTGATCCTGAAACTGGTGAGCCTACTGGTGACGTTGCGACAGTTGACGCAGAAGAGCCACTTAAAGCGCTTGCGTTCAAAATCATGGACGACCGTTTCGGTGCACTTACGTTCATCCGTATCTACGCTGGTCGCATGAAGAAAGGTGACACGATCCTTAACTCTGCAACTGGTAAAACTGAGCGTATCGGCCGTATGGTTGAGATGCAAGCAGACGAGCGTAACGAACTTACTGAAGCACAAGCGGGTGACATCATCGCTGTTGTAGGTATGAAGAACGTTCAAACTGGTCACACTCTATGTGATCCTAAGCACGAATGTACTCTAGAAGCGATGATCTTCCCTGATCCGGTAATCTCTATCGCTGTTGCACCTAAAGATAAAGGTGGTAACGAGAAGATGGGTATCGCTATCGGTAAGATGGTTGCAGAAGATCCGTCATTCCAGGTTGAGACTGACGAAGATTCAGGTGAAACTATCCTTAAAGGTATGGGTGAACTTCACCTAGACATCAAGGTAGACATCCTTAAGCGTACTTACGGCGTTGAGCTAGTTGTTGGTCAGCCTCAGGTTGCTTACCGTGAAACTATCACGCAAGAAGTTGAAGACAGCTACACGCACAAGAAGCAGTCTGGTGGTTCTGGTCAGTTCGGTAAGATCGACTACCGCATCAAGCCAGGTGAAGTTGGTTCTGGTTTCACGTTCTCATCTTCAGTTGTTGGTGGTAACGTACCTAAAGAATTCTGGCCTGCAGTTGAGAAAGGCTTTGCGTCAATGATGGAAGAAGGTGTTCTAGCTGGCTTCCCTGTACTAGACGTTGAAGTTGAGCTATTCGACGGTGGTTTCCACGCAGTTGACTCATCAGCAATCGCATTCGAAATCGCTGCTAAAGGCGCTTTCCGTCAGTCTATCCCTAAAGCGGGTGCACAACTTCTTGAGCCAATCATGAAAGTTGACGTGTTCACGCCAGATGACAACGTAGGTGACGTAATCGGTGACCTTAACCGTCGTCGTGGTATGATCAAAGACCAAGAAGCTGGCGCAATGGGCGTTCGTATCAAGGGTGAAGTACCTCTATCTGAAATGTTCGGATACATTGGTCACCTACGTACTATCACGTCTGGTCGTGGTCAGTTCTCAATGGAATTCTCTCACTATGCACCATGTCCGCAAAACGTTGCTGACGCGGTAATCGCTGCTGAGAAAGAAAAGAAAGCTGCTAAGTAATTAGCTAACTCCTTTCTTTTGAAAAAACCGCCTTAGGGCGGTTTTTTTATGTGCTGAATAACTGGTGGCGATGTAGCTGGATGAGTTACCTAGCTAGTTTTTAACCTTTCTACACGGACATTTTATGAATTTTTTTATTTGTAAAATGTAAATAATTGTATAATGCTAATCTTCATCCTTTTGGGTTGTTTTTTGACCTGTAAGTACATCTTTTTTACGTAATTTATTAATATATATACCTATCTAAAAAGTTAATTTATCTAATGTAATGCAAACTTATAGAATTAAGTCCACGTCAAAAACATTGATTGTTGAAAAAAGCTGAGGACGAGCTTGATTTAGGAACAAAGCGAATTTATCATGCCCTATTCGTAGTCCTAAAGTAGGTAATTTGAGTAAAATTTGGAGGTACTCATGAAGACAATCAACTTACAAATTAATTGGTATTTGTACACAATACAGCTTCTCGTGTCTGTTTTACTCTATGTGGTGTTATTGAACTTAGGCTTTGTGACCGTTGCTCAGATATTAGTTGCTTCGGGTGTAGCATTGACAATGCTTTCTCTAGTTGCGGGCATTTTGGGTAAAAAATATGTGCATATAGATAAAGCAGGTTTTAGCCATCACAATGGATTAAACACACACTACTTGCATGGTGATGAAATTGCGGCTTTAAAAGCAACTAAAGTGCTTAATGTGTACATCGTCACTGTAGAGTTAAAGACAAATAAGCAGGTATCCTTCCCTTACTGGTTAGCAAGCTTGGAAGAAATACAAAAAGCGGCTAAGTTATTTAGCTGCCCTGTGACTGGCTTAACACAATCTCAAGTGAAAGCATAAAAGCGCCGTATGGCGCTTTTTAGTAAGAAAGGGAGTTCGGAGCTTTAATCGGGCGAATATTAGAGTTATTTCTCATTGAGCCATAATGCGACTTGCTTGGCAAAGTAGGTCAAGATACCATCAGCACCAGCGCGTTTAAATGCTAATAGTGACTCCATGACTACGGGCTTTTCTGCCAGCCAACCGTTGTCGATTGCAGCTTTGTGCATGGCATATTCACCACTGACTTGATAAGCAAAAGTCGGGACACCAAACTCATCTTTAACGCGTCTAACCACATCTAAATACGGCATACCTGGTTTTACCATGACCATATCTGCCCCTTCCTGTAAATCCAAAGCAACTTCTCGTATTGCTTCGTCTGAGTTCGCAGGATCCATTTGGTAAGTCTTTTTATCTGCACCTTTGAGGTTACCCGCTGAGCCAACGGCATCTCTGAATGGTCCATAATAGCTTGATGCATATTTTGCAGAATAGGCCATGATGCGAGTATGAATATGTCCAGCGGCTTCTAAAGCTTCGCGAATAGCGCCAATACGGCCATCCATCATGTCTGAAGGCGCAACGACATCAGCACCTGCATCGGCATGCGATAATGCTTGCTTTATGAGGATTTCTGTTGTGATGTCATTCATCACGTAACCACTCTCATCAATGATGCCATCTTGGCCATGAACGGTGAAAGGGTCTAGCGCAACATCTGTTATTACACCTAAATCTGGACAGGCTGCCTTAAGGGCTCTTACAGTACGCTGTGCAAGCCCTTCAGGGTTGTATGCTTCCTCAGCCATCAATGACTTTTGCTCTGCAGGTGTGACAGGGAAGATAGCGATAGCAGGGATCCCTAGAGCAGTAAGTTGCTTTGCTTCTTCTACCAATAAGTCAATTGAAAGCCTCTCAATCCCTGGCATTGAGGGGATAGATTCACGACAATTTGTGCCTTCTAAAACAAACACAGGATAAATTAGATCAGCGACAGTCAATGTATTTTCACACATTAAACGGCGAGAAAAGTCGTCGCGACGCATGCGTCGCATACGTGTATAAGGAAAAAGATCTAGTCCTGATTGAGCCACATTAAGTCTCCTAGGTGTGTTGATAAATGCAAACTTGATTTCGCCCACTTTGCTTTGCTTCATACAGCGCTTTATCGGCGAAGTCGGTAAATAAAGTTGGGTTTTGTGTATCTTTCGCTATGGCGCTATATAAACCCGCACTGGTTGTGAACTGAATATTCTGATCTGCGATATTGACTGCACATGATGCTGTTGCGAGGCGAATTTTTTCTGCAAGCTCTAAAGCGCCATGGGCATCTGTATTGGGCAGTAAAATAACAAATTCTTCTCCGCCATAACGGAATACTTCATCATGGGGGCGCTTCAAATGCTGGCTAATTGTGTTAGCAAAAGCACATATGGTTTGGTCACCTGCTAAATGGCCGTATACATCATTAACGCGCTTAAAATGGTCTATATCTAGCATGATCACACTGAGTGTAGTTTGCTCCCTGCGTGAGCGTCTGACTTCCATCATGAGGCGTTTATCGAAATAGCGACGGTTTTTCACTTTGGTAAGTGGGTCTTCCATGTTGAGTCGTTCAAGCTCGCGGTTTTTCTCTTCTAGCTCGCGTAAAGTGACTTGTAACTCAAATGTGCGTTCGTCAATACTGCTTTCTAAGTCTTGCTGGGCCTGCTCTTGAATACTTAGTTTTTCTTTGAGCAGTGCATCTTCTGCGCGAGTTTTCGCTAACTTCTGTTCTTGTGCCTTGATGTGGCGCTCACGCTCCGATATGTACTGCTTAGCCAGCGCATAACTAATGTACGCACAGACAAATAAGGAGCAAATATAAGTCACTGGACGTTCAAGCAAGGCGCCTGATAATAAACCAAGTTCAAAACCAAACTGATAGCACAAAGATATCATTAAACATAGGTGGACAGTAAGTGTGGGTATCTTCTTAGTGAGCTTTTGTGGAGAAGCTTTGACAGTGATCACAAAAAAGTAAACTACCGCGAGTATGGCAAAAATATATGCAGTTTTGAGTGCCAGCGTAATAGGTAAAAATGTACACAGTAGGGTAATACCAAAGCCGCTTAATAGTAAGTATTTTAGACCACTATCAATTCTGGGGGCGCTACTGATGGGTAAGATTTGACTGCGTATAATTGGGGTCATGGCTAAAGTTGAAAGTAATACAAGAATACTCTGACCATACTGTTGCATCCATTGCCAGTCTGCGTAGAGGTACCTGTATCCAAAACCGTATAAGTGAACCAATAGTAACCAGACACTCGTCATGAGCAAGGTGCCATGGAGGAAGTATTTGCGCCGCGTGAAGCTATACATGGTAAAGTTGGTCGCTATCATTGCCAGCAAAAAGCCCGCTAGAATGCCATAGATGAGGTTGAATTTACTCTTATATTTTAGATATTCCACAGGGTGCCAGAGACTAAGCGGAATATTGAGTGCACCATGGTGCTTCACTTTTAAGTAGAGCGTGGTTTGTCGCTTACCTGGTAACTCCAATGGGATGAGTTGAGCCTCATGCTTTATGGGTCGCTGCATGAGCGGGCGACTATCACCCAAATCGAGTGTTAAAATTGCATGATCTGGTTGCATTATGTAGGCTGTAATACTATCCAGTAGGTTATTGTTCACACTGAGTAAAAGTGGGATTTCAATTAAGCTATCGTTTCGTAATACAACTTTTATCCAAACTTGCTGCTCTACTTCACCTAAATTAAGTGCGCCAGAATCATGATAATGCCACGTAGTGCTGCTACTGAGTAAATCTTGAAGTGTATCCTGAGGAGCTACCGTATAGCTAAATGGCAGTGAAGCTTGGTGCCTAAACTGCGCTGGTAGTTCAAAAACATGTATGTTTGAGTTTGTATTAAAGGAGATGCTGGCAACTGCCGGAAAGGTATTCAATATCAGTGCGAACAGTAACCATAGCTTCATCAGGAATTACTCGATTGATTCGCCATAAAGAGCGTATTGAAGTTAACAGAACTGTGCATAGCAATGGTTGCGTAATCTGTATTTTTCAATTCAGCTATTTGCGCAACAACCGCTGATAAATAAGCCGGTTCATTGCGTCTAGATTTGGGCTTTGGAGAAAGAGTTCTTGGCAGTAAGTAAGGTGCATCCGTTTCAATAAGTAGTCTATCATTTGGAATGTAAGAGATTAATTCACGCAGTTGCTGACCGCGTCTTTCATCACATACCCATCCTGTAATACCAATCATTAAACCGTAATCGAGATAAAATTTAAGTGCTTGCTTGTCGCCTGTAAAGCAGTGTAGAACGCCCTGTATTTGGTGCCCAGATAGCAAGGTTTTCATATGCTCGTGTGCATCTCGCTCATGAATATAAGCTGGCATATTAAGCTGTTGCGCGAGCGCAAATTGCTCATTGCATACATGGGCTTGTATATCTCTTGGTGAAAAATCACGATTAAAATCTAATCCGCACTCACCGATTGCGACAACTTGGGGGGAATTGGCCAATTGAGTGATTTGCGCAATGAAATCATCTGGCGCACTCTTGGCATCATGAGGGTGTATACCTGCAGTACTGACGAGCCTATGCGTGTTTGCCAGAGCAAGGCTTTGCTCACTTGAGGCAAGATCACAGCCAATCAATAACATATTACTGATATGATTTGCTCTGGCCCTTGAGACAACATCTGCTCTGTCTTTATCAAATTGTGAGCTGGTTAAGTTGACACCAGCATCAATCATCGTTTGCATTTATTTTATTCTTTTTACGCGAATTGTTCGATTTGAGCCCGATTTGCTCATCAAAAATGAGTTAAATGAGCCACGTTTTATGGTGACCGTATCGTCCTGCTTTGCAAAAAAGGCATCACTGCCAATTTGCTTCCATACTTGTGTATTTGAGAGCTCAAAGGTACGAACACCATGTGCTGACTTAGCCAGCTTTACTATTGTAGCTTCAATATTGTCTACACGTTGATCGTTTTGGATGGTTTTATTTCGATACCAAAGCGTGCTTGTTTTTGTTCTTTACTCAATATGCTTGTTGCAACTGGTGCGGCTGATACGGTAGCCATTGGCTGCTTAGATTGAAGTTTTGCAGTCGCTTGGTCATAGCATTGTAAGCGCTGAGTGTCGGATGCAATAGATTGACACTGAACCAACTGTTCAAGCGTTTCATTTTGGGCGTGAGCACAGAGTGAGACACCCAATGCTAGTACAGTGAACCACTTATTCATTGTTCATTTCCTGTTGTTCAGACTTTTTGCTATAGATGCCCGCTAGGATGATGCCGACTTCGAATAATAATAACATGGGCACAGCGAGCAAGGTTTGCGATAGCACATCGGGTGGTGTTAAAAACATGGCCACCACGAACACACCTACTACGATATAAGGACGTTTATCTTTTAAGCTTTGAGTTGTTGTGACGCCACTCCAGCACAGTAGCATAATAGCGACCGGGATCTCAAAAGCGACGCCAAAAGCGAAAAATAATTTGAGAATAAAGGCTAAATAGCTGCTGATATCCGGAGATAAAGTCATCATCGCTGGGCCAACCGCGGTAAAAAAGCCCAAAATAATTGGCATAACCACGAAATAACAAAATGCGATACCGGCATAAAACAACACCACACTAGATAGGAGTATGGGCATGAGCATGCGCTTTTCATGTTGGTATAAGCCGGGTGCTAAAAACCCCCAAAACTGATGCAATATAAAAGGGATCGCTAAAAACAAAGAGACAAAGAGGGTCAGTTTAAACGGTGCAAAAAAAGGTGCAGTGACATCTGTGGCTATCATGGTGGCATTTTCTGGCAAACTTAAAACCAGCGGGTTTGCGACAAATGCATAGATATCGTTGGCAAAATAGACCAAGGATAGAAAGATCACCAAGACGCTTAAGAGGGCTTTAATGAGGCGATCTCTGAGTTCAATTAGGTGACCTATAAAACCACTGTTGTCCGATTCTGACATGGGTGTTCCTGTTACTTCTGAGGGATTAGTCTTTTTTCGAATGTGTGTCCGTGGCATCCGTTTGATAGCTATGACGCACAGACTCGGCCGCTTTTTTCAACTCATCCACGGACTCTTGCAGCTCGGGGGCTAAGTTATTCATGTTTTGTTGCTCAGCTTTTTTAAGATTAGTGTGCAACTCATGTACTCTGAGCTCTTCATTCACTTCAGCCTTCACCGAATTAGCAACAGATTTCACGGTTCGGATCCAGCGACTAACCGTTCGTATAGCCACCGGTAAACGCTCTGGACCTAATACGATTAAGCCGACAATTAATATGACGACGAGCTCCCACATGCCCATGTAAGTTAAACCTTTTCTTTATCAGTTTCAGTGCTGGTAGATTTGCTTTGGGTTTGATTTTGAATGGCGTCTTTTGGCTTGTCTGCTTCTGTTTTTTCATCGTCAGACATGGCTTTTTTAAACCCTTTAACGGCGTTACCTAGGTCTCCACCCATACCACGCAACTTTTTAGTGCCAAAAAGCAATACAATGATTGCAAGAACAATTAATAGTTGCCAAATACTGATACCACCTAATCCCATAACGACTCCGTTTACGTCTTATTTGTAATTACTGATTTGATTATACGCCGCGCGTATAAAATATCACCCTGTTTTACGCCATGCACAAATAAATAGCAAGCATGCAAAAAGCGCGCTGCCTAGACTTGCTCCATTTAATTCGGCGATAAAACACAGACCCGCAATGATCGCGAAAGTGGATGCAGCCATGCCCAATAAAACGCTTTGTATTGTTTGCTTACTTATCGCAGATTGCGGTGCCGGTACTTGATGATGTTGGCGCTTCAAGCTTTGATAAACTAAATCAGGTAATTCAGGCATTTTTTCAGCCCAAAAAGGTAGATTTTGATATAACTTTTTGGCCACTGCGAGGGGGCCAACTTGCTCTTGCACCCAATGTTCTAAGAAGGGTTTTGCGGTTTGCCAAAGGTCGAGTTGTGGGTAGAGTTGACGACCCAATCCTTCAACATATAGCAGGGTTTTTTGTAACAGCACCAACTGAGGTTGCACTTCCATATTGAAACGCCTTGCTGTATTAAACAGGTTGACCAAGACGTGTCCAAATGAAATTTCTGCCAGTGGTTTATTAAAAATCGGCTCGCACACAGTGCGAATTGCAAATTCAAACTCTTCCACACAGGTGTCTGCTGGCACCCAACCAGAGTCCACATGAAGCTGGGCCACTTGGCGATAATCACGATTGAAAAAAGCAATAAAGTTTTCAGCTAAATATCTCTTATCTTCGCGATTTAACGTACCAACGATACCGCAGTCAATTCCGATATATTGTGGGTTTTCAGGGTGTTCATAGGAGACAAAAATATTGCCAGGGTGCATGTCAGCATGGAAAAAACTGTCTCTGAATACTTGCGTGAAGAAGACTTCGACGCCTCGCTCTGCAAGTAATTTCATATCCGTGCCTTGCGCTTCCAGTGTTTCAGTATCAGATACTGGGATACCGTAGATGCGCTCCATCACTAATACGTTTTGTCTTGAGTAATCGCTATAGACTTCTGGAATATATAAGGCTTCAGATCCCTCAAAGTTGCGTCTTAGCTGAATGGCGTTGGCGCCTTCTCGCATTAAATCGAGCTCATCGAGCAAGGTTTTACGATATTCGCGTACGACTTCAACAGGCCTTAAACGACGGCTTTCGCTCACCAAGCCTGCAAGCACTTTGGCAAATTGCTCCATTAAGGACAGATCTGCGAGGATTTGCTTTTCTATGTCCGGACGGATCACTTTCACAACCACGTCTTTTAAGCCCTGTTCAGTTTGCAGCTGCGCAGTATGAACTTGCGCGATGGAGGCTGAAGCCAGAGGTTGTTGCTCAAAATACTCGAATAAGTCGCTAATATGTTCAAGCTCTAGCGCGAGCTCGATAAGCCGCTGTGCTTTTTCGCCGTCAAATGACGCGACATTGTCTTGTAACTGTGCCAGCTCTTGAGCCATATCATGAGGTAATAGGTCACGTCGAGTAGATAACATTTGGCCGAATTTAACCCACACTGGCCCTAAAGCTTGCAATGCCAAACGTAAACGCGCGCCTTCAGACTTATCTTGGTGTTTGTTGGGCAGCCAAAATAAGCACTTGCGAAGGTACTTAGCGTACCAAGGCTGCAAATGCTGAGGCAGCAGTTCATCTAGGCCATAGTTAAGAAATGTTTTACCAATATGATATAGGCGAGCGATGGACAATTCCTGCTCCTTAAAGTCAGTCTGTTAGTGCATTAATGCGTTGTTCTAGCGCAGCCAATTGCGATGAAAGGGCTCTGGTTTGTGCTTTAAACTGCTGTAGCTCCAGAGGGTGAATGGTGACGTTGAGCTCATCTTGACACAGTTGAGTCATGACTTGCTGATATGACTTTTTATGCTGTTGGGCTTTGTTGTTGCACGCTTTTACGCTACTCACTAAGTGTTCAGCGCCAGCATCACCAAGGTAGCGGGATAAGTGCTCTGCCCAATCGATATCTAAATTGCCAAATGCTTTGCTGTAAAGCTGTGCAAGGTGAAGGTCGCCCTCCAAATCTAATTTGCCACTGCGGATCAATCGCGTCAATTGACTCGGGTCTTTCAATTCACCTAAGCAATCGACAGAGGTGGTGATATGACAATCAGCATCATCATGATAGTTGCCATATACGAAGCAGTATTCACCATTATAGTGAAGTGCGCAGGATAAGTTTAAATCAGTCAATGTGAGCGCCAGTACGTTATGTGCAGCGCCTTGCAGATCTGCAGCAAGGTTTGGCTCAAGAGTTAAGAGACGATTTACAGCTTGCTCGGCGACGGCTGTTAAAACAGATACCCACATAAACTTACCCTTTACTTGCGTTAGTACTTGAACCCTCTATGCAGCGCAACAATGCCGCCAGTGAAGTTTTGATAGCTTGTTTGCTCAAACCCTGCGTTTTCCATCATGCCCTTTAAAGTTTCTTGGTCTGGGTGCATGCGGATTGATTCTGCTAAGTAGCGGTAAGATTCACTGTCATTCGCCACAATCTTGCCGACGTTTGGCAAGATGTTAAATGAGTAGAAGTCATAAAGTTTAGATAACGCTTCGTTATCCGTTTTAGAGAATTCTAGCACCAACAATCGACCACCCGGTTTTAGAACTCGGTACATTGAACGCAATGCCTCGTCTTTGTCTGTGACGTTACGTAATCCAAATGCGATAGTAATAACATCTAAGCTGTTATCTGGAAATGGCAACGCTTGGGCGTTCATTTGTACGTATTCAATGTTATTAACTAAGCCGAGGTCGCGTAGCTTATCACGGCCAACTTTCAGCATTGAATCATTGATATCACCAAGGATCACTTGACCGGTATCGCCAACAAGTTGGCTGAACTTAGCTGTCAGGTCACCTGTACCACCTGCCAAATCCAATACGCGATGACCTTTTCGAACCCCTGCACACGCCACGGTTTGGCGTTTCCAAAGGCGATGTATGCCAAAGGATAAAAAGTCATTCATGATGTCGTATTTGGCTGCGACAGAGTGAAAAACATCTGCAACCAGAGACTCTTTTTGAGTGGACTCTACGGTTTTATAACCAAAGTGGGTGGTATCGCGATTTTCTTCTTTCATGTTGGCCTTGGTGACACAGTTTAGATGGGTATAGTGTACTTGATTGCGACACTTAGGTGCAATTTATAGTGCGTGTTAATCGTAAAATTTTATCGCACAAAAGCGCTTAGAGGGCACCAGAAATATAACAGTCGCGCCCTAACGCATGTGCCTTTTGCGCGGCAAACGAAGCTTGGCTGGCTAATTCGTTAAAATCTCGCTCGGATTGCCTTTTGGCAATACCAATAGCCAGTTGGATGTCTGGAAATTGCACATTGCCTTTATTGCTAATGAATTTGAGCTTTTCAACACCCTTACGGATTTTTTCCGCGATGACTTTGGCTGTTTCAGGTTCAATATCAGCCAGTAAAATAGTGAACTCCTGCTTGCCTGTACGACCCGGTACACCGCTTTCTAATACATATTTTTTGATCTTATGCGCAACCCGTTGCAAAACGGTCTCGCCAATCATGTCACCAAATCGTTCACTAAAATCACTGAGGTTATCTACTTGAATGGAAATGGCACACAACATTTTTTCCTGATCTAACCAAAGCTGAGTTTTTTGATTTAAGTAGTGTCTTTTGTAAAGACCAGTGTGGGGATCAATCAAACGTTGCTTACGTATTTTATTGAGCACCATGTACTGCTGACTTTGGCTGGCTCTGGCTTTTTGTAAGCTCTGCTTAAAGCGCTGTTGTTGCTCTATATAGCGCTCTGTTTGCTGAGTTAATTCACCAAGTGCCTTTTTGCTTTTGGCAATATCTTGTGGGTCTAACTCACTGTGGCATTTACGAATACTCTGCGTGAATTTTGTGATGCTATGGTGTGAGCGTGAGGAGGACGCGGATAATTCATCGATGACATTGTCGACTTCTTTTAATACCGCTAGCTCTTCTTGATGTTCTGTGTAGATAAACTCAAAGTACAATTGCTCAATGTAGACGGTGTCAATGTCAACATTACTACGAAGGTCTCTTTCTAAGCGCGTCGTTAAGGCGTCGTTAGTCCGACTGATGAAAGTATAAGCGACTTGATAATGTAATGGTGTAGGGGGCAGTGCGTGCAGTTCCAGAAAATGACAAACTTTGGTCATTTTTTCTTGGGCTATTGCCATTGGATCATGGAACGTCATCTACTTCTTTACCACACATTAAAGTTAATCTTGAAGCCTTAACGTCCTTTGGCACAAGTCATGATTTCATCCTATTTGAAGCCCCGCTACATTAATCGTAATCGTGACTTTTTGAAAGTAAAATTTGCCCTTTTGATGGTAAAAAGTTACCCAATTTATTCTATTAGGCGAATTTATCGACAACTTTGCCCTTTGTATATGTGGTGTCGTATCGATGATCGCATTTGCATGATGTTTGGTCGATTATACTTGCATAGAGACAAGTGCCTTCGTTAAGGTGCATACCCCAGCGAAAGTTAAGGAACCTCAGTGTTGAACGCCGTTTTTAAACCTCTTAGTGCCATTGCTTTGGTACTCAGTTTGTCTGCGTGCCAGATGACCCAGAATAATCCAGATCAGGCCTTTGTGGCGTTGTCTAAACAAGTGATGACCTTTCGTGCCGACATTAGCACTAATCATACCAAGTCACTAGACGAGCTATTTTTGTTGCCTGATATGTCTCCAGCGCACTTAGAACGCAAAAATCAGCGTCGTTTAGCACTGCTGGATAAGTTTGATGTGATAGACACAACACAATTAAATGCAGAGAATCAAATTAACTTCGCAATTTTGCGCGCACAGGTGCAGGATAAAGTCGATAAATATCACTTCAAACATCATTATGTACCACTGTTGTCGGAATCTGGATTCCATACAGACATGTCATTTAAGATCCGTGAGCATGACTTTTCTACACAGCTGGGTTATCAAAAGTTGATAGCTCAGATTAAGCAGCTACCACGATATTTTTCGCAGCAGATGAACTGGATGCGAAAGGGCATGGCTATTGGGTTGACCCAGCCGCAAGTTGTACTACAGGGGTTCGAATCATCGATAGAGGCGTATATCGCCATTGATGATGTTGAGCACTCGCCATTTTATGCGCCGTTTAAGACGAATCAGGCGGGCATATCAGATGACGCTTTTAGCAAGATTCAGCAACAAGCTAAGCAAGCGATAGCCAATTATGCTAACCCAGCTTATCAAAGTTACTTAGATTTTTTCGTCAATGAATACCGACCAGCCGCAAAAAAAGACATTGCTTGGTCGAGTACACCCAATGGTGAAGCATTTTATATCAATCGTGCCAAGCATTTCACGACAACCGATATGACGCCTAAGCAAATCCATGAGTTAGGTTTGCAGGAAGTGGCGCGTATTCGTAGTGAGATGAACTCCATCATCGAACAGGTAGGCTTTGAAGGTTCTTTTGCTGAGTTCGTCGAGTTTTTGCGTACCGATCCGCAGTTTTATGCAAAGACACCTGAAGAGTTGCTAAAAGAGGCATCATTTATCGCCAAGAAGATGGATGCTAAGCTGCCACAGTTCTTTTATGTGTCTACTTTGCCCAGAGTACCTTATGGCGTAGCCCCAGTGCCTGATAGCATCGCACCTAAGTACACCACTGGAAGATACTTACCACCATCCAAAGAAACAGATCCTGGCTATTATTGGGTAAACACTTATGCGCTTGATAAAAGGCCTCTTTATGTTTTGGAGGCATTGACCTTGCACGAAGGGGTGCCGGGTCATCATTTACAAATTGCCATAAATGACGAGTTCACACATTTACCTGAGTATCGCAATGAATACATTTCAGCATTTGGTGAAGGGTGGGGGTTGTATGCTGAATATTTAGGATTGGAAGCTGGTTTTTACCAAGACCCATATAGTAATTTCGGCCGACTTACTTATGAAATGTGGCGTGCAGCGCGTTTAGTTGTGGACACAGGTATGCACATGTTTGGTTGGAGTCGCGAGCAGGCGATGCAATTTATGCAAGATAATACAGCACTGTCTCTACACAACGTTAAAACAGAAACTGATCGCTACATTTCTTGGCCTGGCCAAGCGCTGTCATACAAGCTCGGTGAGCTGACAATCAGACGCTTGCGTACAGAAGCGGAGCAGGCGCTGGGTGAGCAGTTTAATATTCGTGAATTTCACCATCAGATACTGAAAAATGGCTCTGTCCCGCTGTTTGTACTTGAAGCGCAAATCGCGCAATATATTGAACAAGCACAAAAGCAAAAGTAAAATAACAGAGGCCGCTATAAAGCGGCCTTTTTTACTTAGTGCACAAAGCTGATAATCAGCTGATAAAAGTCATCCGTTGAGTGGCAGCTTTTTGCATTTAAAATCAATTGCTCGCCAAGAAGTAACGTTTGCTTTTGTACCGCTAAGCGCTTTACATCATCTTCAATCTCATCAATATCTGCCACATGTGCCAATCCGATGGTGCGACGGATCAGTTCAGTACCGCAATATCCCATTGTATCTTGCAGCACTGCTTGTAAAAATTGTTCGGCATAGCCGGGTGCTTGAAGTGCTAAATCGCGGGTCTGTGTGCTGGCCAGTGTTAACCACTGCTGCTCGAAAGCTTGCAGGCAGGTGGAAATCGTGTGTAATAAATAAGAATGTAAATCACGTCGCTTAGGGGCTTCAGAAACACGGCCATTTTGCGCACAATAGTTGAGTAGCAAATTGCCGATAAAAGAGCCTAAATCGAAGCCAATTGGACCGAAAAAGCCAAATTCAGGGTCGATAAATTTAGTCTCTTTTGGTGACACAAATAGGCTGCCAGTATGGACGTCGCCGTGCAGCAGGGTTTGTGGTGATGAAAAGAATTTACTCTTCAATTGCGCAACGTGAATTAACAAGGCGGTATTGTCTCTCAGCAGAGAAACTTGCTCTTCTAATGCTGTTGGGTAGTTATTACGTTCATGTATTCGATAGGGGTCATCGAAAAATAGGTCTTCGGTGATGGAACACAGTTCAGGGTTGGTGAACTCTTGTACCAATGCTTTTTTGTCTGCAGCAGATAAAGAAAAGTCTGAATAGAAAAAGCTGGTTTTTGCCAAGTAAGTTGCGACGTGTGTACCCAGGTGTTTGAATGTGTTCCCTTGATTCAGCTCACCTCGCAAAATCGCCATATCACCCAAGTCTTCCAATATGGTGACAGCGAGCTCACTATTATGATGTAAAACTTGTGCGGTGTGCTCAGGGCAAACATCACCATGCTTTCTCAATACGCTGGCTTCAATTCTGGCTCTATCCAATGTCAGTGGCCAACTTTCACCGACACAGCGAGCATATGGCAGTGCTTGCTTCAAAATAACACTGCGCTTTTCTGTGTCTTGAACTCGGAAGACTAAATTGAGATTACCATCCCCAAACTCATAGCAAGATAATTCTGCATTAGCTGGAAAAAATTGCCCCAGTTCTTGGACGTAACTTAAGGCCGTGTCGTTATTAAAGGCAACGTATTTGCTCACTGTTATTCACCAAAAATTAAAGTAACTTTTAGCATTCTATATTTTTAAATGTTTAGATGTCTATACATCTTTAGATCTTTATGTAGAATGAGCAGTAATTACAACTGTACACCCTTTAATCAACATGAAAGATTTGATCGCTCAAAGTTTGAAATACCAAGATGGAAAAGTGCAGGTACTTGACCAATATTTGTTGCCGCATCAAGAAGTTTGGCATGTCTGCAAAACGGTCAGTGAAATGCAGGCTCTCATTAACAACTTACAAGTGCGGGGCGCGCCTTTAATTGGCTTAGCTGCGACTTTGTTGGTGGCTTATCTCGCCGAGCAGGGCAGTTCCCGAGAAGACTTATGTCATGCGATAGACGACTTAGAAGCCACGCGTCCAACGGCGGTAAATTTAAAACACTGTATGGACAGGCTCCGCGCGGTGCTACATAGCGAGCAAAAGATAACTGAAGTGATCACAGTGGCCGAGCAATTATTCGAAGAAGACATCGCCTTATGTGCTCGAATTGCAGAACATGGGGTGGACCTAGTGGATGCCGGTGACAATATCCTGACTCATTGTAATACGGGTGCGCTCGCCACAGCAGGTATTGGCACAGCGCTTGGTGTGATTTACCAAGCGATGCAGCGTCATGGTGATATCCATGTCTGGGTAGATGAAACGCGTCCTTTATTACAAGGTGGGCGTTTAACTGCGTATGAGCTGGCGCGATGGCAGATCCCCTATACTTTATTGTGCGATAGTATGGCTGCATCTTTAATGGCTGCGGGCAAGGTCGATAAGATATTTGTGGGGGCTGATAGGGTGGCGGCAAACGGGGATTTTGCAAATAAAGTGGGCACGTATAATTTGGCTGTGTTAGCACATTTCCACAATGTGCCTTTTTATGTTGTGGCACCTAAAACCACCTTTGATCCGGCCTGTGCTAGCGGCCAAGAGATTGAAATTGAACAACGCAGTGCGGGTGAGGTGACAGGGGTGAGTGGCAGTTTTGGTGAATGCCAGTGGGCACCTTCTGAGGCTGAAGTGTACAACCCTGCTTTTGATGTAACGCCAGCAAAGTTAGTTACTGGGTGGGTGTTTGATAGTGGTGTTTACACCACACCGGAATTTATTAATTTGTAATGATGACAGCAGGCATGGGCAGTCGCCTGCTGTGTAATTTGCGAATAAGGGGTTAATCTAAAAGCGGGAATTGCTTGGCAATACTTGAGCCTGTCTCTTGGGCAACCCAACCTTCTGTATTGTTGAATAGGCGAATCGCGGTGAATTCAGGGTCGCTGCCCATATCAAACCAATGTGGTGTGTGATCTGGCACAGAGATCAAATCACCTTGCTGGCAGTATACTTGATAGACCTTATCTGCGATATGCAGGCAGAATAGCCCATACCCGGCCACAAAAAAACGCACTTCATCTTCACTGTGGGTATGTTCAAAAAGAAATTTTTCGCGCATCGCTGGCGCATTTGGATTGCCTTTTTGTAGCGCAACGACGTCGACGGTTTGGTAGCCCCCTTGTGCTTTTAAGCGCTCGATATCTTGGCTATATGCGTTAATGATATCAGTTTCAGTGGCTTCTTTTGCTAAGATTTGTGTTGCTTGCCATTGCTCAAAGCGCACCCCAACCTCAGCCAGTTTTTCAGCAATGATACTTGCCTCTTCGCTTTGGAACGTCGCTTTTTGTGGCTGCGCTTCTTGATAGATATGTAAGTAACTCATGACGGTGTCTCGTTTTAAATATGCTCAAAACTGGTAATAAAAGCATGGTGAGTGCTTTTGGGTTGATCATCGCGCCACAGCTGTAAAGTCTGTAGGCCGGCTGCTTTGGCCGCATCAAGTTCTGCGACGACATCACTTAAAAATAGGACGTCAGCTGCTTCAAAAGGCAGGCTTTGCACTATGTTGCGATAAGACTCAGATTGCTGCTTTGCACCCACTCGGGTATCAAAATAGTCGCTAAATAAGGCACGTATATCGCCAAAATCTGAATGAGCAAAAAGCAGTTGCTGGGCTTTCACTGAACCGGAAGAATATACATACAGTGCTGTGCCTGCTTGATGCTGTGCAGTCAAATAGGCATGGGCATCTGGGTAGATATGGCCTGTGAAGTCGCCTTGTTGATAGCCATTTTGCCAGATCAAACCTTGTAACTGTTTAAGTGGCGTGATTTTTTTATCGGCTTCAATCCAGCCAAGTAAGGTGTCGATTACGGTATCTAAACTTGCTTCTGGCTGAGCGATTTCTGCTCTGACGGCATCAAGTTGAATTTGCACCTGAGGGTCATCTTGTGACGCTTTAACAAAATCAGCTAAGTGCTTTGCGGCATAGGGGAAAAGAATGTCTTTGACGAATGAAATACGGGCAATCGTGCCTTCAATATCAGTGAGAATGGCTTTTATCACTTTACTGCTCCTTCTAATTTTATTCGCTCTAATTCACAGGCGAACAAGAACTCAAGCCCCTCGATATGACGGCGAGTTTCAAAAATGCTGTTGCCCAATGCATATAAACCATGACCACGGATCAAGACCCCATGTGTGACAGGGTATGTTTCATGGTACTTGGCAACCCGTGCCGCCAATGCGGGAATATCCTGATCGTTATCAAAGATGGCAATGGATAGCGTATCTAGGTGACTTTTAATCCCAGACAGTGATTTTTGCATCTCATAGCCTGTCACTGAAAACTGGTTACTGCGTATAAAGCGTGACAGGACAGTCGCCGCCACTGAGTGCGTGTGTAAGATGCATCCTGCTTGCGGTTGTAACTGATATAACTTGAGGTGCAAGGCAGTTTCAGCTGAGGGTTTACCGTCACCTGAGACGATTTGGCCATGCTGGTCTAATTCTAAAAACTGCTCTGGCGTGAGGTGGCCTTTATCAAAGCCGCTGGCGGTGACGACAAAGCCATCATCGGTTTTCATAGAAAAGTTGCCGCCAGTCGCGGGCACCCAGCCTTGTTGGCTAACCCAACGGCCAGCATCTATGAGCGCTTGTTTTGCTGCCTTTGTTTGCATATTCGATCATCCTAAGAGGTTTGGACGGCTATACTTCTATCTTTGGCAATGATAGCATCGCTTTATCGCCTACGCCATAACCAAAAGAGTTACAAAATGGAAAGTAAATTACCAGACGTCGGTACCAGTATTTTCTCTACCATGACAGGGCTTGCTAATGAGCATGGTGCTCTGAACCTCTCTCAAGGTTTTCCTGAGTTTGATACCCCAAGCCAGCTCAAACATGCGCTGTCAGCACATACGTTAGCGGGATATAACCAATATGCCCCCTCTCCTGGGTTGCCAGTATTACAGCAGGAGATTGCGGCACTTATTGCGCGTCGATATCAGCAAGGCATTGATGCGGCAGCACAAGTGACGGTCACTGCAGGTGCGACAGAGGCATTGTTTGTGGCGATTCAGGCGCTAGTACGTAAAGGTGACGAAGTGATTGTATTTGACCCAGCGTATGATTCATATCGCCCTGCGGTTGAATTGGCCGGTGGTCGCACGGTACATATTCCTTTGTGTGCACCAGATTATGCCATTGACTGGACACAAGTCAGTGCTGCTGTGACGCAAAAAACGCGTGCGATCATTATTAATAGCCCCCACAACCCGAGTGCAAAAACACTGAAACAAGCGGATCTCGATGCATTGAAAGTGCTGCTCAATAAGCATGATATTTATTTGATCAGTGATGAAGTGTATGAGCATATTACCTTTGATGGTGCCCCACATTTGAGTGTCTTACGTGACTCTGAACTTGCAGAACGGGCCTTTGTGGTATCCAGTTTTGGTAAAACATTTCACTGTACTGGTTGGAAGATGGGTTACTGTATTGCACCTGCAAATTTGACGGTTGAGTTTAGAAAAATCCATCAGTTTGTGAACTTCTCAAGCTTTACGCCTGCACAATTGGCTTTGGCTGATATGCTGCGAGATACACCTGAACATGTGGATGAATTAGGGCTGTTTTATCAACAAAAACGTGATGTACTGGTTGAGGCATTGGCGACAAGCCGTTTTAAGATCCTGCCAAGTGAAGGCACGTATTTCTTGTTACTTGATTACAGTGATATATCAGACGTAGATGATGTGACTTTTTGCCAGCAATTGGTTGAGCAAATTGGTGTGGCGGCGATCCCGTTAAGTGTATTTTATGACAAGCCTAATGGCGATAGAATTATTCGCCTGTGCTTTGCCAAAGAAACCGAGACCTTAATCGCTGCAGCGGAGAAATTATGTCAACTTTAACCGTAAATATAGTGCAATATGATATTGCTTGGTTAGCGCCAGAGCAGAATTTCGCAACGATTGAAAAGCTGGTTGCGGATGTGCCTCCTGGTGATTTGCTATTGCTACCTGAAACCTTTGCCACTGGATTTGCGTTGCAACAGGCAACGGATGAACAAGCAGCGAAGGCGAGGGCATTCATACAACAGCTGGCTAAACGTTTACAGTGCGTTGTCGCGGGGTCTGTGTTGGTGCCTCATAAAGGCAAAAAAGCCAATCGCTTTTACTGGACTTGGCCAGATGGTACTGAGCGCAGTTACGATAAGCGCCACCTGTTTTGCTTGGGCAATGAAGGGGACCACGTAGTGCAAGGTAACGAGCGAAAAATTTTTGAAATAAACGGCTTTAAGCTCTTACCTCAAGTGTGCTATGACTTGCGTTTTCCGGTCTTCCAGCGCAGTAAAAATGACTATGATGTAATGGTGAATGTCGCAAACTGGCCATCGGCAAGACGCCATGCTTGGGATACATTATTATGTGCTCGAGCGATTGAAAATCAGTGCTTTGTTTTAGCTGCTAATCGCATTGGCGAAGATGGCAAAGGCGTCGCTCATAACGGCGGAACGGTGGCACTAGATTATGTAGGCCAGCCTATGGCACACGTCGCTGATGATGAAGCGGGTGTTGTGACGGTGACGCTCGATAAAGCCAAATTAGCTGAGTTTAAACGCCAATTTCCAGCACACTTAGACGCGGATGTATTTGATCTCCCCTTATAAATAGGAGCAGCCTACGCTGCTCCTTATCACTAGACGTTATATTGATGCACCAATAGGGCTTGCTGAGGAGTGGCGACTTCAGTAGATTGCCCATGATCATCGTCCGGCAGTGTAAAGTACCCCAGTAAGTTTTTCATTTCCATTGCTTGGGCTGCCATGCGTTTTGCAGCCGCCATGGTTTCTTCGGTGATGGCTGAGTTTTCTTGAATGAGATCTGTGAGCCTTTGCACGACCACATCAACCTCTGCAATGGCTTGCTTTTGCGTCAAGGTAGAACGATTGATACTCACAATGTTTTGATTTACATCAGCAACGGCTTGCACAATATGCTCGAGTTTTTCACCTGAACTATTGGCGAGCGTGGTGCCTTGCTGCACTTTATCGTTACTGTTGGCAATGATCTCTTTGATTTGCTTTGCCGATGACGCACTGCGCCCAGCCAGTTCGCGTACTTCATTGGCGACGACCGCAAAGCCTCGTCCATGCTCTCCTGCACGGGCAGCTTCTACGGCAGCATTCAAAGCCAATAAATTGGTTTGAAACGCCAGCTCATCGATCACAGAGACAATTTCATTGATGTCTTTGCTGGCTGCATTGACTTCACCTATGGCGTGCACGGTGTCTTGTGATAGCGTACCACCTTCTTTGGCGATACATTCTGCATTGTGTGATTTCTCTACGGCGGTTTCTGATTGCAAAGCGACTTGAGTTAGTTCTTCCAGAATGTGCCCAGTACTCGCGTTAGCTTCTTCCAGATTCGCAGCTTGTTCTTCAGTACGTCGGCTGATCTCCGCATTGCTTGCGGCTATTTCTTCGGTGCTGTGAGCAACCAAGCTTGCTGCGCTTTGAATGCTTTCAATGACATGTGTGAGCTTGTGTGTAGTGGTATGCACGTCTTGCTGCAAGGTGGCAAATACGCCTTGATAATGCCCTTGGACTGAGGTGCATAAATCCCCTCTTGCGATAGCGCTGAGGCTGTCTGTCACCGCGTGAATGGCGGTAGAGATAGTATCTATGGAGCTGTTAACATCCTCTTTTAGTTGTAGTAACTGGCCTTGCAATGAGGACTCGATTTTATGGGAAAAATCGCCTTCACTCATCGCCGCCATGACACTGGCAAGCTCTTCGACAACTTGGCTTAAATTGTTGACGGTATGATTAATGTCGTTTTGCAATGTTGCAAGCTGCCCTTTTAAAGGCGTTTGTATCGTGCGGTCAAAGCGGCCATGGCTGATGGCCATCATAACAGATGAAATTTCACTGATGGCTTGGTCTAAGCTTGCAATTGACAGGTTTACATTGGCTTTTAATTGCCCCAATTGGCCATGGGCTGATGCTTCTATCGGGTGTCTGAAGTCGCCTTCACTGACCGCGGCCATGGTATTGCCAATGTCTTTGAGGATCGCTTCAAGATTATCCATACTTAAGTTGGTGTCATGTTTCAATTGCGCGAGCTGACCGGACAGTGGGTGGGTGATCCGTTTCGAAAAATCGCCATTACTGATGGCGCTCATGGTTAAGCTGAGTTCATCAATGGCGCCACTCAATGCCTGTATAGAGTTGTTCACACTGTCTTTTAAGCGGGCTAAACTGCCGCGCGCTTCGACAGTGACTTGCTGCTTAAATCCTCCTTTTTCAACACAACTCATGACATTGACAATATCGTTCATGGTGTCGTCAATAGAGATTACAGAACGATTTATATTGGTTTTTAACATATCTAAGTCGCCACTGAGCGGAGCCGTGATCTGTTGATTAAACCGCCCTTTGGCCATGGCTTGCATGACCAAGTTGATCTCTGTTAATGCAGTTTGCAAACTGGATGAGCACTCATTGGTGGCTTCTTTTAACTCTTTGAGCTCGCCATTGCATGGCACGCTTATCCGATCATTGAATTTGCCTTTGGCCATTTGATTGAGGACACGGTTCGCTTCTGAAATGGAAAGCTGCAAGGCGTCGAGTAGGGAGTTAAAGGCCTGTGCGCTTTGACCAATCTCATCTCGGGAGCTGACGTCAGCACGCAGCGAAAAATCCCCTCGCGTTTGCACTTCACGCATGGTGTTGACTAAATTGTGTACGGGGCGAGCAAGACTTCTGGCAAACCATAGTGCAGTTAACAAAATTACGCCAATACTCACCAGCATGACAATTGCCATGGTTTGGCGCAGCGCGCCGACAGGAGCAAATGCCTCTGCTTCGTCAATTTCTGCTAACAAGGCCCATCTCACATCAAAGACTTGTAAGTCGCTGTATGCGGAGAGTACAGGGTTACCATTGTAGTCGGTGACAACTTTTTGTCCTTGCTGCCCTTGCATCGCTAATTGATAGGACTCTGTTGCGATGGTGCCTTTATCTGGGTTTGCAAAGGAAGCCACGACGGAGTGGTTAATGGGATCTAAGTAAGAGTCAGAGCGCATTAACCCATCGGGGCCAACAAGGTAGGTTTCACCACTTTCTCCCAGTCCATGGCGCTCACTCATGATGTCGTTCAGTGCGTCAATGGAAAGTTGAAAAATTAAGGTGGCTTGAGAAATACCATCAAAATCCAGTGGCATAGCTACAAAGCTGGCGGGCGCATTAAATGAGGGCAAGTATGGCTCATAGTCTGCAAATAGCATTTGGTCTTGTTCGATTAGGGCGCGATTAAATACGTCGGCGATACTGCTATTGGCATACGGGCCCGTACTCAAAGAAGTCGCGAAGTCGACTTCTTTAAATACTGAGTACACAATATTACCGCTGTAATTATCGACGATAAAAATATCATAAAGCTGGTAAACGTCAGTGATCTCGCGGAAAAATTCATGGTGGCGCTGGTGTGCAAGATCATAAGCATCTAAATGTCCTGTGGCGTTCAGTGCATCTTTCTCACCGATTGGGTGGGGATTATCTGCTAAATAGCGTGCCTGCAATGCCATGCCCTGACCAGAGAGTGAGTCTAATAATGAATTGAGCGCGACCTTACTATTTGTTTGCTGTTCAAAGCGAGGTAAAAAGGCGTCTTGATAAAACTGTTGTAGGTTACTAGGAATGGTTTGCGCCGCTTGTGTTTCGTCAAAGCCATCGAGTAAGTCTTGTGTTGCTTGTATCAGGTAGGGGTTGATGGCTAAGGCGTGAAGCTTGTCTTCAACTGTTTTAAAATGCCTTTCTATGGCGCGTTTTTTCACTTTACCCACGGCACCCAGTTGGGCATAAACCTGTTCACTGATGGCATTGGAAGCTTGAATAAGAGAAAAAGTAATGATGACAGTGGCGGGGATGAGGGCGACAAGTAAAAAAGCGGCCATGAGCTTTTTGGCGAGATCGAGTGATTTTAAAAATTGGTGTATGCGAGACATAAAATTGCCCTCCGATCCTTGTATTTCTGACATCGGTTTGATGCCTGTTTGCTACATTGCACTGTCAAAAGATTATTGGCCAAGCAGGTATAACCCTATAAAAATTGTGGTCAATAATTGTACAGATTTAAGCTTAGTGTAGAACAGTTCTCAGTAAGATCTAGGCGCTAGGTGTTTCTTTAACTTGCACAAAAAAAGAAATACAAGACAGCATCGCTTGATGGTGCTGCGATTGCGCTATTGCATGAATAAGAAAGATGAAATAAAAAGACAGTGTGAATTTTTGATGATGCTGATAAAGACAAAAAAGAAGCAGCATGCGCTGCTTCTTAAATCTTACGATAAGTGGTTATCAATGTTTCCAGTGATACTTATGCGCTTTTTCTTCCATATACGCTTCAGTATCAGGGTGCATTGGCGTTTTGTTACCATTCTCAAAGAAGAACGGCTGACGGTTACGCTGGTAATTACCGACTTCATTCATGGTGGCAGCATCATAGACGCGTCCATTTAAAATGGTGTAAGTCACTTTTTCAGACTCACGGATATCGTTCAGTACATCACCATCGATAATAACCAGATCCGCAAGCTTGCCTTTTTCAATAGTACCAATATCGTGATCCATTGCTAGGTATCTTGCGCCATCAATCGTACCACTGCGCAGAGCTTCCCAAGGCGTAAATCCACCTTGTGCCATTGACCATAATTCCCAATGTGCGCCCAATCCTTCACGTTGACCATGCGCACCGATATGTACGGTTACGCCTTTATCACGCAGTTGTTTCGCTGATTTTGCAGCATTGATATGGTTGTAGTGGTGCTCAGGCGCTTTTTCACGACGGATAGACATTGGTTTAACAACATACTCAGGCACAAAGCTCATCAGGCGCTCATTTTCCCACACATTGGTTGTGTTGTAGAAGTAGTCTTCACCTTTAATACCGCCATATGCCACGTTGAAAGTCGGTGTAAATCCTGCTTCAGTTTGGCTCCACATTTGTGTGACATCTGAGTAGATATTTGGAATTGGTAAGGCGTGTTCAAGGCCTGTGTGACCATCGATGATCATGTTCATGTTTTGCTGGAACTTTGAGCCACCTTCAGGCACGACCATGATTTCCATTTGCTTCGCGGCTTCTAGCACTTGCTGGCGAGTATCGCGGCGAGGGTGGTTATAACTTTTCACCGTGATTGCACCAGCGTCTTTTAAACGCTTAACGTGGAACTGGGCATCTTCTAAGTTGTTGATTGGGGTTTTGTAACCTGGCGCTTCACCTGCATATAAGATACGACCCACAGAATAAATACGTGGTGCGACTGTCAAACCTGCACGTTGTAGCTCTGCCATCGAGAATACCTCGTTAGAGTTATTTGATGGATCGTGAATGGTTGTGACACCAAAGCTGACGTTGGAGAACTGGTTCCAGTTTTGCTCAGGTTGCAAGTTATGGCTGCCGTAGCTGCCGTGTGCATGGGCATCGACTAAACCTGGGATCACGGTTTTGCCTTTGATATCCATTACTTTCGCTGCACTTGGGATAGTCATATCGCTGCGAGCGCCGACGGCGACAATGCGGTTATCTTCAATCAGTACTACACCGTCTTCGATGATTTCCTGCTGATTCTCTGCATCGCGCATTGTCACAACTTTACCACCAACCAGTGCTAGCAATCCTTTTGGCTTGTCTGAAGGTTGCTCGAAGCTCAGATCAATGCCTTCAGCTGTCAGTTCATCAAGGTTGTCAGATGCATTGTCAACAAATGAGAAAGTATCTGTGAGTTTGCGCTGATATAGGTTTGGACCAAATGCCCAAGTTAATGCGCTACTGTCTGCTTTCCAGTTTAAGAAGTCGCCAGAGTATTTAGACACTTGTTTCACTGGGAAGGCTTTACCCCCTTTATTGATTGACAGTGTTTTACCTGTACTAGTAAATGGGGCGACAAAGGTGTTGAAGTGCTCGATAAATGCAACATAGTTGCCATCTGGTGAGACTTTATAATCAAAGATGAATTCGCCTTTGAAGTGACTGCGCTCTTCATGACCGTTTAAATCAACACTCTTTAGCTCTCTGCTGGTGCTACTGCTAGCAACTGAGAAGTAAATACGCTCAGGATTCGCGCCAAAGTGTGGGTTGTCACCGCTTTTCACGATGCGTTTTGCTTCACCGCCTTTGGCGTCCACGATGTAAATACCTGGGTGCATTGACCAGTCGCCGCTGAGTAGGTAACCACCCGTGACTTTTTTGAACAGGACTTTTTTACCGTCTGGCGAGAAGCTAGGTGAAGTGTAGTGACCTGGATCTTGCGTGATGACGCGACCTTTTCCGCCTTTTGCAGAAACGATACGAATACTGCCTAGCTCTTGGTCATCGTATGTGGTGTATACAATGTATTTGCCATCACGAGAGTAGCTAGGGTAAAACTCAAAGTGATCGTTTTGTTTCGTTACTCGACGAACTTTACCTGATTCAATGTCTTTGATGTATAAATGGCCTAACGCTTGGAATAGCGCTGTTTCACCATCTGGTGAAATTTGTGACCAACGTGCTAGTTTGACTTTAAAGTTATCAGGGGCAACATCTACAGCAAATTTTAGGGCCGGTGTGATGTCTTTTTCCGCCACGACGCGTGTTGGAATAACTTGTGCCTGCTTCGTTGCAATGTCCACTTTATGGAAGACACCACCAGACCAAAATACTAAGGCTTTGCCATCAGGTGTGTAAGCAAATGCTGGCGTATTACCTTGCGCGCCATTGGCTTCTTGTAAGTCGCGGTCAAGACCGGTGAAAATTTGCGTTTCAATGCCTGACTTTAAATCTTTGACATATAAAGCGCTGATCATTTTCTCGCCATTGTCTTCACGTTTTACGAACGCAATCGATTTACCGTCTGGACTTGGCGTTGGGCGAATTGCACCACCGGCACCACGGATCACCGTTTCTTCTTCACCTGTCGCTAAATCCCATGAACGGATCTCAAAGACAGATGTCAGCGCATTTTTATTGTATTGCCATTGCACACCCGCTGTGGCATCAACAGAATAGTAAATCTTTTTACCGTCGGTAGAGAAAGCTGGCTCAGCAATGTTTTTCTGTGATTTTGCGCCATGCAGCCTTTCACGCACTAATACGCCTTTACCACCTGAAATGTGGTACATACGAATCGAACCACCTGGAATAGTACGTCCTGTTACCTGACCTTGTTTGACAGCGATATATTGACCATCCGGAGACCAAGCAGGGTTGTGTAAAAGGTTGTGTGACTCATCAGACACCTGACGCATGTTGTCGCCATTAATATCCATTACCCACAGATTCTCAGCACCAGCACGATCAGAAATAAACGCGATATGTTTGCCATCCGGTGAAAACTTCGGCTGGAAGTTCCATGCGCGGTCCGCAGTGACTGCAGTTGCTTTACCGCCAGAGATTGGCATGACATAAATATCACCTAACATGTCGAAGATAACGTGCTTGCCATCTGGGCTTACATCCACATTACTCCAGGTGGTTTCATTGGTGTCTATGGTGATTGTTTGCTTTTCACCAGGAGGTGCAAGCACATCCCATTTTGCTGTAGTGTCTTGTGCACCAGCGGAGGCGAGTGCTGGTGTACTTAAGCCGATCAATGCGGCACCGATAGCAATGGCAATCGGTGATTTAAATAGTGCCATGGTGTATTCCTATTTTTTAAGCCAAGTCTCAGTCTGTCGCTGAGTGTTGGTTTCTTGTCTTGCTGTGAGCTAATTTTTATTTACCCGCGTAGAATGGCGAATTTTTTGACTAAAGTCGACAAGGTGGCGATAAAAGTGCGCTCAAATGCGGCAGTTTTGCAGTGTTTTTATACAAATTTTGGCTGTTTGCATTGAAAAGTATGCTTTGCAGGGGGACACAGCAGGTGCAGCATTGATGATTGAATGCTGCACCGATAGGACTAATTGAGTGTTTGCTGGCGGACAAATTGCAAATAGGCCTCGAGGCTCTTTTGCCACAAGGCCATCGCTTGCGTTAAATCATCATCGCAAGACTTACCATCTAGTAAGCGACGCTCGATTTTCTTCAGTGCTAATCCATAGCGATTAAAGCCAAGTTGCAGTGCAGTGCTTGCTTGGCGGTGTAGTGATTTAATACATTGCTCTTCATCTTCACTGAGAAGCTGCTGAATATGGATTAACTTATTTCGTGCAGATAGAACAAACTCGTTATAAATGGATGAGACTTCATCTTCGCTGAAACCGCTCTTCAGGGAGTTAACCGCAGTGTCGTCGTATAGCGTGTCACTGAGCTCAACGCGCATATCTGGCTTTTGTGCTTTTTGTGAATCACTGATGGCTTGGCGAAGCTTTTCTTGCTTGATGGGTTTGCCCACCACATCTTTGATACCAAGAGAAAGATATTCTTTGATTTCTTCTGGGCTTAAACTGGCGGTAAAGGCCAAAAACGGTGTGCGTTTGTTTTTGTGCTCGATAGTTTGCAAATGCCTCAGCACTTCTTGCCCTGTAAAATCAGGTAAGTTCATGTCTAATAGGACCACATCGAAGACATGTTCTTTGAGGTGTTCAATGGCACTGGAGCCATCGTACGCGAGCTTGATCTTATGCTCGTCCGCAGCCATAAACTCAATGGCAATTTTACGGTTAAGATCTAAGTCTTCCACCAGTAAAACAGACAGCCCTGTTGGGTATTCTGGATTGTGATGGCGCTGTTCGACTAAACTCAATTCGCCCACGGGCAGGCTCACATCAAAGCTAAATGAACTGCCTTTACCCAGCTCACTGATTATTTCAAGCTGACTGCCTAGCTTACTCAGCAAGCGTGCAGTGATGGCAAGGCCAAGGCCTGTTCCGCCTTTGGTTTTGCCCGCATTACTCTGCACATAAGGTTCGGTCAGCTTGTCGATATCTTCCTCTTCGATGCCCGGGCCTGAGTCGACGACGCTGAAGCGCACAATATGAGACATATTGGCTTCTTCGAGTAATTCTACGCGCAGCTTTACCTCGCCTTTGTCGGTGAATTTGATGGCGTTACCCACTAAATTGAGCAAAATCTGCCGTAGCTTTTGTTGGTCGCAGTAGTAGCAAACTTGGTCTGGCAAATCATAGAGCAAGGTAAAAGTGAGTTTCTTTTGCTCGGCCAGTGGGCTCATTAGTAAGCAGAGGTTATCTAACCAACTCTTCAATTCAACATCTTCGGAAGAGAGCACTTCGTCACTTTGATCTAAACTGGCGTAATCGAGTACTTTATCTATCAATAAGTTGAGTGATTCAGCCGAATTGATGATGGCCTCGCAATAGGCTTTGCTATGTTGATCATGGCTGCGGTTAAGAACCAGTTGCGCACTGCCTAGAATACCGTTCAACGGGGTGCGGATCTCGTGGCTGATGGTGGATAAAAATAAGCCGCGAATTTCGAGGTCTTTTTGTGCTTTTTCGGTTAATTTATTGAGGTTAAGTTCCCGTCGTTCGTTGCACAGCAGTGCCATACCGGTTGCATAAAATATGGGGGCGAGTACGCCATTGAAAAATATCGCAATTGAAAACCAGGGGTCGACAAACAGAGACACTTGGTCAATGTCACCCATAAACAGTGAGCGGCCAATAAAGGCGGTGAATATAAAGCTCAAAACAATTAAATAAACGATGCTGCCATTAGGATATTGCTTACGGGCGTAGCGGATAAAGTAATAGCTCAGCAATATGGCTTCGACGATATGCTGCAAGTCAGAGATTAAAATACGCTTTCGTAAATTGTCGTCGACCATGGCGTAATAGATCAGCGCAGACAACAGGGCTAACGTTGCAAATAAATAAGTTCGAAACTCAATACCCCGCTGGCCTAAAAACTGACTAATTGCCCAACAGTGTATGATGGATGCCAAAAATAATAAGGTATTGGCAATCCCAATTGTCTGCCACTGAGACAAAAAGCTGTGCAGTGCAAACATAGAGATTGCGGCAAATAAAATGAGTGGGTAGAAAATGTATAACAGTACACCTGGCGTATTTTTGTTGGCACGCCAAGTTAAATAATTGATCAGCGTCATCATCGCCGTCATGGCTGCACTGGCTACATACAGGGTTTTATGGTCCAACATAGAGCTTTGTTAACAATTAATAGACGTACCTAGGATAGAGCGAAGACTAAGTGCAGTAAAGCAATGAGCCGAGAAAATAATGAGATGGTAAGTGAATTGATTAAATGCTAGGAAGAAAACAAAAAAGCATGCTAAATGCATGCTTTTTTACAGAATTTGCAAGTGTACTCGAGTGAGTATTAGCGTATTTCGTCTGGGATGTTTTGCTGTGCCCAAGACAATAGCTCGATACGGTTACGGCATTTGGTTTTACGAAATGCACTGTACAAGTGTGTTTTAACCGTGTGCGGGCTGATATTTAAATCTTCTGCAATTTCTTTGTTCTTAGCACCTTTACTCATTAGAGAGATAATGGCTTTTTCTCGTTTAGTGAGTTTAACAGGCTCGATGTCACCTTCAGTCAGCTTGTGCAGGGCGTCTTTGTTGAATTGCAGCATACGATTCAACGCATTACACATGATTTCACGACGATACCATAACTGATCTTCCATCAGTAAACGGATCCCCTTCATCAGGACGTCTGCATTGTCTGTGGTGTAAAATACCCCGCGAATACCGCTTAGCAATGCACGATTAGCCAACTCTGGGTTTTCATCTAAGTTGAACAGCACGATGTCGCAACTTACTTTGAGGTTAACTAACTGCTCTTTCAGTTTGCCCCATGCATCATTGACTGCTGTTTCAATAAAAAGCAACCGAGTATCTTCAGGTACTTCGGAAATATCAGTTCCTGTGACGACGTCTAACCCTTGCGTTTTTAACAGGGGTTGTAAAACGTTTATTCCTATCGTGTTGATAGGCTCTTTATCTAGCAATAAAAATGCAGTACTGCTCATTTGAAAAACACTCTCATTCTGTCTGATAACGCAATGCTAACACGTGAATCAGACCTTTTGTATTAGAAATTTCATCAATAAAAAGAACATTACAATATAAAGTTTGGCACAACTGCCTATTTTGTAAACGCACTCATTTTGTGAAAGCTTCAACTTGTTGATTATATTAATGATTAATTTTAGTAGAGTAATAGCTTAGTTAATTACATTTTTTAACAAAGAATAATTTAAGATACTACTTTTTTCCTACTTTGGTACGGAGGCCAGCCCATTTCAAGTCCAGCTAATACATGTAGATGAATGTGGTATACGGTTTGTCCACCATCATTGTTGCAGTTCATTACAACGCGATAACCGTCTTCAGCAAATCCGTGCTCTTTCGCAAGTTTAGACGCTACCAAGTGTAAATGCCCAACTAAGTGTGCATTTTCTTCATTTACGTCGTTAATTGTTGCGATTGGCTGCTTTGGTATCACCAATACATGAAAAGGTGCTTGAGGATTAATATCCTTAAACGCAAGTGCCTTTTCGTCTTCGTACACAATATCTGCAGGTATTTCACGATTAATAATTTTTGTAAAAATCGTTTCTTGGGCCATTACTTTTATCCTTATATACGTTAGTTTAGCTGTTCAGCATAGCGTGGACTCAACAAGATACAAGGGAAATTACAACTGACGCTTGTTCATAATTGTAACTAAATTTGGCACAAATACCTTTCACTACCAAGGTAGCAATCAAATAAAGAGGAAATATGAAGAAAATTAGTATATTTGGAATATTTATAGCACTTTATAGTGGTTTTTCTGTTGCAGGGGAAGTTAATTTCCCAGAAGAATTGCTGCCATTGCAGGTTAATGAGCGTGAAATAGAGCACTCATTTTTTAACAAAGTCCGAACTTTAGACTTGCCGGCAGGTGTTCATCGCATAAAAGTGAAGTATTCAGATTTATTTGAACTCGATTATGATGAGCATGAGGTCGTGGATTCAAAGCCATTTTGGGTGGAAGTAAGCATTACCGATGATGATTATCAGGTACGTTTACAGCCAATCGATACTGTTGAGCAAGCGCGCGCTTTTGCCAAGTCACCAAAAATCTGGCTGCAGCCAGAAAAAGGCGGTAAAGTCGTAGCGAAGCAAGTGAAAGCACAGATTGTCGTAGCACCCGTACCTGTCGTCCGTGAATCAGTGCCTATGCCGGTAAAAACAGCCCCTAAAATACAAGAGAACGTGGAACAAGTTGCGCCCAGTGCAGGCAAGCCCGATGCCGTATCTATGTTGGAATTTTGGTGGCAACAGGCAACGCCTGAGCAACGTGCTGCGTTTTTAACGACCATTGATGCACAGCGCTAACGAACAAGCGTAAAAAAGCATGCGGAGATAAAGCCTAGCCTTATCTCCGCCGGAACTTATTCAAATATAGCGTCGACGGTACCTTGCGCTAATGGGTGGTAGCCTGGACGTGCTTTTTGATAAACACGATATGCCCAATCACGTCTATCTGTGCTTGCCAATGCTTTGTATAAAGGCACGATGAGTTTACGTCGGCCAATGCCACTCAGGTGCGCATCCAGTGCAGGGTAAATAGCCTGATAGCCATTGCCAACTGCCAACATGTACCATGCGAATGCTAATTCAGCATTCGTTGAATTGGTCAGATTAAATGCGCTGTCTAGCGCTGCCATCCTGTCTAGAGCGAGATCTCTTGGCAGGTTATTTAAAAAGTGTAGCCACTCATGCACTGTCCAGTTGCTGGTAGGCAATGTATTTAGAGACTTGCTACCACTGAGCCAAGCTTGCATATGGTTATCAACTTGATTGAAAGCATCAGAGGTTGGATTAGGCGCATCGGCTGGTAAGCCTGGTTGGTATATCCATTCTTTGGCTTTTTCTAATGAAACGATACCCGGATGCTTTTGCAATAAGTGCTTATCAAGGTACTTAACAAACTCTGCAGTGGTAAGCGACTTAAATGCATAGGCATCGAAATACCCTTTGACGAATACATCAAATTTTTCACGACCAAATTTTTCTTCTAAATAAATAAGGAATAATTGGCCTTTGATATACGGTACTTTACTGAAGGCATCATCTGGATCGCGACCATTGAGCTTTAAGTTTAACCGTGTATCCGGTGCAGGAATGTTTTTGAGCTGTGCGCGCAGGCCAGCAGCATCTAGTGCTTGCTCCATCACAGCGCGGTCACGACCAAACACCTCTTCCATGATGCGGTTTTCAACATAGGACGTAAAACCTTCATTGAGCCATAGATCTTCCCAAGTCGCGTTTGTCACTAGGTTCCCGGACCAAGAGTGCGCCAGTTCATGAGCAATCAAGTTAACCAGGCTTTTATCACCAGCAACGACAGTCGGCGTAATAAATGACAAGCGTGGGTTTTCCATCCCACCAAATGGAAAGCTCGGTGGCAACATAAGCAAGTCGTAGCGGCCCCATGCGTATTCACCGTACATGGCATTGGTTTTGTCTATCATGGCTTGTGTGTCATTAAATTCCGCCACAGAAGCATCGAGAATTTGCGGCTCCGCAAATATCGCCGTTTGATGAGACATTTCTTTATATTCAAGGTTACCAGCACCGATGGCGATTAAATATGGTGGGATAGCTTGTGGCATATCGAACCAGTAGTCGCCATCTTTCACAAATGCTTCGGAGTTGTCTGCACTCATGACTGCGCGAACATCTTTGGGTGTTTGAATACGCGCTGTATAGGTGGTGCGCATCGCGGGCGTATCCTGTACAGGGATCCAGCTTCTGGCATGGATGGCTTGAGATTGACTGTACATGAAAGGGTGAGTTTTACTTGCAGTTTGCACTGGCGTTAACCACTGTAAGCCAGACGCTTGTGGCAAGCTGTTATAGTAAATGCGTGCTTTGCTCGCTTGATGTTTGAATTGGATAGTGAGCTTAGCGCCTTTCACCCCACTGCGCGGTGCGAGCGTGAATTGTGCGGGTAGCCATTTCCCCTGCGGTGATTGATAGAGGATTTTATCTATTTCAAGATCGCGTGTATCCAGTACCAGTATACGTGCATGGCTGTTTTGCCATGCTAGGGTGTGCTCAACAAACCCTTCGAGCTGTTTGTCTTCAAAGTCGATATCAAGGTCTAGGTGCAAGTGTGTGCTTACTACATCGTTTAGATTCGAAAAAGTATGCTCATCGACGGCATCTGCCGCCAAAACAGTATGAGAGAGGCCTGCCAATGTGAGGCCGAATGTTAAGGCTGAGAGTTTCATTTTTATCCTTGCTCATGATTGAGTGTCCGCATTGTTATACCACTTCACAACGTAAATGGCACTTGGATGCGTTAGCGGCATCAATCAGGTAAACTAGGAGGAATAGTTGGTAGTTTATAGGTGCTTTCTGTGCACGCTTTGCAGTCCTTACATACGTTTGCTTTGCCTTCTCATTGCCAAAAATTGGTGGTGGTTGAGGCGCCAGAGCAGTTAAAAGAAATAGATTTTGAACCTCCTTTTTTTATTTTGGGAGAGGGGAGTAACTGCGTCTTCTTAGAAGATTTCCAAGGCAGCATACTGCAGATAGCAAATCGTGGTATCGAGATCACCGAAACCGAGCTGCATTATCATGTGCATGTCGCTGCAGGTGAAAACTGGCATCAATTGGTGATCAAATTACTGAATATGGGCATAGGCGGACTTGAAAATCTGGCATTAATACCCGGTACCGTCGGTGCAGCACCGGTGCAAAATATCGGCGCTTATGGTGTGGAGCTGGCAGATGTTTTTGACTCACTAACAGGCTTTGATATTGTAAAACGAGAGTTTGTACAGCTTAACAAAGCTCAGTGCCAGTTTGGTTATCGTGACTCGGTCTTTAAAGGGCCATTGCAAGGCCAATTTGTGATCACAGAAGTCACGCTAAAACTCCCTAAGCAGTGGCAACCGATATTGGCATATGGACCATTGAAAGCGTTGCAAGGACAGGCTGTTAGTCCACAATTAGTGGCTGATCGAGTGATACAAATAAGACGCAGTAAATTGCCTGATCCAACAGTGTGCGCCAATGCGGGTAGCTTTTTTAAAAACCCTGTTGTTGAAGCGCAAATAGTTGATACATTGAAAGAACAATACCCTGATATGCCAATATACCCGGTCACAAAGGGCAAAGTGAAACTGGCCGCTGGGTGGCTCATTGAGCAAGCCGGTTTAAAAGATCATCGTATTGGGGGTATCCGCGTGTATGACAAGCAAGCACTGGTACTGGTTAATGATCAACAGGGTAATGGCACTGAATTACTTGCTATGATTGCGCATATTCAACAGTCGGTATGGGATAAGTTTTCGGTTGCGTTAATGCCTGAAGTGCGTCTGATCGCAGCGCAAGGAGAACATTCAGCTGGGGGCATGCATGGTTAAAGCACCTGTTGGAAATAAATTAGCAATATTAAGTGCGCTGAGCCGAGATCATTTTATTTCTGGTCAGGCATTGGGAGAGCAGTTGGGGATAAGCCGTGCTGCTGTTTCAAAGCATATAAAATCATTGCAAGATATGGGCATTGATATCTTTAAAGTCACTGGCAAAGGGTATCGCTTAAATCATAGCTTACCATTACTAGACCAAAGTAAAATCATACCGGTTTGGCAGGCGCTGACCGACAAACCTTGTCACATAGAAGTGCAGCCTATCATTGACTCGACCAACAGTGAGCTGATGCGTCGCATTCAGTCTAAAGACGCGGCGTTAACATCAGGGCAGGTGCTGGTGGCAGAAATGCAACAAGCTGGTCGAGGTCGACGCGGCAGGCAATGGCAATCTCCGTTTGGTGCCAATTTATATTACAGTTATTACTGGCATTTTGAGGACGGTATGCAGGCGGCTATGGGTGTGTCTGTGGCAGTCGGATTGGCAGTGCATGATACTCTCAGCGCCTTGTATGATTTGGATGTTCAGCTTAAATGGCCAAATGATATTTATATTAATGAGCATAAGTTGGCAGGTGTGTTAGTAGAGCTAGATGGGCAAATGGAAGGGCCATGTCATCTGGTAATTGGTATTGGTTTAAACGTGGCCATGCCAACCAGTGCTGCTCAGCATATTGACCAAGCTTGGACTGATTTAAGTCAGCATGTATCCGAGATAGATAAAAATCAGCTGGCCGTAGTGTTGACCCTATGTTTGCAAAAGCGCCTACATATGTATCAAAAAAATGGTTTAAGTGACATGGTCGCACAGTGGAATGCGTTGAATGCGTTTCGTGACCAAGTAGTCAGTTTGAGCACAGGACAAAGGCAGTGGCGGGGGATCTGTGAGGGCATTGATCATCAAGGCGGTTTAATTTTGCGCCAAGATGGTGAGCGTAAAACTTATTATGGCGGTGAAATTTCACTGCGTAAGGAGCCGTGATGCGTTTGCTCGTTGATGTCGGTAATACTGCCGTGAAAGTTGCCACTGAGTTGCAAGGTGAGATTGTGCTTATTAATGAAGCGCAAGTGCCTTGGCACAAAATCGAAGAAGTCTTGATAGCGCAAGTTGGCAGTAACGAGGACTTAACACCGATATTGCAACAAGCCCAGTCTCATCAAGTGCCTTATCTATTTGCTTCAGTCTCACCCACTTTAGGCGCACTAAAATGTGCGTATGCAGAGTTTCAAAACTTAGGCATAGATCGCTGGCTTACCGTGGTTGCCTGCTTTCATTTGTTCCCCAACCAAGCTTGTGTGATTGTTGACTCAGGAACAGCGACTAAAGTCGATGTATTGGATGCAACGGGTCAGCACCAAGGGGGATGGATTTTGCCTGGATTAGATATGATGATCGACAGCTTGGTGGCCAATACACAAAAAGTATTCAGTGATACGCATACATTGTTCGATACAAAGCTGGGGACCAATACGCCCAATGCGGTAAAAAATGCAGCGCTGAGCGCGACTGTTGCACTGGCCGAGCGTGCGGTGACGCAAATGGGTGGAAAAGTACAGCTCATTTATGCGGGTGGATATGGTGAGATTATTCAGCAACACCTTGATCCTAAAGGTATCTATTTTGACGATTTGGTCATGCAAGGGTTGATTCATTGGCGTAATTATCAACAAAACGATTAAATAGTAGAGTTTTTGTTGTAAATATGAGCATTTAAACAAGAAATTGCGATTTTTTTTGATTTAACTGTTGCATAGTGTCAGCGGTTGCTCTAATATCTCGCCCCGTACTAAAGCAGTGCCGACTTAGCTCAGTTGGTAGAGCAACTGACTTGTAATCAGTAGGTCATCCGTTCGACTCGGATAGTCGGCACCATTTTTCAAGATTTAGAACACGCTTTAGAAAAGAATTTTTATGTGGAGGGGTTCCCGAGCGGCCAAAGGGATCAGACTGTAAATCTGACGGCTCAGCCTTCGCTGGTTCGAATCCAGCTCCCTCCACCACTTTATTCTTGACGGTTCTGAGGTAGTTAAGAACAGGTTCCTAAAGCGGGCATCGTATAATGGCTATTACCTCAGCCTTCCAAGCTGATGATGCGGGTTCGATTCCCGCTGCCCGCTCCAGATTTCTGGTGTGCTGATATAGCTCAGTTGGTAGAGCGCACCCTTGGTAAGGGTGAGGTCGGCAGTTCAAATCTGCCTATCAGCACCAGTCTCCGGATCTTCCCAAATACTTCCTTTGATTTGTCACAAAAACATTTATAATTGTAAAGAATAATCATAGTCCCCGCGCGCGCGCGTGGATTATTTTTATATGTAATCTAGATACACAAAAACTTATAGGTTCCGTCATGGCAAAAGAAAAGTTTGAACGTTCGAAACCGCACGTTAACGTTGGTACAATCGGCCACGTTGACCACGGTAAAACTACTTTAACAGCAGCAATCACTAACGTACTTGCAAAAGTATACGGTGGTGAAGCACGTGACTTCGCTCAAATCGATAACGCTCCAGAAGAGCGTGAGCGTGGTATCACAATCGCAACTTCACACGTAGAGTACGATACTCCAACTCGTCACTACGCACACGTTGACTGTCCTGGACACGCTGACTACGTTAAAAACATGATCACTGGTGCTGCTCAGATGGACGGCGCGATCCTAGTAGTTGCTGCAACTGACGGTCCTATGCCTCAGACTCGTGAGCACATCCTACTTTCACGTCAGGTTGGTGTACCTTACATCATCGTATTCATGAACAAATGTGACATGGTTGATGACGAAGAGCTAATCGAACTAGTAGAGATGGAAGTTCGTGAACTTCTTTCTGAGTACGATTTCCCAGGTGATGACCTACCACTAATCCAAGGTTCAGCGCTTAAAGCACTAGAAGGTGAGAAAGAGTGGGAAGACAAGATCGTTGAGCTTGCAGAAGCACTAGATTCTTACATCCCAGAGCCAGAGCGTGACATCGATAAGCCATTCATCATGCCTATCGAAGACGTATTCTCAATCCAGGGTCGTGGTACAGTTGTAACTGGCCGTGTTGAAGCTGGTATCATCAACGTGAACGACGAAGTTGAAATCGTAGGTATCAAAGAAACTACGAAGACAACTTGTACGGGTGTTGAAATGTTCCGTAAGCTTCTAGACGAAGGTCGTGCTGGTGAGAACATCGGTGCACTTCTACGTGGTACTAAGCGTGACGAAGTTGAGCGTGGTCAAGTACTATCAGCTCCTGGTTCAATCCAGCCGCACACTAAGTTCACTTCAGAAGTATACGTACTTTCTAAAGATGAAGGTGGTCGTCACACTCCTTTCTTCAAAGGTTACCGTCCACAGTTCTACTTCCGTACAACTGACGTAACTGGTGACATCCAGCTACCAGACGGCGTAGAAATGGTAATGCCTGGTGACAACATCAAGATGACTGTAGAGCTAATCTGCCCAATCGCGATGGACGAAGGTCTACGTTTCGCTATCCGTGAAGGTGGCCGTACAGTTGGTGCTGGTGTTGTAGCATCAATCATCGAGTAATAGTTACACGTTAACTAATTCGATATACGAATAGTAAAAAGCCGCTCATTGAGCGGCTTTTTTTATGTTTTTTTGCCATAAATAGAGTTAGCACTTTTTAAACTTAGTTGGTGCTTGTCTCATCGTTTGTCAAAATGGCTCACTTCACCTTGCGTAAAAAGAGCGAATTCACTTCGTTCACTGTCGCTAACCTTTTACACTCCTCTTGCGCGAAAAGAGTGCCAGCGCTTCGCGCTGTGTCACAAACCTTTCGCACGATATTCACCTTGCGCAAATTGAACGTACTCGCTTCGCTCGTTATCGTTACATTTTGCACGTTAATCACCTTGCGCAGATTGAACGTACTCGCTTCGCTCGTTGTCGTTGCATTTTGCACGTTATTCACCTTGCGTAAAAAGAGCGTGTTGACTTCGTTCACTGTCGCTAACCTTTTACACTATGTCATCCTGAACTCGTTTTCAGGATCCATGTCTTCTGTTTTGAGTTGGTTGCTGTGCTTGGAAAGGGCTATTGGTTTTGTTCGGTTAAAACGGCTCATTTCACCTTGCGCGAAAAGAGTGTCAGCGATTCGCGCTGTGTCACAAACCTTTCGCACGATATTCACCATGCGTAAAAAGAGCGGGCTCACTTCGTTCACTGTCGCTAACCTTTTGCACCTTTCTTGCGTGAAAGAAATGTACTTACTGTGTTCGTTGTCATCAACCTTTGGCACTACGTCATCCTGAACTCGTTTCAGGATCCATGTTTTCTGTCTTGAGTTGGCTGCTGTGCTTGGAAAGGGCTATTGGTTTTGTTCGGTTAAAATGGCTTATTTCACCTTGCGCGAAAAGAGTGCCAGCGCTTCGCGCTGTGTCACAAACCTTTCGCACGATATTCACCTTGCGTAAAAAGAGCGGGCTCACTTCGTTCACTGTCGCTAACCTTTTACACTTTATTTTATGACAAAAAAAAGACCGTTAAATCGATAAAATATATGTTTATTTTCATTTTTTTGGATTAATAAATTCCTTTTTTGGTGCGTTTTTTAACCTTTTTATCTAATTACCCATAGCGAGCACAGATCGATTGAGGTAACATAAATTGGTTAAGGATACCTCGTTTAGAAATATTTAAACTTACTGAACATGTATATGGGAAGCGTCATATGAGATTTGAACTCGCAATAGATGACAGTTTTTTTATTAGTTCTACCCAAATAGGGAAAATTGAATTAAAAGATCGATCAGCAAATTAAAGCCAATGCAAAAAAGGCGTCTAAGCAACTTTTCAAAGCTTGCGATAGGTGCTTTATTGAACCTAGATGAGCAGCTGTTAGAAGATGAAGATTGGGAGTTAGTGTTTGCCAGCCGCCATGGTGATTTTCATAAAACCAGCGAATTACTTACCAGCTTAGCGCTAAATGAAAGTGTTTCTCCTTCAGGATTTAGTTTATCCGTTCATAATGCCGTAGCAGGCATGTACTCAATATTTATGCAAAAGAAAGTGCCCATCACCGCTATTGCTGCGGGCAAAGATGGCTTATTTGCAGCGTTAACAGACGCGTATATACGCTTGGAAAGTAAGCAAATAAGCAAGATTGTGGTGGTATTAGTCGACCAAAGTTTGCCAGAGCAGTTTGCACAATACAGTGATGAGCAGCAGAAAGATTATGCACTCGCGATGGTTGTGTCCAAAGTAGATGAGCGTCAAGGCTCGCGACCTCATGCTCTCCGTTTTGTTCGCGATCAACATGTCCCTCATGCTGATGATACCGCTGAGCCGCCTGTGTGTGAGTTTGCAAAGTGGTTAGATGCAAATCAAGCGCAGCTAAACTTATCGGGTAGTAAGCAAAGTTGGGCTATTGAGCGACTAAATTAGCGCAGATACAGGCATAAGCTAATAGATTTATGCCCATTTCAAATTTAATAAAATTAAAGTGTTTTAACAAAAAAACAGTGATAGTATCCCAATTGGGAACCTTTGATTAACCTTTTGTTAAAGTTTGGTCGGGCTTCTATTCACTACATATGGTCAAACTCTCTAGAGCATTAGGTTATGCATGATTTGCCGAGAGTCGAAAAAAGGAGTTGAACAAAATGGCACACGCTGAACTGAATTTAGCAGTTAAAAAATTGATTATTGAAAGCCTCGATCTTGAGGATATTTCACCAGAGGAGATCATTGATGATGAGCCTCTATTCATTGATGGACTTGGCTTGGACAGTATTGATGCACTTGAGCTGGGATTAGCAATTAAAAAGCAATATGGCGTAAAAATTGACGCAAACAGCGAAGGCACGAAGCAGCATTTTGCTTCTGTTGCGAGTCTATGCGCTTTTATTGCCAGCCATGAGCCTGCATAAACTTGTATTTCCCAACGGTCAATCTTCATCAAGGTTGGCTGTGAAAGCGCTTTAAATGAAAGACGAGCCTACTCGCTTAACACAAATGCGTTGATTGTCTGTGAAAAGCGTCAAGTACCTTGTTAGGGATTTAAAAAGGAAATTATGCCAGATATTGAGCTGTAACTGCGCTGAATTTGGGTGGTGAGGATGTGTATCCTGTCTGATTATTGGCTGTAAAGCGGGAGCTAGTTCTCAACGCTGATGGCTTTTAGTTTATGCATTGTTCTTTGTTGGTATGAAAAACACTTTCAACCGCAAAGTTTGTGCGAGCTATAACAAATGACACCAGGCATTGGTAGAACTGGCCATTTAAAATGGCCGAAAATAAGGACATACACTAAGTAACTTATGCTTGAATCAATCGACTGTTCACCACAGGCTTTTTCGTTTGTGGATCACGAACACAATGAAATGAATGCTGATACTTTCTGGCGTTATTGTGCCGAGTACCAGCAAAAAATAAAGCGTATACAGGCCAATAATACTGAAGCAACGGCGATAAGGGCTGCCTTATTCGATACTGAACCAGGGGCGTTTTGCTACAAGTTATTTGCATTACTCAACCAAGGCGTTGAGGTCGTTTTACCCGCCAATATGCAGCCCGAGACCTTGTCTGAAGCGCAGCAAAATTGCGATTTGGTGTGCGGCAATGCCCCATGGCAAGCTAAGTCACATCATATAGATAAAATGACTGTGCGTGGCGAGAATGAGTTTGCCCAACAGGCAATTTGGCCTAGTACTGGACAGCTCGTATTTTCAACCTCAGGCTCGACGGGCAAAAGTAAATTGATCATTAAGTCTTGGGTAGCTTTGCTCAGGGAGCTTAATCAGTTAGTGGGTCAGTTTCCTCACCAAGGTGCGACCACTTTTATTCCAACAGTGCCCCATTATCATATTTATGGTTTGCTATTTAGAGTGCTTTTACCTATGCAGCTGGGTGCAACGACCTATGCGACAAAGGCATACCCCGAACATTTTTTACCTATTTTAGCTCAGCCACAAACTCGTCGAGTGGTGGTGGTTTCGAGCCCTGCATTTCTTGAGCGATTAAGTGAAGACACGGTGCTTGATGATTACGCAGATAAGCTTTGTTGTTTCGTATCTTCTGGCGGCGTACTGAGCGAGCATGCGGTGAGCAGTCTCTATGGAAACCTTAGCGCCATGTTTTATGAAGTGTATGGCAGTACAGAGTCAGGTGGCATTGCTCAGCGTATTCACGGCCAAGCGTTCCAACCGCTTTGGACGCCGTTTGAGCTTATTAAGGTGCGTGCGCAGGCGAATACGCAGCGTTTGATATTGGACTCTGGCTATTTAGACAACGTTGAAATCAAGATGGATGACAAAGTTGAGATATATCCAAATGGCCAGTTTAAGTTGTTAGGGCGTATTGATAGGACGGTCAAAATCGAAGAAAAGCGGGTCAATTTATCAGATTTGGAGCGCTACCTCTGTGAACATGATGGAGTAGACACGTGTCGGCTACTGATTATTAAGCGTCAAAGGCCACAGTTGGCGGCTGTTGTGGTACTTAATGAGTCAGTTGGCGAAAGGTCAGGGTTTGAGTTAAGCCAACAGTTAAGAAAACACTTAGCAAGTAAGTTTGAGCTGATCTGTGTGCCTAAAAAGTGGCGTTATGTTGAGACTCTGCCAGTCAATGAACAAGGCAAAGTGACCATTGCAAATTTGGAGGGTTTGTTTGAATAACGAGATAAAAATACCCGAGAATCAGGTTGTCACTGAAAACCAGCAAGAGGTGGTGCTACAACTCAGTATTACAGCTGACGTAATGTACTTTCAAGGTCATTTTCCCAATGCCCCCGTTTTGCCTGGTGTTGTGTTGATCGATTGGGCGGTGTACTTCGCACTGCGTTATTTTCCATTTTTCTCAGCTCCTGTGATGGAAGTGCAAGCGCTGAAATTTCAAAAAGTTGTCCACCCAAATAGTCAGGTGATATTAAATCTGAATAAGTCAGGGGGCAACAAGGTGATGTTTAAATATCACTCTCGTGAGGGGCAGCATGGCACTGGCAGGTTGTTGTTTTAATTTATGATTAGTTTGAGGATTCAAAGTGTCTCGTATGGGTGGGCAATTTGAATGACGTAAGGAAACGTTGAATGAGCTTGTTAAAGTTGTGTGCTTGCAAGGTATGAATGTCGTGATGTGATAGTCACAAACCAAGCACAACCATTGGCAAAGTGATCATGTGGTTCAACGCATTTTAATGTGAAGAGGGTAGGTGAGTGAGTAACAGTTTTATCACGTTTGGCGAAGGAAGGCTGACGATTAAAGATGTGGTTGATATTGCGATGAGCCGCGCCACAGCATCGATCAGTTGCAACCCCCAGTTTGAACAAAAAATAAATTCAGCGGTGGCTTTTTTAGATGGGTTATTGCAAGAAGAAGGCGTTATTTATGGCGTAACAACCGGGTATGGTGACTCTGTCACCGTGGATATACCACTAGATCTTGTCAATGAATTGCCACTGCATCTGACGCGTTTTCATGGTTGTGGGCTTGGGGCGTATTTTGATGAAGTGCAAGGTAAAGCAATCTTAGCAACGCGCCTAGCTTCATTATGCCAAGGGTATTCTGGGGTTGATTGGCCGATGTTAGAACTGCTGCGAGATTTCATTAACCATGATGTTATTCCACAGATCCCACAGGAGGGCTCTGTAGGGGCCAGCGGAGACTTAACACCTCTATCCTATGTCGCAGGGGCCTTAGTTGGGGAGCGCAACGTGATGTATCAAGGGGAAGTGCGTGCTGCGAAAGAAGTCATGGAAACCTTGGGATTAATGCCCATCACACTTCGCCCAAAAGAAGGTCTTGCGATTATGAATGGCACGGCTGTGATGACCGCATTATCTTGCTTGGCTTATGAGCGAGCACGCTATTTAAGTCGACTTGCAACGCGTATCACCTCATTGGCAAGTATTGCATTACAAGGCAACTCACACCATTTTGATGAAATTTTATTTAGTGTTAAGCCGCATTTGGGTCAGCAGCAAGTTGCGGCAAGGATCCGTTCGGACTTAAGACATGTGGAACATCCGCGCAACTCGCCTAGATTGCAAGACCGCTATTCTATTCGCTGTGCGCCTCATGTGATTGGGGTGTTAGAAGATAGCTTACCTTTTTTCGAGTCGACCATTGAGAATGAGCTTAACTCGGCCAATGACAATCCAATAATCGATGGCGTTGGGGAGCACGTGTTGCATGGCGGGCACTTTTATGGGGGGCATATTGCGATGGTGATGGACTCGATGAAAACAGCCGTTGCTAACCTTGCAGATTTAGCGGATCGCCAGTTGGCATCTTTGGTGGATACCCGTTACAACAATGGGCTGCCATCTAACTTATCGGCCAGCGGCGAAGCGCGTAAATACATTAACCATGGTTTCAAAGCCGTGCAGATTGGTGCATCAGCGTACACCGCAGAAGCACTAAAATTGACCATGCCTGCCAGTGTTTTTTCTCGCTCAACAGAGTGTCACAACCAAGACAAGGTGAGTATGGGCACGATTGCGTCAAGAGATGCGCTTCGTGTATTACAGCTAACAGAGCAAGTGTTGGCCAGTACGTTACTGGCGGCTGTGCAAGGCGTGCGTTTACGCATTCGTCAAAATCAACTGAGCCGTGATGATCTGGCCCCAAGTGTGGGTGCCATGTTTGATGATATTGATACGCTTTTTCCAATGTTAGAAGAAGATAGACCGCTTGAGTCAGTATTAAGAGAGACCATCGCGGCGATTCAAACTCAGAAGTGGGCATTATATGAAAAAGCTTAAGCCGTTGCTTGAGGCCAGTGTAGAAATTGAAATTCCGTTTCATGATTGCGATCCCATGAATGTGGTTTGGCATGGTAACTATGCGCGTTATTTTGAAGTAGCGCGTTGCAAGTTATTGAGCGCCTATGAATGCGGCTATGACAATATGGAGAAAATTGGCTATGTGTGGCCAATTATCGATATGCAAACGCGGTTTGTGGGGTCGTGTGTATTCGGGCAAAAAATTAATGTGTCTGCCCAATTGTTGGAGTATGAAGACCGGCTAAAAATCGCGTATTTGATCACGGATGTTGAGACCGGTAAAAAGCTTACAACGGGCGTGACCACGCAAGTGGCTGTGGAAATGGCCAGTAAAGCCATGCAATTTACAACCCCACAACCGCTTGCTCAAAGGTTACGAGAGGCCATTGCTGCATCAGCTGTGTAATCGGGGTTCATTGTGGCACGAAAGTAAAAACCGCGAGTAATATCTCAGTGAATACTGATGAGCTCAGGTGCAAAAGAAAGGATATTTTGAAACTGATAGCACACACAGTGTTGGCAAATGTGTGTGCTATCAAAATACACTCAAAGAAGCGTAGGGTTGAGTTAAATTATGACGACATTTTTAAATGATTTTGGGGTTGTGTGCGCGCTTGGAAATAATAAAAGCGAAGTCAAACAGGCGCTACATCACCCAGAACTAGAGTATCAGAGCTTAGACCATGAGTTGCATTTGGACGGTGATCCTGTCTATGTGGGTAAAGTAAAAGGGGCATTACCGGATATGTCTGCTTTTCCCTCGTATCAGCAGACGCGTAATAATGCGCTGGCATTAATGGCCGTACAACAGCTTGAACCAACATTATCTCCCTTGTTAGCTAAGTTTGATAGTCAACGCATCGCGGTGATCATTGGCACGACGACGGCAGGGGTGCGCACGGCTGAGGAAGCGGTCGCGCATTACATGGCGACAGATGCTTTTCCTGCAGAGTATGGCCATCAATGTCAGGAACTGATTGCACCGGCACAGTTCCTCGCTGAATATTTGGGTGTAAATGGGCCAACTTACACTATTTCAACAGCTTGCAGCTCGAGCACTAAAGTGATGACGACTGCGCATATGCTGCTCGATACCGATATGGCAGATGTGGTGCTATGCGGTGGTGTTGACTCGCTGTGCCAATTAACTGTGAATGGCTTTGAAGCACTGGACTCAACCTCACAAAGCTTGTGCGAGCCATTTAGTGAAAGTCGCGACGGGATCAACCTCGGTGAAGCCGCTGCATTTTTTGTGATGTCCAAACAGCCCGGCCCAGTGGCATTGTTGGGCGTTGGGGAGACATCAGATGCGTATCATATTTCAGCGCCTGATCCCAGCGGGGATGGTGCTATCCGTGCCATTAATATTGCGTTGGAGATGGCCAATCGTACCCCAGAAGATGTGGATTACATAAACCTTCATGGGACAGGGACAATTAAAAATGATGAAATGGAGTCAAGGGCTGTGTATACCTTGTTCTCGGATAAGGTGCCTTGTAGTTCTACTAAGCGTTTAACAGGCCATACGCTCGGTGCCGCGGGTGCGCTCGAGTTGGGTTTATGCTGGCTGCATTTGACTGATGCAGAGACGCCGCTTCCGCCGCACAAAATGACAAAGCCACGTGATGAATCTCTAGATCCGATCCAATTGGTGCAATCAGTGACTCAACAGGCTTCGCGTATTTGCTTGAGCAATTCCTTTGCATTTGGTGGCAACAATATCAGTGTGTTAATTGGTCAGGCCGATGCAGCAAAATCGCTATGACATCGATCAGTTGATAGCACATCGAGCGCCAATGGCATTGCTGAGCCGGTTTGTCGAATACGATAAGCAGCAAGCCACTGGTGAAGTCACCCTAGATGCACAGTCGACTTTTATGACAGAGCAAGGGGTCGCGAGTTATGTGGGTATTGAGTATATCGCGCAAACTATCGCAGCCCTTGCCGGCGCGAATGCGTTGGATGCAGGACAAGCGGTAGACATCGGGTTTTTACTGGGCACACGTCAATACCAAGCTCAGTGCGCGTATTTTCAAGCAGGGAAAACGCTGCGAATTCATGTGGCACAAGTTCATCAGGACGAGTCGGGGCTCGCTCTGTTTGATGGGCAAATTCTCTGTGATGGAGATACGGTGGCTGCGGCGCAAATAAAAGTATTTCAGCCCAAAGATGCTAGCCAGTTTATTTCCGCTTCAGACATGTAAATCGGTGTTTGGCGCGAACTTATTTACTGTCATGTCATCATTGCGAATGACCTAAAATCTGCTTAACTGTACAGAGTAAACAGCAAGATAGGAATTGAGCACATGGCACTGATTGAACGAAGTCAGGTAGGCGAGTTTTGTTGGTCTGAGCTTTGCAGCGCAGATTGGGCGGCAGGCAAAAGTTTTTATACTCAGTTGTTTGATTGGCAAAGTGTTGATCAGCCCATTGGTGAGGATTGCTATTACACCATGCTGCAAAAGCATGGCGTTGATATTGCTGCCATGTATGAAATGATGCCAGAGCAGCAAGCGGCAAAAATTCCAAGTCATTGGCTTGGATATATTGCGGTAGATAATGTGGATGAGTTGGCCGAGCGGGCAACGGCATTAGGGGCTGAGATCATTGCAGGCCCCCATGATGTACCAGAAGCTGGACGCATGGTGATGCTACATGAACCTGGAGGGGCGCATTTTGCCCTGTGGCAAGCAGGTGCGCACACAGGCACTCAGCGAGAACTCGAAGCAAATGTCCCTTATTGGTATGAATTGGCCAGTCAAAACAGTGCCAAAAGTGAAGCCTTTTACTGTAATTTACTGGGTTGGCAAGCTGATCATCAGGCGATGGAAAATATGGATTATGTGGTGTTTAGTCATCAGGGTAAACCCGTCGCAGGTATGCTCGAAATGACGGATGAATGGCAAGGTCTGCCACCACATTGGATGTTGTACTTTGCGGTGCTGGACTGTGACAAGTTAGCTGAAAAAGCAACCTCATTGGGTGGCGAGGTCTGTGTCCCACCAACGGATATCCCACAAGTTGGGCGTTTTGCTGTGATAACCGACCCTCAAGGAGCGGTATTTTCCATTATGGCCTCTGCTATGGATGAAATCACAAGCTAGCCGGAACATGGTTTGTTAGCTTGATAATTTCACCATCGCAATCGGCAAACCCATTGTTGATGCGATCAATAAAAGCGGCAAATTCGCCGCTTTTCATCATGCCTTGAATAATGCTATCAAGCTTTGGCACCAATGCTTGATGTTTTTTGTGGATATAGTGGCGTATCATAATGCCCTTGGTGGGTAAAATACGCATATAAATCTTATTCAGTCCGGAGCTGCATAAAGAGCCAATACTAAAGTGATCGGTTGCAAGCAATTGGTCACTGTGATGTCGTGTTAATGCCTGAAATGCAGAAACATTGTTTTTAACACCATGGCAAGTGAGCTTAGTACGTCGACAAAAGCTGGTGGTGATCAAGCTTCCTTCAATGGTGATGATGTCACTGTCATTGCTGATGTGACACAGCTCTGGTTTTAAGCAAAATACCGCAAGTCGAACAGTGGCTAAGGGGGTCGGAATAGCAATAAGTTGAGTGTATGCGCTCATTTCATTTGCGGCACGTCCAGCCTCCGCATCAAAGCGGCCACTGTCGACCCATTGCAATCCACGCTGTGTTGGCAAGTAGTGAAAGCTCGGTTGGATATCCAGTGGGCCATAAATGCGTGTGAAGATATCCTCGATTTGCTCTTTGGCTAAATGGAATGACAACCCTTCACTGATATTGATGTTGAACTCTTTGGCTAATGACTGATTGCATACCCACAGTAACATCAATGCAATTAAGCGATACACAGTTCTTCCTAATCTTTGCTGCTTGGTTTAAGCCTAGCAGAAGTCTTCAATTGCAGGCAGTTTGCGTGTAATTATTCTCTTGAATCCCACTGTGTTTGCCCCAACAATTAAGATAAATCGCGACCTAAACGAAGAGGGAAACATGACCAAACACGTAGTGATCACTGGAGCAAATAGAGGCATTGGACTGGAATTTTGTCGTCAATATAAGGCACAGGGCCATCAAGTAACGGCTGTGGTGAGACGCTCATCTGCAGAGCTTGATGCATTAAACGTAGACGTGATTGATAATATTGATGTAAGTATTGAGCAGGATGTTGCGCGTCTAGCTGAATTAATGGCATCGAAGACCATTGATATACTGATAAATAATGCTGGTATTTTTAGTAATGAAAGTCTTGCTGAGATGGATTTTTCCCAGCTAGAAGCCCAATTGGCTGTCAATGCGGTGGCCCCAGTGCGCGTGACACATGCACTGCAAGCTCAGCTTACAAGCGGCGCTAAAGTGGCGATGATCACCAGTCGTATGGGCTCAATTGAAGACAATGGCTCAGGTGCTTATATTGGCTATCGTATGTCAAAAGCCGCGCTCAATGCTGCTGGGGTTAGTTTGGCCCATGAACTTAAACCTAAAGGCATTGCTGTGGCACTACTGCACCCTGGATTTGTACAAACGCAAATGGTCAACTTTGCCGGTGACATTTCAGCTCAGACGTCAGCAGAGCGATTGATCTTGCGTATAGAAGCGCTCAATCTGACAAACACAGGATCATTTTGGCACTCAAACGGTGAGTTATTACCTTGGTAATTAAATGACGGCGATGGGTCGAGCACAGCGGCCCACACATTGTTGTTCGGGGCTGCGCTGGTGAACTATGCTACACTTGCAAAAAAATCACCTCAGAGACCCGTATGGAACTGCAAGAAAATACGCCATTAACACTTCCTCTTTTTCAATTAAATGAGCAACTAGAAAATCGCGATATTGAGTCACCCGACATGCAATTGTCGGTTAACTTAACCGCTGACTTACTCGCGAACTTATGCCAAAACCCCGCGCCAGAGCAAAGCATGAGCATTCCATTAGATGACTATGCGGTGACTGACATTGAAGCCAGCTTTACAGCCGCTTTGAATGATGGACATCAAGCGCAGCTTATTTTAAATCATGGTCCTGTGCTCAGTGCGGTTTTAAGCCCAGTAGGCGAAGAGATGCTATTTGTTTCTCCACCTGTCGACATGATGCCAACCTTCGATCTTGGTCTAGATGACGAAGATGAAGATGAAGAAGAAGACGAAGAGACGGCAAAAAATAGTTAAGCGAAGAGGGTAGTACATGTTGCAAAAGCGCGTGATTTGGCTGGCCAGTGCCCTGTTAGCACTTAGTGGCTGTGCCATACTGGGAGTGAGTCACTATGATGATTTATTTGGACCAGAGCAACCACGTCAACGTGTGGTTGATTACCGTCAAGGTGGCGCGCAGTATCTGCAGCAAGTGAAGCCCATTTTGGATAATCGCTGTGTGGTGTGTCACGGCTGCTACGATGCGCCTTGTCAGCTGAAGCTGAGTTCGCCACAAGGCATTGAGCGCGGATTGAGTAAAGCGTTGGTGTATGACGGTACGCGTATCTTAGCGACACCACCAACGCGCCTCTTATTTGATGCAACTACGACTGCCCAGTGGCGAGATAAGGGGTTTACGCCAGTATTAAATGAACGTGTGCAAACCCCTTACGCTAATTTGCAAGGCAGTGTGATGTATCACAGTCTACTGCTTAAACAGCGCACGGCGTTTCCTGTGCAATCAGTCTTAGGTGAAGAGTACGACTTTTCATTAGATAGACAACAGACTTGCCCAACCATGGATGAGTATGAGCAATACGCTAAGACCAATCCACATGCCGGCATGCCCTATGGTTTACCGGCACTGACCTCTCAAGAATATGCTCAGCTACAGAGTTGGCTAGAGCAAGGCGCACGGATGGGGGAAGTCCCCGCGCCAAAGACCTCTGTGATTACTCAGGTCGATAAATGGGAAGCGTTTTTAAATCAATCAGGCAATAAACATCAGCTGGCTGCACGCTATATTTATGAACATTGGTATTTGGCCAACATCTACTTTAGTGACCATAGCCATTCAGACTTTTTTAAGTTAGTGAGATCAAAAACTCCACCAGGAGAGCCGATTGAGTTGATCGCGACTGTTCGGCCATTTGACGACCCGAAAGTCTCACGAGTTTATTATCGCCTGATGCATGAGCGCAGCACCATTTTGTCTAAAACACATCTGCCGCTGGCACTCAGTGATAAAAAAATGGCCCGCTTGTATGCGCAATTTATTGGCAGTGATTATCAAGTATCTGAGTTGCCCGGTTATGCGCCCAAATTGGCCGCAAACCCATTTAAGACATTTGCAGCCATACCGGTTAAGTCGCGCTATCAATTTATGTTGGACGAAGCTGAGTTGATCGTAAAAGGCTTCATTAAAGGCCCTGTGTGTCGCGGGCAAATCGCCCTGAATGTGATTAATGACCATTTCTGGGTAACCTTTGTTGACCCTGATAAAAATGCGTCCCCAGCGATAGAAGCACTGTTGATAGCCCATGATGATGATTTGTTGTTGCCGGCAGCTGAGCAGAGTAATGCCTTGCCGCTATCGAGCTGGGCAAAATACGCCAAACATCAAAGCGATTACCTCGAAGCAAAAACGCGCTTGTCGGAAGAGATATTTAACCAAGGTGGTAAGTTAGACTTAAACTTGATCTGGCAAGGAGATGGTCATAACCCCAATGCAGCCTTGACTATTTTCCGTCATTTTAACAGTGCAACCGTTGTCAAAGGGCTTGTGGGGCAGCAGCCAAAAACCGCTTGGGTATTAGACTATGCACTGTTTGAACGCATTCATTATTTGCTGGTGGCTGGTTTTGACGTCTATGGCAATATAGGTCATCAATTAATAACGCGATTATATATGGACTTTTTGCGCCTGGAAGGCGAGCAGAACTTTTTGAATTTACTGCCGCAAAGCCACCGCCAAGCCATTAAACAGCACTGGTACCGCAACTCTCATTTGAGTTTAAGCGAGTTTATTAATCGCAAGAGCTTGTTGGGCGCACCGAGCCATATTCAGTATCACAGTCACGACCCACAACGCGAGCTCTATGACAAATTGACAGCCTATTTAACACCTGTATTGCATACAGAATATGATTACACGTCAGTCCCTGAGACGTTAAAAATACTGAGTCATTTATCCATTGAAGCCATCAATACATTGCCGCAAGTGACGTTTATTTTGGCAAGCGACGAGTTGGGCGAACTCAAGGGCTATACCTTGCTGCGCCACAATGCCCATTTTAATATCTCATCTTTACTGAATGAAGCAGGTCAGCGAGCGTATAAAGAGGATTATGTGACCCTGTTACCAGGTTTTGTTGGAGATTACCCTGAAGCCATATGGTACTTGCCAAATCAAGCGCACATCACCGCGTTTAGCGATGGCTTAAAGCAGGTCTCGGATGAAGCAAGTTATCAGGCGTTAAAAGCGCAGTTTGGGATCAGACGCACCCATCCTCAGTTTTGGCAATATAGTGACTTACTGCATCAGATTGCCCAGCAGGCGCGAGGTGTAGAGTTTGGTCTATTTGATTACAACCGATTAGAGAATCGATAAATAAAAAAGTGGTGACAGCAGCTCAGCTGACACCACTTATCGCCTCGTTTAAAGTTTACTGGCTGCTGTCGCTGCAGCGAGTAACACATTTTCATCCAAACGCACTTTGTAATTTGGATTCGCGTATTGGAACTGAATTAAGCCCTTTTTATCGATAACAAAGACTGCAGGCACAGGGAGTGCAACACGGTCCTTCCCATCGAGGTCGACAAAGTTCACGCCTAACTTGTTACGATATGCTTTGGCGGTTTTGTCATCCAAGTAGTAAGCCAACCCGAGTGCTTGAGAATAAGCCAGCTCAGCATCAGACAGCAGCATATAATTGGGTGACTCTATGGTGCTTTTAGCAAGAGACTGTGGTGAGTCTGGTGAGATAGCCACTATCTGCACACCTAATTTTTTCAGTTGCGGCTCAATTTTTTGGATCCCGTTTAGTTGGCGCACACAGTATGGGCACCATCCGCCACGATAAACGACCACTAGGGTCGTTTTGTTTTGATATAGCTTGGCTAAATCGACCGCTTTACCCTGACTATTTTTTAATGTTATCGCTGGCGCCTCTAATCCCGGTAGCAGCGGCGCCACCGTTTCTTGTGAATTACTGATGTTGGTGACAGTGGCCGCAGATGCGCTTGGTAGCACAGCTAACAGTAAAGCAAAGAGTAATACTTGCATAAGTTCCTCGATAAAAATGATTGGTCAGTGATATAAGACAGGCAAAGTGACGAAAGGCTTTCGCTCGGGTATGATATTGTGTGTAACTTTTATAATTTATCAGGTCAAAGAGAGCGAATATGTCTGCAAATATCACAAAGCTGGTGGTAATGCTGGAAATGCAAAATGCGATGAATACCAAGGTGCATGAGCAATGGTTTAGTCAGGGTTTTGAATGGTATCGAGCAATTTGGGTCGAGTGTGCAGAAATGCTAGACCACTACGGTTGGAAGTGGTGGAAAAAACAAACGCCAGACACAGAGCAGGTGATCTTAGAGCTGGTAGATATTTTTCACTTTGGTTTATCACTGCGTATTGATGGCGAAACCTCATTTGAAGAGTTGGCAAAGCAGTTAGATAAAGAGCTTGCTGCTCCGAGCCAAGCTGATGACTTCAAACAAACGCTTGAGTTGTTGGCAGCCAGTGCTGTGGCTGACAAAGCATTTAATGCGGCAGCATTTGCAGGATGCATGGCGCAAATTGGTATGAGTATCGATGATTTATACCGAGGGTATGTGGGTAAAAATACGTTGAACTTCTTCCGTCAAGATCACGGTTACAAAGAGGGTACCTACATCAAAGAGTGGGATGGCAAAGAGGATAATGAGCACTTGGTGGAGATAGTTAAAAGTCTAGACATTGAGCATCCAGACTTTGCTAAGCAAGTATATAGCGGCTTACAGGCACGCTACCCTGCGTAATTTACGTAATGGGTAAGAGTGTACGATAGTCACTGATGGCCATATAGTCAGTGATCTCCTTTGGAGGTTGCTGACTGTCAGGGTTATTGATCGCCAATAAGTGGCCAATGCCATATTCTTTTGCAGCAGCCAATACGCTTAAGCTGTCATCTACAAATAAAGTCCGCGACTTATCAAAACCAAGGTCTGCTTGCACTTGCTGCCAAAGAGACTGACTTTCTTTACTGACACCGTATTCATGGGTCGAAATAAGCTTGTCCAAGTAGCCATCGAATTGCGTGCCAATCAGCTGAGTGCGCTCTATTTTAAGGCTTAAGCTATCTGGGTGGGCATTGGTAAGTAGCACCAATTCTTTACCTGCATCTTTGAGCGCCTGTAAAAAGTCTGGCACATCCTCTCTGAGCGAAATGAGATGTTCCACTTCGCGTTTGAGTTCCATAATCGGTAGCTGAAGTTCTGCTTGCCAGTAATCAAGGCAATACCATTCAATCTGCCCTGTTACGGCTTCATATCTGGCAAGAATATCTGCGCGAGCTTGTTCAAGCGTAAGGCCCTGTCTGAGTGCATGGGCTTTGGGGATGATCTCCAACCAAAAATGGTTATCAAAATGAAGATCTAAAAGGGTGCCGTCCATATCGAGTAAGACGGTATCGATTTTTGACCAATTTAGCATAGGCTTTTAACTGCAAAGGCTTTATGATTAGGTTATCCACATCATAGCAAATAAAAGTTTATGTCACAGAAAAAGCATCCCTGTCCGCCGGAAATTTTGTCATCTGATGTCGTTGCCTCGAGCCGGTTGTTTACCGTTGAAGCTTTATCCTTAGAGTTTTCAAATGGTGAGCGAAGGCAATACGAGCGGGTTAAAGGTGGTGGTCGCGGGGCGGTCATGATTGTGCCAATAACGGCTGAAAATGAACTATTATTAGTAAGAGAATACTGTGCAGGCACACATGACTATCAACTGGGCTTCCCTAAAGGGCTCATTGATCCAGGTGAGACACCCATAGAAGCCGGTAATCGAGAATTAAAAGAGGAAGTCGGATTTGGCGCCAATGAATTTGTCGACTTAAAAACGGTTTCTCTTGCGCCCAGCTATTTCAAAGCACATATGCATATTTTATTTGCAAAAGATTTGTACCCTGAACGTTTAGAAGGAGATGAGCCGGAACCGCTGGTGGTGGTGAAATGGCCCCTTGATGACTGGCAATCTCTACTGGATCAAAGTGACTTTACTGAAGCGCGAAGTGTGGCTGCACTGTTGTTATTACAGCAGCATTTATTAAAGGAGGTTTAAATTGCAAACCTACTTAGAGCCATGTATTGAACTTGCGCAATTGGCAGGTAAGGCTATTATGGCCATTTATCAGCAAGATGATATTGGTCAGCAAGAAAAGTCTGATCATACCCCTGTCACTGCCGCTGATTTGGCTGCCAATGAGGTATTGCTCAATGGCTTAAAAGCGCTCGCGCCGGATATTCCCGTGATGTCTGAAGAAACGCCTATTCCCCCGCTTGAACAGCGACAAGATTGGCAACGTTATTGGCTTTTAGACCCAATGGATGGAACCGGCGAGTTTATTTTGCAAAGTGGCGACTTTGCGGTCAACATTGCTTTGATTGAGGGGAATCAGCCCGTATTGGGTGTGATCCATTGGCCAGCAAAAAATGTCACTTATTTTGCGACTAAAGGGGCGGGGGCATATAAGCGCTCAGGTGAGACGGATGAGCAAATATTCGTGGCGCCACCTGATACGCTAACGCTTGCTGTGAGCCGACGACAAAAAATTGAAGCAGTGAGCCAGTATTTAAATAGTCAGTTTGACACGATTGCTCTGGGCTCTTGCTCATTAAAAGCGTGTATTATCGCTGAAGGCAAAGCGGATTGCTTTTTACGTGTCGGCCCAACAGGAGAGTGGGACACGGGGGCATCTCAAGTGATTGTAGAAGAAGCGGGCGGATGTATTACTGATGCACAATTCAATCCGTTGACTTATAACCAAAGAGAGACCACTGAAAACCCTGACTTTATTGTTATGGGTCACCCTGATTGGCAGTTTCAGAAGTTGATCAGCCCTCATCAAAGGTAATGAGTAAGGTTCTGGCTGCGTATTTTTGTCATGTAACGTGGGTAAAATACGCGGTTGGCACGTTAAGCTTTCTACTCAAATACGTGCTTTTATAAAGAAAAACACAGTTTTGCCGTATTTTTGTTCATTTGAGCAATTATTTTTTGTCAAATCCTTGCAATAAAAATAAATTTAGATATTATAGCGACCTCTTTAAGGAAGAGCTGCAAAGCACTGATTTAAAGAAGCATCGATTTATTGATGCATACAGGCGCGGGATGGAGCAGCCTGGTAGCTCGTCGGGCTCATAACCCGAAGGTCGTCGGTTCAAATCCGGCTCCCGCAACCAACTTCTTAGTTAAGAAAGAAGCAAAACAAACTTAACATTACAGGCGCGGGATGGAGCAGCCTGGTAGCTCGTCGGGCTCATAACCCGAAGGTCGTCGGTTCAAATCCGGCTCCCGCAACCAACTTCTTAGTTAAGAAAGAAGCAAAACAGACTTAACAATACAGGCGCGGGATGGAGCAGCCTGGTAGCTCGTCGGGCTCATAACCCGAAGGTCGTCGGTTCAAATCCGGCTCCCGCAACCAACTCCCTGTATTAACCAAAAGCAATATTCCTAATAAATTCCCCATTTAAATTTATATTACTCATATTCATTGAAATAATTTTTTTCTGTTTTTTAAATGAGCGCACTATTCAGTACGCTGGTTATGTCTTTTTTATTTAACAACGGCAAGATGAGCGGTTATCAATGCAGCTATGTGCAATTGAAGCTTGGCAGCATGCTGTATTTGCGGTTCTCGCCCCTGCGATATTTGGTGTCTGTGCAGGGTCTATTACTTTTTCATGTGTAAGCGATTTAAGCTGCTTTTTCTCTATTTTTAATTTCATTAAATTTTCCTTTTTAACTGATCCAAAATAAAAGCGACCGTTTAGACGTCACCTCAAAAAATAACTTAATACATGTCATGTGAGAAATAAATATAAATTACAAGTTTACAAAACTTTACGTGGGATTACTTTGAAGATTTTGGCTTATAAATTAGATTAATAATGGAAAGCGGCGCTGCTTCTAACTTAAAATTAAAAAGGAAATTAAAATGAAATTATCTCTTCAAAAGAAAAAACTAAAAACGTTGTCTAAAAGCCAAAGTGTCATGACAGAGCAAACACCAAAGGTTGCCGGTGGTGCGGCATTTAATACCACAAGACCGGGTTCTACATGTCAAAATACAACAGCTTGCCCATCTAGAGATAGGCCTGATACTTGCAAAACTATTTCAAGAGAAATCAGTTGCTTAATCGGCCACAGTTGTCTGTGCTAATACCATAATATGTTGCAGTGGGGGCGTGGGCTTTCGCTGCTTTTGTAAATCAATATCATTTCCTCACACGTATGCCTCAGATTGGATTGGCTGTCATTATAGTGAGGCAGTATAGGGCATGCCAACACGCATTAATTAATTGGAAGTCGATATTTAGAAGTGTCTAAATTGGGGATTTTATATTGCAAAAAGCCGTGTTTTATTTAGTTGCGGATAAAAGCGCAGGCAGGCTGAATAGCCCACCTGATCTAAATTAAAATTGAGCAGAAAACGCTTCAGCTTGTTTCCAAACTCTAAGGGTATTCCCACCTAAAATCAGTTTAATGTCTTTATCGCTGTAACCGCGATCAAGTAGGCCTTGCACAAGATTCGGGTAGGTAGAAACATCCTTAAGTCCGATTGGCAGTGAGTCGCCTACGCCATCGTAATCCGAGCCAATACCGACGTGCTCGATGCCAATCAGTTTAACCACATGATCAATGTGGTCTAGTACCTGCTCTAAAGAGGCGAATGGAAATGGGTTACGTGCTAAATACGCTGCACGAAAGTCCGTTTTTGTGGCACCGCGGCTTGTCGCTTCTTGTTCTGCCTCGCTACGCTTGTCATACCATTTTCGTGAGGCTGAGGTGACAAAGCTCGAGCCAAAGTTTATTTGGATAACACCGCCATTTTTTTTCAACGCCAATAACATGTCATCGTCCATGTTGCGCTCAAATCCCGGTGTATATTTTCGCAGTGATGAATGTGATGCAATCACGGGTACTTTTGAGATCTCCATGACCTGATAAAACGCTTTATCAGAAATGTGTGAGACATCTATCAACATGCCCACTTTGTTCATTTCGACAACCAGATCTTTACCAAAGGGACTGAGGCCTTTCCATTTTCGACGTAAATCATAAGACGAGTCAGAAATATGGTTACTTTGAGAGTGTGCCAGTGTGATGTAGCGTACGCCTCTGTCGAAGAAGTGTTGTAAGTTCTTCATCTCTCCTTCAATAGGCGAGCCGTTCTCCATACCCATCGCAATTGACATCAAGCCTTTGTCAAACTGTGACTCAATATCTTTAGTACTGTGGGCAATGGCAAACTTATGTGGCGCACGATGAACCAGCGCTTCCATGCCATCAATGAGCTGGTTGGCAAGCTGATAGCTTTTCCCTTTCCCCTCAAACTCAAGACTGGCAGGAATGTAAATTGACATAAAAGGCGCATTGAGTCCGCCCTGCATAGCGCGTGGGTAATCAAAATCCCCGCCTTCGGTGGCTTTTGAGACATCGTCCCACTTCATGTTAATTCTATAAGGAACATCAATATGGGTGTCGATGAGCAGGTTTTCTTGTGCCAAGCGAATGGCACGTTCGGATGCGGTGTATTCTTTTGCATGGACAGAGGTGGTTGCCAATGCCAGAACACAAAGAGCTAAGCTTAACTTCATGTTTGCGCCTTTATTATGATTGTGAAGTTTGATTGTAACAACTAATTATAAAGGCTCAATATGCGGTGTTATTTTAATCGCTGAATTATTAATAAATGGGCTCAGAGGTATAATCTTGGCTTTGCATCGCATGAAACTCAGCTTTGCTGACAATATTCACGGACTCATGGAGCTCTGAGAAGACAATTAATGCTTCTCCACTTTGCAGTTGTGCTTTTACTTGCGCCACTTTTTGCTCTGTGGTGATTTCGCTATCGCCATAGTCTGTGCCTTCACGCAAAACATAATGCTCAATTAAACTATCGAGTGTTTCGGGGGCAATTTGTTGATAAGGAATAAGCATACAGATACCGCTATTTAATAAGTGAATGAATATAGTCAGGCACGACCTTTTCGAGCCAGTAAACAGGCTTGAATGGGTTGTTACCCGCAATAAAGCCAACATGTCCGCCTTTTGAAGAGACCGCCAACTTAACCTGTTTACTGACCTGCTCTGCTAGGGGGATCGCTTGCTTTGAAAGCATAGGGTCATCCTCTGCATGGATCAGTAAGGTTGGGGTTTCTATTAGGCCAAGGTATGGCTGTGAACTGGCCTGAGCGTAATAATCTTCAGCACCCTTAAAGCCATGTAGTGGCGCTGTGACGCGGTTGTCAAATTGCCATAAATCGTTTATCTTGGCTAGTTCATTGGCAGTCAGATTAATCGAGCTTTGTATTTGGCTGAGCTTGCGTGAGAAAGAGTGTTTCATCCTATCTAATAAATATTTTTGATAGAGCTTATAGCAGCTTTTCCTGATCACCTGACATGATGAAGAAAGGTGGTAGGGGGCAGAAACGACTGCCGCACCCGCTAAGCGGCTTGCTTGGCCTTTTTCACCGAGATATTTGGCAAGGACATTGCCACCTAAAGAAAAACCGACAGCGAACAGCGCTCGACCCGGAAAGCGTTTGCTCAGTGTTTGAATTAAAAAGCCAAAATCCTGCGTTTCACCACTGTGATAGGCGCGAGGTTGCTTGTTTACTTCTCGAGAGCAATTGCGAAAGTGCATCAGTACGGCATCTAACCCAGAGCGTGTGAGCGCCCGCAACATCCCTTTGGCATAAAAGCTGTTGATATTGCCTTCTAAGCCATGCAGAACAATAACCAAAGGCGCATTTGGGTTGCCATTATTAGCCCAAGCTAACTCTAAAAAGTCGTCATCTGGCGTAGAGAGGTGTTCAAAATTGACATTGGCTTTTAAGTTTGGTCGAAATGCGCGAGGAAGTATGGTTTGAACGTGTCGGTTGCGCATCCACCAAGCGGGCCGAAAATTCAGATCAAGCTGCTTTGACATAGGACGGTGACATTCTCTTGTGACGGTTAACTTAAACAGTGTACCAAAGCTGCAACCAAATGAGTATGTGTGTCGATGAGATATAAAAAGCACCCGACCAGCGAAGCTGATAAGGTGCTTTGTGCGTCGTGCTTAATTCTGAAACGGGAACTAAATTTACTTAACAATAGTCAGGTGACTTGCTTTTACTCTGGTACTTCAGCCTCGTTGACCTTTTTCACAAAGTAATAGACATAGTAGATACACAGCGCAATGACGACGCCAAGTAGACCGAATGATAAATACAATACTGGGTCGGAAAAGAAATCTCTAAAGAATACGTTCATGGCTGTGACTCCTCAATTTGTCGATGAGTAAATAGTAGAGGAGCCTTGCGGGTAGGGTTATGATCGAGATCAAGTTTATTATTTAGCCGATATTTACTCGGGATAGCGCTTGATCTTGATCATGTTTTCGCGTGTTCAAAGCGTATGGCGAGTTGCTTTGGCAAGTACAGTTTTAGGTTGCTGACTTGCTGAACGCGGTGCTCTAAATCAAAGCCATTGACCAACTCAATGAGACAGTGTTGCTGTAGCTTTTCAAGCTCAAGTTCTGTACTCAATAAGCTTTTTCTTAAGGTTGCGTACTCAGGGTAATCATCAAAGTGCTTTTTCACTTGCTGCCGAGTAGTGCGATATGGGTGTAGTAATGTTTTATCTGTATTTGCTGCACTGGATGCTAAGGCCTGAACTTGCAACTCGGTAAGTTGGACCGAGCGCTCAGTGAGATAATCGAGTAAGAGGCACAGGTTGACGTTTTTACCATGCAGGTCCTGGCACTCTAAGAGTACCTGTTGGACCTGCGCGTTGCGATAAACATCACAGGCATAATGCCAAAAACTGTCGGGGCTCAGCATATTTCGCCGGTGCTCGCGAAGTGGGTTTCTTTTTCCTCTAACTCTTCAAGGGCTAAAAGAAGCGATTCTTCCGTATCGTTGAGCTTAGGGGTCATGTCTGCTTGCTTGGCTAATAATTCGCTTAGCTTGGCCTTGTTTTCCGCCTCGTAAAGGCTGTTATCAGCTAACTGTGATTCTACCTCTGCGAGCGCACTGGTGAGCTTATCCAGCTGCTTTTCCAGTTTATCAATGGACTTTTTCAGCGGTTGTACGGATTTTCTAAATTCGGCTTCAAGGCGTTTTTGCTCTTTGCGATTTACACTCGAGTGCGCTTTTTCTTCTACTTCTGGCTTTTGCTTCGCTTCTTTATTGGCATTGAGTAACCATTGATAATATTCATCTAGGTCGTAGCCAAACGCAGAGACGGTGCCATTATCAACTAGATAGTATTCATCCGCTGTGTTTTTCAGCATATGACGATCGTGAGAAACGGTGACCATTGCCCCTTCAAAACCTTGTAATGCCATGACCAAGGCGTGACGCATTTCTAAATCTAAGTGGTTAGTAGGTTCATCGAGTAGTAGTAGGTTCGGTGATTGATACACTAACATGGCCAATACCAGTCTGGCCTTTTCTCCTCCTGAAAACGGTGCGACAGGGTCGAGTGCCTTATCTCCATGAAACGCAAAACCACCGAGGAAATCTCGTAGTGATTGCTCAGTGGCCTGTGGGTCTAAACGCTGCAAATGAGTGACGGCACTGGCATTTAAGTCCAGCGACTCTAGTTGGTGCTGAGCAAAGTAACCTACTTTTAAGCCCTGGTGTTGGAATACTTCGCCTGCTTGAGGATTAATATCGCCAGCCAGTAATTTGATTAAGGTTGATTTACCCGCACCATTCCTACCCAACAATGCGATGCGGCTACCAGGTACAAGATTGAGCTTAATTTGGTGCAGTATGGTGATATCTCCGTAACCCGCTTGTGCTTGATCGAGTGTCATCAGTGGGTTAGGGATATTATCTGGGTTAGAGAACTCAAAACTAAATGGAGAGTCGGCATGCGCAGGTGCTAGCTTTTCCATACGCTCAAGGGCTTTAACACGACTTTGTGCCTGCTTTGCTTTACTGGCTTTGGCTTTGAATCGAGTAATAAATTGCTCGAGGTGCGCAATGGTTTCTTGTTGCTTTTCGTACATGGCTTGTTGCTGTGCCATGCGCTCTGCCTTTTGGCGCTCAAACTGGGAGTAGTGACCTTTATAGACATTGATACACTGTTGATCTATGTGCCAGATTTGGTCGATAACCGCGTCTAAAAACTCTCTGTCGTGAGAAATCAATACCAGCGTACCTTGGTAGGCTTTTAAAAAACGTTCTAGCCAATAGACCGCGTCTAGATCTAAGTGGTTGGTTGGCTCATCCAGTAACAGTAAATCGGCGTCGCGGATCAAAGCCTGAGCTAAATTCAAGCGCATTCGCCAACCACCAGAGAACTCACTTACGGCGTAGTCGAGCTGTTCATTACTGAATCCTAAGCCATGCAATAACTCTCCAGCCTTGGCTTCGATGCTATAACCGCCAACCAGCTCCATTTGCTGATGCACTTGAGCTTGTTTTTCACCATCGCCTTGCGCCTCTGCCTGTTGCAAGGCCGTGCGCAGCTCATAATATTGCTGATGACCTTGCAGCACATATTCCATCGCTGAAATAGAAAGCGCAGGTGTTTCTTGTTTTACAGAGGCTATTGACCAGTCTTTTGGTATTTGAAAGTTACCGGCATCGGCATGCAGTTGGGACTTGAGTAAGGCAAATAGAGACGATTTACCGCAGCCGTTGGCTCCGACTAAACCGACTTTATGTTGTGCAAACAAGGTCGCGCTGGCATTTTTTAATAGCGTTTTTCCGCCACGTAACAGTTCAATATCAGAAAGTTGGATCATAATAAGCTCAATTCAAAATCACTGTCTGAATGATAACATGGATCTATAACTAGAGAACAAGCGTATAAAAGCATCCGAACTTAAGTTAAAATAGCCTTTCACAGAGTCAGTGGGGTTGTATTGTGAGAACAAAAAAACGGTTTATTGCCGGTGCATCTTGTCCAGCTTGTAATAAAATGGATGTGATGATGTTATACAAAGAGCATGATGTGGAAAAGGTTGAGTGTGTGGCATGTGGTCATTCAATGACGCAACCAGAAGAAGCGGTACAAGCGTCAACGCGTCAGTTTGAACAAGTGATTGGCGTATTTAAACCACAGTAAATGATGCGCTCTAGCGCATCATTAGGGTCGTACTTAGTAGTGTGGCGGTGGTGGCTCTTGCTCAATCGGCATCATGCCGTCGTCTTTCCCTTCTTTTATTTTTTCTGCCAGCAACCTGATCTGGTGTTGCATGGTTGATAGCCTTGCTTGATGGATTTTTAGCTCATCATTTAATGTCTCGATGGTATCTTCTTGAAAAGCAATCTTTGCTTCAAGTTCATTTACGCGACTTTCTAATTCTGTCATTACTCTATTACTCTTTCGAACTGCTCCATCAAACCACTTGAACTTTCTGTGACCAAGATGCCATCTCGTTTTGCAAATGCAACATCAAAGACAACGGCTGACTTAGGTCTGCTTCCTTCTCGTGGCTTGACTCGCCAAGTTTTTAGCTGTGTACCATCGCTTATCCGCCACAGGGTAAGCTGGCGGTTAGGAGAGCCTGTTGCGAGCAGGTTGCCTTGTTGGTTGAAGCGTACAGCACTGAATATTTTCTGCCTCGCAATATACTGTAATTGTGCCACAAGATCACCTGAAGTCAGCTGCCAAATACTGGCTTTTTTCATGCTGTCAGCAGTAAATGCGTAGCGCCCTTGTGGGTCTAGGGCGACTTTAGTTACGCGACTTGGGTGGTTGAAGCGGTGTATGACTTGACCTGTTCGGGTATCCCAAAAGTAAGCACTGTAGTCGTTTGCACCGGTTAAAGCGAAGTGGCCATTGGGTGAAAGCGCAATACTATTAATTTTTTCTTGGTGGCCAAGGAACTCTATGCGCCTTCCGCTATCTAAGTCGAGATGCACAACGACATTATCGCTGCGACCGTATAAAACATATCGACCATTATTACTGATGGCGATGTCGCGAATGGTACCTGTGTCTATTTGGTAGTAGCCGATGTTTTTTCCATCTGCAATTTGCCATATGGCAAAACGGTCGTTGGCCGCTGTGATGGCTGTTGAGTTATCATGTGCGATGGCAAGGGAGTGGATCAGGTCATCAGGTTGGTCTGAGTGAGACCACTGATATTTTAGGCCGTGCGTGGTGTTATCCCATAAAACCGCACCATGTTCGACAGATGACACTAAACTGTAACGGCCATCGTGTGAAATAGCGGCTGCAAATGCCCCGCGTGATGCATGTTCGACAGTAAGTTGCGCTTTGGAGCTATCAGGGGAGCAGCCGGGCAACATCAGTATGAGCAGGCAAACACAGAGTGAAGTGTGCAATTTAAAAAATTTGGCCATAAATTCGGTATTTCCTCTTAACTCTATGATTTGCACCGAGTAGACTAGTGGTAAAATTGATTGGGCCACAAACAGATATTAGCGTATTCGCTCAAGTATGTCGCCAGTCGTACAGATATTTCCCTTGGCAAGGTTCTCTGGGTGTGAATCTTGGCTTTGGTGGCAATGAGTGATAATGTGACATCACCTTTTTAAATTAATAATTATTTAACATGACAATGAAGTTAGAGGGCAACGTTATGTTGCTGACTGCTCGGATGTCGGAGAAAATAAAATGAAACAAACTATTAAGCTGTCTTTAATTGCAGCCTCAGTACTTGCACTAACTGCGTGTAATCAAAAAGCACAAGAAACTGCAAAAGTAGAAGAAGTAAAACTAGAAACTGAAGTACAACAGCAAGCATACGGTATCGGTGCATCAGTTGGTAACTTCCTGCAGAAAGACCTAGCTGACAAGCAAGGCCTAGGCATTGAGCTTGATCAAGAGCTTCTAATGAGAGGCTTTAAAGATGCACTTGCTGGTAACTCTAAACTAGATGATGAAAAAATTCGTGAAGTGCTAACTGCACTTGATACGTCTGTACGTGAAAAGCAAACAGCTAAAGCGGAAGCTGACGCAAAAGAAAACAAAGAGAAAGGCGCAAAGTACTTAGCTGAAAACGCGAAGAAAGACGGCGTAACAGTGACTGAGTCTGGTCTTCAGTACGAAGTAATTTCAACAGGCGAAGGTAAGAAGCCAGTTGCGACTGACGTAGTTAAAGTACACTACAAAGGTACTCTACTAGACGGTTCTGAGTTTGATAGCTCATACTCTCGTAACCAACCTGCGACTTTCCCACTTAACCAAGTAATTGCGGGCTGGACTGAAGGTCTACAATTAATGCCAGTTGGTTCAAAGTATAAGTTCACTATTCCTGCAGAGCTTGGCTACGGTGAGCGTAACCTAGGTAAGATCCCTGCGAACTCTACGCTTGTATTTGAAGTTGAACTACTTGAGATCCAAGAAGACCAAGAAAAGCCTGCTGCATAATTTGCACAGTGCGAACAAAAAAAGGGCCACTGTGAAGTAGCCCTTTTTTAATTTCAATTGTTTTAGTCAGTATGATTTGCGAAGAGGTTATCGATTAACTCATCTTCCAATCCGAAGCGCTGTTCTAATGCTTCGCCCAGCGTTGATAAATCTTTATCAAAATCCGCCATTGGGTTGTCACTGCTCGCCTCAGCATATTTGTCGTTAAAATCCAAAGCCAAGTCTGTAGATGCCGTAATTTTTGGATAAATTGACTGTGCCAGTTTTAAGCTTTCCGGTCCTTTTTCTTTGCAGGCGGCAACGATGTTGTCGTACACCTCAAAATGGCCAGCCGACAAGTAATCCATTAAAATTTGGCAAAATGATTGAATTTGCACTTGCTCTGGTAAAGCTTTGTCACTGCTCTCAAAAGGCGATAATCCGGCAACTTTATAATATAGCAACAGCAGCTCTTGACGTTCCATGAGCCAGTTATCGATAACACTATGACTCCCTCCCCATTTTTGTTGGGCTTGTTCTAACCGTGAAAGCATAGTTATCTCCTTAGCGGGTCGTTATTTAGGCCCTGCACTGACCAAATTGTGTGTGTAACGGGTATTATTTTCATGGGTACATCAAAATAGGATGGCTTGGACCCAAAAACAGACAGCAATTTGGTAATACTGAATACTTAATCTTGCCTCCTATAAAAATGAAAACTGATGAAAAGATCAACCACTTTTTGCAAAAAGCACATAATTTCTTTGATTTGTACCCTAGCTGGGTTTTTTACTCTTGGTGTTAATCATTTTTATTCCGTATTCAGTTGGCTTGTATATGGATAGTGTGTATTAAAAACAAAAACCACCCGAAGGTGGTTGAAATCAGTTTAGCGATTTGAGTTTATTCTTGTTAGAAGGTGTTTTGTTATTGTTGTTTTGCGCAGCATTTTTATAGCAAGGTTTTTTTTGTGGTGCAAATGTTCTGCGCTACTTTTTTGTGAATTTAATATCTCAAGTTTATGAAACACGGATGCAGAGTGCTAGGGTTTAGCATTGCGATTCATCATATTAGGCATACCTGACAGTACCGCTCATTAATCTGGATCATAGAGAAGTGATTTAAACGTTTGAACAGCTAGGGCGAGTAGGGATAAAGTGATACAATTCGAACAATTTTTACAGCACTGGAATTGAATCACGCTATGAGCGAGTTGAAAAATGATCGTTATTTACGCGCGTTGCAGAAGCAGCCGGTTGATGTGACACCTGTATGGATGATGCGCCAAGCGGGGCGATATCTACCTGAATACAGAGCGACGCGAGCGCAAGCTGGCGACTTTATGAGTTTGTGCAAAAATGCGGAGCTTGCATGTGAAGTGACATTGCAGCCGTTACGTCGTTATCCACTGGATGCTGCGATTCTCTTCAGTGATATTTTAACTATCCCAGATGCAATGGGCCTAGGTCTATACTTTGAAACGGGTGAAGGTCCTAAATTTGAGCGTCCAATTTCTTCTCTGGCTGATGTACAAAAACTGCCGAAGTTAGACCCAACCGATGATCTGGGCTATGTCATGAATGCAGTGAGCACGATTCGTCGAGAGCTAAAAGGTGAAGTGCCGTTAATTGGTTTCTCAGGTTCACCGTGGACTTTGGCGACCTACATGATTGAGGGCGGCAGCAGCAAAACTTTTGGCAAGATTAAAAAGATGGCTTTTGCAGAGCCGCAGACGTTGCACTTACTGCTTGATAAAGTAGCGGATTCAGTGATTGACTATTTAAATGCACAAGTAAAAGCGGGTGCTCAGTCGCTGATGATCTTTGACTCTTGGGGCGGCGTACTCAGCCCACGTGACTACAAAGAGTTTTCGTTGCAATATATGCATAAAATTGTGGATGGCCTTATTCGTGAAAACGATGGACGCAAGGTGCCAGTGACGTTATTTACTAAAAATGGCGGTCAGTGGATTGAGTCTATTGCTGCGACAGGATGTGACGCGATAGGTTTAGATTGGACCATTGATATTGCGGATGCGAAACGACGCGTTGGTGATAAGGTTGCACTGCAAGGCAATATGGACCCTGCGATGCTGCATGGCACGCCTGAGCGTATTCGTGAAGAAGTGCAGTCTATCTTAGCTGGTTTTGGTGAAGGCAGCGGTCATGTATTTAATTTAGGCCATGGGATCACGCCAGATGTAGACCCTGAAAATGCGGGTATATTCATCAACTCTGTCCATGAGTTTAGTCGCCAGTATCATCAAAAGTAATACTGGACAAAAACAAAAAACCCAAGCTTTGCTTGGGTTTTTTTGTTTTTATGTGGCGCGCTTTATTTGTCGAATGCGCGGCGCATAAAGTTTGGCGTTGCGAGTGCCCCTTTGTGAATACCTGTGTTGTAATACTCAGTATCAAACTGGGCAGCATCCACATCTTGCTCTCTAAAGCCATTAAATTGCTCACCTTTACGCGCCAAAGTAGCAGACCATAAACCGCTTGGGTAAATTGGCTGTGGGAACGGTAAAGTTTGTAAATCCGCAAAACCAACATCTTTCATTGCTTGGCGCATCTCTTTTAGCAGCGGCATGTGCATCAGCGGTGACTCACTTTGTTGGATTAAAATCCCGCCATCACTCAGTGCTGCTAAACAACTGGTGTAAAACGCATGGTTGAATAGGCCTTCACCAGGACCAACTGGATCAGTACCGTCAACAATGATCACGTCGATAGAATTTGCCGCAGCTTCACGCATGTATTTGATGCCATCATCAAACATCACGGTTGCACGCGGGTCGTCATTGGATGCGCAAAGCTCAGGGAAATACTTTAGTGACATCTGCGTCACCACTTCGTCAATGTCGATTTGCGTGACTGATTCAACATCTGGGTGCTTAAGCACTTCACGTAAAGTACCGCAGTCACCACCGCCGATGATCACCACGTTTTTTGGTGCAGGGTGTGCAAAAAGCGCTGGATGGCTCATCATTTCATGATAGAAAAAGTTCTCACGTGTGCTGACCATAGTACAGCCATCAATGATCATCAGATTGCCAAAGTCGGTTGTCTCGTACATTTCAACTTTTTGAAACGGCGACTGAACCTCATCCAGCTTTTTATTGATACGCAGAGAAAAAGCGCTGCCATCTCGGTCACTTATCTCTGTAAACCAGCGGTTTGCTTCTAAATTAGACATGTTTGCTTTCACATTGAATTTAAATTTGGCGCAAATTTACCAGCGCCGAGGAATTTGCTCAATCTATTTTAGTCGATAGCAAGCAGTTTGTCTGTTTGTCATCAGTAGGTCACAGTCTGTGTATCTCAAGGCATATTTAACTATCGCTAATCACGATAAGGCGTATTAAAATGAGCACAGTATGAGAATTTTTTAGTAGGGTAAATAATGGAGTGGGGAGTCGATACCGCACGCAACACATACAATGTACAGCATTGGAGTGATGGCTACTTTGATATCAATGACAGTGGTGAGCTGATTGCTTACCCTGATGGTGACCATAGTAAAGCGCCAATCGTATTATCAGATCTCACCGAGCGATTTAAAGAGCAGGGGTTAACCTTACCGGTATTGGTGAGGTTCACTGATATTCTTCAGAATCGTGTTGATACGTTAACAGATGCGTTTGCACAGGCAAAAGCGCAAAGAGAGTATCAAGGTGAGTATACCTGTGTTTACCCTATTAAAGTGAATCAGCAACGCTCGGTGGTGAGCAAACTGTTGAGTCATCCAAGCGGCTTGGTTGGTCTAGAAGCCGGCTCTAAGCCTGAGTTGATGGCTATTTTAGGTTTGGCCACGTCGCCGATCACGATTGTTTGCAATGGCTATAAAGACAGAGAGTTTTTACGTTTGGCGCTGATTGGTCAAGCGATGGGCCATAAAGTGCAAATTGTGGTAGAAAAACTGTCTGAGCTCGATGCATTAATCAAAGAAGTGGATGATATGCACATTGAGCCAGCCATTGGCATTCGCATTCGTCTTAACTCTATCGGTAAAGGTAAATGGCAAAATACCGGAGGGGAAAAGGGCAAATTTGGTCTCACAGCAGGCCAGGTACTTAATGCCGTTGACACGTTACGTCGTCATAACAAGCTGCACTTGATGCAGTTAGTCCACTTCCATATTGGTTCACAGATCGCGAATATTCGCGATATCCAACGCGCACTGAGAGAGTGTGCGAGGCACTATGCGGAATTATCACAGTTGGGCGTGCCATTAAAAACCGTGGATGTAGGCGGTGGTTTAGGCGTGGACTATGAAGGTTCGGGTTCTCGCAGTGCTTGCTCTATGAACTATACGGTAGGCGAGTATGCGCGCAACGTAGTTAACGCCTTTGCCGAAGTCGCTGAGCAACATGATTTACCGCATCCTGATATTATTACGGAGTCGGGTCGTGCCTTAACAGCACATCATGCCGTGTTGATCACTGATGTGATAGATATTGAAACCGCACCGAGTGAAGATGTGCCAGAGCAGATCAGTGGTGATGAACACCATTTAATACAAGAGTTGCGACAGGCGTTATCTCGCCTTACGCCAAGGCTTGCGCTGGAAACGTACCATGATGCAATCCACTTATTTGGGGACGCACATGATCAATATGTTCATGGTCTCATATCTATGGCACAGTGGTCGCAAATTGAACGTCTGTATTTTACGATACTGAGACAGGTGCGTGACAGTTTAAGTGCGCAATCAAGGGCGCATCGTGAAGTATTGGATGATTTAAACGAAAAGCTGGCAGATAAGCTGTTTGTTAATTTCTCATTGTTTCAATCCTTGCCGGATGTATGGGGTATTCAGCAGCTGTTCCCTGTGATGCCGATTTCAAATCTCGACCAGCCGTTGACGCAAAGGTCGATTATTCAAGACATTACATGTGATTCTGATGGGCAAATTCGTGAGTATGTAGAAGGGGCTGGGATTGAGTCTAGCTTGCCTATGCCGCAATACCAGCCATCTGAGCAGTACCATTTAGCGATGTTTATGGTTGGCGCGTATCAAGAGATTTTGGGTGATTTACACAATCTATTTGGTGATACAGACTCAGTGCATGTCGAATTGAATGAGACAGGCTATCAGCTGACAAATGCGCTCAAAGGTGACTGTGTGGAAGACGTGTTACGTTTTGTGCATTACGATAAGCAGCAACTTATCGATAACTTCACTCGTCAGGTCAATGCAGTGGCCGTGGCGCCAAAAACAAAAGAAACCTTTTTAAAGGAATTAAAGATGGGGTTAACTGGTTATACCTATTTTGTAGATTAACCCTAACTGCTCAGATTTTTTATTCCCTTGAAATTGCGTATGATGCCCTCATCACAATACTAAGTTGTGATGAGGTATAGTCGAGTAAAATAAAAGTAGTAAAGGAACTTTGCATGTCGCTAGTCCGTCAAATTGTGGGGCTGATTTTATACGTCCTAAATACATTAATTTGGTTTGTGCCGATATTTATATGCGGTGTGCTCAAACTGATCCCCATTCCTCCGTTGCAGCGCTTACTCAGCAAACTTGCTAAATCATGTGCAAGTATGTGGGTTGCTGGCAATAACGTAAATCAGCGCTGCGTCTCACCGTATCAGCTGCAAATCAATGGCGCTGATAAGCTCAACAGAAAAGACTGGTACCTAGTGATTGCGAACCACCAAAGCTGGGTAGATATTTTAGTGCTACAGCGGGTATTGCATCGCAAAATTCCATTTTTAAACTTCTTTTTGAAAAAAGAGTTACTGTACGTACCGTTTTTGGGATTAGCTTGGTGGGCATTAGATTTTCCTTTTATGACCCGCACGAGTAAAAGCCAAATTAGGAAAAATCCTAAATTAAAAGGCAAAGACATCGAGACGACACGCAAAGCCTGTGAAAAATTCAAAACGATGCCAGTGAGTATTGTGAATTTTGTTGAAGGCACGCGCTTTACAGATGAAAAGCACCAAAGACAAAACAGCCCATTTAAACATTTACTTAAACCTAAAGCGGGTGGTATTGCATTTGTGATGCAGGCGATGGGTGAGCAAATAAATCAAGTGGTGAATGTGACCATTCATTATCCCAACGGTGTACCGACATTTATGGATTTCGTGGCTGGTAAAGCCGGGCAAATTAACGTTGAAGTTGAATTAATGCCAGTGAGTGACAAGTTGGTGGGTGACTATACGGGCGATAATGAATTTCGTGTTCAGTTTCAAGGGGAGCTTAACCGTCTGTGGTCTGAAAAAGACAAATGCATTGAGCAATTAGCTACTCCAAGCGAGTAATTGTTTAGTACGGCCCACAATAACAAGTGAGTAAGGGAAACAAACTATGAAGAGTATATTACCGAAGTGGTTTCACGGTGCGATTGGCGCTTTATTTTTGTTACTCAATACGGCATTTTGGGGGCTGATCATACTGGGCTTGGGCATCGTAAAATGGTGCCTGCGCGTTCGCTTACTCTCGGTGCTTTTACACTGGGCTTATCACAAATGGTGTGTGGGCAATCGCATTGGCTTAAAGCTCGGTGGGGTGTCTATGCATGTCAAAATGCCTCAAGCTATTTCAGTAAATGGTTGGTATTTACTGGTATCAAATCACATAAGTTGGTTGGACATAGTGGTACTGAGTGCGCAATCCCAGCTGCCCGCCCCGAAGTTTTTCCTTAAAGATGAATTGAAATATGTGCCATTGATTGGCACTGGGGCATGGGCTTTGGATATGCCGTTTATGAAGCGGGCTAGTAAAGCGCAAATTGCTAAAAATCCGAAGTTAAAGCGCATGGATGTCGAGCGCACAAAGCAAAGCTGTAAAAACTTTAAGCATCACCCAACGACGGTGATTAACTTTGCTGAAGGGACGCGCTTCACAGCGCAAAAACAGCGTCGCCAAGCGAGTCCTTTTGATAACCTTCTGAAACCAAAAGCGGGGGGAACTGCATTTGCATTGGATGTATTAAGTGAGCAGGTTGATGGCTTATTAAATACCGCTTTGGTGTATCACAGCGAGGACCTACATATTTGTCGTGCCTTTGTGCTAGGACGCCTTGATGCGGTTTCTTTGCAAGTTGACTATATTCCTATGAGTGAATTGCCTTTAGGAGATTATCAAGGTGATAAAGCATATCGAGTACAATTTCAGGCTTATATGAATACACTTTGGCAGCAAAAATCTGCACAGATAGCAAGACTAGAGCAGCGCCCTGAAGGGGAAGCGGATAATGTGCCATCAGAGGTGAACTCATTATGAGTATGGTCCATTTGCAAGATGTGATTTCGCCTTTTGTTGGCGGTCAGAGTATGCACCCATTTATCTTGGCGTCGCTAACAAACAGTGTATCACTGATCGGGTTAGTGGTTATTTTTGCCTTGATAAAGCTTGCGCTCGTGCCCAAAGTCAAAAACATGTTGTCTCAATTCTTACGCGCTAAGATTGCCTATCTTGCGCCTCAGTTAAGTAAACTCAGTGGCCGTGTGGCATTACTGATCAGCAGTATTTTGTTTGTGATGATCAACAAGTACATGTTTGTTGCGCCGGCGTGGGTCATGAGTCAGCTGCAATTGCTGGCCCAAGTGATTTTGATAGTGGCGTTTGGCTTCTTGGTGAGTTCATTATTGAACATTGCTCATACGATTTATCAGCAGCAAAAATTTGCTAAAGATGTGCCGATTAAGGGCATCGTACAGCTGGTAAAGCTGATGGTGTTTATTGTCACGACTGTGTTGGTGGTGAGCACCATTGTCGATAAATCACCGACATATATACTCTCAGGTTTTGGTGCCATTGCAGCGGTTACTTTATTGGTTTTCAAAGACACTATTTTGGGTTTGGTTGCCAGTATTCAAATTGCGGCCAATAAGCTCGTTGCCACAGGTGATTGGATCCAAGTCGATACATTTGGTGCCGATGGAGAAGTGATTGATTTAGGGCTCAATACGGTCCGAGTGCGCAATTGGGATAATACGGTGACAACCATTCCAACATACGCTTTGATATCGGATTCTTTTAAAAATTGGCGCGCGATGCAAGAATCTGCTGGCAGACGCATCAAACGCAATATCCCTATTGATATGAATAGTGTCTGTTTGCTCACGGAAGCACAAATCGGCGAGTTAAAAGTGAAGTTCCCAGCATTGAATGCGCTCAAGTTACCCGAGATGTGTAGCAACCTCACTGCATTTAGAATGTATGCTGAGTATTTGTTAAAGCAAAGACCCGAGATAAATACAGAGTGTACCTGCATGGTGCGTGAGCTATCACCATCATACCACGGCATTCCAGTGGAGTTTTACTGCTTCAGTAAAGACAAAAGCTGGGTGAACTATGAGCATATTCAGGCGAATATTCTCGACCAAATGTTGTTGTTACTCAATGAGTTTGAGCTGCGACCATACCAAGTGTTGTAATTGCATTATCACGGCTAGCTAAAGCAAAATGCACAACGCGTACAAAAATCACTGAGCTGAGTGCACCTAGTATGTTAAGGTGATGACACAGTCACGATTTTATTGTGGTATTTTTGTGACAATCAGATATGTTATAAAGAGGGAAAGCAGGTAAAGGTAGTGGCAAGTACGCTGAGTGTCTTGAAGTCAAAATGCGTGTTATTAGGTAGGTGATCGAATGAAGTTAATAAACGTGCTAATACAGAGTATGTTCGCTTTGACATTTAGTGCGTATAGCCTTGCGGTTGACCAAATTGTCCATGTTGCTGTTGATCATGCTCCGCCTTATAGTCGTTTAAACGATAATAACCATCCGCAAGGTCTGATCTTAGATATCCTCAAATATGCTGAATTAACCAGCGGGAAAAAATATAAAATTAAAGCTGTACCCTGTCCTTTTTCACGTTGTGTGCGTTTGCTCAGCAAAGGCAAAGTGGATGTCATGGGTGGCTTAATTCGAACCCCTGAACGTGAAAAAATCATGTCCTTTGTCGAGCCGCCTTATATGGTGCTGTCTTCATCGTTTGTCTTTTATGGTCAACAAAATAGCGATATTGAAGTCAACCGCTACGAAGACTTGCAAGGTAAGCGCATTGCTGTGATGCGTGGCGGCGCTTTTTTTCCACAGTTTGATAAAGACAATAGTTTAAATAAAGTCGCGGTGCCGTCTGAGCGTGTTGCGGTAGACCTTGTCTTGAAGGGGCGCGTTGATTTGGTGATTGCGGTTGAAGACACGGCTGATATTGCGATGGATGTGCTTGACCAGCCGATGCACAAATTAAAGAAAATGCAGTATCGCCATACCCAACCAATTTATGGCTATATGGCGATGAGTGAGTCGTTTGCCAATTCTGGATTGGGCAGCCACATCTCTCAGCAAATGCACACTATGGCAAAAAATAAGACGCTGGATAAATTAGTCGCGCCTTATCATTTACCTAAAATACCTACCCAGCTTATTGAACCGCTGGCCTCATTTTCACCGCACTAGTCATGTTAGGGCTGCTGTTTTGGCAGTTGAAGAGTAAGTTTAAATAGCAAGGTTTCCAGTTGATTGTACACGGCTTTAACCTCGTCTGTTTTCGCGTAAGTATCTGTCAATAAAACATAGCCAGTTTGATTAAAGCTATCAGTAAAGAGCAGTGAGGTGGGGCCTGTACCATGGCTAAGGTGGTAAAACTTGCGATTATCACGATGCCAAAAATAATGAGGGTGGGGGGCATGCTCGCTGGATATATCAGACGACTGTTTGCTTAATAAATTGCTGATATCATTTGCGGTAGATATCAGTCTGTGAGGCGCTTGATCTGATGTGCTATACCAGTGTGTACTGTGCATATTGAGTGGTTCAAAAACATAGTGCTGGGTTAACTGAGACAAGGGCGCTTGATGTGTTTGTGAAAAAAGTGAGCTGGCCAGTGTGAGACCTAAGCGAGAGTAAATCTCAGCATTGCCTTTCTCAATCCCATAATGACTCGAAAAGTTGCCTTTGTGATATAGCGCCCCTGCTTTATGTAAATATGCTTCTAGCAAAGCGTCAGGGCTGGTAAACAAGTCAGGGCAGGGACTTTGCGCGGGCTCGTTGATACAGGGTAAGAGAGATTGATCATCAACAATACCGCTTTTGCCCGTTAACAGCTGCGCCGCTGTGATATGCTCAATGGGGCTGTCTAGCTCAAAAGGCAATATATGCGCCAAAGGCTGGTCGAGCTGTAACATGCCGTCAATGCTCGCATTGTGCATCGCATCCCCAATTAACACGCTGTCTAAACCCGTGACATCAAACGGACTGTCGGTATTGACGGTACGTTCGGGTTCTATTGAAAATCCTTGACTATATATGGGTTTACCCTGTGCCATAACCGCAATGGCGATACTTGGGATATTACCTTGTGTTTGAAGCGCCGTGACTTGACGCTCAAAGTCGTCGATATCCATTGCGGGGAAGGGCGTTTTATCGAGCTTATTCAGCACGAAGTCATAGGTTTCAAATCTACGCATTTTGAGGTCATATTTACTGAATGCAGGGACAAGGTGATCTGGTGTGAAGCCTGAATGTTCAAACATGTCGCCTTGGGCATTGCGATACACTTCATTGGATAAACTGATTTGCCAGCCGTTTGGTAGGGTAAAACGCAGGGCATCAGACAGTGAACCTGCGGTTTCCTCCCCGACTAAGGAGACATGGGGGAGTTGATCCATGGCCATAGTGAATACCTCTGCGGCACTGATGGTTAACTGGCTAGTGAGTAGGTATACAGGTCGTGTGTAAGCAGTTTGCTTGGCTTTCAACTGTTGACGCACAGGAATACCGCGCCCTGAGGAGTTGATGGCTCGCTTATTAAATGCCAACACATCTTGGTCAGAAAAGTAATTGGCAACGGCCAAAGCGATGGCATCATCTCCGCCAGTGTTGTGGCGGATATCAATGATGATGGCGTCAGTATCTTGGAGGTCGGCCATAACGTTGTCCATCATAGCGCGCGCAGCCTTTAGGTTTTGAACTTCATCAGCATCATCGTGTGTGGCGTAGCTGTCTAGGTTGTTTAGAACCAGCACCCCAACATTACTTGCTGTCTTACCCCAAAGTGCAGTGGCATTGTCACCCTTTTGAGAGTGTGTCTGGATACTGTCTGTTAAGAGGTATTGTTTACTCACTTGCTGTGATTGAATTTGATAATCTTCGAAGAGTGTATTTACGTCACCGGGCTTGCCTTGCAAGCGCTGTAAAGCCGCATCTTGCTGTATGGCGCTTAGGATAGGCGTTGGCTTGTGAGAAAAATACTCCTGTTGTGCAGAGGAGATGGTGACATGCATATCTTGCAGGGGTGCAACCATGTCTGAAAGCAGTGTAAAAAGTGCTTCATCAGTCATTGTATCAGTCACTTGGGCACGGTATTGCTGATATTGTGCCTGCCAATCAAGGCCTTTGACTGAGAAAAACGCATAGTAGTCGTTAAAAGTATGCCAGAAGTAGTCAAAGACAGCATGAGGTGAGGCGCCCTTAGATATTTTTATGGGGGTTACACATTGACTTGGCAATGCATCACTGTGTGTATATTGGCTTGGGTACACATCCCCTTGACGTTGTATTCGCAATCGATTCGAGTCGAGTATGTCTATGGATGATAATGCTGCGTTTGCTTCACTGTGTGGTTGCGCTGACACTTGAATGCAGCCAAAGCTGTTATACTGATAGCTGAGTATGCGATTCATGGTGATATGAAGGGCTTGTCCGTAGCCTGTTTTTTGCCAATTTCCCGCGGAGCGCTGCAAATCAGTACGATGATCTTGATTATCCTGACAACCAGTGAGCATTAAACAGGTGGCCATTAAACAGAAGGTGTATTTCAAAGCCAGTGTCATAATCAGCAATCCTTTGTATGTTGGTGTCTAAATAAAGTGACATCGAGTCTACAAGTCAGTAAGTGGATGTGCTGTAAGCTAGTTGACTAAAAACGTCAGTAAATGTGTAATCGAAGCTACATTTTTAAACAGTTCACCGCTTTGTTTGCGGTTAGTCTGTTGAGCATGGTGTGTTTAAGGATAAATAGATGCGGTTTGAAAATTTGGCAGCGAAGTACTTTTCTATGAGTGAGGACGTGTGGCAAAGACACGCAAATCCTTGGAGTGTTTGGACGCGCTATAGCTGTTTACCGATGTTGATTGCGTGTATTTGGTGGCGTGAGCTATTTGGAGTATGGTTTTGGCCAATATTAGTTGCACTGAGTGTGTGGATTTGGATAAACCCTAGATGCTTTAAAAAGCCTGCCCATACAGACAGCTGGGCGTCACAAAGTGTGCTTGGAGAGCGCATCTTAATTTACCAGCGTGCGCAAGTACCCTTGCACCACTTCAAAACACTCGATGTGATTTCAGCGTTATTATGTGTATTTACCGCGATGTCTGTCGCCGGGCTGTTTTTTCATGAGCCGATCAGTACGTGCACCGGTACAGTTGGCCTCATCCTCGCAAAAACATGGTTTCTCGATCGCATGGTGTGGCTCTATCATGAGGTGCATGGTCGTGATGAGGCCATTAATTAGCGAACATCGCACACAACTCGTCTGCGCGACACATTACGACAGTCACCCGCTGATAACCTATACGTTTAAGTTGCTCGGCGGCAAATAAAGCGCGACTACCCGCCGCACAATGCAGATAGATGGCGCGATTTTGATCCGGCTCTAATGTAGGCAGTTTAAACTCGAGTAAACCTCTTGGGATATTGACTGCGCCCATGGGGGCGCCGGCTTGGTGCTCCGACATTTCCCGCACATCAATCAATAAACCGTGATCGGACTGTATTTCTTGTTTTGCTTGCATACCATCAATACACCTTTGTTGGTCTTTGAGAATAGTGAGTAGTGCTTGCACAGATTTGGTCATAATTGTGAGCTCATTACATTAGCATTTCCTAATATTAGATCTTTCTAATATACTTGTCTATAATGCCGTCAAAGACAAGTGACATGGACATAACATTGAAAGCACAAGATATGGCGCAAAGTGCAGAGCACGCAGAGACGCTACTTAAACTGATGGCAAATAAAAACCGTTTAATGATTTTATGTAGTTTGCTACAGCAAGAAATGAGTGTCAGTGAGTTAAATGCGCAGGTACCACTGGCACAGTCTGCATTGTCGCAGCATCTGGCTGGGCTTCGTAAAGCCAATGTGGTGGCAACGCGTCGTGATGGACAGACAATTTACTATCGGATCATTGATGATAAGGTCACGGCGATTTTGGCTCAGTTGTATCAACTATTTTGTCAGCCAGCTATCGATGAGGACGGCAGTTAATGTTTACACGCGTTATGAGAGAACTGCTGCATAGTCGCATTCCTCTATTTATATTACTGATCAGTATCCTATTCGGGATACTGGCGTTGCATCAGACTGCACGTGAAGAAGAGCCGCAAATCGTGGTGCCAATTTTGGATATCCATGTTGAGGTGCCAAACATTGCGGCCTCTGAAGTGGCACGTTTGGTGACCGAACCCCTTGAAAAAATACTCAGGCAAATCCCGGGTGTTGAGCATGTCTATTCGACCAGTGCATCTGGTAGTGTTGCTGTCACTCTGCGCTTTGAGGTCGGTCAGGACCGTGAGCGCGCCATACTCAACACTTATACCAAATTATATGCCAATGAAGATACGATGCCGAGTGTGGTAAAGCACTGGCAAATAAAACCGGTTGAAGTGGATGATGTGGCGATACTGATGTTGGGCTTATACAGTGAAGACCCTGAACGCTATAGCGACTTCGAGTTAACGCGTATTGCGCAAGAAGTCTCGGCACAATTGCAGACCATTAATGACACCAGCGAAGTGTCGGTGCTATCTGGGCGTACACGGCAAATTCAGGTCGCACTCAACGCCAGCGCATTGGCTGCGTATCACACCACGCCACTTGATGTATTAAAGGCAATTGAATATGCCAACCAACTAGATACGGTGGGGGACTTTGTTGTTGGCGATAAGCTTTGGCAGTTGCAAGCTGGAGATGTGCTACGTACGACCGAACAATTAAACCAATTGGTTGTGAATGTCGTTAATGGCAGACAGATTTATCTCTCGGATATTGCCACTTTGCATGATGGACCCAGTGAGCCACATCACTATCAGTGGATCACACTGGATGATCAGCGACGTAATTTACCTATGGTGACCTTGAGTGTTGCTAAGCAGCGCGGCAGCAATGCCGTTCAGGTCGCTGAGCAAAGTCTGGCCATGATGGAGAGGCTGGAGTCTGAATTATTTCCAGCCGGTGTACGATATCAGGTATTACGAAATTATGGGCAAACAGCGGATGAGAAGGTAAACAATCTCACTGCGAGTTTGGCTTTTGCGATTGTGACTGTGGTGGTATTTATTGGCCTCTTTTTAGGTTGGCGGCAGGCACTGATCATTGGCTTGGCTATTCCTGTGTGTTATGGGATCACACTCAGTTTGGGCTATCTATTTGGTTACACCATTAACCGGGTAACCTTGTTTGCATTGATCCTTGCCTTGGGGTTATTGGTGGATGACCCCATTACAGGGGTCGACAACATGACGCGTCTTTTACGTCGTCACACAGATAGGTTGAGCCCATCAAAACGTGCCAATACCATTGTGGATGCGATGCTTGAAGTAAAAGTGCCGCTATTAACTTCCACATTGACCATCATCGTGGCATTCATTCCATTGGCATTTATTACAGGCATGATGGGCCCTTATATGGCACCCATGGCGTTTAATATTCCAGTGGCGGTGATTGTATCCACCTTAGTTGCTTTGTTTGTCACGCCTTGGTTGGGCAATAAACTACTGAGCAGCACGACAACCACAGAGACTGCGCAGCATAATCAATGGTATAGAGGGTGGCTGAGTTCGCTGCTCGCGAACCCAATCAGAGCAAAATGGCTGCTTTGGTCTGTACTTGGCTTATTCATTGTCAGTGCAAGCTTGCCATTGCTGCGTGCAGTGCCACTCAAACTTCTACCATTTGATAACAAAAATGAAGTGCAAGTGCTCATTGATATGCCACGAGGTACGAGTTTAGAGGCCACGGCAGCAATGACGCAGCGAGTACAAGAGGTTGTTTGGCAATTACAGGAAGTGACGGCAATGGCTGCCTATGTTGGTCGGCCATCCAGTGTCGATTTTAATGGCATGGTGCGCGGGTATTATCAACGTCATAGTAGTCACTTTTCAGAATTAAGAGTCTTATTAGTTGATAAGCAGCACCGCGTTCATCAGTCTCATGCTGTGGTGCTGAGAATGCGTGACGCATTGGCGCCACTGATAAAAAATGGCATTCGCATCAAAGTGGTTGAGGTACCACCCGGGCCTCCTGTGATGTCGACATTAGTCGCTGAAGTGTATGCCAGTGATTTATTTACAGATAAGGCAACGCATGTGGCAGCCGCCCATGTGCTCAAAGCACGGATTGAGCAAGAAGCGCATGTGGTAGAGGTTGATATGTCTTTGGTCCCTCAAGCGATGCGCCAACGCTTCATTTTGGATAAACGCAAAGCCGCATTATCAGGTATTGTCACTCAGGATGTGAACCAGACATTGCAAATTGCCAGTGGTGGTTTCGTTGCAGGTGTGTTGCAAGTGCCCCATGAAGTCACCCCGCTTGATATTGAATTACAGTTGCCCTTTGCAGAGCGCAACCAATGGCCTGTGATCAATGCACTGCAGTTAAGAGGTACGCATACATTGGCAAAAATGACGACGGGGAATGCACTTGAAAGTACCACTTCACCTCTGGTGCCTTTGGGGGAGCTTGGACAGTGGCAGCAAAGTTTAGTGGAGCAGCCTATCTATCGCAAAGATCTCAAAGAGGTGATTTATGTGACGGCTGAGCTTAATGGAAGAACGCCGGCAGCGGTCATTGCAGATATTGTCAGTGATGAGGGTAAAACGACACAGCAAACTCAGTGGCCTTGGCAGTCACGAACATTTTTATCCAGTGGCGCAGGGCTTGGATGGCAGTTGCCAGCAGGGACAGAATACCGTTTCTCTGGTGAAGGAGAGTGGCGTATTACTGTGGATGTATTTCGCGATATGGGGATTGGCTTTGCCTTTGCACTGATGGCGATTTTCATCATTTTACGCTGGCAAACAGCATCGAGTGCACTGGCTGGCATCATTATGTCGGCTATTCCATTGACCATGATAGGGATCATGCCAGGGTTTTGGCTATTAAATCAATTTGGCGAGCGCACCATAGCTGGCGCACCTGAGCCCGTGTTGTTCACCGCCACAGCCATGATTGGCATGATAGCGTTGGCAGGGATTGTGGTGCGAAATAGCCTTATTCTAGTCGAGTTTGTTAATCAGCAACGTGCACGTGGAGTGGCAATAAAAGAGGCACTATATCAGGCTGGGGAAGTGCGCATGCGGCCAGTATTGCTTGCGGCTGGAACAACCATGTTAGGTAATTTAGTGATTATTTTAGACCCTGTATTTAGCGGTCTCGCACTGGCGATTATTTTTGGCACTTTGGCATCCACAGTATTGTCACTGTTTGTGGTGCCTGTGGTGTATTTTTTGGTGTTTAAAGACACACAATATGAGGAGGCGGACAATGCGCTTAACAACTAGACATTGGGGAGTGATGGGCGCATTCATTGCTTTAGGGGTTTTATTAGGTGCTTTTTCCGGGTTATTTAATCCACAAGTTGAGCCGCAACTTCGTTCTAAGTCAGCTGTATACAATGGCGAGCAATACCTTGTTACCACGACAGAGGTGACGCCTGAAGACTTTGTCAGCGCCAGTTTGGTTGCTAAAGAGAATACGCACGTATCTAGTCGTGTGTTGGCACAGTTACACACGCTTGAGGTGCGAGCGGGTCAACTAGTGAAAAAGGGTCAATTACTGGCGACTTTAGAAGATACCCAGTTACGTGCTTCTATGGAGGAAATTCGCGCGCAAAGTCGGGCCAATGATGCGCAATTATCTCAGGCACAAAAACAGCTCTCTCGCAGCGAAGCTTTGTTGAGTAAAGGACTCGTCGCTAATAATCAAATGGATGAATGGCAAAGTAAAGTTGATGAGCTCAAGGCACGCCGCGCTGCACTGACTGAGCAATTAAGTGGCGCACAAGCTGCGCTAAGTTATACGCGCTTGCATGCGCCATTATCTGGCGTGGTGGTGGAAAGACTGCAAGAGCCAGGTAGCATGCTTAGCCCTGGTGTGCCGATTGTTGAGATTTTTAACCCTGCGAGTTTGCAAGTCAGGGGGGCTGTGCGCTCTAGCTTAGCGGGGCAGCTCAAAGTGGGTGATACATTGCAGGTGGAATTGAAGGCGTTGAGTACAACCGTCATGGGCACTATCAGTGAAATTGTACCTGTAGCAGATAGTTTAGCCCGACAATTTGAAATAAAGCTAGATATTGTGCCACCAAAAGGCAGTAAGCCGGGTATGTATGCACAGATAAGCTTGCCTTCCAAGCCTCTCAAGAGGGTGGTGATCCCACTGCAGTATGTAAAGCGCACTGGGCAGTTAACCATGGTGTATGTTGTTGAGCAGGGAGTAAAACAGCGCAGACTGGTCCGCTTAGGCCAAGTATTGGGAGAGGATGTGGTGGTGGTCTCTGGGTTGGCAGCAGGGGAAGTACTGGCGATAGCCAGTACTTCCTCTTAATCAGTTAAATAAATGACGCAATCTCATCCAATGACTTTTTAACTAATGCATGCTCTGGCACCGTGGCATCCTCAGCTGGATAGCCTGCTATCAGCAGCATGTATGGCCGCTCATTGTCTTTATCTCGTTGGCAGATCTCTGTTAAAAAGCTCATCGGCTTCGGAGTGTGAGTCAATGTTGCCAATCCTGCGTTGTGTAGTGATTGGATCAAAAATCCAGTCGCGATACCGACTGACTCATGCACGTAATAGTTGGTATTTTTATCCTCTGCATGGATCCCGCCTTTCTTTTGGGTAAAAATAGCAATGAGCCAAGGCGCATGCTCCAAATACGGTTTTTGCGCATCTGTACCCAAAGGCTTTAATGCATCCAGCCACTCGTCACCTGCACGGCCTTCATAAAATGAGCGCTCAAGTTGCTCGGCAGCGTCTCTAATTTGCTTTTTCACATCATTGCTGTGGATCGCCACAAAGTGCCATGGCTGGTGGTTTGCACCACTTGGGGCCAGTCCTGCGGTTTTGATACAGGTTTCGATAACTTCCTTGGGTACAGGGCGGTCACTAAAGCTACGAATGGTATGTCTACGTTGCATGAGCGAGAAGTTATCATCGGCGCGTTGCTGCATCTCTTGCGGCGAATATTCTATAAAGTCGGTGAGTGGGATATTGTCATGGGCTTTCATGGATGTGATTCCTAGTTACTTGCTGTGTGGTTTTTATAACTTGTGATTATAAAGGTTTCAACTTATCGCGCATTTTGATTAACATAAAGTTTCCATAACAGTGGCAAAATAAGTTTACTGTCGCGTGCAGTGAGATGCGCAAAATAATATCTATGTATATTGAGTATAAGCATAAGCTGCTCAATGTCTGTCTTGAAGTTAGATACAATTCTAGGCAGAACAGAGGATAGTAATGGAGAAAGTAATGTATCAATATAAATGGGTATCAGGAGAGACAATATCATTTCCAGCCGGTAAAGCTGTCTGTATTGGCCGTAACTATGTGGCTCATGCGCAAGAGTTAAATAACCCTATACCTGAGTCTCCTTTATTGTTTATTAAACCTGCCAACGCGTTTTGCGATTTTGCCCCAGCATTGACGATTAATGAACAACTTGGTGAGCACCATTATGAGGCGGAGTTAGTGTTGTTAGTTGGCGAGACGATAACCGCTGACACACAAGAGCCGCTGTCACATATTTGCGGTATTGGCCTTGGACTCGATCTGACTTTACGTCATTTACAGTCTCAGCTTAAAGCGCAAGGACACCCTTGGGAGCGCGCAAAAGCATTTGATGGCAGCGCTTGTTTGTCTGCATTTATGCCTGTAAAAGGGTTAGAGTTGACACCGCCTTTAGAGTTTAAGTTTTGGCAAAATGATCAGCTTAAACAGCATGGCGAAACCGATAAGATGATTTTTAAACTAGACCACCTACTTCAAGAGATATCTCGATATTTTACCTTGCAGCCAGGGGATATTGTGATGACAGGCACGCCACAGGGTGTTGGTAAACTTGCTAAAGGGGATAGATTAAAACTGGAGTTAGGTGAAGCGCATCAATGGCAAGCAATTGTGGAGTAGATGGCCATGTCATGCCATCTACGTAAAGAGATATATAAGTGAATATATCTATGAAGGCATCGCTTGCAATTGCTGAGGTTCTGCACGATTAAGTCGTTTGGTACAGCAAAGTATAATCGCGACCAAGGATAATGCCGCCAGTGCTAGCCAGCTTGATAAGAGCGTTGTGTAGCTTAACATTAAAGCTGTTAACGCTGTGCCAAGCAATCCACCAAGACGTGTACTTAATGACGTGACCGATTCAATACTGGCTCTGACATCATCATGGCTCAGTTGGTGTTGAAATTGTTGCTGCGCAGGTTGTGCAAGGCCCATGCAAAAATAAAAAAAGATCAGTGCAGCAATGAACATATGTATTGAGCTTGCCAAAGCGAGCAGCAGCACACATACAAGCTTTGCCATATGTGCCAGCGCCATGACTAGTCCAAGGCGCTGGTTTAACAGTCGGCATAATTGTGTACTTATCGCAGCTGCGAGTCCGTTTAAGGCAAAACTGGCAGCAAGCATGGCGGGAAATAGCCATGCAATTGTGTCTACAGGCGCGTTACTATAGTTTTCAATGAGCGCTGGCCAAAATTTCTCAATACTACTTGCCACAGGGATAGCAAAAATCAGGATGATCAATAGCCTTCTCATCTCGATTTGCTTACACGTTTTAAATATTGCTAAGCACTGAGACGCAAGCGAATTTGTTGATTTGGCAGGTGATGCCCTAGCGGTTTCTTTTACAACAAAATAAGTGCGAATAAATACCGTGATAAAAACGCATATAGAGCCTGTGAACAGGATTTGATATAAGCTTGTTAAAGACCAAACTAGTGTATCTGCAAACGCTAAGAACAACGCGGCACACAAGGCCGCACTTGCACCAATGAGATAACTCAAACCATACACCTTGGCAAACCCTTTATTGATGGGCGCATTTCCTTGCAGTCGTTGGTACTTTTCAACAAACCACGCATTGAGCGTGCCGCTTAAAGTTGCCTGACTCAGACCCCAAAAAAACATGGCTGCACAGATATGCCAGAGATGTTCGCTAAACAGCAAGATACTATTACACAATGCGCCGAAGAGTAGAGAAAAGAGAAAGACTTTACGTCTTCCCAACATATCGGCAAGCATACCGCTTGGGACTTCGAGCAGTATGATAGTGACAGCCATGACCATCATAGCCAATGCAATCTCTTGTAAGGCAAAGCCTAAATTGAGCATATAAGGCGTAAATATTGGCATGGCTAACATACAGGCGAACATTGTCAGTCCCAAGTGTATACCGTATTGAGTTGCAAATTGCGATTGGGTCATAGGTTTGATACCTTTTGTATGTGTATACGCTCCTTGAGCTTCTCACCGATAGTTGTCGCTATCAAGGCTAAATCAAGTGCATTGGTCATGATCTCATCATGCAGACTTTCAAGCGAAATAATCTCTACAGAACGTAAAATGTGGTCTAAACCATTACATGGAGGCTGAAAAGCCTCATGATAGAGTGTGGGTATATCAGTCACTTGATGGATTATGTCTAGCACGGTTAAGGGCACGGCTTGTTCACTGACATCATTGGCTGAGAAAAAGGTGGTGTCATGTTCGTAGGGTGGTGCTGTCGAGAAGTGCCGCGTCAATGTTAAGAAGGCATTTGCGATTGTGGAAGATTTAATGTCATCGCTCAGCGCAATTAATTGTTCCGCTTGCATTTGCTGTTTTGTCGTTAGCATTGGCAAGACAGGATCAATTAAGAAGCAATGAGCAACTTGATGTCCCATGTCGCGAAGGTAGTTTGCGACTTCTAAAGACATCATAGCCCCTTCGCAGAATCCACCGAGATAAAATGGCCCACTGGACTGCTGAGCAAGAATCCGCTCGGCATAATAAATCACCAAAGGTTGCATCGCAATGTGCTTCCCGGTGAACAGCTTTACATTTTCAACGACATGCAAAGAGCAAGTATTGCTGAGTTCATTCCCGAGTTGGGTGAAGCTATCTGCACCGGCTGCCGCTGGCAGCATATGGAGGATGTGTGCGTTATCAGAGTTCAGTATTAGGCTTGGGTTGAAATGAGGGTGTATCAAGGCATGTGTCAGTGCCTGCTCATCATTTAAATGAGCAAATTGCTGTATCGATAAGTTACGGACGACTTTAGCCAATGCTCTAATCGAGATGTTTTCCAACAGTATCTGAGGTGTAAGTTGCCAGCCTAACTTACGAGCTTGTCCACAAAAGCTCAAAAGACTCAGAGAGTCAGCGCCATAATTTGTGATGGCTTCTGTCACCGATATCTCCTGACAACTGAGGATCTGTTGCCATAGTGTGTGTATTTTTCGCTCCGTTTCCGTTGCTGGTAATTCAACTTCTTTGTGTGCATACGTCGGCTGAGGAAGTTTGCGTTTATCTAACTTGCCATTCAGCGTCACCGGCAGCGTTTCTAAAAACGTGATGGTGTGCGGTAGCATATAGTGTGCGACTTTATGACGCAGAGCACTGAGTATCTCTTCGTTAGCTTGCGATTTTTTTAGGTTTTGTGAGGTCGATACAATATACGCATGTAGCAGTGTGCTGCCATTGGTTTTTTGGGTGGTCACTGCGCAGTTGTCAACGTCCTCGAGTGCATTGATATGTCGCTCAATTTCTTGAAGCTCGACTCTGAAACCACGAATTTTGACCTGCTCATCTGAACGGCCGAGATAACACAAAGTATGGTTATCATTCCAGTACACAATATCACCGGTGCAATAACATTCTTGTTCATTATCAAATAGCGCTTGGCGGACAAACTGCGCTTGAGTAAGTTCGGGTTTGCCTAAATATCCTTGAGCAACGCCTTCACCGTAAACCAATAGCTCCCCCGGGCAACCAAGAGGTAATAGCTGCTTGTCTGCCCCAACTACAGCGACAGAGCGGCCAGGGAGCGGTGTTCCAATTGGAATTGGAGAGTCGTTAGTATTCACGCGATGAAGTGTCGTGAATGTTGTGCACTCTGTAGGGCCGTAGCCATTGAGAAAATATTGCGGCTTAAAATTTGAGGACAATAGCTTATGTACCAAGCTTTGTGTAAGCGCTTCCCCACCGACAAGTAAATATGTCAGGTGACGGAAAATAGATTCATCTTGGCTGAACAAGGTATCGAATAGCGTTCTTGTTAACCACAGTGTTGAAATCTTCAGTGTGTTAATGGTGTCTTTAAATTGGGCAGCAGAGTTTAAGATGTGTTGATATCCGATGTGCAGTTCTGCGCCGTTTAATAGCGCGCCCCAGATCTCAAAAGTCGCAGCATCAAAAGCGGGATTTGCCAATTGAATGAAGCGATCCTCGGCGCTGTAGGTGAGATGTTCGCTGCTGTGCGCTAAAGATACGCACCCCGCGTGTGTAACTGTGACGCCTTTTGGTTTCCCAGTTGTCCCTGACGTGTAGATTATGTTTGCAATGGCTGTGCTGTCGAGCCTTGGTGAATCAAGTTCTGTGCTGATATCTGAGAAGGACAATCGCGCATTGATTTTGAATGCCGAAATAGCGTGAGTGTCGAGTAGGCTTGATAGTGATTGCTCTGAGCTTTCATCGTACAGCAGGAAATCAGCTTGGCTGTCACTCAGTTGATAAGATTTCCTATCATTTGGGTCTTTGAGTGCCAAAGGGGTATAAGCCGCACCCAGCTTGAGTGTCGCAAGCATGGCAACAACCATAGCCATGTCACTTTCCATACAGATTGCAATGACCTCAGGGTGTTGAGTTTGTTGCCGGATGATATTGGCTAATTGATTTGCTTTATCATTGAGTTGCTTGTAGCTCAATGCGCAGGAGGCATTGCGCAGCGCTATTTTTTGTGGGTAAGCGGTGACAATTTCATTAAACCGCGTGAGCATATTGGTGCTCGGCTCGCTGACGCAGGCGCTCGAACTCAGCGTGTGTAAATGGGAGATATCTTGCTCTGTGAGTAACGGAAGCGCGCTCAGTTTGCTATTTTGATTGTCTGTTATGTAGCACTGTAAAATACGTTTGAATAGACTTGCGATACGCTTGATATAGTGGTCGCTATACAGTGCTATTGCATAGTTTAATTTAATGCTTGAGCTAGTACCTAAATCGAGAAAAGCGGATAAATCAAATTTTGCTTGTTGTTGAGTTGACTGACTGGGCTCATTTATAGACCAGTGCTGATAGGTTGGCTCGGGTGAGAATTGAGTGAGCGTAAATATGCTTTGAAACACCGGGTGCATACTGGTGTCTAGTTGGATATCGAGTAAGGATTTTATCTCATCAAAGGGTAATGTTTGATGGGCTTTTGCCTGGATCACCTGATTATTCACCTCACTTATCCATTCAGACACGCTGAGTGTATGGGCAAGGGTAGGTTTAATTGGCAAGGTATTGACAAAATAGCCGATGATGCCTTGCTCAGCTTTGATATTACGGTTTTCGCTTGGCATGCCGACAGCGAAGTTATTTTGCGCACTGAATAACGCTAAGGTGTGGTACCAAGCAGCAAGCCCGAGGGTATTTAAAGAGACTTGATGTCGCTGTGCCGTGTTCTGGATTTGTTCTGAAAAGCCACTTTCAAGAGGCAGCTCAAAGGAAGCACCTTGGTGTTTAAATACACTCGGTCTTGGCTTACATTGGGCCAAAGTCAGTGGGGACAATCCTGCTAGTTGTTGAGCCCAATATTCACGGGCATGACGCTGAGCAATGAGTTGTTGTTCAGCGTAATGAAAGTGTGCGAAATCATTAAACTGTAGTGCTGGTGGCAGAGTGTGATCTAGATATAGCTGTTCAAGATCATTGAGAAAAATACTCAGCGACCATCCATCAAATGCGATGTGGTGCCATACTAGATAAACATAGATGTCACTTGCAGTGTGTATGAATGTGATACGCAGTGGCTTTTGATGAGTTAGATCAAACGGGGCGCAAAATATGCCTTCACATAGCGCGTCTAATTCATCGTCTGTGCATTGAGCGTGTTCAAAACTGACAGGCTCTGTACAGCGTGTTTGATGTGGCTCTCCCTGCTCATTAAATGTAAATTTGCAATTGAGTGCACTGTGGCGATGTATGAGCTTTGTGAATGCTTCTTTTAGCTGTGCGACCTCACACTCAGATGTCAGTTTCAATAAGCAAGGGATATGATAGGCGCTCGAAGAATCTGACGAGGTATGCGTAAAATAGAGTTGCTTTTGTCCCGCAGTGAGTGGCGCGCTATGACTGTTAGTAGGTAGAATAGACAGCGCTTCAAAACGTTGCTTGTCAGTAATATGATGCTGTTTTAAGTAGCTTACGATGTCTGCTTTGTGCGTACGTAAAGTAGCCACAGTATCGCTGTTTGAAATATCGTTCTGACTGGTAATTTTTAACTTATCGCCGTTGAGCCAAAGACAGATCCCTTGCTGCTTCAGGCTATAAATAATATCTATGATCATCTGTTAAATCTCCATTTCAAATTCATCATCAGAGATCTGACTCTGTTGCTGTCGTTCTGCTATTGCCTGTGCAAATGCTTTGAAGGTCGGGTGGGTCAGTAATAAAGACAGGGGTATATCCATATTCAGTTGCGTACTGTATTGGCTCACGAGCTTTGCCGCGACGATGGACGACCCGCCTAGCGCAAAAAAGTGTTGATTGAGGTCAGTATTAGCGACGCCTAAATATTCTGACCAAAGTGGCGCCAGCGCTTTTTCAGTTTCTGTCTCAGGCGCTTGTATATCGGTATTGTGTTCAATGATATCGGTTGGCAGTTTACTGGTATCTAGCTTGCCATTAAGTGTTAAAGGTAGCGTCGCCATCGCAGTGACATGAGTTAGCTGCATGTAATGAGGTACTTGCGCATTAAACCAATGCTGGATGGATGAGGTGTCTGCATGACTCGTAACAATATAGGCCACGAGTGAATTGGCGCCCGCTTGCGTTTTAATTAAGTGTGCTGCGGCTTGCTTCACATCGGGATGTTTAAGTAACTTGCACTCAATTTCAGCAGGTTCTATGCGGTGACCGTCAATATCCCATTGCTGGTCGGCACGTGCGATAAACTCTAAGCCATTGTGTGTATCAAGCCTCACTAAATCGCCGGTACGGTAAAGATATGAGGTGATTTGTTGATGACCGTGAGCAAAGGCATGTTGGTCAAAATGCTTTGCTGTTTGTTGTGGGTTTTGCCAGTAGCCGAGTCCAATAGGTTGACCACCGACATATAGCTCTCCAATCGCACCTTTGGGCAATATATTTTTTTCTGCGTCAAGGATAAAGGTTTGGGTATTACTAATCGCATGTCCTATTTTTATGGGCTGGTTGCATATGACTTGAGCCTGTGTGACACATACACTGGTTTCGCTCAGTCCGTACTCATTCAAAAATGTCTCTGCGAGTTTTACATCAACAGGGTTCAACTTTGAGCCGCCGGTAAATAAGACTTGCAATTGTATCTGCGCAATTTTATCTGCAAATTGATTGATTAAAACCGTAGGTAAAAATGCGACTTTAACTTTTCTTTCAGCTAAAAATTGACAAAGAGCCGTGGGGTCTTTGCGCATTGTCTCAGGCACTACCTCTAATTGCGCACCAGCTGCTAAAGCGGGGAAGATTTCGCAAATACTGGCATCAAAAACGTATTCAGCAAATTGACTGGCAATCACTTGTTCTGCGTTTTCAAGTTGGTGGCTATGTCGCATATGCTGACATAAATTGGCCAACCCACCATGATGTAACATCGCACCTTTTGGCTTACCTGTAGTGCCGGATGTGAATATAAGATAAGCGAGCTTGTCTTGTGGGTATGTTTGCGGTTCAAAATCATCGAGTGTGTGCTGTCGTAGAAGTTTATCAAGGTCGATGACCAATGATTGTCCTTTATACCAATCAGGTGCGGCATGTTCACACACAATAAGGTCTGTTTGTGCCAAGGTGAGGATTTCAAGATTGCGTGTCACAGGGTGGTTTGTAGATAGACTGACAAAAGGGATACCCGCTTTGAGGGCAGATAACATAATCACAGGAGCAACGGCGCCTTTTGCAAAATAAAGCGCAATGTTGGATACGATAGATGGTGTGCAGTTGCTGAGTTGGTGAGCGATATGATCAGAGACTTTGTCTAACTGAGCATAGGTTATCTCTGTGTCCTGATACCTTAACGCTACTTTATCTGAATGGTTCTGAACTGCTGCACTAAATTGCGCCAAAAAACTCGGTGGCGTAATGTCTGTATTAGGCTTTAAAGACATAAATTCGCGCTGTGAGATCATCGGTACATCACAGATCGGTTGCTCGGAATAATCACACAGATTGTTAAGATATACAGTAAAAAAGTCTAAAAATTGCTGGCACCTATCTGATTCATAATGCGACGCCATAAAGATAAATTGAGCCAGTAGTGTTGTGCCATTGTCTTTACAAATCAAGTTCCAATCGAATTTTGCAGGGGTGTATTCACCGCCTATTTGTGCACTTCGCTGAGCAATCTCAAAGTGCGAACTTTGCTGCTCTGATATATTGAACTGATCTAGGCTAAAAAAAGTCTGAAATAACGGCGTCACGCCAACAGCGCGCGTTGGCTCAACAGCATTGCTGAGCTTATCTAACGAGACCGACTCATGTGCTTTGGCTGCAATCAGATAACTTTGATTATTTTTGACGTGAGTGCAAAAACTTTGGTTGTCTTGCTTTTGCAAAATATGCGGCAGAGTATTGACAAAATAGCCGACGGCTTGCCTGCATTCACTCGGTCTGTTGTCACTGGGCGATCCTACGATAACATGTTGTCTCTGGCTCCAGAGGCAAAGAGAAAGCTGGTAGGCGGTTAATAAAACCGTGTAAAGAGAGGTGTTTTGCGCTTTAGCAAAAGCTCTTAGCTTGCGTGTGAGGTCATCGGCAAAGGTAAAGTCGATGGATTCCCCAATGTGATCGTTAACGGCTTGACGGGGCGTGTCTGTTTCCCATGGCGTAAGTGATAGCCCTGCAAATCGTGTTTGCCAAAAATCGAGATCTTGCTCTGAGCGTTGGCTTTGCCACGCTGCATACTCTTTAAATTGGACTGGCGCTGGGGTATGCGATTGACCATTTAATATTGCATCCAGTGATTGTAACATGACGCGTGTGGACCAACCATCAAATGCAATATGATGGAAAACCATATAAATAGCATAGTTTGAGGTTGTCGGTGAGTTGACTAAAGCTATTCGCAAAGGTGCTTGATGAGTTAATTCAAAACGACGTTGAGTGAATTGGTTGAACTCATCTAACGATAGGTTCTCTAGGTGAATATCCTCTAGGGTGCGGTGATAGCACCATTGGCCTGTTGTATCTTGCTTATAGGTTGTGCGCAAAATAGGGTAGTGCGCGATAAAGTTTTGAATGGCATTGAGCAATGCTTGTTGCTTGTGCACCGTATCACATTCTAAGAAAAGAGGGATATGGTACGCAGCAGCGTTTGGGCTTAGCTGTTCATTGACGAGTAAAGCTGTTTGTTGATGGGTTAAGTCTTGCTCAACAAGCGGCGCGTTCACAACTGATATGGTGTCTTTAGCTAAGTCTTGGTGGCTTATTTTGGCGATAGTACGCGCTGCAAGAAATTGTTTTAATTCGATGGCTATGCCGTATTGGTGTTGCATTTTTGCCACCAAGCTCATCGCACTTACCGAGTTACCACCAAGCATGAAATAATCATCATCAATGCCTACTTGGGGTAGATTCAGTTCGGTTTGCCAGAGTTTACATAAGGCTTGCTCTAAGTGATTTCTCGGTGGACGATATTGTTCAGAAGAGCTTATTTCAATCGGCTCAAGAGCCGCAAGGTTGACTTTGCCATTGGCGGTTAGCGGCAAGGCGGGCAGCCAAGAGATTGCGCTGGGGTGCATATATTCCGGTAAATATGTTTTGAGCGTTGAATTAATTGCTCTTGCAGAAACCATTTCTCCACAGAGGTAAGCGACCAGTGCATCGCCTTGAGCGGAATTTTGTACCTTGACGCATGCTTGATTAATTCCTGGGTGCATGAGTAATGCATTCTCGATCTCAGTCAACTCAATGCGCAAGCCTCGCAGCTTGACCTGTCTGTCATTGCGACCAAGGTATTGATAGTCTCCGTTTGCTAAACGCCTCGCAATGTCGCCGGTGCGATAATAGCGTGTGCCATTGAGCTTAATAAAGCGTGACCGATTTTGTGATTCCAGATTCAAGTAACCCCGTGATATACCATGACCACTAATAAGTATTTCACCCGGGCAGTAATCGGGTAAGGCATTGAGCTGCTCATCGACGATGATAAATGCGCAGTGCTCTAGTGGTTTACCAATGTTTGCAGGTGTTTGAACATTTGTTTTGGTTGCATATATTGAAGACGTCACCGTGGCTTCTGTAGGTCCGTATTCAATGAACAGTAGGGGTTTCCAAGTCTCTAGTAGTTGTCGATTACAGGCTTCTCCACCCGTAATAACACGTTTTAGCTGTGATTTTTGCGGTCGCGTTAGTGCGCTTAAAATTGCCGGTGAGGCGACCAAATGTGTTACGTCATCGCTCAGCAGCGCATTAATTTTTTCAGGCGAATTAACTTCTTGCTCTGTGGGCACAATAAAGGTGGCGCCATTTAACAAGGCTAAAAATAACGGTTCGACAAAGGCATCAAAATAATAAGGCGGCAGCGCACACACGTGCTCAGTGTTGTTAAATTGGTAGTAGCTGGTTGTGCTTTCAACTAATGCAAGGACTTGTCTGTCTTCAACCAAAACGCCCTTGGGCGAGCCTGTACTGCCCGACGTATAAATGGTGTAGGCAAGTTGATCATGCTGACGCGTACTAAGCTCAATGTCAGGTGTCCGTGTTTCGCTCAATTCATCTATAGTGATGGCGGTATGGCTGAAGTTGAGCTCAGATAGACTTGTTTTAACTGAGGTGCTGTGGAGTAATATTTTGGCGCCACAGTCATTGAGTATAAATTCATTGCGGTGACTGCCTTGGGCTGGATTAAGTGGCACATAATGTCCGCCAGCGGCCAATACCGCGAGCATAGCAATGATCATCTCAGGACTGCGTTCATACATTAACGCGACAGCTGAGGATGCTTGCTGCTCCATGTGACGTTTCAAGTGCTTTGCAAGGTGTTCGACTTGACCTAGCAGCGATGAATAACTGATAGATTGCTGTTGGTAACGCAATGCGACGTCACTGCTATGGCTCAATGCGACATGCTTGAAATTTTGATATAACGAGCGATGCTGTGCTATCTCATTGGGCATACACTCAAAAGAAGGCAATGCGTTTACATGACCTAAGTTTAAACTTCGCTCAGGGTTTTCAATTGCTTTGGCCAATGTGGTTTGATATGTGTTGGCAAAGTGAACGATAAAGTCTAAATCAAACTTACTGGGATCATAGTTGAGTTGACCTTGTAATTCCTCTTGGCTATCGTCAAATGCAAGGCGTAAATCACATTTGACGGGATTATAAAGCTCGTCATTATTGAATTCGTCGGCGCGTTTAAATGGCAAATCAAACTCGTCAACTAAATCACTGCCAAAACGCTGTACGCTGAACATTAAGCTAGGCAATGCGCTGTTTGTAGCTCCATCAAGGTATTGTAATTGTTCATCAAATGGCAGGTGTTGATGCTGTTTAGCGGACTTGAGTGTATTTGCTGTTTGCTGGATTAACTCACTAAAATTAGCATGATGTGATGTATTTACTCTGAGTAACAATGTGTTGATTAAGCAGCCAATAATATCTTGTGTTTGAGGATGATCTCGATTGTCTGTCGGTGCGCCAATGACAATATCGGATTCGCCGCTATATTGGGCGATTTGATATACAAATTGACTCAGCAAAATCACATAGGGGGTTGTATTAAATTGCTTGGCAAGTTGCTTGACGGCATTTGACTGAGTCCGACAAAGAGAGAAGTAGTGATTTTGTGCCTGACTACTGCCTACCTGTTGGTATTGCGTCGCTTGGATCTGTGTCGGATGAGCGCCTGAAAGCTGCTGCTGCCAGTACTGGTGAGCAGTTGCAAAATTTTGCTTTGATTGCCATCGTACATAATCAAAATAACTGGTTGTGGCTGGAGTTTGTATCGTGCACTGCCCAGCGAGTTCGTCAAAAAATATACGCATTGACCAAGCGTCGAAAACAATGTGATGCCACAAAAACAAGCAGTAAGTATCATTATTTAACTGATAAAAACACACTTTGAAAGGCGCTTCATGAGATAGTGTGAATGGCGTATGGATCGCTTCGTAAACCTGAGATTTAAGCTCTGCGGTTGAAGTAACGCGCTGCGAAGAGTAGTAAAGAGGGTTCAGCTGAGTTTGACAACTCAGGCCACATGCATCTTCAATGATATAACTATTCAATAGTGGGTGTTTAGCGACAACCTTATCAACATTATTTGTGATGTCTTCTTTACTCACCCCCTCATTTAGCTTAACGAGGAGCGGTATATGGTATGCGCATCGCTGTGAGTCTAGGTTGTCTACAAACAGTAATCTTGCCTGTGTGTTTGATAGTTGCATAGGCTTGATGGCTGGCCATTTTAAGAATGCAGCCTCGGAGCGGATATTATGGGCGCTGAGCAGCGCCAATATCTCCGCTTTATGAGTTTTGAGTGTCGTGAGCAAGGTTGGCGCTACGTTATCCTCATATCCCAGTGCCAACGTATTTTGCTCGGACACCCACACGCGCAATTTTTGCGCGTGAAGATGGTTGATTAATTGATGCATATCCATTGCTACAGCTCCATTACTTGAGCAGAAGCTGAGCTCGGTTCGTCACTGTTTGAATCACAAATATCAATGAGATCCAATGTGTCTAAGTGCTGTGCCAAAGCGGCTACTGAAGGACTCGCGATAATCGCCGATAATGGAATAGCCAGTTGATGCCACTTTTGCGCGTTGCGAACAAGTTGCACGGCTAGGATGGAGTTCCCTCCTAATCGATAGAAATTATCGTGGATACCCACTTTTTCTAACCCTAATGTTTGTTGCCAAACCTCGCAAAGCAGAGCTTCCCGCTCATTTGTTGGCGCGACAAGTTGTTTAGTCTGGTTGAGTGTCGGTAATGGCAGTGCCTTACTATCCAATTTACCATTTACTGTTAAAGGCATAGAGGTTTGCTGACAGATCGCATCAGGGACCATATAAGCTGGCAAATGTGTTTTAAGCTGGTTTAAAAAATCATTTTCATTGAAAAGGGCCTCAGGATGCATCACAACATACCCACTGAGTGCTGTTTGTTGCTGGCGCGTATAAGTGATCACCGCAGCTTCCTTCACACCTTCAATATTAAGCAAATGTGATTCGATCTCACCGAGCTCAATACGGTGGCCTCGTATTTTGATTTGATTGTCGAGTCGGCCTAAATATTCTAAGTGGCCATTTGGTAATAATCTGGCTTTATCACCCGTTTTGTAGGCTCTTACAGTTTGGTCATTTAAAGAGAGCTCAAGGAATCGATCATGGGTCAACTCTCTTTGATTAAGGTAACCTTTTGCAAGACCTGCACCGCTCACAAATAGCTCACCTTGCGCACCCACTGGCACAGGTCGTAGCTGGCTATCCAAAATAAATACTTGCATATCATTTAATGGCTTACCAATATCAGCGATATGAGAATTCATCTTTGGCTCTAGCGGTAGAGAAGTTACGTGCACAGTGGTTTCTGTGATCCCGTACATATTGACTAATTGAATGTGCTCACCAAAGTGCTTCCACCATGGGGCCAAGCGTGAATAATTTAGTTGCTCCCCCCCGAATATGACCGTTCTTAAACGACTAAGTGTGGCATTTGATTCAATTGCGATATCGCTAAAATTGTAAAATGCGCTCGGTGTTTGGTTAAGCACAGTAATACCAAACTGCTCACACTGTTTGACAAACTCAAAACTGTCGCGTGCCTGCGCATAGCTAGGGATAAATAACTGCCCGCCATGGCAAAGCGCTCCCCAAATTTCCCAGACACTGAAATCAAAAATAGTATCGTGATAAAGCACCCATGTATCTTGGTTACTGAATTGATATTGCTGCTGTGTTGCAGAAAGTAACCGTGTGACATTTTCATGAGTTTGTATAACCCCTTTGGGTTGACCTGTCGTCCCTGAGGTATAGATGATATATGCGTTGTCTTTTGGAGTCGGTTGAATGCTTGGTGCGCTGCATTGGGGGAACTCGCCTTCTATATTAAATAGCGGCCAATCGAGTTGTTGTGTATCTGTCAGTGTGGCAATGCTTTCAGTATTACTCAGTACTATTTCTAATTTAGCATCAGATATAACAAATTCGTTTCTTGCTGCTGGTGCTCTGGTAGAGATCGGAACATAGGCTGCACCTGCTTTCAGTACGGCGAGCATCGCGATAACGGTATCTATAGAAGGAGTAAAATAGAGTCCAATATAGCTTTGTTGGCCAAATTGCTGCAATAAGTTGCCAGCTAGCGTATCTGCACGGTCATTTAACTCTCGATAGCTCATTTTGCTATCAGTGGTCAACAGTGCTGTTTGGTCTGGTTGTGCTGTAACTTGTGCTGTGAGCAGCGATAGCAGATCAGTTTTATGGTATTGCTCTGGTTGTTTGTTGCTCTGAGGCGGGCTTGTCAGCGTTAGCTGCTCAATGGGTAATTCGCCATCCGTATTAATAAGTTGAGCAAGGATATGGTTAAAGTTTTCACTTAACGCATCAATAAACCAAGGGTCGTAACGGTTTAAGTCAAACTCCCATAGCATGGTAATTGAATCATCTTGGTCTTGTCCCATTCGAGTAATTACAACGATATTGAGCTCGAATTTTGATGACTGACTGCTGATGGCTTCGTAATATTGTATGTTATCCAGGCCGGGTAACGTCAGATCTGGTAGCGGTGAGTCATGGAAGCTGAAACAGATTTGGAATAGTGGATTGACCCCCTTAATACGCTCAGGGTTGACATCGGCAACGACTTCTGTGAAAGGCAGAGTTTGATTTGCCAGCATATCATTACTTACCTCGAAGCAATGCTGTACGAGCGAGTTGACACTCATTTCTGCGCTTTGTTTTACGCGTGCAACCACGGTGCTCACTAGCATTCCTATGGTGTTTTCGACATTGGTGTAGCTGCGGTTCGCGACCCCTGAGCCGACACAAATATCTTGATCACCACTGAAGCGAGATAAGACGATATTCAGTGCAGCCAATGCGACAGAAAAAGGTGTAACTTGATTTTGTTGGCTGTAAGATTTCACGTCATTCCAAAGTGCTCGGGATAACTTGACGCGATGTGCTCTGCCTCGTTCAGTGGGGGTATCTCCTAGGCGAGATACAGGTAGGTTAATACGTCCTGGTGCATCTTTTAACTGCTCTTTCCAAAACTGTCGTTGTTGAGATGCTTGCTCCGAACTCAGCCAGTCATGTTGATAGGCTGCGTAATCGGCATATTGTGTAATTTCAGGCAAAGTGGCTTTGTCTGCACCATTTAAACGTTGTTTGTAGCAACTGAATAGGTGGTTAATGAAGATATTAGACGACCACCCGTCATGCACTAAATGATGCTCTATATGGATTAAGACATATTTTTCTTGATGCGTTTTAACAATGGCAAAACGTGCCAGTGGGAGCTGGTCTATCGCAAAAATATCATTCATTTCTCCATTTACAAGCTTGTCGACATGCTCAAGTGCCACGGACTCTGGGTATTCACTAAAGTCAAAGTAGGGAACATCTTGTTTGTAATTTGGCTCTATATACTGAATCGGTTCATGTAAATCATAGTAGGTGCGAAAAACAGCGTGATTATCCACAACATCTTGAATTGCCCCCTGCATGGCAGGCACATCTAATTGCCCAGTAAAGGTGGTGGTGCATTTTGCATGATATGCTTTATCACTCGGATCTGCTTTTGCTAGGAACCAAATAGCGCGTTGCTGCAAAGAGAGTGGGATCGCATGTTGGAGTTTTTCATGGCGCTTTGGCAAGGCGATGGTTTCGAATTTTTGCGATTGTAGAGCTTGCCATACCTGTCCTGCACTGCGATGACGGTAAATGAGCGCGGCGGGCACACTGATATTTAAGTGTTGAAAGAGCTGGTTACTTAAGTTGATAACAGAGAGCGAGTCACCGCCTTGTTGAAAAAAGTCTTGCTCCCACTCTAATCCGGGCAAGCAGAAAGACTGAAATTGCGCCAAAAACTGTTGCTGAGATGAGTCAAGATCGACATGGTTTGCAGGTTGCATCGTCGTCAGCTCAGAGCTTGAAAGAGTCTGAGCATCAACTTTACCATTCTCTGTCATGGGGAGTGCATCTAGGTACTGATAGTGATCTGGTACCATATAGTCGGGCAGTGTACTGGTGACAAGATCATTGATGCGTTTAGTAAGGGTGTTATCAGGTGTTTCATGAGTAACGACAAAGGCAACTAAAAACTTTGTATTCGTATGCTTTACGACCTGACAGCTAACGAGTTTAACAGCGTCATGTTGTGCAATTACTTGCTCAACTTCCCCAAGCTCAATGCGAAATCCTCGCAGTTTAATCTGGTTGTCATTACGGCCGATAAAGTGATAGTTCTTGCCATCGAATCGGGCTAAATCACCAGATTTGTAGAGTTTTGCGAAATGAGGAGGATCTATGTCTGCTTGATAAAATGGGTTATCAATAAAGCGAGCTTGTGTTAAATCAGGTCGATTTAAATAGCCTTTGGCGATGCCTGCGCCACTGATATATAACTCGCCACTTTCTCCATCATCGACCGTATCGAGCTGATCGTTGAGTAAATAAAGTCGTGTATGCACAAATGGCTTACCAATATTGAATTCAGAATGACTTTCTGAGTACTCATTGGCGCAAGTGCCCACTGTATATTCTGTCGGTCCGTAGCCATTAAAAATACGGGTGACTTTTGATAGCCGCTTTAGCATATCAAGGTTAGGGGTCTCGCCTGCTACGACTAATGTTTCTAATGTATGTAGATGTTTTAAATCCATTAATGCCAATAAAGCGGGGGGAATACTGGCAAACTGAATCGCGTTGTTGGCAAGAAGCTCTCCCAAAGCAGTCGCGTCATGACGTTGCTCTTCATTGGCAATGTAAACTGTCTGACCTAGCATCAGCTGAGTGATCAACTCGAATATACTGGCATCAAAGATATAGGATGCAAACAAGAGTGCACGTTGGATTTTATCAATACCAAAGCGGTTGATCTGCGCCTCAGCTAAATATAATAAATTCTGGTAGGGGATTTCGACCCCTTTAGGATTACCAGTTGTGCCTGAGGTATAAATGACATAAGCGATATCAGACATAGCAGAGTGTGGCGGGGTAAACGCTTGTGTACTCGCTGACTCAATTGATACTGTGGGATAATCGCTAAATACCCCTGAATTTTGAAATTTACTATGCGTCAAAATTAAAGCGGGTTGACTGTCTTCAATAATAAATTGGCAACGAGAGATTGGGGCTTCAGTCGAGATAGGGATATAACCTTTTCCTGATTGGATTGCAGCGAGAATACCGATTACCATATCAATACCCCGCTCAAGATATAGTGCCACATAAGGTGACTCAGATGGATTCTCTTGAGCATGTTGTTGAATATTAGCAGCAACTCTTTCAACTTGAATTTCAAGCTCTTGATAGCTTATTTGGTCTTCGCCAAAAATTAAGGCAACATTATTTGCGTATGCTGAGAAAGCATGTTTTAAAATAGCTTGAGGGTGCTCGCTGTTATGAATTGATATGTTTGCAGTCATTATGGTAATCCTTCAAATTAATTAACGCAGTCGCTACACTATGTTGCAATTGTGTTTTCAATATGTGCTTTTTGAGGTGTTTTCTTCTCATTTTTTGAAAAAAACACGTATTTTCACTTGATAAATAATCAGATTATGTTAACCAAAAGGAATCTTTATGCGTATTACCCCTTTGGGAACCCCTTTTTCTCCAACGGCATGTAAAATCCTGTTTTGTGGTGGCGGTGAGCTGGGCAAGGAAACTGTGATTGAATTTAAGCGATTAGGGGCAGAGGTCATTGTGTTAGACCGCTATGACAACGCGCCAGCCATGCAGGTTGCAGACAGAAGCTATACGCTCTCTATGTTGGATGGTGAACGACTGGCAGAAATTATTCGTGCAGAGCAGCCTGATTACATCGTGCCAGAAATTGAGGCGATTGCCACAGATACACTGGTTGAGTTAGAGGCTAAAGGCTTTACGGTTGTACCAACGGCAAAAGCAACACAACTCACCATGAATAGAGAGGGGATCCGCCGATTAGCAGCTGAAGAATTAAAGTTAGCGACGTCACCTTATCAATTTGTTGATAGCATCGACGACTTTCGTGCGGCCATTGAACATATTGGCATGCCATGTGTAGTGAAGCCGATCATGAGCTCATCAGGTAAAGGGCAAAGTGTGGTAAAAACACATGAGGATATTGAGTCTGCGTGGCAATATGCACAGCAAGGCGGTAGAGCGGGGCAAGGACGTGTTATTGTTGAGGGCTTTGTCGATTTTGATTATGAAATCACTTTACTGACCATACGCCATAGTCAGGGGACTAGCTTTTGTGCACCAATTGGACATGTACAAGCCGGTGGAGACTATCAGCAAAGCTGGCAGCCGCAGGCAATGAGCGAACTAGCATTGGCACGCAGTAAAGACATAGCTAGCAAAATTACTGAGGCACTCGGTGGTCGCGGCTTGTTTGGTGTAGAGCTATTTATCAAAGGGGACGAGGTTTATTTTAGTGAGGTATCTCCGCGTCCACATGATACTGGCATGGTGACCTTGATTTCCCAAGATCTGAGTGAGTTTGCGTTGCATGCGCGTGCTGTGCTTGGTTTGCCAATTCCTGCGATTCACTTTCATGGCCCTTCTGCATCCAGTGTTATCCTTGTTGAAGGTGAGTCTGATCAAGTGCAATTTGGCAATTTAGGGCAAGCATTGGCAGAAGCCAATACCGATATCCGCTTGTTTGGTAAACCACAGGTTCAAGGTATCAGGCGCATGGGCGTTGCATTGGCACGAGATAATAGTGTGGATAAAGCGATAGAAAAAGCAAAGCGTGTCAGCGGTGCAGTTGAATATACTGTTTAATTGCGTGAAATAGGGCCTTACGGCCCCAAGGTTTGCAGCAAATTAAATCTATAAATCAAAATCGATGGCGTAGCTCACATAGACTTTGAGGTCGTCATCGGCATCAAGGTCGGTCTTTACTAAACCAAAAGTATAGGCATCTTTACTCAGGCTGACTCCATAATCCATATAGCTGTCACCTTCTCCTGTCCATTCCATGACGGTATCACCACTGGAATTTCCAATATGCAAGCCCAGCTCGGCGTCTGTGAAGACAGGGAAAGCAGCACTCAGTTCAACATAGAGCATATCTTCTTCGGTGCTGCTATCAGATTGCGCATGTGTCATATAACTCACTTTTAAACTGACGTTACGCCAACCGAGTGCACCATAGACTTCACCAAAATCGATATCGCCAGCTGCATCAGGATAAGCGTAGTGAATATAGCCAACGTCATAGCTCAGCGCCTTTACCTCGCCACTAAACCCTAAATAGAAATCTAATTCATAGCTGGTACTGGATGTGTCACCAAAGTCGACATTGGAGGCCCAAGTACCGATATAAAAGCCAGAGTCATGGCTATAGTCAATCCCTCCTGATACGGCTGCGCCATCATCAGATTGAGTAATGCCACGCCAAAAGTAATTTGAACTGGCAGCTGCATTGGCGGAGACAGAGTGTTCGCTGGCTGAAATAGCCTGAGTAGAAAGGAGCGCTGCACACGTACACAATAAGAGAGTTGCTTTGTTTGTCATAATGGTTCCTATATGGCACAGAGTAAATCGTATTTTTAAAACGAGTGGCTCTGGGGTGGTCAGCGATAGACCAAGCCGCAGAGGTATATCAGCAATCGCAAACTGCGCGCCACTTTAGGCGCATTGGCTAGAATTTAGTTTAGGTGATTGAAATAAAATGTAATAAGTTTTTGTCAGACTAAATGTGTGAGGAGGTGTATTTTATTAGGGTGCACATCTATGGTGCGGATTGTTTCAGCCTGCACTGATAGTATGCAGGCTGTGAGCTAGGTTATTAGCCAAATATGGTACGCATTAACTGAATGGTTTCATCAACGCTTCGGCCTTTTTCGACTTCCGCGATGATTGAATCGCGTTTGGCACGAATATGTTCAGGCATAGATTCATCACTGAGTGCTCTATCAACCAGCGTTTCAGCTGATTCTTTGCTTCGGCGCACAGATTTAGTACCAGAGCCGCTCGATGTGCGTTTTGGCTTGTGCAGTAGCTTGTAATAGTTCGACGAGGTTGCCATGTCTTCGTCGGCATAATAAAACAGTACAGGTAGAAGCGCTTTGATATCAGCTAGCTTGGCTTCAAGTTCATTGCTGCCACTGGCCATTGCAAACCAAGGCATTTTAGCGATTGTTTGCACTATATCCTGCCAGTATCGCTCAAAGTCACGGTTGTTTAAGCGTGTGATCCCCAACGCTTGGCAAAGGGCATCAAGGCGATTGTTGCTGATAGGCGTAAATACATCAGGACGACGCATAGCAAGTAAGCGCGTAGCTGGTGCAAGCGTTGGCTTTTCATCGCTGCCGTTGAAAGCGCTGAGAAATGCGATGGTGAAGCCTTGGTAGTGCTCTAATGTGACTGGGCCTTCAAGAGGAATATGCGCTAAAGCATCATCGAACGCACCCGGTAGGTCAGCCAGCTGTTGGTGGAACCCTTTGGCACTTTTTGTCGACGCAAACCACTCGACATCAAACTGATAAACACTGGTATCATGCTTTGCCGTATGTTTACCGGCAAAAGCTAGACGGTCCTCTACAATCATATCTTGTAGTCTGCTATCGCGTAGTGTGGCAATGTAATCCAATAGTTTTAACTGCTCATCTAGCACTAATACGTCACTGCGCTGAGCGATGAACTCACCGACCACAGGCCAAGGTGCAATTCTCAGGGTTTTGACCTGTAAAAAGCTGATAGCTGAGATCAGCATGTCTTGGAGTTTTTTAACAGTGGGTAGCTGGTGGTCATCCAGCAGGTCAAAATTGATTCGGTTTTTAGCCACATCGAGTAACTCATAACACCAACCCAGGAAATCCTCTGGGTGATTCTCTACTTTAACTGCCATCAGGTTCAGGCTGATCTCAGTAGATTGCTTTAAGATGTTTTGGTAAATCTGACTTTCTTGTTCGCCCAAAGCCATATTTGACGGTGAAATGAGCAACTTTTTCATGCTGCGTGAGTACTCCAAGGTTAGGTTGAAATCTAGACTATTCAGTTTAGCGAACGTATCGTTAAACTGGCAAGGGCGAGGATCATACCGAGTTCTAGCACAGTTGCAATGTGGTTTTTGCGTCTTTTTTATTCTTTGATTTAAGCTGTGTTTTTTATTGCGCGTATTTTGCGAAAAATAGGGAATTCTGCGATTTGGTATTTTCTGTCTCTTGCCGTCCGTAGGTGCGGATATAATTTCCAGTGATTGATCGTTAATTGTATTTTCCAAACAATAAAAACAAAGGTTTAGGGTTTTTCTGATAATCTGTAAGATAATTATATTAAACGCTAAATTGATTTTTATTTTTGCAAGATAGCATTTAGCCTCAGTGCTGCTTTGTGGTTTTTTATCAGCCTCGCTATCATAATGCATAGATAATTATTTCTCTGGAAGGATGGATGATGAAGGCGATATTAAAAGGTGTAGTAGGGTTACTGATATTCATAGTGGTGTTGATAGTTGTGGCACCCATGTTGATCCCAACTGAAACGATTGTGTCACAGATCACGACTCAAGTGGAGAAGACCACAGGCCGAAAGTTGACGATTGCAGGTGATAGTGAATTATCCATTTTGCCAGAGTTGAACATTAAGCTTAACCAAGTGGCCTTTGATAACATGCCAACGGGCAGTGCACCACATATGCTGGAAATGGAACAGTTAGCTGTACATATTCCATGGGGATCTTTGCTATCAGGTGATTTTAAGCTGGAGCGTTTTGTCATTCAAAACCCCAAAATTTTGTTGGAAGTGGACTCAACAGGCAAGCCAAACTGGCAGTTATTTGGCGCGACATCGACATCAGCAAGTACACCAGCGAATGAAACAAGTTCAGATCCTGTCACCTTACCTGATGGATTTGATATTGCTTTAGGGGAAGTGGCAATTTATGGCGGCTCACTCACTTATGTCGATAATCAAGGTGGAACTAAAGAAGAACTGAATGATTTATCATTGAGTGTAGCCCTTCCTTCATTATATCAATCACTTTCAGTGCAAGGCCAAGTTACTTTTCAAGATCAGCGCTTTGACCTTGAGTTAAGCGTAGATACGCCAGCTAAGGCAATTCAAAGTGAAGACTTCAAATTTACTAAAAAGCTTCGCAATGAGCTGGTAAATATCGATTTTAATGGCAGCGTACTCAAGCAAGGTCAGCTGTTCGAAGGCGCGCTTTCGCTGTCGGGCAGTTCAGTGAAATCGTTGGCTGCATGGCAAAAGGTTGACTTGAATGCCAAAGACAATGCCTTTAACCAGTTTGAAGTCACAGGAGACATGTCATTTGCGGACAATGTGTTTAGTCTCAAGCAGTTCACTGCTGCACTAGATGAGTTGGCCATAAAGGGTCGTGCACAAGTGAACTTAGCCCAGAGATTATCGGTCACTGCAGATGTCGATTTAGGCATGCTTGACCTAAACCCGTATTTACCAGAGCCTGCTGCAGCGCCTGAGCAAACGTCAGAGCCAAGAGAAGACACGCCTGCGCAGCCAATCGTATGGGATGATACTGAAATTGACTTGTCCGCTTTAAATACATTAGATGCGGATATCGTGGTGCGCTCAACTGGATTAAAAGCGCGCAAAGTCACTTTAGGCAAAAACCAGTTGTCAGTGAAGTTAAATGGCGGCAAAGCCATAGTGTCATTGGATAGCTTTAATGCTTATGAGGGAACTGGTAAAGGGAAAATAGAAATCAGTGGGGCTAAAAAACCATATCTGATCAAGACAAATTTTGCGCTCAATGGCATTAATGCCGAGCCATTACTCACCGACGCCATCGACTTTGATAAGGTACTGGGCAAAGGCAGTATTAATTGGCAGTTAACTACTCAAGGGGTGAGCCAAAAGCAATTTGTCTCGCAGCTAGGTGGACAATTGGCATTTGAGTTTAAGGATGGGGGCGTAAAAGGGGCCAATTTGGCTGAGATGGTAAGAAAAGGCCAAGAAATGCTCAAGGGCAATTTCTCTGGGCTGTCTGAAGGCATTAATGCAGATTTTGATCCTCAGCAGAAAACCGACTTTTCAGCACTCACGGGGAGCTTTAAGTTTAATAGAGGTGTTGGGACGAATACTGATTTATTGCTGGCAAGCCCACTTATTCGCGTGACCGGCTCTGGAGATGTTGATTTGCCTAAGACGTTTGTCGATTATCGTTTGGTAACAGGCATAGTCGATACCATTGAAGGGCAAAGTAGCCGTGATAAAAGTACAGGCTTCAAGGTGCCTGTACGGATCAAGGGCCCATTCCACAAAGTGGAAACGAACTTAGACTTAAGCAGTGCGGCTAAAGACAAAGCCAAAGACACTATTAAAGATAAACTTAAAGACAAATTCAAAGGCCTATTTGGCGGTTAAGCCTAGGCGATGCATATTGTTCAACGCCAACAATATGCATCGCTGCTATTTCACTTCGGCATTATCTTTTCCTCAATACACTTTGATCTCATAATGTAAATCCACCATTGGTATAAATTAATTCTTGCTTTTTTTACATATATTTTAGGCGTTATTATCCCTAAGTCTCAGTTATCTAAAACGATAAGTAATCGGGAATTTGATAATTGCGAATAGTACTGTGCACATGCGATATTTTTGATTGAAAAGTATACAGCTATTGTTTAAAGCTATTAGGCATATTCCCAAAATAGATAAACATGTAGACCATGCTTATTACTCATGACTTATTAGGTGTTATCAATTTACTCCGTGTGCTTTTTTGTATGCGCTACACGGCCACTCGATACTGTTTAGGGGCGAGATGATGCGACTAAAGAGTGATAGGGCGGTGATCCAAGTGAAGAGCGTGAGTAAAACCTACCAAGGCTATCGCAAGCCTCTTGGGTTATCAGCTTCCTTAAAAAATCTGTTTCACAGAGAAATTGAGTACACTGAAGCAGTTAAAGGGATTTCTTTCGATATTGAGCGCGGTCAGACCGTGGCAGTGGTTGGTCAAAATGGGGCAGGAAAAACCACAACGATGAAGATGTTATCGGGGATGATCAATCCGACTCAAGGGCATATCACTGTGTTTGGCCAGTCTCCCTGTATACACAAAGCAGCATTTAAAAAACGATGTTCATATTTTATGGGGCAGAGCTTTCAGCTTTGGCCGGATTTACCTGCGATGGATAGTTTTAATTTATGCCAAGGCATTTATGAGATCCCCATTCCTGTTTATAAACGGCGGTTGTCTTATTTGTCTGAATTTTTGCAAGTGACACATTTATTAGACATTCAAGTACGGCGCCTTTCTATGTGTGAGCGCATAAAAATGGAGCTGATCGCTGCACTGCTACATAGTCCAGAGTTGCTGTTTTTAGATGAACCGATTGCTGGGTTGGATTATTTATCACAGCGAGCAATTATGCGTTCGATACAGCATTTAGCAGCAGAGGATAAATTGACCGTGTTGTTATCAAGTCATTCAATTGCAGATCTTTCGCTCTATTGTGAAAGGGCACTGGTTATGGAAAGAGGAAGGTTGGTACTTGATAATGACATACACCTGGCTGAGCAATCATTACAGTGCGACGCAGAGACGATTTAAACGATTAGGTGGCAAGCAAAAATGAATAAATGTCATGTTGGAATGAGATACGCATGGTAATTACAGCTTACTCTTGGCAGTGTAGGACATTCATTAAAAAGCGAATGTAATTCTGTATGCCATAGTATGACTGGCTTGTAGTAAAAATATCATGCTTACCTACAAACTGGATAATAAAAGTCCAGTCTTTCCAATTACTCACTAATTTCTAGAAGAAGAAAGCGCATGTTTACATTTATGTCATTTCTCTTGCCGTAAGGTGTCATGCTTGGTCTGTTTTAATCGACTCACTTTTTATTTTCTATTCATGTGTTAGGCGATGGGAGAGGCTTATGATAGTTAATCACTCAATCTTCTTTGTTGTACTACGCCTCTTAAACATTAGATATTCAGCTATTGTGTTTAAGTAAATTATTCCTGTCTATATGAATGTTTCGAAATTGAAACAGGTTTATAAAAGTTCTAAATTGAGATGTTTTAGCTATTTTTTAACCAACTTAATGTTTTAATTATAATGAACAGCAGGATAGGACTTATGCATGAGAACAAAAAAGCATTAACGGCGCGCACTTTGGTTGCGTTATTACCGGCCATGGTAATAGCTGGCCAAACTTGGGCCAGCACCAGCCTAGCACAAATAAATCAGCAGCAACTTAATCAGCTTGCTGACACCCTCGATGTGAAGTATCGCTTACTCAGTAATATGCCTGAGCAATGTCCAGGATCTACGGCTGAATTCTGTTATCACGCACAAATTGAAATCACGAGTCCGTTTACTGCAAAGGTAGATGGTTGGAAAATCCTGTATAGCCAAGTGTATCCAGCGACACAAAGTAAAAGCGAGCAGCTGACATTACGTCACTTCAATGGTGACCTGAACCACATTGCACCAAGTAACACATTTACTGGATTCGAAGCAGGGAAGAGCCAAGTTATTGAATTTTGGGTCGCCAGTTCACTGCTTAATGAAGGTGAGTTGATGCCCAACTATATACTCACCGCACAGGGTCTTGAACCAAAAGTGATAAAAAGCACCCAATCATACATAGAGCAGGATACAAGATTAGAAATAAAGCCTTATGCAGCGGTCAGTGCCAAAACCAGTGTGATGCAATCTCATCCTGATGATCAATATGCAAACTTTACCTCAGCTGCCTTATTTGAAAACTATAAAATCGACGATTATTCAGTTGATGCTGTTGCGCATGCAATTGTGCCAACGCCTGATGCAATGAAGGTGTTTAGCAATGAGGCGCCACTTAATTTGAGTAACGGTATTCAATTACAGCTTTCTGGGCTGGAGTATGGAGATGTGGCAGCTGCCCTAAAGCGTCTAGATGCGTTAGGGGTTAAGCAAACGCACAATGGCGTTGCAGTGAATATCATTGTGCGCGGCAAGCAACAAGGTCATAACGGCGCGTATCAGCTCAGCACCCAAAGAGGGCAAATACAGATTGAAGCGCAAGATAGTACAGGTGCATTTTATGGATTACAGTCGGTGGCGAGTTTGCTGTCACTGGACTCTATGCAGGTGCCTGCGGTAAATGTAGTTGATAAGCCTCGCTATGATTATCGAGGTTTGCACTTGGATGTGGCGCGTAACTTCCGTTCTAAAGAGTTTGTATTGCGGTTACTCAGTAAAATGTCTGCTTATAAGCTTAATAAGCTGCATTTTCATCTCGCAGATGATGAAGGGTGGCGCATTGAGATCCCGGGCTTACCTGAATTGACAGCGTTATCATCACATCGATGTATTGATTTGGATGATAAGCATTGTCTGCAACCTCAGTTGGGGTCGGCAATCAATACTGATAGAGATGGTTATTATTCTATTGCTGATTATCAAGAGATCTTGAATTTTGCAAAGCAACATCATATCGAAATTATTCCTTCGTTAGACATGCCTGGCCATTCGCGTGCAGCGGTCAAAGCCATGGAGAAGCGCTTTTACACGCTCACCAAAGAAGGTAAACATGACGCTGCGCGCCAGTATCTGGTCAGTGATCCGCAAGATGTCACCGAATACCGCTCAATTCAACACTACAACGACAACACATTAAATGTTTGTATGGAGTCAACTTATGCATTTGTTGATAAGGTGATTTCAGAAGTGGCTGCGCAACATAAAAAAGCGGGCTCACCGTTAAATATCTACCATATTGGTGCAGATGAAACTGCTGGGGCATGGGTTGAGTCGCCAGCATGTAAAAAGTTCATAGCTGACAAGTCCAATAATGTGCATGAAGTGGAAGAGTTGACGGGCTACTTTATTGAGCGAGTATCGGCAATGATTGCTAAAAAAGGTATTGAGGTCGCTGGCTGGAATGATGGTCTTTCTGAAACGAGACAGGACAAGATGCCACGTAAAGTAGCGTCGTATGTCTGGGCAACATTACCGCAAAATGCTCACAAGGTTGTGAGTGCTCATGCCAGACGGGGTTGGGACATTATTTTATCAACGCCGGATGTCACTTACTTAGATTTTCCCTATGAGTTAGACCCTAAAGAGAGTGGCTATAAATGGGGGGCGAGAAGAACAAATAGCAAAACAATTTTTGAGTTTATGCCTGATAACTTGCCAGCTAATGCGGAAGTTAAGAAAGACACCATAGGTAGAAACTATGTGGCTGATGATCGAACGCAAGTGGATGAAAATGGTCAGTTTACTCATCAACCACTTCCTGAAGGTTTCCGTGTTACGGGGATCCAAGGTCACCTTTGGTCTGAGGTCGTGCGTAAAGACCACTTAGCTGAGTACATGCTATTTCCTCGATTATTAGCGCTGGCTGAGAAAGCATGGCATCGTGCACAGTGGGAAGTACCCTATAACTATGCTGGTGAAAAGTATGACCACACAACAGGGTTCCTAACTGCTCAAATGCGTGCACAGCGAGATCAACAGTGGCAAGACTTTATTCATGCCGTTGGACATAAAGAGCTTGAAAAGTTTGATCGATTGGGGGTTTTTTATCGGATCCCGAATGTGGTGAGCAAGGTGATAGACAATAGGTTGCATGCCTCTACGATCATTCCTGGGTTACCAATTCAGTTCAGAGTTAACCAAGGAGAGTGGCGAGAGTATGATCAGCCATTGACGTTGAAAGCCGGAACTAAGGTTGAGCTACGAGCACTTTCACCCGATAGGCGACGCCCTGGTAGAATCGAGTTTGCCGACATAACTGGCACTGCCCGATTTTAAGTTGCTGGGAGGCACCGAGTTCCTATGGTGCTTCCCAATTCTTTCTAGCGCAATAAGTGACTGTGGTCATCATATACATAGATAACAATTAAATTTGCCCAATGGCACCCCTTCATATTTTGGCGTCTATCTGTTATTGCGATAGCCCACAACCATCAAGAGCATTTTATATGATCAGTCGAGTTATACAGGGACAAACTGAGCCGGAAGATAATGCACTATTCGGCATAGATAAAGAGCTAACGACATATCATCATGAGATGGACATCACCTGTATTTGTGTAATTGAGCAGCGCTCAGAGCTAAAGAAGGTGCTAAGCATGTTAGAAAATCAGTCCCTATGCCCTATTGAAGTTGTAATATGCCACCCGCCATCACTACAGTGTGAGGTATCTCAACAAGCAAGCTTTACAGTGCGCTTATTACCTTTTGATTTGCCTTTGAATTTGAATGCTAAGACGCCAGAACGGTTGGCATTAGCAATTAATTGTGACTATGTCGTTGTCTGCCCAGAAGCGTGTGCTTGGATATCGAATGAGTGGCTTAGCTTGCAACTCTATTATTTAAAAAATAATAAATTAGACGCGATAGCGGTGTCCCAAAGCGGTGCTTTTGTTTCAGTAGCATCCTGTTCTTATCTGCAAAGTAACACTGTTTGCTGCACAAAAGAGTTCTTTTTAGCAAAACATCATGCTCAAGATAAGCAACTCGGCTTTGAGGTGAAGCCGAGCCAATACAGTGAACACAGCATCCAGTTCCCAACGGAGCTGGCACACATATCATCAGATTGACCCAATACAGGAAATACATTGTTAGAACGTGATATAGCCGCATGTCGAGCGACAGAAAAGAGAATGAACCGGACAAGAAATATACTTTCACTCTTCATGTTTATATTAAGCATGATTTTTTTAGTTCCAGAATTAAGAGCTGAGGAAGTACCTGCACTCGAAAATCAGGTATTTGACCGTGTTTTCTTCGAGCAGTACCACCCACAAACAGCCTTGGATATGATTTACCGCTTACCTGGTTTTTCATTTCAGAATACGAGCTCTGCCCGTGGCTTTGGCGCCAATGTCGGGAATGTCTTAATTAATGGCGCTCGTCCAGTTGTTAAGTCTGAAAAACTCAGCAATGTGTTAAATCGCCTGCCAGCGGCTTCTGTACAACTAATCCGCATTTATCGTGGCAGTAAAATTCCGCTAGTTGCGGCTGGTAACACAGTGGTTGCTGATGTGATCTTACTTGATGTAGAAACATCGGGAAATGTGCAAGGGGAGCTAGTGCAGTTTCATGACGGCAGCATAAAGCCAAAAGTCGCATTGCAATTAACAACGCCCTTGTTAGGGTGGGAGGCATCACTGGGTATTCAAGCAAATCATACCCCTGGTTATCGCACTGCAGTTATCACACAGCGAGATGAACAAAACAAAGCCATCGCAAAAGCATCAGAAGTGCTCGATGAGTCCACAAAAGAGTTTAAATTGACGGCTCAATTGAGCCAAATAGATACAGACACTGAAACTATGCTGACAAGCAAAGTGAGCCGTGAAAAGTATCTGGGAGAAACTGTTAGATATGATGATATGCAGCCAAGTAATGAAGCGCTGCATTTAATTCGAGAGCTCGAAGTAGAAAATACAACGGATATTGCAGAGCTAGGTATAGATTGGCTCATGAAACGGGCGAGTCATCGGTGGCAGAATATGGCTATTTGGGTCATTGAAGACAAAACGTTTGCCAATACAGATGTCTTTTTTCCGGCTGTACTTGCTCACTCTACATGGCATCAAAATGAGTTGAAAACAGAACTCATATTGAGAAGCAGCATTGAACTATCTCCAACAGGTCGTTTCACACCTCAATTTGGTATTGAATTAGTAGAGAACAGAATGCAATCATCTGTATTGCAATCTGGCGAGCAAAATATGAGCCGTACTGATGTCAGTGAACTTAGAGCTGAGCTATTTGGCAGTGTCAATTACCAAGTGCATGAGACCCTCACCAGTGAAGTGGGGATAACTTATGAAAGCTCGCGTATTGATGTATCTGCACAAGAAAACAGTGAGCAATCCCTCTCTTTTTTGAAGCCAAGGCTCAAAGCAGACTGGCAGCTTGCAGATAACCAAAGTCTAAGTGCGGCGGCTGAACATCGCGTGGGCCAGCTTGATTTTTCGGATTTTGCACGTAGCGTTGACCCGTTAGATGCAAGAGGTCAAGCTGGGAACACGCAGTTACGCCCACAACAGACCACCGAAGTTTCAGCGCAGTATCAGTGGTATTTTTCAAAACGCAGCAATCTAAAAGTAGAGTTACTGTATCAATGGCGAAAAGATGTGTTGGAGCACATCGCGATAACGGACACCAGCAGTGCGATAGGCAATGCAGGAGATGGAGAGTATTGGGGCAGTACGATAGGCCTAGCGATTGACTTAGCCCCCATTTTAGATAATGCGCTCTTTGAGGTGTCTTATGAGCATACCAATTCACATTACAGCAATCCAAATAGGCGCAGTGAACGGTTAAGCAACTACTTAGATGATTGGCTGTGGATGCAGTTCCGTCATGATATCCCGCACCTTAAAAGTTCATGGGGGCTCGAGTATTGGGGGGATTATACAGAACCGGTTTACTATCCATATGAAACGCTGATTGTGCATGGCAATAAACGATTGAAAGGGTTTATTGAATCGTCTTGGATTCATCGTTTTAAAGTACGTTTTAAAGTACGTTTTGAAGTAACGCATATGAATACCGGCCGATTCAGACGTGAACGAACTTTTTATGAACAAGCAATAATATCTGGCTATGAAGTAGCTGACCGTACGCATAAAGCGGACTATCGCTTGTCAGTATGGTACAACTTTTAGACAGGGTGTTTTTATAAAACAAGTAATATCATTGGGTTATATTTGTTAAATAGAAAATAAGAATACCTTCACTGTTTCTTCATGGTAGATAACATGGCCACTACGCACACTGCGTAGCGAGTGACTTAAATTAACCAGAAATGGAAAAGGATATGTGTACTATGAATGCCATTAAAAAACTTACCACAGTGACTTTATTGACTTTGTCAGTGAGCAGCTGTGCAGCAACCCAACAAAAAAATGCAGTAAAGTCTGAATTTACATATCCAAATGGCGCACGATATGCTGTGTCATTGACCTTTGATGACGCACGAAATAGTCAAGTAGATGTCGGTATTCCCATTTTAGACAAGCATAATGTGAAAGGGACTTTTTATGTCAATCCAAAATTTGTTGATGAGCGATTGGATGGCTGGAAAAAAGCCGCAAAAAATGGGCATGAATTAGGTAATCATACGAGTTCTCATTTGTGCACAGGCAACTTTGCATGGCTGAGAAAAGATGATCTGGGGCTTGAGCAGGTTGACTTAGCCTGGTTAAGACAAGACATAGAAGCCACAACGACCTACATGAAAGAGAAACTCGATGTCGAACCGCGCTCATTTGCATATCCGTGCGGAAACACTTTTGTTGGTCGGGGTAAAGAAGTAAAAAGCTATGTTCCGCTCATTGCAGAGCTATTTAAAACTGGCCGTACTTGGCTAGATGAAACGGGGAATAATCCAACTTATACCGATTTTGCACAGCTGGCTGGTAATCGAATGGACGGGATGAGCTTTGCAGAAATCAAAGGTCTGCTAGATATGCTCAAAGAAAATAATAAATGGATTATTTTAGCTGGGCATGAAGTCGGGGAAAAAGGCCTTTATACCACGGATAAAGCAGCCTTAGATGCGCTGATTGTTTACTTAAAAGACCCCAAAAATGGATATTGGTTGGCAACGGTCGATGAGATTGCAACCTATATTGAAAAGCATAGATAAATCAATGTGTGGCTATTTTTTAAACTGTAACAAAGGTTTAAAATTTATTCATTAGACTTGTTTTCCACTTCACCGCCCTCATATGAAAGAAGGCGGTGATAGCAGATATGGCAAATTGATAAATTAATTAAAAATTGAACTATCTTTGGCTGAACTTTGCTGTTACAATTCCCCGCCCTTGAAAGACGAAAGCTTCGTTTTTTGAGTGGAATTTAATCTAAATGCTTAGGTTTTATACAAAATCTAGGTAAATGTTAACTACACCGGAGCATAGACAATGATCCAAATGCAAACTCAGCTGGACGTTGCTGATAACAGCGGCGCTCGCAAAGTGCAGTGTATTAAAGTCCTTGGTGGTTCGCACCGTCGCTACGCGCGTGTTGGTGACATCATTAAAGTTTCTGTTAAAGAAGCAATTCCTCGCGGCAAAGTGAAGAAAGGTGATGTTAAAAACGCAGTAGTAGTGCGTACTAAGAAAGGCGTTCGTCGTCCAGACGGCTCTTTAATCCGTTTCGATAGCAATGCGGCTGTTATCTTAAATGATAGCCATCAGCCAATTGGTACTCGTATCTTCGGCCCTGTGACGCGTGAACTACGTAACGAAAAGTTCATGAAAATCGTTTCACTAGCACCAGAAGTACTATAAGGAGTCGATCATGGCAGCAAAAATCCGTCGTGATGACGAAGTAATCGTACTAGCCGGTAAAGACAAAGGTAAGCGCGGTAAAGTGCTTTCAGTTGTAACTGAGACTGGTCGTGTATTTGTTGAAGGCGTAAATATCATCAAGAAACACCAGAAGCCTGTACCACAACTACAGCAAGCTGGCGGTATTGTTGAGAAAGAAGCGTCTGTCGACGTATCAAATGTAGCGATTTTCAATGCCGAAACTGGCAAAGCAGATCGTGTTGGTTTTAGATTTGAAGACGGTAAAAAAGTCCGTTTCTTCAAGTCTACTGGCAAAACTATTTAATAGTTGGAGTAGACGATGGCGAAACTGCATGAAGTGTACAAAGACAAAGTAGTAAAAGAACTTTTTGAAAAGTTCGGTTACAGCTCTGTCATGCAAGTCCCTCAGATCGAGAAGATCACACTTAACATGGGTGTGGGCGAAGCCCTAGCTGACAAGAAAATTCTAGAAAATGCTGTTGCAGACCTAGAAGCAATCTCTGGTCAGAAGCCTCTAGTGACTAAAGCACGCAAATCAGTTGCTGGCTTTAAGATCCGTGAAGGTTACCCAATTGGCTGTAAAGTAACCCTACGCGGCGAGCGTATGTGGGATTTCCTTGAGCGTTTAGTCTCAATCGCGATGCCACGTATTCGTGACTTCCGCGGTGTTAGCGCAAAGTCTTTTGACGGTCGCGGTAACTACTCTATGGGCGTACGTGAGCAAATCATCTTCCCAGAAATTGATTATGATAAAGTAGACCGTGTTCGCGGTATGGATATCACAATCACTACTTCTGCGAAAACAGATGATGAAGGCCGTGCGTTATTAGAAGCGTTCAACTTCCCATTCAAAAAGTAAGGGTAGGGTTATGGCAAAGAATTCAATGAAAGCGCGTGACGTAAAACGTGCTAAATTAGTTGCACAGTACGCAGAAAAGCGTGCTGCACTTAAAGCTATCATCAGCGATGTTAAAACATCTGATGATGAGCGTTGGGACGCGGTATTAAAGCTTCAGTCTTTACCGCGTGATTCTAGCCCTTCACGTCAACGTAATCGTTGTAACATTACGGGCCGCCCACATGGTTACCTTCGCAAGTTCGGCCTAAGCCGTATCAAAGTTCGCGAAGCAGCTATGCGCGGTGAAATTCCTGGCCTTAAAAAGGCTTCTTGGTAATAGAATCACGGGAGTAAGACATGAGCTTGCAAGATCCAATCGCGGATTTGTTTACACGCATCCGTAACGGTCAGTCTGCGAAGAAGGTAGAAGTAACAATGCCAACTTCAAAGCTGAAAGTAGCTGTTGCTGACGTACTGAAAAACGAAGGTTTCATCACTGGTTATTCAGTATCAGGCGACGTAAAAGCAGAATTGACTATCGAACTTAAGTACTTCGAAGGCAAAGCTGTTATCGAAAGCATCCAGCGTGTTAGCCGCCCTGGTCTACGTATCTACAAGAAACGTGACGAATTACCTAAGGTAATGGGTGGTCTAGGTATCGCTATCGTATCAACTTCTAAAGGCCTGATGACAGACCGCGCTGCGCGTACCGCTGGTGTTGGTGGTGAAATCATTGGCTTTGTAGCTTAATCGGAGGGGAACTATGTCTCGTATTGCGAAGGCTCCTATTGCTGTTCCTGCCGGTGTTGAAGTTGCAATTAACGGCCAGGAAATCAAAGTTAAAGGTAAAAACGGTGAATTGACTCGCGTTCTTAACGACGCAGTTGAAGTTGTTCTTAACGACAACGTTATCACTACAGCACCTCGTGAAGTAGCAAATGCTTGGGCTCAAGCTGGTACTGCACGCGCTCTGATCAACAACATGATCATCGGCGTTAACGAAGGTTTTGAAAAGAAACTACAACTAGTCGGTGTTGGTTACCGTGCTGCAGTTAAGGGTAAAGTTTTAGACTTAACTCTTGGCTTCTCACACCCAGTGAACTTCGAGATCCCAGCGGGTATCACTATCGAAGCTCCAAGCCAGACTGAAATCGTTGTTAAAGGCGCAGACAAGCAGCTAGTTGGTCAAACTGCTGCAAACATCCGCTCATATCGTGAACCAGAGCCTTATAAAGGTAAAGGTGTACGTTACGCTGATGAGCACGTGCGTCGTAAAGAGGCTAAGAAGAAGTAAGGTAAGACGATGGATAAGAAAACAGCTCGTCTACGTCGTGCTAAGCGCACTCGTAGAAATATTATCGAACAAGGCACAACGCGTCTTGTTATCCACCGCACGCCACGTCACATATACGCTCAAATCGTAAACGTTGAGGGTATTGTACTGGCTGCTGCTTCTACTGTTGAAAAAGCAATTGCTGAAACAGTTAAAGGCACTGGCAACATCGAAGCTGCACAAGCAGTTGGTAAAGCAGTTGCTGAACGCGCGGCAGACAAAGGCATCGAAAAGCTTGCTTTTGACCGCAGTGGCTTTAAATATCACGGCCGTGTGAAGGCGCTTGCTGATGCAGCGCGTGAAGCCGGTCTGCAATTCTAGGAGTAGACAATGGCTAACGTAGAAGCAAAGCAACAACAGCCTGATTTGGCTGAAAAGCTAATCGCGGTAAACCGTGTGTCTAAAGTGGTTAAAGGTGGTCGTATCTTTAGCTTCACTGCACTAACTGTAGTTGGTGATGGCGCAGGTAAAGTAGGTTTTGGTTACGGTAAAGCACGCGAAGTTCCAGCTGCGATTCAAAAAGCAATGGAAAAAGCACGCCGTAACATGGTAAATGTTGATCTTAACGGTCACACGCTACAGCACCCAATCAAGGGTCGCCACGCGGGTTCTAAAGTATACATGCAGCCTGCATCTGAAGGTACAGGTATCATCGCCGGTGGTGCGATGCGTGCAGTACTAGAAGTAGCTGGTGTACAGAACGTACTTTCAAAAGCATACGGTTCTACTAACCCGATCAACATCGTTCGCGCAACAATTTCTGCTCTAGAGAACATGAACTCTCCAGAGAAGATCGCTGCGAAACGTGGTCTTAGCGTAGATGAAATCTTGGGGTAAGAAACCATGGCAAACACAGTTAAAGTAACACAAGTACGTAGCTCAATCGGTCGTTTACCGAAGCATAAAGCTACATTACGTGGCCTTGGTTTACGTCGTATCAACCATACTGTTGAGCTAGAAGATACTCCAGCAGTACGTGGTATGATCAACCAAGTTTCTTACATGGTTAAGGTTGAGGGCTAATTCGATGCAATTGAATACACTTTCTCCTGCTGCAGGTTCAAAAACTGCTGGTAAGCGCGTTGGTCGTGGTATCGGCTCTGGTCTAGGTAAGACTGGTGGTCGTGGTCACAAAGGTCAAAAGTCGCGTTCTGGCGGTAAAGTACGTGTTGGTTTTGAAGGCGGTCAAATGCCTATGCAACGCCGTCTACCAAAGTTTGGCTTCACTTCACGCAAATCACTAGTATCTGCTGAAGTTAACCTTTTCGAAATCGCGAAGGTTGAAGGCGACGTGGTAGAGCTAAGCACACTACAAGCAGCTGGTATCGTTAAGAAGAACATTCAGTTCGTTAAAGTTGTTAAATCTGGCGAAGTTTCACGCGCAGTTACTGTTAAAGGCATTAAAGTGTCTAAAGGTGCTCGCGAAGCTATCGAAGCTGCCGGAGGCAAGGTAGAAGACTAAGGAAGTACACTATGGCTAAACCAGGTCAAGATATGCAAAGCGCACAAAGTGGGCTTGCGGAGTTGAAGCGCCGATTACTATTCGTATTGGGTGCCATCATTATTTACCGTTTAGGTTCATTCGTGCCTATCCCTGGGATTGACGCCGCTGTACTTGCCGAGTTCTTCGAGCAACAAAAGGGCACCATCTTTGCCATGTTTAACATGTTCAGTGGTGGTGCGCTTGAGCGTGCATCTGTACTTGCGCTGGGTATTATGCCTTATATCTCAGCCTCGATTATCATGCAGCTATTAACGCATATACATCCTGCGATGATAGAGCTGAAAAAAGAGGGTGAGCAAGGTCGTAAGAAGATCAGTCAGTACACGCGTTACGGCACGCTCGTGCTTGCTACAATACAGTCGATCGGTATTGCAACTAACCTGCCAAATATGATGCAAGGCTTGGTTGTGAATCCTGGTTTCGGTTTCTACTTCACCGCAGTGGTGAGTTTAGTAACTGGTACTATGTTCCTGATGTGGCTGGGCGAACAAATTACAGAACGTGGTATCGGTAACGGTATCTCAGTACTGATATTTGTTGGTATTGTAGCTAACCTGCCGTCTGCAATCGGTTCGACAGCAGAAATGGCGCGCCAAGGCGATTTGAATGTCTTTATCTTAGCACTTATTGCGTTTATCGTTGTCGCAGTAACTTACATGGTAGTATTCTTTGAGCGTGGTCAACGTCGTATTGTCGTTAACTATGCGAAACGCCAGCAAGGCCGTCAGGTTTTTGCAGCGCAGAGTACACACTTACCATTGAAAGTTAACATGGCAGGGGTTATTCCACCAATATTTGCTAGCAGCATCATTCTGTTCCCTGGTACAATTGCAAGCTGGTTCGGCCAAGGTGAAGGTCCACTTGCTGATGCACTACAAGCAGTGTCAGCTGTGTTGACCCCAGGTCAGCCTCTGTACGCAATGGTACTAGCCGCAGCGATTATTTTCTTCTGCTTTTTCTACACAGCGTTGGTGTTTAACCCACGTGAGACAGCAGATAATTTGAAAAAATCTGGCGCATTTATTCCAGGTTATCGCCCAGGTGAGCAGACGTCTAAATACATTGATAAAGTGATGACACGCCTGACATTGGCAGGTGCAATGTACATTACCTTTATCTGTCTGGTGCCCGAGTTTATGACCATGGCATGGCAAACACCATTCTACTTCGGCGGTACATCTATTTTGATTATCGTTGTTGTTATCATGGACTTTATGGCACAAGTACAGACTCATTTGATGTCTCATCAATATGATTCTGTGCTGAAAAAAGCAAACCTTAAAGGCTACGGCCGATAGGGTCTGTTACGGAGTTGAGTTATGAAAGTACGTGCTTCCGTTAAGAAAATTTGCCGTAACTGTAAAGTTATCAAACGTGCTGGTGTAGTACGCGTGATCTGCAGTGAGCCTAAGCACAAGCAAAGGCAAGGCTAAGAAATCTAGTCGTGCAGGCTAAGTTAATCACTTAGCCTGTTTCATTGGTAAAACTTGAATGTCGGTTGGGTATCCTGTACGGGCTTTCCAACAAGATGATAATCAGGTTTATTTATAGGAGATATGTTAGTGGCCCGTATCGCAGGCATTAACGTTCCTGACCATAAGCATGCTGTTATTGGTTTAACAAGCATCTATGGTGTAGGTAAAACTCGCGCTAAGGCTATCTTAGCTGCGACAGGTATCGCTGAAACTACTAAAATCGGCGAGTTAAACGACGAAACTCTTGACATCCTTCGTGAAGAAGTTGGCAAGTACACTGTTGAAGGTGATCTTCGTCGTGAAGTAACACTAAACATCAAACGTCTTATGGACCTTGGTTGTTTCCGTGGCTTACGTCACCGTCGTTCGTTACCACTACGTGGTCAACGTACTAAGACTAACGCGCGTACTCGTAAGGGTCCACGCAAGCCTATCAAGAAATAAGGTGGGGTAAGTTATGGCAAAAGCACCAATTCGTCGTAAAAAGGTCAAAAAGCAAGTTGTTGATGGTATGGCTCACGTTCATGCTTCTTTCAACAACACTATTGTGACCATCACTGACCGTCAAGGTAATGCTCTTTCTTGGGCGACTGCGGGTGGTTCAGGTTTCCGTGGTTCTCGTAAGTCTACTCCGTTCGCTGCACAGGTTGCTGCTGAGCGCGCAGGTACTGCTGCACAAGAGTACGGTCTTAAGAACCTAGAAGTATTCATTAAAGGTCCAGGTCCAGGCCGTGAGTCTGCTGTACGTGCATTGAATGCTGCTGGTTTCCGTATCACAAACATCACTGACGTGACGCCAATCCCACATAATGGTTGTCGTCCACCGAAGAAACGTCGCGTATAATTAATAGGTTAGGAGAAAGAACATGGCAAGATATTTGGGCCCTAAGCTCAAGCTGAGTCGTCGTGAAGGTACTGACCTGTTCCTTAAAAGCGGCGTAAGAGCAATTGACTCTAAGTGTAAACTAGAAACAGCACCTGGTCAGCACGGCGCACGTAAAGGTCGTCTATCTGACTACGGTTTACAGTTACGTGAAAAGCAAAAAGTTCGTCGTATCTACGGTGTACTTGAAAAGCAATTCCGCAACTACTATAAAGAAGCTGCTCGCCTTAAAGGTAACACAGGTGAAAACTTGTTACAGCTTCTAGAGCAACGTCTAGACAATGTTGTATATCGCATGGGTTTTGCAAGCACACGTGCTGAAGCACGTCAGCTAGTAAGCCACAAAGCGATTATGGTTAATGGTCGTGTTGTGAACATTCCTTCTTTCGTTATTACTCCAGAAGATGTAGTAGTAATCCGTGAGAAGTCTAAGAAGCAAGCGCGTATCATCGCTGCTCTAGAGTTGGCTGAGCAACGCGAAAAGCCAACTTGGATTGAAGTTGACGGTAAGAAAATGGAAGGTACTTTCAAGCGCCTACCTGAGCGTTCTGATCTGTCTGCGGACATTAATGAACAACTAATCGTCGAACTTTACTCGAAGTAAAGTTAAGAGTTAAGAGAGGATAAAATGCAGGGTTCTGTAACCGAATTCCTAAAACCAAGATTAGTCGATATCGACGCTATCAACTCAACCCGTTCTAAAGTAGTTTTAGAGCCTCTAGAGCGTGGCTTTGGTCACACTTTAGGTAATGCTTTACGTCGTATTCTTCTTTCGTCTATGCCGGGTTGTGCTGTGACAGAAGTAGAGATCGACGGTGTATTACACGAGTACAGCGCGAAAGAAGGCGTACAAGAAGACATCATTGAAATCCTGTTAAACCTTAAAGGTCTAGCAGTTACTTTAGAAGGTAAAGATGAAGTTTTCCTTACCCTGACTAAGTCTGGTGTAGGCCCTGTGACTGCGGCTGACATCCAGCACGACGGCGATGTAACAATTGCTAATCCTGAGCACGTTATTTGTCACTTAACTGCTGACAATAGCGATATCAGTATGCGTATCCGTGTTGAGCGCGGTCGTGGTTATGTTCCGGCGTCAAGTCGTTTATCCTCTGATGACGATGAGCGTCCAATTGGTCGTCTGTTGCTAGATGCATCATTCAGTCCAGTTGAGCGTATTGCGTACTCGGTTGAATCAGCCCGTGTTGAGCAGCGTACTGACTTAGATAAACTAATTATCGATATGGAAACTAATGGCACACTAGATCCTGAAGAAGCGATCCGTCGTGCATCTACAATCCTAGCTGAACAGCTAGAAGCGTTTGTAGACTTGCGTGATGTTTCTGAGCCAGAAGAA
>NZ_CM170070.1:1695000-1970000 GCF_057197785.1 Pseudoalteromonas sp. MMG033
AGGTGGCTGGGACTGTTTATTAAAAACACAGCACTGTGCAAAATCGTAAGATGACGTATACGGTGTGACACCTGCCCGGTGCCGGAAGGTTAATTGATGGGGTTAGCTTAGGCGAAGCTCTTGATCGAAGCCCCGGTAAACGGCGGCCGTAACTATAACGGTCCTAAGGTAGCGAAATTCCTTGTCGGGTAAGTTCCGACCTGCACGAATGGTGTAACCATGGCCACGCTGTCTCCACCCGAGACTCAGTGAAATTGAAATCGCAGTGAAGATGCTGTGTACCCGCGGCTAGACGGAAAGACCCCGTGAACCTTTACTACAGCTTGGCACTGAACATTGACCCTACATGTGTAGGATAGGTGGGAGGCTTTGAAGCACAGTCGCTAGATTGTGTGGAGCCGTCCTTGAAATACCACCCTTGTAGTGTTGATGTTCTAACTTAGGTCCCTAATCGGGATTGAGGACAGTGCCTGGTGGGTAGTTTGACTGGGGCGGTCTCCTCCCAAAGAGTAACGGAGGAGCACGAAGGTTGGCTAAGTACGGTCGGACATCGTACGGTTAGTGTAATGGTAGAAGCCAGCTTAACTGCGAGACAGACACGTCGAGCAGGTACGAAAGTAGGTCATAGTGATCCGGTGGTTCTGAATGGAAGGGCCATCGCTCAACGGATAAAAGGTACTCCGGGGATAACAGGCTGATACCGCCCAAGAGTTCATATCGACGGCGGTGTTTGGCACCTCGATGTCGGCTCATCACATCCTGGGGCTGAAGTCGGTCCCAAGGGTATGGCTGTTCGCCATTTAAAGTGGTACGCGAGCTGGGTTTAGAACGTCGTGAGACAGTTCGGTCCCTATCTGCCGTGGGCGTTTGAGAATTGAGAGGGGCTGCTCCTAGTACGAGAGGACCGGAGTGGACGAACCGCTGGTGTTCGGGTTGTTATGCCAATAGCATTGCCCGGTAGCTACGTTCGGAATCGATAACCGCTGAAAGCATCTAGGGAAGCGAGCCTCGAGATGAGTTCTCACTTTAACTTTAAGTTAACTGAAGGGCCGTTGAAGACTACAACGTTGATAGGCGAGATGTGGAAGTGCTGTGAGGCATTGAGCTAACTCGTACTAATTACCCGTGAGGCTTAACCATACAACGCCAAAGTGGTTTTAAGCTTGTTAGAAGTTAAGAATAGAAGTAGACGATAAGAATTTAATTACGCTTCCAGATTTTAGTAAGGTGTTTTAAACATCTTACACACAGATTTTCCTGGTAAACATAGCATTTTGGAACCACCTGACCCCATGCCGAACTCAGTAGTGAAACGAAATAGCGCCGATGATAGTGTGGGGTTTCCCATGTGAAAGTAGGACATTGCCAGGGCCCAATTAAAGAAACCCGTTGCAGAAATGCGACGGGTTTTTTGCATTTAAGTCCCTTAGCTGTGGTAAAACTAGCTCATCTCACGGTTATATGTTTTAGTGCATTACGTTATTTCTTTGTAGATAGTTCTGGGTTGTCTATTCATCCCTGAAGCTGGGTTCCATCGCGCCAATACATTAATCGGCGCTGTTTAAAATAGCTCATTTCACCTTGCGTAAAGGAAGCTGCGTTCGCTGTCGCTAACCTTTCGCACGATATTCATCTTGTCTGGCTATGTAAATCGTAACTTACCTATATCATAAATGTCCCTATATCTTGAGTGTGTTTAGTAGACACAATATGTGAGACTATTATTAATAATGATATTTGAATTAATGTGATAGCGGAGCACCATTGACTCGATTTAATGATATTTACGACAGAGCCTGTGAACGCAAAGGCGGTGAGGCCAATTTACGCGTGTTATTAAATGAACCACTTAATAATAGTGTGCTTAGTACATACAGTGATGATTTATGGCTAGAAGAGTTTACTAAGAAAATCTTTCAGTCAGGCTTTTATTGGTCGGTAGTCAATGCCAAGTGGGATGGATTTAGGGAGGTTTTTTGGGATTTTTCCGTTGATAAATTACTTTACATGTCTCCTGAAATGTATGAACAGCGCGCTCAGGATGAGCGTATTATTCGTAACTTCAAAAAAGTACAAAGTATCGCTATCAATTGCCATATGATTTATGAGTTGCAACAAGAGCATGGCTCTTTTAGTGAGATGATAGCAAGTTGGCCTAGCGAAGATATAATTAATCTGTGGTTATTGCTTAAAAAGCGAGGTAATCGCTTAGGTGGTAATACAGGGCCATTTGCCTTACGTGCGCTTGGTAAGGACACTTTTTTAATGACAAAAGACGTGGAGACTTATTTGCGTGCAAATGGTGTCATTGATGGTGGACTCCAATCGTTGAAGTCACTAAAAGCAGCACAACAACACTTTAATGAACTTCAACAATCAAGTGGCTTGTCATTGACAGCTCTTAGCCAACTTATTGCCTTTAGTGTTGGTGATAATGTAATTCAGAGTACTTAAATTATGTTTTATTCAAGATATGCCACCATTGGTGAGCAATTTGCTATTCCTGCAGCACCAAATGTTTTTGAGAATGCAAATCTAGCCCTATTTAATACCTCGCTTAACAGTCAACTTGGTTTAAATTGGGACGATGATACCGCATCACTATATTTATCTGGCCAGCAGTCTCTACCTGACTCTCATAGTGTATGCTTAGCATATTCAGGCCATCAATTTGGTCAATTTAATCCTACTTTAGGTGATGGTCGTGCCCATTTGATCGGATCGTTTACTGCGCCGAACGGCGATGTAATCGATCTGCAGTTAAAAGGTTCTGGTGCGACCGTTTTCTCTCGTGGCGGTGATGGCCTATGTGCATTGGGGCCAGCGGTGAGAGAGTTTGTCATGAGTCACGCTTTAACGGCTCTTGGCGTCCCATCGACTCAGTGTCTCGCTGTACTTACAACGGGTCAAACTGTTTACCGCCAAGGGACTTTACCTGGTGCCGTCGTTGCGAGAATTGCTAAGAGCCATATTAGAGTTGGGTCCTTTCAATATCTGGCTTTACAGCAAGATGAGGATGCTATGCTCAAGTTGCTAGAGAGCACAATGAGAGACATGGGGTTAGAAGTTACTGAAAATCGAGACGATAATATTTTCACTTTTTTCCAATATGTATGTGATGCGCAATGCGACTTGATGATTAAGTGGTTGCAGGTAGGCTTCATCCATGGCGTGATGAATACCGATAACACCCTAGTGAACGGCGAAACAATTGACTACGGTCCGTGCGCTATGATGGAAGCATTTTCATTTAATCGTGTATTTAGCTCAATCGATAGGCAAGGCCGCTATGCCTTTGGCCAACAGCCTAATATGGCAAGTTGGAACTGTGGTCGATTAGCTGAATCACTTCTTCTTTTATTCGCAGAAGAGCAACCTGCAATTGAGCGATTCTCAGCTATGTTAGTTGGCTTTTCTGAACGCTTTAATCAAGGCTATCAGCAGTTATGGCGCAATAAATTGGGTTTACTTCAAGCTCAAAAGGGTGATCAAGATTTAGTCACTGAGTTACTTGAACTGATGACAAAGCATCAGCTTGATTATACGAATACTTTTGCATCGCTTACTGCCGCTAAGTTACATAAGCAGCAAGCGCAATTTCCGATCCCCAGTGAGTTGCAAGAGTGGGTTGCTAAGTGGCAAGCAAGTACTGAGCAGTTTAACGATGGTGAAGTTGCCACACTGATGGTGCGACATAACCCGGCAATCATTCCTCGTAATGATTTAGTAGAGGAAGTGATCAATGAATTTTATCAACAGGGCAAAAGCGAATTATTAACACTGTGGCTAGCGGCGTTGAGTTCTCCATATGAATACATCTCTTATCCAGATAAATGGCTGCAATCGCAAGCGAACTCGACTCATTACCAAACTTTTTGTGGTACTTAAATGCAGAATCCAGAGATGACAGGGCCATTAACTTGGAAAGAAATTCAGAGACAGGTGCTCAAACATAAAAAGCCCCTGATCTACGCTCATATCATTGCACTGTTAGCGGCGTTGGTCAGTGTACCTATCCCCTTGATGATGCCCTTATTAGTTGATGAGGTACTCCTAGCAAAACCCGGTGTTGCTGTTGAATTTATGAATGGCTTTTTACCTGCAGAGTGGCATGGAGCAACAGGGTACATACTGGCCATTTTGGTGGCGGTTATGCTAATGCGGATAGGGGCTTTATTATTAGGGGTCGCTCAGTCTCGTCAGTTCACCATTATTGGCAAGGATGTTTCGCTGAATATCCGCCAGCGTTTACTTGGCCACTTATCTCAGGTGAGGCTTAAAGAGTTTGAAACACAAGGTGGTGCAGCGATCAGTTCGCGATGCGTAACTGACATAGAGACGCTAGATGGCTTTATCAGTCAAACGATGTCGCGCTTTTTAATTGGCCTGCTGACGATTATTGGTACGGCGATTGTACTGTTATGGATAGACTTTACACTCGGATTAATTATTTTGACGTTAAACCCGGCTGTGATCTATTTCTCGAGACAATTTGGCAAACAGGTTAAACATTTAACGAAAGAGAAAAACAATGCATTTGAAGCCTTTCAAACAGCATTAGTTGAAACGCTTGATGCTATTGCCCAACTTAAAGCCATGCGCCGTGAACACGGGTACTTTGACAATGTACTCACTGCGGCAAAAGATTTGCGTTATCACTCTGTCCAATCACAATGGAAAACAGATGCTGTTAATCGTTTGAGCTTTACAGTGTTTTTACTCGGGTTTGAGGTATTTCGTGCCATTGCGATGTTAATGGTGGTGTTTTCAGGCCTTTCTGTTGGTCAGATTTTTGCTGTGTTTGGTTACTTGTGGTTCATGATGGGACCTGTCCAGGAAATTCTCAGTATTCAGTACTCTTATTACAGTGCTTCTGCGGCATTACAGAGGTTAAACCAAGTGTTGGACTTTGAGACGGAAACATCGAATGACGCACGTACAGAATCAGCTCAGCAAGTATTCGAAGCAGATAAAATTGGCATTGAATTTAAACAGGTGAGTTTTGAATATAATGAAGGACAGCCTATTTTACATGATGTCAGCATGTATATTCCGAAAGGAAAAAAAGTGGCCTTGGTTGCTGTCTCTGGCGGCGGAAAGTCGACCCTTGTACAGCTTTTATTAGGGCTTTATGAGAAATCCGCAGGAGACATCCTGATCAATGGTATTGCAGCTGAAGACATAGGTTATGACCTAATTAGAGAAAACGCAGTGACTGTGTTACAGCAGCCTATCTTGTTCAACTCGAGTATCAGAGAAAATTTAAGTTTAGGTAAGGCATGCACTGATGAACAGCTTTGGCATGCTTTGGAAATCGCAGAGTTGGCAGACAATGTTAAAGAAATGGACGGACAGCTGGATGCCATTGTTGGTCGTAATGGTGTCAAACTATCGGGTGGCCAAAAGCAGAGACTAGCGATTGCACGTATGGTTGCAGCAGATCCAAAAATGGTGATTTTGGATGAGGCGACTTCGGCGCTCGATGTGGAAACAGAAGCGCGTATCCATAAAAATCTCAATCAATTTTTGAGTGGCCGCACGACTTTGATCATTGCCCACCGGCTTAGCGCAATCCGTCAAGCTGATATTATTTACGTGCTGGATGATGGCTACGTTACTCAGTCAGGCGATCATCGTACATTAGTTGAAGAAGATGGTTTATACCAAGTTTTATTTGGTCATCAAGGCTAGGTTCAGCTTTAATTCTTAACTAAAAATACTTATTTAGTGTTAAGTAATTATTAAGACATCGACTACTATTATCTTGCTATCAAATTAAATAAGTCTGGATTTTAGAGGGAAACAGCGATGAAACTTAAAATGCTAAGCGTAATTGTGGCAATGGCAGCAGCAACGTCTTTACATGCGAAAGAGGTTGAAGAGGGTGTATACCTTGGTGTGTTTGGTGATTACTACAACGCAGATTGGGAGAATATCAGAGGGGTTGGCAACGGTGGAGTTGGCATTGATGACTCCACGGGATGGGGTGCAGAACTTGGTTACAGGTTTAACAAATATTGGAGTGCGCGCATCGAATATGCTGATATGGATTTTGATTTAGAGGGTGCGGGTGTCGGTTCTCAAGATGGTGATCGTCTTGGTATCGATGGTCTTTACCACTTTAATGGCGGCCCTTTTTATGCATTGGCAGGTCTTAAATCGATAGATATTTTTGATAGCAACTTATTTGCTAATGCCGGTGTAGGTTATCGTCATCATTTCACTGATAACTTGGCCGCTAATTTTGAAACAGCAATTTATCAAGGCTTAGAGCGTAGCTATACCGATGTGGGTGCAAAGCTTGGTATCAATTATATGTTTGGTAAGGCGTCAAGTAGTCCGAAAAAAGTTGAGCCAGCACCGCAACCTGCACCTCAGCCAGTTGTGGTTGAAAAGCCTAAAGACAGCGATGGCGATGGCGTATTAGATAGTAAAGATAGATGTGCTAATACACCGATGAGTGATGCAGTCGATGCTGCTGGTTGTAGCTTATATGAAAATAAAGAAGTTACTGTGAGCTTGTTAGTCCGCTTCCCGAATAACAACTCTCAAGTATCTCAGCAGTATTTAGACGATATTAACTCAGTTGTAGAGTTTTTACGTGCACACCCTGAAACAACGGTTGTACTAGAAGGCCATACATCAAGTCTAGGTAAAGCAGATTACAATATGTGGCTATCTAAAAAACGCGCTGATGCCGTTGCGGCGCAGTTGGTCGAAAAAGGCATTGCGCAATCACGTATCTCAACCGTAGGCTATGGTGAAGAGCGCTTAATGGATAACCGTAATACTCAAGAAGCACATACAGCTAACCGCCGTGTTGAAGCAAAGGTTATTTCAGTGGAAAGAGTAAAAGTGAAGAGATAATCTTATTTAATATGGCTGAATAACATTATTGTTCAGCCATTATTGTATATATGCCAACAACCATTCATTCTGTAATTTCTCCCTTACCTCTCCATTCATTACATTGATATTGAGTATCTCTCGATGGTACAACTTGCAAGATTTTCATATTGATAAAAAGCTCTTATAATCAAGTGGCTAGATTAAAAGATAAGCAGTCATAAACAAAACTACTAAAATGCTTATTAAAACACGTCACCAAGAGGATATCACCGTGCTTCAAGAGTATCGAAATCATGTTGAAGAGCGCGCGGCAAAAGGGATAGTACCTAAGCCGTTGGACGCACAGCAAACCGCAGATTTAATTGAGTTAATAAAAGCACCACCGATAGGTGAAGAAGCCTTTCTTTTAGACTTATTGGTCAATCGTGTGCCCCCTGGAGTGGATGATGCTGCTTATATCAAAGCTGGCTTTTTGGCTGCGTTGGCAAAAGGAGGGGCAGTATCACCGCTGATATCTAAGGCTTATGCTGTTGAACTACTGGGCACTATGTTAGGTGGCTATAACATTGCACCTTTGATTGAGTTGTTAGATGAACCAGAGCTTGCCCCTATTGCTGTTAAAGGGTTGTCAAATACCTTATTAATGTTTGATGCATTTTATGATGTAGAGGAAAAAGCAAAGGGCGGTAATGCGTTTGCACAGCAAGTACTTGAGTCATGGGCGCAGGCAGAGTGGTTTACGCAAAAAAACGCAGCTCCTGAGAAAATATCTGTCACGGTATTTAAAGTCACGGGGGAGACCAATACGGATGATCTGTCGCCTGCGCCTGATGCTTGGTCTCGTCCAGATATTCCGTTACATGCGTTAGCTATGTTGAAGCTTGCGCGAGATGGCATATCTCCAGATAAACATGGTGAAATAGGCCCTGTTGCGCAATTAGAAGCATTGCAAAGCAAAGGCCTACCCTTGGCGTATGTCGGCGATGTAGTTGGTACCGGATCTTCAAGAAAGTCAGCAACTAATTCAGTGCTTTGGTTTATGGGAGAAGACATTCCTCATGTCCCGAATAAACGGGCAGGCGGCGTGTGCTTAGGTGGAAAAATTGCCCCAATTTTCTTTAATACGATGGAAGACTCTGGTGCACTGCCGATTGAGCTACCTGTTGAAAAGCTCCACATGGGCGATCAAATTGACATTTATCCTTATCAAGGGGTGGTTAAGCGCTTTGGCACTGACGAGGTGCTCTCGCATTTCACTTTAAAATCGGATGTTATTTTAGACGAGGTTCAAGCAGGTGGGCGTATTCCACTTATCATTGGTCGAGGTCTAACAGACAAAGCACGAGCGTCACTTGGCCTAGACGCAGAAACTATTTTCAAAAAACCAGCACAAGCAGATGATACTGGCAAAGGCTATACGCTAGCACAAAAAATGGTAGGTAAAGCCTGTGGCGTTACAGGGGTTAGACCAGGCCAATATTGTGAGCCGACAATGACCACGGTTGGCTCGCAAGACACTACTGGGCCGATGACCCGAGATGAGCTGAAAGATTTAGCCTGCCTTGGTTTTTCAGCGGATTTAACCATGCAATCTTTTTGTCATACCTCCGCTTATCCAAAGCCCATTGATGTAAATACTCATCATACTTTGCCGGATTTTATGATGAATCGCGGCGGGGTGTCGTTGCGACCGGGAGATGGTGTGATCCACTCTTGGATCAACCGTATGCTTTTACCTGACACGGTGGGGACTGGTGGTGATTCACATACCCGCTTCCCTTTAGGAATTTCTTTTCCGGCAGGCTCTGGTGCAGTTGCCTTTGCCGCTGCCACAGGTGTTATGCCTTTGGACATGCCTGAGTCTGTACTTGTGCGCTTTAAGGGCGAGATGCAAGCTGGGATCACATTGCGAGATCTAGTACATGCCATCCCGCTCTACGCGATTAAGCAAGGGCTACTTACTGTCGAGAAAAAAGGCAAAGTCAATGAGTTTTCAGGCCGTATTCTTGAAATTGAAGGGGTTGAGCATTTGACGGTTGAGCAAGCCTTTGAGTTGTCAGATGCGTCAGCTGAGCGATCTGCGGCTGGGTGTACTGTAAAGCTGTCACAGTCCTCTGTTGAAGAGTATTTGAATTCCAATATTGTGATGTTGAAGTGGATGATCTCAGAGGGCTATGGAGAGGTGCGTACAATAGAGCGCCGGATTGCAAAAATGCAGGCATGGCTCGAATATCCGCAGCTTATGGTTGCTGATAGTGATGCTGAATACGCCCATGTACTTGAGATTGACTTAAACGACATTAAAGAACCAATTTTATGTGCGCCGAATGACCCGGATGATGCTCGTTTGCTGTCTACCGTACAAAACGAAGAGATCAATGAGGTCTTTATAGGCTCTTGTATGACCAATATTGGCCACTTTCGTGCTGCCGGTAAATTACTTGATAACTTTAGTGGTCAGTTACCTACGCGCATGTGGATAGCGCCACCGACCAAAATGGACAAAGATCAGCTCACAGATGAAGGGTATTATGGTATTTATGGTCGAGTTGGTGCGCGTATTGAAACACCGGGGTGCTCTTTGTGTATGGGGAATCAGGCGAGAGTGGCAGATAAGGCGACTGTGGTCTCAACATCAACCCGTAACTTCCCCAATCGGTTAGGCACAGGGGCAAATGTATTCTTGGCCTCAGCAGAACTGGCGGCAGTCGCTGCGATCATAGGTCGCTTGCCGACACCGGATGAGTATCAAGAATATGCGACGAAAATTAACGCGACAGCTGCGGATACTTATCGTTATTTGAATTTCCACAAAATGTCACATTACACAAAGAAAGCAGACAGTGTGATCATTCAACAAGCGGTATAATTGCTTAAAAAAGCTCGTAATTTACGAGCTTTTTTCCACGCTTTTGATAATTCTATTCCTTCTAAACGATGCTGTTAAGCTCACCTATGTCCTTGACTATAAAGACCTCTGTACTAATGTTTATATCATTCACTGATGTCTAGTCGTCAGTGTAAATTTGTTTCTATAACCTGTATGCAAGGAAGAGGAATGTGGTGCCTTGTGATACAAGACAACAACATTATCGGGGAAAGTCATGAAATATACTCTTGCCTTACTGGGGATGTTTAGTAGTTATACGTTTGCAGCAGCACCTCTACCTTCTTATAGCGAAGTCCGTTTAGGGTTTGAAAGCATCGACTATAGTGAATCCTTAGCGGATGTCGCTGGTTTTGGACAATTGTCTCAATCAATTTCAGTTACTAACCCAGCGGTGAGGCAGTTGTCGTATACAGGTATAGATGAGCGTTGGGGATTTTACATTGGCAGTGCTGCGACCATCTCCACGGAAATCGATCAGGAGGTATGGTCATTAAAAGACTTTGGCGCTATCCAGCAAAATGATTTTAAGGTTAAAGCTAATGAGTTGGCATTTACCGCAGCGTATAATTATCAACGTGCTGTTCAGCTTACATTTGGCATGAAAATATTCACCTCGAGTTTTACCCGCTCTAACTTTAAATTTGTTAACCCCGGCGCAACGCGATTTGATGATGCGCTAAAAGCATTGCCACGCGAGGAAGGCGATCCAGTCCCCCGTTTTGATTTGCCAGGACAAACGAAAGATGGTGATGATGTTCTACAAGATAACCCAGCTTCACTATTGCCTGTCATCTCAGTCACAGAGGATCAAATGGGGTTGTTGGCTACCTTAGGTGCCCGTTACGATAGCAAACTTACTCATCCTGAAGAAAAACTCAGCTGGTATATCGAAGGCGAATTGAGTACACCGGTATATAGTCGTATTCAGAACACCCAATTTGAGACAACAACACTCACGGATACTTTTAACGGTTGGGGTGTAATGGCCAGAACGGGGGTCAGATATCAGCTAGTTGAGCATATTGCGGTGATGTTTGGTGTCGATGCGTACTACAAAGAGCGAGATACGGTGACAGAAGAAGTGAACGGTCGACGTTTGCGTGTCCCTGAAATAGAGTATACTAATGTCTCTCTGACCGCAGGATTACAATGGAGTTACTAATGCGAATGAAGTTTGGCTTAGTGTTTGGGGCTGTGTTATTAAACATAACGGGGTGTAAAACACTGGATTCAGTGCAATCAATAGGAGGGTCTTCCCCCTCTAATGAACAAGTACAAGCGGCATATAGTCGTGCCGAAGCTGCTTATCAGGAAGCACAGCAGGCAATGTACTTGGCTAACACTGAGTCATTGATTGACTATGACCGTGTACGCGTTCAAAAAGCGCAAAAAGAATGGCAGGAACTTGAGGAAAGTTTTGCTGATTTAAAAGCGAAGCCATTTGAAGCGCTAGATAGTGCCTCGTTCTTTTCTTCTCAAACTGTCAGCGGTGAGATTATTGAACTTAGCCAAGAGGTGCTGGCTTTAATAGGTGGGGCACAGGCGGCAAAGAACTTGATTTTATCTGTTTTAGAGCCGGTTCGTTCTCACTTTGCAGTGCTAGATAAATTTGCAGCGCAAGAGCACTTTCCTATTCGATATCGCAAATTAAATGAGACCCATAAAAAATATCGTGCGATGCTAGTTGATGGCAAGCAGCCCGAAGTTGAAGCTGAGCTGGCTGATTTTAATGCCCAGTTAACGGCATTAGAAGTCAGTGCTGTTGAGCGTTATTACTTAGGTGAAATCTTGTCACAATTGCGTACTATTTCGGCATCGCCAAAGGCTAAGGTATTGCCTAGCGTTGCGCTAGATGCGAGTAACACCAGTGAATATGCCAAGGTATATATTCGAAATAACGTCCGTGACTATGAGCAGATTGAAGAAAAGGTGCGTCTAGCTAAATTGCAGCTGCTTAGAGTAGGTAGTCTTTATCAAGAGCATCTTGCACGTAAAGAGGCGCTGCAAAATAATAAAGTTGAGGCCCAACTACTTGAATTGGAAAGTCATTTATTGGCCTTAACGGAAAAAGCGGGACTAGGTGATTTACGTCATTTGAGCTTTGCTGAGCAATTGTCTGCTGTGAAGGATAAGCTCTAATTTAACTGCAATTTTGAATGAGGTGTTAGACCGGTTTATTTTGGCTTAACACCTTTTATGCAATAAATATTCATGCACAGTGTGTGCGTGATTAAGCAAAAAAACATCTCCCACATTTAGATGTGCTAGTTACCAAATTTAAAACATTTAGCATTTTTAATCTAACATATGTTTTTATTGGGTATATTTATTCTTGTTTTTTGATAAAAACAAGTTATTCAAAATCAAAATTTCCATCCAAATAGATTAAGATCTCTGCCAATTTTACATCTACAGGCAAGAGTAAGCATGACAGCAGTAAACAACCAGAATTTGCTTCAACTTCGTTTTATTCAACAATCACATATTGATTCAGTTAAACCGTTTTTTTCGCGTTTGCCAGATAACCCTTATGCCGATGGTGCATTTCGCAAACGCCGTTACTCAGTATTGAAGTTTGCCGAAGGTAATGTGTCTATCCAGCCGACAAAAGCGTTCGTACAAGATGATTCGATTAACCACTTTCAAGGTAATGTGGAACGCGTGTATGAAAACTTAGAGGCGGAATTATTGCAGAGCGATGGTTTTAAGCACCTGCTGTCTGAGTTTAAAGCAATGACAGGTGTTGCAGATGATGCAGATATTGAAGTACATCAGTTTAGAATGTTGGCGATAGAGAGCGATACACCACCTGCACCAGAAGGTATTCACCAAGATGGCTTTGATCATGTATGTGTATGCGGTGTGTCTCATGAAAACATTGCTGGTGGTGAGCTCCTTGTCTATGAGCATAAAGAAGCGGAGCCATGTTTTAAGATGGAAATAAAAGATGGCCTATTTGCACTTGTGAATGATCGTGAAGTTTGGCATAACGCCACTCCGATGAATAAACTCAATGCCGACCAAGTTGGCTACTTAGATTGTTTTGTATTTACAGCATAAAGAGGTCCACATGAACTTAATGCCAATCCGCCGTCAGTTTCCCGCTTTAATGCAGGAAGTTTCTGGTGTTTCACCAATATTTTTAGATGGCCCGGGTGGCTCACAAGTACCGCAGTCGGTCTTAAGTGCAATGTCTGCATATCTAGGTTATTTTAATTCAAACCTAGGTGGTGCGTTTTTTTCGAGTGATAAAACCGTTGAGCTAATGAGCCGCGCAAGACAGTCAGTTGCACAGCTGCTCAATGCGCCAAGTAGTGATCAAATTGTCTTTGGTGCGAATATGACGAGCTTAACGTTCAGTTTTAGTCGTGCAATATCAAGGCAGTGGCAAGCTGGAGATGAAGTGATTGTGACCAACGCGGATCACTATTCAAATGTATCTTCTTGGCGTCAAGCGGCTGAGGACAAAGGTGCTAAAGTGCATGCTTTGCGCATCAATGAATCAGATTGCACACTTGATCTGGAGCACTATGCGTCGTTACTTAACAGCAACACTAAGCTGGTGGCTGTGACGTATGCATCAAATACCACAGGCTCAATTAACGACATTAAGCAGATCATTGCTATGGCACACGAAGTGGGTGCTCTGGTATATGTCGATGCCGTTCATTTTGCACCTCATGAACTGATTGATGTACAAGCATTAGATTGTGACTTCTTAGCGTGTTCAGCTTATAAATTCTTTGGTCCACATGTTGGTATTGTTTATGGTAAGCGTGAACATCTTGAAGGTTTTACACCTTATAAAGTGGAGCCTGCAAAAGACGTGATCCCTGGACGTTGGGAAACGGGCACACAGAGCTTTGAAGGTTTGGCAGGTGTTATCGCTGCGATTGAATACATTGCCTCTTTGAGTGACTTGCCAGAGTCTGAGCCATTACGAGTGAGATTAGAGCAAGCATTTGCGAATTCAAAAGCACATGAAATGGCTTTGAGTCAGCACTTTTTAACACGACTTGGTGAATTTCCGCAGATCAAACTGTTCGGAATTGACGACTTATCTCGCCTGAGCGAGCGTACACCGACATTCGCATTGACGTTTGAAGGTTTAGAACCACGCAAAGTGTCAGAGTTTCTAGGTCAGCACCATGTGTGTGTATGGGATGGGAACTTTTATGCGCAGGGCTTGTGTGAGCAATTAGGTGTGATGGACAAAGGCGGTGTAGTGCGCATTGGCTGTATGCATTACAACACCATTGAAGAGTTAGACAGACTGTTCGAATTGTTCACAGAACTGCTCAATTAAATTCAACAAACAAGGATGCGTCAGCATCCTTTTTTAGTTGGATAAGAACAATTTCAATGCTGAAGCAAAACATTTTACTATGTCATACCTAGCAGAGCGTGTGTAATGAAATAATGTACGGATTGAAATCATTGATTTTAAACTGAGTTGGTGGTTATTTATTAATCAGAGGCGTGGTCGCCCTATTAAAAATAAGTACAACATAAAAAGGAAATAATGATGAAAATCACATTGAATAAACGTTCGGTTAAGAAATTATCTACTAACAATAAAGCGTTAAACCCTGAGCAAACACCTAATGTAGCGGGTGGTATGTACGCAAGCTCACCACATGTACCTGGTTGTATTTCTTACAACGGTTGGACATGTAACTCTATGTATAACTGTTAAGCAGTTATTGACTACAGGGCTTTAGTGAGCGCTGTAGTCATTATGAGCAGCTTAGAGTTTTTCTTCGATAAAATGATTGAGCTTGTGAATACGCTCACTCATGCCAGCAATAATTTTGTCTTTGATTTTTTCTCTTATCACCGCCGGTAATTTGGTAAGTGCCTCAGAAGTGATGGCCAATACGATAGTATCTGATATGGCCTGAGCACTGGTGCTGCGTTCTCGATTTGATATGAATGCGCCTTCACCGACAAACTCACCGGGCCCTACATGGCCAATATCTATATGACTTTTCTCGGCGAAAATTCGTAGTTCGCCAGTTAAAATAATGTATAAGCGACTATCTTGCTCAAAACGTTTAAATGCGTAGCGATCTTTGCTGATTAAATATAAATGGCTGAACGACTCTAACAAAACCTGCCGCTCAGCGAGCGTGAACTCAGAAAAAAAGTCTAAGCGGTTGATGATTTCTAGTTGTTTTATCGTCGTGATGTTTTCTAGCAGCTTCATGCTTGGCCAATCATTTAGTCATTTTCTAGCATATTGCGCTCTTTGAGCTTTCTGGTCAACGTATTACGGCCCCAGCCTATTTTCAGTGCCGCATCTTGCTTGTGACCATGACAAGCTGCGAGTGCAGATTTTATCAGTCTTGTCTCTAACTGAGCTTGTACTTGAGGCCATATGTGGTCTTCTCCCAGTCTCAGTTGTTGATCTAACCAAAGCTGAAAAGCATCAAGCCAGTCCTGATTTTCTTCAAGCTTAGCTGTATTGCTGGGTTGTGCAAGCTCTGGCGGTAAGTCCTGTGGACCAACCATATCTCCTGGCGCCATGACGGTTAGCCAGCGGCAGGTATTTTCTAATTGCCTGACATTGCCAGGCCAATGAAAAGTACACATATGATCTAACGCTTTGTCCGTAAGTACTTTGCTAGGTACTTTGAGCTCTTTGGCACTTTTGGCCAGAAAGTATTCTGCTAACTTCGCAATATCAACGCTTCTTTCTCGAAGCGGTGGGATCCTTAGTCTCACCACATTAAGGCGATGGAATAAGTCTTCCCTAAATTTTCCTTCACTGACCAGCTTTTCTAAATCCTGATGCGTCGCAGCCAGTATTCTGACATCAACTTTGACACTTTGGTGGCCGCCGACACGGTAGAATTCACCGTCAGCAAGTACCCGCAGTAAACGCGTCTGGACATCGAGCGGCATATCCCCAATTTCGTCTAAGAACAGTGTACCGCCATTGGCTTGTTCAAAGCGTCCTCGCCGGACGCTATCGGCACCTGTAAATGCACCTTTTTCGTGCCCAAAGAGTTCAGATTCAACTAAATCTTTTGGAATAGCAGCCATGTTTAGCGCAATGAAAGTGTTATTTTTTCGAGGGCTGTGATTGTGCAGAGCACCAGCAACGAGCTCTTTACCTGTTCCAGACTCGCCATTGATGAGTACGCTCATACTCGACGCAGAGAGCTTGCCTATGGCTCTAAAGACCTCTTGCATGGCGGGCGCTTCGCCAATGATATCTGGTTGGTCAACGGTTGCATCCTGCGGTTTGCTCTTAGCGTTTTGTTGTGCCGCGCGATAAGCTCTATCAACAAGGGAAGTGGCTTCTTCTAAATCAAACGGCTTTGCAAGGTATTCAAACGCGCCTTTTTGAAATGCATTAACGGCAGAGTCAAGGTCAGAGTGCGCAGTCATGATGATCACTGGCAAAGATGGATATAATCGATTCACTTCCTCGAGTAAGGCCATACCATCTATGCCTGGCATACGCACATCAGACATTAAAACGGCAGGTTGACCATATTCAAGTGCTGTTAATACGTCTTGCCCATTGGCAAAGCTTTCAGTTGCAAAGCCAGCTCTCGATAGCGCTTTTTCCAATACAAAGCGAATTGAGGCATCATCATCGACTAACCACACACTTTTCATTAATTTGCTCCCTAACTTTCTTCAAAGGGTAAGTAGATACAAAACTCGGTATGTCCTGGCCAACTGTCACACTCAATAAACCCCTTGTGTTGCTCAACTAAGGTTTGTGCGATTGATAAACCAAGTCCAGAGCCACCTTCTTTGTTGGTGACCATAGGGTAAAAAAGCGTCGCTTTGATTGCTTCGTCTATACCCGGCCCATTATCGGCAATTTTTATTAAGAGTGCTTTTCTCAACATTAACTTACCGCGTCGCACTCGGTGGCAAATGCGCGTGGTGACACGTATCTTGCCTTGACCTTTGAGTGCTTGCTGAGCATTTCTGACAATATTGAGCACCACTTGCTGTATTTTTGATTCATCAACGTAAATATCTGGAATACTCGGATCATAGTCCTTATGCAAAGTGATGCTATGTTCAGTGTCCAGCGCACTGAGCTTCAATATAGACTCAAGCACTTTATGAATATTACACAGCGTTCGCTTTGGCAGTTCATTTGGGCCCAACAGTCTATCTACGAGCTCTCTTAAGCGGTCTGCTTGCTCTATGATCAATTGAGCACATTCATTACGTTCTTGTTGGTCTACTTCATACTGCAATAATTGCGCCGCTCCGCGTATACCACCGAGTGGGTTTTTGATTTCATGGGCTAATCCGCGAATGAGGTTGCGTGCAGCTTGATATTGATGCGCTTGATTGAAGGCTTTATCAAAGCGCAGCTCTTCATCAATCCGCCTGCATTCTAGTTGAATATATTGGCGTTTATTATGGTTGAGCTTGCGCGCGAATAAATTGATGGTGCTGGCACGGTTATCAATGAAGACAACGTCTACCTTGTGTTGTTGGCAGTCAATACCGTCTTCAAGCACATAGCGTTTGAGCCTTTTTAAGTCGATTAAATGGTGGTGGAAAATACTTTCAAACGGCTGTTCAATCAGTCGTTTCTGGCCCAGTCCTAAGAGCTCACTGGCACTGTTGTTGGCATAGTGAATTTTAAAGTCTTCATCGAGTAAAATTATCGAGGTTGACAGGTTTTGCCACAGTTCAGGCAGTATTGATGAATTGAGGTGTTCCATTATGGGTCGCCTTGCACCAAGTTGGTGCATATTAATCTAACACAAAAAAACCGTGTTTGCTGTTGTTATTGGTTGGAGTTCTCAAATGTACTGTTTTATAAGGTTATTGACTGGCTCTGGCTTTATGTAGATAGAAAATCGTTTCATCACTTTTGGTGACGACATTGCCTTTAGAGTCAAATACCATGAGTTGTAATGAATGTTCACCGCGCTCGACATTTCGCAGTGCAAACGTGATCGTGTGTTGCTTAGGGCCTGTTGGTTTGCCATCCAAAAATAGCTGAACGGTAAAGTCTTTCGCAAATCTTGGGGTGATCTGCCCGCTCACATACACGCTACCGGTATTATCTCGTAACGTTTGCTTGTGATTGGGGGCGATAATGGACGCTTTGTACTGTTGCTTGGATTGATCTTGAGTACCACTGCTCAGTACTGAAGTATCGGTTGCTGGCATGGTTAAAAAGTGGGTATTGATTTTAACTTCAGTTGCGCCTTTTTTTGGCGTATCCGAATACACCCAATTACCCTTGTCGTCTTTCCAGCGATAGACTTTTTTATCAGCGAACGCAGTATGGCTTGCTAGACATAATATTATCACTAACCACAGTCGACTCACAGCAACCTCACTCTACTCAATTCAATCGTGCTAAAGCGCATCATCATTGTCAGATTCTCAATTATGGTGTCAGTGCGAACACTCACCGTTTAACTGTAGAGGTTTTAGCGCGGTTTTGCCATTAAAAAAGCCCGCAAAAGCGGGCTTGAGAACACATATGATTTAAGCGCGCAGTTACACTATAAAGTGCAGTGAATATTGCGCATAGATAGATAACTATCTCTATTCACTGCAAGTAATTTGCGAATTAAACGCTGTAGTACATTTCAAACTCAACTGGGTGAGTTGTCATGTTTAGCTTTTCAACTTCTTGAGACTTAAGTGCAATATATGCATCGATTAGGTCATCAGTGAAAACACCGCCTTGCGTTAAGAACTCACGGTCAGCGTCAAGTGAAGCCAATGCTTCTTCTAGAGATGCTGCAACAGTTGGGATTTCAGCTGCTTCTTCAGCTGGTAGATCGTAAAGATCTTTATCCATTGCATCACCAGGGTGGATTTTGTTTTTAATACCGTCAAGGCCTGCCATTAACATTGCAGAGAAAGCAAGGTAAGGGTTCGCCGTTGGGTCAGGGAAACGTACTTCGATACGACGTGCTTTCTCTGAAGGTACCACTGGAATACGGATTGAAGCTGAACGGTTACGTGCAGAGTAAGCAAGCATAACAGGTGCTTCGAAGCCAGGTACTAGGCGCTTGTATGAGTTCGTAGACGCGTTTGCAAATGCATTGATTGCTTTAGCGTGCTTGATGATACCGCCGATGTAGTAAAGTGCATCTTCAGATAGGCCACCGTATTTGTCACCTGCGAAGATGTTTTGACCATCTTTACCTAATGACTGGTGACAGTGCATACCAGAACCGTTGTCGCCAACAACTGGCTTAGGCATGAAGGTTGCCGTTTTACCATAGTGGTGTGCCATGTTGTGGATAACGTACTTCATCTCTTGGATTTCGTCTGCTTTGATAACCATGGTATTGAAGCGTGTTGCGATCTCATTTTGACCTGCTGTTGCTACTTCATGGTGGTGCGCTTCTACAACTTGACCGAACTCTTCAAGTACTAAGCACGTCGCACTTCTCCAGTCTTGTGAAGAATCAACAGGTGCTACTGGAAAATAACCACCTTTTACGCCAGGACGGTGACCCGTGTTGCCTTCCTCGTAGCTCTTATCAGAGTTCCAAGATGCCTCTTCAGAGTCAATAGAGTACATAGAACCTGACATGTCTGTTTTGTATTTAACGTCGTCGAATAAGAAGAATTCTGGCTCTGGGCCGAATAATACTGTGTCAGCAATACCAGTAGAGCGCATGTAGTCTTCAGCACGCTTAGCGACTGAACGTGGGTCACGCTCATAGCCCTGCATTGTTGCAGGCTCTAATACGTCACAACGCACGATCATTGTTGTCTCTTCAGCAAACGGGTCAAGCTTCACTGTGCTTGCATCTGGCATTAATACCATGTCTGATTCGTTAATGCCTTTCCAGCCTGCAATCGATGAACCGTCGAACATTTTACCGTCTTCAAAGAAGTCTTCATCGGCTTGATGATGAGGGATTGAAACGTGTTGCTCTTTACCTTTAGTGTCCGTGAAACGTAAATCTACAAACTTTACTTCATTCTCTTTAATAAAATCTAAAACCGATTGTGACATGTGTCCTCCGACTCGTGGGTTATTTTTTTGCTGCAATAATTTGCTTAACTGCGCTCTTATAAGCGTGATCTGTGCCAATAATATAACTTATTGTAAAATATAATTTATTTTGTTTTAGATGGTTGAAAATGGTGTGGTTGACCTAAATGAGTGCACCATAACAGGACGAGTTGCACTATATTGGTGCAACCATTTGGAATGGGATATTGGCTGGTTTATTCCAGCCACTCTAGCACGTTAAGTGAGTATAAAAATGCGGGACTCGCAGTACTGGATTGGGACAGTAATACGAGCTCACAGGTTAAGCATAGTCCATTTATATTATCTAGGGGCAAGATAAATAAACCAGCCGCCATGACACACCAGATACAACATCTCAGGAAGGAAATTATCATGATATTGCATGCTGATTGACGGCTGGTTTGAGACATGGTTAAGCGCCTTTCAGTGCGTATTGTGCAGGCTGGCGAATAATGCTCCACGCTGACAGCAAGGTGATACCTATGACTAGACTTGCTATCAGGACCACAGGGATCAACCAACTCCAGATATTCATCATTTGCATGATGGGCGTAGATGCGGCACTAAAGTAACCGATAAGTAATGCACAGGTGGCCGCAGCGGCTGCGATTAAAAAGGGCTGCATATTTTCTGTCAGTACCAGTTTGAAAATTGCCACAGGGGTTGCACCAATTGACATTCTAATGCCTAGCTCATAGCGTCTTAAGGCAATGGCATAGTTAAATACGCCGTAAATACCAATACCTGCTAATATCACCGCGACCACAGAAAGCACGATAGTAAAAATACTGGCAACGCGCTGTGATTTAAGGTGCGAGGACAGAATTTGCTCTGTAGTTTGCAAGTCATAAACGCGTATTTGTGAATGCACTTGCGCCAGTAAATCATTGATATTTTGTCTGGATAGCTGTGCGTTGGGTTTGGTTTCGACGACAACAATAGGGTATCCAGTATTTACACGAGGGCGATAGGTTCTAGAAATTGGCGGTTGGTTTGGTAAATTCAAATTACCGACGATACCCACTACTGTGATGGGGTCACTGGAGTTACGCCCATACAGCTTTGCACCAATTGGGTTTTGGCCAGAGGCTTTTATCATGTCAGCCATAAATTCATTGATGATGACCACTGGGGCTCTATCTCTGGCCTCTGCATCAGTAAAGTGACGTCCTTGCGCTAATCTTAAGCCGAATGTTTCAAAATAAGCACGTGTTCCCCAGACCCGTTTGTGTGACACGACGGGCTTATCTATGCCGGGCTGTAACTGCGAGTGATATGTAGAGAACTGCTCTAACCAATAGGAGATAGGAGGATAACTACCGACACCTGCACGTACGATGTCACTGTGTTGGTTAAGTCGCTCTGTTGCTTCAAGCACCAGTGTAGCGCGCTGCTCTGGCGACATTTCAGTCAGTAAAGTGCCAACATTTAAAGCAATCTGTGAGGTATTTTCAGTATTGATATGCGTTGGGGCTGTGAGTTGTGCCCAGCTTTGTTTGAATATACTCACACATAAGACAAGCAGAGAGATGCAAAAAAATACCTGCATTGAAACCAGCACTTGGCGTGTGTGTTTAGATACTTGTACACCAGAACCTTTACCACTGCTTTGCAATGCACCAATAATGGCATTGTAATTAAGCTGCTTGCTGACCACCCAAGCGAGTGCAAAATTAAGAACGAGTGTTAAGACAATCGCAAATAGCACTGTGTTCAGGTTGAGGCTGAGTTCATCTAAACGCGCAAGTGGGCCTGCATAGCCAGCTTTTAATAAGCCTAAAATAAGGCTCACGATACCGGTGGCAACAATGAGTGCGGCAGCGAATAACAAAGATAATTCAACCAGTACTTGCTTGAATAAGTGGTGAGGTTGCGCACCTAATGCGGCTTGAATAGCAAAGGTTCGTTGTTGCTCAACAGCGCGAGATAAAACAAGATTGCCAATGTTACTGAGGGCAATAAGCAGCAGAACCACACTGCCTGCGAGCATCATGACACTGGTATTGCCTGCATCGCCAATAATACGTGATTTGTAAGTGGTAAAACGCCATTTAACTTCAGTATTTGCTACCGTGGGATCATCCGCAACCGCTGCTGGGTAGCGTGCCATCACCCAGTTATTGAGTGCGAGCTGAGTACGGTTAATATCCGCATCCTTGGCCAATTTACCAACCAAGTGAACCTGATTTGAGGAAAATGTCCAAAGCGGATCCGGGGTATCGCGATAGTCGTATGGGAACCACACATCGGTGCGCCAAGTGGGAGTTGCTAATACCGGCTCAGCGAAGTGTTCAGCAGTGACGCCAACGATGATAAAGCTAATACCTTTGAAAGTCACAGAACGGTAGAGTACTTCACTGCTCCCACCGAAGTGTGTTTGCCAGACATCGTATGAGATAATGGCAACAGGTTGATTGCTATCGAGTCCTTCCTCGTTAGTAAAGTGACGTCCTAATGCCAGTGGCGCATCGATGATCTGCATATATTCAGGTGTGATGGCGCCGGTGTTAAAAGTTGGGCTGTTTGGTAAGCTTTGCTCAACATCAATACTGATGTTGTGTAGTGCAAAAGTCTCGATACCTGGGTGTTTATCTTTGTAAGCTTCAACTGCGCCTAAAAAGGGCAGGTAGTTTTCACGCTTTACTTCACCGTCAGCCAGCAGTTGGCCTTGGACTAAGAATAACCGATCCTGATCAGGATAAGGCAGTGGCGCTGCGATGATCTGGTAATTGAGGTTATACATCGCCACCATCACACCCAGCGTGACACCCAAGGTCATGATGATGGTCAGTGCATAGCTTTTTACTCTTGCTAGGCTTTTGATTGCGATTAATAAATTGTGTTTCAACATAATGGCACCTACTTACTGTGCAAGTGGAATTTCAAATGCATGCTTGGGGTCGCTATGCTCTTCACTGTCGATGATTTTGCCATCGAGTAAGTGGAGCTGCCGAGTCGCCATATCGGCGTAGCGTGGATCGTGCGTCACCATACATAAGGTGGTGCCTTCGGCATTGAGCTGCTGCAACATGGCCATCACTGCATCGCCGTTGATTGAATCGAGGTTACCAGTGGGCTCATCGACGAGCAGCATGCTTGGCTGTCCAACCAGTGCACGGGCAATGGCAATACGCTGTTGTTGACCACCGGAAAGTTGGTTGGGTTTGTGGCTCGCACGATGGCTCATATCGACTTTGGCAAGGCAAGCTTCCACGGCTTGCTTGATCTGCTCTTCTGGCATGGGTTCTTTGCGGTATCTAAGCGGTAGTGCGACATTGTCAAAGACCGTCAGTTCATCAATCAGGTTAAACGACTGGAATATGAAACCGACTTTTTCGTTGCGAATATATGCCGACTGCGCCAACGTCAGCTGGCTGACTTCTTCGCCTTCAATTTGGTATTGACCAGAACTGGGCATGTCTAACAGCCCTAAAATAGAGAGTAACGTTGATTTTCCACAGCCTGACGGGCCACAGATGGAGACAAAGTCGCCGCGATAAATGGTGAGATCTATGCCTCTTAATGCATGGGTTTCCATTTCTTCGGTGCTGAATACCTTGGTTACACCTGACATTGTTAATACGCTTTCTTTCATGTCTAATTCCTTTCTTTTAATTCTTGTTATTGGGTTCAAAGTAACGTGATGGCCTTATGCTCACTGTGCTGCGTCATATCAGAGAGAATGACACGCTGGTTTTCTTGCGCACCTTGCAGAATTTGCAAGTGTCGACCCGCGTCTTCGCCGAATCGTACTGTGGTTGCAATAGCTTGATCCCCGTCGATGATGTATAGCTCGGTTGCGCTATGGGCTTGTTTATTCGCTGGTCGCTCGACATATAAAGCGTTGCTTAATTGATTGGTGAGGATCTCTGCTTCTACGCTTAATTCTGGTCTAGCCGACTCAGGCACTCCCTCGGTAAACGACAGCTCTACTTCGATAGTGCCATCTTGCACTTGTGGCGTGATCCGAGTAACGGCAGCGGGAACGCGTTCACGTCGAGTATCAATCGTTGCTGGTTGTCCGACTTTGATTTGTTCCGCTTTTGATTGCGGTACGCGGATCAGCGCTTGCAAGTCTGAGTTGCTACCCACTTGCGCTAATTCTTGTCCTGCGGACACGCTTTGACCAAGCTCAACCGCGAGGCGTTGGATAGTGCCGCTGATCCCCGCAGTGACTTCGAGTTGCTGAGCGCGTTGCTCTAGCCTTGCCAAATTTGAGCGCGCTTGGTTGACCTGCTGTTGAGATATTTCGATGTCTTCTTGGTGTAATTGTGCCAGTTGCGTAATACGTTGACGCTGTAGTTCAGTTCGTGCGCCGAGCTGTTGCTCCTCCAACTCTGCAGTTTGCACGTCGATGGCTGGGATAACACCTTGATCTCGAAGTACCTGCTGCGCTTTGCGGCGCAGAACCAGTGATTGATACTGGCTTTCCAATTGTGCTTGTGTGGCTTTTTCTGACAAGCGCTCTCGCTGGTTGGCAAGCTTTTGACGACGCAAATTAGCTTCTTGTTCTTCAAGTGCCATGCGTGCTGTTTCAATTGACTGTTTTAGGTCGGGATCTTGCATTCTTAAAATCACAGAGTCTGGCGTCACAACTGCACCTGGGCGCAGCAGTATTTCACTGACCGTCGCACTGCTCTGTGCAGTTAACAGTTTTTGTTGATTGGAGCGTAGGACGCCATATCCATCTACTTGGATAGCGAGATCACCTCGCTGTACGGTTGCGACAATCAAGCTGTTCTGTTGCAAGCTGGTGGAACTTGATGATGAGGTGAAATGAAACACACCGCCTAGCACAGAGGCACAGACGACCATAGCCGTGATTTTTCTCTTAAGTGAGTGTTTTGGCGAGATTGTTTTTGATTTTGCGACGTCCATATTTATCTTTATATTTATTGATGATGTACAGGATTGAGCAAGCCACGTGCCAAAAAGTAAATTATTGTTTTTAAATGGTTTTATTTTTTTATGTGGCTAAATTAATAAAGCAAAGTCCGAAACCGGACTTTGCTTTATTAAATTCGGACACTTAGTGAGTAGGTTGCGATAATGTGATAACGGCACTGGCACCCCGTTGACCATCAACGCGATTAATTAATTGCAATTGGCCATTCATTTGCTCAGTCAGGTGTTGGCACAACATTAGGCCGATACCTTCACCTTGCTCCTTAGTTGAATAAAAAGGCACAAACAAGTTATCGGGGTTAATGAGGCCATGACCGTTGTCTGTAAGGCTAATTGTCGCAGTGTGATTTTTTAGTTTCAGTGATAACGTGAGTTGCGGTGTGTCCGAGCAGGCTTCCAATGCATTCTTAGTTAAGTTGATAAGTACTTGCTTGAGTAACGTCACATCGCAATTGAGCGTGAGGTGTTGACCTTCTAGTTGCCAGTTTACCTGAGGATATAAAGCGCTCAGTTCCATACAAAGCTGCGAAAAAGGCTGAGCTGTGGCCTTTACCGTGACGCTTTGTTGTAACTGAGCATAGCGTTTTACGAATTCAGCTAGATGTTCACAGCGTTCCACAATGATATCAAAGGCAGCGCTATCTCGCTCATTGCTTGCCCTATGCCTCAGTCTCTCTAACATGGTACTGACTGGGGTGAGAGAATTACGGATCTCATGGCTAATAACCCGTATCAAACGCTGCCATGCCTTGAGTTCTTGCTCCCTCAACGCTATTTGGATATCCGTCATCACTAACAAGTGATAAGTGTGGCCATTATGATTAAAGTTACTGTGGCGCACTTGCCAGCGTTGTTGGCGCTTTTCATCTTTAAAGTGCCAATCAGGCTGGTTGCCTAAACCGAGTCGTGCAGCGCTGGTAAAGCGTAAGGATTGCCAAGGTTGATTGAATAATGTCGTACATGCTTGATTACCGAAGCTCAATTGCAAACGCTCATCGAACACCAATATTGGCGTATTTAATTGCTTAACAAGTCGAAAAAGCAAGATGGACTCTTTGTCTTCATTACTTTTTGTTGTGAGTAAGTCGTTACTTAATTCATTTAGCTGGTGATGGAAGTTACCAATAATACCTGAGGTAAAACGGGCTTTTGCTCGCTGGCTAAAGTCTTGTTGCCGACAAGACTCAAGCTGGGTTGTACTGCGCAAATATGAAGATTTGACCTGTGTGATAACACCACTGAATATCCAAATAGTTGCCCCTAGCCAAGCGATTAAACAACTGATTGTCACCGCATTGAAAATGGGGTGTGGCTGTGAAAAACCAAACTGCCAGCAAACCGTGAGCAAACCTATTTGCACTAGGATCAGCAGCAGACACTGTCTTTTCCAAAAGCCTTCTAAGCTATTATTCTTCCAGCGCATATTTTTCTAACCGTCGATACAGTGCCTGTTTAGTTATCCCAAGCTGCTGGGCTGCTTTGTTTTTATTGCCAGAAAATTTACTCAGCGCTTTTTCAATTAAATGTCTTTCGGCTTGTTCTAGTGTCATCTCTGGGAGTGCGTCGGTGGCATTGCTATTTTGTGTAGTAGGCAGATGCAGGTCGGTGGCGAGAATGACGCCAGCTTGGCAAAGTAGCACGGCTCTTTCCATTAAATGGCTCAGCTCGCGCGTATTACCGGGCCAGCTGTATTGCATCAATGCTTGCTTCGCGCAAGGACCAATCGTAACACCTAGCTTGTTATACTTACTGCCATGTCTTGCCAAAAAGTGCTCGGCGAGAGGCACAATATCATCGACCCGTTCTCGCAGTGCAGGAATGGTAAATGCGAATGTATTTAGGCGGTAATATAAGTCCTGTCGAAATTCACCTTTGGTAATGAGTTGCTCAAATTCAGCGTTGGTTGCGCTGATAAGTCGTACATCACTGGTCAGGGTCTTGCTCGAGCCCACCATTTCAAATTCGCCTGTTTCAAGTACGCGCAGCAACTTGGCCTGCTGCGCAAGCGGCAATGTGCCTATCTCGTCTAAAAATAAGGTGCCTTTATCAGCCAATGCAAAACGGCCTATGCGCTCAGTTTTGGCATCCGTAAATGCGCCTTTAACATGACCGAACAGCTCGCTTTCAAATAACTGCTCAGGAATGGCAGCCATATTGAGTGAAATAAACGGCTGTGTATTTCGCAAAGACTGGTTATGAATCCAAGTGGCAATGTGGCTTTTCCCCACGCCGTTTTCACCAGTTATGAGGATATTCGCATCCGTTTGGGCTACGGCGCTGAGCTGGGTCATTAGTTGCTGCATTGCCGCGCTTTGCCAAATGGGTTCATCCCCGTTTGGCGTAAGCGCTTGGCTGAGGGCGGAGTTACTTTTTTGCAGCCCTGAGATTTTCAGTTGCTGCTGAATCACTTGTTCAAGACGCTGGTTTTGCCAAGGCTTTTCAATAAAGTCGACAGCGCCCAGCTGCATGGCTTGCACTACCAAATCTGTATTTGACCATGCTGTCATGGCGATCACGGGAATGTCGATGGCGTCACGTTTGAGTCCGCGTAAAAAGCGCAGTCCTTCTTCACCTGAGGTAGAGTCGAGATCAAAGTTCATGTCGAGCATGATCAAAGCTGGGTGGGTATGGGAGAGAAATTCATGTGCTTGTACGGGGTTTTCGACTTCTTCGACTTGATAGCCGAAATCTTCCAGTACAAATCGTGCCGCGAGTCTCACCTCACGGTTATCTTCCACAATCAAAATCAGAGACTGTGACTTCATATATCGTTCCTTTGTTTTTCTTTTTGCCCATTTTGCTAAGGGCTTGTGACGCAGTTTAGTACTTTGTACAGGAACAAACAACAGGCAATAAATCAGCGGATTTGAGCAGTAAATTGCAGTAAAGAAGAAAAAAATCCTCTGGATAAACTTTCATCTGTCACATTATTAGGGGATAATACGCGACCTTTAATTGTGGAACGGTATCTTAGGTGCGCAATTTTGCGTGGATCGACTAGGATCACTGAAGGCCAACTTCTCTGAGTAACAGTAATGAGCATTGAAAAGTTAAGAAATATTGCGATTATCGCACACGTTGACCATGGTAAAACTACCCTAGTCGATAAGCTGCTAGAACAGTCTGGCACATTAGAGACACGCGGTGGCAACGAAGAGCGTGTAATGGATTCAAATGATATTGAAAAAGAGCGTGGTATCACAATCTTGGCGAAAAACACCGCCATTGAGTGGAACGACTACCACATCAATATCGTAGACACCCCGGGACACGCCGACTTTGGTGGTGAAGTAGAACGTGTACTATCAATGGTTGATTCTGTACTTCTACTAGTAGATGCACAAGAAGGTCCAATGCCTCAGACGCGTTTCGTAACGCAAAAAGCATTTGCTCTTGGCCTTAAGCCTATCGTTGTTATCAACAAAATTGACAAGCCAGGCGCACGTCCTGACTGGGTTATGGATCAAGTATTTGACCTATTCGACAACCTAGGCGCGACAGATGAACAGCTTGATTTCCAAGTTATCTACGCATCTGCTATCAACGGTTGGGCGACACTTGATTTAGACGAGCCGTCTGACAACATGCAACCTATGTTTGAAGCGATTGTTGAGCAGGTAGAGCAGCCAGACGCAGATCCAGCTGGCGACTTCCAAATGCAGATCTCTCAGCTAGACTACAACTCTTACATCGGTGTAATCGGTGTTGGTCGTATCAAGCGCGGTACTGTTAAAGTAAACCAGCAGGTAACAATTGTTGGCGCTGATGGTAAAACACGTAACGGTAAAGTTGGCCAAGTACTGACTTATTTAGGTCTTGACCGTCACGAAGCGCAAGAAGCGCAAGCGGGCGATATCATTGCGATCACAGGTCTTGGTGAACTTAAGATCTCTGACACAGTATGTGATGTGAACGCTGTTGAAGCACTACCTGCACTGTCTGTTGATGAGCCTACAGTAACAATGACGTTCTCTGTAAACACATCACCGTTCTCAGGCCAAGAAGGTAAGTTCGTGACTTCACGTAACATCCTTGAGCGTCTTCAAGCTGAGCTTGTACACAACGTAGCACTTCGCGTTGAAGAGACTGATAACCCAGATAGCTTCCGCGTATCAGGTCGTGGTGAACTTCACCTAGGTATCCTAATCGAAAACATGCGTCGTGAAGGTTACGAGCTAGCTGTATCTCGTCCAGAAGTAATTCTTCGTGAAGTAGATGGCCAGTTAGAAGAACCGTACGAAACAGTAACAGTTGACGTTGAAGAAGAGCACCAAGGTTCTATCATGGAGCAACTTGGTCTTCGTAAAGCAGAAATGACTGATATGGCACCAGATGGTAAAGGTCGTATCCGTATGGACTTCATGATGCCTTCACGTGGTCTTATCGGTTTCCAAACTGACTTTATGACGCTGACGTCTGGTTCTGGTCTAATGTACCACACGTTTGATCACTACGGCCCACACAAAGGCGGTAACATTGGTCAACGTAAGAACGGTGTACTTATCGCAAACGCGGCAGGTAAAGCACTGACTAACGCACTATTCAACCTTCAAGACCGTGGTAAGCTATTCATCGGTCACGGTGTTGAAGTATACGAAGGTATGATCATCGGTATTCACGCACGTGATAACGACTTAACCGTTAACGCGCTTAAAGGTAAGCAGCTAACGAACGTTCGTGCATCAGGTACTGATGAAGCGCAAAACCTTGTGCCGCCAATCGTCATGACACTTGAGCAAGCTCTTGAGTTCATCGATGATGACGAGCTGGTAGAAGTAACGCCTGAAAGCATCCGTATTCGTAAGAAGCTATTGACTGAAAGTGAGCGTAAGCGCGCAAGCCGTCAAGCTAAATAAAGCTTAATTTCGAATATAAAAAACGCCGCGTACTACGCGGCGTTTTTGTTTATGTTACTTTACTAAAATAAACCGTATTCTTCCGTTTCTATTGGTGCATAATCTTTCAAGTGCTCCGGCCTAAAAATCGCACTAGGGTCTAATACCAAGCTGTGATTATCACCTTGCTTGATCAGCCCTTTCATCATTTTTTTGGTTTGCGGGTCAATATCAAAACCGACATTGGTCATCTCGTGTAGTGGTTTAATATCTGATTCATCACAATGAATATTGTCTTCCACTTTATCCACTAATAGTCCTATGTGAGGCTGCTGACCATTTTCCGTGGTAAAGACGATAATCGGCTTGTGATCAAGAATAATTTGATCTCTGGCAGACTCAAACAGTCGTATCAATTTAGTAAAGGTTGTGAGCTTTTCTTTCTCTAGTAAGGCGATTGCTTGCTCTTTTTGGGCCTTGCTGGACAAGGCGAGTATTTCATCGGCGATAGCATGTAAGCGAGTATGTGGCTCTTCAAAGCGCGCTAAAATTGCTTTTAGGTCTTCATTATCTGTTTTGAAGTTATAAAACCATTTGCCAAATTCTGATTGCTTGGGATCTCTGGCTTGAGTGAACGGGACGTCATTATGCACGCTGATCTCTAGCTCTGAGAGCCACGCTTTCTGGTCTTGCTCTCTTTGCTGTAACAGTTCAACCAAAGATTGGTTGGTGTCATATGAAGATTGGTTATTCAGGATTAGCCCCAAATCAAAGATTGGGGTTGGTGTGCCCATGTAATCTTTAACCCCCAAAAAGCTCGGGTTGTCATTGGGCAATGAAGTGAGGTTTCCTTCATAGCGTTCGGTCAATAAGATATCTAAAATTTTGAGCGATATTGTTTTTTTTCCTACTCGAAAATTGATCAAGTCCATGTTTGCCTCAAACATTAATTGCTTGAGCTAAGCATAGATCAATATTTTAAATAAGACCTAAATACCGGACGCTGTGAGGTACTTTTTTGTTGCTGGTTTAACAGCGATTGTAGCGCTTTATCTGTGCTTAACGTATGTGGCATGGCGGTGGCGATACACGCTGATAGTTTGGTGTAATCGCAGTGCTGAAGCGATTTCGAAAATAAGTAAGCATTTACAAACCCTTCAAAAGATTGGTAAGTCATGGTTTTCTGATGTGTTTTTGATAAGTTGCGAAATAAGTTGCAAATGTCTCCATGACACGTATTGGGGTCGGGCAAGACTTCGGTCACCATTACATGAGCGGGCACCGTGATGTCAGCAAACAGAGAGGCAGATGATACAAACGAAACGCTGGTATAGGTGCCTCTAAAACCACCTCTATGCGCTTGATTGATAAACGCAGCAAGCGGCTCGTAGGTGCCAATCATGGCAATGGCTGTTGCTTGTGTGGTTAATATCTGTGTCAGCGCTTTTGCGACATCATTGGTATTGCGACGAAAACGTGCGATGACAACGGGTTCAATGCCTTTGTCTTTAAGTGCTTGGCGGTGACTTTTTTCTAATGTGAGGCCAAATTCATCTGCCTGAATAAACAACGCAATTTTTGTGTGCCCAAGTTCATCGACAAGATAGCGAATTTGTTCTTGGGCTTCATCTAAATAGCTTGCTCGGAGTTTATAAATAGGGAACCCCGGGTTTTGATATAAGAATTCGGCGCCAGTGTAGGGCATTAATAATGGCAGCTGGTGGCGTTTTAAAATCTCTTTGATTGCATGTGTCGTGGGCGTCCCCATGTTGCCGATCAGGGCATCGATGTGCTGATGCCTGATAAGGTACTGCGTATTATCAACCGCGCGGCTCGGCTCATAGCCATCGTCGAGTGCAATGAGTTGAATATGGGGGTGTTCAATATCGGATTGTTGATTGGCGTAATTAAAGTAGAGTTCATGACCTTGCTTAAGTTGCTGGCCAATATGACTGGCAGGTCCGCTCAATGCAACGCTCATGCCTAATTTAATGTGTGTTTTGGGCTGTGCCGCAATCTGCGCGGATACAATGAATAACGTGCTAATAAGGGCCGTTTTTACGAGTAATTTCAGCATAAACTTCCGATAACAGTGACTGATAGGCCAGCTGTAATTGTTTTTTAGACTCTAATTTAAGTGCTTTGGCTAATTCTTTTGGCTGATGTCGTTGTAATAATAGTTGAATTACCTGCTGTTGAGCAATCCTTGAAAGCGAATTTATGATGCTGGGCTGTGTTTTTATAACTTGCTGTATTACTGGTGCAACTTGTTGCTCTGTGGCCGTTTTACTGGCCAAGTAAGCCACTTGCTTATATAGCTGTTCAGGCAGCCCCCTGTCGGGAAGTGTGCTTAGTAAGCTGCGAACAAGCGTCCATGGTAACTTAGCGTATAGACTGCTCAGTGCAAAGAAAAGTTGTTCCGTAAAAGCGTCTTGCTCTGCGCTGAGCGCAATTTTGCTATGACTATGTATTATCAATACTGCAAACTCGCCACTGGCTTTATCTTGCTTAAAACCTAACTTCATAGGTTTAAAGCCCAGCTGTTGCCAGAAATTGAGAAGCTTAGACTGCGCGCCAAAGCTGCTGCCAAAATAACTCACTTGGCTGTTTAACTGTGCCATGACAAAGCGAATTAGCTCGCTACCAATGCCCAGCTTTTGGTGAGATGGTGCTACTGCAATACGCACGATGCGTGCGCCTTGTGCAGTGCAAAATTGGGAGTTGCCTAAGAGCTGGGTCAGCTGTTGCGCCATTAAATGCCCAGCTGGTCGACGCTCACCCAGTGCAATTTTACTGGCAAGCTCCGGTGTTAAGTTACCCTCTAAACCAACTAAACACACTGCGACGGGCTGGTGATGTTGGCTGACGACAAACAGTCGGTTGCTGGGGCTATCCAATAGCTGTCTCAAGTCATTGACTGACGTTTGGTAGTGCGCCAAAACCAGTAATGCAAAGATTTGCTGTAACAAGGCTTCATTGTGGATAAGGGTATCGCGACTCACTTCGCTGTATTCAAGTTTGCTCTGCGCAGGTTCTATCGCTGAATATTGACTGTCGAGTGCCAGTAGTTGGCGCATATGCTGCTCTAATGGATCGCCTGCGCCATAGCGAATAGGCTCTTGGAGGTGCAAGTCTAAAAAGTGTGGATGCTCGGCTTCGAGATGCGCTTTAAAACGCAGTGTATAGCCGCGGCCATTGCCTTCATAACCCACTAAGGTACTGGCAAATACAGTATTGGGATATAAATCGAGTAACTGTTTTAAAATTGGTACCGGTATCGCTGCAGCCTCATCGATGAGTAAGATGTCGCACTGTGGCTTGGTTGCAATCACAATATCAGGGGGCATGTATGATAATGTCTGACAGTGGTTTTGATTGACCTTGGGCTCATCAAGGTCATGGGCCTGCGCATAGTGTTTAAAGCCATTTTGTACTGCTCGACGCTGCTGTGCGCATAAGATAACCTGTTTGTCAGCGAAGGCGGCGGCAATTAACCCGAGTGTTGCTGACTTACCACGTCCTCTGTCCGCACTGAGTAATATTGGCGTATTGGATTCGCGTTGAAAATGTCCTGTGATCAGAGCGACCAGGTGTGCTTGAGACTGTAGGTCTAAAGTGGATTTCTCTGCGCAGTATTGAGCGGGAAGATTTGTCTCGCCTGATTCATTAATTATCCAGCAGTTTTGCTGTTGGACTTGGTGTGCAAAGCGTTTTAAAAAAGGGCTTTGTGTGGCCTGTTCGCCTTCAGAGAGCCAGCGTGTCAGCGCTGGATCACACCAAAATACCAGATTTGATAATTCTGGCAGCAACAGTACTAGCAGCCCACCGGATCTGACTGTGCCAGTGCATGCTGCGAGCTTATTGGGGACTATGCCGCTGTAGCCATCGTACAGGACAAAATCGAACTCCTGACCTAATATTTGGTGCAGATGCTGTGGCCAAACAGCCTTGTCCAAGGTGCTATCATCACTCAGAATAAGCTGCTCAGTAGAGTGGGCAAGGCGTTGAAAGTACGCTTTCCCCCAGCTTCTGCTGCCACAAAGTAGCAGCAGTTGGCGGTGTCTTGCGTTTTGCAACGCAAGGAGTATTGAGTCGAGATTAAATGGCTTGCAGTCTTGCATAAGCCGTTACCAGCCACTTAGTACCGACGTCGTCAAAATTGACCTGAATACGAGATTGCGCACCAACGCCTTCGTAATTGAGTACGGTACCGGCACCAAATTTTGCGTGTAGCACACGTTGCCCAAGGTTGAAGTCACTGTCTTCAAATGCAGCATGGCTGACCGATGCGCTGAAGCGATTAGTGGTAGCCGGTCTAGATACTTGAGTTTTAATGCGGATCTCTTCAGTACAGTCTTCAGGTAGTTCACGCAAAAATCGAGATGGGCTATGGTATTTCTCTTGGCCATACAAACGACGACTTTCAGCATGACTGATATACAGCTTTTGCATTGCGCGAGTCATACCGACATAACACAGTCTGCGTTCTTCTTCTAAGCGCCCAGACTCTTCATGGCTTTGCTGTGATGGGAACATGCCTTCTTCTACACCCACCATAAAGACCAGTGGAAACTCTAGACCTTTGGCCGAGTGCAGCGTCATCATTTGCACTGCATCTTCGTGCTCATCAGCTTGACCTTCACCAGACTCGAGTGAGGTATAGGCTAAGAAGCCTTGCAGTGGCGAGCTAAATTCTTCTTCTATTGGCAGCTCAAATTGGCCACACGCATTAATTAATTCTTCTAAGTTCTCTACTCGGGCACGACCTTTTTCACCTTTTTCAGCTTGATACATGGCCAATAAGCCGGAGTGTTCTATGGTGGTTTTGGCTTGTTCAGCAAGTTCGAGTTCAACCAGCTTTTCATCTAGTTGTTCGATTAATTCAATAAAGCGTGTTACCGCTGTGGCTGCGCGCCCTGCCAGATGTTGCTGCTCGATGACAGCTTTGGCCGCATACCATAGTGGCAGAGACTCATTGCGTGCACAGTCACGAATATGACTCAGCGTTTTGTCGCCAATACCACGAGTCGGTGTATTGATCACACGCTCAAACGCGGCATCATCGTTACGGTTGCTGATCAGGCGCAAATAAGAGAGCGCATCTTTGATCTCTTGACGCTCGAAGAAGCGCATCCCGCCGTATATGCGATACTTTAGGCCTTCTTGTAAAAGGGCTTCTTCCAGTACACGGGATTGCGCATTGTTTCTGTATAAGATGGCGCAGTCTGTCAGTGCATTGCCATCTTGTAGCCAAGATTTAATTTTGCCTACGGTAAAGCGCGCTTCATCTAATTCATTGAAGGCGGCATAAATGGAGATTGGCTCCCCTTGTGTACCATCTGTCCAAAGGCTTTTACCCATTCGTTCTGAGTTATTTTGAATGAGCGCATTGGAGGCTTTCAAAATGGTGCCTGTCGAGCGGTAGTTTTGCTCAAGGCGAATGGTATCGGCATCAAAGTCTTTTAAGAAGCGTTTGATGTTTTCAATTTTCGCACCACGCCAGCCGTAGATACTTTGGTCATCATCACCGACGATCATGATGTTGTTGTCGCCATCGGCGAGTAGGCGAAGCCATTGGTATTGAATGCTGTTGGTATCTTGGAATTCGTCTACCAACATATGCTTGAAGCGTTGTTGATAGTGGCGCAGCAATGTTGGTTGCTGCTGAAGCAATTCGTAGCAACGTAGCAAGATTTCCGCAAAATCGACCAAACCAGCTCTATCACAGGCATCTTGATAGGCCGTGTAAACGTTCAGCATGAGTTGCTCACTGGCGTCATAAGCTTGAATGTCTTTGGGGCGTAAACCTTCATCTTTTCGGGCACTGATATACCAGCTAAGCTGCTTGGCTGGCCATTTTTTCTCGTCAATATTCATTGACTTGAGTAGACGTCTGATCATACGCTGCTGATCGTCTGAATCTAGGATTTGGAATGACTCAGGTAAGTTCGCTTCTCTGTGATGGGCGCGCAAAATACGATGTGATAAGCCGTGGAAGGTACCGATCCACATTCCGCCAACTGGACTTTGCAGTGTTTCTTCAACACGAGTACGCATTTCTTTGGCGGCTTTATTGGTAAAGGTTACAGCAAAAATGCTGTAAGGAGAGGCGTGCTCTACCTGCATTAACCAAGCGATACGGTGCACCAGCACTCGTGTTTTACCAGAGCCCGCGCCAGCCAGAATAAGCATATTGCTGAGCGGTGCAGCAACCGCTTCACGCTGCTTGTCATTCAAGCCGTCAAGTAATTCAGATACGTCCATCTTTGCGCCTATTTCGAAAAGTGAGGGCAAAGTATACCTAGCGTCGCATTTAAAGCCCAGTTTTCAGCGAATATTTCAATGCCTTAAAATATAACCAATTGAAAATTAGCTATATTTAATTTTTACTCCACTGTCTTTTTATACAGTTTTTAGCCTAGAATTTGCTTTAAACGTTTTTGCATTTCTTGGACTAATAAGTCGGGCTGAAACTTAGATAAAAATGCATTACACCCGACTTTCTCCACCATAGCTTGGTTGAAACTGCCGCTTAATGACGTATTGAGTATGACATAAAGATCTTTGAGTCTTTCGTCATTGCGTATTTCATAGGTGAGTCGATAGCCGTCCATGACCGGCATTTCAGCATCAGTGATCACCGCCATCAGTTCTTTGTTCACGTCAATGCCTTCATCTGCCCAGTGTTTAAGTAGATTAAGCGCTTCTTGGCCATCTGTTGCCGGAATGATCTCTATGCCTATTTGCGCCAAAGTATCAGAGACTTGACGGCGAGCAGTGGCCGAATCATCTGCGTGAAGGATTTTGCGTCCTTTAAATTGATTTAAGATGCTCTGGTCGAGTACGCCCTCAGGGATCTCGATGTCGTAGTCAATGATTTCAGCCAGCACCTTTTCCACATCGATAATTTCCACAATGTGTTCGACCCCTTCACGTTGGACCTTGGTTAATGCCGTCAAATAATGATTTCTGCCGACCGTTTTCGGGGTTGGCATAATGTCTGACCAAGTGGTATTGACGATGTGATCCACTTTACCGACTAAAAACGCTTGTACGGTACGATTATATTCAGTGATAACAAGATTGCTGTCATCGTCATATTCAGTAGGGGGCATGCAAATCGCTTGTCGCAAGTCGATAACGGGGATGGATTCTCCGCGTATATTGGTGACACCGGCAACCTTAGGGTGGGCGTTGGGCATCTTGTTTAAGTGAGGGAGTTTAACGACTTCTTTTACTTTAAATACATTCAGTGCAAACAGGTGTCGACTGTGTAAATGAAATAGCAATAATTCAAGCCGGTTTTCACCTACCAACTGTGTGCGTTGATCAACTGAAGCTAACACACCCGCCATACTTTCACCTCATCATATTGCTGCTTTTCAAAGTATACACATATAACAGTAAAAATTACGAGTTCTTTACCTCAGTCAACGTACAAATGCCGTATTTACTGAAAAATATAGGATAAATCAATTTTTTGCCTGTAAAGCATTGACTTGTTTATTTACTGATAGATGATGTCATACAGGGATAAAAAGATAGGATCAGGATAACCAATGCCAATTGTCATGAAGCGCATGCTGCTACAAATCCAAAGCCACATCAACCGAGCGAGCTGGCAAGTCTTAGTGCTGGCAACAGTCAGCCATATGTTATTGACGTGGGGACTATTATGGTTAGCACAAGAGCAAGCGCTATTACCTTTTAGTACATTCGTTTATTACTATGTCGTGACTACCTCTACGGTGGGTTATGGGGACTTGAGCGCTGCGTCTGAGCTTGGGCGATGGGTTGTTACCTTGGTGCAGATCCCATTTGGGTTAGCGTTGTTTGGTGTTTTATTAGGGAAAGTTGGACAAGAAATTACAATATGGGTGAAAAAAGCAATGAAGGGCGATAAAGATTTCTCACATCTACATGACCACATCATTATCTTTGGTTGGCATTCAACCAGAACTGAAAAGATGATTGAATTTATCTTGGCAGATAATAAGCGTATTGAGCGACGGATCATTCTTGCCGTACAAGAGGAAATGGAGCACCCATTATTACGTTACCCTCAAGTAGACTTTGTGCGCTTAGCAAGCTTCACAGATGATACAGAGTTATCTCGCACCGCCATTCAGGAAGCCGATAAGATCATTGTAGATGGTAAAGATGATGATCATACATTCACTACGGCGTTAAAGCTTAGCCCAATGGTGAAAGAGACCGCACATATCAGTGCCCATTTTATTGATGAAACCAAAGCGCAATTACTGCGCGTACACTGTGCGAATGTCGAGTGCTCAACGGCCATGTCTGCTGAAATATTGGTGCGTTCTATGCAGGATCCCGGTTCTAGTCGTATACAGGAAGAGCTGTTATCGACCTTGAGAGGTGACACGCAATTTAGTCTGCAAATTCCGAGCTCGCTGGCAGCGTGTGAATTTGGTCAGTTGTTTATGTTTTTCAAAGAGCATCACAATGCAACTTTGCTGGGGGTTGCCCATGACCGAAGTGGTCAGGATATGGATTTAAATCCACCGCTAAATTATGCCCTAAAAGGTGGGGACTTTATTCACTATATTGCGCCGCAGCGAGTGTTAGAAAAAGAGGTAGCTTGGGAGCAGTTATGACCGAGTTGATGTTAATGGTTGGGATGGTTTGTCTTTACTTAGCGCCTATTGCTATGGTGGCTGGTAGTAAGCGCTCTAAAGGACATGAGAAAAACGGCTGGTTGATAGGCACCTTGTTTTTCTCATGGGTTGCATTGCTACTGTATGTGACAATGATCCCAAAAACTGGGCGAGTGAAAACTCGCCGTAAAAAACACAGTTAACTTATCTTTTAGACATCGCGATGATGTGCTGCCACTCAGTGTCTGTGACTGGCATAATGGAAAGCCTACCGGCTTTTTTGAGTGCCAGTTCAGTGATGGTATCCTCTGCTTTAATGGCCTTTAGGGTCACTTGAGAAGGTAATTGTTCGACATATTGCACGGTGACACCTATCCATCTTGGGTTCTCAGGGGATGATTTAGGGTCGTAATAATCACTACTGGCATCAAATTGATACGGATCTGCTTGTGCCCCCTCGACTACTTTAGCGATACCTACAACTGCAGGTACTTTACAACTTGAATGATAAATAAAGACCTCATCGCCTACTTGCATCTGGTCGCGCATAAAGTTACGTGCTTGGTAGTTGCGAATTCCTTCCCAAAACGTGCTTTGCTCAGGTGCGTTTTTTAAATCATCGAGAGAGTATGCATCAGGTTCTGTTTTGAATAACCAATAAGCCATTATAAGTACTCAATTAAAAGTAGATTAGTGTATTATTATCACTAATCGCAGTAACTACAATGGTGAGGTGACTTATGAGTCAGGTTTTACAGGATTTACTTGATTTATTGAGTTTGGAAGAAATTGAACAGGGGATCTATCGCGGTCAAAGCCAAGATTTAGGATTTCCACAGGTCTTTGGTGGACAAGTAATGGGACAAGCACTGTCTGCAGCGAAATATACCCTACCTGAGGGCCGTTATGTCAACTCCCTGCACTCTTATTTCTTGCGCCCAGGCGATGCCAGTAAACCCATTGTATATGATGTAGAAAATATTCGTGATGGACGCAGCTTCAGCACAAGACGAGTGAGTGCCATCCAATACGGGAAACCGATTTTTTATATGACGGCGTCGTTTCAAGGAGATGAACCAGGTTTATCCCATCAATCTGAAATGCCGGTTGTGCCAGAGCCTGAAACTCTGAAATCTGCGCTGCAGTTTTATCAAGATAATGCTGAGTTGATCCCAAAGGCGCTGAGACCTAAGTTTACCCAAGAAATGCCATTGGATATGCGCCCGGTTAATTTCCAAAATCCGTTTCAGCCACAAAAGGCGGCAGCTAAGCGTCATGTGTGGTTTAAGGCTAATGGCACCATGCCAGATGAAAGGCGTATTCATAATTATTTATTGGCTTATGCGTCTGACTTTGAGTTTTTACCAACAGCTTTGCAACCTCACGGTCTATCATTTATGCAGCCGAATATGCAGGTTGCGACGATTGACCATGCGATGTGGTTTCACCGTCCATTTAGATTAGACGATTGGATGCTTTACAGTGTAGATAGTCCAAGCGCGAGCAATGGTCGCGGTCTGGTACGAGGGCAGTTCTTTAATCGTCAGGGTGAACTTGTGGCATCCACGATACAAGAAGGGGTGATGCGCCAACGTTAAATCGGCGCATCGGTAACGAATTTAAACGGTATCGTTAATAGATTGCCAGATCCGCGCCGGCAGTAGCTCTGTGAGGAATGCTTGTAACTCTTCAAGCTGAGGTTCTGCATTGATAGTCTGTTGCTCTGAAATACTGATAAAGCCTTGCTCACGCAATGCATTGATGAAGTTGCTCAGTACTTTTTTGTCAAAAAACTCAGGGCTCTTGATCCCATGCAGGGTGCCTAAACGATTGGCTAAGATGTCACTTTCCTTCTCTAAATCAGGACGCTTGATACCTTGATTATTAATCACGAGGCTGCTGGTGATGGCATAGCGCTCAAGGGTTAAGTGACACACCTTACCTAACATTTCTAGCTTAGCAAGCGCGCGATTGTCTTTACTCGCAACCGCATGAACACCGTCAAAAGTAATTAAATCATGCTGTGCAAAGCTGGTTAGGATATCCTTGACATAGCCACTTGGCATAGGGGTCAAAAACCACTCTTTTGCAAATAGCGGATAAAGCCTTGCAAGTTTTTGCTCACACTCTTGCGTGGTCATGCTAAAGCGATTGAATAGCATTTGTGCCAATACACTAGGTACCGCAAATAGATGCAAAATATTATTACGATAATAGTTGAACAGTGTACGTTCTTTTTCTTTGATGGTGATGATGTCACCTAACCCATCTTGCAGTACTTCAAATTTATCGAGTTTAAGCGCATGGGCCAGTAGCGCCTCTGCATCTTCATCTGGTTGAGTAACATGTGCGTTGTATTTGGCGTGCTGTTGCAGTGCTAAATAAAAGCGCAGTTGCTCCAGAAGCTTTTGCTTGCTCAAGGCAAATTGCTCATTACTGAGTAAGATGGTCGCAAGTACATTAATCACATTCAAAGCAGCACTGGCGTTGATGTTTGTCATGATTTGGTCGGCGACATTAGCGACTTGGTTGTTAAGCCACTGTGGTTTTGGAGCGTCCTCAGCATTGATTGCCTGGCGCCAATCAGGTTGGTGTTCATTTAAATATTGGTTTAGGTTGATAGGTTGGCCAAAGTTTAAATAACCGCGCCCGTAGTTACGCAGATTCTTAATGGCTTTGAATACGCCTAACACAGATTCATTTTTCTTATTATTACCAGCGAGCTCTTTGAGGTAGGTATTGATCTCCATGACATGCTCATAACCGATATAAACAGGCACAATCGAAATCGGTCTATCTATGCCTTTAAGCATAGATTGCATGGTCATGGCTAACATACCGGTTTTGGGCGGTAGCAATCGACCTGTGCGGCTGCGGCCGCCTTCAGTGTAAAACTTGACTGAGTAGCCTTTGATAAATAACTGGCTTAAATACTCTTTGAAAACCGCAGAATAGAGCTTATTACCGGCAAACGAGCGGCGAATAAAAAATGCGCCTGAGCGGCGGAAAATACCACCTGCTGGGAAAAAGTTCAGATTGACACCTGCGGCAATATGCGGCGGTACTAAGCCTTGATGATAAATGACATAAGTCAGCAATAAGTAATCCATATGAGAGCGATGACATGGCACGTATATGATTTCATGTCCCTTATCTGCCAGCGATCTGACCTCATCGGCATTTTTGACTTCAATCCCGTTGTATAACTTGTTCCAAAGCCAAGTTAGTACGCGGTCGGCAACGCGCACCATGGCATCAGAGTAGTTTGCTGCGATCTCGTCTAGTAACTCTTGTGCATTGAGCCTTGCTTCATGATGACTCAAGCCTTTTGCTTTGGCTTCTTCAGCAATGGCCTTTTTGATATTGGGCGCGGCGAGAATCGAGTTGAATAGGGCTTCTCTGGATGGGAGCTTAGGCCCTGTTGCGGCAAGTTGCTGACGACGGAAGTGGACACGGGCTACGCGCAGTAACTTTTGTGGTAACTCTTCTACATCCGCTTTGTCATTCATTAATTGCTCAACGGCAATGGGTGTCGAAAAGCGTACAAGGTTATCACGGCCTGAAAACAAAATGACCAAGCCTTTACGAAGCCAACTTGGCGTCAGTGAGTGGCTCAATAGCGTCCCAAGTCCTGGCTTTTCCTTACCCGGATCTCGGCCCCAAAATACGGAGACAGGCAAGATTTGGGCTTTGATTTCAGGATTGGCTTTAAGTGCGTGAAATATGTCTTTGCTTAGTTGTAGTGCATTACTCGGTTTGGCTGATTTAGAAAGCAACGGCGTTGGGTTTTGCATCGCAATAAAACGCGGCACCTCGGTGTTGCCTATCTTTTGCGATTGCATCGGGCTTGGCAGACCAAGCTGTTGGCACATGCGATCAATGGCTGCGAGATCGGAATGGGAGTTCAATCTCGCCACATAAAAAGTTGGCAGATTTGGATCAAGACCAAATTGCTCGATTGGGTTTTCTGGCAACAATTTACTTTTAACTAAAAGCCAATTAGTCCAGCGTGCAAGCACGTTGAGACTTTGGGATATAAAGCGCATATACAGTACCAAATAATAATTTTTGCAATAGAATATCAAGGATTCACTGGACTGACCATGGTCCAGTGAATCCTTGCATTGTGTCGCCTACAGCCGAGTTACGATGTTTAAGGCACCACCAATATGAAACCAAGGTATGCTAAACACTGTTAAGTATAGTCAAGCCAAGTTTAAACCTAGTTATTTATTAGGACGTTAGCCTTTTAATGAACTTTAACTAGTCACTTGACTAAGGTGTTGTCGTAGCATCGAGTTTGGCGAAAAAATAAGATATCGCAATGCGACAAATTTATTGCATTTAATTGTTGCATTTATCACCAGTATCATTATAATGTGCGAACTTTCTCGGCTTCTGGCCGTTGAAAGTACAAATGAAAGTCTGGATTTCAGACTATTAAACAGGAACTCCGATTTGGAGTTCGATGGTAGAAATAAAAGAACAACCGACTTCTTAGGTATTTTAAGATAGTTTCGGCGGTTTTTTTATGCTCTTTTTAAATGCTCTTTTAATTGAGGTTTAAGAATGTCAAATCAACGCATTCGTATTCGCCTAAAAGCTTTTGACCACCGTTTGATTGACCAATCAACGGCGGAAATCGTGGAAACTGCGAAGCGCACTGGTGCTCAGGTACGTGGTCCAATCCCACTACCTACACGTTTTGAGCGTTTCACTGTATTGATCTCTCCGCACGTAAACAAAGACGCGCGTGATCAGTATGAAATCCGCACCCATAAACGTCTGATCGACATCGTAGAACCAACTGACAAGACTGTAGACGCTCTAATGCGCCTAGACCTTGCTGCTGGTGTTGATGTTCAAATCAGCCTGGGTTAATCGAAAGATTAGAGAGGTTTTAGGAAAATGGCATTAGGTCTAGTCGGTCGTAAAGTGGGTATGACACGTATCTTCACTGAAGATGGTGTATCTATCCCTGTGACAGTTATCGAAGCGACGCCTAACCGTGTAACTCAGATCAAATCTGACGCTACAGACGGTTATAACGCGCTTCAAGTTACTGCAGGCGAGAAAAAAGCAAGCCGTGTAAACAAACCAGCTGCGGGTCACTTCGCAAAAGCTGGCGTTGAAGCGGGTCGTGGCCTGTGGGAATTCCGTCTTAACGGCGGAGAAGGTGAGTTTGAAGTAGGTTCAGAACTAACTGTTGAACTTTTCACTGAAGTGAAAAAAGTAGACGTTACTGGTACTTCAAAAGGTAAAGGTTTCCAAGGTGGTGTTAAGCGCTGGAACTTCAGCATGCAAGACGCTACACACGGTAACTCTCTATCTCACCGTGCTCCTGGTTCAATCGGTCAAAACCAGTCTCCTGGTAAAGTTTTCAAAGGTAAGAAAATGGCCGGTCAAATGGGTAATGTTCGTTCTACGACACAGAACCTTGAACTAGTTCGTGTTGACGCTGAGCGTAACCTGCTTTTAGTTAAAGGTGCAGTACCTGGCGCTATCGGCGGCGACGTTATCGTTAAACCTGCTGTTAAAGCATAAGTCCTGGAGATTTAGTGATGGAATTAGCAATTAAAGGCGCTGGTGCGCTTGAAGTTTCCGAAGCTACTTTTGGACGTGAGTTTAACGAAGCATTAGTACACCAAGTAGTTGTTGCTTACGCAGCAGGTGCTCGTCAAGGTACTAAAGCTCAGAAGACGCGTTCTGAAGTACGTGGTGGTGGTAAGAAACCATTCCGCCAAAAAGGTACTGGCCGTGCACGTGCTGGTACAATCCGCAGCCCAATCTGGCGCAGCGGTGGTGTGAGCTTTGCAGCTAAGCCGCAAGATCACAGCCAAAAAGTTAACCGTAAGATGTATCGCGGTGCGATCAAGAGCATCTTATCTGAACTAGTTCGTCAAGAGCGTCTTGTTGTTGTTGAAAACTTCGGTTTAGAAGCACCTAAGACTAAAGAACTAGTAGCTAAGCTTAAAGAGCTTGAGCTAAAAGACGTATTAATCGTGACTGAAGAAGTAGATGAGAATCTATTCCTTTCATCTCGTAACCTGTACAAGGTTGATACTCGTGACGTAGCTGGCATCGACCCAGTAAGCCTAATCGCTTTCGATAAGGTTCTAATTACTGCTGGTGCTGTGAAGCAACTTGAGGAGTCATTAGCATGATCAGTGAAGAACGTCTTTTAAAAGTAATTCTTGCTCCACACATCTCTGAGAAAAGCACTATCTCTGCTGAAGCGAACAACACTATTGTGTTCAAAGTAGCAAAAGATGCAAACAAAGCTGAAGTTAAAGCAGCTGTTGAAAAGCTTTTTGAAGTAGAAGTAACTGGTGTTCGCACTCTAAATGTTAAGGGTAAAACAAAGCGTACAGGCATGCGTTTCGGCCGTCGTTCAGACTGGAAGAAAGCCTACGTTACTCTTAAAGAAGGCAGCGAGCTAGACTTTGTCGGCGGCGCCGAGTAATAAGGGGAGTTAGAATTATGGCACTTCAAAAGTGTAAACCAACTTCTGCGGGTCGTCGTCACGTCGTTAAAGTGGTTAACCCTGATCTACACAAGGGTAAGCCATACGCTCCGCTACTAGAGAAAAACTCTAAATCAGGTGGTCGTAACAACAACGGTCGTATCACGGTTCGTCACATCGGTGGTGGTCACAAGCATCACTATCGTGTAATCGACTTTAAACGCACTAAAGACGGCATTCCAGCTGTTGTTGAGCGTCTAGAGTATGATCCAAACCGTAGCGCAAACATCGCTCTTGTATTATATGCAGACGGTGAACGTCGTTACATCATCGCACCTAAAGGTGTTAAAGCAGGTGATGCTATCCAGTCTGGTGTTGATGCACCAATCAAAGCTGGTAACACATTACCAATGCGTAACATCCCAGTAGGTACTACAGTACACAATGTTGAGCTTAAGCCTGGTAAAGGCGCTCAGATTGCACGTTCTGCTGGTGCATATGTACAGATCCTAGCGCGTGAAGGCCAGTACGTGACTCTACGTCTACGTTCAGGTGAAATGCGTAAAGTTGAAGCGGATTGCCGCGCAACTATCGGTGAAGTAGGTAACGCTGAACACATGCTTCGTTCACTAGGTAAAGCTGGTGCTAATCGTTGGCGTGGTATCCGTCCTACAGTTCGTGGTGTTGCCATGAACCCGATTGACCACCCACACGGTGGTGGTGAAGGTCGTACATCTGGTGGTCGTCACCCTGTGTCTCCATGGGGTAAGCCTACTAAGGGTGCTAAGACACGTAAGAACAAGCGTACTGATAAATTTATCGTACGTCGTCGTACTAAGTAATAGTTGAGGAATTGCCATGCCACGTTCTCTCAAGAAGGGTCCATTCATTGACCTACACTTGCTGAAGAAGGTAGAGAAGGCGTTGGAAAGCGGTGACAAGAAGCCTATCAAGACTTGGAGCCGTCGTTCAATGATCATCCCTAACATGATCGGATTGACCATCGCTGTCCATAATGGTCGTCAGCACGTACCTGTATTCGTTACAGACGAAATGATCGGTCACAAACTAGGTGAATTTGCACCTACACGTACTTACCGCGGTCACGCTGCGGATAAGAAAGCTAAAAAGCGTTAATCGGAGGATATGATGGAAGCATTAGCTAAACACAAATTCGCCTCTGGTTCGGCGCAAAAAGCACGTCTAGTTGCTGATCAGATCCGCGGACTTCCGGTTGATCGCGCGCTAGAAATCCTAGCGTATAGCCCAAAGAAAGCGGCTGTATTGGTTAAAAAAGTACTTGAGTCTGCTATCGCTAACGCGGAGCACAACGAAGGTGCTGACATTGATGAGCTTAAAGTGGCTAAAGTATTTGTAGACGAAGGTCCTACAATGAAACGTATTATGCCACGTGCTAAAGGACGCGCAGACCGCATCCTTAAGCGTTCAAGCCACATCACTGTTGTGGTTTCAGATAGCTAGGAGATATAAGTAATGGGACAAAAAGTTCATCCTACTGGTATTCGCCTAGGTATCTCAAAGCCTTGGGTATCTACTTGGTACGCGAATACAAAAGATTTCTCTGAGCAGCTTTTTGGCGATCACAAAGTGCGTCAATACCTTACTAAGGAATTGAAAAACGCTTCTGTGTCTAAAATCGTTATCGAGCGTCCAGCTAAATCTATCCGTGTAACAATTCACACAGCTCGTCCTGGTGTTGTTATCGGTAAAAAAGGTGAAGACGTTGAAAAGCTTCGCCAAGCTGTAACTAAGCTTGCTGGTGTACCTGCACAAATCAACATTGCAGAAGTACGTAAGCCTGAGCTAGATGCTCAATTAGTTGCTGACGGTATCTCTTCACAGCTAGAACGTCGTGTTATGTTCCGCCGCGCTATGAAGCGCGCAGTACAAAATGCAATGCGTCTAGGTGCTAAAGGTATCAAAGTTGAAGTTAGCGGTCGTCTAGGCGGCGCTGAAATCGCACGTTCTGAGTGGTACCGTGAAGGTCGTGTACCTCTACACACTCTACGTGCTGATATCGATTACGCAACTTCAGAAGCTTTGACTACTTACGGCATCATCGGTGTTAAAGTTTGGATCTTCAAAGGCGAAGTTATCGGTGGTCTTCCACTGAAACAAGAGCAAGAGAAGCCAGCTAAACGCGCACCGAAGAAAGCTAAAAAAAGTGCTAAGTAAGAGGTAGCGACTAATGTTACAGCCAAAACGTACAAAATTCCGCAAGGTACACAAAGGCCGCAACCGTGGTCTTGCTACTAGCGGTAACAAAGTTAGCTTCGGTTCTTTCGGCTTGAAAGCGACTGGCCGTGGCCGTATGACTGCTCGTCAAATCGAAGCAGCTCGTCGTGCTATGACGCGTCATATCAAGCGTCAAGGTAAAATCTGGATCCGTGTGTTCCCAGATAAGCCGATTACAGAAAAACCGCTTGAAGTTCGTATGGGTAAAGGTAAAGGTTCTGTTGAATACTGGGTTGCTGAAATTCAGCCTGGTAAAGTACTTTACGAGATGGAAGGTGTTTCAGAAGAGCTTGCTCGTGAAGCATTCGACCTAGCTGCTCGTAAATTACCTTTCAAAACAACATTTGTAACTCGGACGGTAATGTAATGAAAGCTAGCGAATTGAAAGACAAAAGCGTAGAAGAGCTTAAAGCTGAACTTCTAGAGCTTCTTCGTGAGCAGTTCAACCTGCGCATGCAAGCGAGCACTGGTCAGCTAGCTCAAACTCACGAGCTGAAAAAAGTACGTCGCAATATTGCGCGTGTTAAAACGGTTATCAACCAGAAGGCAGGTGCATAATGAGCGATAAAATCCGTACTCTTCAAGGTCGTGTAGTTAGCGACAAAATGGATAAGTCAATCGTTGTTGCTATCGAGCGTCAGGTTAAACACCCGATCTACGGTAAATTCATCAAGCGTACAACTAAGTTGCACGCACATGATGAGAACAACACAGCACTAGCAGGTGACGTCGTGACTATTCGCGAATGTGCGCCAATCTCTAAGAAAAAATCTTGGACGCTAGTTGACGTGATTGAACGTCCTAAGAAAGCTTAATTTTTAATTAAGTTGACTTATAAAAACCCCGGCCTTGGTCGGGGTTTTTTCGTTTTAACACTTGCGTTTATAACCACTTAGTTTCATTCTAATGCGCTGAACTTTTTTAGAAAAAAAACCTCCAAACATAAACAACGATAAAAAACTAAAGGATTATGTAATGCACTCTACGCGAGTGGCTGTGTTGGGCTCTTTGACCATTCACGGTGTTATTGGGTGTTTGTTATTTTTAGTCGCCCCGACAGTACCTATCGTGAAGACTGACAAATCGCTCAAAGTCTATGTGGTGACAATGGATGAGCCGGACCAATCTGCTATCGAGGAAGAGGTTATTGACGTCGATGTGGTCGAAGTCGCAGATAGCCCTCCTATTGAAGAGAAAATAAACGAGCCTGAGCAAGTCGAAGAGGTTATTGCTGAGCAAACATCCACGCAGCCGAAGAGTGAACAAGAGCAACCCACACTGGAGCCAGACCGTGAGCAAAATACTGCTACAGCTAATAAAGTAAAGGTGATTAAGGTTAATCCCTATAAAGGTATTGAACAGCTACAGCAAAAAGAGCAAGAGGCTTTTTTTGGCTCTCGTCAGTTTGATAAACAGACTGGCGCGCCAGCACTCAGAATGCGCACGCCAAAAGCGCACACACAGTATTTATCCGGTGATACAGAGGAGATTTATCGCGGTCAAGGTAAACGTGTGGTGAAATGGAAAGGCAAGTGTTACTTATTTGATGATTCGTCGGAGATGGCACAAGCAGATATGCCTTCTTCTTCGGGTCAACCTTGTCCGGGTGAACTTTCTAACAATGAAGCGCTGTTAAAGCGAGCATTAGATAAATACCTTAAATGAGAAAGTGTTAGCGAATTAAAGTTAACTTGAGGTAACGCAGATAAAACCACCCTGATATACCGCCAGCAATAGGGAGCGTGAGCAGTGCTGCCCAGCCACCGACATAAAAACTCACCAATATCATGGTGATATCATAGTTAAAAAGTATGCAAGGTGTATCGCCCCGCTCATTGATGACGCACGTCAGCGAGTTAGATAAAATCTGTGCAAGTAGCACACTGAAAATAGGCGCAATCGCAATGATTGCAAAGATCACAGATAGTGCTAACCAGCGTTTAGGTTTGAGCATACTTTTTCCTTGTATTGCTTTTTTGCCAGTGTGAAACAGTGTAACTGTGAGTGCAAGCGTTTTCGGCTGAACGTGAGACTATGATGCGTAGTAGGGCGGCCCACAGTTGTTGTAGGCCGGGTCTTTTTATATCACTCGTGAAAAGCGGGTGTTTTTGATTTGTTGCTGCAAATAGGCGTCAAAGCACATGCAAATGATCCGAATAAATAATGTGCCTTTGGCGGTGACCGTAATGGCGTTTTGGTCGTTGATCACTAAGCCATCTGTTTCCAAAGGTGCGAGCGCTTGCAGTGCCTGCGCAAAGTAGTCATCAAAATCGATATTAAACTGGGCATTGATAGCTGTTTTATCTAAGTCGAAATGGCAAATAAGCTGCTTTATCACGGCGGCACGTATGAGGTCATCATGGTGTAAAGATATGCCTTTACTGATGGCATTTTTGTGCTCAGATACCGCATGGTAGTAAGGCTTGAGATCTTTCTCATTCTGTAATATTGCATTGCCTATCTGAGAAATGGATGACACGCCTAACCCTAATAAATCGCAGTTACCATGGGTGGTATAGCCTTGAAAGTTCCTGTGTAGTTGACCTTCGCGCTGCGCAGTTGCAAGCTCATCATCCTGTTTTGCAAAGTGATCCATACCAATGTATTGGTATCCTGCCTGTGTCATACGCTCAAGTGTTGCTTTGAAGATGGCCAGCTTTTGTTCTGGCGTAGGCATATCATGCTCTTTGAGTTTGCGCTGAGCGGCAAACCTGTCTGGCAAATGGGCGTAATTGAAGAGCGAAACACGATCTGGTGCCAACTCGATAAGTTGCTCTATGGTGGCTTGGTAGGTCTCGGGAGTTTGGTGTGGTAAGCCGTATATCATATCCATATTGATGGACTTGAACCCGAGGGCTCTTGCTTTATGTAAGACTGTGAGTACTTCATCTAGTTGCTGTGGACGATTCACCGCAGCTTGCACTTGGTCATTAAAGTCTTGCACGCCAAAAGATACGCGATTGAAGCCAAGTGCTTTGAGTGACTCCAGCATGCCATCAGCTAATGAGCGAGGGTCTATTTCAATGCCGCGCTGCGCAGTGTGAGCAAAGTCAAAATGTTGCTCGAGGGCGTCGATGAGCCGCGTCATTTGTTCAGCAGTTAAAAATGTCGGTGTGCCGCCACCTAAATGCAATTGCTCAATTTGATAATCCTTAAATAGGGGCGCTTGAGCGGCAATTTCTTGAAGCAGATGGTCAAGGTAAACATCGGCTTTAGATTGGTGGCGCGTAATGATTTTATTACAACCACAGTAATAGCATAGCTGATGGCAAAAGGGGATATGAATATACAGCGACAGTGCACGATTGGCAGAGCTGGCAATCGCGTTGGTTAAATCACTTTGTGTATACCCAGAGGCCAATGACAAAGCGGTGGGATAAGATGTATATCTTGGACCAGAAATATTGTATTTCTGGATCAGGGAGTCTTCCCAATGAGGTAGTTTAATCACGATCGCACTCAAATAAAATTACACAGCCTAATTATAGGTGTTAGCACAACAGCAGAACTTGATCTGACGCAATCGGGTGTTTATTAGGCAATACAGCGTGTGCTGTATTGCCTAGCGAGTAGTTAAAGTTGGTAACGCTTGGCGGTGGTAGCTAGGTCATCTGCTAATGTTGCCAACAATGTCGCATCATTTGAGGCTTTTTCTGCCCCTTGTGCGGTTTCTTTTGCTGTGCCGGTGACGTCACGTACACCTTGTGAGACCTGCTGTGTCACAGCATATTGCTGCTCAGTGGCACTGGCAATTTGAATGCTCATGTCACGGATCGCAATCACGGAATCGGAAACCTGCTGAAGGGTTTCTCCCGCTTGGTGAATTTGTTCGGCCGTGGTTTCTGCATTCTCTACATTACTGCCCATGAGCTCAACTGAGCGCTGTGCCTCCTGCTGTAGACGAGAAATCATGGCCTGGATCTCTTCGGTACTTTGCTGAGTTCGGCTGGCAAGACTGCGCACCTCATCAGCAACAACGGCAAAGCCTCGACCTTGCTCACCAGCTCTCGCAGCTTCAATTGCAGCATTGAGTGCAAGCAAGTTGGTTTGATCGGCAATGCCTCTGATCACATCTAGGATGGAGCCGACAGACTGGGTTTCTTCGGCAAGTTTTGAAATTGTTTGGCTAACATTATCAATGTCGGCTTTGAGCGTTGTGATTGACGTGGTGGTTTGTGCCACTGCATTTAGTCCATGCTGAGAAGATTCTTCCGCGGTTGTGGCGGTATCTGCTGCTGACTGCGTGCTTTGCGTAATATCTGCGACGGTTTGCGCCATTTCATCCATCGCTCTATCGGTGTTTTCTAACTGTGACATTTGTTGCTCTGCACCTTGCATAGCCTGTGTGGTGATGGCGCTCATATTGTGTGCAGTCGCGGTCAATGTATCGGTAGATTGATGGATCTGCTCAATAAAGGCCCTCAGGTTGGTCACCATTTCGGACATGGCTTGGTAAATGCCACTGTTATTTTGACTGTGATCGAAGTGCACAGTGAGATCGCCTGAGGCAATTTTTCTAGCCATGGCTTCGATTTCTCGCGGTTCACCACCAATAGGTTGCTTGATGATTTTACTGATAAACCAGCTAAAGAAGAGCCCACAAATAATAATAAGTATGGCAAGGGTGATCACAGTAAATTTGGCATTGGCACTGGCCGCTTGCACAATCGGCCCAAGTTCATCTTGAGAGGATTTAATATCGAGTTTGATATTTTCAACTTGCGCCGCAACGTCAGGGCCTATTTTATCAAGTACTTGGGTGATTTCAGTATTACGCTTTATGATGACTTGATACACCTCTTCCAAACCTGCTTGATAGGCTTCAAGAGGGGTGATGAACCCTTGAGATTGACCTGATTGGGATAGCTGAAAAAATTGTTTGGCTTGGCGGTTTAACGTGCCCAAGGTATCTTTTGCTAATCGGTAGTCTCGCTCAGCATTGGCCACTAAGAATTGGTTTGTTGATAGCCTGCCTTGTTGTAATAGACTTCTCAGCGCACTGATTTTATTCACCTCTTCGATAGATTGGGCATTATCCATCATGGTCCGCAGTTTACCATCTAGCTCAGGTCCATATTTGTTCAATGTGTTATGAACAATTTGATGGCGTCGTTCATACAAGCTAATAACCTGCCTGAAGCTGCCTTCATATTGTTCCATTTGCTTTTGGCTGTTTGTGATGATGTTCAATTGAGAGGAATTAGTATACTGTGCTTGCGCGGTGTCGAGGAGGGATTCAAGCAGCTCTAGTCGCTGGTCAAACTGGGCTATATTGGCATCGCTTTGGTGTTTTAAATATTTTATGGCCTGTAATCTTACCTCTAATAAATTTGCTTGAATTCGTCCTGCTAAATTACTGTCCCTTGCTTTGGTACGATATTCGACAAAATTGTTGTACCCGCTGTTTAATCCCCAGAAGGCGGTAATGGATAATACGATTATCATCAATATCATTACGCCAAAGGCGCCGTTTAATTGTTGGCTGAGCCGCCAGTTTTTTATCATATAACACCCTAGAAGCTACGTTGAGCTATGAGTTGATCTGCACATAAATATACAGTGCCATATATTAATATACTTGTTTTCTACGATTTTATTATTAATTTGACGAAAAAAAATACCCATGTAAAGCGTTTTAGGTGAAATTGTTTGATTATGATCAACAGTTGTCTTTAATTTATTAACTATTGATATTTATTGGGTTTTGTTGCGGATGAGGGGATAATTACCCAATTTTAGTATGTAATTTAATCACTCAACTCAAGCATTAACTTGAAAAAATTTTAAGGTGGGCAAGTACGGCGCATTTTATGCACCGTACATAAAACGGTTAAAGCTTAAACTGATTGACAGTCGCGTTGAGGGCTTTGGCCAAGTCATTTAAGTCTCTAGCTTCATCAGCCAGTAGGTGGGCATGATTTGCCGTGCTATTAACTAAGTCATTAATCGCGTTCAGGCTATTATTAATGTCTTCTGCCACCACAGTTTGCTCTTCTGTAGAAGTCGCGATCTGGTGACTCTGATCTTGTACCGTGTTAACCGACTCGGTGATATTACGCAATGCATCTAAGACTTCTTGAGTTTGCTCAACTGAGCTTTGCGCACGCTCCTGACCTTGCTGCATCATGGTTGACGCTTGTTGTGCAATTTGCTGCAAACGCGAGATCATATTACGAATATCATCTGTTGACTCTTGAGTACGACTTGCAAGGCTTCTTACCTCGTCCGCAACAACCGCAAATCCGCGCCCTTGCTCGCCAGCACGAGCCGCTTCAATTGCTGCATTTAAAGCCAGCAAGTTTGTTTGCTCGGCAATGCCATTGATAACGTCAATGACCGCGCCGATATTGCTAGTCTCTTGCTCTAAGCCTGCAACAACTTTGGCTGCTTCACCAATGTGGCTGGCTAGTTCCGTCATCACTTCTTGAGCTTGACTGGAGCGCTGAGCACCATCGTTGGTCATACTTTGCACTAAATCCGATGCGCGATTTGTTTCATGGGCATTGCGAGATATCTCGGTTACCGTTGCAGCCATTTCCGTGACGGCTGCGGATACGCTGTCTACTTGCTCTTTCTCTTGCTGGATTTCATCGTTGGTGTTATTTGAGACATCACGTAATTGAGCTGAGGCACCGCTAAGTTGTTCTGCTTGCGCTGCTGTATCGATCATCATGGCACGTAACTTATCGATGAAGGTGTTCATGTGCATAGCGAGCTGCCCCACTTCATCTTGACTCTCAATATTGATGCGACGAGTTAGGTCACCTTCACCTGAAGCAATATCACGCATGGTGTCTGTTAAAGTAATGATAGGACGTGTGATCATCTGTGCAGCAAGTAAAATCATGGCGACAATAATTGATAAAATGACGATCACGGCTGTCACAGTGCTCATTACCGCTTCATTTACAGGTTCTTCAATTAGACTCACTGGAATAAGAATACCTACATGCCAATCAAGCACTGGCGTATCCAGTTTTACGCTGTTGAACACAACATAATAGTCTTGACCTTGCAATGTCACAGTGGCGTTACCTGCGTCTTGGCGATCAATTAAACGGGTGAGTTCGGTAAAGCCACTGGTGTCTTGAAACTGCTGTTCAAGACCTGCTAAGCCTTCTTTACCGCGAGGTCCTGCATCCGTTGTCGACAGGTTATGTCCAGTACGCTTTGATAAATGGACGACTTTGAGTTCGTTATCCAGTAAGAATCCGTAGCCTTCACCATCAAATTGGATCTCTTCGACCATGGCATTGATTTTGTTTATTTGTAAATCGACACCACCAACAGCGACCAGCTCGCCTTGTTTATTATAAACTGGTTGCTGAACAACGGCAGACACATCACCTGTATTGATATCTACAGACAGTGCACCAACGTACAGCTTGCCGTGATTCAGCGCGTCTTGCCACCATGGGCGTTTGTATGCGTAATAAGGTCGTCCATCAGAGAAGTTTGAAGTACGTTCGTTTTCCTTAAAGTACTCACCAGTGCGTGCTGACGCCATAAATGCAGACAAAATGTTTTCATCGCTTTTACTGATACGCTGAAAGTCTTCGTTGACTTCATCATAGCCTTTGTCACTAGCTAGACTTTGCTCTCTAACTGAGTAGTTATCAAACCAATTGACGTTATGGGGATTGGTGACAAAGGTTTCGACCACCTTGCCGTATTGAGCGAAAAATGACTCCATTGATAGTTTTTCAGAGTAGATATAACTCTGTGCTTCACGTTCAATACCTTGACGTGAGATTGTTGCGATATGATTAACAAAATAAGTGGAAGCCAGCATCAATAACACCGAAATTGTGCCACCGATCAGTATGAGAATTTTTTTACGAAGAGATAAGTTTTCAAACATGACGTATTCTTTTTATTGGGACAGCGCTAACGTAATAAACCATATCTCATTTGATATATCTAGCTAATTTGGGCGAGGTACGTGCAAGATGAGATAAGTGGTTTCATCATATCGTTCCTAAAAAGATAAAAAAATAGTAAAGAATCATCATATTGCAGTAGCTAATTTATAACCAAAAGCTGAGGAAATGTTGATGGTATTTTTTATTATGCTGTACTAACATTATGACCTGATTTAGGTAAAATTAAGAAAATATGATGAATAATAAGTTAGTCGTTTTAGGAGCAGGTTGGCTGGGAAGCGCATTAGTTCGAGATGCAAAAGCGAGCGGTTGGCAAGTTCAAGCGACACGCCGAGAAGCGCATGTAGACGAAGACATCAAAGCATTTTGCGTGACTGACTCAGTACTTCATCATTCTATTACACTTGATGAGGCATATTGGGTGTGTGCTATACCACCACGCATGCGTCAAAGTGAAACCTTGTACCTAGAAACATTGCGCTTGGCGCTGGAAACTGCGGCATCGTTAAAGTGTCGAGGCTTTTTATTATGCTCTTCAACTGCGGTGTATGGTACTGACTCGGGTCATTTTGATGAGCAATCGCCACTGGCGTCAAAAGACACCATTCGTCAGCAGATATTGCAAACGGCAGAGGACATGGTTCTTGAACAAAATGGTAAAATCGCGCGTTTGGCTGGTTTGGTTGGTCCAAGCAGAGAGCCGGGCAGGTTCATCTCAGGCAAACACTTATCAAGTTCCTCACACGCGCTGGTTAATATGGTAGATCAGCAAGATGTGGTCAATGGACTGCTGCGCATCATATCCAATTGGCAGTCAGCAAAGCCTGTCTACAATATATGTCATCCTGCTCATCCGACTAAACAAGACTATTATCAACAGCACTGCACGCAATATGGCAGTGAGCCTCCTAGCTTTGCCAGTGACGAATCTGTGGCAAGGGTAATAGATGGCACGCTAATCACGAAATTGGGCTTTGAATATCGTCACGATATTTAAGCTGCAGCGTTTTATTTTTTGAATGTGAGGTGACCTCCAAGGCGGTACTTGCTGCCTGGGGAGATCAGTCGGGCAAAGCTGACGATACCTTGAGACGACCAAGTTCGTCGAATGACTTGCAGGCAAGGTTCTTCATTAAACATATTCAGCCATTGGCATACTTCCTCGTTGGGCATAACGGCTTCAACAGTATGTCTAGCTTCGGTCAGTGGCGCAACTTGTGTTAAGTATTCGTGCGGTGTCAATGCGGTAAAGTCTTGCTGTAAGTACTCAGGTACCAATGCCGGATTGACAAAGCGCTCTTCTACTTGCAGTGGTTCGTCATTTTCGTGATGGACTATCACACTACGATATACCTGACTGTCAATTTCAACCCCAAGTGCTATGGCTATTGGCGCAATCGCAAAGATGGACGCTAGTGATAATACCACACAGGCATAGTCACCACCGCGCTGTGCAACTTCATCAGCGATATTGCGTATTTCCAGCAGTGAAGATTGAGATTTAAAACTGGCGACAAACGTGCCTAATCCTTGACTGCGGGTAAGTATGCCTACCTCGGTGAGTTCACTCAGTGCACGTCGCGCCGTCATGCGGCTCACCTTAAATTGATCGGATAGCTCATTTTCAGAGGGGACACGTTGGTGTTCTAGCCACACTCCAGCGCGGATCTGCTCAATAATATGCTGTTTGATTTGTGCAAATTTAGGTTGTTCAGTCACTGTCTGCTACCGTGTAATAAAAGGTTAGTCATAAAGGTGGCATAGTCATCTTGTATATACAAGTATTCTTGCTAAACTTGTATTAATTTTCTCCAACTGAGTGTAGACAGTGATTGAAGTAGATTTAGTAATAACTGATGCAAATATTGCCACAATGGATGAGCAGATCGCAGGCGCGTATGGCGTAATTGAAAATGCGGCGATCATGTTAAAAGGCGATACGATTATATGGCTTGGTAAAACACCTGAGATGCCAGAGTTTGACGCATTAGCGACCCCAGTGACATCTGCAAAAGGGGCGTGGCTGACGCCGGGTCTGATTGATTGCCACACTCATATCTTATTTGCAGGCTCTCGTGCACAAGAATTTGAGCAGCGTTTGAATGGGGTATCCTATCAGCAAATCGCAGAGCAGGGCGGTGGCATTGCAACAACAGTGAAAGCAACACGTCAGGCCTCAAAAGAAGATTTATTCGTGGTTGCTAAGTCGCGCTTAAATGCCTTGTTAAAAGAAGGGGTAACTACGGTTGAAAGTAAATCGGGCTATGGTCTTGATACTGAAAGTGAGCTGAAATTACTCGAAGTAAATCAAATCTTGGATGAACATCACCCTATCCAAATACAAAGTACGTTTTTGGGGGCGCACGCCCTACCTCCAGAGTTTAAAGGGAATAGCGATGGCTATATTGACCTAGTCTGTGACGAAATGTTGCCTTTAGTGGCACAGCGTGGCCTCGCGGATGCGGTTGACGTATTTTGCGAAAACGTGGGCTTTAGTCATGCGCAAACAAAGCGTGTATTTGAACGTGCAACTGAATTAGGTTTGAAAGTGAAATGCCATGCAGAACAGCTATCTAACCAACACGGTAGTGAGCTGGTCGCTGAGTTTGGTGGTTTATCGGCAGATCATATCGAATATTTAGATGAGCGCGGTGTGATGGCTATGGCCAAATCGGGCACGGTTGCGGTGATTTTACCGGGCGCGTTTTACTTCCTAAGAGAAACTCAGCATCCGCCAATTGACTTATTGCGTGAACATAAAGTACCGATTGCCATTGCCAGTGATTTTAATCCAGGTACCGCACCGTTATGCTCGCTACGTTTAATGCTGAATATGGCATGCACATTATTTAAAATGACACCAGAAGAGTCGTTATTAGGTGTGACGAGACATGCGGCGAAAGCATTGGGTTTATCTGATAGGGGTGTACTGAAAGTGGGTGCAAAAGCCGATATTGCGATGTGGCAAATTCAGCATCCGTCAGAATTAAGTTATCAGTTTGGCGTAAACGATCTGTTAAATCTGTGGATATCGGGTAGACTTATTCAATATTAATGGTCTGTAGTGGTCGTGTGATGGCTAGATTTTTGTTGTTAAATTCGCTTATTTTTATATCGAACATATGCTGGGTACTCCCCGCATTGAGTGCAACAACGCTAGCCGATTTTTCCATAGGTTACCTTTTAAACTCACCTCTGTCTGTGGCATTTTTTGCAGGTATTGTGGTGAGTTTGAGCTTGGTGGCGATTGCACGTTCTTATTTCGCTATTAATCGAATACTGCTCGCCTTGCTGGGCGCCGGCGGATTAGGTGTACTGGCTGCGGTGGGAGATGGCGCGCTTTATTTCCTTGTGTTTGTATTGTTAGTGAACATTTGGCAAAGCGACCGAATTGGGCAAGGAAGACATATTGTCATTTGCGCCTTGTGCGCGGTTGCAGCAACCCTGCTAACTGTGAGTCACTTTTGGTGGCATTCTTCTAGCTTCTATGTGGTGTTTGCTCTGTTACCCATTTTCATCAGTGAACTCTTTATTGATGCGCCTCAAAGTCATGATAGTGCGCCTATTGAGCCCAATAATGTGGCTAATACAGATATATTAGGATTGCCAGACCGCGCAGGCATTCGAGAGGCATTCAATGAATATCGCGCCAGAGAGGCAGGTACAGCCATGCTGGTGATGGTGAGATTAGAAGGGTTTCAGCAGGTCAACTTCCATCTTGGTCGCGAGTTTGGGGATTTGTTACTTGCGCAATCAGCAAATCGCATGAAGCAGCATTTGCAAAGTCATGACGTTATGCCCATTGCTATGGGCAATGACGTAGAGCGTTTGGCGCATTTAGGCGGTTTGCATTTTGTATTTGTGTGCAGTTTGGCACATCAGCAGCATCTCCATGAGCATTTATGTGCAGAAATTATTGAAAGCACGCTTAAGCCATTCAATGTTGGTAACTGTATTATTGAAGTCAGTGCCAGAGCAAGTTATGTCAATTGCGATGAAGAACTCGGGCAATTTGATGATTTATTGACCTGTGTGTTCTTGGCATTAGATAGTAGTCCGGAAAATACCATCGCCCCGTACCAGCAAAAAATGCAAATAGACCGTCTTGAGCAGCAAGCAAGGCTGGCAGAGTTGGCCCATATCGATTTCAAAAATGAGTTGGAATTGTATTTTCAACCTGTCGTGCGAAACGGTGATGGTGATATTGAATATGTGGAACTACTCTTGCGATGGCAGCACCCTAAGCAGGGGATATTAGCGGCAAGCAAGTTCATTGAGGATATTCGTATTGCGGGGCTTGCGCTTCCTCTAGCACAGTATGTGATTGAGCGTGCTGCTGAAATTGCGTTGGCACTGCGAGTTGAAGGGATCCAGATGCCACTAGGCATTAACTTATTTGGCCCTGAAATGCTACATGAAGAGTTCATCGAGTTTGTCGACAGGATTTTAGTGGAACACCAATTAATGCCAAGCGATATTATTATTGAGTGTCCATCGCAAATGTTTACCACACTAGATCAACAAGGCGTTGCCATGGTGGCGAGGCTACGCACTATGGGTGTGAGGTTGTGTGTGGACGGCTTCGGCGAATCGCCTTTGCTGCTGGCAAAATTACCTAAATTAGAAGTGGATTATGTGAAACTTGGGCGCTCATTAACGACGCCAAATCAAAACCAAGGGAATTTTAAAGCCGTTGTGCGAGGTATTGTTGAAATGCAAAATGTTCAAGAGTGTAAGGTGATCTGCGAAGGCGTTGAGTCACAGGAGCAGCTGCAATTCGCGCAAAACTTAAATGCATTCGCTGCACAAGGTTATTTATTTACTCGCCCTTTGAGTAGTATAGGGATGATCAGTTGGTTGAAGCAATGGCGCTGGGAGCATCCTGTAGAAGATAAGCCCAGCACCTTTGATACCAATTAGCTTTGTCTTGCTTTGAGGTAGCTGCAGACCAGTCCAGATAGCACTTGTCCCGCTTCAATAATGCCTTGTTGCTCACCTTGAGGGTGATTTTTTGGGGCCGCTTCACATAAGTGTAAATAGCGTGTATTTGTTTGCTTGGCACTTTGATAAACAAAGTGCTCGGCATCATTCACGCTGAATCCACAGTTGGTGTAAGCACTGACCGGCATACCTGAAATTGCGTCAACGTCTACTTCAATACCTAGAGGTAAGCTTTGTTTGAAGCGGCTTGTTGCGATCTTTATTGCATCCGTTAATGAAGTTTCCCGAGTGACTAGAATGTCTTGGTATGTGGTGTAAGTAAACCCTGCTTTTTGCAGTGATGCGATGATGGTGTCATTGTTTTTTTGCTCATGCATGCCTACGACATGATAGTCTCCAAGGTATCCTGCTTGGTATGCATAGCTAAATCCGTTACCTGAGTGCCTGCCTTCAATGGCTCTAAAATCGGCATGGGGATCGAAGTTAATTGCTTGGCATGGGCCTTGTGAACTGGTGGATAAAGCTTTGAGTAATCCGAAGCTGTTATTGTGGCCGCCGCCAATTAATATCGGTTCTAGGCCTGCATCAAAAATGGCTTGAAGGACTGCACTCACACGTTCATCTAACGTTTCGCAGAGCGCTCTTAAGTGAGCCAGACCCTCAGGTGTGGTGTTATCTGCTGATCCGCTTTGTGTTTGTAAGTCATGGGTTATGATTTCGCCGAGCAATAATACATTATTTGGCGTAAGGAATTGATTGCAGGGTAAATTAAGGAAGCGCTTTAAAAATGCCTGCCAGCCATCCGTCGCACCACCATTACCACAATTGCCGCGAGGACCGATATCTTCGTTGACGGCGACCAGCACATATTTAATGCCAAACTCTGAGGCATCTTTTAAGGCTTCTGGTAGAGGGGACTGTGACTTTAAAAAAGACAGTGATTGCCAAAATCGCGTTTCATTCTCTCTGGTTGCGGTGTAGTGGTTGATATTTGATTCGTTGTAAATCTTAATCCAATTATGTGCAGTCATGGTATTTCGAGTGTTAAAGCAGGTTAGGTTAAAGCGCCAAAAGGGTGCACTAAATAGGCCCCCTTTTGATGATGGGTAAAGTTGAAGTTAAGCGTCGTCTTCGTCTACTTCGAGTAAGAGCTCTTCGGCAGAGATAACGATGCCTGTTGAGTCAGCATAAAGAAAGTCGTCATCAAAGAAAGATACGCCAGCAAAGTTAACAGGTATACCTTGCACTCCAGCACCTTCGCTATCTGCCCCAACTGGAATGGATGCAATGGCTTGTATACCGATTTCACATTCTTCTAGCTCTTCTACATGACGGACTGCACCATATACAACAATGCCTTGCCAATTGTTCTCTAAGGCCAATTCAGCAAGATCAATATCGATTAATGCGCGGCGTGTTGACCCCCCCCCATCAATCAATAGTACTTGCCCAGTTCCATCTTGTTGCAGTACCTCAGCTATCATTTCATTGTTTTCGAAACACTTAACCGTTTTAATTCGACCACAAAAAGCGTGCTGGCCACCAAAGTTAATAAACATTGGCTCAAGTACGTCAACGGCGTCGGCGAAGTGATCACATAGATCAGACGTGCTGTAATCCATCATAGTATCCTCAGAGAATGGCTAAACTGTTGTCAGTATACTCCCATTAAGAAGCTGCGCAATGCTTTGAATCAACTTACATAATTGTGTCACAAAAATGTCGCGTTATTGTTATTAAGCTCTTCTAAGCTGAAATTGTGAACAAATGTAAGCAACTAAGATGAAAGCACAAATAATTAAACTAGATACAGCCTTATATTTTGCGCTGTATAAGCCAAAACGGCGCAAGTGGTTTAACTGGTTGATGTTAATGCTATCTAAAAGTGGCAATGGCGGGCTGTATGTCATTTTAGCGTTATTAAATGCCTATTTTATGGGTAAGGTTGGCAATACTTTTGTGCAGACTGTATTGCTAGCATTCGCCGTAGAGCGGCCTTTATATTTTTTATTGAAAAAATACTTTGCCAGAGTGAGGCCTTGTGATTGCTTGGCAGTCAAAGCCATGCTTACACCGAGTGATAAATTTAGTATGCCGTCGGGGCATAGTGCCGGTGCTTGGCTGTACGCCACGTGTTTGATGGAAGTCTACCCTGTGCTCACTATTCCATTATGTGTTTGGGCTGCGGGTGTCTCCCTGTCTCGGGTGTTGGTCGGGGTGCACTATCCAATAGATGTGATACTTGGAGCGTTGATGGGCAGTGGATGCGCCATGTTGGCCATTGGTATGTTAGGAGATTTATGAGAATACTATATGGGATCCAGGGGACTGGTAATGGTCATATTACACGCGCACGTGTGATGGCTGAGTGTTTTACTAAACTCGGTATTGATGTTGACTATTTATTTTCTGGACGAGATGAAAGTAATTACTTTGACATGGACGTATTTGGCCAATTTCAGGTGCGTCGAGGCTTAAGTTTTGTCACAAAAAATGGCAAATTGAATTATCGTGAAACGGCAAAACAGCTCAGTCCCATGACATTCATTCGTGATGTAAGGCAACTGGATGTTAAACAGTACGATCTGGTTTTTAATGATTTTGAGCCGGTGTCTGCGTGGGCGGCTAAATTAGCTAAAGTGCCTGTGGTGGCGATGAGTCATCAGGCTGCTTTTTTATCTCCTGAGGTACCTTTATTTGGTGCGGGACATATGGAGCGCGCGTTGATACGCTGGTTTGCCCCTGCCGATGTGCATTTAGGTGTGCACTGGCAGCCTTTTGCGAAAAATATTTTGCCGCCTTTTATTTCATTCCATGACTGTCATAGGGCATCTGTTGCTAATAAGGTGTTGGTATACTTACCGTTTGAAGACTTAAATAGCATCGTTGAATTACTGGGTGACTTCCCAGATAGGGAGTTTTATTGTTATCACCCGGATGCAACAGACAAATCATTAAATCATATTCATTTACGGGCCCCTTCACGGACAAGATTTTTAGATGATTTAGCCAGTGCGTCAGGGGTTGTTGCTAATGCCGGTTTTGAATTATCTAGTGAGGCGCTCAAGTTCGGTAAAAAACTGCTATTAAAACCATTGCAGGGACAATTTGAGCAGCTGAGTAATGCGATGACATTGCAGTCTCTTGGATTAGCGGAAGTGATGAATTACCTAAATTCGGAAGCGTTAGGCGAATGGCTTGAACATCCAGAAGGCCAAAAAATTGATTTTCCCTCCGATGCGACCCCATTAGCTCAGTGGCTAGCTAATGGTCAATGGCAAGATTACGGGAGTTTACACGATAATTTATGGCAGCCAATCCTCTATAACAGGAACAAAGTTGCATAATATGTAAATTCTTTGAAATATTTTTGCTTAAACATGTAGATTCGATTTCGGCGCAAGATGAGTTTGGCTATACTGTATTGCAGGTTCTGTAATAATTAGGTAACTGTATGGCTCTACTTGAAAATCTAACCATTAAAAGGCGTTTGCAACTCAACGCTGTAGTTGTTGGTGTGGCATTACTGGTGATGTTAGCGGTGATCATCACTGAAGCTAATACAATGCGCCAATTGAATGAGACTATTCAATATGCAGAAGAACTGGATGTTCATGAGTTATCCATGCGCAAGTATGAAAAAAACTTTCTGTTTTATAAAGACGTAGCAGCGCTGGATAAATACGAAAAAGAATATCGTTTACTTAAAGAGAAAAAAGCCAAGCTTGAAGCTGTGTTTATCAATTTTAATATTGATTTAGGGCAGCTTGATCAGTTTGAGGGACTGGTGACGCAATATCATAAAGAATTTAATCGCGTCGTTGAGTTACAAAAGACCATTGGCCTGCATCCAAAAGATGCGCTGTACGGCGAGCTGAGAAAAGCGGTACATGGGGTAGAGACATTGTTAAAGCAAAAAGAAGACTATAAGCTTTTGACTACCATGCTGCAGCTAAGACGCGCCGAAAAAGATTTTATGCTGCGATTAGATACTAAGTATCTAGGAAAATTCAATAAACATATAGACACTTTCGAATCTCAAATCAGAGAATCTAGTCATGATAGGGCCTATCAGCAGGAGCTAATTAGATTACTGGGTGTATATCAAACGAAGTTTAAAGGGCTGATTGATGCACAAGTTGAGCTTGGGGTTGATTTGAACAGCGGTGCACTGGGCGATATGCGCAAAGTGGTTAAAGAAAGCGATGCTGTTGTTGTCGCTATTGTTGAGCAAACTAAGCAAGAAATCGCTGACAATGCTGAATTTGCTAAAACGGTCGCTATTCTTATTTTCGTTGCTGCTGCTGCAATCGTGATGATTTTAGTGTGGTCAACGAGCCGTTCTATTATTCGCCCGGTAGAGCGTGTATATCAAACCATTGAGCGTATTCGACGCGAGAATAATCTAGGTATATTAATAGACCAAAGTGGTAATGATGAAATTACCATTATGACGCGTGACTTCAATAGCTTAATCGAAGACTTTAAAAACCTAATTTCTGATGTAAACCGTGCATTAGTGACGATTAATGATGCAACAGAGCATTTATCTGCAACAACGGCGCAAACCAGTGCCGGTATGAATGAGCAGTTACATGAAGCGGATATGGTTGCGACCGCGGCAACCGAAATGCAGGCTACCATTCAAGATATCTCACATAATACGGAAGCGGCGGCGCAAAAAGCGGAGTCGACCAATAAAAATGCGCAGCAAGGTCGCAGTGAAGTCACCTCAACTATTGACCATATCATGGCACTGTCTCATTCACTCAGTGGTGCATCGGAAGTGGTCGGTCAGCTAGAGCGAGATGGGGAAACTATTGGCTCTGTACTGGATGTTATTCGCGGTATCGCAGAGCAAACAAACTTATTGGCACTCAATGCGGCAATTGAAGCGGCGCGAGCCGGTGAGCAAGGCCGAGGTTTTGCCGTGGTTGCGGATGAAGTTCGTTCCCTTGCGCAGCGCACACAAGACTCAACGCAAGAAATTGAAAGCATTATTTCAACACTACAACAGCGTACTCAAGATGTCGTGAGTATTATGGAAGAGTGTCGTGGACAGAGTAATGAAAGTGTCGAGCAGGCAGAGCGTGCCGGTGAATTGCTAGGGCTTATTACTGAAGATGTACAAAACATCATGGATATGAGCACGCATATTGCGACGGCAATTGATGAGCAAAACCTGGTCGCATCAGAAGTAAATAAGAACGTTGTGAAGATAAGAGACATCGCACAAGGTGCTTCTGAGCATGCTGCTTCGAATGCGCAAAGCAGTGAAGAGCTATCTGAACAGGCGCGTGCACTGCACGACGCTATCGACAAATATAAAGTATAACCTCTAAAGCGCCTAAAGTGGATTTAGGCGCATCGCCTACCTCTGACAGTCTTTAAAGTTTCAGGTTGATGATGACGTTGCTTTTTATGCTGTTACCCTAAGGTATAAACTTGATGGGTACACTGTCTTTACTTTGTAGGTGTGCTGCTACTTTATCTTGATATTGCTGCCAGAGTTGCTCGCGGTTGTTACATAATTTACGTAAATACTGCCAGCTAAACAGCCCTGAGTTATGTCCATCATCAAAGCACAGCCTCACTGCGTAGTGACCGACTGGTTCAATCTTGACTATGGTGACCGCGTGTTTATTTAACACCAATTGCGCTTGCTCAGGACTATGACCTTGTACTTCGGCTGAAGGGGAGTGGGTACGTAAGTATTCAGCACTCACAGAGGCGTGTAGATCATCGTCGAAGGTAATGTCGAGCAGTTTGCTCTGACGGTGGTAGTGGAGTTTAGTGACTTGATACATAAAAATGAGGCCAGCTTGGCTGGCCTTGTCTCCAATTTATAGGATGAAGCGGCTTAAGTCTTCATCTTGGACGAGTATGTCTAGGTGCTGCTCAACATATTTAGCATCAATGGTCAGTGCTTGACCTGATTGCTCTGACGCGTCAAAAGAGATTTCTTCCATCAGTTTTTCCATCACGGTGTGAAGACGTCGTGCACCGATGTTTTCTGTTTTCTCATTGACTTGCCATGCAGCTTCAGCAATACGTTCAATCGCATCATCAGTAAAGTCGACAGACACTTGCTCTGTTTTTAACAGCGCTTGTTGTTGCTCAGTCAGTGAAGCATGAGGCTCTGTTAGAATGCGTTTAAAGTCTTTGGCTGTCAGCGCTTCTAGTTCAACACGAATAGGTAAGCGGCCTTGTAGCTCAGGAATAAGGTCTGAAGGTTTCGCCATTTGGAAAGCACCAGAAGCAATAAACAAGATATGGTCAGTTTTTACCATACCGTGCTTGGTACTAACTGTTGAGCCTTCAATTAACGGCAGTAAATCACGCTGCACACCTTCACGGCTGACATCAGGTCCAGATGCTTCACCACGCTTACAGATTTTGTCGATTTCATCCACAAATACGATGCCGTTTTGCTCAACAGCAAAGATTGCTTGTTCTTTTAGCTCTTCAGGGTTAACCAACTTGGCAGCTTCTTCTTCAATAAGCAGTTTGAATGCTTCTTTGATTTTCAGCTTGCGATTCTTTTTCTTATCGCCTGATAAGTTTTGGAACATGCCTTGCAGTTGGTTGGTCATTTCTTCCATACCAGGAGGTGCCATGATCTCAACTTGCGGCGATGTTTCAGCAATATCGATGTCGATTTCTTTATCGTCTAACTGGCCTTCGCGTAGTTTCTTGCGGAAAACCTGACGTGTTGAGCTATTTTCAGCTGGCTGTGCTTCGCCCCATGCGTCTTTTGCTGGTGGCAATAACGCATCAAGAATGCGTTCTTCTGCCGCTTCTTCTGCACGATGCTTGTGTTTTTTAGTTTGCTGCTCGCGGGTCATCTTGAATGACACTTCGACCAAGTCGCGGATAATGGTTTCAACTTCTTTACCCACGTAACCAACTTCGGTGAACTTAGTCGCTTCAACCTTGATAAAAGGCGCGTTGGCAAGCTTGGCTAGGCGACGTGCGATCTCGGTTTTACCTACACCAGTTGGACCAATCATCAGAATGTTTTTTGGGGTGACCTCAGCGCGAAGATCGTCATTAAGTTGCATGCGACGCCAGCGGTTACGAAGTGCGATAGCAACTGCTTTTTTAGCCTTGTCTTGACCAATGATGTGCTGGTCTAGCTCATGAACGATTTCTCTAGGTGTCATTGCTGTCATGGATTTTCCTATTACAATTCTTCGATGGTCTGGAAGTTGTTAGTGAATACACAAATGTCACCGGCAATCTTCAAGCTTTTCTCAACGATTTCGCGTGCACTTAAATCAGTATTTTCAATTAGAGCAGTGGCTGCTGCTTGGGCAAAGTTACCCCCGCTGCCGATAGCGATCAGGTCATGCTCTGGCTGCACCACATCACCATTGCCTGTGATGATCAATGACGCGGTTTCATCCGCAACAGCAAGGAGCGCTTCTAGCTTTCTCAGTGCGCGATCTGTACGCCAATCTTTGGCCATTTCCACAGCCGCACGTGTTAGGTGTCCTTGGTGCATTTCTAATTTAGTTTCGAAACGCTCAAATAATGTAAACGCATCGGCTGTACCGCCAGCAAAACCAGCCAGTACTTTACCGTTGTAAAGGCGACGCACTTTCTTTGCATTGCCTTTCATCACCGTATTGCCAAGAGACACTTGGCCGTCACCGCCGATAACAACTTTGTCATCGCGACGAACGCTTACGATAGTAGTCATAGTATTCCTTAAAGAGGCCTTTGCCTCGGATAATTATATCAATAAATGCATAGATGAGGGCTGTTGGGCTAAATTCAAGTCCAGCCCCAAATTCCGCAGTCAACGATTTTAATACGTTGCAGTCTGTTCTTGTCGCTTTCAGCATCACGCTTTTTATCATAAGGGCCTAGGCGAACACGGTACCAAACGCCATTGCTGCCTTCGGTGCGGCGTATTTCAGATAATAATCCAGCAAAGGCGATGCGGGCCTTACGTTTTTCTGCTTGCTCGTAGGTTCGAAATGAACCACATTGCATTTGAAAAGGGCCTCTTGATTTGATGACTTTCACCTCAGCTTCAACTTCGGCTGTTTTCATGTCATCGATAAAAGAGGGGGGGCGTGGCAGCTCTTTTTTCTCTTCTACTACAGCGATAGGAGCAGCCGGTTTTTGTGCCTGTTGTACTTTGGCAGGATCTGCATGCTCTTTGATAAACCACAGACCATAACCAAAGCCACCTATCAGTAACAATGCAAAAGCGGCAAGGACTTTAGGGAATGGTTTTTGTGCTTTTGGCTGTGGTTTCTTTTGGCCCTTTTTTTTGGGCGTTTTATTTATGTAATCGTGTTGTGCCATAACAGTTAATAGGTATCCATAGGATCAACATCAATATTCCAACGCACGCGTGTTGCAAGCTTGTGGCTGCTGATATATTCCTTCAATTGCATGAGATATTGATGCAAAACATTACGTTGTGATGCTTGTATATGTAATTGATAGCGATACTTTCCTGCGAGACGTTCCATAGGCGCAGGGATCGGCCCCAGCAATTGTATACCAGAGAATGGCTGAGCAGGAACCAGATCAGATAAAAATGTCATGACTAAGTGTGCCGATGTTGCTTCTGCTCTTATTAACGCTAGGTGTGTATACGGAGGCAACATGGCTTCTTGGCGCTCTGTTAACGCGTAACGCGCAAAGTCCTGATAGCCATTGTTGACTAAATCTTGTAGCAGGGGGTGTTCTGGAAAGTGTGTTTGCAATACCACAGTGCCAGGTTCGCCACTTCTTCCTGCGCGGCCTGACACTTGTGTTATCAGTTGTGCCATGTGTTCTGTGGCTCTAAAATCACTTGAGTACAATCCACTGTCTACATCTAAAATAATGACCAAGGCGACATCGGGAAAATGATGACCTTTGGCTAGCATTTGCGTGCCAATCAAAATTTGTGCGCCTCCTTGATGTATTTTTTCAAGTGCGCTTTCTAAGCTGCCTTTACGCCGAGTTGAATCTCTATCAATGCGACTGACGGGCACGTCTGGAAACTGTGCAGTTACAAACTCTTCAAGTTGTTCGGTGCCAAGGCCGGTTGGCATGATCTGTGTGCTACCGCAATCAGGACATTGATGAGGGACATACTGTTGTTCACCACAGTGATGGCAGACGAGGCGTTGCATGGTCTTATGGTACGTTGCACTGGTGCTGCAATGATGGCAATCGCTTAACCAGCCACACTCATGGCAGATAAGCGTAGGCGCAAAACCTCGGCGGTTAAGAAACACCATGGCTTGCTTACCCATTGATAAGGTGCGTTCAATGGCTTTTAAGCTGGTATTGGCAAACCCGCCTTGGGTTTGTTGTGCTTTCATATCCACTAATAAAAACTGATTATCTTGACTTGTTTGTGCGCGCTTACTGAGTGTGAGCAGTTGAAACTTGTTATCTAACGCTTTTTTTAATGTCTCAAGCGCAGGGGTTGCGGTGCCTAGGAGCAATGGACATTGCGCTTGGTGCGCTCGATATGCTGCCAAGTCTCGGGCGTGATATCGCAAGCTATCTTGTTGTTTAAATGAATGATCGTGTTCTTCATCGACGACTATCATGGCAAGCGATTTAAAGGGTAAAAAGATACTAGAACGAGTACCAATGACAAGTGCTGCTGTCTCTTGCTGTGCGCGACGCCAAGTATGTAAGCGTTCATTATCAGTTAGGTTGGAGTGCCACAAATCAATAGGCAGTCCTTTGAAGCGGCGTTTAAATCGGTTGACTGTTTGCGGGGTTAAACCAATTTCAGGCACCAGTACCAAGGCTTGCTTGCCAGCACTGAGAACCTTTTCCAAGCACTGTAAATAGACTTCAGTCTTACCACTGCCTGTGACCCCTTCGATTAAGAAAGTACGAAAACCATCTGTATGATTGATGGCACTGCAAGCAGTTGCTTGTTCTTCATTAAGTAGGGGCTTGCTACCAACAGACAGTGCCGTGTTTTGCCATGACGTATCTGTGCGCAACTCTTCGCGGATCAGTTGCTTTTCTAGCAAGCCCTTGATTTGTGCTTGAGTAAAGCCCAGTGTTTTGAGTTCCGTGTGTGTCGCATCTCCAGCGGTACGCATTTGTTCAAGCAGTGCTTGTTGCTTTTTGGCTCTCAGGTTTACTACTTCGCGCCCCTCATCTGTCAATGTCAGCATGGGAACTTGCGTTTTATCGACATCTTGACCATCACGCAGTGCACCCGGCAAAGCGGTAAATAAGGTTTCTCCGAAAGGGTAGCAGTAATAGTGACTAATAAATTCTAAAAAGTTTAAATGTGCGGTATCTAAAATTGGCGTGCTATCTATAACAGATTCAATCGGTTTTATTTTATCTTCAGGAACATCACTGTGCGTTTTGAGCTCGGTCACTACCGCTACGCAGCGTCGATTTGCAAACTTGACCCATACGCGACCACCAACACAGGGGGTCATCGTGCTTTGATAGGTGTAATCAAATGTTTTGTGTAAAGGGACTTTTATTGCGACTGCTGCAAATGGCATGTGCTCTCCAAGTGATCCGCCGATTGCGTAAAGTATGAAAGTGAATTGGGCTGATTATACCTTATCGCCCTATGCTTGTGAGGCTAAATTATGGATAGTGAACAGGAATAATAAAAATCCCCATAATAACTAATTTATTGCTTGTAGTTTGTACATGAAAGTCCTAAAATACGTGTCCAATTTATTTGTATAACGACGTATGGTGCCAAACTTCGGGTTTGGAGAGCGATACGGCCTTAAACTAGAGGTTTCCTATGAAAGACGGTATTCATCCTAAGTACGAGACGATCTCAGCAACTTGTTCTTGTGGTAACAAATTCGAGACGCGTTCAACACTTTGTAAAGACATTCACCTAGACGTATGTTCTGCATGTCACCCATTCTACACTGGTAAGCAGAAGATCCTTGACACAGGTGGTCGTGTTGATCGCTTCAACAAGCGCTTCGGTGCGCTATCTGCTAAGCGTTAATCACGACTTAGTCAGCAAGAGAAAGCACCTACGGGTGCTTTTTTCGTTTGTGAGCAAATCAATTATTCCCTATTAAAATTACTTTCTTCTCTTTCTCTCGCAATAAAAATCACTCTCAACTTGGTATTGTATTAAAAAGTTGCCATATTTGTTCTATAACATAGTTAAAACAATAGATTGTTAGCATAATAAACCATCGCATCTGTGACCTCGTTTTTATGATTAATAGGTTGGTGTTGAGTGTTTAAATTCGCCTTAGTTATGAATAGTTATGCGGGTTAAATTTGTTATTAAAGTCATCTAAATGTCACTAAATGTAGTTATCTTTCTTTAAAGTTGGATTAATGCTGTGATTGTTGTTCTAAGATGATTTTATTGTCTATTTTGCATATAAATTAATCTATTGTCGCCCTGTTTAGTTTGTGTAAGCGTTAAATTGTTGCAGTAAATATTGATGAAAAGTGGCTTAAAAGTCGCTAAATTACAAAAAATATCTGCTAACAGGATAGACCTGATAGTGCTTGAATTAATTTTCAAAAAAGGTATTGTTTAAGGCAGTTAGCGAATTTTTATCTCACTCTCACTTTTAACTTCTCGTAGGAAAAAATCGCGTCATGTCAGATTTACGTGAAAAAGCATTACATTACCACGCACACCCCGTCCCAGGTAAAATCAGTGTTGAGCTGACAAAGCCAGCTGAATCAGTCAAAGATCTTGCCCTAGCTTATAGTCCAGGTGTTGCAGAACCTGTACGTGAAATTGCAGCCGATCCAGCCAATGCATATCGTTATACCGGCAAAGGCAATATGGTCGCTGTTATCAGTAATGGTACTGCTATTTTAGGCCTAGGTAATTTAGGCCCATTGGCGTCTAAGCCTGTGATGGAAGGTAAAGCTCTTTTATTTAAGCGTTTTGCTGGATTGGACTCAATTGATATTGAAGTGAAGCACAACACAACTGAAGACTTTATCAATACGGTTGCAAACATTGCAGACACATTTGGTGGTATTAACTTAGAAGATATCAAAGCACCTGAGTGTTTCGAGATCGAAAAAGCGTTGATTGAGCGTTGTGATGTACCGGTTTTCCATGATGATCAACACGGTACAGCGATTGTTACAGCTGCGGGTATGTTGAATGCGCTTGAAATTCAAGGTAAAGACATCAAAGAAGCCATCATTGTTTGCTTAGGCGCAGGTGCTGCAGCTATCGCATGTATGGAGCTATTGATTAAATGTGGTGCACAACGCGAACACATTTATATGCTAGACCGCAAAGGTGTTATCCATACACGTCGCGATGACTTAAATGAATACAAAACGCTGTTTGCCAACAATACGGACAAGCGTACTTTGCAAGATGTCATTGCTGAGGCTGATGTGTTTGTAGGTGTATCTGGTCCTGACTTATTATCACCGGAAGACTTGAAGTTGATGGCTGATAAGCCAGTGGTATTTGCATGTTCTAACCCAGATCCAGAGATCAGTCCAGAAGTGGCTCATGGCGCGCGTGATGATTTAATCATGGCGACAGGCCGCTCTGATTATCCTAATCAGGTTAATAACGTACTGTGTTTCCCATTCATTTTCCGTGGTGCGCTTGATGTGCGTGCAACCGCTATTAACGATGAAATGAAGATTGCAGCAGTGGAAGCGATCCGTAGTATTGCTAAAGAGCCTGTACCTCAAGAAGTATTGGTTGCAGCGGAAGTAGATACATTGGAGTTTGGCTCAGAGTATATTATTCCAAAACCAATGGATCCGCGCTTACTTCCTCGCATAGCGAAAGCGGTTGCACAAGCTGCAATTGACTCAGGTGTGGCGCAAATTGATATGCCAGAAAATTACATGGCCTAATCACCAGATACAAAAAAGCCTCACATATTTGTGAGGCTTTTTTTGGCTTGAACAAAGACTTAATCTTCGTTGATCTCTGGGATTTCTAAGCCCATTTTTTCCATGATTTCACGAACTTCCGCAGGGATCTTTTCAGGATTATCTTTTCTTAAATCTTCATCGTTTGGCAAAGGTTGCCCTGTAAAGGCATGAAGAAAAGCTTCACACAATAATTCACTGTTTGTTGCATGGCGCAGGTTATTCACCTGTCGACGAGTCCTTTCATCCGTCAGTACTTTAAGTACATTCAGAGGAATTGAAACCGTGATCTTTTTCACTTGTTCTGATTTTTTACCGTGTTCTGCATAAGGGTGAACATATTCACCGTTCCATTTAGCCATAATTGTGTACTTGCCTCAGTGTTTACCTTGAATGCAAATAAGACTGTATTTTGCGTGCTGAGTGAACTGCAGACGGTGTGTACTTCGCACAAAATTTATGTGTGTGCATTGTACAGGAAATTGGCAGAATACTCGGTCTTTTGCCATATTTGGTCAAAGATCCAGTCTTATTGACATCCTTTATCGCTTTCGTGGCGAAATTTTATCGGTTTGAATAAGATAGTCAAATACTAGTTATTTAGCCATATAGAAGGATAAATGCTTTGACATCTTTTAATTGTTCATCTAACCTTTTAGACGTCTAAACATCCAAGTATCTAGGTGACCTATGAGCCAAAGTAAAAAGTCAACGATTGCCGTAAGAAATGGCATCGATGCTGACAAGCATCACGGTGCAGTTGTGCCTCCTCTTTATTTATCTACGACCTATTCTTTTGCTGATTTTGATAAGAAGCGAGACTATGATTACGGTCGCAGTGGTAATCCAAATCGCGATATATTAGCCGACACCCTGACGCAACTAGAGGGTGGTGAAAAAGGCATTATCACGGCAACTGGCATGGCAGCAGTTCACCTAGTCACACAGCTGTTAAATCATGATGATACGCTGGTTATTCCACATGACTGTTATGGTGGAAGCTACCGCTTATTTACATCGTTGGAGAAGCGTGGCTTACTGAAAGTAAAAGTGCTTGATTTGACTCAGCCTGACAGCCTTGCGCAAATTGCAGAGATTGCACCTAAGATTGTTTGGATAGAAACACCGAGTAACCCTATTTTACGTTTAACGGATATTGAGGCCGTGGTGAATGCTGCACATGGGTGTGGTGCTTTGGTTGCTGCGGACAATACATTTTTATCACCGGCATTGCAAAATCCAATTGCGTTCGGTGTAGACATCGTGGTGCATTCAACCACTAAATTTATTAATGGCCACTCAGATGTTGTTGGTGGTGCCGTTATTGCACGCACTCAAGAGCTCGGCGATGAGCTTGCTTGGTGGGCAAATAATATCGGGATCACGGGCTCTCCGTTTGATAGTTACTTAACACTGCGCGGTTTAAGAACATTAAAAGTACGCCTAAAGCAGCATGAGCAAAATGCATTAGCGATTGCGCAGTATTTAGAAGCCTCACCCTTTGTCGAGCAGGTATATTACCCGGGTCTTGAATCACACCCTCAGCACGAACTTGCGAAAAAGCAGCAGCATGGATTTGGTGGCATGGTGAGTTTTGATATTAAAGGGACTCTGAAAGACTCTGCGACATTTTTAACCTCACTTTCTCAGTTCTCTTTGGCAGAATCTTTAGGCGGTGTGGAAAGTTTAATTTGCCACCCAGCGACTATGACTCATGCGGGCATGGAACCACAGGCTCGCCTTGAAGCAGGCGTTGGAGATACTTTGATCCGTATTTCAGTTGGTATCGAAGATGTAGAAGATTTACTTGCTGATTTAGAGCTGGCTTTTCAAAAAGTAAATAGCCCTGAATCTGGCAGTTCAGACAGTGCTAAAGATTTTAAGTTATCACCAGCACATACGGTTTTATGGTAAGCACATGACAAAAGTAGTACATAAATTTGGTGGCTCAAGCCTGAGCTCAGCAGCACGTTATCAAGCGGTTGCAAATATTATTTTGGGCCAATGCCAAGCGGGTGATTGTGTAGTCGTTTCTGCAGCCGGTAAAACGACCAATACTTTGGTCAAGCTATGGCAAAGCTATGTGCAAAAAGATGACAATGGATTTAACGACATCTTATTGCAGGTAGAAAATCATCAAAATCAGCTTCTAAGCGAGCTATTTGATAGTCAACAGGTGAGTGCATTATCAAGCCAACTAAAAGATGAATTGCAGAGCATTGCTAAAGCGGCCAAGGGTGGCGTGTTGCACGAGGCGACATTGCTGGCTCATGGTGAGATTTGGTCAGCAAGATTATTAGCGCGTTTGCTTTGCACGTTAAATGTGGAATCGTTGGATGTTGATGCAAGAACGCTGTTCACACAGCATCAGGGACAATTATTACACGCTCAAAATAAGCAAGCTTGTCTTGCGCAAATTAAAGCGGATAAGATTTACGTTGTGACTGGCTTTATTGCCTCAGATTGCGACGCAAAAACAATTACACTTGGACGTAATGGCAGTGACTATAGCGCAACTTTACTTGCTAACTATATTGATGCTAAAGCGGTTTCAATTTGGACTGATACGCAGGGCGTATTTAGCACGGACCCTCGTAAAGTGAGTTCTGCAATAAAATATCCAAAAGTGTGCCGTGTTCAAGCCAACCTATTAGCTCGCCTTGGCAACCCTGTACTGCATGCGAAAACACTTTCTCCATTAAAAGATACCAATATAAAATTACAAGTTCGTAGTAGCTATGACCCAGAGGTCGTTGGTACGGAAATCGTTAAGCAAGGCTATAGCAAAGACAAACGTTTTATCACCACTTTTGATGAGCTAGATTTGATCCGTGTTGAAGGACTAGCTGTTGGCGAAGTTCGTACTTTGAGTCAGCTCATACAGCATAGTATTCATCACTTTAATAAAGGGGGTGATGATTATTTACTTGTGCCAAGTAAGGACACGCATGCTGTTGCGAGTCATTTAGCAGGGCGGGGTAACATTGTTGAGTCACACCTCAGAGGATTGGCAATTGTTGCGCCAAGTCATGAAACGGCGCATTTAACTCAGCAGGCTGCTACTGTGTTAGAGCAGCAAGATGTGGTTGTACGCTTTACTCACAGCGATGGTAGCTATGCCTTGTTCTTAACCGATCAATCAATAGACAGTGATGTACTGGCTATTTTGCATGATAAATTGGTGAACAAAGGCCGAGAACTTGCTGTGATCATCGCCGGACTTGGCAATGTCGGTGAGGTATTTGTTGAGCAATGCCAAAAACAAGTTGAAAAGCTCCAAGCGACCTTCGATCTTAAAGTTGTTGCATTGGTTCGCTCAAAAGAAATGTTGTTTTGCCCAAGTGGTATTAATATTGAAAACTGGCAGCAGCAGTGGCGTAGTGAAGCACAAGGCTATCAGCCAGCAGATTTACTAGAGCGCATTGGTGAGCTTGATTATGAAAATAAGGTCGTGATAGACATCACTGCCAGCGATGCCTTTAGCAATATGTACCCTAGTTTTGTCGCACATGATTGTCACCTGATCAGTGCCAATAAATATGCAGGTACAGCAGAGCAAGCTTGGTATGGTAAGCTGCTTGAGCAGCTACAAGAGCGTAACTTGCATTGGCGATATAACACCAGTGTTGGTGCTGGATTACCGATTAATTTTGCCCTCGCGGATTTACAAAATAGTGGCGATACAGTGACGCGCATTGAGGGTGTATTCTCCGGTACGCTTTCGTGGTTATGTAGCAGCTTTGATGGCAGTAAAGCGTTTTCTGATCTGGTGTTAGAAGCACAGTCCATGGGCTATACAGAGCCTGATCCTCGAGAGGATTTATCAGGACGAGATATGCAGCGTAAACTGCTTATTTTAGCCAGAGACCTAGGTTTACAGCTTGATGTTGACGACATCGCTCTAGAACCTTTGATGCCTGCGCACCTGGCTGACGGTGACTGGGATTCGTTTTTGGCCAAGCGTGAAGCGCTAGATGAGTTTTACCAATCTCGTTATGAGAAAGCACAATCTGAAGGTAAAGCATTGCGCTATACTGGTGCATTAGAGGTCGACTCCCAAGGTAAAGTCAGTGCGAAAGTCGGTATTGCTTTTGCAGAAGCCGGTAGTGCAATCGCAAATCTAACGCCTGGTGACAATATATTTGTGATCACCAGCCAATGGTATGAAAGTAATCCATTGGTTATCCAAGGCCCTGGTGCGGGTAAAGAAGTGACAGCAGCAGGCATACATTCAGATTTGTACTGGTTAACTCAAAAGCTCAAGTAATAGTTCTTTTTTGCCAAGAGATTGAATAACTAAAAGGCCATGCTTAGCATGGCCTTTTTTATTATCTTCAGAATAGTTCTTCTGTGGCTGGTAGTGCATCTTCAAATGGGGTGCTACTACCAGAGTCTAAAACATATTTGGTTGGTGCAGTGCCGCGTTCAAAGTACTCAAAACGACTGGTGTAGTCATTTTTTTCACTTAATAGTCCTGTTTTTAAATCAATTCGGATCGAAACCAGTCCCGGTGGAGGCTCTATTGGTGCCAGTGGTACTTCTTTGAGTGCATGTCGCATAAAGCTTACCCATGCAGGTTGTGCCGTAGTGGCGCCCGCTTCGGCGCCGACGATTTGCTTTTTACCTAGGTTGCTATTGTAGGCTGCTCTGCCCAAGGGTTTACTGGCATCATCAAAGCCTACCCACACTGTGGTCAATAGGTTACGGTTAAAGCCGGTAAACCAGGTATCGACAGCATTGTTGGTGGTGCCCGTTTTACCCGCTAAATCTTTTCGTTTTAGCGTTTGTGCACGCCAACCTGTGCCTGTCCAACCTGTTTTGTGTCGCCAACTGCCTCCGCCCCAAATTGCACTTTTCAGTGCATCAGCCACCAAGAAGGCATTTTTCTCGGAGATAATTCTTGGTGCACATGTATAGGGGTCTACCTCTAATTCATCTTCGTTGCAAACTCGTAGTGGGCTAGCAGTACCCAGCTCTTTACCAAACGCATCGGTAAGTCGATCGATAAAGTAGGGTTCAATCAGGTGACCACCATTGGCAAAAGCACTCATACCTCTTGCCATTTCCAGCGGGGTCATGGCTGCACTGCCCAGCGCAAGAGATTCACTGCGCACGACATCTGCATCATCAAAGCCAAATTTAAGAATATGATCTGCAGTATTATTTAATCCGACACCACGCATCAGCCGCACAGAGACGACGTTTTTTGATTGGGCAAGGGCTCTGCGAATACGAATTGGACCACTGTACACATCTGGGCTATTTTTGGGTCGCCAAGCAACGCCTAGGCTTTTGTCCCAATGGTTGATTGGGGCATCATTAATGATGGTTGCAAGTGTGTAATCACCTTCTAAAGCTGCTGAATAGATAAACGGCTTAATGTTTGAGCCAACCTGACGTTTGGCTTGAACCGCTCGATTGTACTGGCTTTGCTTAAAGCTATAGCCACCCACAAGCGCTTTAATTTGACCGTTTTGTGGATCGAGTGAAACCAGTGCACTGGCAGGTTGTGGCAATTGGCTTAACATCCATGTTTGATCAACACGTCGAACCCAGACTTGCATGCCTGGGGCTAAAATATCTGCCGCAGATTTTGGCGCGTGACCTTGACGACGCTCAGTGATATAAGCACGCGCCCAGTTTATGGCTGGCCATTCTAATGTAATGGTTTCACCTGATTTGAGGATAACTTCAGCGGATTGGTCTTCAATCTCGGTGACGACTGCAGCATGAAGTGGGTCAATTGCTTTGACTTTTTTAAGTCGTTCGGTGATTTGTGTTACGGTCCATGGGGTATCATCTTCCTGCCAGTAACGAGCACTGGGTCCTCTGAAACCATGTCGCATATCATAATTATGTAAGTTATTGATAAGTGCTTGTTGTGCAGCCGCCTGTGTACTTGCATCGACTGTCGTGTAAACGCGAAAACCTGAGTTGTAAGCTGTATCTGCGCCATAGGTTTCAACCATGTAAGCGCGCACCATTTCAGAAATATATGGGGCGTATAACTCAATTTCAGCACCATGGCGCTTTGCTGTGATTGGTGCATTGATGGCATCTTGGTACTGTGCTTGCGTAATATACTTTTCAGCAAGCATACGGCCTAAGACGACATTACGTCTTGCTTTTGCGCGGGTTGGATTACGTATCGGGTTGAGTGCAGAAGGCGCTTTAGGTAAGCCTGCAATCATCGCCATTTGAGGTAATGTTAGCTCGTTAAGCTCTTTTCCATAATACACTTGTGCAGCAGCGCCGATACCAAATGAGCGATGCCCTAATTCAATCTTATTGAGGTATAGCTCAAAAATTTCGTCTTTACTCAGTAAGCGCTCAATATGTAAGGCAATGAAGATTTCTTTGACTTTACGAATATAGGCTTTTTCTCGAGTTAAGAAAAAGTTTCTTGCCAATTGCATTGTGATGGTACTTGCGCCTTGCTTTTTTTGACCCGTGCTGACTAGCACAATAAAAGAGCGCACAATACCTATGGGGTCAATGCCAAAATGTTCATAGAAGCGGTTATCCTCTGTCGCTAAGAAGGCATTGACCATAGGCTCGGGTACGTCGGCGATTTTTACCGGTATACGGCGCTTCTCACCGAACTGGTTGATCAGCTTCCCGTCACGGGTAAATACCTGCATAGGGGTTTGTAACTGGACGTCTTTAAGGACTTTGACGCTGGGAATATCGGATTTTACATAGAAATATAAGCCGACCAGGATCAGTAAGCCAAAAAGGCCAAAAACGAAAATAGTCTGTAGTAATCTTTTTAATAAATTCACGAATTTATCTCTAGTGAGACTCCCAATTACAAGTGGACGCTGTTAGTATATCCTGATTAAAAAACGATTAATAACTTTTGCGTAAATTCTTCTGCCCGAACAGGTGTCAAATAATGCACTGTTGTTGTTTGGTAAGTATAATGCATAATACTTAAGGCGTATCAAATGTTAATTCCTAATTGAGCACGCCAAGATAACGACTAGAACTAATACTTGGGTAAATTGCATGTTCGATCAAATATTTAAAAAGCACGCCCCTTTGATGGTTGGAATAGATATTGGCTCGCACTGTGTAAAAGCTGTGTTGCTTGCTGAATCAAGTGCAGGCTATCGAGTGGAAGCGGTTGCCATTGAACCGCTGCCAAAAGGTGCGATGAAAGAACGCGCAATCCAAGATATCGAGGCGATTGGTCGTGTTATCTCTAAACTGAAAAAAAGGTTGCCAAAAGGTACTCAGTTTGCATCGGTTGCCGTTTCTGGGCAAACCGTTATCACAAAAATGATTTTTATGGATGTGTCTTTAACAGACGCTGAATTAGAGTCACAAATCGCCATTGAGGCAGACAGTTTAATCCCATACCCACTTGATGAAGTCAGTTTGGACTTTGAAAAATTATCAGTGAATGAAGCGGATCCCTCCAAAGTTAATGTTCTATTGTCTGCTGCGCGCACGGAAAGCGTGCAAGCACGAGTCGGCGCGTTGGAAGAGTCAGGGTTAAAGGCAAAAGTGGTTGATGTGGAAAGTTATGCATTGGCACGGTCTGTAGATGTGTTGTACGAGCAATTACCGTCAGATTCTTATGACAAAGTCGTCGCCATTATTGATATTGGTGCGGTCGTCACCTTGATCAGTGTGGTACAGTCGGGAAAAACACTTTACACAAGAGATCAAGTCTTTGGTGGTGAGCAATACACTAATAGTATTGTTGCATATTACAACAAGACTTTTGATGAGGCTGAATTGGCAAAGACAACAGGGGACTTACCACCTAATTATACCTTTGAGGTACTTGCTCCTTTTCAAACCTCACTTTTGCAGCAAATACGCAGAGCATTGCAAATGTTTATGACAACCAGTGGGCATGATCAAGTGGATTACATTATTTTGACTGGCGGTACAGCGCTCGTCGAAGGGTTAGATCGACTTTTGGTCGACGAATTAGGTGTACATAGCATCATTGGCGATCCATTTGCGAATATGGAAATAGCTCCTAAAGTTGATAGAAGTGTGCTTAACCGTCACAGTGCGCAATTCTCGATAGCAACGGGACTGGCTTTGAGGAGCTTTTCTGCATGCCACATATAAATTTACTTCCATGGCGAGAGCAACAGAGACAGGCATCTCAGCAAAAGTTTTTGTCTATCTTAGCGGTTATAGTCGCGACAAGTTTGGCCATTATGTATTTAATGGGCACATTTTATGACGGATTAAGACAAGGCCAGGAAATTAAAAATCGCTACTTGCAAGGTGAAATAGCCAAATTAGATAAGCGCATTGGTGAAATCGAAGGGTTGAATAAGCAAAAAGAAAATCTTCAGCGTCGGATACGGCTCATTGAGGTACTGCAAAGTAACCGTAATTTGGGGACTCAAATTATTGATGAAGTGGCGAGAGTTGTTCCTGCTGGTGTGTATTTAACGAGTTTGGAGCGCTCTGAGAATATGATAAAAGTGGTGGGGCGCAGTGAGTCAAATAACCGTTTGTCGCAAATGCTCAGAGCGGTAGAGTCGTCCTATTTGCTCGAAAAACCTGTGATCCAAGGCATTGTTGCAGGAAGCAATGATGATAGATTACTCAGTGATTTTATGATGCACTTTTATGTTAAGTCATTTGAACAAATGGAGCAGGAGCGTCAGCAGGCTGGTAATGCAGAGGTAGGAGTACCAGAGTCGTGAAATTTGATATCAAAGCATTACAAGAAATTGATTGGAATGAAGTTGAGCTAGATAACATAGGCGAATGGCCTTTACCCGTTAAGATACTATGCTGCACCATGGTGGTGCTAATTATGCTTATTGTTGGTTATACCATGCTTGTGTCTTCATCTATCGACCGCTACGAATCGGCCGTAAATAAAGAAGAAGAGCTCCGTAAGAGTTACCGCATAAAATATGGGCGCGCAAATAACTTAGAGCTATACCGACAGCAAATGCTTGATATGGAAGAGCAGTTTTCACAATTGTTGAGAAAATTACCAACGTCGAACGAAACGCCAGGATTGTTAGATGACTTAACGTATGTTGGCACTTCTAGCGGCTTAACGTTTTTGAAAATTGGCTGGTTACCCGAAGTGAAAAAAGAGTTTTATACGGAGTTACCTATTAATCTAGAAGTTGTGGGTAGTTACCATGAGTTTGGTGAGTTTGTTAGTAAAGTAGCTCAGTTGCCGAGGATAGTGAGTTTGCATGATTTTAGAATAGAAAATGCAGGTAATAACTCATTAGTTTTTGGTGTGGTGGCGAAAACTTACCGTTATGAGCAAGGGGAAAGCCGATGATGCGGCTGGCTCCTTTGATGCTCCTAATACTGCTGTTATCGGGGTGTAATGATGATACCGCGGAGCAAAAGGAGTATATAGATAGGGTACAAGCCAGTGCGACACCTTATATTGACCCTATTCCTGAAATGATGAGTTTTGAGCACTTTCCATATCAAGCGTCTGAATTGCGCAGTCCGTTTGTGGCGCCTCAGCCTGAAGTTATTGAAAATCGGCTCGTACAAATAAAAAATTGTTTGCACCCAGATCCTGAGAGAATGCGTGATCCACTTGAAAAATTCCCATTGGATAACCTTGTTATGAAAGGCATAATTGCAACCAATGTGACGACGTGGGCATTGATAAAGGCCGCTGATCAGGGGTTATATCGGATAAAGGAAGGGCAATATATGGGGCTTTATCATGGTGAAGTGGTTGGTGTGCACAATGATAGAATTGAGTTAATGGAGCTTATCCCTGATGGCTCTGGTTGTTGGAAAGAGCGACTCACAACAGTTGAGATGCCAGAAGCTGGTGAAATGGGCGCGAGTGAATAATAAAAAGGTGATACGACTATGACGCGCAACCTAGCGAAGAGTTTTGCGAAAACACTGATAGGTGGAGTATTTTTAGGAGCTTCAATGTGCTCTTATGCGATCCCCATGCTTTATGATGTGCGCTACAATCCGATTGCTTCTGGTGAAACAGAATTACAGTTGGTATTTGATGAGCAGCTTGAAGGAGAGCCTCAAGTTCAAGTTTTGAATGACCCGGCGCGCTTGGAATTGTTTTTCAAAGATGCTGAGTTTGAAGAAAGCTTAAAGCAGATGGCCATTGGTAAAGCAGGGATCCGTGCAATTCAAAGCAATATGGAAGCTGATGGTTTTCGAATTTCTATTTTGCTTGAAGAGCTCAAGCTGTATAAAACCACGGTGAAAAATAACTTGGTTTATTTGCAGGTTTCCGATAAACCTATCCCTGACCCAAGTACTGCGGAAAAAACAAGTCAATATATTAACGGCATTCAAAGTATTGATTTCAAACGTACGAGCGAAGGTGCAGCGCAAGTGTTGGCATTTTTGCAATCAGCGCAAAGTGCAATAGATGTACAGCAGGTTGGTGATAAAATCATCGCAGATTTTCATCATATTAGTATTCCTGATGAACATTTATATGAGCTAGATGTCACTGATTTTGGTACGGTTGTAAGTAAAATAGAAACGTTTAGAGAAAATACTAAAACGCGCATGGTTATTGAGCCGAATTCTGCGTTTAAATTTAATTATCAACAACTAGACAACATATTTACTCTGACGGTTGAAAAAGACACGACTGAGTTTAACTTTGGTGAAAACAAGTCATATCAAGGTCAGCCAATTACCTTGAACTTTCAAGACATTCCGATCCGTTCTGTACTGCAAATAATTGCAGATACGAATAACTTTAACTTAGTTACGAGTGATTCTGTATCTGGCAATATCACCTTACGACTCGATGGTGTACCGTGGGACCAAGCTCTCGATGTAGTACTGCGTGTGAAAGGCCTTGATAAACGGATGGAAGGGTCTATTTTAATGGTGGCGCCTTCTGAAGAGCTGAGTGCACGTGAAGCGAAAGAGTTGCAGGCAAGAAAGCAAGTTGAAGAACTAGAGCCATTATATACGGAATATATCCAATTAAACTATGCAAAAGCGCAAGAGTTCTCGGATTTATTAAAAACGGACGTTAACTCTATAATCAGTTTGCGAGGTAGTGTGTCTGTTGATACACGAACCAACACACTATTGATTAAAGACACTGCGCGCAGTATTGAAAGCATACGACGCATGGTTGAAAAACTGGATGTGCCAGTCAAACAAGTACGGATTGAGTCTCGTATGGTCACTGTGACTGACAACATCCAGGAGGATTTGGGGATCCGCTGGGGATTTAGTGATCAGCAAGGCAGTGATGCTGTATCAGGCAACCTTACAGCAGCTGATTTGCTTTCAGGTGGCACGATACCGGGTTTAGAAGACAGGTTAAATGTAAACTTACCAGCACCGGCAACGGCTGCAAGTATTGGCATGCATATCGCGAAACTTTCAGATGGCACTTTGATAGATCTTGAGTTATCCGCACTAGAGCAGGAAAACAAAGGGGAGATCATCGCGACTCCGAGTATTACAACGGCGAACCAAAAAACAGCGCGTATTGAGCAAGGTACTGAGATCCCGTTTGTTGAAGCGTCTTCCAGTGGTGCGACGGCCGTTGAGTTTAAAAAAGCGGTATTGAGTTTAGAAGTGACACCGCAAATTACGCCCGATAATAAAATTATTTTAGATTTAATTATCACTCAAGATACACGAGGTGATACAGTACAGACCGCAAATGGCCCAGCTGTGGCGATTAATACCCAGCAGATCCAAACACAAGTATTAGTTGATAATGGCCAAACTGTCGTTCTTGGTGGTATTTACCAACAAGAAACGACAAACGCAGTGAGTAAAGTACCACTTCTTGGGGATGTTCCCTACCTTGGTGTGCTATTTAGAAACACCAAAGAGATTAATGAAAAGAAAGAGTTGTTGATTTTTGTCACGCCCAGAATTATGAATGATAATTTGTAATGGCGATAAATTAACAAATAAAGGTGGAATTTACGCCTTTTGACTTGAAATGTTGAATAGATTACTGAGATAATCCCCTCCTTAATTTTGGGGCCAGGTCGTTAGGCGGGGTTTTATTTCAAATTTTAGAGTTCGTTTGTACTAAAAAGATATGGCTGAGAAACGTAATATATTTCTAGTAGGCCCTATGGGGGCTGGTAAAAGCACGATTGGTCGTCACATTGCTGACCAATTACACCTTGAGTTTTTTGATTCAGATCAGGAAATTGAGCGCCGTACTGGTGCTGATATTGCTTGGGTCTTTGATATCGAAGGAGAAGAAGGTTTTCGTAAGCGTGAAGAGACTGTAATTTCAGATTTGACTGAAAAGCAGGGCATCGTTCTGGCAACAGGCGGTGGCTCAGTGATCAGTAAGGAAGTGCGTAACAAACTGTCAGCTCGTGGGATTGTAGTATATTTAGAAACACCCATTGAAAAACAAGTGGCTCGAACACAGCGAGATAAGCGCCGTCCTTTATTACAGACTGGTGAAGACTCAAGAAAAATTTTAGAAGATTTAGCTGAGCAACGAAACCACTTATACAGCGAAGTTGCTGATATCGTTGTACGCACTGATGAGCAAAGTGCGAAAGTAGTCGCAAATCAAATTATAGATAAGTTAGATTTTTAATTGCCAATATAAAAAGGAGGGTGTAGTGATGCTTGAATTGAATGTGGATTTAAACGAGCGGAGCTATCCCATCTATATTGGGCAAAACTTACTATCCGATAAAGGGCGATTGGTTGAGCACATTGGTCACAGTCGCCCAGTTATCATCAGCAATGAAACCATTGCACCTCTATATCTCGAAGTCATTGAGTCACAGCTTAGAGATTTATCCCCGCTGCACTTTATCATTCCTGATGGTGAACAGTACAAATCGCTTGAGTGGTTTGAGAAGATCTGTGCATTTTTACTTGAACATAATTGCGGTAGAGACACTTGCCTAATTGCCTTAGGTGGTGGAGTGATTGGCGATCTTACTGGTTTTGTTGCTTCTGCGTACCAGCGTGGTGTGCCGTTCATTCAAATACCAACGACTTTGCTATCCCAAGTTGATTCATCCGTTGGTGGTAAGACTGCGGTCAATCACCCTCTTGGCAAAAATATGATTGGTGCTTTTTATCAACCTAAAGCGGTATTTATCGATACCAATTCACTTAAAACCTTACCTGCGAGAGAATTCGCAGCTGGTATGGCTGAAGTGGTTAAATACGGATTGATCTATGATGCTGATTTTTTAACGCTGTTAGAAGACAATGCGGCTCAGCTAAAAGCACTTGATACGCAGAGCTTAAATCAAATCATCTATCGCTGCTGTGAAATTAAAGCAGAGATAGTTGCTAAAGATGAAAAAGAGGCAGGGCTGCGCGCACTGTTGAATCTTGGGCATACATTTGGTCATGCGATAGAAGCACAAATGGGTTATGGCAATTGGCTGCATGGAGAAGCCGTCGCAGCTGGTATTATGCTAGCGATGCAGCTTGGACAGCAGCGTGGCGATATGACTGAGCACGAGGTTACACGTATATGTAACTTGCTTGAACAGTATGATCTACCAATAGCTCCGCCTAAAGAAATGACGTCTGAGCAGTTTATCCACCATATGCGCAAGGATAAGAAGAATAAAAAAGGCAAAATCAGATTTATTTTGCCAACCTCGATGGGTGAATGTGCATTAGTTGATGATGTATCTGATGATAATGTAGGTCATTTAATAGGGCGGTAATGCAGTCTCAAATATTGCCAAGTCGCGCTGCCTTGGTAGACAGAATTGCAATGCAATTCGAATATGGGCAGAGCTTAATTTGTTTGGTCGGTAATTCGGGCTTGGGGAAAAGCTATTTAGCAGAGAGCTTTATTACCGACAAATATAGTGACTTTTCTAAAGCGTTTATCCAACTTAGTACACACTCAAAAGATGTAGATATTATACGTCAACTCATGGAGCATACTTTCCGTGCACCATTAGTGGATCAAAAACTTTCTTTAACTGAAAATTTTTTTGTACTCAATAGTGAGCAACCAGCGGAGCCATGCTTATGGGTGCTCGATGGTGCAAGGCATCTCAGTGATGAGCTAATAGCTGAACTGCAAAATTTAGCGACTCGTGCGCCAAATACACTCTACATATTGGTTACAGCACAAGCACCTAATCTGCTACCCAATGCATTAGATATCCATTTAGAGCCATTATCTCATGCTGAATCTAAGCAGCTAATGAGAATGTTTTTTTCTGAGTTGCCTCCCGATGACGATCCTATTTTTGCAACTTTTATCAGTGAAGCGAGGGGAAACCCGAGCGTATTACTCGATTGGCAACAGGCCCATCAGCAGTTGGACTTAAGGTACAATATGCCCTCAAAAGGCAAACAAAAGCACTTTTTTATTGGTGCATTTTCTTTGATTATTACCCTTTGCCTAATCGCCGCACTTTATAACAAACAATTACTCGATATGTTGTATATCAAGCAAGACGTGGCTGAGCAGCCATCAGAGTTACTCCCAGAACCCACGGTATTAGAAGCACAAGCAGTACTTGATGAGCAAGTGAGCGCTGTGCAAACAGCCCAAATAGAAGCCGCAAACAAGGAAAGCCCTAAAAATAACGCAACAGATACTCAAGCTGTCACCGCGATATTGGGTGCGTTGCTTACTTCACCGGCTGACTCTGTTGCCATAGCTGAAGATAAAGTCGTAGAAATTGAAGGCTCAGAAGCTGAATTTATCGATGCAAACAGCCTTGCTGACAACGAAGGGAAATCTTCATTAATACCAGAAGTTAGACAAGACGTTTATCAGCCTGATACAGCGGAAGATGCGTCTCTGGAAGTCGCTCAGCCTATCCCTGAGATTCAGAGTGAACAGATCTCTACAGCAGCGCATGATAATACATGGTTTTTATCTCGCTCCGATTCTGAGTGGACGATACAGCTGCTTGCTGTGACGGATAAAAAGGTGGCGAGTGAATTCATCAATCAGCATGGGTTAGCGAATTTCAAGGTTGCTGAAGTGCTCAGAAACGGTCGAACATGGTGGTTTGTGACTTTGGCACCGTATGCGAGTTTAGAAGATGCGAAATTGGCACGGGCTAAGTTAACGACGGATTTATTAGCTGCTAAGCCTTTTTTTAAACAGATCTCTCAAATAAAGCAGCAAATCCAACAGTCACAGTAAAAAAAATAGTGTAAAATCCCGCTACTTTTGGGTAATTAGATCGATCATGCAAAAAAAGACCAGAGCCTTTCTTAAATGGGCAGGTGGAAAATATAGTTTAGTGGAAGAGATCACTAAACGATTGCGCAGTGCAAACAGTGAGGCTGATACTTTGGTAGAGCCTTTTGTTGGTGCTGGCTCTGTGTTTTTAAATAGCAACTTCAAGCGTTATATTTTGAATGATATTAACGCTGATCTGATCAATCTATACAAAGAAATCCAGCGCGCGCCCGATGAATTTATCAGTGACGCAAGAAAACTATTTGTTGAACAGAATAATTGTGCTGACGCATATTACGAGTATCGAAAACAGTTCAACGAATGTGTCGATGTCTATGAGCGAGCAATTCTTTTTTTATACATGAATCGACATGGCTATAATGGCTTATGCCGATATAATCTCAAAGGCATTTTCAATGTGCCTTTTGGTAAGTATAAAAAACCTTATTTTCCTGAAAATGAGTTATATCACTTTGCTGAAAAAGCTCAGAATGCGACATTCACTTGCTTAGGTTATGAGCAAGTGTTCAAACGTCTACCTGAGAATTCGGTGATATATTGCGATCCCCCATATGTGCCTCTTAGCAAGACAGCCTCCTTTACCAGCTACGCAAAAGGCGGCTTCAATTTAGACGATCAAGCTCAGCTGGCTAATCTTGCTGAACGCGCGGCTTTTAAAGGTGACAAGCCTGTTTTAATTTCAAATCATGATACGGTGTGGACGAGAAAAATCTACAGTGAAGCTAATTTGGACGTGATACAGGTTAAAAGAACCATTAGTCCAAAGGGCAACGCTCGAAATAAAGTCAATGAATTAATGGCCTTGTATAATAAGCCTCTGTCTCGCAACTAACCGCCACTCTGATCGGCGAGCACTATCCCGTTTACGAGCAAGATGAGTCCCACAACAAACAATATGACAAAAAGAGTACCAATGAGGGCATAAGGCCAGAAGGGCGTGTGTGTGAAGTCGTGCTGATATTTTTTACTGCTCTGAACACCGAACATAGCGGCGAGGACGCTTTGAAAGATGCTGAAGAAAGTCATCATAACGCGTCCAGCCAGCTCGTTAAATGTCAGAAATACTAGAACTATCTTGATTTTCATCAGAGCCAATTAACAGCTCTAATAAATCTAGATAGTGAAACTGAGCATTGCTACTTCCACCGGTTAACCAAGCATACCAACTTGTGTGAGCTTCGCGTTTACAATGTTGATTATTATAATTATAAGATACGTCGACGCATTCACATGAGTTAGCTTGTGCCAGTTCAATGTCGTCATTCCCAAAAGAGAAAACACCAATTGAAATTACGGCTGCGGATGCCAACAATACTGTCCGTGTTTTTAGCCATGTTACCATAACCATCCCCTCAGCGATTAGCTATTCATTAATAGTACACTATGGATATTTATTAAACAATCGATTTATCTCTTTTCTATGTTGCTTACTCGCAATTGGCCAACTGCGCGTGCGTGTATTTCTTGGATAAATTGGGGTAAAGTAGCGACGCAACTAATAATTAGGGGATCTCATGTCTTTATCAAAAAATGTACAATCAGAATTTTTAATCGCACCATCTATTCTATCCGCTGATTTTGCGCGTTTGGGCAGCGATGTAGAGAAAGTCATTGAGGCAGGCGCAGATGTTGTGCATTTCGACGTCATGGATAATCACTATGTCCCGAACTTAACATTCGGTCCGATGATTTGTGAAGCGCTCAGAAATTATGGCATTACAGCGCCGATTGATGTGCACTTGATGATTAAGCCCGTAGATGCCCTTATCCCTAGTTTTGCTAAAGCGGGTGCGGATATCATCACGTTTCATCCCGAAGCAAGCGAGCACGTTGACCGCAGTCTTGCATTAATCAAAGAGCATGGTTGTGAAGCTGGTTTGGTGTTAAACCCTGCCACGCCACTACACTGCTTAGATTATGTCATGGACAAAGTAGACCAAATCTTATTAATGTCTGTGAATCCTGGTTTTGGGGGACAAAGCTTTATTCCCAATACGCTTGATAAGTTAAAACAAGTACGAGAGCGCATTGATGCATCAGGCAGAAAAATTCGTTTAGAAGTAGATGGTGGCGTTAAAGTTGACAACATTGCTGAAATTGCAGCAGCTGGCGCAGATATGTTCGTTGCAGGCTCAGCCATTTTCAATCAACCAGATTATAAAACAGTCATTGATGCAATGCGTCAAGAATTGGCGAAGGTGCGCTAATGAAATTACCAGGCATATTATTTGATTTAGATGGTACGTTAGTGGATAGCATTAAAGAGATGCACTTAGCATTGAACTTAGCGTTATCAGATGTGGCTTTCCCGGTCGTTTCGCCAGGTCAGGTGCAGCAATGGGTTGGTAATGGCATAGAGGTGTTAGTTCAGCGCGGTTTGAGCTGTCATATTGAAATCAATCCTACTTTATCAGATACGCTTATTGAGCAGGCGACTGAGCGCTTCAAGGTACATTATCAGGCGCTAGTTGGTGAACATGCTGAACTTTACCCAGGTGTTGAAATTGGCTTGTATGAATTGGGCGAGTTGCCAAAAGCCATAGTGACGAATAAAAGTAGAGCATTTACATTACAGTTGTTGCAAAAACTTAACATTGAAAAGCATTTTGATGTTATTGTATGTGGAGATGATGGAAACAAAAAGCCAGCACCTGATCTTTTGCAACTTGCCTGCGAGCAGCTAGGCATTTCAACAGCAGAGGCTGTTATGATAGGCGACTCCAAAAATGATATTTTAGCTGCGCAAAGTACGGAGATATCAGTGATTGCAGTAAATTATGGGTATAATCAAGGTGAAGCTTTATCACAGTTTAATCCACAGTACCTCTGTGAGCAGTTCTCAGATATAATTCCTATTTTAACGAACCAAAATTGATATAAAGGAACAAGATGACAAAACCAGTAGTATTAAGTGGCATTCAGCCAACCGGTGGTATGACAATAGGCAATTATGTAGGTGCCATAAACCAGTGGCTTAAGCTACAAGAAGATCACGATTGTTTCTTTATGCTAGTAGATCTTCACGCCATTACGGTACGTCAAGATCCTGCACTGATGCGCGAGCGTGTTCTTGATGGTATCGCAATGTATACAGCGTGTGGTATTGACCCTGAGAAGTCAGCGTTGTTTGTTCAGTCGCAGGTACCTGAGCATGCACAGTTAAGTTGGGTACTTAACTGCTATGCGCAGATGGGTGAATTGAACCGCATGACACAGTTTAAAGATAAGTCTTCAAAGCATGCTAATAACGTTAACGTGGGCTTATTTTCATACCCTGTTTTGCAAGCGGCAGACATTCTAATTTATCAAGCTGATCAAGTCCCCGTCGGTGAAGATCAAAAGCAACACCTTGAGCTTACGCGTGATATTGCGACTCGCTTTAACAATATTTATGGCGATGTATTTAAAGTGCCTGAGCCGTATATTCCTGAATTAGGTGCACGTGTAATGAGTCTACAAGACCCGTTAAAGAAAATGTCTAAGTCAGATGAAAACCCAAATGCATTTGTGCTTTTACTCGATGAACCGAAAAAAATTGAGAAGAAACTGAAAAAAGCAGTAACGGACTCTGACGAGCAGGCACGCATTTATTTTGATCGCCAAGAAAAGCCAGGTGTATCAAACTTGTTGACCTTGTTGTCTGTTGCAACAGGTCGTCCGGTCGATGCATTGGTACCAGAATACGAAGATAAAATGTATGGGCACTTGAAAAAGGATACAGCAGCAGCGGTTGTTGAAATGCTAGAGCCTATTCAATCACGTTTTCGTGAGATCCGAGCTGATCAGACATTACTCGATAATATCATGCGCAGTGGTGCAGAAAGAGCAGGCGAGCGTGCTGAAAAAACGTTAAAAGCCGTTTATGACGCAGTTGGATTTATTCCACGCCCATAAAACGAAATGTAATCGAGATCGAAAAGCCAAAGTGTGTAAGACGCACTTTGGCTTTTTTGTTTTAGGCGTTAATTAGCGCGTTACGCAGTAGATACCTTGATTAGTTTTACATGCATCTCCTGTAGGGCATGTTCTATTTCTAAATGTGGTTGTTGCAGGAGTAGGCCAAGAACCTGTGCCACCCGCAATATGTGGCGTGTTTTCATTAGGGAGCAATCGTTTATCTTGTGAAAGTGCCTTTAGGTGCTTTTTATTTAGCTTCATCATTATTTCCTTTATTTAGCTGTATCAAAAGAACACCAGGTTGATTGAATTTTAATCGAAAGTAAAATGATAAAAATTCAAAAGAAGTTAAATAATGAAGAGGGACAAATAGGAGTGTGATCAGAGGAAAAAAGAGTGATGAGACTTCACCACTCTTTAGCAAGTAAGTCTCAGACCTACCTACTCTCACGCAATTTTTTATAGCTCAAAATAGTTAGTAAATAATTTATATAACTCTGTGCCTTGATTGACGCTTGCCGAGGCAAAGTGCAAGATAGCAATTGCATCATGTTCAAACTTAATCGGGTTTAAAGCTTCACCTTGCACATATTTGTCCATGCGCAAAATATTCACTAATGTCTCGCCTGCTTTAATGTGTCCGCCCAGCGGCGCAACATACTCTACCATGCCACCCATTGGCGCATAAAAGGCTGTATAATCTTTTAAGTAACAGGCATAGCGTTTGATTGAGTTTGGTTGGTAGCCACCTTCAAGGATCACCTCTTTGTGGCTCAGATAGCTGAGGATACTGTCAGCATCTAGCTGTGCTTCTGATAGGTCAATATGCTCTTGAGAGCCGAGTTCCACTGTAAACGCTTCATTGCTCACATCGAATTGCTTACCGTGTTTTTTGAGGGTTTCACTTAGTGTCCACCAAGGGCAGAAACAGGCTTCGTCCATTGCGCCATCAAATTCGTTGGGGATCAGCAATGTATGTGGAATATTGAAATGGTTCGCACTAGTTTGCGCGTACTCAGGACAATATAGGTGTTTTGAAGAAATGGGGCCAGTGTGTAAATCCAATACAAAATCCGCTTCGTGTGCGAGACGTTGTAAATTAACCGCGATCCGCTTGCCTGTTTTCATTGTGTGAAAAGGCTGATTAAGCAGTTCATCCGTTTTTTCAATCAACAGTTTCTTAAATTCACTGCGGATCTCTTGCTCAGATGATGCAGTATGATGTTTCGCAAACTCTTCTACCAGATGCGTATGGTCATGATACATGCGGTTCCAGTTTTCACCTGTGATTGGGTCAAAGCGACCTAAGGTAAACTCTCCTGACTTTTGATTGCAGCCAATTGGGTTAGCATAGGGAACCAAGGTGATAGAGCCTGACAGCCGAACTGTTTTGAGCTTTTCTAAAAGTGCATAGATCACGGCATTGCCTTGCACTTCTGCGCCATGCATATTGGCTTGTATATAGACATGAGGGCCAGTACTTTTATCGCCAACTGTAAACACAGGGATAGACATGGCTTGACCATTTGCAAGCTCGGCAACTTGAATGGATGTTTGATTGATCTGATTCATGGTTACCTCAAGTAATTTTCAGGCGTTAATGGCGGTCTAATGCATCGAGTTTGACCCGATTGATAAACGTATTCACTGGGTAGCGTGTGGCATAAAAAATAAGGCATACTTTCAGTGAAGCCGTAGGCGCCACATTGGCTAAATACAATCCAGTCATGCTCATTGATATCTTCTGGCAATGCATGTTCACCGAGGTGATCTAGTGCCGTACAAAGAGGGCCATGTAAAGTAAAGGGTACTGAGTCGTGCTTACTGTCACGCAATAGTTTGGCTGGAAACGCCTGTGCAGTAACCGCTGGGCGTAAAATATGGTTGATCCCCCCAGCCAAAATTAACTGATTACTGCTGTAGTTCTGTTTTTGTTCGACGACTGGATTGACATAGTAGCCACATTCACCGACTGCGTAGCGGCCAAGTTCCATCCATAGCTCATCAATGTTCGTTTGTGTTTTTATGCGTTCTAAGCTGGTTAAAACGGTTTTCCAATTAATGTCAGACTGACCTTCACCATACGGGATACCTAGGCCGCCACCGAGATCGAGCACACGCAAATGAATGTTGAGTTGCTGCGCAAGCGTCAGTAATGGGTCAACCATTTGCTGCCAAAGCGAGGATAATTTATCTGCGTCAAGCATATTTCCCCATTGGAAAATGTGTAAACCAACAACATCTAAATTAGGAAAGTCAGTCACGACAAGTGAAGACCACTCTTGCGCGCCTAGACCGAAGGGCGTCAAGCTATCTCCACCTAACGGGTTCTTTTCGTTATCAGGCCAGCGCAGTTGAACGCGCAGTAAAATACGCAATGTTGTATTGTGTCGCTTGGCTGCTTCTTGCAACCAAGCCACTTGATTGAGGCTTTCCGCGACAAAGGTGTCTACACCTTGTTTTAAGAAGGCCTCAATTTGACGTTTGGACTTAGCAGGTCCAGTGTTGAGTACGCGTTTTGGGTCGATACCTTGTGCGAGCACTTGTTGTAATTCTCCGCTGCTTGCAACGTCAAAGTTAAATCCAGCCTGATCGAGTGTTTGGATAACACTTGATAACGGGTTTGCTTTAACTGCATACCATAGTTTCACTACGGATTGGTCGGTTAATTGTTGCAAGTGCGCGCGCAATGCATCTAGGTCGTAAAGATAAAATGGCTCATGTTGGCTCTGTGTCAGAGCGGTAATGGCATTTTTTACTGGCGTACTCAAAGCTGGCATTAGCGAAGTACCTCTTCTAGCTCAAGTGCTGCGTCACTTTGGTCATCGCGATATTTAACAATCAATGCACACGATAAGCTGAGACCTTGTTGCTGAGCCCATTCGCCTTTTGCAGGACGAGAGCCCGGGATGACGATGGCGTTTTCAGGAATGGCTTCGCCTTTATCTAGTGTACGTTCGTTCACACAGTCATACACAGGGATGCTGGCAGAAAGACGAACACCTGGTGCGAGTACAGCCCCTTTTTTGACGACTACGCCCTCAACAAGTATACAGCCTGCGCCAATGAACGCATTGTCTTCGACAACAACAGGGCTGGCACCAACTGGCTCCAATACACCGCCTACTTGCACTGCTGCGCTAAGGTGAACATTTTTACCGATTTGCGCACAAGAACCAACCAGAGCATGACTGTCTACCATAGTACCTTCATCGATATACGCGCCAATATTGACATAGGCTGGCGGCATGATGATGGTACCCGCTGCGACGTATGCACCGCGACGAACACTGCTACCACCTGGCACCATACGCACGCCAGCTTCAGCTGCAAAGCCTTGTGGCGCTAGGTTGTCTTTATCTACAAAACCACCTGGGTATTCGATATTTGTGCCATTTCTAAACGCTTCTAAGATCCCTTCTTTGACTTCGACATTTGCGTGCCAATTGCCTCGCTCATCCTGTGTTGCTGCGCGAACAGTGCCGTTTTCTAGATTGTTTAATAGGGTTAACCAGCTCATGATACTTCCTTAACTCCAAGATAAAATTGTTGAATTTGCGGTTTTAATAAATGTGGTGTCACTGAGTTCCAAATGTGTCAGTGGTGGGCGCAGACGTGGTGTTTCTAACTGGCCCTGTAAGTGCATTAACACTTTGACTGGGATTGGGTTAGCAACGCTAAATAGGCTGTTTACAGCATCTGTCCAGGTAGTAAATAAATTTGGAAAGGTGCCTGCCAAAGAGCGTTTTACAAACTCCGCAGTTTGCTGTGGCCACGCGTTGGCAGCAACAGACACAAGGCCTGCAGCTCCAGCTTGCGCGAAATAAGGCATCAAGCCGTCATCACCGCTATAAATTGCAAGCTTTGGAGAGGCTTTGCGGAATGATTCAAATGTGGCAATGTCGCCACTTGCTTCTTTAAGCGCCCATAGGTTTGGATGTGAAGATAAATTCTCGATTACACTTGGGCTAATTGAAACCGCGCTTCGACTCGGTACGTTGTATAACATGCAAGGGTGGTTACTCGCATCTAGCAATGTTTTAAACCAGTGAGTCAGGCCGACGTTGCCGGGCTTGGCGTACAAAGGTGAGCCAACTAAAAATGCATCGACGGGTTGCGTATTACAAAACTCAACCCAGTCTAATTGGAGTGCGAGATCATATCCGCCGATGGCCACCATCAAAGGTACGCTGGGTGACAGATCGCAGACAAAGCGAACGATATCGCGTTGCTCTTGTACAGAAAGCGCGAGACCTTCTCCTGTACTGCCAAGTAATAAGATGCCGTTGCCAGCATCTTGCTGCGCATGTACCAGCTGCGTTAATGTTGCAAAATCAACGTGATTATTCTCGTCGAATGGCGTAACAAGCGCAGTCCATAACGGGTAGTCAGATAAGTTGTATTTAGATTTCATCTCTACCGAACTTAAATGCTGCTCGGAGACGTGGGACATAAGATATGAAGTCCAGCTTCCGAACAATTAAAATTCGAAGAGCAATGGACTTAAAATAGAATAAGGCTCGGCCTTAATCTTTCTAAGACCAGAAGCTCTCCACCAAATATGTTGGTGACAGTCGCAGGGATTCAGCCCATGCGCCCGAAAAAATCACTCAGCAAAAATGATTTCTTCTCGGCGTTAATTCCCCTCACTAGATGTCGACGGAGTTTGCTCTCCTCAACCTAGTTACCTGAATAACGCACCTCTTCCAGCCCTCAAAATAGCTTATACAGCTATTTTGCGATATTAGGGTCAGCGCAAATTGAAACATTTTGGCCATCTAGGTGTCAAGTATCAATCTGTAAAAGATGAAAATTAAGCTACACTTGGATATAAAAGCTATGTGCTTCACCATTGTTTTTTGCATCCAACAAGGAGGCAATCGGTTGCTTAAAATACTGAAAACCTTTCGCTTTAGATACATACTTGCCATTTCTATCATGATGATAGTGATCACAACCGCAATGGCGACGATGCAAGTGCTGTTATCTCAGCAAGCGGCCAGTGCTCGGGTAATTAATACTGCTGGGATGCAGAGGATGTTATCGCAAAAGGCTGCATTGCTACTAGGTGCAGAATACATCAGACAGCACCCAGGCACATTTGATGAGCAGCAAATGCTGCGTGATACATTGAGTACGATGGCCGAGAATCAAGCTTTTTTACTGCAGCAATCTGAGCAAAGATATGTCCATTTATCAGCTGATTTACAGGCGTTTTATTTTCAGCAACCCGTTGCTTTAGCAACGCGCGTAGATCAGTTTATTGTATTGGTCGAATCAGCACATAAACAAGCTTTATTAGGCCAGTTAAAAGTAGAGCGGCTAATACAGGTGCAAACTCGTGCCAGTGAGCTCTTGGTATATTTAGATCAAGCGGTGACTCTGCATGAACTGGTTGCGACCGATAAGGTTAAAAAATTACAAAATGTTGAGCTCTTTATTTGGATTTTTGGTTTATTAATCTTGATATTAGAAGCTCGCTGGATTTTTTATCCTATGGAGCAAAGCATTCAAAAAAAGATTGCGCATTTACAAAAGTTACGCTTAGAAGCAAACCGTTTAAAGCGCAGTAAAAGTGAGTTTTTGGCCAGAGCGAGTCATGAAATGCGCACGCCATTGCAAGCGATTATGGGCTATTTAACTTTGTTTAAAGAATCGGCGAAAGCTGCGCATTTAGAAGTTGTAGAGCATGCCGCTAAGCAGCTTAATATTTTATTATCGTCTATAGATGATTATAACGTGCTTTCGGAGCACAAAGACATCAAGCTAGAGAGCAAAGTTGCCAGTCTATGTGAGACAATTTCTCACGCTGTGGCAATTTATAAGCCATTACTACAACAGAAGTCCGTCTTGTTTAATATTGATTTAGGGGAAGGGCTTTCTAAAGCTGTGGCGTGCGATCATAATCGCACCGCTTGGCTGGTTGGGCAAATTTTAGATAATGCCGTGAAATATACGGAATATGGCGAAGTGAGTTTAGAAGCAGACTGCATTGTAACAAAAAGTGGTGAAGGTATTTTTAGATGCATTATCTGTGACACTGGCCCGGGTATTGCGCAGTCTCAAGCTAAAATTGAAGAAGAGGAAAACTTTCAGGGTATGCAATTAGGCCTAACGCGTGCGCAATTGATTGTCACTATGCTTGGCGGAAAAATTGTTTTTTCTGATAATTTGCCACATGGCACGCAAGTACTGTTAGAGCTACCTGTTGATATTGTCAAACAGTCACCGCCTAGTTCAATTGAAGAGAGGCGTGAAGTGCCTGTATTGCTGGTGGAGGATAATTTACTCAATGCCCGCGTTGTGGTGACTTTGCTTGAAAAGTTGGGGTTATCAGTTGTGCATGTCGTCAATGGGCAAGAGGCGTTGTCTGAGCTGCAAAAGCAAGACTTTAGCCTAGTGCTGATGGATTTAAATATGCCGATCATGGATGGTTTTACGGCGATAAAAATGATCAGGCATAATCTTGGGCTTGAAGTGCCGATATTAGTGCTTACGGCAAATACTTCAGAGCAAGCGGTTAGCCGAGTCTATGAACTCGGTGCGAATACACATTTGTTTAAACCTGTGGATTTACAAGCTTTACAAGAGAAAGTTGAAATTTTGATTATGCCTTCAATGGCCAGTAATACACTGTAAAGCTGCTTTTTAAAACATAGTGATGGGTGCAAGGTGGATACACCCATTTTTATGTTCTAAATTCGCTTAACAGTAAAGCCCTGTTTTTTTAAAAGTGCAATGAGCCCGTCTTTTTTTGGTAAATGCAGTGCACCTACAGCAATAAAATGTGAGCTCTTCTTCATGTCAGGGACGAGTGTGCGCACCCAAGTATGATTGCGATCGATCACTAAGATTTGCTCGGCAAGGCGTGCATATTTTGAGTCATCAAAGCTTAAATCATAGTAGCTGGCTAATTTGTTATCGTTACCTGTTTTCCATGCGTTAATCATTTCTTTAATAAAGCCATCGGAATCCTGCATTTGCGATAGAGTTTGCGTGACCATTTCATCACTGAAGATGGCGACATGGCTGAACATTTCTAGTTGTTGTTCAAATACTTCCAATTCTTTAATCTGTTTATTATGTTGATTGGCATAGGCAATAACCTGCTTATCAATACCATATGTGTCACTAAATCCAGACTTTTGATATTCAAGTTGAACCATAGTCAAGATAACAGTCCATGCGGGCATGCTATCAAATAGCGCGATATTGATATCGCGTTTGGAGAAATAAGTTTTTAGCTGCTGATAGACCTCTTTAGAAAGCGCTTGTGGCAACGGGCGGCTGTTCGAGTTGGCAATAAATGCAGCTGTTCTATTTTGGATTTCAAACGGGGAGAGCGCATTGATATTCAGTTCAACTACAGTACGCTCTGATTGCTTTATTGCGTTTTTAACCTTATCAGGTAGACCCTTCATACTTGGGTCCCCGACATGTACCGTGCCGAATAGATAAGATGTTACGCCATTTTTTTCGACACTCCAAAGCGCAGGAGAGGCGTAACTCATAGTACTAAAAAGCACGAATAAGCAAAATGAGATAAGTAATTTGAAAGGCAAAATATGTTTCACTGCAGCGGTCCTTTTTAATCTTGGAGTTAACATCATAATCAATTGTTGATGTAAATCATAAAAATTTAATACAAAAACATGATGTGCATAATTGTCTTCGATATTTTTGAGACGATTTGTCATTTCCAAAGTTATCTTAATTGATTTGAATATTTAATCCTTAAAAAGCTATTTATTGGGATTTATTTTTCTTTATTGTAGTTTTGTGACATTTATTTAGCATAGTTTTTATGGTTGACTTGTCGGCTATCGCGGGTTACTAATAGAATAAAGCACAGGCAGTCAGAATAATTCTGCCGAAAAATGGCATCAAGCACAGTTTAATTTTGGATTAAGATTTATGTTACTAACAGCAACGCTACTAGTCGTGATTATCAACGTGGTGATTATTATTACCGCGGGGGCTTCGTAGTGCTGTAAGAAAAGAATCAGCTAAGAGCCCCCCGCACTGAAAAGTTCGGGGGGCTTTTTCGTTTTAGGGCAAAAAAACAGAGCAAAGGGCAATGAGCAAAACAATGACAGGCGCACAAATGGTGATTGATATCCTTGTTAAACAGGGGATTTCAGACGTATTCGGTTACCCCGGTGGGGCAATTATGCCGATTTATGATGCGCTTTATGGTGCACCACTGAAGCATTATTTAACACGCCATGAGCAGGGGGCTGGATTTGCTGCGGTCGGTTATGCACGCAGTACAGGTAAGTTAGGGGTGTGTTTTGCGACCTCAGGACCAGGAGCTACAAATTTAGTGACCGCATTGGCAGATGCCATGATGGACTCTGTGCCTCTGTTAGCTATCACAGGCCAAGTACCCACAGCGGCGATTGGCTCAGACGCGTTTCAAGAAGTGGATGTGCTAGGCATGTCGTTGTCTTGTACCAAGCATAGCTTTATGGTCGAGCGCCCCGAAGATCTTGCTGAAGTGCTTCAGCAAGCGATGCACTTGGCTGTCTCTGGACGACCAGGCCCAGTGTTGGTTGATATTCCAAAAGATATACAACAAGCCTTGGTGCCATTTTCGCCATGGACTGCGCAAGTACAGACACAAGATGAGGCTGATTTGCATGAATTGGGCTTAGCCAATGAGTTGTTGCAACAAGCACAAAAACCTGTGGCTTATGTTGGCGGTGGTGTTCATAGCGCAGATGCTCAGCCCGCATTGATGGCATTTTTGGCACACACCAATATGCCTGCAGTATCGACTTTAAAAGCCCTTGGCAGTGTATTACCTGAGTATGAATATGATTTAGGCATGCTTGGCATGCACGGCACTAAAGCGGCAAACTTAGCTGTACAAGAGTGTGATTTATTAGTGTGTATAGGCGCGCGTTTTGACGACCGCGTAACCGGTAACTTGGCTAAATTTGCTTCGAAAGCAAAAGTGATACACCTCGACATCGATGCGGCAGAAATCGGAAAACGCAAGCCAGCGGCAGCGTCATTGGTTGCGGATTTGAATACCTCTTTGCCTTTGCTCAAAGGCGTATTGGCCCCAGCAGCATGGCGAGCACATATCAGCCGCATGAAGCAAGAACATGCGTGGCGATATGATTACCCAGGGGAGAAAGTATTTGCACCGTATTTGCTGAATAAGCTCAGTCAGGATGTCCCACACGATACTGTGGTTTGCTGTGATGTCGGGCAGCACCAAATGTGGGTCGCGCAGCATATGAAGTTTGCCCATCCGAGTAATCACCTTAGTAGCGGTGGCGCTGGCACCATGGGATTTGGATTGCCAGCGGCCATTGGCGCAAAAATAGCACGCCCAGAGAACATGGTGATCACCGTATCTGGCGATGGTTCAATCATGATGAATATTCAGGAACTGGCCACCATCAGAAGAAATAACCTTGCGGTTAAGATTGTGATTTTAGATAACCAGAGGTTGGGTATGGTGAGACAGTGGCAAGAGCTATTCTTCTCAGCGCGATACAGTGAAACCAATTTATCTGACAATCCTGATTTTGTGCAACTTGCTGCTGTATTTGGCATTCCAGGGCAAACCATAACGCATGCCTCAGAAGTCGATGGTGCAATTGAACAACTTGTAAATAGTGAAGGGCCATACATCTTACACGCGTGTATTGATGATAAAGAAAATGTATGGCCACTGGTTCCGCCGGGTGCGGCAAACGATGAAATGTTAACGGAGAATACACAATGAAACATCAATTAACTGTAGCTGTAAAAAATCAAAGCGTGGCTGTTGAGCGTTTCTTGCGTGTGGCACGTCACCGTGGGTTTCGTTTGATGCAGCTTCAATTAGAGGGTCAGGACGAACTGTTTCACGTCAAAATGACGGTAGATAGTGACAAGCCTATCTATCTATTAACGTCACAATTAAATAAGCTAGTGGATGTGCAATCGGTTGATTTGCATACATTACAGCAGCAGGCAATATAACAAAATTAAGGTTTATAAGAATGACACAAACATCTGAATTAATTTGGCACAACGGCGAAATGATCCCTTATCAAGAAGCAACAACGCACGTATTGAGCCACGCACTGCACTATGGCAGTTCGGTTTTTGAAGGGATCCGCGCATATGAAACGCCTAATGGTCCGGCTATTTTTCGCTTAGATGATCATATCCAACGTTTATTTGATTCAGCAAAAATTTATCGCATGGAGATCCCTTTCACAAAAGAAGAGATCAAAACCGCGTGCAAGCAGGCAGTAAAAGAAAATGGTTTTAGCAACGCGTATTTAAGACCGTTTGCTTTTTTAGGACATGTTGGTTTAGGGCTTAATCCAAAATCGCATCGGGCGGATGTCACGGTCGCGGCAATGGAGTGGGGTGCTTATCTAGGTGAAGATAGTTTGGCACAAGGTGTTGATGTCTGTGTGTCTTCATGGAGTCGACTTGCCCCAAATACGATGCCGACAGCAGCAAAAGCCGGCGGTAACTATCTATCATCTCAGCTGATTTCAGGTGAAGCAAAGCGCAACGGTTATGTAGAAGGTATTGCGCTAGATGTGAATGGCTATTTGAGCGAAGGCGCGGGCGAGAACTTATTTGTGGTTAAAAAAGGCGTGCTTTATACGCCGCCCACAACCGCTTGTATTTTACCAGGTCTGACGCGCGACACGATTATTCATTTAGCCAAAGAGCGCGGTTATGAAGTGCGTGAAGAGCCGATTGCCCGTGAAGCACTGTATCTTGCTGATGAATTTTTCATGGTAGGGACTGCTGCAGAGGTGGTACCTGTGCGCAGTGTTGACCAAATTCAAGTGGGTGAAGGCCAACGCGGCCCAATCACAGCAGAATTACAGCAAGCTTATTTTGATTTAGTGAAAGGGCAATCAAGCGATCCTCAGGGCTGGTTAGATTACGTAAACAGCTAGTACTGAGAGTATTTATTTTTTGGGAATGAGGGTTTACCGAGCATCGGTATTTAAATAAAAAGGGGTCAACATGGCTAAGTTACGTAGTAAAACAACGACTGAAGGACGCAAACGAGCAGGCGCAAGAGCGCTTTGGCGTGCGACAGGAATGACGGATGAAGATTTTCACAAACCGATGATCGCGGTCGTCAATTCGTATACACAATTTGTACCCGGTCATGTTCACCTCAACCAACTGAGCGATTTGATGGCAGATGCCATCCGTGAAGCTGGTGGCGTACCTCGTGAATTTAATACCATCGCGATTGATGATGGCATCGCCATGGGTCATGGTGGGATGTTGTACTCTCTGCCATCAAGGGATCTTATCGCGGACTCAGTGGAATATATGGTCAATGCGCATTGTGCGGATGCCATGGTATGTATTTCAAACTGTGACAAGATAACACCGGGGATGTTGTTAGCCGCTTTAAGGCTAAATATTCCAGTTATCTTTGTATCGGGTGGACCAATGGAAGCGGGTAAAACCCGTCTTGCAGACATCGACTTAAAATTGGACTTAGTTGATGCCATGGTAAAAGGCGCAGATCCGACGGTCAGTGATGAAGACTCTGAACAGGTTGAGCGTTCAGCTTGCCCAACATGTGGTTCGTGTTCGGGCATGTTTACTGCCAACTCGATGAACTGTCTGCTTGAATCTCTAGGTCTGGCATTACCAGGCAATGGCACGACTCTCGCAACGCATAAAGACAGAGGACAGTTATATAACGGGGCAGCAAAGCGCATTGTTGCGCTGTGTGATGAATATTACCGTCAAGATAATGAGGCGGTTTTACCGCGTAATATCGTCAATCAAGCGGCGTTTAATAACGCGATGACACTCGACATCGCGATGGGCGGCTCATCAAATACGGTATTACATATTTTGGCTGCTGCGCAAGAGGCGGGAGTTGATTTTGATATGGCGGACATTGACCAGTTATCAAGAAATACGCCGTTCTTATGTAAAGTCGCACCAGCTACGCAGCAGTATCACATTGAAGATGTGCACCGTGCTGGTGGCATCATGGCGATATTAAATGAGTTGGCAAAAGCAGGTAAGTTAGACTTAGGTGTGGGCCATGTGGCGGGTGGCACATTGGGTGATGTATTGGCACGTTGGGATGCCAATGATAGCAGCAATGAAAGAGCACAAAAATTTTACCGTGCAGGCCCTGCGGGGATCCGTACAACGCAAGCAATGAGCCAAGAATACCGTTGGGATACATTAGATTTGGACCGAGAAGGCGGGTGTATTCGCAGTGCTGAGCATGCATTTCGTCAAGACGGTGGCCTTGCGGTCTTAACCGGCAACCTTGCACCTGATGGCTGTATCGTTAAAAGCGCTGGGGTGGTGGATGAAATGTTAGAGTTCACAGGCCCAGCGGTGGTATATGAATCACAAGATGATGCGGTTGAGGGGATCTTAGGTGGTCAGGTGAAAAAAGGCGATGTCGTGGTGATCCGCTATGAGGGGCCAAAAGGCGGTCCTGGCATGCAAGAAATGCTTTATCCAACCAGTTACTTAAAATCTATGGGCCTTGATAAAGACTGTGCGTTACTTACCGACGGCCGTTTTTCTGGGGGCACCTCAGGTTTATCAATTGGTCATGTTTCTCCGGAAGCTGCGAGCGAAGGTACATTGGCATTGATTGAAAATGGTGATTTGATAGCGATTAACATACATACACGTGGCATTGATGTGTTGCTCGATGACACTGAGCTTGCTCTGCGTCGAGAGAAGCAACTTGCGCGCGGTAAAGAGGCGTATAAGCCAGTTGATCGCGAACGAGTCGTGACGCCTGCATTAAAAGCATACGCATTGCTGGCAACCAGCGCAGACAAAGGGGCTGTGCGTGATTTAGAGAAATTAGAGGAGCTCAGTTAGCGATGGTGGCACAAGAGCTAGATTACTTTCGGGCTATTATCCAAGCGAATATGGCCCCTCTGGTGAAGCAAACGGATGTGAGTCACTTAAAAGGGTTATCAGAACGGCTCAAGCACCAAGTTTGGCTTAAGCGGGAAGATCAACAACCTGTTTATTCTTTCAAACTCAGAGGCGCATTCAATAAGTTGCGCCAACTGCCTGCGCATTCTCATGTGATCACGGCGTCAGCAGGTAATCATGCGCAAGGGGTGGCATTGAGTGCTGCCCACCTAGGTCATCAGGCAACCATTGTTATGCCTGTGACGACCCCAGAAATAAAAGTGAATGCAGTGCGTAATTTAGGCGGGCATGTTGTATTACATGGTCATCACTTTGATGCAGCGAATACGTACGCGCAATCTTTATGTCAGCAAGAAGGGGGTGTGTTTGTACCGCCATTTGATGATAAAGATGTGATTGTTGGTCAGGGAACGGTTGCGCGTGAAATGATGCAGCAATTAGACAAGTTAGATGTGGTGTTTATCCCAGTTGGCGGCGGCGGGCTGCTAGCCGGCATGGCGGTATATATTAAATCTTTGCGTCCAGATATACGTGTGATTGGTGTCGAAGCGACGGAAAGCGCATGTTTGCATGCCGCAATGCAGCAGGGTCAACCGGTAGAGTTGGATCAAGTAGGCTGTTTTGCTGACGGGATCGCGGTGAAGCGGATCGGTGAAGAAACATTTCGACTTGCGCAGACCTATTGCGATGAAGTGATATTGGTCTCAACCGACGAAATCTGCGCAGCAGTACAAGATATCTTTGTTGAAACACGGGCAATCGCGGAACCATCAGGTGCAGTTGCATTGGCTGGACTAAAAAAGTGGAGCATGGCCCATAGCGATTCTGAGCTTTCTTTAGCAGCTGTGCTTTCAGGGGCAAATCTCAATTTTGATCGGTTACGATATATTGCTGAGCGCACAGCGCTGGGGGCAAAAAGTGAAGCGTTATTTGGTGTGACCATTGAAGAGCAAAAAGGCAGTTTCAAGCAGTTCTGCCAGACTTTGGGGGGGCGTGCGATCACGGAGTTTAACTACCGCTTTGCTGGTGGCACAAAGGCACAAATATTTGTTGGGGTTGGGCTACGAGACGCTGAGCAAGAGTTACAAGAATTGACATCAAGTCTCTTTGAAAATGGGTATGAATTTACCGATTTGTCAGATAACGAGCTGGCCAAATTGCATATTCGTTATATGGTCGGAGGCAAGCCGCCTGTTGAGATCCAAGAGCGATTATTACGATTTGAGTTTCCAGAGTACCCCGGTGCATTACTTAGGTTTTTAGAGACTTTAGGCTGTGAATGGAATATCACCTTGTTCCACTATCGCAATCATGGTGCTGCGAAAGGTCATGTGTTGGCTGGGTTTGAAATGCTACCGCAAGAGTATGCCAAATTTGAAGAGCACTTAGGGCGCTTGGGATATGACTATAGGGATGAAACAAATAATCCGTGTTTTTCTCAATACCTTAAATCTGAACAAGATCTTGCACGTAAAGTGGGATGAATTAATCACAACTCCTGTTCTTTCTGTCCTTTGACTTCTATATTCATTGATAGATTTTCTAAGGACAGCCTATGCTTCGTTGCTTTTATTTATTTGCCTTCATTTGCACCAGTGTCCATGCATCTGTACTAGAGCCTGTCACACTTCAACTTAAGTGGGTCCACCAATTTCAATTTGCTGGTTATTATGTTGCTAAGCAAAAAGGCTTTTATCGACAAGCAGGTTTAGACGTGAATATTGTCCCTGCACAGAAACACCAGCCTGATGAACAGTTCAAAGTACTTTCAGGCCAAGCTCAATTCGGTGTCACGCATTCAGGTCTGTTAGAGCAGCGAATGAAAGGTAAGCCTTTAATTGCTCTGGCCTCGGTGTTTCAGTCTTCGCCTTATTGTTGGATGGTACGTGCGGACAGTGATATTTATTCCCCAAAAGATTTTCAAGGTAAAAAAATTAGTCACTTGGGGCGCACTGAGGGGGCCGAGTTAGTCTTGATATTAGAACGTGCGGGTATCGATGTCAGTCAGTTGCCAATTTATTCGGGCTTGTCCCCTTTGCAAGACTTTAAAGCGGGTCAGTTTGATGCACTGCAAGTATATGTGTCTAATGAACCATTCAAAATGGCACAGCAAGGCATAGCAACACGGCAGATCTGTCCAAAGCACTATGGCATCAATGTTTATGCTGATATTTTATTTACCTCTGAAGATGTTTATAAGTATCGGCCTGAAATGGTCGCTAAATTTCGCAGCGCAAGTTTACGAGGGTGGCGCTATGCACTGGCGAATTTAGAGGAAGCCTTGCAAATCACAAAGCTCTACGCGACGCAAAAAAGCTTTGAAGAGCTGGCGAATGAAGCTGATAAATTAGTCCCTTTTATAAAAGCGCCGGGGATCCCAATTGGCAATATGTCTCTGGCCAGATGGCAGTGGATAGCGCAACTATATCATTTAGATATTGTGGCTTTTCATGAACATAAAAATGCGTTTTTATACTCTGAAGAGAGCGCAAATGACATCAATTGGTCGTGGATGCTCATTTTGGCTATCGTGATGAGTATACTCTGCATTCCTATGTATGTCGGTTTGGTACTGCAAAGAAAAAGCTATAGTTTGATGGATTGATTAGAAGCTTTAGTAGAGGTTTTCTATCATCATGATGATGGATTACAATAAGGCTACATGCAGTAACTATAAAATTTTATGATCTCGTCTTACATCACACACTTTCAGTCACTTGATAGACTGCTCCATGAAACACGTCAGTATTGGCAATTATTAGCCTTTGATCATTTGGTAACGCCTTGGCCCGAGTTAGACGAATATTTATCGACATTAGATGAGCAAACTGTCACTGCACTGGATATGGATCAAGGTGCTTTGCAGCAAGCTTTGGTAAAGTACATTCCGCAGCTAACCGAGATAAGCGAATTAACACAAGTCACATTAACTGAGCGTCCGCGCACAGAGCTGCCTTTTTGGTTAAGTAATGGCATCAAGGGTCGTAAAGTTGGTCAGTTGCAAGATTTTGTTTCTGCACTCAATGAGCAACAACTTCCGGTATTGGAGTGGTGTGCGGGGAAAGGGCATCTGGGACGGATCTTAGCTTATACGGGCATACCGCATGTAGACAGTATTGAATTGCAAGCACACTTATGTGAGCAAGGAGCGCAGAGTGCTGCGCATCAAAATCTCGATATGACGTTTCACTGCGCTGATGTGCTGAGCGATCCTGTGAGCCATCATTTTAAAGTGACACAACATGCGGTGGCTCTGCATGCTTGCGGTAAGTTACATCAGAATTTTATGCGTGAAGCAGCTAAGGTGGGCTGTGAGAAAATTAGCTTATCGCCTTGTTGTTATCACTTGTTTACCAGTGATGAATATCAACCAATGAGTGAAGAGGGCCAACAAAGTGCGCTGCGCTTAACACATAATGACATGAAGTTAGCGTTACAGGAGACAGTGACCGCACCAAGTAGAGTGGCCAAGGTGCGTAAAAAAGAAGTACTGTGGCGATTGGCCTTTGATGCGCTGCGACGAGACATCACACAGACAGATCATTATGTCAGTGTACCCTCTGTGAATAAGGCCATTTTTTCTGGTGAATTTGCTGATTTTTGTGTATGGGCAGCAAACAAAAAAGGCATCGACTTGCCTGAGCAGGTCGACTATCAGCGCTATTTATTACAGGCACAAACAAGGCAAAAAGTGACTGAGCGCATTGAGCTAGTTCGCCATGGTTTTCGGCGTGCGATTGAATTGTGGCTTGTACTAGATAGAGTGTTATATTTGCATGCAAAGGGGTATGACGTGACGCTAGAGCAGTTTTGTGAAAAGTCACTAACACCAAGGAATTTATTGATACAGGCAACCAAACGCCAGTAGCGCGAGGAAAAACAATGTGCCAAAAACATAACAGTCACTTAGCACACTTATTGGAAAATAACCGCCAGTGGGCAGAGCGCACGCGGATCCGCGATCCTGAGTTTTTTAAGACTTTATCGATGCAGCAAAATCCAGATTATTTGTGGATTGGCTGCTCTGACTCGCGAGTGCCCGCCAATGAAATTGTTGACCTAATGCCTGGTGAGCTGTTTGTTCACCGCAATGTGGCTAATGTTGTGGTACACACGGATCATAATTGTTTGTCAGTGATGCAATATGCGGTCGAGGTACTAAAAGTGAGCCATATTATGGTGGTGGGTCATTACGGCTGTGGTGGTGTTAAGGCGGCGTTAGAGGAAGCTAAATTTGGTTTGATAGACAATTGGTTGAGGCATGTTGTTGATATCAAAGAAAAGCATCAAGCGTTGTTACGCGAAGTCACTGAGGCTGAGCGCAGCGATGTATTATGCGAGCTGAATGTCATCGAACAAGTACGCAATGTTTGTCGCACGAGTATAGTGCAAGACGCATGGCAGCGCGGACAACAGCTAAAAGTGCATGGTTGGGTGTATGGGCTGGCAGATGGCCTACTTAACGAGTTGGTACCAGGCGTGAGCTCTCAATCTTGTTTGGCAATGAGTTATGAACAATCCTTGCTCTCGTTAGTCACGCGTCATTTAGATAAGGCGGCTGAGCAAACTGGATAATACAGGTGCAATAACACAAGCACGCTAAACAACGTGCTTGATGTATTTTTCAAAACTTAAAGTCTTATTCAGCGTCGCTTTGCTTTTCTAGTTTTGCTTCTAATTCTGCTACTTTGGCTTCTAGCTCAGTAAGCTTTTCACGTGTTCTGATCAACACTTTACTTTGAATATCAAACTCTTCACGGCTAACAAAATCCATTTCGGTCAATTTTGTTTGAATTGCTTGCTTGGTTTTTGCTTCGAAAGTTTCTGCTAAATTACGCACACCTTGTGGCATGTTGCTTGAGATCTGCTTTGCGATCTCTTCGATTTTTGCTGGGTTTATCATGTCAGTGCCTTATAGCTAGTTGATACGCAATATCTTACCGTAAACTAGAATATCGATAAATGCATTTTAATCTCTGTTACGTATCTAAATGTGTCTACGTTCAATCATAATCAAAACATTGCAAATTGGTATTGTGGCATGAATAAGATAAACTAAGCGGCTCCAGTTGCTCAGGGTACACGCCTTTTATGAAACTCAATCCCAAACAAGATGAAGCCGTTAAATATATTAGTGGTCCATGCCTCGTATTAGCAGGGGCTGGCTCGGGGAAAACCCGCGTAATCACAAATAAAATAGCGTATTTGGTACAGCAGTGTGAATATAAAGCACGCAATATTGCGGCGGTAACCTTCACCAATAAAGCGGCCAAAGAGATGCGTGAGCGCGTATCTCAAACACTTGGGAAGCAAGACGCAAAAGGGCTTTGGATTTCAACGTTTCATACCTTGGGTTTAAATATCATCAAAAAAGAAGTTAAAACACTGGGATTTAAACCCGGCTTTTCACTGTTTGATGATCAAGATACCAACCAATTACTATCAGAGTTAACGGAAAAAGAACTCGAAAAAGATAAAGATTTACTCAACCTATTGAAGATGCAAATTGGCAACTGGAAAAATGATCTGATCTTGCCTGAGCGCGCCATTAGGGAAGCGCGTGAACCGCAAAAAGCGTTGTTTGCACAACTATACGCACGTTATCAAACTCAGCTTCGCGCATACAATGCCCTGGATTTTGATGATCTGATCATGATCCCAACCTTGCTCCTTGGCAGCTCCGCAGAGGTGAGAGAACGCTGGCAGAACCAGTTTAGATACTTGCTGGTGGACGAATATCAAGATACCAATACCAGTCAATATCAGCTGGTGAAATTGCTGGTGGGTGAGCGCGCTCGCTTCACCGTAGTTGGTGATGATGATCAGTCTATCTATTCATGGCGTGGTGCCAAGCCGCAGAACTTGGTGTTATTGAGCAAGGACTACCCGGGTCTGAGGTTAATTAAGCTAGAGCAAAATTACCGAAGTGCTGGGCGCATATTGAAATCTGCTAACATCTTGATTGCCAATAACCCCCATGAATTTGATAAAAAACTATTCAGTGAATTGGGTTATGGTGACCCACTGCGTGTGATCGCGACTCGTGATGAGGAGCATGAGGCTGAGCGGGTGGTGGCTGAGATCATTTCGCATAAATTCATGAAGCGCACTAGCTATAAAGATTACGCCATCCTATATCGCGGCAACCACCAAGCGCGTGTGTTTGAAAAAGCCCTGATGGCCAACCGCATTCCTTACAAGATTAGCGGTGGCATGTCATTTTTCGCTCGCAGTGAAATTAAAGACATCATGGCGTATCTACGACTATTGGTAAATCAGGATGATGACAATGCATTTTTGCGCATAGTTAACACCCCGAGACGTGAAATTGGACCTGTGACGCTCGAAAAGTTAGGCAGCTTAGCCAATGACAAACATATTAGTTTGTTTGAGGCGTGTTTTGACCCTGAATTGACACAACGCTTAACTGGCAAAGGGTTTAACGCCTTGGCAGGCTTTGCACGCTGGATCGTGGAGCTAAGTGATCGTGCCGTAAGAGGTGATACGCTCGAAGCGGTGAAGGATATGATCCGTGAGATCAATTATGAGACCTATTTATATGAGTCTTCAACCAGCGCAAAAGCGGCGGAGATGCGCATGAAGAATATCTCTGAATTGTATCGTTGGATCAGTGACATGCTGACAGGGGATGCAGATAATCCGCCGATGACCTTATCTGAAGTAGTAACAAAGTTAACCCTTAGAGATATGCTAGAGCGCAATGAAGAAGAAGATGAAAGTGATGCTGTACAACTGCTGACCTTGCATGCTTCAAAAGGTCTGGAATATCCGCATGTCTTCATGGTGGGTATGGAAGAGGGGTTATTACCGCATCAAACCAGCATTGATGAGGATAATGTCGAAGAAGAAAGGCGTTTAGCGTACGTGGGGATCACCCGAGCGCAGCAAACGTTGACTATGACCTATGCCAAAAGCCGCCGTCAATTTGGTGAGCAGATCACCCCAGAGCTGAGCCGTTTTGTACAAGAGCTGCCACAAGATGATTTGCAATTTGAAGGCAAAAAAGCGGTGGTATCTCAGTCTGAGAGAATGGAAAAAGGTCAAGCGCGTGTTGCTAACTTACGCGCGATGTTAAAACGTTAGTGTCTCTTGCTCGTCAATGCCTGTGCTGTTTTGGCGAGCACTCTTTAAGTTTTGTTGCTTGCCAAAAAACAGTTTTAGGCCATGTTTTTCCAATAAGCTTCTGAAGTTTAAGATGGCCGGTCCCTTAGCAATCACTTGTATAGATTTTAATTTGGTGATCGCCAATATTCCTTGTAGCTGAATATCATAGCTGTTTTGCTGTAAAACACGTTTACTAAATACTGAACTCAATAAGACATATTTAAAATCAATACTGCTTAAAAAGGCGAGATCGCAGCGCTCTTTGGCAAAATCATTGAGACCAATGTTTACCCCTAACTGTGGCAGTTCTTTGAGGTTTTCTAGTTGGACACTAGAGGCATAACGGACTTCACTTTCATCAAACATGAGGCAAAGCTGGGTTGTGTTGTGTGCAAGCATTTGCTTGAGCGTCGCAAAGGAGGATGACTCTAGAATGATGGTTGAACATGCGAATAACACGTCTTGATCATAGTTTTGCGCAATTTTGAGCGCCTTTTCTAGTAAGCCCAATTCAATGTCTAAATGCTCATCTTTCGCAGCCGCAAATTTTTTCAGCACATCAAAGCTGGTACTGCCGAGTACTGGATGCTCGCCAAATGCTTCTAAAGTAATGATCTGTGTCGAGTGATTGGTAAAATCAACCACCTCTGTACTTCTAAAGTGCGTCGGTAGCGCTGTTAAATGATGTTGTTCTTCAGGTTTATTATTGTTGCTTGTAGACGCTGTTAATAACGGATGATAAAACTCATATCGGCCGCGCCCCGCATTTTTCGCGTAGTACATGGCTGCATCCGCATCACGAATGATCTCGTCGGTATTTTTGTATTTTTTATTACTATAGGTAATGCCGATACTGGCACCGCTTTGCATGCACACACCTTTCATACAAAAGGGTTGCTGCATCACGCGAATAAGGCGCTTAGCCACATCTTCGGCTTGTTGTTTATCAGTTAGGTGGTCTAATAAAATGACAAATTCATCACCTGCAAGACGTGCAAGTAAATCGTGTTCACGAATACATTCTGCAAATGCGGTGCTGACCCAGATTAAAAACTGATCGCCGGCTTGGTGCCCCAGCTCATCATTGATCACTTTAAACTTGTCTAAATCGATAAACAATACGGCAAAGTTATGCTCAGGATAACGTTGATATTTTTGCAGTGTTTTTTCAAGCTGAGTTAAAAACAAACTGCGATTTGGCAATGATGTGAGCGGATCGTGATGGGCGTCATGATAGAGTTGCTGTTCAATTTTTTTACGCTCTTCAATTTGCATTTGTAGGTGCAAATTGGTTTGTCTAAGCGCTTTTGTCTTCTCAGCAACGCGATGTTCAAGCTCTTGGTTGCTGGCCTTAAGTGCTTGATTAGCCAAGTGAGTTTGCAGTACTGAAGCGATTTGGTTTGATACAAAAGAGATCAGCTCAACATCTTCATGATTGTATTCGTATTCATGGTTATAAGCTTGGCAAGCAATTAAACCGATCACTCCTTTGGCCGTTTTGAGCGGTGCCCCTAGCCAACTTGTGGCCGTTTCTAAGTCGTTGTAATCCGGTGGCCGTTTGACAACTCCGCCTTCAATTAAAATTGCTGCACGCTTGGTATCGATAAGCTGACTGCGCTCGGTGGTGATGACAAGCTCACTGTATCCTTTAGCAAAGGGCCGTGGGCGATATTCAGTGACTTCATCAACACAGTAGGGGAAACTCAGCCAATTTGAACCCGTATCATGCAAAGCGATATAGAGGTTGTTAGCAAAGGTAATAGAGCGAATGATTTTATGTACTTGCTTGTACACATCATCAATGTCGCTAAACTGGGTTGCTAGTTCAGAAATCTTAAATAAGATTTGCTGTCGCTCTAGGGCGCGCTTACGTTGCTCAATCTCTTTATTGAGTGCGTCATTACTCTGCATCAGCGCACGTGTGCGGATCTTGACTTCTGATTCGAGTAACTCACGTTTTTTGACGCGCTCAATCGCCGTAGCTAGGTATAAAGACATCACCTCAAGAAGCTCAATCTGATGTTCGCTGTAAGCTTGTTGAGGTTGATAGCTCTGGGATACCATCACACCAATGATGTTTTTATCTCGGAATATCGGTACGCCTACCCAATGTTCAGCTGGGCTGCCTAGGGCTTTAAATTTGCAGTCATCGATCATGTGCTGCATTTCATCTTTGGTTAGATACAGTACCTTTTTTGTATTAAAGACATAGCCAGTAACCCCTTGATCAAAATGATGTGACTCATGTAACGGCACAGAAATACCATCTTTTTCATCAACAAAATAAGAGAGCTCAAGTGTCTGGGTAAACTGGTTTTGCAGCACAACATAGAAGCTTTTACTGGGCAGGTGTTGCTCTAAGATACTATGAATTGCGGGGTATAAAAGGGTTAGCTCGGCAACTGTACTAGCCTGCTCAGAAAGCTGTATCAAGGCATGTTGCAAGTGATAGTTTTGTTTGTATTTTTTCAACAAGGACTCTAAGCGTCGATTCTTACGAGTCAGCTTGCGAATTGCAACGTCGTTTGGATCTTCCAATGATAAAACCAAAGGCTATTATTGTTTATTTATTAAACTTTATATTTTCACTTTTGACTTGAGGGGTCAAGTGCAAAATGTTAATTCAGTTACTAGACAAACATTTTGCCCTAATAGAGACAAATATGCGAGGATTTGTCTCTATTTTTTAAACGGTTTTATTTTAGCATGAAGTCGATAGCGGCTTGGATTTCTTCGTCGCTACAATCCATACAAGTGCCTTTTGGTGGCATTGCATTGAATCCATTGATGGCGTGGTCAAGCAGTACGTCAGGACCTTTATTTAAACGCGCAGCCCAATCATCCGCTGTTTTTGGCGCACCCAGTGCACCTGTACCATGGCAGGCAAAACAAGAGGCTTGGTAGATTTGCTCACCAGAGCGTGGGCCCGATGGTGCTGCGGCTGCAGTGTCTTGTGCACCCGCTAAATAGACTGAACCTATCGGCGCTAATCGCTTTTTGATGGCTTCTTCGGTTAGAGAATTATCATACGGCTGGGCGACGGCGGCCGTGGATAGCATTAAGAGTGCTGCTGACAGTTTCTTCATTTACCTTGCTCACTTCAAATTTAATGTCTTCGATCACGAAGCACGACGGATGACGGTTCCTAATTGAGTATAACGTCACCACCAAATTAGTTAAAATTTAAACTTGATCTTAAGCGTATAAAAAACATCTTTTATTGCGTTAGGGCAAAGATTTGGTCGTTTATGCTTAAAACCAAGCAAATTTTTTGTGAGCAAGTAATTGTGTGTTTAATCGATCAGTTGTGCGAGGCGTTTTATTGCTTTTTCTATGCCAGCTGATGCTTCAACGATGTTACTTGCCAGCATATACGCAGGCGTACTAATTACTTTTTGCTGCTCGTCGACAACAATGTCTGTAACCGCACATTCTACGTGTTCTGCGCCGAGTGCATTCACAGCCGCAGCAGTGTCAGCATCTGTGCCAATGGTTGCTTTTGTACCAGGTTGATGAATATGACCGATCAGAGCTGGTGCGATACATAGATACGTGATCGGCTTCTCTTTGCTGTTGAATTGCTGACATATTGATTTAAGTGACTCTAGCACTTGTGATTGTGCGCCTTTGAACGCAAAATCAGATAAGTTTTTAGCAACGCCAAATCCACCTGGGATCACTAAGGCAGCAAAATCATCCACGTTAAGCTCTGCTAAATCTTGAATTTCTCCGCGTGCAATACGTGCAGCTTCAGTTAATACATTGCGAGATTCCGCTTGCTCTTCACCCGTTATATGGTTAATAACATGATGTTGTTCAATATTCGGGGCAAAGCAGCGGTATGCAATGCCTTGCTGTGCTAGATGAAGCATGGTCAATACAGATTCATGGATCTCTGCACCATCAAATACTCCACAACCACTAAAAATGATTGCTACTTGTTTCATTTCTTATCTCCTAAGGCTTATTGTGCCTGCTATATTCAATGTAAGACGACCAACTGTGAAAAAAAATATAAAGGATCTGCTTTGATCTTTGATCATTTATGTTAGTATACGCGTCCGCTCGAATTAACGGGTCGTTTTATCACCAGTTCTCTATGGTGAAAAATACATGAGTTAATACATTTCCACAAATTCATATTTTATTATATGAAATTTAGTTTGTGTATTTTACTATATTTATCAGTGTGTTGTATGTATTAGAACACTAGCTTTATTTTATCGCTGGTGCTTTTCTTATGTTTATCTACAAAGTTATCCACAGTTTTTCCTTGTTAAGTTTCATTGCACTCCTCTCGTTTTATGCTATGCCTTGTGGCATCCTTAGCAAGTTATTCAATTTCATTTATTAGGATCCAAAAATATTATGCCTCAGATCCCAGAAAACCCTTTAATTTTGGTGGATGGTTCTTCCTATTTATTCCGCGCTTATCATGCGCCACCGCATTTAACAAATTCTCAGGGGGAAGCCACTGGCGCAATCTATGGGGTAATCAATATGCTTAAGAGCTTGCTTAAGCAATTTGATCCTAGCCACATGGTGGTGATATTTGATGCTAAAGGGCCAACGTTCAGAAATGACATGTATTCTGAGTACAAGGCTAATCGCCCGCCGATGCCCGATGACTTGCGCACGCAGATTGAGCCAATTCATGAGATCATAAAAGCAATGGGCCTGCCACTGGTGAGTATTGCTGGGGTCGAAGCGGATGACGTAATTGGTACTTTCTCTCGTATTGCTTCTGAACAAAAGCGCCATGTTTTGATCAGTACTGGCGATAAAGACATGGCTCAGTTAGTTAATGAGCATGTGACGTTAATCAATACGATGACGGATACGGTTTTAGATCCGGCAGGCGTGGTGGATAAGTTTGGTATCGGTCCTGAGTTGATCATTGACTTCCTTGCCTTGATGGGTGACAAGGTCGATAACATTCCAGGCGTGCCGGGCGTTGGTGAAAAAACGGCGTTGGCAATGTTACAGGGCCTAGGCTCAATTACCACGCTTTACGATAACCTAGATGAAATAGCACCACTTGGTTTTCGTGGTTCAAAAAGCATGGCGAAAAAGCTAGAAGAGCATAAAGCTCAGCTTGAGCTTTCATATGAGCTGGCGACCATCAAACTTGATTGTGATGTTGAAGAAGATCTCGATACATTCAAGATCCAACCGATGGACAAAGATCGATTGGTTGAGTTATATGGTCAATGTGAGTTCAAGCGTTGGTTGAGTGAACTGCTCGATGGTAAGTCAGCAGCGGATAGCAAAGCGCCAGCTGCTGTCGAAGCGCAACAGCCCGAGATCAAAGGCAACTATGAAACAATTTTAACGGTTGAACAGTTAAACGTTTGGGTGGAAAAGCTCAAGAGCGCCGATGTTTTTGCCTTTGACACTGAAACGACCAGTCTAGATTACATGCAGGCTGACTTGGTGGGTATGAGCTTCGCGGTTGAAGCTGGTGAAGCGGCGTATTTACCTTTAACGCACGACTATATGGGGGCGCCTGAACAGTTAGATAAAGGCTTGGTGTTTGAACATTTACAGCCGATCTTAGAAGATGAAAGCATTAAAAAAGTAGGGCAAAATTTAAAGTATGATAAAAGCGTACTGGCCCGTGCGGGTATTATATTAAATGGCATCGCATTTGATACTATGCTTGAGTCTTATGTCTTTAACAGTGTGGGTACCAGACATGATATGGACTCATTGGCACTGAAGTATTTAGGCCACAAAAATATCAGTTTTGAAGATATTGCCGGCAAGGGTAAAAAGCAGCTTACATTCAACCAAATAGAGCTTGATAAAGCGGCACCTTATGCAGCTGAAGATGCCGATATTACGCTTCGTTTGCATCAGCATTTATGGCCGTTACTAGAAAAAGAGTCGAGTCTAGTGGGTGTGTTTAAGGATATTGAATTGCCATTAATTAATGTTCTTTCTGATATGGAGCGAACGGGCGTTCAAATTAACAGCACCATGCTAGGTGAACAAAGCTTAGAAATTGAAAAGCGCTTAGTAGAGCTAGAACAAGAAGCATATACCTTGGCTGAAGAAGAGTTTAACTTAAGCTCCACAAAGCAGTTACAAGCGATTTTGTTTGAAAAGCTTGGTCTGCCAATTTTGAAGAAAACACCAAAAGGTGCACCTTCTACCGCTGAGGAAGTGCTACAGGAATTAGCACATGATTATCCTTTGCCAAAGCTCATCATCGAACATCGCGGCTTGGCAAAGTTGAAGTCGACCTATACAGACAAATTACCAAAGCTGGTTAACGCGGATACGCAACGTGTACACACTTCATATCATCAAGCTGTGACTGCAACAGGTCGTTTAAGCTCCAGCGATCCGAACTTGCAAAACATTCCAATTCGTAATGAAGCAGGGCGCCGGATCCGCCAAGCATTTGTTGCAGATCAAGGGCATGTGATTTTAGCAGCCGACTACAGCCAAATTGAGCTGAGAATTATGGCGCATTTATCTCAGGATAAAGGTTTGTTAAGCGCATTTGCGCAAGGCAAAGATGTACATAGTGCAACGGCTTCAGAAGTATTTTCAGTGCCACTTGAAGAAGTGACTTCGGATATGCGTCGCAAAGCCAAAGCGGTAAACTTTGGCTTGATCTATGGTATGAGTGCATTTGGCCTTGCGCGCCAGCTAGATATTCCACGTAATGAAGCTCAGCATTACATGGATAAATACTTTGAGCGTTTCCCGGGTGTTTTAGAGTATATGGAGAGCACGCGTGAAAAGGCGGCTGAGCAAGGGTATGTTGAGACGTTGTTTGGTCGTCGTCTTTATTTACCTGATATTAAGGCGCGTAATGGTGCGCGTCGTAAAGCGGCTGAACGTGCGGCAATCAATGCTCCAATGCAGGGAACCGCTGCTGATATCATTAAAAAAGCCATGATCAAAGTACATCAGTGGTTGCAAACACATAGCCAAGATGAAATTAAGCTATTAATGCAAGTACACGATGAATTGGTTTTTGAGATCAATGCCGATAAGGTTGATGAATTTAGCGAGAAAATTTGTAGTTTAATGAGCGAAGCTGCGCAATTAGATGTGCCGCTTGTGGTGGAAGCCGATCACGGTGAAAACTGGGAACAAGCTCATTAATTAACTGCTTTTTGGCGTTTATACATAAAAGCATGGCCTAGCCATGCTTTTTTATTTTCCTTGCATCAAACACGCTCTGTGTCCCGAATTAGCTGGCTTGGTGTAAAGCTAACGTAAAAAATATCACCTCTTTGTTTAATATTTATCAAATTGGCTCGTTATTTGCTTTGTGCTGTTTATTTCTAGATGGCTATTTGCTAAAGTTCGCGGCGTCCTCATCCTGTAGGACATCCTGTTGATGATGTATCTCTCGAAAGAGGATACTGTGTATTGATAGCTTCTCCCCAGATTGCTATAACGGCTCGTAAAAGGTTTATACGAGCCGGTTTTTCTCTTCGTAATAATATCTGACAGCCTTTTAAAAGTTCGCCATATCAAATATTGAACAACGGGTGTAAATCTAACTCTCTCCATATTTATTTGTTAAGATGTGAAAAACTTTACAAATAGGAATATGTCATGCTTAAGCCTTTTCTTGTTGGTAGCTTATGCTTAATGTCTCAAGCGGTGTCCGCTTGGCAGCTAAATAATGAGCTGAGTGATCTGAGCTTCACCTCTATAAAATTAAATAGCGTCGCTGAAAATCATCATTTCACATCATTATCTGGCGAGATCACTGAGTCAGGCCAGTTGAGTATAGAAATTGATTTAAGCAGTATTGAGTCTTTGATCCCAATCAGAAATGAGCGCATGAAAAAAGTGCTTTTTGATGTTTCTCAATATCAAACAGCGACCATTAAGGCTGACATCAAGCCATGGTTATCCCAGCTCAATACGGGTCCTCAAGTGCTCAAAGCAGTGCCAGTTACGCTTAATTTGCATGGTAAAAGCTTGGTGTTAAAGCTGGATCTTATGGTGAACAAACAGACTAAAACATTGCAAGTATCACCACTGCGTGCAGTACTGATTAACAGCCGTGATTTTGACCTGGCAGATGGGGTTGAGGCTTTACGCAAATTGGCAGGTTTAACTAGCATCGCACAAACTGTCCCTGTGACATTTAATTTGGTTTTTCATGATAGATAAACTGGAACAGTTAATAGCGCACTATGTGTCTGCACATTCACCGACTGAGCATTGGCAAGCTGGTGAGTGCGGTGTAGGCACATTTTTAATTGATGGCGCAGGACGTTGGTTTCATCAAGGGGATGAGATCAAACGCCTTGCATTGGTGCGCTTATTTGCCAGTGTGCTCAGTTGTGAGCAGGGTGAATATACTCTGAAAACGCCGTCTGAAACATGTACAGTCACTGTAGAGGAAAGCCCATTTATTATTGTCGCTTGGCATGTGTCTGAGGTTGCTCAGCAATATGACCTTGAGCCAACGATTATCTGCGAAGATAATTTGGGTAGGCTGTGGCCTATTTGTAAGGCATTTCCCTTGTACATGGCAGATTATAAAGGCCTGCAAGTCCCGCATTTACAGCTAAATTATGGGTTGTGCGCGCGAATTGAGCGCAATGTCTATTATCAATGGGCAGAGATTGCGAAGTACAATGAGCAACGACAGTCGATGACATTGGACTCCGCAGGACAGGCGTATGAGCTAACCTAGTCGTTTGGCGCGTTATCGTCCGCTTCTTCTTTTATATAAGGTCCTAGGAACCAATCATCGAGCTGCCATGCAAGCTCTTTTAGTCCAAGTCCTTTTAGCGATGAAAAGGCATGCACAGTGATATCGCCGTCTAGTTCAGAAAGGGCTTTTCGTACTTGTAAAACTTCGGCTTTGCGTTTGCCTTGCTTTAATTTGTCCGCTTTTGTCAGCAGTGCAAGTACCGGAATATTACTTCCTACAGCCCAATTGATGAGATCCATATCTAAATCTTTCATAGGGTGGCGGATATCCATTAAAACCACAATACCTTTTAGGCTCTGTCTTTTTTGCAAATATTCGCCCAGAGATTTCTGCCATTTTTTCTTCATCTCAATGGGGACTTTAGCAAAACCGTAACCAGGTAAGTCAATTAGGCGCTTGTCTTCATCCAGAGCAAAGGTATTGATCAACTGAGTACGGCCAGGGGTTTTACTGGTGCGTGCCAATTTTTGATCTGTCAATGTATTCAAAGCACTAGACTTGCCAGCGTTAGAACGCCCGGCAAATGCGACCTCTATGCCACTGTCTGCAGGTAGGCGGGTAATATCAGGTGCGCTGGTGATGAAAGTAGCGCGGTTATATGGCATACGAGATTTTAACACTCTAACTCCTAGGCGGATTGCTTGATTCTTTAATTCATACCTATTTTATTACATCTGGCACACAATGCAAAAGCTGAGAAAGTCGACAATTTTTAGCAGCGTCAAGAGAATTTCTGGACTAAGTTTAATCTATGTCAATTACCTATAAATTAGCAGTTTTATAATAGCCACTAAGCATGGCGGGGCTTTTTTTATCGTGTAGTATCTAAATATTACAAGGTAAAGCAACAAACATTGAGCGTCACTTAATAAATTTAAGTCAATGTGCACAGATTAGTATCTGTTTATGTCGGTGAAATTTAGCGTATTTCATTTAAGCAGATAGTTACAGGGTCGGAACAGAGAATTTACCATGAAAAAAATAGCATTATCTTTAACTATGCTGCTTGGCACGCTGTCATTCAACAGCGCAGTAGCATTCGATGGGGACGCCGAAGCTGGTAAGGCTAAAGCGGCAACGTGTGCAGCATGTCATGGACCAAATGGCAACGCCCCTGTAACCATGTATCCAAAAATTGCAGGTCAGCATGCTGATTACATGTATAAACAGCTCAAAGAGTTTAAATTGGGTATGACATCAGGTGGTGCTAAAGGCCGTATGGATCCGGTGATGAGTGGCATGGCCATGCCACTGTCTGATCAAGATATGAAGGATTTGTCAGCCTACTTTGCAAGTATGCCGATGAGTGCAGGTACAACCCCTGAAGATGTAGTTCAGACTGGTCAAAAGCTATATCGAGCGGGTGATGCTGAGCGAGGGATCCCTTCGTGTATGGCATGCCATGGTCCAAGAGGTAATGGAACATCGTTAGCGCAATTCCCGAAAATTTCGTTTCAACACCCTGAATATATTAAGGCACAGCTTATTAAGTTCCGTGATGGCACTCGGGGCAACGATGCAAATGGCATGATGAGAGATATCGCCGCAAAATTGACAGACAAAGATATTGAAATTTTGTCAAAGTATTTGGGCGGTTTGCACTAAAGTCGTATTTGGTTTTACGTGATATAACGTAAACTTTTATTATTGAAAAAGGCAACGCGATCGTTGCCTTTTTTTGATCTGTACCTTGTAAGATATATCTTACTTTTATTGTGAGATAGTAGCGTTCCTAATTTGTAGGACTTAACGCAAATTAAATATGTGTTTTTTTGTAAGTCTATGTATTTATTTTGTTTTTAATTTATCTTCTGTTACTTAGGTAATAATTTTGTTATTGATTAGTTGTAACTGTTTAAAATAAGCGTAGATTAATCCCTGTCGTCAAGACAACATAAAAACAGGGACAATTCGTAACGGAAGCGTAGACGGCAAGATTAAGTATTCATTTGAATACAATTAAACAAGGATGAATACAAAAGCGTCAGGAAGACCGAAAATAAAAAAAGCAATGGAAGTTTGATAACAAAAACAATATGGATAGCACCACGGAAGTAACAATAAAAACAAAATGGATGATAAATAATAAGAAAAATAAAGACTAAAAGTCGAAGGGAGAAGTGTCCGGATTGAGACGCTCAGATTAGCAGGCGGTAGAGAGTAATCTCTGCCGTCTTTTTATTTGTACACTTTTTAATTGCTGTTACAATACTCCTTTTAAGCAGGTTTGGTTCATCATCTTTGCAAAATCCACAAACGCTTCAATGTGGCCTCTGTGAATCAGAGTCGCTAGAACACTATCATCGGGACAAATTTCGTGATTATTGGCAGTGTCCGCACTGTAAGTTAGTCAGTGTCGCGCCATGCGACAGGTTATCTCCGCAAGAAGAAAAAGCCATTTATGATAGTCATGAAAATGATCTACATGATATGGGTTATCGTCGCTTTCTTTCGCGGGTATTCGAACCGATTAACGCGCGTTTGCAAAATCATCAACAAGGGCTTGATTTTGGTTGTGGTCCAGGGCCTTTATTGGCCAAGATGTTTCAAGAAGCGGGGCACTCAGTCGCCTTATATGATTTATATTATGCAAATACCCCAGCGGTTTTAAATGCGCAATATGATTTCATCACATGCACAGAAGTGATTGAGCATATAGCGCAGCCTAAAGCGGTATTTGAACAGCTAGTGGCGATGCTGAAGCCTCAAGCTCCCCTTGCAATGATGACCAAGCTTGTCATAGATCCAACACGTTTTGCATCTTGGCATTATAAAAATGACCAAACACATATTTCATTTTTTAGTCGCGAAACGTTTGAGTATGTAGCAAAGCAATTTGGCACCAAGCTAGAGTTTATTGGGAATGACGTGATCATTCTAAGTAAACAATAGTCGGTTAAAGTAGATGGTAGAGAAGCATGACTAGAAAGAAGAAATCACGCAAATTAGGTGAAAACGGCACACCGAGATTAAGTAAGGAAAAGCTTCGTGAATTGCGTGCTATGAAAGAGCAACGCACAAAAAAGAATAAAGGGAATAAAGCGGGATCTCGAAATGCCCAAGAAGCCAAGATTGAGGTGAAATCTCAAACTGGAACGCAAACAGATCCGCGTGCAGGCAGTAAGAAGAAAATCGCACTGACGCCTGAAGTGCAAACACCTAAGGCTGAGCCGCAGATGAAACGTCATCTGACGCCACAAGCGACACTCAGCAAGGCGAATGAGCCAGAGCTAACGCTAGAGCAAGAGCTGCAGCAGTTAGAAAATGATGAGCGCTTAATGAAGCTCTTAGAGCGCCATGAACGTGGAGAACTATTGACAGGTAAAGATGCTAAGTTCTTTAATCGCGCGATCGCTCGTCACCAAGAGTTATGCGAAATTCTTGGTATAGATGATGAGTTTGAAGAAGAAGATATGATTGAAGCTGATCCATTAGCTGATTTTGTCAGTAATGATCTGGCGGATGAGTGGTTAGATGATGACGAGGATGAGCGATGAGCACGATTTGGGTGGTCGCATTAGTCGTTGGTGCTTTAATTGTCGCAGGTCTGGCTTTTTATGCAGGTAAATTACTGTGGCAGCTAAAAGTTCAAAAGGACACGATTGCTAAATTGAAAGAAGAGCAGGCGAAGAAGCTGGAAAAATCCAGACAAGAGCGCAATGGCAAATTGGCAGATAGCATAAATTTGATTGCAAAAGCGATGAAGCAAAAGCAGTGTGAGTACTCCGAAGGGTGTTTACGTGTCTGGGTGTTGATCTCTCAGTACAGTTTTGATTCAGAAGTTGCTTTAGAAAAGACCTATCCAGGTGTTTTTGAAATGTATGATGAAGTCAAAGAAATGCCGACGCACGATGCTCGCAAAAAGTATTCAAAAAAGGAAATCTTCAAAATGGATACTCAGCGTTGGCGCGCTGAAGAGCGACTTGAGGCACAAATATTGAGAGATTGCGACAAACTACTAGAAGAGTTTAAAGCTTTACCTGGTAGCGAAAACGTAGTGTTTCAATAATTACACATAACAGCTGGGCTAACTGCGCCCAGCTGAGTTTGGCGCTTATGCTGTTTTGCAAGTATTTTGCTGACCGACTGAGAAATCGGTATCAGGTGATTGGAAAACTGCACCGCCAGCAATTTGTTTGGTTTTTTGTGTATTGATAGCGTGCTCAGTAGATAAATTCTTGATGCGTTTCTTTTTGATTGTGAATTTCATTTTTCTTCCTTATTGTTTTAAAGCTCCTCTATACTATTTTCCTTTTCCTTCAGTTGTCTAGTGTTATATGTAACAGCGTATGTGCAAAGCTCTCTAAGCAGATTTTTTGTCGTTGGAGAGGTTATGCCAGTGACTTTACAAATTGTGTTATCATGCACGGCCAATCGCAGAGCGTGGGCCATTGTTACCATGGTGGCAGTGAAGTAGTACTTTGAATTTGATGTAGTAAGTAAAATGGTGAGTCTTAAAAGTTTAGAGGTAAAGACGGAATGATATTAATGATAGACAACTATGATTCGTTCACGTTTAACCTAGTCCAGTATTTTCAAAAGTTAGATCAAGATGTGCTTGTTAAGCGCAATGACGAAGTGTCTATTGCCCAGATAAAGCAGCTAAACCCGGCACATATCGTGATTTCCCCAGGCCCTTGTAGCCCGAATGAAGCCGGGATATCTTTGCAAGTTGTACAACAGTTAAAAGGACAGTTTCCGATTTTAGGTGTGTGTCTGGGTCATCAAACTATTGCACAAGCAATGGGAGCTGGAGTGCACAAGGCAAAGTCTGTAATGCACGGTAAAGTGTCACAGATCCACCACTCAGATCACGGGATGTTTAAGGGGCTACCACGTCAGTTTAATGTCTGTCGATATCACTCTTTGGCCGTGGATGCAGAGACGTTACCAAACAATTTAGAGATTACTGCTTGGACGCAAAGCGACTCTAATGAACTAGATGAAATAATGGGCTTGTGTCATACTGACCTCGCATTGGAAGGCGTGCAATTTCACCCTGAAGCAATCTTAACCGAGTATGGCTTAAGACTACTTGATAACTTTATTGCTCGCTTCTAACCTTTAAAGAGCTTTCTTTTAATATACCGAAAAAGATTATAATTGATGACACAAAATATTAGGCAGTCGCACATTGCTCAAGCCATCGCTCAGCGTGCACATGACGTTCTAATTAGCCATAACTTTGCACAGCAGCAGATAGGTTATATCCATACATTTGACATGAACTTTGGGGAATCTATCCCCCAACGTACTATGCTCGAAGTTGAGTTGGCAGCGGCTGCTAAACGTCAAGAAAAAAGCACCAGTCATCATAAATATATCGCTAAGGCGAGTAACCACCTGCATCAAGTGATTGAAAGTGGTATAGAAACTCAATTAAGTGACCTAGACTCGATTTATGCTGATGTGGTTGGCATACAAGATGCCGTGCCAACCGTTTTAGATATTTTAGCCGTTAAATCTGCCTCAGTAGGGCGTTTGGAGCCATTAGTTAATGACTTATCATGGCTTGGTCGGGACTTGGTTTCTCTGGTGAACTTACCTCAGTACCGCAAAGTAAACAGTAAAGGGACGTCTGTAAAAGTGGATACGCCAGCATTGGCGCTGCGTTATCTCGGTCTGGAAAATTTACAGATGGTGATCCCAACATTTGCCGTACGTCATTGGATGCCACATTCAACGGAGCCGTTTCCACTCCTAAAAAGAAAGCTCAGAGATGTGAGTATGGCCAGTGCCATAGCAGCAAAAGCATTGGCACCTCTATATGACGTCAAAGAGCAACATGCTTTTACGCTGGGTATGTTACTTGATTTGGGTAAAATTGCCCTGACACGTTTATATTTGCGAACTTATGAGCGTGTTTGGCAAGGGAAAGTTAAAATTGCCAGAGATAAAAGCCAAAAAGACTTACATACTGCGTTGTTAGAGTTAGGGCCAGATCCGCTATTTTTACGTAACTTGTTACTTGAGCATGCACCAGTGGTTTCCCAGCGCCTCATCGAGCAGATGTCATTTAAGTACTTGCCATTTAATGCCGCTATGTCGGAATTCGCGCAAAGTTATCTGCCAAATGTGAATAATAACCCAGCCGAGTTACTACCATTAACACAGGTACTGAAAAAAGCGTATGGCTATGCACAATATCAGCTTTTAAAAGACAGTCATTTAATTGAGCAGGATGAGGCTAAAGATTGGTTTACCTATCTGGGTCTAACCGCTCAAGAAGAAAAATTGTTGGCCAAAACATCATTACAAAGCCTCCAACTGACAATTTTGTAAAAAAACTGGAAATTTTTTCACGCTTATTCATTCATTCGCCCCATTGCCAAGGATCGACTAAAATCCTTGTATGATGGGGGCGTATCCAATCACGACGTTAATAGTTATTCACTGTTCTTGAAAGAATATATTAAAGCCTTGAATATCAAGGGTTACAGGAGTGTTTTATATGAGACATTCCGGTATTTTTTTGGAATAATGTGCGTATGAAATTTGCGCCGATTTGGGTAATTTCGGATCTTTTACAGTGTTGCTGAAGGTAATTCTTTGTAATTCCGATCGCCCATGTGTCAGTGCTGAACTCGCTAAAATGAGGATTTAAAATGACTATTAATCGTGAATTATTCGATCAAGTAATGGTACCTAACTATTCACCTTCTGCTGTTATCCCTGTAAAAGGTGAAGGTTCTCGCGTTTGGGACCAAGAAGGTCGTGAATACATCGATTTCGCAGGTGGTATCGCTGTAAACTGTTTGGGTCATTGTCACCCTGCGCTTGTTGCTGCATTAAAAGAGCAAGGCGAAAAAATCTGGCACTTATCAAATGTCATGACCAATGAACCAGCACTTAGATTGGCTAAAAAACTCACTGATGCAACATTTGCAGATAAAGTTTACTTTGCAAACTCTGGTGCAGAAGCGAATGAAGCGGCACTTAAACTTGCTCGTCGTTGGGCACTAGATAAGTTTGGCGCTGAAAAATCACAAATTATTGCATTTAACAAAGGTTTCCATGGCCGTACTTTCTTTACGGTTACTGTAGGTGGTCAAGCTGCATACTCTGATGGCTTTGGTCCAAAGCCAGGCGATGTTGTTCACTGTGACTATAATGACCTAGCTGCATTCGAAGCGCTTATCTCTGACAAGACCTGTGCTGTAATGATGGAACCTTTACAAGGTGAAGGTGGTATCGTTTCACCTGAGAATGAATTTGCTAAGGGCGTTCGTGAGTTGTGTGACAAGCACAATGCACTGCTTATTTTTGATGAAGTGCAAACGGGTGTTGGTCGTACAGGTGAGCTATATGCATACCAAGGTCTAGGTGTGACACCTGACATCTTAACGACAGCAAAAGCGCTTGGTGGCGGTTTCCCTATCGGTGGCATGATCACGACAACTGAAATTGCACAGCACCTTAAAATTGGTACTCATGGTTCAACATACGGTGGTAACCCACTGGCTTGTGCTGTTGCAGAAGCGGCATTCGATACAGTTAATACACCTGAAGTATTAAATGGCGTAAAAGAAAAAGAAGCGCTTTTCCGTGAGTTACTAACTGCAATCAATGACAAGTACAACGTATTCTCTGAAATTCGTGGTAAAGGCTTATTGATCGGTGGTGTTGTCACTGAGCAATACGCTGGTAAAGCAAAAGAGTTCTTAACTGAAGGTGTTAAAGAAGGCGTTATGTCACTGGTTGCTGGTGCTAACGTAGTGCGCTTTACACCATCGCTTGTTATTACTGATGCGGACATCCGCGAAGGTATGGCACGCTTTGAAAAAGCAGTTGCTCGCGTTGTAGAAAATAACGCATAAGTTGTCGCACAAACCAAGCGATAACCAACGTGACGCTCGATAGAGCGTCACCTGTCTAAAGGTTTACTGAGGAGTAAGCGGGCTCATGATGATCCTTCGCCCAATCCAAAAAAGCGATTATCCAGCGCTTTTGAACATTGCCCAAGAGTCGGGGCATGGTTTTACTTCATTACCTCTAAATGAAGAGTTGTTACAAAACAAAATTGAACGTTCTATGACGTCTTTTGCCAAAGAAACTGATGTGCCTTTTGATGAAGGTTACCTGTTTGTGCTTGAAGACTCAGAGACGGGCGAAGTTGTCGGAACCAGTGCGATTGAAGCAGCAGTGGGATTAGATGACGCGTTTTATCACTATCATTTAAGTAAAGTTATCCATTCTTCTCGCACTTTAAATGTTTACAAAGCAGTGGATATTCTGACGCTGTGTAATGACTATACCGGTGCGACTGAACTATGTACTTTATTCTTAAAAGATAAGTACCGTAAAGGCTTCAATGGCAAGCTTTTATCTAAATCTCGTTTTATGTTTATCAATCAACATAAATCACGCTTTGCAGAAACTGTCATTGCAGAAATGCGTGGTGTATCTGATGAAAATGGCAGCAGCCCATTTTGGAAGTGGTTGGAAGAGCACTTCTTCTCAATGGATTTCCCAACAGCAGATTACTTAACGGGTATTGGCCAGAAAGTATTTATTGCAGAGCTGATGCCAAAATACCCGATCTATGTAAACTTGCTAAGTGAAGAAGCGCAGGCTGTGGTTGGTGAAGTACATGACAATACACGCCCTGCTATCGAATTGCTGAAAAGCGAAGGCTTCACGTTTAACGGGTATGTTGATATTTTTGATGCGGGTCCAACGGTAGAGGCGAAAGTCGATAATATTCGTACTATTCGTGCAACGCAGTTCTTTAAGGTGCGTGTTGCTGAAAATGTACCAGCGCAGACAAATGGTTCCCCAGTGCTTATTGCTAATGATAAACTAGCAGGCTATCGTGCTACGGCAGTTGAGCTTGATGTGCCGCAAAGTGGTGAAGAAATCACCATTTCGGCTGAATTGGCAAATGCGCTTCAGGTGACTGAAGGCGACACTGTAAGCATCGCAACTCTTTAATTGGGAAAGAATTATGACAACACATGCAGCACAATTTATCAATGGTAAATGGTCAGCGGGTGAAGGTGCAGAGTTTGCATCTGTAAACCCAGCAAACAATGAACAGATCTGGTCAGCAAACGCAGCAACTGCTGACCAGGTTGATAGTGCAGTAAAATCAGCACGCGAAGCTTATTACCTGTGGAGCGACTTGAGCGTTGAAGCACGTTTAGATGTCGTTAAACGTTTTGCTGAGGTTTTGAAAGAGCACAGCGAAGAGCTTGCAATCGCAATTGCCAAAGAAACAGGTAAGCCACTTTGGGAAACGCGTACTGAAGCAGGTGCAATGGTTGGTAAGATTGCCATTTCAGAAAAAGCTTATAATGAGCGTACCGGTGTAGTAGAAAATGCAATGCCTGTAGGTCGTGCTGTTATTCGCCATAAAGCACATGGGGTTGTTGCGGTATTTGGCCCTTATAACTTCCCTGGCCACTTGCCTAATGGTCACATTGTACCTGCGCTTATTGCTGGTAACACTGTGGTATTTAAGCCGTCTGAATTAACGCCATATGTCGCTGAGCTGACATTAAAGCTTTGGGAAAAAGCAGGCCTACCAGCTGGTGTTATTAACCTAGTACAAGGTGAAGTGGATACAGGTAAAGCACTTGCATCACACAGAGGTATCGATGGTCTATTCTTTACGGGTTCATCTCGCACAGGTCACTTCCTGCATGAGCAATTTGCCGGCCAACCTGGCAAAATCTTAGCGCTTGAGATGGGTGGTAATAACCCATTAATCGTTACAGACGTGACAGACACTAAAGCCGTTGTGCACGATATTATCCAGTCTGCATTTATCTCAAGCGGTCAGCGCTGTACCTGTGCACGTAAACTGTTTTTGCCTCACGGTGAGCAGGGCGATGCAATTCTAGCGCAGCTATTACGTGCAACGAAAGCGATTAAGATTGGTAACTTTGACGATGCTGATCAGCCTTTCATGGGCTCTATGATTTCTGAAGCGGCGGCGGCTGGTATGGTTGCAGCACAGCAGCAACTTATCGACCTTGGCGCAGAAAGCTTACTTGAGCTGACGCATACAGCGGGTACTGGCTTTGTTACACCTGGCATCATCGAATGTACTAAGGTTGCTGACTTCCCTGATGATGAACACTTCGGTCCGCTACTGAAAGTATTCCGTTACACTGACTTTGACGCGGCTATTGAGCTTGCGAATGATACCAGCTTTGGTTTATCAGCAGGTCTATTAAGTGACAATGAAGCAGATTATGACCATTTCTTACGTCGTATTCGTGCGGGTATTGTTAACTGGAACCGCCCAATCACGGGTGCATCAAGTGCCGCACCATTTGGTGGTATTGGCGCATCTGGTAATCACAGAGCAAGTGCATATTATGCAGCAGATTACTGTGCATACCCAGTTGCTTCTGTTGAACTTGAAAAAGTTACATTACCAGGAAGCTTGAGTCCAGGCCTATCATTAGATTAAAATTACCTGCATTAGGTAATTCACAACATGGCTAAATGCAATGTTGTGATGCGGAGATTAAGTCTCACGCTTTATTCTTAAAAAGCAGCATTTGCTGCTTTTTTTATTTTTCAGGGTCGCTCAAAAGTAGCAATCAGATCGAGTTTCTGCTTAAATCAATAGGAGATGTCATTGGTAAACTCAGGTGGGCAATATATGGTTTTAGATAAACAAGGATATGATGAGTTAGTCATGTATCTGACACAAAATTTAGCCTTGTTTGAAAAGCCGGGTGTGGTAAAGCCGAATGCACCTAAGGTCGTTGAATTAATTGAAGACGTTATCGCTGAACATGTGATCCGTTTGTGTGAACAGCACACGGGCTTATCAACTGAGCAGCGCGGCTTGATCGTACGTGAAGTTGATGGCATTGTGTACGACCTGCAGGAAGTGTTATCAAGTGTTGTTGATCAACGTGTAACAGAAGAACAACAAGAGTTTATCGAAGAGTTTGCTGGTTTGGTTAAAAATTTATTTGATTCTGCCATTCAGTAAACTGGAATAGATTTATATTTTTAATAGCACCGCCTTATGGCGGTGTTATTGGTTTTAGAAGGTGTACTATGCAAGCAAGTGTAAAATGGGTAGGTGGTGATACATTTTTAGGCCGTTCTCACTCTGGTCATAATGTGGTATTTGATGCAGGGGCTGACAGTGCAGCGCCTAGTCCGATGGAAATGGTATTAATGTCGGCGGGCAGTTGCGCATCAGTGGATGTCGTCAGCATTCTTAAGAAGGCAAAGCAATCTGTTGAGAGTGTGGAAGTCAAACTTTCTGCAGAGCGTGCAGAGTCTGCGCCTAGAGTATTCACCAAAATCAATCTACACTTTGTAGTTACGGGTGACAATGTGTCTGAAAAGCACCTTGCTCGCGCCGTTAATTTGTCTGCCGAAAAGTACTGCTCAGTTGCCTTAATGCTTGAAAAAGCAGTGGAAATTACGCATACCCACGAGGTTGTACAAAGCGAAGAAAAATAACGCTTTTTAAGCTGTTACTTTTCGTATAAAATCCGCGAACTTTTAGTTCTGCAGCGCAGATTTTCTTGTTTTAAGGTGGGTCTATCGTGAACAAGCCCTTTAATAAAATTAAACTCCATGGCTTTAACAACTTAACAAAGAGTTTAAGCTTTAGTATCTACGATATTTGCTACGCCAAAACTGAGCAACAGCGAAAAGAATATATCGAATATATTGACGAGCAGTATAGTGCTGAGCGTTTAACGGATATTCTTAAGGAAGTTGTCGATATTATTGGTGCGAATGTCTTGAACATTGCTCGTCAAGATTATGACCCGCAGGGCGCCAGTGTGACTATCTTGGTATCTGAGGAGCCGGTAGAGGGGACAATGCCGCACTCTCAGGAAACACCTGGACCTTTACCTGATTCAGTTGTGGCCCATTTGGATAAAAGTCATATTTGTGTTCATACTTATCCTGAAGCGCATCCTCACGATGGGATCTGTACGTTTAGAGCGGACATTGAAGTCTCTACCTGTGGTATTATTTCTCCACTTAAAGCGCTGAATTTCTTAATTCACTCGCTTGAGTCAGATGTGGTGACCATTGACTACCGAGTTCGTGGCTTTACCCGTGATGTGAATGGTGTAAAACACTATATTGATCACCCAATTCACTCAATTCAGAACTTTATGACTGAAGACACAAAAGACGCTTACCAAATGGTCGACGTGAACGTGTATCAAGAGAACTTGTTCCACACTAAAATGATGCTTAAAGAAACCGATTTGAATACCTATCTATTCGGTATTACAACGGATGAGCTCACTGACGAGGAAGAAGAAGAGATCCGCAATAAATTAAATCGTGAAATTCAAGAAGTCTTTTACGGTAGAAATTTACCAGATCCAGAGTAAAGTCAAAGATAACAGTAAAAACGGCGCTTAAAGCGCCGTTTTTTATTACAGTGTATAGTTAAACGTTAAGCCATATACACGAGGCTCTGCATACTGCACATACGTATTCGTTGCCCAGCCATTCCTCGGATCATTACCAAATTGGAAGCCACGTACAGGTACGTCTCTATCTGCTAAGTTACGACCCCATGCTGTTAAGCTCCAGCTTTCACTGTAGTATGAAACACTGGCATTGATTAGGTTCTGGTTTGGTGCTTGAGCATCATGACTATCAGAGAAGAAGTAGTCATCTTTACCTTCAAACCCTAATTGTGCACTGATGTTGTTGGTAACGTCATAGACAAAGCTAAAGGCATATTGATACTTTGGTGACTGTGCTTGTTCTCGGCCATTAAAATCGTCGCCATTCACAGTAATGAAGTCCTCAATCTTGGTATCTAAATAGCCAACACTATATTGCAGTGACAGCGCATCAAGCAGTTGGCTGCTCCCCTCGATTTCAAGGCCATAATTTGTGCCCTTACCAGCATTGCTAATAAATCCGGCAAATTGCACGCCTTCTAATTGCCATTGCTTTAACTGCATGTCTTCTCTGTGCATATAAAATGCGCTGAGGTTTAAAGTATGGCGCTTGTTTTCAGATTGGCCTTTGACACCAAACTCAAGGTTCCAGAGGTACTCAGGGTCGAATGTGAAGCCTGATTGTGGGATTGTGATGCCATCATCTTTGGCTTTAGCAAGTGCTTCACCGTTCACACCGCCCACTTTGTAACCGCGATTTAAGCTGGTATAGATCATCGTTTGTGGTACAACTTGGTACTCAAGCGCAACCTTGCCGCCGACCATAGTATCATCTGTATCTAGATCGAATGCATTGCTGTCCATGTAATCACTTGAATATGACTCAACGCGAATACCTGTAATGAGCCTGACATCATCTTGTAGCTCTGTGACCTTGTGTGCAAATAAGGCATGGTTTTGTGTTTCAAAGTTAGATTTAAACTGTGCTGGTAGGTCACCATGTTTACCTCTGTTACGGTCTAAATCGACATCATGTCTGCGACTCACAATACCAACGACCCAAGATTTATCTTTACTTTTAATTCTTACTTCGGCCGAGCCTCTCTCATGGTCTCTCGCATACTTGTCAAAGTACTGACCATAGTAAGCGATATGATCTGGGTGAAGGCCAGCTTCACACAGTGACGGTTGTGCTAAGTCTGCACAAACCCAGTCTTCATCATAGCTGTATACGGTATCAGCTTGCAGACCACTGGTAAGTACTTCAATGTCGACAGTAGATAAACCTGTGTAGTCAGCGGTTAAAGAGAATGCATCACTTTGTTGTGTATCTTGACCAGGCTGGCTTGCAACACTTTGGCGTGTATTGTCTAAAGTAAAGCCATCATAGCCATTCTCAATATCAATGTGGTGATAGGCAAAGCCTAGGTTTAAATCGTCGCTCGCAGCATAGTTGAGTTTGAATCTTGCGATACTTTCATCTAAATCCTGAGTGTCTTCATTTAAATACACGTTTTCAACAAAGCCATCAGATTGCTTTTGATAAATACTGGCACGTGCGGCAATCGTGTCAGTCAGGCCTGCACCGACCGCAACGCCTGCTTCGTGTGTGCCGTAATTTGCAGCGCCTAATTTAAGGTTGAGGCTGGGCTCTTGGGTGGGTGAATTTGAGTGAATATCAATGATCCCACCCATGGCGTCTGCACCAAATTTAGTGCCTTGAGGGCCTCGATAAATGGCGACTTGATCCGCATCGAATAGCAACGCACTGCCACCTAGGCCAGAATAGTTAATGTTGTCGATTAAAACGCCCACACTGGGTGTGATTGGATCAACAAATTGTGAGCGTAGGCCAACCCCGCGAATTTGCACAAAGCGGCCACGAGAAGCACCCGCTGTAAAGTTTACATTGGCTGCGCTGTTGAGGATTTCATCTAAGTAGCTAGCGCCACGTGTAGTAATTTGCGTTTCACTAAAGACAGAGGCACTGGCACTTAATGTTTGTAGTGATTCTTGCTGAAAGTCTCCATTAACTTCAATGGTTTCAATATTATTTGTTGCTGTAGAGTTTGTCTCATTCGCTGAGCTAGAAAATGCCACCATCAGACCCATGGTGAGTAAAGAGAGTTTTAATTTCATTCGTTTATATATGTCCCGTGTTAGTTGCGCACTAGTTTAGCAAAAGCCCGACCAGATGACTGAAAAATTGTGTTATAAACTTTTGCAATCTAATTTGAGGACGAATGATGACGTTTAAAGTTGACTTTAAAGTAAGAGATTATGAGTGTGACCTGCAAGGGATCGTGAACAATAGTGTATATTTTAACTATTTAGAGCATGCGCGACATGAATTTTTAGCGCATAAAAATATCGATTTTGCAGCGTTGGCTGAGCAAAAAGTAAACTTGGTTGTGATCCGCTCTGAGATGAATTACAAAGATTCCCTTCGCCCAGGTGATGCATTTTATGTTGAAGTTGAAGTGGAGAAAGTCAGTAAACTGAAGTTTGCATTTCATCAAAAAGTATTAAGAAGCCGAGATGATAAGTTGATGTTGGATGCGATCGTAACAGGTACATCAGTCAATGAGCGCGGCCGTCCGTTCCTACCTCAGGAAATTGAGCAACTATTTTTGTAATTTTTAACAGGATAGGCAATTTATTACATATTTTTACTGCCTATTCTGTGCTGCCAAGCGTTATAATTAGCACTGATTATCAAACGATTGGTTTACCATGAAATATTCCTTTTTATTATGCTTGTTGAGTGTGGTTTTGATGGGATGCTCAAGTACAGGGACGGTAAACGCAGACACACTCAAATATTCAAGCTGGCAGTTTATATCTGATGATATGAACGTTAAAAATGACCCCATCCGTATCGAATTTTTAGATGCTTTTCGTGTTAATGGTTTTGCTGGTTGCAATCGCTTTTTTGGCCAAGCTGAAATCAAAGATGGACAATTATTTGTATCTAATATTGGTATGACTAGAAAGCTATGTGATGCAGCGACCAACGAGCGAGAGGATGCATTTTTAAACATGCTCCAAATTGGGGCGCCCATGCAATATACACAAAGTGAGTTGGTTTTAAGTTCGGACCTTGAATGGCGTTTTAAATTGGTTGAAGGTCGCTTTGACTAATGGGATGACATTCAGTAGACTTTGTCTCTATTCGTTACTTGTCGGAGTGCCCTTTTGGGCTGAGATCGCTGTATTGCGGGATCCGTGGACCTGATCAGGTTAATGCCTGCGTAGGGAACAAGCTGCCTTGATGGTTGTACCAAAGTGTATGGATGTTAAGGCTGCCAAGTTTGTTAGTGTCGTGCTAATAAATTTTTCCACCAACATCACTGTCTAGCTATGCTTTTTATACGGGTAGATAAGTGAACCCTATCTCTTCCTTTCGGAATTCTGACAAGACACCTTAACTAACAATGAGGCATGTCATGTCAAATAACAGTAGCAAGTTGTCACGTCGCGAGTCACGCGAAGCGGCTTCGGAATTTATCTATAACCTTAAAGGTCAACCCTTCCCTAATTCAAAGAAAATCTATGTAGATGGGGAGCAAGATGGTGTTCGTGTTGGAATGAGAGAGATCTCATTGAATGACTCTTTTGTTGGGGGCACAGAAGAAGAACCTATCTATGAAAAAAATGAGCCAGTTCGAGTGTATGATACATCTGGTCCCTATACAGATCCTGAGTTTACGTTAAACGTGCGTGAAGGTTTGCCAAAGTATAGAGAGAATTGGATCGTTAACCGTGACGATACGGAGCTGCTAGACTCAGTAACCTCGAAGTTTTCTCAGCAACGCATGGCGGATGAAGGTTTAGATCATATCCGCTTTGAAAACCTACCTAAGATACGCTGTGCAAAGCCGGGCAAAAACGTGACGCAAATGCACTATGCACGTCAGGGGATTATTACACCAGAAATGGAATTTGTTGCGATCCGTGAAAACATGGGCCGTGCAAAAATTCGTGAAGAGCTATTGGCAGAGCAGCATGAAGGTCAGTCTTTTGGAGCGGAGATCCCAGACTTTATCACACCTGAATTTGTACGTTCAGAAGTGGCGCGCGGTCGAGCAATAATTCCAAATAATATCAATCATCCAGAATCTGAACCTATGATTGTGGGTCGCAATTTTTTGGTAAAGGTGAATGCCAATATTGGTAACTCGTCTGTCACCTCATCAATTGAAGAAGAAGTAGAAAAGCTAGTATGGTCAACGCGCTGGGGCGCTGATACCGTGATGGATCTTTCTACAGGTCGTTACATCCATGAAACCCGTGAGTGGGTAGTACGTAACTCGCCAGTGCCAATCGGTACCGTGCCTATCTATCAAGCGCTTGAAAAGGTAAATGGGGTTGCAGAAGATCTTACATGGGAAATTTTCCGCGACACCTTAATTGAGCAAGCGGAGCAGGGCGTTGACTACTTCACCATCCATGCTGGCGTGCTTCTACGTTATGTACCTATGACGGCAAAACGTGTCACCGGTATTGTGTCACGTGGTGGTTCAATTATGGCGAAGTGGTGTCTTGCACATCATAAAGAAAACTTCCTCTATACGCACTTCGAAGACATCTGTGAAATTATGAAACAGTATGACGTCTGTTTCTCATTAGGTGATGGTCTGCGTCCAGGTTCCATTGCAGATGCCAATGATGACGCACAGTTATCTGAGTTACGCACATTGGGTGAGCTGACAAAAATCGCGTGGGAGCATGACGTACAGGTCTTTATTGAAGGCCCAGGTCACGTGCCAATGCACATGATAAAAGAGAATATGGATGAGCAATTAAAGCACTGTCATGAAGCGCCTTTCTATACACTTGGCCCACTGACAACGGATATTGCCCCAGGTTATGATCATTTCACTTCGGGTATCGGTGCTGCGCAGATCGCTTGGTACGGTACAGCGATGCTGTGTTATGTAACACCAAAAGAGCACTTGGGCTTACCGAACAAAGAGGATGTGAAAGAGGGGTTAATTACTTATAAGATTGCTGCACATGCTGCTGATTTGGCAAAAGGTCACCGTGGTGCACAGATCCGTGATAATGCGTTATCTAAAGCGCGCTTTGAATTCCGCTGGCACGATCAATTCAACTTGAGTCTTGACCCGGAAAGAGCCCTGTCTTACCACGATGAAACACTGCCACAAGAGTCAGGCAAGGTCGCACATTTCTGTTCAATGTGTGGACCTAAGTTCTGTTCAATGAAAATTACCCAAGATGTTCGTGACTATGCCAAAGAGCTAGAAGCGCGTGGTATTGACCCGAATAATGTGGGTGATGCGATTGAAATCAAAATGGTTGATGTTGAAGCTGAAATGAAAGCGAAATCAGAAGAGTTCAAGAGCACTGGCTCTGAGATCTATCACAAAGCTATTTAACTTTATAGCGCTGCAGTCTAGTGCTGTAGCGCACAACAACTGGAATTCTCATGACAGAGTACGGAGCAAAACCATCCGTTGCTATCGTTGGGTTTGGCTTAGTTGGCAGGGTCGCAGCATTGGAGTTGATGGATCGTTATCAACTCACCATTTTTGAAAAAGATCCACAAGATGCGCAAACAGGTGCCGGCACTTTGGCCGCTGCTATGCTAGCGCCTTTGGCTGAGTCTGTGATTTGTGACCGAACACTTGCTGAGCAAGGCTTGAAAAGCATTGCTCTGTGGCCAAGTTTACTCAAAAAGTTAGATACCTCAGTGTTCTTTCAGCAACAAGGGAGCTTGATTGTTGCTCATCAACAAGATAGAGGCGATCTACAAAGCTTTGAACAGCGTTTAAAACCTTTGGGAGAGCACCAAGCAAAACGGGTAAGCCAACGTGATATTGCTACCTTAGAGCCTGAACTTGGCAGCAAATTTAACCAAGGGCTATATTTACCCTGTGAAGGGCAATTAGATAACCTCGCTTTCTTTACAAGCAGTTATGAGACGTTGTACAGTCGCGGCATCGATTTTCAATTTACTCAAGCTGCCGTTATTAGAGAAGGTAAAGTTAATGGTCAAGCATTCGATTGGATCATTGATTGTCGAGGAGTGGGGGCTAAGCAGGATAAACCGGGTCTACGTGGTGTGCGTGGTGAGGTGGCTCGTATATTTGCTCCTGAAGTGAATTTACAGCGGCCTGTACGTTTGATGCATCCGCGTTATCCTATTTATATTGCGCCCAAACCAAATCATCAATATGTGATTGGTGCAACTGAGATAGAATCTCAAGATGCAAATGACATTACCGTGCGCTCTACACTGGAGTTGTTATCAGCGGCTTATACGGTACACAGTGGTTTTGCTGAGGGCAGAGTCATGTCCTTAAATGCGGGTTTACGGCCTGCGTTTGTCGATAATCACCCGCATATCGAAGTTAAGCATAATGTTATTTCAATTAATGGTTTATATCGGCATGGATATTTACTTGCGCCAGTTGTTGTACAACAAGCACTTTCAAAGGGGCTACTATGAATCTAACTTACAATGGCGAGACTATCCGTGTTGAAAGCGCGCAGTCTTTGCAGCAAATTATCGTCAGTAAAGGGGCAAAGCCGCCATTTGCAGTGGCATTCAATGGGCAGTTTGTACCTTCAGCAAGACTTGGCGATACAATCCCGAGTGAGGGAGACAGCATTGAGGTGCTCTCACCTATTCAAGGGGGTTAGATGATTAACCCACATTCTGAACAGCTTAATATTTATGGTGAGTATTTTAACAGTCGATTATTGATAGGCTCGGCGCTATACCCTTCGCCGCAAATTATGCAGCAAGCGATACAAAGCTCTGGGGCAGAAATTGTGACTGTTTCATTGCGCAGACAAAACTCGGTTTCAGCAGGTGAAGACTTTTGGCAGCTGATAAAAGAGACTGGACTTAAAGTGCTACCAAATACCGCAGGCTGCCATAGTGTGCAAGAAGTCGTTACCCTAGCGCAGATGTGTCGAGAAGTATTTGATACTGATTGGATAAAACTAGAACTGATTGGTGATGAATATAATTTACAGCCGGATCCTTTTGGTTTGTTAGAAGCGACGGATATCTTGCTCAAAGAAGGCTTTAAAGTATTACCCTACTGCACTGATGATTTAGTGTTATGTCAGCGTTTAGCGGATCTTGGTTGTGAAGTGCTCATGCCGTGGGGGGCACCGATAGGGACAGGTAAAGGGCTCATTAATACCTATAATTTAAAGACCATTCGTGAACGATTACCTGAGCAAACCTTGATTGTGGACGCTGGCCTTGGGTTGCCTTCACATGCTTGCCAAGCACTCGAACTAGGTTACGATGCCGTGCTATTAAATAGTGCTGTTGCAGGTGCTGGTGATCCGGTCAAGATGGCCGCGGCATTTTCTCATGCTGTGGAAGCGGGTCGTATGGGCTATGTTGCGCAAGCAATGCCAGAAAAAGAGGTCGCAGCGCCGTCAACGCCTACTATGGGCATGCCTTTTTGGCATCAAAATTAAGAAAGTTAGGAGTCCAAGTGTCAAAAGTTGTATGGAGTATTGCAGGTTCTGATTCCGGTGGTGGTGCAGGTGTGCAAGCAGATTTAAAAGCGATGCATAGCTTCGGCGTACATGGTTGCACAGCTATTACGGCCTTGACCGCACAAAATAGCCTGGGTGTAGAGTCTTTAAATGCGGTATCAACCGAGGTTATAGAAGCGCAGTTATTAGCGCTTGAGTCGGATATGCCGGCTGCGGTTATAAAAATTGGTATGTTGGCCAATGTACAGCAAATTCAATTGATTGCTGAGCATTTGACACGCTACAAGGCGCGTTGGGAAACGCCGCCTGTGATTGTGTACGACCCCGTGGCAATAGCAACCAGTGGTGATTCGTTGACAGAAGAAGACACTGTTGATGCATTAAAAACTCATTTACTGCCTTTGGTGGATGTGATCACGCCAAATACCCATGAAACGCAGTTATTGACGGGCGTCTATTTAATCGGACCAGATGCGGTACGAGAGGCGGCACAAAAGCTACTGTCATTTGGTGTGAAGTCAGTGGTGATTAAGGGTGGCCACTGGGATTACCCGAAAGGATATTGCATTGATTACTGCTGGCATCAAGAAGAATATTGGCTGGGTAATGAGTCTGTCAATACACCGCATACACATGGTACGGGATGTAGCTTGTCATCGGTTATTGCGGCTTGTTTGGCAAAAGGTTACCCGCTCAAAGATGCCTTTATTTTGGGTAAAGCCTATATCAATGCAGGGCTGAAAGCGGCTAAACGCTATGGTGAGGGGATTGGGCCTGTTGCACATACTCATTTCCCAGAGTCTATTGCGGATTACCCTCAAGTGATTGAGCCTGGCAGCTGGTTGGGTGATGAGCTTGAATTTTTAGTACCTGATGAGTACAACTACGCCGCTGGGTTTGCACCCATTGAAGGCGAGTTAGGCCTATATGCGGTGGTGGATACCGTTGATTGGATTGAACTGTGCTTAAAGAATAACGTTAAAACAGTTCAGTTACGCATAAAAGATGCTGACTCTCCAACCCTTGAGCAGGATATTGCCAAAGCAATTGAGCTTGGCAACACCTATGGCGGTCGTGTGTTTATTAATGATCACTGGGAACTGGCGATAAAACATGGTGCATACGGTGTGCATTTGGGTCAAGAAGACTTAAATGTTGCGGATTTAAATGCTATCAAACAAGCTGGGCTACGATTAGGCCTATCGACGCATGGTTTTTATGAAATGCTACGTGCGCATAATTATCGCCCTAGTTACCTAGCCTTTGGCGCAATTTATCCAACAACCACAAAAGATATGACAGGCCAGATCCAAGGCTTGGAAAAACTGCGTCACTTTGTGCCTTTGATGCGTGCTGAATATCCGACAGTTGCCATTGGTGGTATTGATTTGGCTCGCTCCAGCGAAGTTGCCGCGACGGGCGTTGGCAGTGTTGCTGTGGTTCGTGCCATTACCGAGGCGCAGTCACCTGAGCAAGCGATTATCGACCTTAAGCAGGCCATAGGCGAGCAATGAGCGAAGAATTAAGCGATAGAGAGCGGCTGAGATACAGTCGCCACATCTTGTTAGACAAAGTGTCAGAAACGGGCCAAAAACAGCTCAAATCGGCGCATGTAGCAGTCATTGGCTGTGGAGGGCTCGGTAGCCCGGTGTTATTTTATTTGGCGGCCAGCGGCGTTGGCACCTTGTCATTCTATGATGATGATAAGGTTGAGCTGTCGAATCTTCAACGCCAGATACTATATAAGGTTAATCACTTGGGGCAGGATAAAAGTCTTGCTGCTAAAAAGGTGTTGGCCAGTTTGAATAATGATATTCAACTTAACCCGCATAATCTTCGCCTCTCTAAAGACAACATTGAAGCGCAATTAAAAGGTGTTGATTTGGTGGTGGATTGTAGTGATAACTTCACCACACGCTATTTACTTAATCAATATTGTTTTGATAATGGCAAAGTTTTGATCTCGGGCGCAGCACAAGCCACCAGTGGTCAATTTGGCTTTTTTGATTATCGCGAACAGAGTGCCTGTTATGCATGTTTATTTCCTGAGCCGGAACAGAGCAGTGAAGGGCTTAACTGCCAAAATGCAGGAGTAATGAGCCCGTTACTGGGCATGGTTGGCTCAATGCAGGCACAAGCTGTGTGTAATGCGATATTAGGCTTGCAAAAAGGAGAGAGCTTTTTTGTCAGCATTGACGCGTTAACGCTGATGCAAAGACGGTTTGCGTTAGCGAAAGACCCAGCATGTAAGGTATGTAATTAAACTTATTTGTGCAAAGTACAGGTGAAGATAATAAAAAGGCCCAGAGCGGGCCTTTTTATTTGCTATTGATTGATGGTCGCAAATGGCGTGCCCATTCTTGTTACTGTTTCTGGCTGTTGATCCGCCAGGAATTCAGCAGTGTCTGCACCCCACGATAGAATGACGGTTGAGCCCAGCTTAAAGCGGCCCATTTCATCGCCTTTTTTCAATTTAATGGCTTGCGGCCCTGTCGTTGGGTAATCCCAACTAAATACATCTTTACCAGCTGGTGGCGTGACAGTTCCTGCCCATACAGTTTCAATGCTTGCTACGATGGTTGCACCCACTAACACCATTGACAATGGACCAATGTCGGTATCAAAAATGGCGACTACTCGTTCGTTGCGTGCAAATAAGTTGGGTACATTTTGTGCCGTTAGAGGATTAACCGAAAATAGGTCACCGGGCACATAGATCATCTTTTTTAATACGCCATCTACTGGCATATGAATGCGGTGATAATCTTTTGGTGCCAAATAAATCGTAGCAAACTTACCACCTAGGAAAGGTGCAACATCTTGCTCGTTACCACCTAATAGCGTTTGCAAGCTGTAATCATGACCTTTTGCTTGGATGATTTGACCATCGACTACATCGCCAAGTTGACTGATTGCACCGTCAACAGGGTGGGCAATGATATGCTCTTCAGCGGCTAACGGACGAATACCAGGTTTCAGCGGGCGAGTAAAAAACTCATTAAACGTCTTATAATGCGCAGGATCTTCGTGCAATGCCTCGGTCATATCAATTTTATATTGCTTAATGAATAGCTTGATCAACTGAGTTGTCAGTGCGCCAGCTTGGGCTGCAGCGAGCTTACCCACTAAACGTGATACTGCATGTTTAGGAAGCGCATATTGCAGAGCAATTTTAATTTTATCCAAATTCACATTATTTTCCTGAAGTCTCTGCCAAGTGCACCGTCGCTGCCATTGGCGTTATTTACTTAAATTATCTAAAACCGGTAACGGATAGTATCAAACTCTTGGCGCGCGCGCACCTGCACGGCCATCGGCCATTGACTCTAAAATGCGGTGATAGCTATCAAAGCGCAGTTCACTGATTTTACCTTGCTCAACAGCTTCGGTGATCAAACAACCAGGGTCGTTAAGGTGCTTACAGTCTCTAAATCGACAACCACCGATGAACTCTCTGAACTCTTTAAAGCACCAAGTCACGCGTTCTACTTCCAAGTGCCACAGGCCAAACTCACGGATCCCCGGGCTGTCTATGAGGTTCCCCCCGCTTGGTAAGTGATGAAGTTTAGATACCGTGGTTGTGTGCTGTCCTAAGCCACTGTTTTCTGATACTTCTTGAGTTAATATATCTGCATCAGGCAAAACCGTGTTGACCAGCGTAGATTTGCCGACACCTGATTGACCAACAAATATGTTGTTTTTGTCCTTTAATAACTCTTTGAGTTCGTTGATGCCCTCACCTGATTTATTGCTGACCAGCAAGACGCGGTAACCCAACTCACGATAGATATCGAGCACCTCATCGACATATTCGAGACCTTCAGGGTCAAGTAGGTCAATTTTATTGAGCAATAAAATAGGCTCAATGCCCATATCTTCACAGGCCACTAGATATCTGTCTATGATCTGTGGCGTGAATTCTGGCACTACCGCGGAGACCATTAGAATTTGGTCGATATTGGCGGCCACAACTTTGACACCGTCATAAAAATCTGGACGCGTGAGCTGCGTGCGCCTTTCTTCAACGGCTTCAATTACGCCAGCTAAATCGCCTTCACTGACTTTCGCGCGGCGAAAAATGACGTTGTCACCGCAGACTAAACTGTTTACGGTACGGCGGATATTACAGCGCAGCACTTCGCCATCTTCTACCTCAATATCTGCATGCTGACCAAAACGGCTTACAACGATAGCCGGCTCGGTGGGGCCGAGGTTGTCTGATTGCCACTGTAATTCAGCGGTTTCATTATGTTTGGCTTTAGCCAAACGCTTCTGTTGGTTGGCTTTAATCCGTCTGGATTGGCCATGACTGAGTTTTTTTCGTTTTGCCATATCTGTAAACTCACGAGACGAATTATTGCGAATGATTGGTGTATAAGCCATTCATAGGCTATAACTCAATAAAAATGCCCCGCTTTGTAAAAAAAAGCTTTTGGTCGAGTGATGAAGCTAATATGATATATCTAATTGCATTGGATCTAAAGGAAAGTACCGTTAAGGTAGTGTATGTCTTTTCATGAATCAAACTTGGTCTGGCTCGACCTAGAGATGACAGGGCTAGAACCTAAAACAGATAAAATTCTCGAAATTGCAACTGTGATAACAGATTGCGATTTAAATGTGCTTGCTGAAGGTCCAGTTATTGCCATTCATCAAAGTGATGAGTTGCTTGATAATATGGATGAGTGGTGTACGAACCAACATGGCCGCTCAGGGCTAACAGCGCGCTGTAAATCAAGTACGTTTAGCGAAGCAGACGCGATAGCACAAACACTCGACTTCTTGAAGCAGTGGGTGCCACCGGGTAAATCACCTATGTGTGGTAATTCCATCGGGCAGGACCGTCGTTTTCTTCACAAGTATATGCCAGAACTTGAAGCATACTTCCATTATCGCAACCTTGACGTGAGCACGATTAAAGAGCTTGCAAGGCGTTGGCGACCTGAACTTTTAAATGATATCAAGAAGAAAAGCTCGCATTTAGCATTGGACGATATCAAAGACTCCATTATGGAGTTGAAGGTTTATCAAGAAAAATTCTTCAATTTATAAAAAAAGCTTGCAAAGCATTTTGTATCTTGTAGAATCCTGCCCCGCTTGAAACGACAAGCTCTTAAGGCTAAGAGTGAATTTTTTTGAGCGGGTTTTGTTAAGACAAAACTATGAAGCAAGCATTGGCTCAGCTGCTAAAACGTTAGACGCGACCCGTCGCGCTCCAGCGAACAATTTAGAGCAAACTATGAAGCGGCACTAGCTCAGCTGGTAGAGCGCGACCTTGCCAAGGTCGAGGTCACGAGTTCGAACCTCGTGTGCCGCTCCAATTTTTCAGTTTTTATTCGACTGTTAAAATAAAGAATAGACCAATGAAGCGGCACTAGCTCAGCTGGTAGAGCGCGACCTTGCCAAGGTCGAGGTCACGAGTTCGAACCTCGTGTGCCGCTCCAAATTTTCAGTTTTTATTCGACTGTTAAAACAAAGAATAGACCAATGAAGCGGCACTAGCTCAGCTGGTAGAGCGCGACCTTGCCAAGGTCGAGGTCACGAGTTCGAACCTCGTGTGCCGCTCCAAATTTTCAGTTTTTATTCGACTGTTAAAATAAAGAATAGACCAATGAAGCGGCACTAGCTCAGCTGGTAGAGCGCGACCTTGCCAAGGTCGAGGTCACGAGTTCGAACCTCGTGTGCCGCTCCAAATTTTCAGTTTTTATTCGACTGTTGAAATAAAGAATAGACCTATGATGCGGCATTAGCTCAGCTGCTAAAACGTTAGACGCGACCTGTCGCGCTCCAGCGGACAATTTAGAGCAAACTATGAAGCGGCACTAGCTCAGCTGGTAGAGCGCGACCTTGCCAAGGTCGAGGTCACGAGTTCGAACCTCGTGTGCCGCTCCAAATTTTCAGTTTTTATTCGACTGTTAAAATAAAGAATAGACCTATGAAGCGGCATTAGCTCAGCTGCTAAAACGTTAGACGCGACCTGTCGCGCTCCAGCGGACAATTTAGAGCAACCTATGAAGCGGCACTAGCTCAGCTGGTAGAGCGCGACCTTGCCAAGGTCGAGGTCACGAGTTCGAACCTCGTGTGCCGCTCCAACTCTCTCCCTACTATTTTCTATTTTTCAAATTCTTATAACTTTTTTCTCTATTAATCCTGATTTCTTGCATAAAAAGATTGCTTATTTTTAGCACTATGCGTAAAATACGCGCTCTTTCGGCCATATTAGTCGTTCCTTGCCTTAACCCGGCCGGCCGAAACGGGACGAGGCTATACTAACCGTAAGGAATATCCATGCGTCATTACGAAATCGTATTCATGGTTCACCCAGACCAAAGTGAGCAAGTTCCAGGTATGATCGAGCGTTATACTGGTTCTATCACTGAAGCTGGCGGTACTATCCACCGTTTAGAAGACTGGGGTCGTCGTCAACTGGCTTACCCAATCGAAAAGCTTCACAAAGCACACTATGTTCTTTTGAACGTTGAAGCGCCAACTGAAGTAATCAACGAACTTGAAACTTCTTTCCGCTACAACGATGCAGTGCTACGTAACCTAGTTATGCGTACTAAGAACGCTGTAACAGAAGCTTCTCCTCTTGCTAAAGAAGAGAAAAAAGAAGCAGCATCTGCTTAATCGTTATTGATTCGGATTTGACTCACCTCCAGAGGTAATTGGTGCAAACTCAGGCAGACCCTTATACAAACCAGTTCGTTTTATCTGGGATTGTTTGCAAAACACCAAAATATAGTCAAAGTCCTGCTGGCATTGCGCATTGTATTTTTGTTTTAGAACATAAGTCGATGCAAATTGAAGCCGACCTTAACCGTAATAGTTATGTGCGAATTCAAGTTGTTGCTAGCGGTGATAAATTTCGAAATCAACTAGAGCATTTATACGTTGGGCAAGGGTTGCAAGTGAGGGGATTTTTAAATCGCCACGAGAGCCGAAATGGCTTGAGTCAGCTTGTACTTCATGCACAACATATTGAAAGAATTAATTGAGGAAATTACTCATGGCACGTTATTTCAGACGTCGTAAGTTCTGCCGTTTCAAAGCAGAAGGCGTACAACAAATCGATTACAAAGATCTAGCTACTCTTAAAAACTATGTAACTGAAAGTGGCAAAATCGTACCTAGCCGTATCACAGGTACAAGCGCTAAGTACCAGCGTCAGCTAGCAGCAGCTATCAAGCGTGCTCGCTACCTAGCCCTTCTTCCGTACACTGACTTACACAAGTAAGCCGGCTGATTAATAGTTTTTAAAAGGTGTAGAGACATGCAAGTTATTCTACTAGACAAGATCGCTAACCTAGGTAACCTAGGTGACCAGGTTTCTGTTAAATCTGGCTTCGCACGTAACTTCTTATTCCCTAAGGGTAAAGCAGTTCCTGCAAACAAAGCTAACATCGAAACTTTCGAAGCTCGCCGTGCTGAGCTAGAAGCAAAAATCGCAGAAGAACTAACAGCTTCTCAAGCTCGTGCTGAAAAACTTGAAGCACTAGCTGAAGTTACTCTAGTTTCTAAAGCGGGTGACGAAGGTAAGCTATTTGGCTCTATCGGTACTCGTGACATCGCTGACGCGATTTCTGCAGTTGGTGTTGAAGTAGCTAAAGCTGAAGTTCGCCTACCTCTAGGTACTATCCGTGAGACTGGTGAGTTCGACGTAGCTATCCAAGTACACTCTGACGTAACGGCAACTATCAAAGTTATCGTTATCGCAGAAGCTTAATTTATTAAGCGTAAACCGCACACCCAGTGTGCGGTTTTATCCCTCCCCTGAAAAAATTACAACGACATAAATTTTCAGTATAAAAAAGCGATGAATATCGTGATTGATTACGGAAGATTCATGCATACAAGTTGAAAAATTAATCTAAATCACAAATACGGCAAAATGGCGCCTATATATTAAAATGATAGGTACACATTAGTAATGTCATGTAATATCGTACCCATTTTATATAAAGTTGATTTGTGATAATTTAGTTAACTCTTTTTTATTAGATACTTTTTTTTGCTGTCCAAATATCATACAGTGGTATTTTGAAAAATATGACAGCGTTATCATTTGAATTTGGAGAATAATGTTTAATCGTCGTAGTGTGCGTGGCTTTACGTTAATTGAATTACTGATGGTGGTTGCGCTGATTGCTGTCCTTGCGAGTATTGCGTTACCCAGCTATTTAGATTACTTACGAAAGGGCAATCGAGCTGATGTACAACAGTTAATGTATCAAGAAGCAGTAAAATTGGAGCGTATTTATTCGAGAAATGGTGGCTACCCTGATAGAAGTGAATACACCATAACCAAAGTGCATCCACATTATGATTTACGTTATACGCCACTTGGTAAACCCGCTGGTGCAGTAGGCACATATAGAAATTTACGATTTAGTATCAGTGCTACGCCTAAGACGGACACTACTCAGGTATCAGATATATGCGGTACGTTAAGATTAGATGAGCAGGGTAAAGGGCTCTCAGATGGGCCAGCTGATGAGTGTTGGTAAGTCAAAACAGCGCGGCGTTACTTTAATCGAGTTGCTTGTCTGTGTTGCGCTGGTTGCTGTGCTTGCAAGTTTGGCGATGCCCTCGGTTGTTAACTACATTAAGCAAGACCGTGTTGATTCAAATATTCATCAATTAAACAGCGTATATCAATATGCGCGCAGTGAAGCGGTAAAAAGAGAGCAGTCAGTTAGATTGGTCAAGCAAAATTCACAGTGGCTGGTGAACACCTTGGTGGATGGAGAAGAAAAAACATTACGCACGTTTACAATTGGACACGAATCTATTCAGGTAGAGTTAGTCGATCGTGAGATAAGATCGACAGGTGAGATTAACCAAGTGAGTAATATCTTAGTGAGTGATAATGACAATAGCACGCTTGATTACCGTTTATGTATATTAAGAAGCGGTCAGAGTTGGATTGGTGAGGCTGCTGAAAATTGCGTTTAGAAAAGGGTTTTTCATTAATTGAAGTAATGGTATCCATTGTGATCGCCGGTGTGGCTTTATTGGGATTGGCAGGGGCGCAGTTGAAGTCACTGCAATTTGCTAATAATAGTTTTAACTATACCTTGGCACTGGTGCATGGACAAAATGCAATTGAACGAATGTGGACAGACCTCTGTCATTTTCAGCATGTTGATCAAGACTTAGTGACGATGAGTAAAGTAAACGTTTCCAGATTACATCCTGCGGATACTCGGTTTACACTCGGTATCTCGCCTGCTAGATACAATGATCCGGCTTTAATTAGTAACTCACCCGATCAACGGGACGTTACATTTACGGTTAGTTGGGATGATAGTCGAGTACAAAATGACAACCAGAATAATCTCTTGAATCAAATTACACTAGTAGCCAGTTATGTATATGTACCAGCGCCAACGCCAGCAAGCCCTTGTAACTAAATTTAAAGGGTGTGGTTATACGTTAATTGAGCTCCTTGTTGCGATGGCAGCAGGGTTGTTTTTGCTTTCAGGGGTTGCCATGTCATACACGGCGATTAAAAGTACCGTAGTGGCAAGTAAAGAGCTATCGCATGCGCAAGAGGTGATCCGCTATACCAGTCAAGTGATGACGCGAAGCATTAAACAGACTCACCAGAATCCAGAGGTTGAAGCAGTTGGTGCGGCTTTACGAGTCCATCAAAAAGCCTTGCAGCTTGCATGTGATGGCAGCGTACCAGCGGCAGATTATTCTGAGTTATACACATTGTCTAACGGCTATTTAACCTGTGATATAGGTGACGGTGCGGTACAGCTGTTACGAGGCGTAGAGGCATTGAGTTTTGTACAGAATGGCATATTAACCAGTATAACCGTCAAGCCAACAGATATGCCAAAGCAATTTGAGAATGGCATTCAAATTGATATTGCGGCAAATCGTCTCGTGCTTGATAAAGCCGTATTTACGAACCCATAAGGCTAGGGCTAATGAAACGTTTTTCGCGACAATCGGGATTTACACTCATTAAGGTCATGTTATTAAGCACCATGGCCAGTGTGGTGGTGTTTACGTCTATGAAAGACACCATAGTACAAGAACGATTGAGCGGTAACTTCCAAAAAGATTTGAATGCGCGCTTGCAAGCTGAAAAAGGCGTGTTTGCGACTGCCGACGATTTGAACGATTATGCGACCACGATCAACCCCTCAGCGACATTGGCTGATGTATTAGGGAATGTTACAGGTATAAATAATCAAGCGACTGGAGATGGCCAATTTTCAACAACGATCACCTCACCTGAGGCAGGTATCATTGAAGTAGGTAGCCTGGGTAACAAATATGGTGACGACGCAGCTAATAATATGGTGGCGGTTTTTGAATTTACAGATGCTGTTGTTGAGCCGGTTTTTAATAACCCGGTAACAGGCTGTAAAGGGGTGAATTTATCTGGTAGTGGCTTGGTGGATAGCTATGACTCCAAATCTGGTAGCTACGAGGATACCAAAAGCGATAACGGTGATGTGAATACCGTGATTGGCGACTCAGATGTGGTGCTCTCTGGACACTCGCCGATTCGAGGAGATGTTAAAGCTTCAGGCGTCTTGTACCTCAAGGGCTCATCGCCTGTTATTGGTAATGTGCAATCCAACACGGGCATTGATATCTCACATGGTAGTGGTGTTCGAGTTCAAGGGGATGCATTGACGCAAGGTTTCATCATTCATCGAGGCGGTGACATTACCGGTGTTGTGCGTGCTAATGGGAATGTAGAAATGCTTTGGGGGGCTGATATTCTCAACGAGTTCAATGACCCTTTTGATATCCAGTATGGCGGCACAGGTAAGTTTGAGTTAGCCACGGAGCATTCTCAAGATGGCGTATATTACACCGCAGAAAAATTTAAAGTTAATCCCAATGTAGAAGCTGTGCGTGTGTATGACCCGAACTCCCCGAATCATGACGAAACAACGGTTGATGAATGCGACCCACTTGCGCTGCCTAGCAATATGCCTGATATCATCATTGATAATAACGGCTATGAGAATGTTGAAGTTAAATCTAAGCATATTTATACGTTTAGACCTCAATCAAGCAAGTTAGAGCACATTAAATACAATGGTGTCGAGGTAGTTAAACAGCAAGACTCAACCGAAACTGACATCTATTTATTTGGGGTCAACAAACAAGTTCATGGCAGGATTGATGAAAACAGGGAATATGTTTATGGCATGAAAAACTTGACCATTGGCGGTGATGGTGTCGTGGATATTAAACCTGTTGGGGAACCAAATGTGATTGGTGGGGATGTTATTTGGTTGATTGACGGTGATTTTGTCATGACAGGTAATAGTCGTTTAAATATTGCGGCTGGCGCTAGTTTGACCATTTTTGTGACGGGTAAAGTGAGGTTAGGCGCCAGTGCCCAAGTTATCACAGAAGATCCAGGTATAACAGCAAGCGGACTTGGCACATTCAATATTTTCTCATCCTATAAGCCTGACCCCAATGACAATAGTGCAGATAACAAAAATGGCATTATTGTCAGTGGCACGTCATCTTTATATGCGGTGATCTACGCACCACTGACCTCAATTTCTATGAACGGCAGTGGACAGTTTTTTGGTACTGTGCGCGGTGCGACGATTGAAGCGAATGGCGGTAGCGGTATTCATTTTGATGAAGCGTTGAAAGATCTTAAGCTTGGCAATGGCGGTACGGTGAAAGAGCCCGCAAAATTGGAGTTTAAAGGGTGGCGCTATAAACACCCTGAAGAGTTTACTGATGATACAGAAGAAACCAGTAAGAGTGAGTAATTCATCGGTGAGAGGTTTATTCACACCCAAATAGCGCTCTCAGCACCTGCTGTGCTTATCTTATTAAAAACATTTCAATTTAATTTAAACCTTTTCTCATTACGCTGCGTCTTACCAATTATGAAAGGCACTGCGGGGGCCTGATGTGATTTTAGACGATAGGCCAGATAAGCGTATGTTAAAACTGGATTTAAACACTTCTTTTTTTGCTTCGTTATGTCATTATCATTGCCTTGCGGTAAAGGAATTAAAATATGTTAGTTGACGCCATACATCCTTGTGATGAGCTTGAACAGTTGGTTAAGCGCACTCAGCAGGGCGACCAAGCGGCATTTGCGGCTTTATATGAGCAATGTCACCGGCGCGTTTATGCCTTGTGCTTAAGGTTACTTGCTGATCAGGCTCACGCTGAAGATGCCAGCCAGGAAGTGTTCGTTCAGCTATGGCATAAGATTTCGCAATTTGATGGCAAGTCTAAATTTACGACGTGGCTGCACAGTGTCACATCAAACATTGCGATTAGTTATTTGCGTAAGCATAAAAACTGGTTACAAAAAGTGGTTAGCTTTGAAAACAGTGGTATGGATGAAGCGGGGATTGCTTTGTGCGGTGATTTAAACGGCTTGGATAAGCTAGTGCTTAGGCTTCCAGAAAGAGCCAGACTGGTATTCGTACTACATGGTGTGGAAGGCTATCGTCATGAAGAAATCGCCGAGATGCTAGGTATGGCTGTGGGGTCGAGTAAATCTCAGTACCACAGGGCAAAAAAGTTGTTACAGGAGTGGTATGAAAATGACTAAGCCAACATTTGATGAGTTTTTGTCTCAAGAAGTGAGCAAAGCACAGCAGCAACAAGATTTGCCTGAACCTCAGCGACCACTTTGGCAAGGTATTGATAAAGCTATCAATGCACAACCAGATACGGTGCATATTAACGAAGCGGCTAAGGGGAGTGGGGTTTGGCGTCAAATGTCAGCGCTTGCTGCTGCAACCTGTATTGGTATGTGTGTGATGTACTTTAGTCTGAGTATGCCCGAACAAAACAATATGGTGCAAATGAGCCAGTATTTTGAGCAACAAAAGCAAATTTTACTGGTTCAGTATGGCAACCAACCAGCATTGACAAATGATTGGCAAGTACAGTTACAAGAATTAGAAGAAGCTGAGCAAGCGATTAAGCTTGCGCTTGAGAATGATACGCAAAATGCCGCTTTATTGCAGATGTTAGCTCAGGTTTATCAGCAACAATTAGATTTAATAGAGCGAGTTCATCAACCTCGTTGGCAAGAAATTTAGGAGAAGTAGGATGAAAGCATTGATGTTGAGTTTAGCCATGTTCCCTTTGGCGACGTTGGCGGGTGAGAAGATTGATAAAGAGATTGAAATTCCATTAGATGGCAAGGTTTACATTGAAAATCAACGTGGCCATGTAGAAATAAAGACATGGGACAAGCCCGCATTTAAAGTGGTGGGTGAGCTAGATGAAGATGCTAAAGGCTATAAACTTGAGAGTCAGGGCAGCAAGACAAAGTTTATTGTGAAGATGCCCTCGAGCTCAAGAAATTGGGGACGTCAACATGATGGCTCTGAACTTAAAGTTTTCATGCCAAAGCAAAGTGAATTGGTGTTTGAAGGTGTACAAGTTGATGTTGAAGCCGCTCAGTTAATGGCGGGTGCTTATATAAAAACGGTTAATGGTGACATTAAAGCAGCTCAGATCAGTGGCAAAGTGCGCCTTGAAACGGTCAATGGTGACATTGTTAGTAAAGATTTAGACGGTCGTATTCGTTATGAAACGGTCAATGGCGACATCGAAGACATCGGCTCAAAGGGCAAGGTGCGCTTCAATGCGGTAAATGGTTCTATTGAAAGTAAAACGCAGGCAACAGAAATTAGACTAGAAAATGTCAATGGAGAGGTCGATTTTGAGATTGCGCAGTTGCAAGAGCTAAGGCTGAATACTGTTAACGGCGAAATTGAAGTTAAAGTTGCTAAATTACTACCTAATGCCAGAGTGAACCTCGAGTCAGTCAGTGGAGATGCTGAGTTATATTTCCCATCAGATATTTCTGCCAAGTTTGATATTGATGCGCATGCGGGTGGTAAAATCTCAAATGAGCTGAGTAATGATAAAGTACACAAAGCAAAGTATGGCCCATCCAGAGAGCTCGAATTCACAATCGGCTCAGGTGATGCTGATATTGAAATAGACACAGTTAGTGGTCGCATCGAGCTGAAAAAACATCGCTAAGGACTTCGGCCCAACTCTGTTGGGCCAGTACTTTTTGACGATTAGCCCCATCACTGAGCTCATCAGCATTCAGTTTTATCTGTTTTAAGGTTACAATAACAAATCCACTCATTTGTTTTTGTCGTACTATGGCCAAACCTGATCAACAAGTCGATACACTAAAAGTTCCACCGCACTCCATCGAAGCAGAGCAGTCTGTTTTAGGGGGCTTAATGCTTGATAACCAAGCATTTGACCGCGTTGCGGAACTAGTTGTTGCACAAGACTTTTACACACGCACGCATAAACTGATCTTCGAAGCCATGACTAAACTCGTTGAGCTTGGTCAGCCGATAGATCTGATTACCATTTCTGAGAACTTGGAAAAGAACAACCAATTAGACTCGATTGGTGGATTCGCTTATTTGGCTGAAATTGCCAAAAACACGCCAAGTGCCGCCAATATTGATGCTTATGCCAGTATTGTGCGTGAACGTGCCGTTGTTCGAGAGATGATCTCAGTTGCCAATGAAATTGCAGAAGCGGGCTTTAACCCTGAAGGGCGAACAAGTCACGATTTACTGGATTTGGCTGAAAGTAAAGTTTTCAAAATTGCAGAGCAGCGCAGTAAGAGTACTGAAGGTCCGCAAAATATTCACAGTATTTTGGAAAAGACCATAGACAAAATCGAAGAGCTTTATCAGTCTCCACAAGATGGTGTAACTGGGGTGAGCTCTGGCTACTCAGACTTAGATCAGATGACCGCGGGTTTACAGCCGTCAGATCTGATTATTGTTGCAGCGCGTCCATCGATGGGTAAAACCACATTTGCGATGAACTTAGCTGAGCACGCCGCAATGACGCAGGATAAACCTGTACTCATCTATTCACTAGAGATGCCCTCGGAACAGATCATGATGAGGATGTTGGCATCACTTGGCCGTATTAACCAAACTAAGGTGAGAACAGGTCAATTAGATGATGATGATTGGGCGCGTTTATCGTCTACTATGGGCCTTTTAATGGAAAAAGGGCAAATGTATATTGATGATGCATCGGGTTTGACGCCTACTGATGTGCGTTCTAGAGCACGTCGTATCGCCCGAGATCATGGCGGGATCAGTATGATCATGGTGGACTACTTGCAGCTTATGCGTGTACCTAGCTTATCTGATAACCGTACTTTGGAAATCGCAGAAATATCTCGTTCATTAAAAGCATTAGCAAAAGAACTTGAGTGTCCTGTTATTGCCCTTTCTCAGCTTAACCGTACCCTAGAGCAACGTGCAGATAAACGCCCAGTTAACTCAGATTTGAGGGAATCAGGGTCAATCGAGCAGGATGCCGACTTAATCATGTTTATTTATCGTGATGAAGTATATAACGATGACAGTCCAGACAAAGGCACTGCTGAAATTATCATAGGTAAACAGCGTAACGGTCCAATTGGTAAGGTTAGGTTAACCTTCCAAGGTCAATACTCTCGTTTTGATAATTATGCTGGGCCTGCCATGGATGATGAGTATTAAGCCCAGAAGTAATGAGGGTTACTGGCAATGCGTTTAGCCACAGCTGAAATAAATATACCTGCACTGCGTTACAATTTGGCGCGCGTAAAAAAAATCGCGCCTCATTCAAAAGTGATGGCGGTGCTAAAGGCCAATGCCTATGGGCATGGTTTAGTTAAAATTGCTCAGTGCTTGTCTGATGCAGATGCCTTTGCCGTGGCACGGATCGATGAAGCATTGGCACTGCGTGCTGGCGGCTTAACCAAGCCAATTATTTTACTTGAAGGCTTCTTCGATCCGAGCGATTTACCCATTCTCCTTGCCAATAACTTTGAGACCGTTGTGCACGATGAGAGCCAGCTAGTAGCGATTGAGCAAAGCGATCTGGATATGCCATTGTCAGTTTGGTTGAAAGTTGATACAGGCATGCACCGCTTGGGTGTGGAGCCTGAGCAATTTGACAACTTTTATCGGCGTTTAAAGCAGTGCGATAATGTTAAACCTGCGGTGAATTTAATGACGCATTTTCCGTGTGCGGATGATGTGGGCAATGACTTTACTCAAACGCAGATAGATTTATTTGCTGAAATTGTATCTGGGACGAACGAAGCGCTATGTTTGGCAAATTCTGCAGGGGTAATTGGTTGGCCTGATGCGCATTTTGATTGGGTGAGATCTGGACTGATGTTGTACGGTGTATCACCTATGTTAGAAAAAGTAGGTACAGATCATAAGTTAAAACCTGTCATGCGTCTGAAAACCCGTGTTATTGCGATAAAGCATGTCGTTCAGGGCGATCGTGTTGGTTATGGTGGACGTTGGCAATGTGCGCAATCGACAACGCTTGCGGTCGTTGCTATGGGTTATGGTGATGGCTATCCTCGTCACGCAAAGCAAGGCACACCTGTGGTAATAAAAGGTCAACGCTATGGCATCGTTGGCAGCGTATCTATGGACATGATAAGTGTCGATATCGGCAGTAATGAAGCGCAGATAGCAGTGGGTGACGAAGTAGAAATGTGGGGGCCAACACTCCCCGTTGAAGAGGTTGCCGTATGTGCGGATACGATCCCATACGAGCTGCTTTGTAACGTTACACCTCGTGTGAGCTATGAATACTGTGATGAGTGAGCTGCGCTCACTCTAGCAATTGACCTTGCAGCGTTGCAACAACGCGCCTCGGTCCGCCATGATCTCTGTGCTCACCTAAATACACCCCTTGCCAAGTGCCTAAATTAAGCTGTCCTTGATAAATAGGGATAGTCACTTCACAACCGAGTGTGCTGGACTTTATATGGGCTGGCATATCATCATCACCCTCATAGTCATGACGGTAATAGTGTTGGTTTTGTGGAACAAAATGATTGAAATGACTTTCCATATCCATGCGTACAGTTGGGTCCGCATTTTCATTCACAGTAAGACTAGCTGATGTATGCTGAATAAATAAATGAAGTAAACCAACTTTGTAATAGCTCAGTTGGGGAATTTGGGTAAGTAATTCGTCATCAATAAGATGAAAGCCTCGTGCTCGAGGCTTCAGTGTGATCACAGATTGGTGCCAACTCATAGCTTGTCGAAGCTGACCTCTATATTTGCGTTACCATCTTCTGAGGTGAATGGCATAATAATTTTTGCCCCTTCACATTTATGCGTAATCGTATGACCAGGTCCAGATACAACAAGCGGTGTTGCCATATCAAAGTCATAACCTTTTTCGCCGAGTAAATTCTTAGCGCCACCGGTAACCATGTTGGTTATTTCACCAACCATATCTGTGACTTCTTCATTGATTTTTTCCGGTCGTTCACCAAGCATTCTTTCCATGATGGCAAGCGCGAGGCTTTCATCAAACGTAATTGAAAAAGAGCCTTTGGTTTGTGGGCCAACCATACCAATTAATCCAGATACGTCCCCACGGGCGACTTCATCTTTTTTTATCTTTGGCTTACCAGGCGTCAACTCTGTTTGCGCCATGGTCGCTAATACATTTATTAGTGAAGATAAAAAAGGGTTGATGAACTCAACATTCATATTTTAGGTCCCTTGTTTTATTCGTTATAACAGACATTAGTTTAAGTGTAGTGGCTTTTTTGTTAGCTGCACTACTCTTGGCACTTTTCACATAGCCCATGGGCTTCGATTGTCTGTGCTTTTACTTTAAAGCCTTTTTCAGCTGATAAATTATTTAACTCATGAGAGATGGCACCAGAATGCAACTCTTGAACATGCCCACAACTATCACAAATCAGGAGTTGGACAGGGTGGATATGATCAAAGTGGTGACACAACATAAATGAGTTTGTGCTCTCGATTTTATGGATGAAACCTAGCTCAGACAAAAAGTCTAATGCGCGATACACTGTAGCAGGTTTGGCGCTGCTTTCTGTTATTTTTAACTCTTCGAGCAAATCATATGCACCAACACCACCTTGTTTTGTCGCGAGCAAGCGAAACACTTTCTCTCTGATAGGTGTGAAGCGCGCACCGCGATTGTCGCAGACTTGCTTAGCTTTTGTAACGAGTAGTTCTATATTCATATTCTAAATCCTTACACTACTTCTCAATACTAACATATTCAATTTAATAGTCTTGTATCGACAAGGATTTATTCTCAATATTCAAAGGTTGTTGTGCATATTGCGCTAACCACGCTTCAAAATCAATTTTTGACATAGGTTTACCTAAAAAGTAACCTTGGCCCAAGTCACAACCAAGTGCGGCTAAAGTATCTAATTGTAGCTGGGTTTCTATGCCTTCGGCGATTACTTTTATACCTAAATTATGGGCCATGGTGATGATGGTTTTGACAAGTTGCTCTACCTGTTCGCTGGTGTGCATGTCAAAGATAAAGCTCTGGTCTATTTTCACTACGTCAAATGGGTATAAACGCAAATAGTTTAAAGACGAGTACCCAGTGCCAAAATCATCCATAGAGACAATGACACCTAGTTGATGAAATTCAAATAGGGCATCTTTAACCAGCGCATCACCGGTAAGCAGCACGCCTTCAGTGATCTCTAACTCAAGATACTGAGTGTCGATTTTATGCCTGTGGATCAGAGCACTAATGGTATTGACTAGGTTAGGATCTTTGAATTGTCGTGGAGATAAATTGACGGCAATACGATATGGGTGAGGGTATACTGTTTGTAAATGCGCAATTTGCAGAATCGCTTGCTCTAGCACAAATTCACCAAGCTCGATGATGTACCCGGTTTGCTCTGCAAGCGGAATAAATTCTGCTGGAGAGATCCAGCCTAGTTCTTCATTATGCCAGCGTAGTAGCGCTTCGGCGCCAACGACAAAGCCATTAGATAAATCATATTGTGGTTGAAAATAGACTGAAAACTCTCCCTTTTCTAGCGCGCCACGCATTTGATCTTCTAATTTTAATCGACGATTGAGATCTTGGCTCATACTCTCTGTGAAAAATGAAAAGGTATTTCTGCCCATTTGTTTTGCACTATACATGGCTGAATCAGCCTTTCTTAATAGCTCATTCGGAGAATCTGCATCGTCAGGAAATACTGTAATACCAAGACTTAAAGAGATAGTGAACGCACGTTCATCTATTTCGAAAGGGGAACGAAATAGTTGTACCAGCTTAGTTGCGATTGCGGTGATATCATGGTGAGTGTGAATATCCCCAAGTAATAATATAAATTCGTCGCCGCCAAGGCGCGCAACGGTATCGTGTTTTCGCAACGCACTTTTTAACACGCTTGCCGAGTGGATAAGTACTTTATCTCCTACCTCATGGCCCATCGAGTCGTTTACTTTTTTAAAGTCATCTAAATCAATAAATCCGACTGCTATGAGTTGGTGGTTACGTTTAGCTTCGTGGATCATTTGCTGAAGGCGGTCGAGTGCTAAAAAGCGATTGGGTAGGTTGGTGAGCGTATCGTAAAAAGCATGCTTGAGAATGACTTCTTCTTGGCGCTTCTGATCGGTGATATCTCTGACTGCAATAACTAATTTATGTGAATTGGGGATCGCATTTAAGCGCGCTTCAAAATGTTTACTGTTTTTTGTGCTTTCTAGTTTGTAATCTATTTGCGTTAGCTGACCGCTTTGCTCAATGGTTGAGATGGCTTTGATAAAGTGTTTGGCTGCATGCGAAGGGAGTATATCTACCAGCTTTTGACCGACAAATTGCACTTCGGGCATGGGAAGGTTTTCACTATTACTGTAATGGCATTCTAAGATTTTGCCTTGTTTATCAATGATAAAAAAGATATCCGGCAGTGCAGAAAAAATACCTTCCAGCATACTGTGTTGTTCTATGGCTGTTTGCTCTGCGTATTTTTGCTGTTTAAAACCGAGTTCCAGCGCATACGAAGCGCGTGCAATATTGTTTGCTAATAGTTTTAGTTCTCCGTGTCCATCAATGCTGTGCTCTCGAATGAATTTAAAATCCCCTAATTGGTTACTATATTGCACTAGGGCTGAAATGGGGCGATGAATAAAGCAATAGGTCACCAGTAATGCTAATAATGAGACAAATACAATTGCAAAAACGATAAACCAAGCATTGTGGTTGTAGTGCTGTAACAGTTGTGCAAACGTATCAGTGAGATCATATTGGCTATAAATGAATTGGGATGAATTGGCATCATTGCTTGGCGTGTCCGTGAATGGAACAATTTGCGAGGTCGCTAAAATGTTTGTGCCTTCATCAAAGTAATATGATAACGCTGTGTTATCTTGGACAATTTTTACCTTGTCGATAAGTGGAAATAAGGCCTGAGCGTTTAAACCAACATGCTTTTTCTCTGAGCTATATAAAATATTAAGCGCTTTATCTGTTACCAGCGTAACAGGCGGTGGAGAAATAAAAGTGGGAGCGCTTATTTTTGCACGAACAGCATCAGGGCTACCATTTTGCAAAGTCGACACCATATTCATTGAAAATTGCGTCGAAGTGGAGATTGTCTGCTCAACAATAAAATCTTTTTTAACGCCAAAACTAAAAATGATAAGCACGAATGCAAATATAGCTGCCGAGAGCGTGGAAAGGAGCGTTAACCAAACCTTGAGGTTGATTGAATATACTTTATCCATTTTCATTCCTTTACTGCCGTTTGCCTATCTCGGCAGCAAAAACGTCGCTATACATTGTTTAATCCGTTAATGACGATGGGTTGCAATCTGTTAAGGCCATTAAAGTACTCACTGTTAAATTAAGCAGTTACCCTTTCAGACTGCGGCTATCCTAGCTTCAGTATAGTTTAATTAAACAGATAGCAATGGCTGATTTAAGTATAAATATTTGACAGCGCTGGTATCTATTCATTACTAAGATGAATTTTTGTGTTGTGTCTCTTTATGTCAAATAGCCTTCATGTAGCATTGCTAGGCTAATCACTGGATGGGGTGTGAAACTAAAAATGATAGCTGTTTGATATAACGTAATGTGTTTAAAAACAAAGTCTGGAACAACATGCAAAAAGTGCTAACTTGGGCAGCACTGTTCCACAAAGTTTAAACTTTACCAAAGGTTATATCTTATCCAATTGTTAATTTTTGGTAATTTTGATTTATTTTTTCATTTTGTGTGATAGCATCTTAATGGCAGTATTGAATTAATAAAGAATATTCTGATTTTTAGGTAATGGGTATTGTTGTCTAGTTGTCTTGCCTGCATGAGTAGCATTTTCTTTTATTTATAATCCTTTTTAATCAATGTTTTATTGGTTTTTAGGAAGTGGTAAAAGGTGTAGTCTATTAACTTAACTTGCAGTGTTTAGAAGTTAATTAACCTTCTTTTTTTGCGCGTCTACAAGCGTATGCATAGCAGTGATAAGCTATATGTCTCGCGGTTGTTAGTTCGTTGTAAATTTTAAATTGATTAATTTTTTTCAATTTTGTGGTTAGAGCTAGGATTGCGGTAACAGCCTTCATTGCATAGAACACAAAGCCTGTCGAGCGGCCAGATCCTAGCACAGAGATCACTTAATCACTCTTTTTGTGGGCATGGCATGAAAACAGACTTAGTGACTGCGTTAGTTACATTAGCGAATACTCGTGGTGGTGACACTGCGTACCAATATTTTTTCTCCGACGACCTTCCCAGTCAATCATTGACTTATCAGCAGCTAGATCAACGGGCTAGACAAATAGCACAACACCTAAGTGCACATTTTGAACAAGGTGATCGCGCGCTTTTGCTATATAACTCAGGCTTTGCGTTTATCGAAGCGTTTTTTGCGTGTCTATACGCAGGGATTATTGCTGTCCCTGTGTACCCGCCAAAAAAGAATCAAAATATTACACGGCTACGAAGCATTATTGAGGATGCTGGCGCTAAAGGTGTGTTGACCTCTGAGAAAGTGAATGAAATCGCACGTCCATTGTTTGAGTCAGAAGCCAGTCTCAATGACTTGGCATTGTTTACAACGGATACCATAACGTGTGACGTTAAGCGTGATTGGCAAGCCATTTCAGTAAAGGGTCAAGATTTAGCATTTTTACAATATACATCTGGCTCTACTGGGGCACCAAAGGGGGTTATGGTCACCCACGATAATATTATCGATAACGAAGAAATGATGAAGGTGGCCTTTGGCCACAGTAGCCAGACGCCAATCGTCAGCTGGTTGCCTCACTTTCATGATATGGGATTAATTTTTGGCATATTGCAGCCAATTTATGTTGGTGCGCCAGCGTGCTTAATGAATCCTACCTACTTTTTACAAAAACCACTGCGTTGGCTCAAATTACTGACTGAGTTTAAAGGGGTGACATCCAGTGCGCCTAATTTTGCCTACGACTTGTGTGTTGATACCATCAAAGAAGAAGAATTAGCAGAGCTTGATTTATCCCATTGGCAATCAGCTCTAAATGGTGCAGAGCCTGTTCGCGCCAGCACTCTCAAGCGTTTTTACGAAAAATTTAAGCAATGTGGATTACGTAAAGAGAGTTTGTCTCCATGCTACGGCATGGCTGAAACAACACTTTTTGCAACGGGTGGCTCCTTGCTTAGCGAGCCGATAATTTTGACTCTCGATAATGACAAAATGCTGGATGGTGTGGCTAAAATACAGGAACACATCATCGAAAATGGGAACAATGCTGAGTCGTCAGCTTATCAAGCTGTGTCTAGTGGCCATACATGGTGTGAGCATGAAGTTGCTATCGTGTCGCCAAGCACACTAAAGCGCTGCAAAGAAGGGGAAGTTGGCGAGATCTGGGTGAAAGGGGCGAGTGTCGCTAAAGGTTACTGGAATAAGCCTGAGCAAACAAAAGCCATTTTCCAAGCGACTATCGCAGGTGAAGAAAGCGGATCTTACTTACGTACGGGTGATTTGGGCTTTTTACAGCAGCATGAACTCTTTGTTACAGGGCGTTCTAAAGATGTATTGATTTTCCGTGGCAAAAATTATTATCCGCAAGATATTGAGCTTACGGTCAGTGAAAGTGATAGTGCACTTGAGAGCAATGGCGGCGCAGCTTTTTATGTGCATGCTGATAATGAAGATAAATTGGTTGTTGTACAGCAAGTTAAACGCACCGCTATTCGCAAGTTAGATCACAAACAAGTGATAGACAAAATAATCAGTGCCATTGTCGAACAGCATGGCATAGCGCCTTATGATGTGGTTTTGATCAAGCCTGGCCGTTTGTGCAAAACCTCCAGCGGCAAGGTGCAACGCCAAGAAAATAAAGCACACTATGAACAAGGGCGTTTTGAGGTTTTAGCAGCGTATAAATCAGGACAACCAGACAAGCAAACCGCGCCCTTAGCTGCTAAAAATACACAGCTTAAATCAGATCAAGCTTTATATCGCAGTGCGTGCCAGCTACTACAAACTATCATCGCCATAGAAGTCGGTGTAGAACACACAGAGTTAGATGTGGATGCCTCCTTTTTATCCTTGGGGGTGGACTCAATGAAGGCTGTGCGCATTTCTGGGGAGTTGATTGAACTACATGGCATCGAGCTTGAGTCGACCATTTTGTATGAGTACCCAAGCATTAGTGAGCTTGCTCAATATCTTTGTCAATTTGACGAAGTAAAAGCCGCGCTGACTCAATCTAGTAAAGAAAATCTATATATAGAATCAAAAAGTAAGCAAGCGCAATCGCGTGACGAGTCACAAAATAAAGCTACCTCCAGTGCTGAGGAGCAAGAGACAGATATTGCTGTCATTGGCATGGCGTGCCGATACCCAGGAGCCAATAACCTAGATGAACTATGGCAGTTATTAAGCACTGAGCAGGAGGCCATTAGTACCCCAAGTGAGCACCGCCAACAATTGTGTGCTGATGTGAATGCACAGCGTTTAGGCGGGTATCTAGATGACATTGCTGAATTTGACCACACGGTTTTTGGTATTTCCCCAAGTGAAGCGAAACACATTGACCCTCAGCAACGTCTGCTGTTGGAAAACACGTTTCATGCAATTCAATCCGCAGGGTATATGCCAGCGCAATTGGTTGGCTTAAAGGTGGGGGTGTATGTTGGTATTTCACAAAGTGACTACTTTTCACTCTCACAGCAAGTGCAAAAAAGTACCGCCTATCTCGGTACGGGTAATGCGCTGAGTATCGCTGCAAATCGACTATCGTATTTTTACAACTTTACCGGCCCTAGCCTTGCGATTGATACGGCATGTTCCTCGTCGCTGGTGGCACTGCATCATGCTATACAGGCAATGAGAAGCGGCGATATACCTCAGGCATTGGTAGCGGGTGTTAACCTGATTTTGAGTGATGATGTATCGCAAGCATGTGATAACGCGCAGATGCTGGCAGCCGATGGGCGATGCAAGACGTTTTCTGACAGTGCCAATGGGTATGTGCGCAGCGAAGGCGTTGGTTCTATTTTACTAAAACCTTTATCGCAAGCCATCGAAGACAATGACCCGATTTATGGCGTGATCAAAGGGAGTGCAGTCAATCAAGACGGGCGCAGTAATGGGATCACTGCGCCCAATGGCCGGGCACAGCAGCAAGTGATCCAATCTGCGCTTGCGCATGCTGGTGTTACTGCACAAGATATTGAATATGTGGAAGCACATGGCACTGGGACAAAATTAGGCGACCCTATTGAGGTGTCAGCTCTGCAACAGGTATACGGTCAGCAGCGCAGCAACACATTGTTGGTGGGGTCAATCAAGGCCAATATTGGTCATTTAGAGTCGGCAGCAGGTTTGGCAGGGCTTATCAAAACCTTGCTGTGCTTTAAACATCAGCAGATCCCTGCGCAGCGTTATAGCGAGACGCTTAATAGCCATATTCCGTGGTCAAAATACGCTATTTCGATCCCAACCGGAGATACGCCTTGGCCAACCAATGAGGGCACACTGGGTTTAGCTGCGGTGAGTTCATTTGGTTTTGGCGGGACCAATGCGCATGTCATTATGGCGCCGCCTCCAAAGGGAAAAGCTGTGCATAATCAAGCGGTGAAACAGCCTAGCTGCTACGTATTGCCACTGGCTGCAAAATCGTCACAGGCACTATCAAGCTGGGCAAAACAGTTTGCACGCCAGTTGGCAAACCTCGGTGATAAAGCAAGTGCTGATTTGATTGCGCAAGTATCGGTATCACCTGCCTTAAAAGGGGTTAAAAAAGCGTTTTATGGCATAGATAAGCAAGCGCTCGTGCAGCAACTGAATGTTGCTGACGTGTCTATGATGCCAGTGGATCAGAGCGTCAGCCCGTCAAAAGTGGTGTTTTTATTCACCGGGCAGGGCGCCCAATACCCGAATATGGGCAAAGCACTGTATCAATCTGATGCTGTGTTTAAAGCGGCAATAGATGAATGTGAGTCTCTGTTGCTTGCGCATTATGATGAGCGTTTAACTGACGTGCTCTACGCTGAGGCACATCATGAAAAATTAAATCACATTCGCTGGACCCAAGTCGCCATTTTTGCTGTTGAGTATGCGATGGCAAAACGACTTAATTCATTAGGTATTTTCCCTGATTTATTGATCAGTCACAGTGTTGGTGAATATGCAGCAGCCTGCATTGCCGGTGTGATGTCTTTGGCTGATGCACTTAAGTTGGTGAGCGCGCGGGCGACCCTAATGCATGAATTAGATGCCGGTGGCCAAATGATTGCTGCTAGGTGCACTCTTGATCAAGCGCAGTCTGTTATTGCTGAGCATACACATACAGCTGCTATTTCTGCCTATCATGGGGAAGCGGGCGTGGTCTTTTCTGGCAGCATGGATGCGATCACACACATTAGTCAACAGTTAACGGCTATGGAAGTCCGCTACAAAGCCCTGAATACGGGGGCAGCGTTCCACTCGCCACTCATGGCGCCCATGTTAGAGGCATTTGCCAAGGTGGTCGGCTCGGTCACTTTGCATAAGCCGACACTGGAGTTTGTTTCTTCAGTGACAGGCAAAGTAGAGCAAGACAGAATCACTGACGCCAATTATTGGTGTGAGCAAATTACGCAACCAGTGCGATTTGATGCCAGCTTGCAGTCGTTGCATGAGCTGACATCGATGTGTTTGATTGAGCTTGGCCCCAAACCGATTTTAAGTGGCTTGATCCAAGAGAATTTGCCACGTATCGAAGCGACTTACCTATCCGTGTTGCGTGATAAGGGTGATGAGCGCGAGCGCTTGGGTGAGTGTATTGCCAATCTATATGAGCTTGGTTTTGACATTAAGTGGCAGGATTTTTACACATCTTTATCTGAGTCTAATCCCCAGCGCTTGCCGTTACCTCAGTATCCATTTGATAAACATACGCACTGGATGAGTGCAATAGAGCCATCATCAACAACTGTTTCTAACACCATACAACCCCAGCCTGTGACAGATGAACTTCACAGGGCGCAAGCCATTGAAGAATTTATTTTATCTACTTTGGCAAAAGAGCTGGGGATGGATGCTGTGCAAATCGATCCGCACTTGGCGCTGCTAGAAATGGGCGTGGATTCTTTGATGATAATGCGGGCTGTACGCATTTTCGAAAAACAGTTCGATTTAGAGTTCAGTGTGCGGCAGTTTTATGAAGAGTTGAGCACAGTAGCCAACTTAGTCGCCTATGTAGCGCAACATAGTGATTATTTGACGCCTGAAATAGATGCTGTTGAGGAAAATACGCCGCCACAGGCTGCAAGTCCACGATTAGAAAGCTTCCCTATCAATGCATCTGATAATAGCCACCTGATTGAGCGTATTTGTACTGCACAGCTGCAAGCTGCCGCGAGCGTCAACAGTGATGCTGCACAGCTCAGTGTATCCGATGTCACCGCACAGCAGTTGGCATGGCTTGGGCAGCAACCAAGGGGAGAAGTTGGAGATAAATCAACGCTTTCAACGGCCGCTCAAGCACATTGTGCAGACTCAAAAGTCACGCCTTTAACAAGTGAGTCGACTCATCAATCGGTGGCATCTGTACTGCCTGGTTTTCAAGCCAAGCAGCTGCAGCGGCAAGCAGGTACTGAGGAAATACGTCAGCACAGTGAGGCGCTCAGCACGCAGTACTGCCAAAAGACAGCAGCCTCTAAGCGGCTGGTCTCTCAGCACAGGTCGCATCTTGCCGATTGCCGCGCATCAGCTGGGTTTAGGTTATCGAGCAAAGAAATGCTTTACCCCATTTTTGCCAAACGCTGCGAGGGTGCTCGAATTTGGGATATTGATGACAATGAATATATCGATATTACCATGGACTTTGGGGTGAATTTATTTGGTCATAAGCCCTCATTTATCAATGCGGCAATTGCTCAGCAATTAGAACGTGGCATTCAGTTAGGGCTTGCAAGCCCGCAAGCTTGTGAGGCGGCTTCACTTATCAGTGAGTTGACAGGCTTGGCGCGAGTCTCATTTTGCAACTCGGGCACTGAAGCGGTGATGACGGCATTGAGGCTTGCCAGAAATAAAACTAAACGACCACGCATTGTTCAATTTGAAGGCGCTTATCATGGCCATTTTGATGGCACATTGGCGGCTGTCGCGCCGGGTGGTGAGCGTGTGGAGCCAATGTGTTCGGGGGTACGCCACGAAACCGTTGCCGATAACTTAGTGCTTAAATACGGTGACTTTTCTGCGCTTGAACAGATAAAGCAACATGGCCATGAGATAGCGGCCGTGTTAGTTGAACCTGTGCAAAGTCGCCACCCTGAGCTTCAACCATTCGAGTTTTTAAAGCAGCTTAGAGCGTTAACGAAGCGCTTGGGCATCGCTTTAATTTTTGATGAAATGATCACAGGCTTTCGCGCTCACCCAAGTGGCGTACAAGGATTACTCGACATTCAAGCAGATATGGCCACTTACGGGAAAATTGTCGGTGGTGGCTTGCCCATTGGTGTGGTTGCAGGTAGTAAAGAATATCTTGATGGCATTGATGGCGGTGTGTGGCAATACGGCGATCAGTCGTTTCCGCAAGCGGATACCACCTTTTTTGCAGGCACGTTTTGTAAGCACCCTTTGAGCATGGCAAGTGCGGTTGCGGTACTCAAGGAGATCAAACGTCAGGGCCCTGAGTTGCAAATTGAACTTGCGCGCAAAACCACCTACTTAAAAGAGCAGCTGAATGCATTTTTTCAAGCGCATGCTATTCCGATTGCTATCAATGCATTCTCATCACTGTTTCGCTTTCAATTTAGCCAGAATCTAGACGTGTTCTTTTATGAGTTATTGAATCGTGGGGTATTCATTTGGGAAGGGCGCAATTGCTTTATCAGTGCCGCACACAGTGATGAGGATATTGAGTTTGTCATTCGCGCTGTCAAAGACAGTGCACTCACGTTGCAGCAAGCGGGTTATTTTGGTGATGTTGCAAAGCAAGTTCATTCTGTACGCAGTGACAGTAATGCGGGTCAGCTTACCCAAGGACAAAGTCAACTGCTGGCACTGGCGCTACGCAGTTCAAGTGGAGCACTTGCATATCATTTGCAGGCCAGTATTGGCTTGGCTGGTGCACTGGATGTGGACAAACTTAAACGCGCTGTAGCGCATGTGGTGAGCAGCTTTCCTTTACTAAGTTGTGGCGTCGATGTGGCTGAACTTAAACATATCACTCGTGCAGCCCCCGAACTCATGTGTCTCTCTATTGCGCCTGAGGAGTCCCTTTGTGAAGTTGAGCAGCGTTTGTCTGAGCTGCGTTATCAGTCATTTGATTTTGAGCAAGGGGGTCTGTGCCGCTTCTATTTACTGAGTGACAATACGCATAACCATTACTTGAGTGTGGTAGCCCATCACATTGTATGTGATGGTATTTCTCTACAGTTGGTATTGGCAAAAATAGCTCAAAACTACAGTTCAGATGAGCAAGTTGCTTGCCCAAGTGCGCCAAGCTTTGGTGAATATGCCCAAGCGTTGTCAAATTACACCCAGACAAATATTTATGGGGAAGATACGCAATATTGGCAAGCTCAGCTAGCAGGTAGTGAGCAGTTAGCTTTGCCACTAAAGCGAGATGCGAAAGCTCAGCCTAACTATCAAGTGCAACAACTGAGGTATCCAGTGAGCACGCAAGCGGTGCAAAACCTACAATCTGTTGCAAAAGCGCAAGGTTGCGGATTGTTTGCAACACTATTGGCCTGTTATGTGGCTTGGTTACATAAATTGTCTGAGCAAACGCGCATTGCTGTCAATGTACCAGTCTCAGATCGCCAACTGCTCTCCCCTGATGTAGACGCCGACATATTAGACGCGCATTTACTTGGCTATTGCACCAATATGCTACCGTTGCAACTGGATGTCTCAGCGACGATGACGTTTGGTGAATTGGTCGCACAGGTGCAAGACAGATTGCTCACTGGGTTTGAACATCAGCATCTTCCCTATGCCCATTTGTGTGAGCAAGATTGGATCATGCCAAGTACGGTATTTAATTTTGACCGTGTACAAGGGTTACCTGAATTCAGTGGTTTGCAATCGACCTCGGTCGCAAATAACAACTGTTTTGGTCAGTTTGAAGTGTCTTGCAATATCTTGAATATTGGTGAGCAGTGGTGGTTTGAACTCGATTATCAACGTGATAGATATGATGATGACATGTTCGCGCGTTTTGCGCAGTCTTGGCTATTCATGGCGGCTAACATCTGTGCTGAGCAGACTATGCACAGCGACTTGTTTGAGTTGCTAAAAGATGATGACTATAACCAGATGTTATCTGCACAACTGGCCAATTCTTCTCTGGGGTTTGAGTGTGATTCATTGATTGAAATGGTGTCGCAACAGGCATTCAACACACCGCAAAAAATAGCGGTGAAAGATGATATTACTGAGCTCAGTTACCAAGCGTTGGAAGCGCAATCGAATCAATTAGCACACTACCTCATGGCGCAAGGTGTAGGGGCGGGTAGTTTAGTGGCGGTTGCTTTATCACGCACCAGTAAACTGTTGGTCGCTTTGCTCGCCGTGTTAAAAGCGGGATCGGCTTATTTGCCCATTGATGTTACTTACCCGCAAGCGCGAATACGGGAAGTGCTGTCAGATGCGCACGCTGATTTGCTGCTGTGCGATGCGCCATGCGCGGAAATTAAAACCATGGTTGATACGGGCATGATGTGTGTCGATATTGATCTCGAAGTCAGTGAAATTGCAGCGTACCAAAGCACATTACCAAAAAGCGCGGTTGTCAGTGAGCAGCGTGCTTATGTGATTTATACCTCGGGCTCAAGCGGTCGTCCAAAAGGGGTTGAAATTAGCCATGGTGCTTTGGTCAACTTTTTACTTTCCATGCAAGAGAAGCCCGGTATTTCCCAGCAAGACCATGTGTTAGCCATTACAACGATGGCATTTGATATTGCGGCATTGGAGTTATTCTTACCCATTATTTCTGGGTCGACCTTAGTGATTGCCAGTGAAGCCGCGTGTAGCGATCCGTTGGCGATTTCAGAATTGATTGAGCGACAGCAGATCTCCTTTATGCAAGCCACTCCGACGCTTTGGCAACTTATTATTCAAGCTGCTCCTAATTGTATTGCAGGACTCACAGTACTGTGTGGCGGTGAGCCATTGACTGTAAGTCTGGCAGAAAAGTTGTTGAACCAAAATATTCAGCTTTGGAATATGTATGGGCCCACAGAAACCACCATTTGGTCAAGCGTTGCGCACATTACCGATGCACATGACATTACCATAGGTCATGGCATTGCGAATACGGGATTGTTTGTCATGTCTGAGCAGGCCAACGAGCAAAGCGGGCCGTTGCCCATTGGTGTTTGGGGTGAGCTTTGGATAAGTGGTGCGGGCTTGGCAAAAGGTTATCTTAATCGCGCAGAGTTGACTGCTCAGTGTTTCGTAACGCACACCGTTAATCATCAGCCTTTACGACTATATAAAACAGGTGATAAAGCAAGATGTTTACCCGATGGCCGATTTGAGTTGCAAGGGCGGTTAGACAACCAAGTGAAGTTGCATGGGCATCGCATCGAGTTGGCCGAGGTTGAATATCAATTGCGCAAGTTACTCGGTCATGATGATGTGCGTGTCTTAGTCAAAACAGCCCAGTCAGGCACAGCCCATTTATGCGCGTTTTGCCTTTCTTGTCCACAGCAAGGTGTGCAGTGGGAGTATAGTGCCATTCGTCAGCATTTAATGATGAAGTTACCCAGCTATATGGTACCAGAATTTGTCAGTTGGCTTGCTCAGTGGCCTCGCACACCGAATGGCAAAATTGATACTAAGTCGCTTGCATTGCCAGTGCTTGAAACTGGCCATGTAGCGCGCCATCGCGCTCCAGATAACCAGATAGAGCAGACTTTACTTGGATATTTTATCGACTTATTACCCATAGAGCAGATGAGCACAGACAGTAGCTTTTTTGACTGTGGTGGTAACTCGGTAATGGCAATGCAGTTGATATCCCGGATTAACCGACATTTTGCAGTGCGTTGCACCGTGGCTGATGTGTTTGATTTTAGCAGTGTCGTTTTACTTGCTCAGCGCATTGGTGTGCTGAAGGCAGATCCTGAGCAGGCAATGCACGGTGCGACCCAAGTAGAAGTTATCAGTGACATAGTTAGCGGGCGCGATATCAGCGCAGCTTTTGATGATAAATCCATGACAGAGATGGACTTGTAAGAATGGAAAATTCAGCGATTGAAACTTTATTGGCCGAGTTAGATGGCCAAGGGATCTTTGTATATGTGCAAGATGGACGTTTAAAGCTCAGAAGTCGGCAAAGCGAGATACCGCCGCAAAAGTTAGCGCTGATAAGGGAGCATAAGCAAGCACTTATTGCATATATGCAGCGACATCATCAAAAGGTGGGTAAGCTGTCGCGCGCGCAGCAGCGTATTTGGTTTATCGAGCAGTACGAAACACAGCTCAATGCATACAATATGGCGGGGTTGTTACGCTTATCAAAAGCATATAGCCCGGCACAAATAGAAAGCGCACTAAATGCGGTGTTACAGCGTTATGATGTACTGCGTAGTCAATTCAAGGAGCAAGATGGTGAGGTTGTCCAGAGTGTTAATCGTGATGCAAAACTGACCTTACAAGTGCAATCTGTGGCAGGCAGCATAGACAGTGAAGCCGCCGCGAAGAAGGTACAGAATGAGTTAACTTATCAATTTGATTTAGAGTCAGAGCTCTTAGTAAGAGCGCGCTTGTTGGTGGCGCAGGAGCAAGGTCAATGGCTATATGTGTGTATGCACCATATTGTCGCCGATGGTTGGTCAATTCGACTGTTTACGCAGTCACTGATTGATGAATTAGCGGGACAAGCTGAAGCGCAAAAAACGCTTCAATATTTGGACTTTGTGCACTGGGAAAACAAATACCAGCAAAGCAGCGCGTATCAACAGCAGTTGAGTTACTGGCAGCAACAACTGGCAGATCTATCAGTTTTTGAGTTGCCGACCAGTGTGCCACGTGAAGCACACAAGCAATATCAAGGTGCCAAACTAAAGGCGTCTATTTCACAGTCTCAGGCACAGCGCTTTTCTGCATTGTGCCAGCAGTTAGGTGTTACCCCATTTGCAGGCTTTTTAGGGGTATTTTATGCCCTTTTACATCGCTATGGGCATGCTGAAGATATTACTGTAGGTGTGCCGGTTTTAAATCGCACTCAAGCTGAGTTTGAGCAGGTAGTCGGCTGCTTTATTAACACGCTGCCGATGCGAGCACGATTGCATGGTCAGCAGTCGTTAGCGCAAATTTTGACCCAAACTCACCAATTAGTAAAAGCCGGTCTTGAACACCAAAGTGTTGCGGTGGAAGAGATCATAGATGCATTGGATTTGGCAAAATCCACCGCGCATTCGGCGCTGTTCCAAATATTGTTTAACTACAATGGTATTGCTCAAAGAGTGGTGCGTAACGATGAGCTCAGTGCTGAGCTTTTTGATTTGGATAATCACACTGCCAAGTACGATCTGACCTTGAGTATCACAGATGATCATGATGGCATACAGCTGAGCCTAGATTATGCAAAGCAGCTGTTTGATGCCCGATTTGTGCAGCAATTTACAGATGATTATACTGCCTTGATTGATATGGCCTGTCACTCTACAGAGCAAGTTATCGGTCAAATTTCACTGCCTTCGTCGCTACCAATCTTGGGAGCTGCACAGCTGAATGATGCACCAGTGAGTGTCATTGAAGGGCTTTATCACAGCGCTCAGCGCTACCCAGAGCGCACAGCGTTGATCCAAGAAAACGCAGAGAGTGGGCAAGCCCCTTCGGTGATGAGCTATGATGCGTTAATCACGCAATTAGAAGGCGTGGCTCTGCGCCTATATGCACTGCATCAGCCTCCATCATCACCGATCACGTTATTAGTTCAGCGTGATATTCAAAGCTTAATTTGGATGCTTGGGGCGATGCGTGCGGGTATCGCGTATTTGCCTATCGATGCAGCGACGCCAGCAGAGCGTATCTTGGAAATCATGTCACAAGCAGGCAGTCAGCGTGTGTTATGTGCGAGTGAGCACTTGGCGCAGATAGAAAAGCTGCAAGAGGATGGTATAGATGTGCTCGATATAAGCCGTCTATATGCGCAAAGTGTACAGCAAAGCTTGCCCAATATGCCATTAGGTGAAGACATTGCTTATGTGATGTTTACTTCTGGCAGTACAGGTAAACCAAAAGGTGCGGTGATATCGCACCATGCGCTGGCAAGGTATGTCGCGGGCGTATCTGAGCGTGTGACATTCACTCAAGAGACACGTTCGGCGATCGTCACTGGGCTTGCGACTGATTTAGGGCTTACAGGGATATTTCCAGTGCTAATGGGGGCTGGCTCTGTACTGCTATGCGATAGCACGGAACCTGAATTGCTGGTGAAAACATGTCATCAGCACGACGTAAATCTGATAAAGCTCACTCCTTCTTTTGCACAGGTGTTATTGCCTTGGTTGCAGCAATCCACTTTACATGTCGAGCAGTGGATACTCGGTGGTGAGGCGCTTAGTTTGACCTTAGTGCAGCAGCTTCGAAACTTAAACGCTGATGCACGACTGTTTAATCACTATGGGCCAACTGAGGCGTGTATCGGAGTGTGCACCTTTGAGATCCCAACTGAGCATGATTTGGAGTCCATCCCCATCGGTGCGCCATTTAATCATATTAGATTCGCGATATTAGATGCGCAGCAACAACCCGTGTGTGCGGGTGTACCCGGAGAGCTTTACATTGGTGGTGAGAGTCTTGCAAATGGCTATATTAATGCCGCAAAAGTGACTGACGAAGCCTTTGTATCACTTAAAGTCGGTGATGGCGATTCAGCCCGTTATTATCGTACAGGCGACCAAGTTAAGTGTAATTTTGACGGTCAAGTCGAGTTTTTAGGCAGACTGGATAAGCAACTTAAAATCAATGGCTTTAGAGTTGATATTGCTGAAGTTGAAAGCAAGCTACAAGCGCTGGAGCAAGTGCAAGAAGTCGCGGTGATCTGCCGCCAAGTTGCACAGCAAAACATGCTGGTGGGCTACTTTGTACCAGATGGAAAACGCACTGAACGGACGCAGTGTGAATCTGTAATTCGACAGCAGTTAAAGCAGCAATTACCTGCGCACATGATCCCCGCATATTTGATCAAACAAGCCTCACTGCCCAAGCTGAATAATGGAAAAATAGACCGCAGGGCCCTTGCATCGCTGAGCATAGAAATATCAGATGCAACGCGTGCACCGCAAACGGCACTTCATCATCAGCTCTTGGATATGTTTGCGACTTTAACAGGCTGTTCAGGGATTGGCATTGATCATAGCTTTTTTGCTATTGGCGGACACTCATTATTGGCCATGCGTCTACTCAATGAGGTTAAGGTGCAATGTGGCGTATCTCTGAATTTAAAGCATATTTTTGCGAACCCCTGCATAGCGGAATTGGCATTGTGTATAGAGTCTCAGGATATGCAGATTGAACAGCTTCCTGTGAGGTCAATTGCAAAGCAGGATAGCTACTCGCTGTCTTTTGCTCAGCAGCGAATTTGGTTTATAGACCAGATGCAAGGGCACAGTGAGCAATACCATTTGCAAGGTGCGTATTACATAACGGGTAAGTTGGATTGTGAGCGCTTAGATCGAGCATTTTGTTCTGTGGTCCAAGCTCACCCCATGCTGCGTTTTACCTTCCATCAAGATACGCAGGGCACGGCCTATCAAAAAGACAATGCGGACAAGGTTTTTGCCCTGAATTACGATGATTTATCAGCGTATGAAGGCAGTCATCAACAGCGTCTTATTGATGATATTGTGACGGCGGATACCAAGCGTGGTTTTGATTTAAGCACAGATCTGATGCTCCGAGCCACACTTGTAAAATGCACTCAAACCAGTCATATGCTGCTTATCACCATGCATCACATTATTTCAGATGGGTGGTCAATTGCAGTCTTAGCCGATGCATTAAGTCGTGCGTATCAAGCGAGTGAGCAGCAAAATTATGCCATTGAAGCACCGCAGTTTACCTATTTAGACTTCATCGATTGGCAGCGCAGAGTATCTGACACTGAAAATTGGCAAGTAAGCCTAGAATACTGGCGTGAAGCGCTGGCAGAGATACCGCAAGTACATATGTTGCCCACAGACAGAGCCAGATCCAATGAAGCGGTTAAAGGCGGGGAGCTTGCTTGCTTTGAGCTGCCGAACTCGCTTAGAGGTGCGATGCATGTATTTTGCAAGCATCATGGATGCACGCGCTTTCAAGTGCTAAAAACGGCGTTTAGTATGTGGATGAGCCGTGCACAGCAGCAACGAGATATCGTGATTGCCACGCCGGTATCAGGGCGCGAAATGCAGGCTTTTGAGCCCGTCATTGGTAACTTTATTAATACCTTGGTCTTGAGAGATAAATTTACCACAGGTACACAGTTTAACGAGGCTTTACAGGACAGTCAGGCGCAGTTTTTGGCAGCACAAGCCCATCAAGTGGTGCCATTTGATGTGTTGGTAGAGGCACTTGACGTGCCACGTAACTTGGCGATACACCCGTTGGCACAGATCGTATTTAGGGTGAATACCGAAGTCAACGAAACTCTACAGCTTCAAGATTTAGAGGTGCAACTGATACCGCAAACTGCACGCAGTGCCAAGCTTGATCTGGAAGTATGTGTCATCGATGATGCCAAGACATGTTGCATTGAATGGCTCTTTGATACTGCACTTTGGGATCCGCAGAGTATGGCAGACTTTCATGCGCAATATCTGTGGGTATTGGAGCAATGTCTCGATAACCCAGATATAGCCTTGTCTCAGTTAACCCTGTGGCGTCCCGCTGTTTCGCAGGCTTTTATTCGTGCAAGTCAGTCAATCGAAGTGGTTAATTCGGAGGTGACTTCATGGGCGATGCAATTTAGCCAAGTTGCACACAAGCACCCCCAGCGAACGGCGTTGAGTTTTGCAGCGCAAAGCTGGTGCTATGAAGAGGTTGATCGCATTACGAATCAGCTGGCGCATTGCTTGCTGGAGATGGCTTTCGAACCACAAACGCGTATTGCGCTATTGTTGCCAGAAGGGCCGCTGACCGTGATTGCCATGTTAGGGGTGCTAAAAGCAGAGCATGTTTATGTGCCTTTGCACCATGACACACCAGTAAAAACACTCGAGCATGTCATCTCAGATGCGGACGTGATGTTGACACTGGCATTCAGTGAGAGCGCGGACAAACTGATAGAAGCTGGCAGTGACTTTTTACTGCTAGATGATGCATTGAGCGAAGAGTCAATACTGTCTTCATACCCTGATACAGCAGCAGACATTAATGACTTGCCTGCTTGTGAGTTACCACTGGCAGCAAGAGATTGCTATATCATTTATACCTCAGGTTCAACGGGGCAACCTAAAGGGGTGCCCATTAATCACAGTAATTTGCAAGGCTATCTTCACCATGCCATGAGCAGTTATATGATGCTAGAGCTACAGCACAGTGTGATGAGCACGCCTGCGGCATTTGATGCCACAGTAACGGCGATTGTGCCGACATTAATGAGCGGGGGCTCACTGACTATTTTGCCGCAGGGTGTGGCGCTCATCCCTGAATTAATTGATAAGCTCTGGGCAAAACAAGCCGCATTATTTAAATTAACCCCCGCCCATTTACGTGCGGTTTTATCTCTGACGGACGACAAGCCAATTTGTGAAACCCTGCACCGATTAATTGTTGGCGGAGAAGCGCTTCAGTCTGATCTGGTGGTTAAATTCAGAGAGAAGTTGCCTAACTGTCACATCGTGAATGAGTATGGCCCGACTGAAAGTACTGTGGGTGTCAGTGTGTTTGATATTCCGACAACCATGTCACAGGCGGAACTGGCAGCTGCGCCAGATATACCCATTGGCTCTGCGATTGAGGGAGCCACCTTGCTCGTTGTCGATGAATTTGACCAACCAGTAGCACGAAATATGGCCGGTGAGCTTTTGATTGCGGGTAGTATGGTGAGCCAAGGGTATGTTAATCAAGCAGAGTTAACAGCGAAAAAGTTCACATTGCGAACCATCACAGCAAACCATATGCAGTCTGTTTATCGCTCTGGTGATGTGGTGAAATGGCAACTCGACGCGCACGGTGCACCTAAATACCTTCGTTACTTGGGGCGTACAGATGAGCAAGTTAAACTGCGTGGTTACCGTATTGATTTAGACGCTATATCGCAATTTATTTTGGCGATACAGGGCATTGTTGATTGCGCGCTGACAGTAGATGACAATGCGCAAACTCTGATAGCACATGTGCTATGGCAAACTGAATCTAAATTGTCTGCGCGTCAATTGCGCCAGCAACTCTCTGAGGTGTTGCCAAGCTATATGATCCCCGCGGCATTTCATACTGTTGCTGTAATGCCTTTAACTGCCAACGGCAAAGTGGATAAAGCGGCCTTAATCGCAGATTATGAAACAACAAAGCAAGATACTGCGCAAAGCAATGTGGTCGCTCAGCATACTCAATTGACCGAACAGCAAAAAACGCTGATGGGGTTGTATCAGGCGATATTGCCAACAGCGAGTATTGGCCTAGAGGACAGCTTTTTTGAGCTAGGTGGCCACTCTTTATTGGCGATCAAGCTTATCAGCCAAATTCGTCAAGAAATGCAAGTTGATATTACCCTACCGCAATTATTTAAAACCCCGAGTGTACAGGCCTTGGCTGATGCACTACCGAGTTTTGAGCGGTTAGCGACAGGGGATGAAATCCCAATGGTTGAGCGCACTCATTCGTTACCGCTGTCGTTCTCCCAGCAACGTTTGTGGCTTATTGATCAGCTACAAAGTGGCAGTAGCCAATATCATATGCCTGCCAGCTTTGTCTTTACTGGAGAGCTTGACCTTTTTGCATTTAATGCTGCACTTGAGAGCATTATTACACGACACGAAGTGCTGCGAAGCATCATATTGCCGGGTGCAAGCAGTGAGTCACCTGAACAGCTGATCAAAGATCAGGTAGAAGTGCCGCTGATCTATGAAGACATTTCGATGTTAGATGAAAGCGACAAGTGCCACAGAGAAGCTCAGCTTAAGGCGCAGTTTTGTCAAAAAGCCTTCGATTTGAGTCAAGATGTGATGCTGCGCGTTACTGTGATAAAACGCGAATCGCAGTGCTATTGGGTGCATTTCAATATGCATCACATTGCCAGTGATGGTTGGTCAATGGCCATTTTAGTCAAAGAATTTATCGCATTTTATCGCCATCATAAAGGTGAAGCAGATTACCAACTCCCGCATGTACTGAGTCAGCCATTGGCGGTGCAATATGCGGACTTTGCACATTGGCAAAGGGCACATTTCACACCAGACAAGCAGCAAGTTGCAATTGATTACTGGCGCCAGCAACTTGCTGGCAGCCCGCCAATTCATCAATTACCATTGGACTTTGCACGGCCCAAAGTGCAAGCGTTGGCAGCGAAGCAATTCAAAGTGAAGCTCAATGAGGCGACCACCGCTGCCATAAAAAACCAGTGTCAGACTGAGTCTGTGACCTTATTTATGTGGTTACACAGTGCATTTTCGCTGTTGATGATGCGCATGAGTGGTGTTGATGATGTCGCGGTTGGCTCGCCAGTTGCGGGGCGAACTCAAAAACAACTTAATGAGTTAATTGGCTTTTTCGTAAATACGGTGGTGATCCGAGCTCAGGCTGAGAAGCACCTCACGTTTAATCAGTATCTTGCTCAGCAAAAAGCCGTGATTTTAGATGCGTTTAAGCACCAATCGCTGCCATTTGAGCAGGTGGTTGAAGCCTTGAATCCTGAGCGTAGCTTAAGCCACCAGCCATTATTTCAGATTTTATTTGCGCTTCAAAACAACGAAGTTGTTGATATCGCCTTACCTGATCTGCACATTGAAGAGGCGCCTTTAGAGTCACTTAACCTCAAGTTTGATTTAGAGGTCAATGCCATAGAGCAGGGGGCGGAAATTGAATTAGAGTGGCGCTTTAGCAGCGCGTTGTTCAAACAAAGCACCATAGCGGCTATGGCAGAAGCGTTCAATGTTATGATTGATGCCGCTTTAAACGGTCCTGATTGGCCGATTAGTCGCTTGGCAATTTTATCCCCTGAGCAGCAACAAGCACTTGCTAAAGCTGCAGGCCATATCTGTGAGCATGATATGCCTGTGTGTTTACATGAGCGTTTTGAAAACGTGGTGTATATGCACAAGGATAAGGTGGCTGTCACTGATGCAGAGGGGCGCTCGTTGAGCTATGAAGCGCTGTGGCAACGAGCGGGATCTCTGGCAAGTCACTTATTGGCAAATGGCGTAAATGCTGATGATAAGTTGGCGGTGTGCTTATCGCCGAGTGCGGATATGGTGGTTGCATTACTTGCCGTATTACGTGCTGGGTGTGCCTATGTACCAATTGACCCTAAATTGCCCGCCGCACGCATTCAATATATTTTGCAAGACAGTGGTTCTGCGGGTGTGATCAGCAGTGATGATTTGATACGCGGGCTGGCAAATTTATCAGACTCGATTGCGCAGTCGCCGCTGACTTTATTTTCAATCAACGACTCAGCCAATTGGCCAGCATCGTGCGATCAAGGTGCACTGCCTAAACCCCATGTTGATGCCTTGGCCTATGTTATCTACACCTCGGGGACGACGGGTCAGCCCAAGGGCGTGCAAATCAGCCACCAGAACTTACACCATTATGTGTCATTTGCCATTAGAGAGTATACCAACAGCACCCTTTCATGCGCGATAGTAAGCACCCCCGTTGCGTTCGATGCCACAGTCACCACCTTGTGGGGCGGCTTGCTGGCAGGGTTAGGTATCGAACTCATCGATGACAATGACACCTTGTTAGCTGAACTAGCTAAGCGCTTGTTTAGTCATGAATCCTACATGTTAAAAGTAACCCCAGCACACCTTAAAGGCGCATTGGAAGTGGCTAACCAGTTGTCTTTGACCCGCCAATTTAGCGGGCGGCATTGTGTGGTTATTGGCGGAGAAACGTTGTCATGTCAGTTGCTAAAAGCACTGGATGTGTTTTTACCGAATACTCAGTGGGTCAATGAATATGGACCAACGGAGGCGACAGTCGGCACCAGTATTTACCGCTGTGACAGTCAAACGATTGAGCAGCTTATTGCAAGCGGTCAGTATGATGTGCCAATTGGCCAAGCGATGCCATACAGTCATTGTGTGGTGCTAGATGAGCTACAGCAATTTGTGCCAAATGGCGTATTGGGGGAGCTGTATGTGTCTGGCGACGCCATCAGCGGTGGCTATTTAGGCAAGTCGGAACAGACCGGTGAGAAATTTATCACCCTGTCATTACAGTCAACAGCGCAAGCGGTACGTTTTTATCGCACCGGTGATAAAGCAAAGTGGCAATTCGATGAAGCGTCAAATGCCATGCAATTAAGGTTTGCCGGGCGCATTGACCAACAAGTGAAATTGCGCGGATATCGTATCGAATTGGACGAAATTGCACACTATTTAGTGCAGCAAGCAGAGATTAAAGAAGCTCAGGTGTTGTTGAACGATAAGGGAGACAATATCGAGGCATTTGTTGTGCTCGAAAATGACGGCCAAACAGTGTCATTGCCCCAGTTAGTTGATGAGATACGTGGCATCCAATATTGTGAGCAGCTTGCATTACAGTTACCAACTTATATGTTGCCACATCGCTTTATTCAAGTGACGCATTTGCCTTTGACTAATAATGGCAAGCTAGATACTCATTCCTTGAAAAGCTGGGCACATCAGTGTCAAAGCAAGGCTGAGGTGGTTGTGCCAAGCTCTGATCTTGAAAAAGCGCTGCATCAAATTTTTGCTACTGTGCTGGCAGTAGATGAATTTGGGATCACAGATAATTTCTTTACTCTGGGCGGGCACTCTTTGCTGGCAATTCAATGTGCTGGATTAATTCAAGAGCAGTTGAATATAGCTGTGCCGATGCGGGTATTGTTTGAGCGACCCACTATAACCGCATTGGTGAAGTGGATCCGGATCAACACTACTTATGAACAAGCGCAGCTTAGTGATAGTGATTCATCAGAGGAGATGTTCCTGTGATAACGAGTCAGACACTAGAACTTGAATCGCTGATTGCTGAGGCGCTAGATGCAGGGGTCACGTTATACGAAAAAGACGGCCGCTTGGCATTTCGTCAAAAAGGTGCTTTTCCTGAAGCACTTAAAAGCAAGGTCATCGCCAATAAAGCAGACTTAGTAAGCTATTTTCAACAACAGCGAACCCACACAGTGTTAGCGCACGATGGGACTATTCGTCCAATAGCGCGTACCGAACAGCTCCCGCTGAGTTTTGCACAAGAGAGTTTGTGGTTTATTGAGCAGCTGCATGGTGGCCAGCAGTATTACATGCCAGCCTCGTTTCGTTTAACTGGAGAGCTTGATGTTGATGCCTTGAAATATGCCATTGGACAAGTGATTGAGCGTCATGAAAGTTTGCGCTGCCAGTTTCTTGCTGGGGATGAGTCAAATGGTAAGCCCTATACACGCATCATGCGAGACTTTGAAACACCGTTTGAGTGGCTTGATGTCAGCCAGTTATCAATTGATGAGAAAGCCGAGCAAATCGACAGCCATATTAAGCATTTTTGCACACGAGAATTTAACCTTGAAAGCGGCTGTTTAATCCGTGTTTTAGTGCTGTCTGATACGCATCAGCACCGGTTATTTTTTAATATGCACCATATCGTCTCAGATGGTGCATCTATGGCGAATTTAGTGGACGAAGTAGCGACCATTTACAACGCCGATCTGAGCAAGACACAGGCACAATTACCGACTTTAGCACTACAGTATGTTGACTATGCGGCGTGGCAGCGAGCACAACTGTGTGATGAGCACTTTGCGGCCCACCTGGCGTATTTTAAATCGCAATTAGCGGGCTTGGATCCACTACAATCATTGCCGAGTGATAGGCCAAGAATGGCCGTGCAAACAGATCAGGGGGCGCGCTATGTGCAATCCCTGTCTCGTGATCTCACTAAGCGCATAGTTTCTTTATCTTCTGCGCAGCAAAGCTCACTTTTTATGTGGCTAAGTAGCAGTGTCATGCTGTTCATTGCACGTTTGAACCAGCAATCTCGTGCGGTAATTGGCACACCAGTACTTGGACGTGATAACCCTCAATTAGAACACTTGATTGGTTTGTTCGTGAACACTTTAGTGATGCATGCCGAAGTCGATGAGCAGCTTTCTTGTGAGCAATGGTTTGCAGCGCAAAAAGCGCGTAATTTAGCAGCGCTGGAATATCGAGCATTGCCTTTTGATAAATTGGTTGAACACTTAGGCCAGACGCGAGATTTAAGCCATCATCCTGTAGTACAAATCTTATTTTCATTAACCCAACCGGATGAACAAACTCTGACGTTAAATGGGCTTGAGGTGGAAGAGTGTAAAGCATTAGATAATCAGAGCGTTGCGGTTAAGTGTGACCTAGAACTACATGCCCAGTTTGATGGTGAGGCTTTGGTGGTTCATTGGAAGTATGACAGTGATCTTTACCACAGGGAAACGATTCAAAATTGGGCAAGCAGCTTTGCCGTGATGCTCGAAGGCATAGTCAATCACCCGACTATGGCAGTGGGGGATGTGCCCTTATTGGATGAGTCACATGCCAATCAACTGCTATCTCAGCCGCAGTGCCAAGCGAATTGGCCAGAGCAACACAGCATCGTCTCGTTATTTGAACAGCAGATCATTAATGTTGGCTCGCGCACTGCGGTGACCGATGGAACATCTTCGCTTACGTACACCGAGCTTGGAGTGCGCATTGATGCCCTTGCTTGCACGTTAATTGCTGAAGGCGTCAAACCTCAGCAGTTGGTACCTGTGAGCATGACGCGCAGCACCGACATGGTGGTCGCATTGCTGGCGATTTTAAAAGCGGGCGGTGCTTATGTCCCTATCGACCCAAGTTACCCACAAGAACGAATTGAGTACATTCTATCGGATATCAACAGTGATTTGTTGGTGTGTGATGAGCAAAGTGCTGCATTGTTTTCTCAGCTTGCAGTGCGGTGCATTATGGCAGAAAGAGCGATTGACGCGCACAGTGGCCGACAATTTGTAGTGCCAAAGATACAGCCGGATCACCTTGCCTATGTGATTTATACCTCAGGTACCACAGGCAAGCCCAAAGGAGTGCAAATAGAGCATCGTCATGTCGTACGTTTGTTGTTCACAGAGCCGAACTTATTTGATTTTGATGAGCAAGATGTATGGAGTTTATTTCACTCGTTTTGCTTTGATTTTTCGGTCTGGGAAATGTACGGCGCACTCTTGTTTGGCGGCAAGCTTGTGGTGGTTGATAGTCATACGGCAAAAGATACCGAGTCGTTTGCTAAGCTACTACTTCGCGAAGGTGTGACAGTATTAAACCAAACGCCCAGTGCGTTTTATGTGCTGCAAAGTTGTATGCAGCGGCTGGTGGAAGAAACCCATCAGCAGCCAACCATTCGATATGTTATTTTTGGTGGCGAAGCGCTGCAACCGAGCAAAATCAAACCATGGCGCAAGCTAGTACCGGCATGTCAGTTGATCAATATGTATGGGATCACAGAAACCACGGTGCATGTCACTTTTAAGCGCCTCAGTGATGAGGATCTTGCCGTTGGCCAAAGTAACATAGGTAAACCCATCCAAACGACATCTAGTTATGTGTTAGACAACCAACAGCGCCTGCTGCCGCAAGGTGCCATTGGCGAGTTATATGTTGGCGGTGAAGGTGTCGCACGGGGCTATTGGCAACGCCCTGAGCTAAACCAGCAACGATTTGTTGAACTGAGTTTAGCAAAGGGACATAGCGAAAGGCTGTATCGTTCAGGAGATTTAGTGCGACTGCTGCCGGATGGAGAAATGACGTACATCGGTCGTATTGACGACCAAGTTAAAGTGCGTGGATACCGTATTGAGTTGGGTGAAATAGAAAATCAGCTCAGGATGCACCCTTGGGTTGATGAAGCGGTAGTAATACTCAACCAGCATCCAGTTAAAGGCGCTTACATCGCGGCATTTATTACCGAAGGTGATGATGCGACATTTACTGATTTAAGTGCCCAGCTAAACACCTTTTTAAAAGCCACTCTACCTGATTTTATGCTGCCAAGTTTTGCACGCTCTGTGTCTAAGATGCCACTGACAGTGAATGGCAAGGTAGATAAAAAAGCATTGTTATCTTTAATTGAAATAGATAACGATAAAGCACCTTTTGAAGCGCCCACCACCTCTGTTGAAATACAAGTCGCGGATGCGTTCAAGTCTGTATTGCAATGCCCCCATGAAGTTGGCTTGCAGGATGACTTTTTTACTCTGGGCGGGCATTCATTGCTTGCAGTCGAGCTGTGTTATTACTTAAAAGCACACTTTGGCTTAGATGCTGTACTTTTTGAGCTATTCCAATATTCCAGTGTTAAAGCGCTGGCGCAGCGGCTGGCTGATAAAGCCTCTGTAAGTGAGGCGTCGGTAGTTCCAGCATTACAGTGTACAAAGCAAACACAGGGCCCTGTTTCGTTTGCTCAGCAGCGGTTGTGGGCGTTAGATAACATTCAAAGCGCTGAGCAAGCTGTCGCTGTTTATCACGTTCCCATGTCATTTTTACTTAAAGGGGAATTGAATTTAAGTGCTTTTGAAGCCGCTTGGCAGCAGGTTATTCAGCGCCATGCTATTTTAAGAACAGTGATCGATACAGATCAATCTGGTGCACCGAAACAGCGTATTCTCCCCGATTTTTCTGTGCCTTTGCAGGTGGTGGATATCTCTGATAAGTCTGCTCAGCAGAGTGACCTTGCTTGGCGCAAACTACAACGCGATGATGACCAGCAGGCATTCGACCTTGAGCGAGACTTAATGCTCAGAGTGCACTTACTGAAGTTATCGCAAAGAGAGTTTAAGTTACGCATCAATGTGCATCATATTGCCTGTGATGCGCACTCTTTACGGCTTATCGTTGATGACCTGGCTGTGGCATATCAGCGCGCGTGCGATGGCACTAAAGCTGACGTGGGCTGTGAGGCTGCGGAACAAGTTACCTATCTTGATTATGCAATATGGCAGCAAGCACAGTTGCAAGGCGCAGCACATTTGGCATTTTGGCAAGACTATTTGGCAGGGGCGCCTCAGGTCCATGAGCTGGCTTTAGATGGGGTGCGTAGCAACCAGTCTCAGCAACTCGGTGCAACATACATTAGCCATTTTGACAGCGCTTTGTCTGAACACATTACTTTGCAATGTCAGCGTTTAGGGATGAGCCATTTTATGTGGCTACACACGTTATTTTCTGTGTGTATTGCCCGTTGCAGTCAAGTATCTGATGTGGTGGTAGGTTCACCATTTTCTGGGCGTCACCATGCTCAGCTCAAAGACATTGTTGGCTTTTTTGTTAATGTACTCCCCATCCGCGTGCAGTTTACACCAGAGATGACCCTCGAATCGTTATTGGCTGCGCAAAAAACGCAGATCTTAGCTGCACATGAGCATCAAGCGATGCCTTTTGAGCAAATATCAGCGCTCTGTGAGCCGCGAACAGACCTGAGCCATCACAGCTTATTTCAAATCAGCTTTGCGTTTGACCCAAAAGAGCACACTGAGTTGACATTAGGCGACATACAAGTCACTGCATTGGATGAGCCTAATAGTCAGGCAAAGTTTGAGCTCGACCTAACTTGTAGTGAGCAGTCTGATGGCATACGGCTCAATTGGGTTTATGACAAAACCCTATTTTCTCATCATGCAATCGCGGGATTGGCTGACGCGTTTGAGGCCATGGTGAAAGCTGCGGTGACAAACCTAGATCAGCGGGTAACTGAACTGCCATTAGTAAAAACTGCAACATGGCAAAAACAGATATTATGTGGTGAGCAACACGCGCTGTACTCGCCGAGCGTACTGCAGCCTATTTGGGCTCATCAGAATACCGAGTCTGCCAATCAAACGGCACTTGTAGACATAGATGGCACATGCATGACTTATGGCGAGCTGCTATCAGCTGCCGAACAGTTTGCTGTGTATTTAACTGAACAAGGGCTACAAAATGACGACCGAGTTATGGTCTGCCTACCAGCTGGGAGTCGGTGGATCACTGCACTGCTTGCGGTGATGCGAGTTGGCGCATGTTATGTGCCAGTTGACCCTAGCTATCCACAGTCTCGGATCCACTTTATTGCCAAAGATAGTGGTTGTAAGTTTGTACTAACAAACTCTTTGGGTTTTGATTTGTTTGATAATGAGGAAGCGAACTCGACTCAACTGATTGATGTTGAAGCCCTTGATGTGATGTCTACTCAAAGGAGGGCGTTGCCGTCGCTCCCTGCAAATGCAGCGCAGCTCGCTTATGTGATCTACACCTCCGGCACCACAGGCCAACCAAAAGGGGTGATGAATACCCATCAAGGATTAATGAACTTGTGCCAGTGGCACCAGCGCGCCTTTGCTGTAGATAGCTACTCTGTAGCGACACAGACTGCCAGTGTGGCATTTGATGCTGCGGCATGGGAAGTGTGGCCTTATTTGGTGGCGGGTGCGCAATTGGTATTTTTACCAAAAACTACCTTTAGTGATGCACGGCTTTTGATGCAAGCAATGCATTCGCACCAAGTCACCCATAGCTTTTTAGCCACACCGGTTGCGCAGGCGGTTTTAGCTGACAGCGAGTTTAACCCGCAGTCATTGCGTTATTTGTTGGTCGGTGGTGATAAGCTTGCACCAGTGGATACTTCAGGGCACCCATTTGCACTCATTAATAATTATGGGCCGACGGAAAGCGCCGTGGTTGCCACTTCTGGTCTCGTTGACTCGGGTGTAACAACGCCAGATATTGGCCTGCCTATTGATAATACTCAGCTACTCATTTTAAACGCGCAGCAACAATTGCAACCCATCGGTGCGATCGGCGAGCTTTGCATTGTAGGCGCCAGTTTGGCAAGTGGCTACTTGGGGCGCATTGCGCTTACCAATGAGCGCTTTATCAACTGGTGTGCACCCACTGGTGAGTCAATGCGGGTATATCGCACAGGGGATTTGGTTAGACAGCTTGCAAATGGGCGTTTAGCTTACATTGGTCGTAATGATGATCAAATCAAACTGCGCGGTTATCGCATTGAGCTGGATGAAATTGAGAGCCAACTGATTGTCCTACCTGAAGTAGAGCAAGCAATTGTATTGTTGTGTGATTCAGGTGAGGCGGGCGCCTGTTTAGTGGCCTTTATTTGCCAAACTGCTGCTTTGGATGAGCAAACACTTTCTAAGCAGTTAGAAGTGCAACTTCGTGATGAGTTGCCAGCGCATATGCTGCCCAGTAAGTATGTATTGTTGACTGAGATGCCGCTGACGTCCCATGGCAAGGTGGATAAGCCTGCACTGCACATGCAATTAAAGCACAAGGTTAGTGTGCCAACGGCCAGTTCTACCGATACCGAAGAAGGGCTGACAGAGTCGAGCCGTGCGTTATTACAGGTTTATCGTACGTTATTGAAACGGCCTGATTTACAGCCTGCTGATGATTTTTTTGCCATGGGTGGGGATTCAATTTTAAGTATACAAATTGCTACTCGGGCACGGGGATTGGGCTTTGATTTAGCCGTCTCTGATGTGTTGACTTATTCAAGCGTTGCGCAGTTGAGTGCACATATCGCACAGGCCTCTATCAACACAGATAGCGCTTCGAGCAATCAAGTGGCTTATATTCCAAGTCGTGGAAAAGCCAGTCTATTACCTACACAGTACTGGTTTTTTGAGCAGCAATTTGCACTACCTACGCACTGGAACCAAGCGGTGATGTTGGGGCTAGATAAGAATGTCTCAGCAGGTCAATTAGAAGCAGCCGTTACAGCACTTATCGCACGTCATGATAGTTTAAGGTTGACGGTGGCGGCAAACAACACACTGCATTTTTTTGATGGGCTTTGTGCATCTGCCATTGTCCATAAATGTGACCTTAGCGCATCAGATGGCTGGCAGGATGCGTGGCAAAATACCTGTCAGCAATGGCAGCGGAGTTTGCAATTTAATGGCTCGCCTTTAGTACGCTTTATCATGGCTAATACGGGCCAGCAAGACGACAAAAACCGCTTGTGTATCATTGCCCATCATCTGATCATTGATGGGGTTTCTTGGCGTCTTATATTGGAAGACCTATATCATGCCCTGCAAATGAGTGTTACAGATGACGTAATATCTTTAACACCACCTAAAGTCAGTATTCAACAGGTGTCGCAGGCGCTGCGAGATCATGCCGAACATCATGCCAATATGGATGATTGGTTGCCAGCAGTACAAGCCGCCAGTAAACAAACATATTTTGACATACATGAACAAACAACCACGCAGGCATCAATTCACAGCCTGCAATTAAAACTCACCACATCGCAGACGCAAGCCTTACTGACAGTTGCCAATAATGCTTACGGCACGCAAATTCAAACCTTATTGTTGGCCGCAGTGCACCTGACATTGTTTAAGTTAACTGATGCGCAATCTCATGTGTTGATGATGGAAGGGCATGGTCGAGAGGCATTACAGGGGCAAGTTGATGGCAGTGAAACTCTGGGGTGGATGACCGCCATGTATCCACTGCATCTTTTTGTAAATGCGACGACAGTGGGAGATATGATCTGCGCGGTCAAAGAGGCTCTGGCTGCGGTGCAAGACAAAGCCAGTGATTACGGTACGCTGCGTTACTTGCATTTAGATTCAAAGGTGAGAGAGGCATTGGCGATAGACACCAGCAAATTGGTGTTTTTTAACTACCTTGGTCAACTTGATAGCGTGATCCAGAGTGAGGGTTTACTTAGTGATGTGAATGAGTCCTGTGGGGACTTGATAGCACCAGACAATCATTGTTTTTACGCGATGCAGCTTACATCTTCGATTCAAGCTGAGTGCTTGCGCATGCACTGTGACTTTGATGCAAAGCAGGTCTCTTACGCCACGGCTGAGGTATTTGTCGCTCAATTACAAAGCGCGATAGATGAAGTACTTACTCACTGCTCACAGCAAACAAGGCGTCATTACACGCAAAGTGATTTTAAGTTACTCCCCACCTGTTCTAATCGAGGGCTCGCTCAGCTAATCGCCCAATACCCTGAGCAGGCTGTCGCAGATATTTACCCGCTCAGTCCATTGCAGCAAGGGATGTGGTTTCAAACTCAGTTAGCAGATGCAAAAAGCCAATCAGCGCGCCCTTACCTTGAGCAATGTTGCTTTACGTTTGCTGGCGACTTTGATTGCGAGGCGTTTATCTATGCGTGGCAACAAGTCATCAAGCAGCACAGTATTTTGCGCAGCGCGTTTACAACGCTTGACGGCCAGCCAGTGCAGGTGGTGCTAGAGCATGCAGAAGTTCCTGTTGAGTTGGTGGATGGTCAAGGGCAGGAGGAGCAAGGGGGCTGTTTTGAACAGTTAGCTCAACAAGCGTATCAGCAAGGTATAGTGCTGAACCAAGCGCCCTGTATGCGATTGCAACTGGTGTTAATGTCTGAGCAGCGCGTTGGCTTTATCTGGACCTATCATCATATGATCATGGATGGCTGGTCATTGCCGGTATTATTCAGTGAGCTGCTGCGCTTTTATGCTGCGCGCACCGACGGCCAAACCGCGACGTTACACTCAGATAACTTTGCAGAGTATATTGCGTATACACAACAGCGTGATCGCGCTGAAGAAGCTGCGTTTTGGCAAGCATATCTTAGCGATATCGACTCACCGACTTTGATCAGTGACTGTCTCAAAACCACTATCAATGAGCCTTTACATTATCAGGAGTATCATCAGGTACTGAGCGAAGCACAGTGCCAAGGGATAGCTCAAACAGCCTCAGAACTTGGGCTAACTGCCAATCAACTTATCCAAGCTGTCTTCGCTTATTGGTTGAGTGTTTGTTTGGGTCGCAGTGAGGTGATGTTTGGTCAAACGGTTGCGGGGCGCCCGACTGCACTGAGTAATATGGCTAGCCGTGTTGGTCCTTACATTAACACCCAAGCTGTGTATACCCAGATTGATATGCAGATGTGTGTCACCGACTATTTGCAGGGATTCAAAGCCAATGTGACTGCACTGAGTCAATTTCCGCATAGCAGCTTAAGCGATGTGCAAACGTGGAGCCAGATAGACAATCAGCAGGATTTGTTTGATGTGCTGTATGTGTTTGAGAACTATCCAACAGATCCTTTGTCCCAAGGGCCGAGCCTGCCGTTTGAAATCATCAGCAGTGACTATCAAGATCAGACCCACTATCCGCTCTCTCTTGTAGTAGGCGGAAATAAGCAGCTGTCTTTGACTCTGTGTTATCAAACCAGTGTATTAAATGAAGCACACAGCCAGCACTTTGTCGCAATGTTGGCCCAGTTGCTCAAACAAGTCTGTGAGCAACCGACACAAAAGCTGTGCGACCTATCAAATACCTTACATGGGCAAGTTGAGAGCGAATTTACCCACTTTGAATTAGCCAATAAAGGACATACGGTTGACGAGTACACGCTAAAAGCTGAGACGCTCGCAGATGCATTTATGCAAACAGCGTCTGAACACAGCAGTGAAACTGCTTTGGTCTATTTTGATAACGGAGATATCAGCCCCAGCGCGTGCTTGAGCTATGCAGAGCTGGACGGGCAGAGTAATCGACTCGCCCACTGGCTGGTGGAGCAGGTGGGACACAGTGACTCGCAGCCGATTGTCGGAATTGCTATTGAGCCCGGATCTGATCTTATCATTGCCGTTTTGGCGGTATTAAAGGCGGGTGCGGCATATGTACCGATGACATCGGCACTGCCGCTGCAAAGAAAACAGCTGATAGTGGCATCGTGCCAAGCCGCATTAGTATTAACGGATAGCGCGATTTGGCATGACCAAGATGCACCATGCCCCACTTATCAAGTTGATGACGTTAATGCGCAATTAGATTGCTATTCAGGTGACGCTTTAAAAACAGCAGGTTTAGGGTCTGAACTGGGCTATGTGATTTATACCTCAGGCACCACTGGCGTGCCAAAAGGGGTGATGGTGGAGCAGCGTAGTATTCTTAATTATGTGCGCAGCTTGTCAGCGCAATATGAGATAAATCGCACTGATAACTACCTGCAATTTGCCAGCTTTAGCTTTGATGTATTTGCTGAAGAAGTGTTTTGCGCCTTGCTTAGTGGCGCGACTTTAGTGATGGCTGAGCCGTCTCAGTTGCTCGATACTGCAAGGCTCAGTGAGTTAACGCACAATGCGGATATTAGCTTAATGAGTTTGCCCACAGCATATTGGCACCAACTGTGTGCTGCGCCTCAAGCTTTTGGCCCATCGTTGCGATTGATCACCATAGGGGGTGAGCAAATGCAGCTCGCGGCACTCAAATCATGGCAAAAAAATCAAGGTACTCAGATACGATTGATCAATGCTTACGGGCCAACTGAGACCACCATTTCAGCTACCTTGCAAGAAGTGACGAATTGGCAAGATGAAGACATTGCCATAGGCCGTCCTGTAAACGGATTGCAATTACATGTTTTAGATGCACAGCTTAGGTCGCTGCCTCAGTATGTGACTGGTGAGCTGTACATTAGTGGTGTCGGTCTTGCGAGGGGCTATTTAGGAGATACGAAAAAAACGGCTGAGGCATTTGTCATTGACCCTCATACCGGTTTGAGACTGTATAAAACCGGTGACTTGGTGAAGGTGAATGCACGCAACGAAGTTATCTTTTTAGGTCGCCGAGATGGTCAAGTAAAGGTACGAGGGTATCGTATTGAACTTGCGGATATTGAAAGTCAGTTGATGGCCATTGAAGGCATTGGCAATTGCGCGGTCGTGGTGCGCCAAGATAGCAGTGGCAATGAGCAGTTGGTGGCGTATATCGAATCGGCACGTCTACAGGTGGATAAATCAGCGCTGCGCGAGAGACTCAGCACTAAGCTACCAAGTTATATGGTCCCGCAACTTATCACCTCAATCGATGCGCTGCCGCATACCAGTAGCGGTAAGCTAGACCGCAAAGCATTAGTTGCCCGTGCAAAAGGGCTCAGCTTGCCAACTCACGCTAAGACAAAGCCACAAAGTCGCCTTGAGATTGGCATTGCAGCGCGATTTTCTCAGCTGCTTAAAGTTGACCATGTCGGGCTAGACGATGACTTTTTTGTGCTCGGTGGTCACTCCTTGTTGGTCATGCAGTTAGTGGCCGAGATCCAATCTCAATTAGCAATCACAGTGCCTTTAGCTGCTGTGATGCAACATAGCACAGTGCGGTCGTTGGCGGCTTTTATTGACACCCAGTGTACCACGCTGTCTCAGCAGGATACATCACCGACAAGCATCATGTGTTTACAGCAAGGGGAAGTAGGCTTTACGCCTGTGGTGCTGATAGCGGGGGCGGGTGGCTTGCTCATCTCATTTGTGCAGTTGGTGGATAGACTTGATGCACGTATTCCTGTTTATGGTTTGCAACCAGATTTAATTGCCGACAAACCTGATGTAATAGGGGATATTCATCAGACAGCGAAACATTATCTGCAAGCACTGGAGCGCGATTTTGAGCAAGTCCATGTCGTGACACATTCATTTGGTGCATTCATTGGTTATGAGCTGTGTCTTCTTTCGAAGTACAGTGAATTGACGTGTGCCTCGTTGACCATTTTAGATACCCCGCTGCCTAGTCAGCCCAACGCATCTGTTGATGAACGGCAAATTGACACGTTTGTGTTACATGACTTATGTGAATTTTTCGGTCTTTCGCCGCGACAAAATGAAATTGAGCACTATAGTCAAATGGCTGGAATGGCAAAGTTTGCGCTTTTGTCAGATTGGCTCTCACACGTTGACGTACATATGTCAGCACAGCAATTAGCAACATTTTATCAAGTATATAAGGCCCAATTGCTGTCGAATGTGGTGATTGATACGCCGTTGTTGGATGTGAAAGTCAAAGTCATCAAAGCGGCAGACACCAAAGAGTTTGAGGGGCGAGCAGTGAAATTAGACATGGGCTGGCAGCGTGTGGTGGCGAACCTTACTGCACTGGAAGTAGCAGGAGACCACCTATCAATTTTACAAAACAAGGCGGACATGCAAGCGCTTGTTACGCAGATAGAAAAATACTACATACTGCACAGTTAAATGTAAATATTATGTTGTAATTTTATCTTACCTAGTTAAGGATGGGAATAGAATGGATCAGTTACTAGCGCTCGACAAAGAGGACACGAGGACCGAGCTGGATAGTTTTGTGCATGACCTTTCAGCGCAAAAGCAAAGTGGTTTGGCTTGGGTTAAAAGCCATATTAAAGAAATTAATGAGTGGGTAGATAGAGATGGTGTGGCTTTGCTGCGCGGCTTGAATATTGCGAGCACCAATCAGTTCAGTACGATTTTGGAAGCAATTTTTGGCGAGCAACTCAGCCAGTATATTTATCGCTCCTCACCACGCACTGCACTGAGAAACAACATTTATACGACCACGGAGTATCACGCTGATCAGGTTATTTTGCAGCACAACGAAAATGCCTACTCCAACTGTTGGCCAATGCGTATGGGGTTTTTCTGTGTGGTCCCTGCAAAAACAGGTGGTAATACACCGCTCGCTGACAGCCGTTTAGTGTATCAGCAATTACCTGCGGTGCTGCGGGAAAAGTTTGAAAAGTTGGGCGTCATGTATGTGCGCAACTATGGCGATATTGATTTGCCATGGCAGGAAGTATTTCAAACTCAAAATAAAGAGGAAGTTGAAGCGTATTGCTGGAAAAACGACATTATTTTTGAGTGGAAGTCTGATAACCACTTGCAGACCAAGCAAATTCGTCCTGCGGTTGCGACCCACCCACAAACAGGTGAAAAGGTGTGGTTTAATCAGGCGCATTTATTTCACTGCTCAAGCATCGACAACCAGTTACCTGAGTCAATGCGAGAGAGTATTGGGCTAGAGAATTTACCGCGCAATGCCTACTACGGAGATGGCAGTGAAATAGCAGCCAGTGATATTGCCTTTATTAATGAGGTGTATCGCTCGCTGACATTTGCTTATCAGTGGCAGCGCAATGACATTATGCTGCTCGACAACATGTTATACACCCATGGTCGAGAAGCGTATACGGGCACCAGAAAGGTGCTGGTGGGTATGGCAAAAGCGGCGTACTAATATAGACGCAATTGTCGTGCTAAATATGAGTTTTGTTAGTAGTAAAGAAGTTAGCAAAGTAACTGAGCAACGCTAGGGAAACACACAATGAACGGGCTTTATCAGCAACAACTCAGGGTTTTAAGCCTATGCTGTATGAGTTTACTTCTGACCTCTTGTTTTAAAAATGGGGTGGCAAAAGACCACACCATTACTGCCGAACAGATAGAAATGTTCGAAGTCACTGTCAAAGACTACTGCGATAAGATGGTCTTTTTTGGCAGTATTTACGTCACCTCCGGTGAGGATGTGGTGTACAAGGCCAATTGTGGCCCACAAAATATTCAATATGATGTCGCCAATACATCAGATTCAAAATATCGAATTGGCTCGAATACCAAAGAGTTTGCCGCGGCCATTTTATTACGCATGTTGGCAGGCGAGGACTTAAAAACCAAAACCGTAGGTGATTACCTGCCTTGGTATCCGAAAAATCAATGCGCGGATGTCTCATTGCATAACCTGTTGAGCATGTCCTCAGGCATAGATAACTACAGTGATAATCCTGATGTATATCTGGATTGGGGCTGGCGACCGTATTTATACGATGACTCGTTAGATTTAAATGGTCCTGAAGGTTTTGGTAATCGCTTTTGTACCTGTACAGAGCAAGATAACAAACCGAGTTTTGAGCCGGGTTCCAAGTTTACCTACAGCAATTGCAATTACTACCTCATTGGTAACATTATTGAACAGTTAGCCGCAGGTAAGCAAGGTCAAATAGACCCAAGCTTCTATTTCAGAAATATCGTTAAAGAGCAAATATTAGACCCGCTCAATATGCAAGACAGCGGTGCGTTTAATGCCATTGGCATTTATGAAAATATGACCACAGGTTATGTCTTTGACGAAAACCAATATTTGCCACTGACAACGGGTCGCCCGCCTGAAACAGGGGGACCAGCACCTTATGAGAACATCTTCAAAAATCCGTATAGCAACCCGTTAGTGCTGTATTCCGCTGGTGATATGTATTCAACAGTGAAAGACATGCACAAGTGGGATCAGGGCTTATATGGTGATTTAATCTTAAATGCCGAGCAAAAAGAAATGGCGTTTTCGCCATACCAAAATACTCAGAGTGATGATGAATGTGAGTACTTTGGCTACGGTTGGTTTGTAACTTATATCGACCCAAATCAGTATGGCAAAGTCGCCGATTGCCCCGATGACCCTAACAGCACCAATTTGAACAAATACGAGAAGTTTTTACAGTACTCAGGCAGCTACCCGTATTCATGGGTGACCAGTTTTTCAAGGCTGCTAGAACGTGACCAAACCGTGATGGCGTTTAGTAATTACCACAAAACCGGTTATGAGTCTGATTGTATCGCAGAAGAGTTGCGTAACATTATTTTTTATAACGATAGACACCGTACTGAGCAGTGCCAAGGTGTGCTCGATGGCACGGTGAATTAATACCAGTAACAAGATGAGTTAAAGGCTGCCTGCATTAGAGTGTTGGGTGAAGTGTGTCTCTGTACTTTTGTCGGCCTTAATAAGGAATTTCTGCAATTTCCCGTGGAATTGCAGTGATAAGGGCAAGTAAATGCAAAGTTTAATGATGTTTAAACACTTCGCATGAACTTGGTGGGTTCACAACTGTTTAAATCTACATCATAGAGGATGAATTATGACAGCGACAAAAACAGCAAAGGACGACAAGGCAAATGAAGCGAATGCTTCTGCTACGGAGCCGCAAAGCACTGTAGTTCAGGCAGAAGACCGAGCAGCCGTGGCGCAGATCATTGTCGATAAGTACTCTAAATGGTCGTTTGGTTCTGGGTTAATCCCAATTCCAGCGGTTGATTTAGTGGCTTTGACGGGTATCCAAATGAAGATGATTGGTGAAATTGCCAACGTGTATGGCCAATCATACAGCGACAATAAACTGCGTGGCACGGTCAGTGCTGTGATCGGTGGTTCATTTCCGCAAACGCTTGGGGGAGCAGGTTTAAGTAGCTTCTTAAAAGCAGTGCCGGTAATTGGAACATTGAGTGCAATCGCATTTATGCCTGTAGTGTCTGCCGCATCTACGCATGCAGTAGGCAGCACGTTTATTCGTCATTTTGAAAATGGTGGCACTTTGATTGACCTTAATCTTTCTAGCATTAAGGGCGATATTGCTGATATTGCAGCGAAGTATCGTAAAAATAAAGGTAATGCCAGCACACAACCGAGCGATGCCACTGTGTAATCACAGTGGCTGAACCTTGATAAACCAACAGGCTAACTGTTGGTTTATTTCGCAGCATTGGGCTTTTGAGGAGGTCATTATGATAGTGGCATTGTATTTGGTGTTATGTATTTTATCCGGCTATTGGGGACGCAATACGTTTGCAGGGCCGGTGGGGTTTTTTCTGATTTCATTATTTTTGACGCCGATAGTGAGCTTGCTGATGTTGCTGCTCACCCAAGATCGTAACCCACAGCAAGAAAGTGAGGAAGACTAGCTTTAATTTAGATTAAGTGCGCTTGGCGATAATTATCGCTGTAAGGCTATTTAGCCGATAACAAAAATGATAAGAAAATCAAAATGGTATTATACGATTTAATCAGTCGGAATATAAAAATAAAGAAAAGGACTTTCGTGATGTTGGGCTGTATCTCTGGCCTTGCTAATGCGTTAGTCCTTGCCTTGATAAATAACGTGTCGGAAAACATTTCAGATATCCACAAAGAGAACCATATTCTTTACTATCTGGTGTTGTTTATTCTGACCATTTCAATTTATGGCCTGACGCAGCAAAGGCTGATGACCAAAGCCGCTAAAATGGTCGAAAAAGCCATTGATAGGCTGCGTGTCGAGTTATTTGAATGTGTGCGTCATACCGAGTTATCCACCCTTGAAACCATAGGTAAAGAGCGCATTTTTAATACGCTCAGTAAAGAGCTGCAAACCATTTCACAGTCGGCACAGCTGTTTGTGATTATTGGCCAGTCGATCAGCCTAGTGTTTTTTACTTCTTTATATATTGCGTGGCACTCGTTTGTGGCATTTTTGGTTATCTCCATTTTAATTTTAATGGGCGCCAGCATTCACCGGCTGCGCGCTAATGAAATCCAACGCAATATGCAGCTGTCATTCGAGAGCGAAAATAAGCTGATCCAACGCTTATCTGACTTATTGGATGGCTTTAAAGAAGTGAAGCTGAGCGTACCGCGAGCCGATGACTTAGAACACGAGTTTGTTATGGACTCTGCGCGGGCTAAAAAAGCCAAAACCACCACACAAACCTTATTCGCCACTGACTTTGTGCTCTCGCAAATCACCTTCTTTGCCGCCACGGGGGCCATGGTATTTATTGTGCCGAGCCTGTCTCATGTATACACGGATGTGGTGATTAAAGTCACCACGGCGTCACTGTTTTTAATTGGTCCCATTACCAGTATTGTGGGCGGGATCCCAATTTACACCACAGCAACGGAAGCGGCGCAAAACGTACTGACTTTGGAAGAAGATCTCAAACGTGCCAAAGTAGATAATTCAAACTTAGATACCGAGCACTTTTCCTATGTACATAATTTTGATGAGTTGAAATTGGAAGGGGCTTATTACCAGCATGGCCAAAAAGGCGGAGATAGGCCGTTTTTTGTTGGCCCCGTGGATTTAAGCTTGAAGCGCGGGCAGGTCACCTTTATCACAGGTGGTAATGGCAGCGGTAAAACCACATTTATCCGTATGTTAACTGGGTTGTACGAGCTGCAAGGCGGGCAAATATTAGTAGATGGCCAACCTATCACAGATAACCTCAAAGAGGCGTATCGCAGCTTATTTACAGCGGTGTTCGCAGACTTTCATTTATTCAAGCAGCTTTATGGCATTCACAATACCAGCCAAGAAGAAATCGATGATTGGTTGGCGTTTTTAGAGATGAACACCAAGGTCAAAGTAGTGGATGGGGAGTTCAGCAGCATTGACCTATCCTCAGGTCAGCGCAAGCGATTGGCGCTTTTGAGCACCATTTTAGAAAACCGGCCCATTTATATATTTGATGAGTGGGCGGCGGATCAGGACCCTATTTTTAGGCGTAAGTTTTATGAGCAAGTACTGCCAAAACTTAAAGCTCGCGGTAACACCGTCATTGCCATCACCCATGATGATGCGTATTTCCATTTGGCCGATGTGCACTTAAAAATGGTCGAAGGACAGTTAATGGAACACCATGAAGTTGAGGGTAAAGGAGTAACATCATGAACATCATTCTCCCTTCTGATATAACGCTGACGATTATTATTAGCGCCATCTTGGCGATAATAATATCGAATATTTTGATGCGCTTGCTCAAGCGTTATCAACCTAAATTGAGACGACGCATTTTATCTTGGCGCTTTCGAGCAGGGTTAACCTTATTGATTGCGATATTTTTGGTGATAGCGCTTATTCCAGTCATTTTTATCAAGGTTGATTCGGGTGAAGTGGGGGTACTTTGGAAGCGGTTCGGTGGCGGTACCTATTTGGATGCGCCACTACATGAAGGCACAGTATTGGTGTTTCCATGGGATACGCTCACCATTTACTCTAGCCGCTATCAAACAGCACATACCAATGTGTATGCCATCACCAATGAAGGCTTGCGGATCACCTTAGATATCACGGTTCGTTATCGCCCTGAAGTGGACTTTATTCCCTATTTGCACAAGTTAGTCGGGCCAGATTATGTCGATGAAATCATTCTCCCAGAGGTGAGCTCCGGGGTGCGTATGATTGTATCGCAATATGATGCTGAGCAGGTGTACGGCAATCAGCGCAAAGAAGTGCAAGAAGAGTTGCTTGGACAAGTGCTCAATGAGCTGGAACTAAAAGAAAAGTCGATGTTGCGCCAAGAAGCGCAAAAAATGGCGGGCCACCACTTAGTGAACTTGGATGATGTGCTGATCAAGCGCGTTGATTTACCTGACAAAGTACACAGTGCGATCATTTCCAAAGTGAATCAAAACTACATTTTGGAAGAGTACAAAATGCGTGTTGAAGTCGCGAAAAAAGAAGCGCTACGTAAAGAGGAAGAAGCCAAAGGGATTGCGCTTTTCCAAGAAATGGTCAGTGACGGTATTTCTGAGGCCTATTTAAAGTGGCGTGGTATTGAAGCCACCATTGAGCTGGCAAAATCAAACAATGCCAAAGTGGTGGTGATTGGCAGTGGTAAAGATGGCCTACCACTGATTTTAAATACAGAGAGTAGCCTGACGCCAAAAAACAGCAGCTTTAAAGAGACGCATAAGCCAGGCGAGCTAAAAGCAGAGCTCGAGGCCTCAGGGGAAATACGCGATAAAGACGACTATTTAAATAGCGTCGATAAGTATGGCCACAAGTTAAAACCGGATCTTCGTCAACCCGATAAAACCCTAACGGATAGATCATTGCAAACCGGCGAACCCATGGAATATTTAAAGTAGAGACTAAAGCGCCTCTGGTAAAACAGGGGCGTTTTTTTCGTTGGATCAGTCTCATTGTTGGAATAGAGAGCTCTTATAAAAACATTATTGAAAGAGTCAAATATGGGCTTTTTTGTGTTCGTTTAGACACTAATGTGACACTTTAAGGGCGTTTGTCACGACTTTGACACTCTGTAAATTAAATATGAAATGGTTAGTTTTTGTACTATAAGGGTTTGATTTTAATGGAGTACTTTGGTGAAAATGGTGGCCCCACCTGGACTCGAACCAGGGACCTACCGATTATGAGTCGGGTGCTCTAACCAACTGAGCTATAGGGCCATTTTCAGCGATTGTATGAAAACAATCTTTTGAAGCGCTGGCAGTATATGAATTTTTGCGCCGCTTGTCACTAGCTAAAGTGGAAAAATATAACTTATCTTGTTCAATTGATTAATAAAAAAGCAGAAAAGTGTGGTTGTGAAAAACAAAAAAGCCGGTATAAACCGGCTTTTTTTACGAAAACATCTATTACAAACCGAGTTTCTTCTCTAGGTAGTGGATGTTTGTACCACCATTTTGGAAGTTTTCGTCTGCTAAGATCTTCTTGTGTAACGGTGTATTTGTTTTGATACCGTCAATCACAAGTTCGTTTAATGCATTGCGAGCACGGGCGATTGCAACGTCACGGTTTTCACCATAAGTGATTAATTTACCGATCATTGAATCGTAGTGCGGCGGTACTGTGTAGTCAGCGTAAATGTGGCTGTCCCAACGAATACCTAAGCCACCTGCAGGGTGGAAACGCGTGATTTTACCTGGAGACGGAATGAACGACTCTGGATCTTCAGCGTTAATACGACACTCGATAGCGTGACCTTTGATCACAACGTCATCTTGTGTGATTGATAGAGGCTGACCAGCAGCAATTTTTAGCTGCTCTTTGATTAGGTCAACGCCTGTAACCATTTCAGTTACTGGGTGCTCTACCTGAATACGTGTATTCATTTCGATGAAGTAGAATTCGCCATTCTCGTATAGGAATTCGAATGTACCTGCACCGCGATAACCGATTTCGATACATGCACGTGTACAACGGTCACCGATGAACTTACGCATTTCTGCTGTGATACCCGGTGCTGGCGCTTCTTCAACTACTTTTTGGTGACGACGCTGCATTGAACAGTCACGCTCACCTAGGTGAATTGCATTGCCTTGACCGTCAGCTAGTACCTGTACTTCGATGTGACGTGGGTTTTCTAGGAATTTTTCCATGTAAACCATGCCGTTGCCGAAGAACTGCTGTGCTTCAGTTTGCGTCAGTGCGATTGAGTCTAGTAACTCTTCTTCTGAGCGAACAACACGCATACCACGACCACCGCCGCCGCCTGCAGCTTTGATGATAACAGGGTAACCGATGCGCTTAGCGATTTGCACGTTGCGCTCGTTATCTTCTGTCAGTGGGCCGTCTGAACCAGGTACACACGGTACGCCAGCTTTACGCATTGCTTCGATTGCAGAAACTTTATCACCCATTAGACGAATTGTGTCGCCCTTTGGACCGATAAAGATAAAGCCACTTTGCTCAACTTGGTCAGCAAAGTCAGCATTTTCTGATAAGAAACCGTATCCTGGGTGGATAGCAACAGCGTCTGTTACTTCTGCCGCAGCGATAATGCGAGGAATATCTAGGTAACTCTCAGACGCAGCTGGTTTACCGATACAAATTGTTTCGTCTGCAAGTAGAACGTGTTTAAGGTCACGGTCGGCAGTTGAGTGTACTGCAACCGTTTTAATCCCAAGCTCCTTGCAGGCACGCAATACGCGAAGTGCAATTTCACCTCGGTTCGCAATGACTACTTTATCTAACATAGTGTTTGCCTTCTTGGGAGTTATTCGATGATGAATAGTGGCTGATCAAATTCTACTGGCTCGCCGTTTTCAACTAAGATAGCTTTAACAGTACCTGCCTTGTCAGATTCGATCTGGTTCATCATCTTCATCGCTTCAACGATGCATAGCGTGTCGCCAACGTTTACTTTTGTACCAACTTCAACGTATGCCGCAGCGGTTGGAGAAGACGCAGAGTAGAAAGTACCAACCATTGGAGACTTAACTTGATGACCCGCAGGTGTTGCTGCTTCTGCTGGGGCGTCAGCTGCTGGCGCCGCCGCAGGGGCTGCTACTGGTGCCGCTGCAGGTGCAGGTACTGCGAATTGCTGAGGCTGAGCCATAACCGGTGCACTGCTGTGACGGTTAATACGTACTGATTCTTCACCTTCGGTGATCTCTAGCTCTGCAATACCTGATTCTTCTACTAGTTCGATTAGTTTTTTAATCTTGCGAATATCCATAACTTGGCCCGCCTGTTAGTTAATTTGAGTTATCTTGTTTGCACAACTGGTCAATCGCTGCCGTTAATGCAGCTTGATAGCCAATTGTACCTAATCCACATATGACGCCTTTCGCTACATCCGAGAAGTAGGAGGTATGTCGAAACGGCTCACGTGCGTGCACATTTGAAATATGCACTTCATAAAATGGGACGCTGATACTGAGCAACGCATCGCGTATGGCGATACTGGTGTGTGTGAAAGCCGCTGGATTGATAATAATACAATCCACTTTGCCATAATGGTCATGGATGGTATCGATAAGCTCTGCTTCACTGTTGCTCTGAAAATGAGTCAGCACCACATTGTGTTGTTCTGCGCACTTTGTCAGTGACTGCATTATCTCAGCTAAGGTCTGTGTGCCATATTTGTCTGGCTCGCGACGGCCCAACATGTTCAAATTTGGACCATTAAGTACTAAAACCTTAAAATTTGCTGACATAATGCGTGAAATTCCTTTAAATGGGAAATAACGAGACTTTTTGTCTCTTGCTGTGTCTAACTTAAGCGCTTGCGCGATAAATAGCAAATATTTCTCACGTTCGTGAACTATTATAGAGTGTTCGAGGTAAATAGCAGCAAAATACTGGTCTAATCAGAGATAAAGCACAGCCTATTTAAGTCTGTTGCTTAAATAGGCTGTTGGAAGAGGGAAGGATTTACTGGTAATTGCGTACTTTACGTAGGTGATCTGCAAAGTCTTCTGCATTCATAAAGCCAGTTACGCGCAGTTCGGGGATTTCGTTGCCTTGTTCGTCGAAGAACAGCATGCTTGGTAAGCCGAATACGGTGAAGAACTCCATGATTTCAAACGTGGTGTCATTACTTTCAGTTAAGTCGAGCTTTAATAACTCAAAGTGTTGGAACTCAGCCTGTACTTGCGCCTCTGGGAAGGTGTACTTCTCAAACTCTTTACAGGCCACACACCAATCAGCGTATAAGTCGACGACGGCAATCTTGCCTTGTTGATTGGCTTTGGCGACTTCGCTGTGCAGTCCTTCTAGTCCCTCGATAAGACGGAATTTTTTCTCTTCCATCACACCGGCAGCAACACTAACTTGTGGTTGAGGTGCTGGGAAAAGCACAGACTTTGCCATAAAGAAGGCACTGACAAATAAGGTCATCGACAGCGCCCATAAGAAGGTTTTGCCTTTGCCTTGTGATTGCGCACTTTGCCAATAATGTAGATATAGCGCGGTGGCAATGGCCAATACTGAAGCCAGCATTACAATAATGTCAAAGTCTAAGATGCGCTCAAGTAAAATCAGTGGCACAAACAACATTAAGAAACCGAACAGCGTTTTCACCTGCTCCATCCAGCCGCCTGCTTTGGGGAGTAACTTGCCGCCGGAGGTGCCCAGTAATAGTAGCGGTAGACCCATACCTAAGCTCAGCGCATATAAAGTCAAGCCGCCAACAAGGTAGTCACCACTTTGCGCAACATATAATAGTGCAGCAGACAGCGGCGCGGTCGTACAAGGACTGGCGATTAAGCCAGATAGCACACCCATCATAAAGACGCCGGTATAATTGCCGCCTTTTTGCTGGTTACTGATCTCTGTTAATTTGCTCATCATGCCGCTTGGCAGCTTTAGCTCAAACCAACCAAACATGGCAAAGGCTAAAATGACAAACAAAATACTGAAGCTAATCAGTACAGCAGGGTGTTGAATATAGCCTTGGATATGACCACCAAAATAAGCCACAACGAGACCTAGAGCTGCATATGTGACCGCCATACCTTGTACATACACAAATGACAGTGAAAATGCTTTTTTGGTAGACAGGTTCTGCTGACCAGCAATGAGGCTAGATAGGATAGGGAACATTGGGAATACACAAGGCGTGAATGCCAATAAAACACCCACTAAGAAAAACGCGCCTAAGTTGGTAACAAAGCTTTGCTGCGCCAATTTATCACTGAAAGACAGTTCGCCGTCATCATTGCTGCTCACTGTTTTTGGTTGTGGTGCCGGTTTAGCCGCCGTTTGCTGCGTGTTTGCTTCACTTTCTGCTTGTTTGGCGACTGTATTTGTTGCACCAGCCAGTGCAGTCAGTGGGATCTCAATGATCTCTGGTGGGTAGCACAGTCCAGCTTCTGCGCAGCCTTGATAGCGAATTTTGACTACCGCATCTTGGCCAATATTGCTCAGCTTCGAGACCACGGAAAGTTCGTCAAAGTATACTTCGGTGCGGCCAAAAAACTCATCTTCAATCATTCTACCTGTGCTTAGTTCAGGTACTTTGATGTCAGCGCCCTTGGCAACAAACTCCAGTTTATGTTTGTAGATATAGTAACCTGGCGCAATATCCCAGCCAGTGAATAACACAGAACCTTGCTGGTCAAAATCAAACTCAAAGGCTTGATCAACGGGTAAAAATGTTTGCTGTTTTGGTTCTAATAAGCTGTCTAAGACCGAGTTATTGGCCACAGCTTGAAAGCTGCCTATAAATAGCAGCGTTATAAAAGAAAATAGGAGCGTCGTCAGTCGCATTAATTTAGTACCTCTTCCATCCAGTTAAAATATTGCTGCGAGCCATCAGTGATTTCAATCACTTGTACTTCAGGTACGTCGTAGCTGTGCTCAGCTTGGATCGCATCAATGACGTTACTAACCAGTGCGGATGTTGTTTTGACTAGTAGTTTAACTTCTTCATCTTGGGTGACTTTTCCCTGCCACACGTAGATTGACTCTATTTTGGGCAAGATGTTCACACAAGCGGCTAATTTATTTAAAACTAAATGCGCCGCAATGTGGCGGGCATTGTCTTGACTATCACAAGTCGTCATGACCATTCTATACGGGGTACTCATCGTGTTTTTGCCGACTAAGTTAGTGGTGCCCTTATAGTAACGAATGACAACCCGGATCCCAAGGTGTGCTCGTTGAGTTGCATTTATATACTCTGAACTTTCAAACTCGGTTGTGTTCTAACAAAGACTTTTGCTGCTAAACCGACGTAGTAAGTCATCACCAGAGTACAAATAGATGCTGACTGTAAGCTTGAAATTAGACCTGACAAGCCATACATCTATTTCAGTTTATTTGGAGAATCTATGTTTAAAGTTCTTTTTTTGTTATTTATTGTCGTACCCATTGTTGAAATTGCGCTGCTTATTCAAGTCAGTGATGTAATTGGTGGGTTTGCGACCATCGCGCTGGTGATTGCCACAGCAATTTTAGGTGCAAAGTTGGTCAAGCAGCAGGGCTTAGGCGCGTACTCTAACGTGCAACAACAAATGGCGTCAGGTAAGTTACCTGGGCAAGATTTATTTACAGGGCTGTGCGTGATAATCGCTGGTGTATTTTTGATGACGCCGGGGATCATGACAGATGCCATAGGTTTTATGCTATTAACGCCAGTTATTCGCGAAAAAATAGCCAAAACACTGATTGAACAAGCCAGTGTGAAAATGCAAAGTTCTGCACAGAGCAGTATGTTTGGGCAAGGTTTTGGCCAGTCTCAAGCGCATCAAGATGCATACTCTCCTTTCGAAGAGCAGAAATTTGACCCATTTGAGCGCAAAGCGCCAAAGTCAGAATCGCAATCGTCTACCACCATTGAAGGTGAATATCAGAGAAAAGATTAAAATTTTTTAGTTTTCTCTCTTGGGTTTTAAATATCCACCCCCATCTAGAATTGCAAGTTACAAATTAATCCAGAGAGTCGTGTTAGCGCCGTTAGTCGGGCCGCGACTCACTCTGAGTAAACAGTCTATTCTGTCCTTGTTCAGAAAAGTTAGGAGAACAAAATCAATGAACATTCGTCCTTTACATGATCGCGTTATTGTTAAGCGTCTAGAAGAAGAAACTAAATCTGCTGGCGGTATCGTATTGACTGGCTCAGCAGCTGAAAAATCAACTCGTGGTGAAGTTGTTGCTGTAGGTAATGGCCGCGTTTTGGACAGTGGTGAAGTAAGAGCACTAGAAGTTAAAGCAGGTGACACAGTACTTTTCGGCTCATATGTTGAAAAGACTGAAAAGATCGAAGGTCAAGAGTACCTGATCATGCGTGAAGACAATATCCTAGGTATTGTTGGCTAAGCAGTAGCTTGTAAGAAAAACACAGTAGCTTTTAACGAAAAGAATTTAGAGGAATAAAAACATGGCAGCAAAAGAAGTTCGTTTTGCAGGTGACGCTCGCACTAAAATGCTTCAGGGCGTTAACGTATTAGCTGACGCAGTAAAGGTAACACTGGGTCCTAAAGGTCGTAACGTCGTACTTGATAAGTCATTCGGCGCACCAACTATCACTAAAGATGGTGTATCTGTAGCGAAAGAAATTGAACTTGAAGACAAGTTTGAGAACATGGGCGCACAGATGGTTAAAGAAGTTGCGTCAAAAGCAAATGATGCAGCTGGTGACGGTACAACGACTGCAACGGTTCTTGCGCAAGCAATCGTAAACGAAGGCCTTAAGTCTGTTGCAGCGGGTATGAACCCAATGGACCTTAAGCGCGGTATCGACAAAGCTGTTGTTGCAGCAGTTGAAGAGCTAAAAGCACTTTCTGCACCATGTGCTGATACAAAAGCAATTGCACAGGTAGGTACTATCTCTGCAAACTCTGATAAAGAAATTGGTGATATCATTGCTGAAGCAATGGAAAAAGTAGGCCGTGAATCAGGTGTTATCACGGTTGAAGAAGGTCAATCTCTTGAGAATGAACTTGACGTTGTAGAAGGTATGCAGTTTGACCGCGGTTACCTATCTCCGTATTTCATCAACAACGCTGAAAAAGGCCAAGTTGAGCTAGACAACCCACACATTCTACTTGTAGACAAAAAAGTATCTAACATCCGTGAACTACTTCCTACACTAGAAGGTGTTGCTAAGACAAGCAAGCCACTACTTATCATTGCTGAAGACCTTGAAGGTGAAGCTCTGGCAACGCTAGTTGTGAACAACATGCGTGGCATCGTAAAAGTAGCTGCGGTTAAAGCGCCTGGTTTCGGTGACCGTCGTAAGGCAATGCTGCAAGACATCGCTATCCTAACGGGCGGTACTGTGATTTCGGAAGAAATCGGTCTAGAGCTTGAGAAAGCAACACTAGAAGACCTAGGTACAGCTAAGCGCGTTGTTATCACTAAAGACGACACAACGATTATCGATGGTGTTGGTGAGCAAGCTGCTATCGACGGCCGCGTTTCACAAATCAAAGCACAAATCGAAGAAGCGACGTCTGACTACGACAAAGAAAAACTTCAAGAGCGCATGGCAAAACTTGCTGGCGGTGTTGCTGTAATCAAAGTTGGCGCAGCAACTGAAGTTGAAATGAAAGAGAAGAAAGACCGCGTTGAAGATGCATTACACGCAACTCGCGCAGCGGTTGAAGAAGGTGTGGTACCAGGTGGTGGTGTTGCACTAGTTCGTGTTGCTAGCAAGATCGCTGGCCTTGAAGGCGACAACGAAGATCAGAACCACGGTGTTAACGTTGCACTACGTGCGATGGAAGCGCCACTTCGTCAAATCGTTTCAAACGCAGGTGACGAAGCGTCAGTTGTTGTTAACGCTGTAAAAGCAGGCGAAGGTAACTACGGTTACAACGCGGCAAATGGCCAGTACGACGACATGATCGAAATGGGGATCCTTGACCCAACTAAAGTAACGCGCTCTGCACTACAGTTCGCAGCATCAGTAGCGGGTCTGATGATCACAACTGAAGCCATGGTTGCTGAAATTCCAAAGGATGAAGCAGCAGCTGCACCAGATATGGGCGGCATGGGCGGTATGGGCGGCATGGGCGGCATGATGTAGTGCGACGAGAGTCGTATAGGTCGCTAACCTAGTAGGCTACACCGTAAGCGAGTATTAACTTACTCGCTTCCACCTTCCTGCAAAAATAGTAGTCAGTATTCTGGCATCGAAATGTGTAACGATGCCAGAACATTCACTAAGTGAATGCACTGCGCAATCGTTCAACGATTGGAAACTTTTCAGTCAATTTATATCTGGATTGGCTTTATTTAGCAACCTTGTTGCTAATTCCATTCTTTCCTTAGTGGGTGAAAGCCACACTAATGATTAAGCAATACGTTGAGTTTGTTTCAGACTCATAGCGTTATCAGTCTCTCAATATCTTAGTAAGTCCTTTTTAGGCGTGTTTGTATATTGTGTTATTGATAACCGTATTGTCACGTTGGTCATCGCTCTGGCGATGGTTTCACAATTTTGATTTTAGTTCTGACTGCGAGCGTTCTATAGACGTAAGCTGTTGTAATTATTGTCTCACCAATATTATTTGGTAGTGAGACCTGTTATGCGACTAACAGTAGCCTAGGAATAATGCATATCTGGTAACGGATGTGTATGAAGCTTTCTGACAATGTACTTCTGTGAAAACAATGCCTTAATTCGTGAGGATGGCATAGTCTGTGAGCAATGCACGGGCTGAAGGCTAGGCTGGGCAATAGGGCTAACGTATGTGAACTGTTGATAAACACCGTCAACCGCAATGAGCGAAATATTGCTGATACGCTCAAACCAAAAGGTATGTGACTGGCTATTTCTTTTACATCTGGAAATACGTCGTCGTTGAGTCACCGGTGGACAGACAGAGCCTAAGTTGTTCTTGTAATTACAATGGAACTCGGTAAGTCCAATTAATCGCCCTACATAGCTTTAGGCTCGGGCAGGTGAACCGCAAGGTGAGCTGATGATTAAGTGGATACAGGAGGTTGAAAAAAGCGAATGCCAATCTGTAATGGGTTGGATAGGGGTTCAAACTTTGCCCTAACTGGAAACAGTGCAGACTTTCAACAGGTCTTTAATTGTGTGAAGACGTGTAAAGCCGTCAATCACTGAACTTGTCGGGAAGCATTTTGCTTCCCGAAAGGAAAGTGAATTGCTGATTTCCTGACACTTTTTAGTTAAAGGAGAAAAGCAAGATGAGTGCGGAATGTATGTTCCATGTACCTGCGTTCTCCCACCAGGCGCACAGCTGGCATACCATTGATTGGTATTCAATTGAGCAAAAGGTGAGAGGGCTACAAGTACGGATCGCAAAGGCGACAAAGCAACAACAGTGGCGCAAGGTGAAAGCCCTGCAACGCATGTTGGTGCGCTCGTTTGCTGCCAAGGCTTTGGCAGTTAAACGGGTAACTGAAAATCGAGGCAAACGGACTGCCGGTGTCGATGGGGAGTTATGGAGTACACCTGAAAGTAAATGGCTGGCGCTATTTCGATTAACGCGTAAAGGTTATAAGCCCAAACCGTTGAGGCGGGTTTATATTCCAAAAGCGAACGGCAAGCGTCGACCGCTTGGGATACCGACCATGCTCGACAGAGCCATGCAGGCGTTATACCTGCTGGCACTAGAGCCTGTATCGGAAACCACCGCAGATAGGAATAGCTATGGCTTTCGCCCGATGCGCTCTACAGCAGATGCGATTGAACAATGTTTTGTGAATCTCAGTCGCAAGCATTCTGCTAAATGGGTGTTAGAGGGTGATATTAAAGGGTGTTTCGATAACATCAGTCATGACTGGTTACTTGCCAATGTCCCATTGGATAAACAAGTGCTCAGAAAATGGCTAAAAGCGGGGTTTATGGAATCCGGTAAATTAAATCCGACGGAAGCGGGCACGCCACAAGGTGGGATTATCTCTCCTGTGTTGGCTAATTTGGCACTTGATGGGCTGGAAGCGGTACTTGAATCTCATTTTGGGAAGAAAAATACCAAAGCCAGCTACAAGGCCAAGGTCAACTACGTGCGATACGCTGATGACTTCATCATTACTGGGATCTCGAAAGAGCTTTTAGAAGATGAAGTTAAACCTCTCGTAACAGCCTTTATGGCCGAGCGAGGGTTACAGTTATCGCCAGAAAAAACGGTGATCACGCATATAGAAGACGGGTTTGACTTTTTGGGGCAAAACTTACGAAAGTACCAAGGTAAGCTTTTAATTAAGCCAAGCCGAAAGAACTTGCGTAATTTGCTTCATAAAGTGAAAAGCATAGTGACGGGTAACAAAACAGTGACTGCCAGTATGTTGATAGCACAACTCAATCCGGTATTACGGGGCTGGGCTAACTATCATCGACATGTGGTTGCGAAAGAAACCTTTAACTATGTGGATTATCGGGTTTGGAAAATGTTGTGGCAATGGTGTCGAAGGCGTCATGCTAACAGGCGCAAGCGCTGGATTAAGTCTAAGTACTTTAAATCTGTGGGCAAACGCAATTGGACATTTTCCGGTATAACAATCGACGGTTTTGAGAAGCGATTGATATACACCAATGACACTGTGATAAAGCGACACACTAAGATCAAAGCGGACGCTAATCCGTATGACTTAGCATTTGAAACATATTTCGAGCAGCGCTTAGAGCGAGCTTGGCGTGATTCAATGCAAGGTCAGCGTAAAGTGCTAACGCTATGGCTCAGACAGCAGCATCGCTGCCCACTGTGCCGCCAGACAATTACCAAAGAAACAGGATGGAATATCCATCATATTGTGGAAAGGGTAAAAGGCGGTTCGGATGAGCTAAGTAACTTAGTGCTGTTGCATCCCAATTGTCATAGGCAATTGCATGTGATTGGTTTTTAGTAGCAAGTTTATGCATACAAGCTATTATGAAGTAACCAGTCGGGTTACTTCCACCAAGCGACTGTATAAACTTGAATTGGAAGTAAGGTCTGAGCCAGCTATGTCCCGACTCTTCAAGAGCCGCATAGCAGCACATTTGTGAGGAAGCCTATGGCCTATTCAAATAATGTGGGTTCAGATGCTCTAGCGCAGCGTCTTATCGCTACGGGAATGATACTAGGACTTTTGTTGTTCTTTGGTGTTGATCCAACTACAGCTATGATGATGACATTATCAATGTTCTCATATGTAGCTAAGGTTTAGAGCATTCTCGATGTATTTCTTCTATTGAAATACATCGACCTTATTTTCGCCGGTCTGTACTCAGGTGCTGACTTATAAAGGCTTGAGCCGTATGCGGGGAAACTCGCACGTACGGTTCTTAGGGGAGGGGTAGCCAGCAATGGCTGCTCCTTACCCGACATCATCCCCTAGCTCATAAGCTAATACGAAAAACCCAAGCAATAGCTTGGGTTTTTTTATTTTACTGATTTAGCGGCGTGGCTGGGTGACAAACCTGCTGGGCATGTCAATATGTAAGTTTTGGTTAGTTATTTGAGGTTATTATCCGTGTTTTTATTTTTGGAGTGTTTTTATCTTTCATTCTTAGGCCGGTCTTATAAATAATTACACAGCCTAAGTCGCTTATGTTTTTAAAGGCTAGGAAGACTAATTAAATAGCTTGCTGTCTTTCGAGTCGATCAGTGTCAATTTTGGATACTATGAGCAACGATAGGACAACGCCACAAATTATAGCTCTTAATGGGTATATCAAAATTTCATAGTTATCATAAACTAAAGTCAAACCTTGAAAAACACTTGCAATATTTTTACTAATGCCCAGTTGTTCTAAGTGCCTCAGTAAGTTTTCTATGAGTGCGAGCCAAAGTACTAGGGTAATAATACGATACAATCCAGCTAGAATACCTTCTGCATGAGTCATATTGACATCATTAAATTTGTCACTATTGGTAAAAGCCAGTAGCTTTCGTGATAGATATGTTCGTAGAATTAAAGCCTTTATAGTCACATAGCAAATGAATATTTGTATACCGAATATTAAAGAGCCCCAATATATAGTAGGAATATTCCTTTGATGAAAGGTAAGCAATATGATGCAATATTCTAATAATGCTGTTATAAACACTATGCCACAAATATGAATAACATTAATGTTGTTTCTTTTTATAAACATAACAGCAGCTGTTAAGCCAAGTATTGACAACACATAAGCGTCAGCATCGGCATACTGTATTGCAGTGAATGTGATTGCTGCCACGGAAATAACTAATAAGTTGAATGCATTCACTTCATCACCCTAGATCACACTTTATAGTGGCAATTGAGTGAGAAAGGATAATGTTAACACGCTGTGGTTCCGTGGGCTTAGCGGTTCCAGTACCACCTGAAATAAACATTGATTGTTTCTGAGTTAATTTCTTAAGGCTACGTTTTTTTAGATTAGGCTTACTATTCATTCTCAGTTCCCTTTATGCGTCTCTTCGCGATTAAAATGCCCTTTGATTGTACGCTGAATTTACAATCTGTTAGTTGTTTAAAAATAGACGTAAAGTCAATTTTACATACCTTACTCCAGACGACAAAGTATTCCAATGGTATTTTACTGACTTCTTTTTCGTAGTTGAGATAAGTGTCTCTGGAAATACCAACTAAATCGGCCATTTGCTTTTGTGTTTTGCCTGCAAGAAGACGCATATTTTTTAAATCGTCTCCAGTTATCATATGTGGCCTGTCCCTCACAGTCACGGTTCCTTATTCCTGTTTTTAATTAAAATTTACCTAGTTTACACTGTTGTATTACTGTATTGTTTTTGTAAATTTATTGCAATGTATAAAGGCTGGCAACATATAAATAATCAGCTAAATAATATTAATTAATATACTCTAAAACGATAAAAGTCTGGGTGAAAGGTTGTATTTAATTATCGGGGATGAATATTACTTATTACTAATAAACGCCATTGGACATTTTCCGGTATAACATATAACAATCGACGGTTTTGATAAGCGATTGGTATACACCAATGACACCGTGATAAAGCGACACACTAAGATCAGAGCGGACGCTAATCCGTATAACTTAGCATTTGAAACATACTTCGAGCAGCGCCTAGAGCGAGCTTGGCGTGATTCAATGCAAGGTCAGCGCAAAGTGCTGACGCTATGGCTCAGACAGCAGCATCGCTGCCCACTGTGCCGCCAGAATATTACCAAAGAAACCGGATGGAATATCCATCATATTGTGGAAAGGGTAAAAGGCGGTTCGGATGAGTTGGATAACTTGGTGTTGTTGCACCCTAATTGTCATAGGCAATTGCATGTTCTTTTCTAAGCCTAAAGGTTGATTTTTAATGATTGGTACCCACATATAATATCAACCTGATAAGCTGGTACGAGCATTACAGCAAATACAGGGAAACTTATAGTTTGATTGTTGTAAAAAGAGGTTCTAAATGAAACTAAAGAACTTGAAAGGAACGAGTAATAATACTTGTAAATGCGATAGTTGGCTTGAACACTGGAAAACTTATACTGGAGAAAAGTCACTGCCAAGTTACTGTGGTGAAAAATCCTGTATGAATGATCCTGAAGTAGGTGCTCATGTAATCAAGGTCAACTCCGTTGATAAAAAGTGGTACATCGTACCGTTATGCAAAAAACATAACAAGGAAGACGAGGAGTTTGAACTTTACAGCGAGATAAAACTTGCTAGTGCTAACGTTCAAGTTACTTGTGGTTAAAGCAGTCGCTGGTCTGTACTCGGTACTGACTTATAAAGGCTTGAGCCGTATGCGGGGAAACTCGCACGTACGGTTCTTAGGGGAGGGGTAGCCAGTAATGGCTGCTCCTTACCCGACATCATCCCCTAGCTCATAAGCTAATACGAAAAACCCAAGCAATTGCTTGGGTTTTTTGCTTTTAAAAGTGACTAAATTAGTGTTCAAGCGCCAATTCTGCGAGCTCTTTTTTAGCGTTTATACGCAATGATATTAACGCCGTTGTGCCTCGTATATCGGTAAGGTAGTCGAGGGTTTTCGGCAGGTGTGAGAGTACTTCGAGTTTCTGGCTAGTCAGGTGATAGCGCCAAAATTGAAATTGCTCATTGACTCCATATAGAGTGTTATTTTCAACCACAAAGCGTTTATCACTGCCTTGGGCGATGAGGGAGTCGATTAAAGTATCTTCTATGGTGCCTGTTTGCCAAAACCTGTCGAGCTGATCGGTATAAATGACCTGTTTATTGTCACTGTACTGTGCCCAATTAACCGGTGCTTCTTGGAGTATCGTATAGGTTAATGCTCGTAAATCGAGTTTTGCAAATTGAAGCAGCCCCGCCACACGGACATTCGCCAGTGCGGTTTGTTGTTCGCTATCCCAATCGAAAAGTTGCTCAATGGGCACGGGGAAAGCAAAGCGCTGAGTGCTGCGATCTAATGTAAGTTGGTGCAACGCCTTCGCTGAATTAGCCATAAGGCTTTGGCCATCTTGGGACCAAACTAATCCCTCAATATAACTGTCCATAGCAAAATTTGAGAGCTGTTGACTGCTTTGCCCATCACTTATCCATACCTGATCAATGCCAGAGCGCTGTGAGCGAAAAGCCAGCTTGTCACCATTTGGTTGAAATACTGCGCTCCCTTCTGATGAAATTGAGCGCTCAATTATATCGAATTTTGCTTGAGGATAAGTATTGTCTGTCTGTGCCGTAACCGTGGTTGGTTGGGCGAATGAGAAAGAGGCGATATCTCGATCATAAAAGCCTTTAATCACTAGTATGCGGTCGCCGTCAGGATGAAAATTTGGTGACCCCATTGGTTCGTCTAAAGGCAAGCTGACGTTTTCAATCTGCCCATCATAGGAGAGCGTGAATAACTGCCGTCCAGTGCTGAATACCAGTTTTTCATCAAGCGGTGAGAAGCTGGGATAAATAAAACGGTATTGTGCGATTTCTGGCGGGTAATGAATGGCCGTTTTAGAGCGCACTTTTCCTTGGGGTGAAACAAGTACGAGATGGTACTCGTTATTGGTATTAACTGTTGTCAGAGCGATCAGGTTTTCATTTTTAGAATACGCATATGAAATGACGTTATCATCCTCTGAGCCATATATTATCTGACTTTCTTTGCTATCTATTGCATAACGGATCAACTCCCACCTTGTATTATGTTGCTGCAATAACGCCAGGCTGCCGCCGTTCATCCAGTTAGGTGCACGCAGCCGAGAGTTTTTACACTCCATGAGGGTTGTGGGTTGTTGGGGCGATATCAGAGATTTGGCAAAGTCTAAGCTCATTAGCTGGTAACATTGTTTTTGTGTGATGGGCTGTCGACAATCTTGCTCTTGTACAAAGTATAGGGTTTTGCCATCTGCAGAGAAGGTATGTGTACCGTTTGACTTGAGCTGTTGTGTGAGCTGAAATTCGGCTTGAGTTTGCGTGTTTTTGGCCCACATATTGTTGATACAGAGGCGGTCTTCATAGCGATGAAACACCACATAGTCGCCATCAGGTGAGTAGATCCCCGCATTTTCTCTATTATCAGTTGCGGTGAGTGCCGTGAGTTTGGTGATATTTAGAGTCTGTGGCTGTGGTTTGTATAGTAGTGCTAGAGCACCTATAGCAAGCAAACCTCCAACGGCAGCATATGCGAATTTTAATGTAGAGGCACTGTTTTTATCATTCTGTGGGGTGTTTTGCTGCGGTGGTAAAGCGTGTTCTAGCTGTGCATCACTTGATAATACCGTGTTAGTGAAGGACGCTGCTTTGGATTTGTTGCTATCCCACTTCACGTTTGCTTCTAAGCTGTAGCCTTGCTTAGCATGGGTCTTGATGAATCCTTGTGCTTTACCATCGTCCCCAAATGCTTTTCTAAGCTGTGCAATGCTGCGTTGTAGGGTATTGGGAGATACGATTACGTCCGGCCAAACAGCGTCAAGTAAAGTGTCTTGGCTTAATACCTCACCTTGATGCCTTGCCAATACAGTAAGGACAGCCAGCGCCTTAGGTGCCAGCGTTTGGGTGTGATCTTGATAGGTGATCTGATTTCGAGATACATCAATATAAAAGTCGTCAACCCAATACTGTTGCTGCATGATTTATCCTACTCAGGTTTATCAAAGGGAAAATGCTTGAATACACAGTTAATCAAATAAACATACCGATTTGTCTTTTGAAGTTCAAACATAACACCATGAAAAAAATACTAATTAATTTTCCATTAGGATATCTATAAGACGTCAGCGAGACGTCAGCAATACCCCATGTAAATCATTTTCTGCTCGCTATGCTGAGGCTTAAATTCTGAATATGAACCAGCGCAGTTTGCGCAATTGAGGAAGAGAATGATGAAAAACTATTTAATATTACTGCTTGCGTTTATCCCTTTTTTTAGCATACAGGCCACTGAATTTGAGCCATACACCATGCCAAATACACAGGTGGTGCCCATTAAAAATCATCATCAACATGGGCAATATGAGTTATTAATTAAACTGCCAGATGAGTATCACAAAGATCCAAAACGCCGTTTCCCAGTGATTTATTATACTGATGCTGTGTGGCATATAGATTTATTAACATCTGCTACGCGGTTTTTGATGGAAGACGCGATCTTAGTGGGTATTTCGTGGCAAAAAGACATAGATAAAGCAAGTAAGGCCGAATCTGGTGAATATGCTAGCCGTTTCCGTGATTACACTGCGGTTTCTTCTAAAGATAAAGTGCGTCAAAGCAAATATCAATTTGGTCAGGCAAAGCTGCACCTTGCCTTTATTCGCGATGAGGTGATCCCAAAGGTTGAGAAATTATATCGCACATTACCACAACAGCGCACCTACTTTGGTTATTCACTGGGTGGTCAATTTGGGGTGTACGCTTTAGCGGCACAACCGGATACTTTTAATCACTATATATTAGGGAGCCCAGCTTTAGGTGGTAGCGTGGGATACTTAAGCGAACTGCTAAGTAAGCAGAAACAGCTTAAAGCAAATGTATTTATCTCATATGGCGATCAAGAAGCCCGGCTTAAAACGCATGTCGATGCTCTGCTTTCTAAATTAAATGCACACAAGCAAAGTCATTTATCTCTAACACATGAAGTGATGGAAGGAGATCACACACAAGCGGTGCCCATGACGGTAGCGAGAGGTATTTCATGGCTATCAAATCTATAAAAACTTGCTTGTGTATTGAAATAATTTGAGTATGAGGGAGAGTCCGATGACATTACTTGTTAATAAACTGACTAATAAATGGTTGATCATATTGAGTGGTATTTTTGTTTTGGCTGTGACAAATGCGTCGGCTTCGGCTAGTACGTCAGAAACACCGAGGGTCGAGGCAAAAGCTCAGGTGCTGCCACGTTCAGAGTTATCTCAGCCTGAGGTACCTTATATTAGTTATGCACCAGAGAAGTTAAATGATGGTATTCAAGTTGCTAAATTTGATAGCACCAATGCTAATAAAGCCAAGCTCAATGAATTTGTGAAGGACATAAACACGCAAAAGTTTGGTAAGTACGATAGTTTGCTGGTCGTTCAGGGAGATAAACTGATTTTTGAGTCTTATTACTTACAGGGACGAATTGATAAACTTCACCGCCAAGCGTCTGTTACTAAAGCAATACTGAGCTTAGCTCTGGGCCGGGCTATTGCCCTTGGTCATTTAACAATGGCGGATTTGGACAAACCCATTGTCTCGTTTTTCAATGACTTGAATTTGGAACAGTTCTCACCAGGGGTTAAGCGCATTACTTTGCATCAAGCTTTAACGATGCAATCAGGGTTACGTATTAAACGCGAATTATATACGGCGTTAAGCACAAAGATCGGCGGGAAAAGCACTCATACTCAGTTGCAAGCGTTGCTGTCATCGTCATCACCAATTGAACCCTTAAAGCAAACTTTTAATTACCAAAGTGAAGATCCAGCACTTGTAATGCTTGTGCTCAATAAGGTGGTGCCCAATGGGGCGAAAGCCTTTATCGAAAAGGCGCTTTTTAGCAAATTAGGGGTTGTCAATTACCAATGGCATGAAGGAGACGGCGGTTTGCCTATTGGTGCATATGGTTCAGCGTTGACATCAAGGGACATGGTTAAGCTAGGTTTGTTAGTTAAGTCTGGCGGACAGTGGCTGGGGGAGCAATTGATCCCCAAACAGTATTTGGCTAAAGCAACCAACAAAATAGTGGCACTTAATGAAAGCGATATCTTCTTTACAGGGGATAAAGTTAAGCTGCCAAGTTATGGCTATTACTGGTGGCAAGCCGAAATGCTGATTGATGATAAGCGCTATCTGACTCGCTCTGCACAGGGGGGAGGAGGTCAATATGTTGTTTTGATAGATGAATTAGATTTAATGATAGTGACAACTGGCCATGAAGAGGAAGAGCAAACTATGAAAATGATTGCTATGCACCTTTTAGCTGTATTTCAATCAGGAAATATTTAGAAGAAATGCATTGTTTTTATTAATTTTATTAAGAGCTAATTTCTAAATGGTTTCTTCTAATTTCTTATTGTGAAAGGTTATTTTTTATTTAGGAAAGTTTGTGTTTTTTATAAGGCTTATTTAGTTGAGGTTTGTTTTTTTAATGGGTACTTTGAAATTGGATATTATAAAAAAGAGGAATAAGAAAATGAATATTAAACTAAAAACAACAAAGCTTAAGTCGTTAACTAAAAACCATAACTCAATCAGTAAAGGTATGACCCCGCATATAGCTGGCGGTAGCAGTCGTCCAGGTGGCGGTGGTACTTATGAGCCAACGCAGCCTACAAATTGTGAAATTGATTTATGCCACACGGCTCCAGAGCCAGGTATGGCATGTAATATTACAGGTACTATGCGTTATTAATAAACCAAGTTGTGAGCAACTTGTTTGCTCACTGGTTATATCTTTTATAGCTCGGTACTATCTGGGCTATAATTTTTGTGCTTCTATTGCTGTTTTATATTGAATATTCTTGTTAAGTGTTTATTTTAAAATCCTCATCATTAAGCCATTCTTCTACTTTTGCTATCATTTTTCTATTTAACTAGTATTTTCTTAGGTTGAACTTTTCTTTGGTGATTTCTAGTAAGTGTAAAGTTCTTTTTTGATTTAATGTTTCTTTTTTTAATGTTGATTCCCTTTTCAAATTTGAAATTTATTTTTCTATTTTTTATTCATAAGCACATGTGCTTAATGTTAATTTTTTTCCCATTTTATTTGTTGTTTTTGAGCTGTTGATTTTTGGTTTTTTTCTGGGTACGTTAATTTTGGTTCTATAAAAAGGAACGGAATATATAAGTCAGAAATAACAAAATTGAAGTCGTTAAATAAAAATAGTCGTTCAATAGAGTAAAAAGTGACGCCAATGATTGCTGGCGGTTGAAGCTATGTTATATACAGGTGTTTGCCTGATACAGCTGCAATATGGCACCTAACCAATATCAATTTTGTGACATGACAAGCGCAGGCTTTACTACACTTTCGAAATTTACGATGACAGTGAAGCGACTATATAAATTTTTACTGAGAAGAAGGAATAACACTATGAATATGAAGATAAAAAAAACCAAATTAAAATCACTTACCAAAAACAGTAACTCAATTGCGGATAATATGACGCCAAATATTGCTGGCGGTAGTAGCTATGTAACTTATAGATGTTTGCCTGATACAGCTGCATGCAATAACGATTCAACGGACTGTCACACTTTTCCTGAAAATGGACAATTTTGTGTGATTACAGGAACTGCTTAAACTACAGACACAATACGCGATTACGCTTGTAGATATAAAACACAAGATGTTACTATTTTGATTTCAATTTTGTTGGCAGTAGCGTTGTATTTGCTGCTGCCATCTATAGCGTTTTCGCATTAGATTTTTTACTTGAGTTATTCTTCGTTTTTTAATCTTAGCGTTTTTATTTCTTAGAACTTGCTCTGCTAATTTTTGTTGCTGTCATTTTATTAAATCAGTTTTTTAATAATTATAAAGGCTTTATAATTTTATTTTAAACGGTATTTTTTTGTTACATTTTTTGCTGGTTTTTTGTTGATGTCATTTTTCTGCTTTGTTAGTTTGTGTTTTCAATTAATTGCATAATTTTAAAAGGAATAAAAATGAATATTACGCTTAAAAAATCAAAACTAAAATCGTTGACTAAAAATAGTCAATCAATTGCACAAGATGTAACGCCAAAAGTTGCTGGCGGTGGTTTTTACGATTACGATACGTTTGGCTGTAATACTGCCAGACGTACAGTAGACAGATGTGTTATCACAGGCACGGATCATCAAACAGGCAGCCAAACTTGCTAATTTAATTGTTTAGCAGTTTGACCGAGCAACATATGGTCTATGTTGCTCTTCAAGCAAGGTCATAGCCTCTTATTTACCCCACTGTTTATGCTAGTTATATCCACTCTTTATATGCTTTATCTCTCACTTTGTTCAATGTCTTAAAGTTGCTTTCAGTCATAAAGTAAATACTCAAACCTGATATGACAATTCCGCGGACAAAACTTGCAAGCTGATTGTTTTTTTACTAATCGTTAAAGAAGTCATGCAGTTTGGGCAACAAATGCCTATTGACAGTCATCCAATAATAAAAACCCTTTGAGTCCAAAAATATAAGGGAACGGAGACGTCACATGAATCTTGCTAAATCACAGTTGTTCTATTTTTTAATACTCATGTTGGTAAGCGTTCACACCGTTGCCAGTGATTACAACATGCGCCAAGGGGTAACGGATGTAAGTAATGAAGTTTATCAACTACACATGACGATCTTTCTCATTTGTTGTGTGATCGGCGTCATTGTATTTTCAGTGATGTTTTGGGCGCTCATACATCACCGTAAGTCCAAAGGTGCCAAGCCAGCTCAGTTTCATGAGAGTACCAAAGTTGAGATTATCTGGACTGCTATTCCGTTTGTGATTTTGGTTGTGATGGCAATCCCCGCCACAAAGACGCTGATAGCCATGGAAGACACCAGCAAATCAGATTTAACAATTAAGGTTACAGGCTCTCAGTGGAAGTGGCATTACGAGTATATGGGCCACGATGTGGACTTTTTCTCTGTGCTATCTACGCCTAAAGATCAGATTGCTAACTTGCAAGAAAAAGAAGAGCACTACTTACTCGAAGTCGACAAACCTCTGGTTATCCCAACCGATCGAAAAGTGCGTTTTTTACTGACATCAGATGATGTGATCCACTCTTGGTGGGTTCCTGACTTTGCAGTGAAAAAAGACGCTAACCCTGGCTTTATCAATGAAGCTTGGACCCGAGTAAATGAAACTGGAATATACCGAGGCCAATGCGCTGAGCTATGCGGTAAAGATCATGGCTTTATGCCCGTCGTGGTAGACGCGCGCGCACCCGATGATTTCGATTTGTGGCTTGCCGATGCAAAGCAGGCTAAAGCCAAAGCCGAACAGGCTGAAGCCGCATCAGTTGGCGCTACGCTCTCTAAAGATGAGCTGATGACAACGGGAGAAAAAGTGTACATGGCATATTGTGCTGCATGTCATCAGCCAACAGGGCTTGGTTTACCTGGTGTCTTTCCTGCCATGAAGGGCAGCCCTGTTGTCAATGGCGAGCTCAAAGCGCACATTGATATATTGGTTAATGGTCGGCCCGGCACAGCAATGCAAGCATTTGGAAAGCAATTAACCCTGACGGAAATAGCTGGCGTGATCACATACAAGCGAAATAGCTGGGGGAATGATACCCAAGAGGTAGTTCAGCCTGGGCAAATACAGGCCTTCATTGATGAGACTAAGGAGAAAGAGTAATGTCGACTACCGCGCAAGAGCAAGCTGTATCTCATGATCATCATGGGGCACCCACGGGTTTAAAGCGATGGTTTTTTACTACTAACCACAAAGATATTGGGTCTTTATATTTACTGTTTTCTCTGCTGATGTTTCTAACCGGTGGCGCGATGGCAATGGTGATCCGCGCTGAGCTATTTCAGCCGGGTATGCAACTTGTCGACCCACATTTTTTCAATCAAATGACAACCGTCCATGGATTAGTCATGGTGTTTGGTGCTGTCATGCCCGCCTTTACCGGCCTTGCTAACTGGATGATCCCTATGATGATTGGGGCACCGGATATGGCACTGCCTAGAATGAATAACTGGAGTTTTTGGATCTTACCTTTTGCATTTGCGATCTTGCTGGCATCTCTGTTCATGGAAGGAGGCGGTCCTGCGTTTGGTTGGACATTTTATGCGCCTTTGTCGACCACATATAGCAATGACAATACGGCGCTATTTGTTTTTGCCGTTCATATTATGGGGGTCAGCTCTATTATGGGTGCAATCAACGTGATTGTAACCATAGTAAATATGAGAGCGCCTGGCATGACGTGGATGAAACTCCCGTTATTTGTCTGGACTTGGCTAATCACTGCTTTTTTACTTATCGCAGTGATGCCCGTTTTGGCAGGGGCAGTGACCATGGTGTTGACCGATAAATATTTTGGCACCAGCTTTTTTGATGCTGCGGGCGGTGGAGATCCCGTTATGTTTCAACATATTTTTTGGTTCTTTGGACATCCTGAAGTATACATTATGATACTGCCTGCGTTTGGCATTATCTCCACCATAGTGCCGACATTTTCACGCAAGAAGCTGTTTGGTTACGCTTCTATGGTCTACGCCACCTCGTCGATTGCGCTATTGTCGTTTGTCGTTTGGGCGCATCATATGTTTACCACGGGCATGCCATTAGCGGGCGAACTGTTTTTCATGTATGCGACCATGCTCATTTCTGTCCCAACGGGGGTCAAAGTCTTTAATTGGGTTGCAACGATGTGGCGAGGCTCAATAAGTTTTGAAATTCCCATGATGTTTGCCATTGCCTTTATTGTCCTGTTCACCTTGGGCGGGTTCTCTGGGTTGATGTTGGCGATAACGCCTGCAGACTTCCAGTATCATGATACCTATTTTGTGGTCGCACATTTCCATTATGTATTAGTCACAGGGGCAGTGTTTTCCATCATGGCAGCCGCTTATTATTGGTTGCCGAAATGGACGGGAAATATGTACAACGAAACTTTAGCACAATGGCATTTTTGGTTGTCACTGGTCAGTGTGAATGTATTGTTCTTTCCAATGCATTTTGTTGGTTTAGCGGGGATGCCGAGGCGTATTCCAGACTATGCCCTGCAGTTTGCTGATTTTAACGCGATTATTAGTGTGGGAGGATTTGCGTTCGGATTATCCCAATTACTCTTTGTAGCTGTTGTGTTTAAGTGTGTCGCTGGCGGAAAGCCTGCCGAAGACAAAGTATGGGATGGTGCTGAAGGGCTGGAATGGCAAGTGGCATCACCTGCACCATACCACACTTTCTCAACACCACCAAAGGTGGACTAATGCATACGGCACTGATACAAAAATTGGTTCTGACGGTGCTGGGCATGTTTGCTTTTGCATTTGCGTTAGTACCGTTGTACGACGTTTTTTGTGACATAACTGGACTAAATGGGAAAGTCGACCTCGTTGTAGCTGAGCAAAGTACAAGTGTCGATGACACAAGACAAGTAGAGGTAAGTTTTACAACGCATGCTAAAAGTAGTGCTCCGTTTCAAGTGAAAGCCCAGCAGTACTCTGTAAGCGTTCAACCAGGCAAGCTATCAGAAGTCCGTTTTGTTGCGCAAAACTTGAGTGATACTGCCCGGGTAATGCAAGCCATTCCTTCGGTGTCTCCGGGACAAGCTGCTAAATATTTGCATAAGTTAGCCTGCTTTTGCTTTGAACAACAGCCATTAGCCGCAAATCAGTCAATGGAATTTATATTGCGGTTTTACGTGGATACTGAATTACCTAAGGATGTGCAGGAATTAACCCTTTCTTATACTTTATACGACATTACTGAGAGTGAAACGGCATACAGTGACGAGCAGACACAAAGCCAGTTTGTTTCGCAGTATTACTTAATACAATCAACCCCAGTAAGAGGACCTCAAAATGGATAAGAGTTACCAACCCTATTACGTACCGGAGCAAAGTCCTTGGCCAATTGTAGGGGCTGTTGCGATGTTTTTTATTGCTGTCGGAGCTGGGTTAACTGTGATGCAATTGGGCAAAGATGCCAGCTCAGGTGCTTGGACATTGTTTGCGGGTATTGTCATTTTAATTGGCATGGTAGTTGGCTGGTTCCGTCACGTTATTGATGAATCTATGAGTGGTCTTTATTCCGCACAAATGGACAGGTCTTTTCGCCAAGGCATGGGGTGGTTTATATTTTCCGAAGTGATGTTCTTTGCTGCATTTTTTGGTGCTCTGTTTTACGTTCGGATGTTTGCAGTACCCTGGTTAGGTGGTAGCAGTAACAATGCGATGACCAATGAAGTACTATGGCCTCAATTTGAAGCTTTGTGGCCGCTTTTAACAACGCCTGATGGCACTGCTACGCAAGCGATGCCCTGGCAAGGATTGCCTTTAATAAACACCATCATTCTGCTGACCTCTTCCGTCACCTTACACTTTGCCCATACAGCCATTGAACAAAATGAACGATTGAAATTAAAAGTGTTCTTGGGCGCGACCATTATATTAGGGTTTGTTTTCTTAGGCTTACAAGTTGAAGAGTACATACATGCATACACTGAACTGGGATTGAAACTCGATTCAGGTATTTATGGCAACACGTTTTTTATGCTGACTGGTTTTCACGGTATGCATGTAACGCTTGGTGCGTTGATGTTACTGGTGGTATGGCTGCGAGTTTTAAAGGGGCATTTAGATTCTAATCAACATTTTGCGTTTCAGGCTGCTGCTTGGTATTGGCATTTTGTTGATGTTGTTTGGTTATGCTTGTTTGTGTTTGTGTATGTGATTTAGCACTCGGCTGGGGATTGAAGTTAAACAGTCCCATCTGACTAGAAAGCGTAATACAGAGCATAACTAAAAGTGAAAATATCACTCGTTTTCCCAGTATTTGAGACATGTTTTTCGATTTGTCAGCACCTTGGAGCATCAAGAATAGGGCATAAAAAAGGTGGTAAAGAATAACTAAAAGAAGAGCTGTGATAATCCATTTTATAAGCATAAGGGAGTCTGCCTTTACGTGTTTAATAAAAAGACTAGTACAGTTATGGTCATTTTTGCAGTCACTATCGTGATGTCTGTTTGCTTCAGATTATCTTATTGGCAATGGCAGCGGGCAGGCGACAAGCAAGTACAGCTCTCCATGTTGTCTGAGCGCTTTAATAATCAGGCGCTTGGAGAATTTGAAAGCTCTGACAACTGGCAGGGAGCAAAGATATTTTTAAAGGGAAAGCTGGTGCCAGACCTGTGGTGGTTATTGGACAATCAAATTCTGCACGGTCAAGTGGGTTATGATTTGATTGCTTTGTTCGAGGCTGAAAATACCGACACGCTGTTTGTTATTAATCTTGGCTTTGTGCCAGCCGGAGACAGTCGAAGCCAGTTACCTGTCACTGCGTTGCCGCTCAATGAAATTGAAGTCAATGTGCAGTTCAAAATAGGCGCTTGGTCGGGGTTTACTTTAGCAAATTCCCCTGATCAAAGTGCCTATCATCATAACGTTTTGCAGTATTTGGAGCGGCAGTATTTTGAACGGGAATCAAAGTTGTCGATTTCATCGCAGTTATTGATAGCCACGCAAGGTGTTATTCAAGGTGTAACACCGCACTATAAAGCAGTGGTAATGAGCCCTGATAAACATCGCGCCTACGCATTGCAGTGGTTATTAATTGGTTTATCTGCAGGTGTGATTGCTTACTTTGCCACCAGAAAAAAATCTAAGGATTTAAGCGTATGAATAAAACACTTGGGATGTTTATCGGCTGCTTTATTTTGCCTGTGATCATGGCAATAACCGTACTTAAATTAGATTTTAAGCCAAGTTCAACGACGAACAATGGCAGCTTTTTAAAGCAAGAAATTTGGCTGCCTGTGATACCCGAAGGCAAGGTATGGAGTATCGTTTTAAATGTGCCCAAAGGGTGTTCGACTGCGTGCGATGTGCAAAAGGGCAATGTGAAAAACTTAGATGTTGCACTGGGTAAGCACCGTAGCAAAGTGGCTATCCTACTTGTTGGTGAAGGTGAGCAGTCAGTTGCTCAAACCATACAAGAAAAACTGGTGCCCGCCGCATTTTATTTGGTGGATAAACATGGCCTAGTCATTTTGGAATACCCCTATGAACCTGATCCTGAAGCAAATAGATTGGTTCTCAAAGGGTTATTGAAGGACATGAAGAAACTCTTAAATTATGCTCGTTCTCAGTAAGGAGGCACTATGTCTACTGTACTTCAACGAACTATCACGTTTGCGTGTATGCTTGCCATTTGTGTGGTGGTACTCGGTGCTTATACGCGCTTGAGCAATGCAGGGCTAGGTTGTCCAGATTGGCCTGGTTGTTATGGTTTTTTGACCGTGCCCAATGAAGTACATGAAATTACTGCTGCGCAGCTAAAGTTTCCAAGTAGTCAGATTGAACCGCGCAAAGCTTGGATTGAAATGATCCATCGATACTTCGCAGGTAGTTTAGCTTTAGTGGTTTTATTGCTGTTTGTAGTCATTATACGTTCTAAGGCACAACATGCCCCAAAGGTGTTGGCAAGCGCTTTAGTACTAATGATTGGTGTGCAGGCCCTACTAGGCATGTGGACAGTCACAATGAATTTACAGCCATTTGTTGTGATGGGGCATTTGCTGGGGGGCTTCACTGTATTGTCTCTGTTGACCTTGCTGTATTTGCGAGCAGCCCCCCCATCCGTTGAATATGAAGCTCAGGCGCATACTTGTTTAAAGGCGGGGATTGTGTGTACCGGTATTTTGGTATTACAAATTGCGTTAGGTGGTTGGTTGGCTGCGAATTATGCCGCCCCCCATTGCACAGGGTTACCGCTTTGCTCGAATAGCGAGCTCTTTTCGTGGTCAAGCTTACTAGAGTTGCCAAAGCCGTCAAGCACCTATGAATATGGTGTATTACCATTTGAAACGCGTTTATCAATTCATTTGATGCATCGTATATGGGCCAGTGTGACGTTGTTAGCCTTGGTTGCTATGGCGGTCTTTGTTCATTTTAAAATATCTCAGCCGATCATTCGCAAAGCGGCTAATCAAGTTGCCATATTGGTGCTTTTTCAGGTTGCGGTTGGGGGGATAATTGTGTACTTCAAATTCCCAATTTTATTGACGTTATTTCATAATTTAATGGCTGCCCTACTGTTGTTGGCACTTGTCAGAGCCTGTTTTTTACTCTCACGAGCGAGGCAGATATGGGTATGAATGTAGAGTTAGCAAAATATACACATGCATTCGAAGGCATATCAAAATATATTCAACCCTACCTGAATATCTGTAAGCCTAAAGTTGTTTTAATGCTGGTGCTTACTGCGTGGGTTGGCATCATGTTAGCCCCTGAGTCTGGCCGCAGTATATGGCTACAGCTAGGTGCTTTAGTGGGGATCGGCTTGGTGTCTGCCTCTGCGGCGGCCATCAATCATATTTTAGATCGAGCAAGAGATAAACATATGGTACGTACTCGGCATCGACCTCTAGTGCTGGAGCAGCTGAGTGTGCCGCAAGCGTATATATTCGCTTTTGCCATTGGCATAGTAGGCTGTGTGCTGCTATTGGAATACAGTAATTTGTTATGTACTTTTTTAACTGTATTGGCGTTGTTTGGCTACGCAGTTGTGTATACGGTTTTTCTAAAACGCTCCACCCCCCAAAATATCGTGATTGGCGGTTTAGCGGGGGCCATGCCGCCGCTGCTTGGCTGGGTGAGTGAAACAAGCGCGATGAGCGCTGAGCCTTGGCTATTGGTGATGATCATTTTTACTTGGACACCGCCCCATTTTTGGGCGCTTGCTATTGCCAGAAAGCAAGATTACGAACGGGCTAATGTGCCCATGCTGCCAGTAACACACGGTGTTTTATTCACAAAGCTATGCATGCTTGTTTATACCGTTTTATTAACCTTGGTGTGTGTATTGCCGTATTTAATTAATATGTCGGGAGTATTTTATCTTACAATTTCGTGCTTTTTAAATGCCCGTTTTTTGCAAAAAGTGACACTTTTGTATTTTGAATCAAAGTCGGAGTCGGCGATGCAAGTTTTTCGTTTTTCAATAAGTTATTTATTGCTACTCTTCTGTGCATTGTTTATTGATAAGTTACTGTTCTGATGCGTTTACTTTTATTGGTCTTTTTATCATGTACGTTATTATCATGCTCGCAACCCAAGCAGGTTTCCGAATTGACGGTGGTATATCCGAGCCCCAAATTACTAAAGCCTTTTGAGTTGAAAGATCAAAATAATCAGGTTGTGACAAATGAGCACCTAAAAGGACAATGGAATTTACTATTTTTGGGTTACACCAGCTGCCCAGATATCTGTCCTATGACGTTGGCAAAACTGGCGCATATTAATAAAAAAATCAGGGAGTTTGAAAATACGCAGGTGTGGTTTGTGTCCGTTGACCCACATCGAGATACACCGACACAGCGCAAAGACTACATTGGATATTTTGATGAAAGCTTCTTAGCGGTCACACATGACCATCAGCACTTATTTCCTTTTGTCAGAGATATCGGTTTAATTTACGCCATCAATGAGGCACAAGAGGCGGAATATTATGTGGATCACAGTGCATCTATTGCCTTGATAAACCCTCGTGGTGAATTGACCGCAATTTTTAAACCTGAATTCAAAAAAGGTCATGTGCCGACAGTGAATACAGAGTATATTATTGCAGACTTTGAAATTATTTCCAATGCCAGTAAAGCACGTCGATAGAGGTGTGTACTTGTTTCTAAGTTAATAATATTTTTATTTCTTTTGCCTAAATTTTGGCAATTTTATCATCAACGTCTAATCTAATCTTATCTATAACTTTTACAGGGAATGTGCCAAGCACATGATTAAACTTCCTTCTGAGTTAGCCATCAATAAAGTCGAAGAACTCTATCAGTCGTTCGTTCAAGAATTAGAGTCTGGGCAACCCATATGCATTGATATTAACGATGTTTCTAAGGTTGATACAGCTTCGGTCCAAATGTTGTGTGCGTTGCAAAAAAGGCTCATGAACTTTGATCAAAAAATTACTTGGCACGGTGATAGTCCTATCTTGTTTGAGTCTGTAGAACAACTTGGTTTAACCGAAATTTTATCCTTTAGCAGTAAGATTTAAGAGGTCAATATGAAAAAGATTTTAGCTGTGGATGATTCTGCTTCAATGCGACAAATGGTTGGCTTTACTCTTAAAAAAGCAGGGTTTGACGTCACAGAAGCAAAGGATGGTAGCGAGGCATTAAATTTGGCAAAGCAGCAAGGTTTTGATGCTGTGATATCGGATGTAAACATGCCAGTGATGGATGGGATCACGTTAATACGGGAATTACGCAGCTTACCAAACTATAAATTTACTCCGCTACTGATGTTAACGACAGAATCAGGACTTGATAAAAAAAGTGAAGGTAAAGCTGCTGGTGCAACTGGCTGGATTGTGAAGCCTTTTAATCCGGATCAATTATTAGCTGTATTGAAGAAAGTCATTCGCTAGTACCAACGAGGTATAGGCATGAGTATAGATTTAAGCCAGTTTTTTGATGTGTTCTTTGAGGAGAGCTTCGAAGGTCTTGATGCGATGGAAGCTGAGCTTCTCAATCTTGAACCGGGAAAAGAAGATTCTGAGACCATTAATACCATCTTCAGGGCGGCGCATTCGATTAAAGGTGGCAGTGGTACATTTGGGTTTGTGTCAGTGTCAGATTTCACACATGTACTCGAAACGTTACTTGATCAAATCAGAGATGGGCAAAGGACGCTGACCGCAGAGCATGTTAATTTACTTTTAAAGTCGGTTGACTGTGTTCGTGGATTATTAGGCGCATTGCAAGCTGAAGAAGAACCAGATTTAAGCGAGTCAAATGAGCTAAAAGCACGATTTGAAGCAATACTCGGTGGGGAATCGGCAGAGGAAGCCGAGGGAGAGCCACAAGAAGATACCACACAAGCGCTACAAAGCACGACCTACCAAATAGATTTTAAACCAGAGCCACATTTATTTAAAACGGGTAATGAGCCACTTTACATGTTTTCTGAGTTGGCTGAGTTGGGCCAGCTGGAAGTGACAGCGTTCCATGATGGGATCCCTGACTTTTTGGAGTTCGATCCTGAAGACTGCTTTTTACACTGGCGGTTCTTTTTAACAACCAGTAAGCCTGAACAAGCCATTTCAGAAATTTTTGAATGGGTTGAAGATGATGCAGATATAAAAATTGAAGCATGCGGCGGCTTATTTGAAGATGATACAAATACGGTAGCGGAAATAAATACACCTGAGGCTGCTGATTTGCCTGATCCAAGTACTGCCGCTGAAGTATCTACGCCTGAAATAAAGGCTGAACCGGCGCCTAAAGCAGACGAGAATATTGCGGCAGTACAGAAAAAGGTTGAGTCAGCAAAAAACACCAAAAAGTCAGCGGACTCTACCGCGACTTCTATTCGTGTTGGTATCGATAAGGTCGATTCTTTGATTAATATGGTTGGGGAGCTGGTTATAACCCAAGCAATGCTAAGTCAGATAGGCGACCAAGAAATTACTGAATCTAGCATTGCAGCGCTTCAAGAAGGGTTAACACAGCTGGCGCATAATACGCGCGATTTACAAGAAAACGTCATGCGTATTCGCATGTTGCCTATCAGTTTTGTGTTTAGCCGTTTTCCTCGTTTGGTTCGAGACACCTCGCAAAAGCTCAATAAACAAGTCGAATTAAAGCTAGTCGGTGAGCAAACAGAACTAGACAAAACGGTGATGGAGAAGCTGTCAGATCCCATGGTGCACTTGGTGCGAAACTCATTAGATCATGGATTAGAGACGCCAGAAGAGCGTATTGCCAATGGTAAAGATCCCGTTGGGACAGTAACTTTGAATGCGTTTCATCAAGGCGGCAATATTGTGATTGAAATCATGGATGATGGCAAAGGCTTGGATACGGAAAAAATACGCAGTAAGGCCATTGCGAATGGTCTGATCAGCGAGGCGGATGAGCTTAGTGTGGAAGAGGTAAATGAGCTGATATTTATGCCAGGGTTTTCCACTGCCGATAGCGTAAGCGATATTTCAGGTCGTGGCGTCGGTATGGATGTGGTGAGGAGAAATATTCAGGCGTTGAACGGCTCTGTGGAGGTCACGTCAAAGCAAGGAGTGGGATCAACATTTACGATTAGATTGCCGCTGACTTTGGCAATTTTAGATGGCCAACTGGTTCAAGTTGCAACCCATACCTACATCATTCCGCTTATTTCTATTGTTGAGTCATTGCAAATTGATATCTCTAAAGTGAGTAAAGTAGGTAAAGGCTTAGAGGTGTTGAGGCTGCGTGATGAATATATTCCGATTTTACGATTGTACGATATTTTTAGTCACCAAGGCGCCCGTGAAGAGTTAGATAAAACTTTGTTGGTTGTGGTTGAAAGCGATAACTACAAAATTGGCCTTCTGGTTGATGATTTACTGGCTCAACAGCAAGTAGTGATTAAGAGTTTGGAAGCAAATTATCAAAAGGTCGATGGTATTTCAGGCGCGACCATTTTAGGCGATGGCACAGTATCGCTAATTATTGATATTAGCGGGCTCATTAAGCTTAGTGGGCTACGTCGACCTGGCTCAACGGAATTGTTGGTTGATTTGAAAGGTGAGGAGGCAGAGCCAGTATGATCGATCAAGTTGAGGTAAATCAGCAACTCATGTTTGATGGTGAGTCAGATGAAAAGCAGTTTTTGACCTTTATGATGCACGATGAAGAATACGGCATGGATATTTTAGCTGTTCAGGAAATCCGTGGTTGGGAGCCTGTTACCACAATTCCAAATTCACCGAACTTTGTAAGAGGGGCGATGAATTTACGCGGCACGATTGTACCAATTATTGATTTAAGGATGCGTTTTGGGATCAGCGCCATTGAGTATGGGCCGCTTACCGTTGTTATCGTGGTCTCTGTGCAAATTAAAGACCAACAAAAAATTATGGGGCTAGTCGTGGACGCTGTATCTGATGTGTACAGCATTGCAGAAGAAAAAGCCAAAGATGTGCCTGATTTTCAGGACTCAGATAATGCTTATTTTGTGCACGGTTTAGTCAATGTAGGGCAAAAAATGGTTGTGCTTTTAAATCTAGAAAAGGTTTTAGATTTGAGTGATAAAAGTGGACTCAAAGGCTAATTGGGGGTCGAAATGAGCGAACAGAGTATCCAAAGCAGTATTAATAACAAGATTTTGGTAGCTGGTGTAATTCTGGTTATTAGTGTCATTGTTGGTGCTCAGCTAGGACAAGCTGAATCAGAGCAAATTAGGATGGTAGCATTTACTATTCCATTGCTGGGCAGTGCGGCAGCTTTGATATTTTTAAAATTAGGTCTGTCGTCAGTGGTTGGAAAGTTTGCCGTGGTTTATTCTGCACTTCCTTTCATGACGGTAAGTAACCGAGAACAGTTTGAGCAGCTTGATTTATCAGATTTCCCCCAGCTTTATAGACTGTTATCTAAAGTTGAAAGTCACGAAGATGAACATGAAGACGACCATACTGAAAGTTTGCTGTGTGCCTTGAAAGGTTGCCAAGCGAATATCATGGTGGCCGATGGCGATTTAAACATCGTTTATATGAATGATTCGGTTACTGCCATGTTGAGACAAAATGAGCATCAGCTTCGCAAAGATCTACCTAACTTTAATGTCGCCACGACGATTGGCACTAATATAGATATGTTTCACGCTAATCCAAGTCATCAGCGGAATCTGTTGGCCAACTTACGTGAGGTGTATAAAACGCAAATAACCGTCTCAGGTCTTACCTTTGATCTAATAGCAACGCCTGTTTTTAATAATAATAATGAGCGCATTGCGACCTTAGTGGAATGGAAAGACTTAACAGAGCAATTGGCTTTGGAGCAAAAACAGCAAAGAGAAGCAGCTAACAATGCGCGTATCTCCAGTGCCTTAGATGTATGTCAGGCTAATGTGATGCTGGCTGATGATGATTGCAACATTGTATACGCTAACGACTCTGTGATCCGCATGTTGAGAAAAAATCAGACACAGCTACAAGAGGCGCTTCCTAGATTTAATGTCGATACATTGATAGGTCAAAATATAGACATCTTCCATGTAAATCCCAGTCATCAAAGAAATTTACTGAGTAATATGACTGAGACCTATGAGACAGACATTGAAGTTGCAGGCTTTACTTTTGGCTTGATAGCAACACCTGTGCAAGACAGTAGTGGTAAGCGCCTTGGCACGGTAGTTGAGTGGGAAGATAAAACTGAGCGTTTAGTGAGAGAGCGAGAGGATCGGCAGGCAGCCAATGAAAACCTCCGTGTGCGTCGTGCATTGGATAACGTGGCAACCAACACCATGATAGCTGATGGTCATTTTAATATTGTTTATATGAATGATGCTGTGACCTCAATGATGAAAAATGCAGAGCGTGATATACGTCAGGACTTACCTAATTTTGATTGCGCAAAATTGATGGGCGCAAACATTGATGTATTCCATAAAAACCCGGCTCATCAGCGCGGTATGGTGACGAACCTCACGGAGACTTATAAGACTGAAATTAAAGTGGGTGGCCGTACCTTCGGTTTGGTGGCAAACCCAATTATTGGCGACGGTGGTGATCGTATTGGCACTGTGGTTGAGTGGGAAGATAGAACGGACGAAGTCGCCATCGAATCTGAAGTGAATGAGCTTGTAGAGTCCGCTCGCGAAGGTAACTTGGCAGTGCGACTGAATGAAAACAATAAAAAAGGGTTTTATCTAAGGTTAGCACAAGGGCTGAATGGCTTAGTTTCACTAGTGGATGATGCCGTGTCTGATACAGTGAATATGCTCGATGCGCTCGCAAATGGGGATTTAACACAAAGAATTAATGCGGATTACAACGGCGCATTCGACAAGCTCAAGCAGGATGCGAATACAACGGCGGATAAGCTCACTGAAGTACTCAATAGAATTAGTTCATCTGCAGCTATGGTTGCCAGTGGCGCAGAAGAGATCTCTCAAGGTAATGCGGACTTAAGTCAAAGAACGGAAGAGCAAGCTTCATCGCTTGAAGAAACCGCTTCAAGTATGGAAGAGATGACCAGCACGGTTAGACAAAATGCAGACAACGCCAAAGTGGCCAACGAACTGGCTGCGGAGACTAGCGAAAAAGCCGCGACTGGTGGTGAAGTTGTGAATCGCGCTGTTGCGAGCATGTCTGAAATTAACGAGTCGAGTAAGAAGATTGCCGATATTATTAGTGTCATCGATGAAATTGCATTTCAAACAAATTTACTTGCTTTAAATGCCGCAGTGGAAGCTGCTCGGGCTGGCGAGCAAGGGCGTGGCTTCGCAGTCGTGGCTGGTGAAGTGAGAAACTTAGCTCAGCGTTCAGCAGGGGCTGCAAAAGAAATTAAAGATTTAATTAGAGACAGTGTGGGCAAGGTCGAAGACGGTACACTACTGGTGAATGAGTCGGGTGCGACTTTGAAAGAGATTGTTGCCGCGGTGAAGCGGGTTACAGAAATGATTTCCGATATTGCAGAGGCCTCAGAAGAGCAGAGTTCAGGCATTGAGCAAGTTAATAAAGCTGTATCGCAAATGGATGAAATGACTCAGCAAAATGCAGCATTGGTCGAACAGGCTTCGGCAGCCGGAGAGTCCATGGCTGAGCAAGCGAACGATATGAGAAGGTTATTGAACTTTTTCAATGTAGGTGATTCTTCATCGTCAAGCACGCCAGCACCGCTTAGTAATGTGCAGCCAGAAAGGCTGACAACATCGCCAAGGCCTACGGTGCAAAATGGTCAAAGTCGACAGTTGAATAATACAACTGCCAATGTCACGGCTGATATTTCCCAAAGAACACCTGAACCTGCAAACCGTTTTGCTGATGACTCAGAAGAGTGGGAAGAGTTTTAATCTCAGCAGGTATATTAGAGCTGCCTCTAAGCTTTGCGAGGCAGTCAAAAATCGGCGATATTTATTCGGCTGTTGTTAATCACATTATTTAAGCTTAATGAGCATATGAAAGAGTTCCCATTTACTGATACGGATTTTCAAAAGGTCTCTGAAAAAGTGTATAGCGCATGTGGCATTGTATTAGGCCCACATAAGAGAGAAATGGTTTACTCACGCTTAGCGAGACGGATAAGGGCAAATGGTCTGAGCTCGTTTGAAGACTATTTGGCATTTTTAGATAACAGCAGCGAGCAGGAGTTTAGTCACTTCATTAATGCGATCACAACGAATCTCACTTCTTTTTTTCGCGAGTCACATCATTTTGACTATTTGAAAAATAGCCTGATCCCGCGTATCAAAGAAGACAATAGGTTAACGAAGAGGGTGCGCTTTTGGTCGGCAGGTTGCTCAACGGGTGAGGAGCCTTACAGTATCGCGATGACGGTTGCTGGTGAGTTTCCATCTGATTGGGATGTTAAGGTGTTAGCCACTGACCTTGATTCAAATGTACTACAAAAAGCAGCGCAAGGGGTTTACAGCAGCCAGTCTGTTACGGGACTTGATGATAATCATCTGAGAAAGTGGTTTTTAAAAAGCAGTGACGGCAGTCAGTTTCGAGTAAAAGAGCAGCTTAAAAGCTTTATCTATTTTAAGCGGCTAAATTTACTTGAGCCCTGGCCAATGCGAGGCCCATTTGATTTGATATTTTGCAGAAATGTACTGATTTATTTTGATAAAGAGACAAAAGATACGTTATTTGACGGCTACCATCGAATGCTAGAGTCATCGCACGGTCACTTATTTATTGGTCATTCAGAAACCATGAGTAAGGAGCGTAGCGACTTTAAGAATTTAGGCAAAACCATGTATAAGAGGATAGATGCATCATGAACCACTTTAGGCCAGTCATAAGCGGTTTTGAGCACGTAAAGCGCTTTTGGGATGCTGGGCGCAATACCGTTGTGGCCAAGGTCTTGCCGGGTGAGTTTTATGTCTCAAAAAATGATGAATTGATTTCCACAGTGTTGGGCTCTTGCATAGCTGCCTGTGTATATGATGAAAAGCTGGGGATAGGTGGTATGAATCACTTTATGCTGCCTGGTGCTCAAAAGATGAAAGACGTAACCAATGTACATTCAGATGATTTCAACTGTCGCTATGGCAATTGGGCCATGGAGTTCTTAATTAACGAAGTACTTAAAAATGGTGCAAGTCGCGCAAACCTAAAGGTGAAGTTATTTGGTGGTGGTAAAATTATCAGCGCCATGACAGACATAGGTGTAGGTAACATTCGTTTTGCTCAGACGTATGTAGAAGAAGAAAACCTCGAGTTAGTCTCTCATGATGTCGGCGGGCCGTGGCCAAGAAAGGTTGTTTTTCATCCCCAATTAGGCACCGCAAAGGTCAAGAAACTCAGACAGGTGCACAACGATACGATTGAGAAACGTGAGGTTAAATACCTACATGATATCGAGGCACAAGATGCTAAAACCGATATCGAGTTATTTTAGAGTAATACGCCATGATAAAGGTTTTGATAGTAGACGACTCCCCTTTACTCAGAGCTGTCCTTAAGGCTGTACTAGAGCAAGCCGGAGACATTGAGGTTGTAGGGGCTGCCAAAGATCCGTATGAAGCGAGGGATATGATAAAGGCATTGCAACCTGATGTACTGACACTGGATATAGAAATGCCGAAAATGAATGGTTTGAGCTTTTTGAAAAATCTCATGCGGTTGCGACCAATGCCCGTCGTGATGTTGTCTACGCTTACCCAAAAAGGCTCCCCAGAGACACTTGAAGCTCTAGAAGTTGGTGCGGTTGATTTTATCGCTAAACCTATGTCGAATGTCGCTGAGCAGCTAGAAGCTTATGCGGATGTACTTTATCAAAAAATACGCACAGCCAGTCGCGCTAGAGTGCGTCCATTTAAAGCAGATAAGCAACTGGGGGCGAAGCCTGTTATCGCCTCAGATGCAAAGTATCAAGCACGCAGTGTGATGGCTATTGGTGCTTCAACGGGGGGGACTGAGGCGCTACGAGAGGTTTTAACGAAGTTACCAAGTAACAGCCCGCCAGTGGTGATCACCCAACATATTCCACCTGTATTTAGCACGTCTTTTGCAATGCGCATGGATAAGTGTTGTGAAGTGAGCGTGAAAGAAGCACAAGATGGTGATGAACTAGGTATAGGCAAAGTATTTATTGCGCCAGGTGATAAGCATTTATTGATCGTTCAAAAGGGTACTAAGTTAGTTTGCCAGCTTAATGATGGCGAGAAAGTAAATCGTCACAAACCGGCCGTTGATGTCTTGTTTGATTCGCTCATCCCGATTGCGAAAAACGTCCATGCTGCACTATTAACTGGTATGGGATCTGATGGTGCACAGGGTCTTTTACGGTTAAAAGATGCCGGAGCAAGTACTTTTGCACAGGATGAGGCGTCATGTGTAGTATGGGGTATGCCCCGTGCGGCAGTTGAATTAGATGCTGCGAGCAAAGTGGTATCACTGGATGCCATGGCAAAAGCGTTACTCCACTCTGCTAGCCGCTAGCATATTATTTCTCTTGCACTACCCAAGGTTGTGAAAACCAATGAAAACGCCCTTTGTGCGTTTTTGATGGAGCGGTACAGTTATATCGAGAACGCCCGTTTGGTAAAGGTTCAGGTGTGGTCACAGTGACTTGGTGTTTTGCAGTCCAGGTTACTGTTGCTCTGCCAATGCCAGATACAAAGCATGCTAATTGACCTTGACTAAAATCCATACTCTTAAACGACATTGTAAATGATGGTTTTCGCTCTGTTGTGACTGAGTTGGTGTAAGTCAGCTTGTCAATGTCGAATGGGATCGAGTTAATTTTTACTTTAAGGGTTTTTAAATTGCTATAAATACCAGAAGAGGGGAATCTAGGTACTCGGGTAAAATCTGTTGTCGGGCCGACAGCTCCGGAATGCTGACCTATGCCAATGAGGCCTAACTCTTGAACAAGCGTTTGCAATGTACTATCAAATTCACCATAGGGATAAGCAATATATGGGTAATTGTGTCCAATTTCTTCATTGATCCGTTGTTGAGACCAAGTAAGGTCATGCCTTATACGCTTTTCCCATTGCTGCTCAGTTTCACCGTCTTTGCGTAAATGCAGATAGTCATGCTTGGCGCTGTGATTCGCGATGATGGCGCCGCGTTTTGATAGAGTTCTTAATTCATCCCATGTCATGACATAGCTTTGCCCTTCGTCAATTAACTGTGGATTGACAAAGATAGTATAGGGGAAGTTGTAGGCTTCTAATAATGGTGCAGCGGCTTCGATATTGTTGTCATAGCCGTCATCAAAAGTGATTGCAACCGTATTCACAGGCAGAGACTTACCTTGTTGCACATGCTCAATGAACTTATCAAGAGCAATGACGTTGTAATTGCCCTTTTTCAAAAACTCTAAGTGGGTTTTGAATGTGTCCTCACTGACACTCGTCACTGGTGGCAGTTTCTCACTGACATGATGATATTGTAATATAGTCGCACTGTGTGCTTGAGCACTGACTAAACCAACAAATAGAATTAAATTATGAAGCTTTTTCATTACCTGCGTACACCTTATCATATTCCACTACTTACTCTCGCAGCGCCGATGATCTTATCAAATATTTCGGTGCCCCTGTTAGGATTAGTTGATACGGCTGTCATCGGGCATTTAAGTCATGCTCATTACTTAGCGGGTATCGCGTTGGGCTCGGGCAGCATTGCCTTACTATTTTGGTTAGCCAGTTTTTTGCGTATGAGTACCACAGGTGAAATCGCACAGGCTTTTGGTGAGCAAAATCAAGCGCGTTCATATCAATCCTTATTGGCCAGTTTGGCGATTGCAATGCTATTTGCTTTGACCTTAGTCGCATCCTCTCCATTTTTACTCGACATGATAGAGCATTTGGCAAAACCGAGTGTGGAGGTGATGGAGCAAGCATCATTATACTTTTCAATTCGTATATACAGTGCACCAGCGGCCATGATGAATTTGGTCTTGTTGGGCTTTATGCTTGGGCTGCAATATGGCAAAGGGCCTTTTTATATTGTGTTATTCACGAACTTGGTGAATATCATTTTAGATTTACTGTTTGTCATTGGGTTTGAATGGGGTGTCGCCGGTGCTGCTTGGGCGTCGGTGATTGCAGATTACAGTGCTTTAATGTTGGCGCTTTATTTGACCGCTGCATTACTCAAAAGAAAGGGGTGGACGTTTGCTTGGCTCATGCCCAATCGGGCGCATTTGCTCCATTTACTTACACTCAACAAAGATATTTTCATTCGCTCTTTAGTATTGCAGCTGTGTTTTAGCTTTATGACTTTTTATGGTGCGCGATTAGGAGAGAATACACTGGCCGCCAATGCTGTCTTACTCAACTTTTTAATGTTGGTTAGCTTTGCAATGGATGGAATTGCGTATGCGGTAGAGGCGAAAGTTGGCCAAGCCAAAGGAGCAAAAGATGTTGAAAAGCTCAAAGCTTGGGTCGCTGTAAGTACGCTATGGGGCGGACTTTTTGCTTTGTTGTATTGTTTTGTATTTGCGCTATTTGGACCAAGCATTATTGGCATGCTTACCACAATCCCAAGTGTGGTCGACACAGCCTTAGTTTATTTACCTTGGCTGATTATATTGCCATTGATAGCGATGAGTTGTTTCTTATTTGATGGTGTTTTTGTCGGGTTAACTAGGGCACGTGAAATGCGCAATAGCATGATATTTTCAGCGCTATTTGGGTTTTTCTTACCGGTGTTTTTATTGCTAGATCATGGCAACCATGCACTTTGGTTGGCCATGACCTGTTTTATGGCACTGCGCGGTATTACTTTGATTTACCGTTATCGAAAGCTCGACGCGCAGAATTCCTTGCTGAAATAACTTGCGAGAAGCGATTTGCAAAGATCCCTAGGTATCCATAACCTGCGATACCTAACGCTGGGAAAAGCACTGCAAGACCCGCAATGCGCCAACTTGGATCATGGTAATAACTCAATGCGAACAGACCCATCGCGAGCACAAAAATACCAATCCCCGTAAAAAAGAATTTTAAACTGCGCTTGGGGTTGGAGCCCAAGCGGTAAATATACTGCGTAAACATGCTAGTGATTAGTAGTAAGAGTGATCACCACGTGCGTGCTCAGTGATATCGCGCACACCTGTGATTTCGTCAAACTTGGCAATCATTTCTTTTTCAATGCCTTCTTTTAAGGTGACATCGATCATCGAGCAGCCATTACATCCGCCTCCAAACTGCAGGACAGCAATGCCTTCTTCTGTGATCTCAACTAAGCTCACTTGACCGCCATGGTTTGCTAATTGCGGATTAACGTCAGTGACAAGCATATGTTCAACACGCTCTGCCAGTGATGCATCATCTTTAAGCTTTTTCGCTTTCGCGTTAGGCGCTTTTAGGGTGAGTTGGCTGCCCATTTTGTCAGTGACAAAATCGATTTCTGCTTCTTCTAAGAAAGGGGCACTCTCTGCATCAACAATGGCGTCAAAACCATTGAAGTTGAAGCGCATATCGCTTTCTTCTACAGCATCTGCAGGACAGTAAGATACACCACACTCAGCTTGTGCTGTGCCTGGATTTACAACAAATACACGGATACTCGTGCCATCGGCTTGATCGCTAAGTAGCTTAGCAAAATGGGTTTGGGCTGATTCAGAAATTGTGATCATAATCTGGCTATACTTGACTAATTTACTCGGTTACTTCCTATGATACTCCCCTCATCCGGTTGTAGCTAGTGTTGGGCGTAAAAATTTGCTGTGAATTAATGCAACTTGGTAGCGTATACGCCTGCGTTATAAAGATGGAATTGATATGAGAGTATTTGTGTTATTACTGACTTTTTTAGTATTTCAAAGTCAGGCTAAGCCGATCAGTTATTATTTCTCACCTGAGATAGAGTTTGATCAGCGCATCAGTAAACCGAGCGAAGTTTTGGGCTATGAAGTAGGAGAGTGGCATGTACGTCATGATCAGCTCGTTAATTACATGCACCGAGTAGCTGAGCAAAGCCCGAGATTGAGCATAACAACGATAGGTTACAGCCATGAAAAAAGACCTTTATTGCTTTTAAGCGCAACCAGTACTGAGCAACAAAAGTCTTTAGAGTCGATTAGGCAGGCGCGCCTTGCCTACCTAAAAGGCGATATCAGCTCACATGATGGCCCTAATGTGATCTGGATGGGGTATAGCGTACATGGCAATGAGTCATCGGGAAGCAATGCGGCGTTGTTAGTCGCTTATTACTTGGCTGCGGCGCAAGGTGAGGAAATTGAAACGCTATTAGAGAATAATATTATTCTGATTGATCCGGCGATGAATCCCGACGGGTTAGCCCGTTTTGCACAATGGGCGAATAGCCACCGTGGACAAGTATTATCAGCAGATCCTGCACATCGGGAGCATGTTGAAGCATGGCCTTCTGCGAGGACAAATCACTATTGGTTTGATTTAAATCGAGATTGGTTGTTGTTACAACACCCAGAGTCGCGCGCTCGCGTTGAGCAATTTCACCGCTGGAAACCAACGGTATTAACCGATTTTCATGAAATGGGTACCAATAGTAGCTATTTCTTCCAACCAGGGATCCCATCACGTACGCACCCAATTACACCTAAGCAAAATCAGCTGCTTACACATAAGTTAGCGACCTATCATGCAAAGATATTGGATAACGACAAACAGCTATATTTTACTCAAGAAAGCTTTGATGATTTTTATATTGGAAAAGGATCTACTTATCCAGATGTAAATGGCACAGTGGGCATTTTATTTGAACAAGCCAGTAGTCGGGGTCATGTACAAGAATCAATGAATGGTGATCTGTACTTTCATCGTACGATCAAAAATCAATTGCTGACCACGCTATCAACATTTCAAGGCGTTAATGCCCATAGAACTGAATTGATGCACTACCAGAGAACCTTCTTTGACAGTATTCCTGAGCTTGCGAGTAAGGAAAAATATAAAGGGTTTGTGGTTGCTAAGGGTCAAGATAGCTACCGTTTCGAGCAGTTTTCCGAACTTTTAAAACGTCACCAAGTAGACGCATATCCGCTCATTAAAGCGCTGAAGGTGGGGGAGTTAAATTATCAAATAGGGGATTTATATATTCCACTTAAACAGCCACAGCTACGATTTATACAAGCCGCATTCTCGACGCAAACCAATTTTGAAGACAATACATTTTACGATGTCTCAGGCTGGACGTTACCCTATGCTTTTGATTTAGACTTTACGCCCGTGACAAGCAGTTGGGGGTTAAAATATACCGACACGCCTTGGTCTTTGTCACCTAATCTTACAAATTCTCCGCGCTCTGAAGGCGCATATGCATATGGTATTGAATGGCACCATTATTTAGCACCGAAGCTAGTGAATCTATTACTGAAAGAAGGCGTTGTAGTCAGAGGCGCGCTTAAGCCTTTTTCTGCACAAACATCTCAAGGAGAGCATGCTTTTTCTGCTGGCAGTGTGGTGATCCCCGCGGGCTTGCAAACTGTACAAAACTGGCGCAATACACTGTATACGTTAGCAGATAGTTTAGGTATTCAGCTGTTTTCTATACGTACTGGACTAACTGCGCAAGGGATTGATTTAGGCTCAAGGTTCATGACCCCACTCAAGCAACCTAAGGTTTTATTAGTGGGTGGGCAAGGAACGAGTCAATATGAAGTTGGAGAAGTGTGGTATCACTTAGACAGGCATCTGAGTATTGCCCCAACCATTGTTGATCAAGGTCGAGTCGGGCAACTTGATCTTTCTCGTTATACCCATCTGATTTTGACTGATGGCCGTTATGATATCCTTGATAAGCAAGCTAAAAGTGCCATACACGCATGGGTTAAGAAAGGCGGCGTGATATGGGGTCACAAACGCGGTGCAAAATGGCTGGTTGCACAGCAATTACTTCATACGGAAACCGTATCGACAAAAGAAATGAAATCACTATTTAAATCGGATGGGTTGCCGTATTCGGAGCGTGAAGCATTGGCTGCAAAGCAGCGCATTGCCGGTGCGATTTATGATACGCAGATTGATTTGTCACACCCATTGGCGTTTGGCTTTGAAGACAATCGCTTACCTGTATTTAAAAATAGTACCTGGGTGATGAAGCAGCACAATAAGCCATTTACGAATGTGGCAAAATACACACCCACCCCCTTATTGTCTGGATACACAGATGAAAGAAATCGCGCGCAAATAGCGGGGAGCAGCGCATTGATTGCGCAGCGTTATGGGCAAGGAGCTGTCATTGCCATGGCAGATAACCCAGTGTTTCGCGGCTATTGGTATGGCTCTAGCCGTTTGCTAAGTAACGCACTGTTTTTTGGTGGTAGTTTTTAAAGCTCAGTCAGGCAGGTGGCACAAGCCCAGACGGATTGTGCCCCTGCTGATTTACACAGTGCCGCTACAGCGTTCATCGTTGCGCCACTGGTAATGACATCATCAATGAGTAAAATTCGTTTGTGTTTAATATTCCCGGTAAGATAGAAAGCATTTTTTGCATTATGTTGTCTGGCACTTTTTGATAGGAGTACGTGTGAATGACGCGCTTTTTTTGCAATGATGTTGAGTATTGGTAGTTGCTGGTGGCAAAGTTGATGCGCCCAAGTTTGATAAACTTGGTTATACCCTCTATTTAATAATCGTGTTGAAGCCAATGGCACGATGACGCAGGCGTCTGCATTGATGTGCTCCTTCAGATTCAGGTGTGTCCATTGTCTATTTATGATGTGTCTTATTGTCATCATGGCATGACGATTATGGTGATATTTTATCTGTTTTAACCAAGTCGCGAGATGTCCTTGATACCAACCACAAGCACTGAGCCCGTCACAATCAGGCAGATTAAACATTCTGTTGATATCGGGGCGAAGTAGCAAGTTTTGATCGCCCTCCTTAAACAGGGGCAGTGTGCTGTAGCACGTAGGGCAAATACCTGTATGCTCGATATAGACTTGGCAAGTTGGACATGTGGTAGGCAATAAGCTTTTTCTGAGTGAGTGAATAAGTGACATTGCTTTCATTCCTTGAAACGCTATCATAGCGCTAATTTTGGCTTGAGGCGTGAATATATGCAAAGAGAAATTGTGCTGTTACATGGTTGGGGAATGAATAAAGAAATCTGGCAGCTTATAGAGGCACAGCTCAGTGATGCCCTTAATATGCCTGTGACAGCACTAAACTTAGCAGGATTTGGTGGCGAACCCATGGAAATGGCGCATTATAATCTTGAAGCGCTTGCAGAGTCTGTCGCAGCGAAGGTTCAACCGAACAGCATTATTGTGGGCTGGTCGTTAGGTGGTTTGGTAGCCACTAAGCTGGCAGCAAGCTACCCAGAAAAAGTAGCCCATTTAATTTTGGTGGCATCTAACATTCAATTTTGTGAAAACGATGTATGGCCAGGCATTAAAACTCAAGTGTTAGAGCAGTTTAAAACACAATTGGCGAAAGACAGCCGTAAAACTATTGAGCGCTTTCTAGCGATTCAAGCCATGGGCAGTGAGCATGCTAAAGCCGATATTAAGCAGATCAAAACCTTACTGCTGCAAGCGCCTGAACCTCAAGATATTGCCTTGAGTGCGGGGCTAGATATTTTACAAAATACAAATTTAGCTGCTGAATTCACTCAGCTCAAATGTCCTGTAAATGGCATATTTGGTCGTTTGGACGCGTTAGTGCCAAAAGAAGTTGCAGAGGCTTTAGCACAATTGAACTCTAATTTTAGCTACGAGATCTTGCCTAAAGCATCTCACGCGCCATTTATTTCTCATCGTGATGAATTTATTACTTACCTAAAATCAGTCCTTTAAAATAGAACAGGCTAATAGGCGGCAAAAAATTGCCGCCCACTCTTTATTTTGAACATAATATGAGCAATAATTAGGTAAGTGAAAAAGTAACTTGGAGTCTATTATGCCTATTGGTGACGTGCTAAACGCAGGCGTTGAAGGTTTTAATCGTGCTCAACAGAATATAGAACGTGCTTCTGCTGATATCAATCGTGCAACACTTGACGAGCAAAGTGACGAGCAGTTGGCGCAACAAAGGCAGTTAGAAGCCGCGCGCCCTGAAGAAGCGGTGACAGCACCAGTTTCTCAACCACCTAGGATTGATGAATCACTGGTTGCGTTAAAGGTAGAAGAGTTTAACGCAAAAGCGAACACACAAACAATACAAACTGCTGACGAAGTGTTGGGAACTTTGGTTGATATTAAAGTGTAAACATGAACATCGTCACGCCACAACCGGCGGTAACTCTTAACACTGCAAACGTCTATACAGAAACAGCTAGACGAGATAACCAGCTGCGCGAAGTGATCCCCAAGCCTGCAGCTGTCCCCCCTCCAGCAACCGAAAATAAATCGCTGCAAGACAACGATAAATCCCGTTTAAACGATGGTGAGTCTCAAAAGACTTATGATGCAAGCGGGCAGCTCAAAGACAGCAAGACAATACAAGAGCGCGGTGAAGAAAAAGGAGAAGAGCAGCAAAGTAAATCAGGAACTGATGATGAACCATCAGAACGTGAGCAGGCGCAGCAAGAGCAGGATGAGCAGCAGCTAAAAGAGCTCAAAGACCGAGATAGAGAAGTGAGGCTTCATGAGCAGGCGCACGCTCGGGTAGGGGGTCAGTATGCAGGCTCTCCAAGCTACGATTATCAGCGTGGTCCAGACGGTAATAATTATGCGATAGGTGGACAGGTGATGATTGATGTGGCACCTGTTGAAGGGGATCCGCAACAAACCATAGAGAAAATGCAAACGGTAAGAGCAGCGGCACTTGCACCTGCTGAGCCATCGGGCGCTGACCGAGCTATCGCTGCGGATGCCACCTCGAAAATAGCAACTGCGCAAGCAGAGTTGGCAAAACAGTCTATTAGTGGGTCGGAAAATGATCGTCCATCAAGTGGGGTTCAGACATTTCAAAACCGCCGGCTAACTGAAGAAGGTATTGCGCAATCTGAACAGCCTGTACTGGAGCGTGCTCGGTTAAAACAAGAAGCTGATCCATTTGCAGTGGCACTGCCCATTGAGCGAGACCCAGAAATAGAATCCAGAGCGCTGAGAATCGAAGGGTTTTATGGCCAGATTGCTAAACCTGAAAAAGACGCGCAGTTATCAGTATCAGTATGAAAACAATAGATATCAAAAAAGGAAGGGAAACCTTCCTTTTTTAGTTTGCGGCTAAATTATTTTTTCAACTTAGCAAAAGCCTCCGCAAAAGCATTACCCATAGCTGCATTTCCTTGGTCGCGACGATTACCTTTTTGGTTATCTCTGCGCTCAGGTTTACGGCCGTGATTCTGTCCTGATTTTTGCTGAGGTTTATTTTTATGCGTATCAGTATTGGAAGGAATTGCATCATTTAAGCGCATTGTAAAACTAATGCGTTTTCTGTCTGCATCGACCTCAATGACCTTAACTTTAACGATGTCGCCCGCTTTGACAATCTCCCTTGGATCAGAGATAAATTTATCTGTGATGGCTGAAATATGTACAAGTCCATCTTGATGAACGCCTACATCAACAAATGCGCCAAAGTTGGCAACATTTGATACCACACCTTCTAAAACCATACCGACTTTTAAATCAGATATTTTTTCAACACCCGCTTTAAATTGCGCTGTTTTAAACTCAGGACGAGGATCTCGCCCTGGTTTATCGAGCTCGGAAATGATATCTGTTACGGTAGGTAAACCGAATTTTTCGTCTACATAATCACTAGGAGTGAGCTTTTTCAGTACATCGCTATTGCCGATTAAGTTTTGTAGATCAAGTGCATTTGATTTTGAGATCTGCTTTACAACTGGGTAAGCTTCAGGGTGAACCGCAGAAGCATCAAGTGGATCGTCGCCATCATTGATGCGTAAAAATCCAGCAGCTTGCTCAAATGCTTTAGGGCCTAAGCGCTCGACTTTTTTGAGCTGCTTTCGGTTGGCGAATGAGCCATTGCTATCACGATATTTGACAATATTATTTGCCAGCGTTTTATTTAATCCTGAAACGCGTGTAAGCAAAGGAACAGAAGCAGTATTTACGTCAACACCCACTGAGTTTACGCAGTCTTCAACGACTGCTGTTAAAGCTTGGCCTAATTGGCTTTGCGATACATCATGCTGGTATTGGCCTACACCAATCGATTTCGGCTCAATCTTAACTAACTCTGCAAGTGGGTCTTGTAAACGTCTTGCAATGGATACCGCGCCACGTAATGATACATCTAAATCTGGAAATTCATTGGCGGCAAATTCTGATGCTGAATAGACAGATGCGCCAGCTTCACTGACCATGATTTTAGTTAAATTGAGATCGGATGCTGCTTTTTGTACTTCAGAAGCCAGTTTGTCTGTTTCACGAGATGCAGTTCCATTACCGATAGCAATCAGCTGTACTTTGTGTTGTCTTGATAATTGCTCAATAGTGCGTATTGACTTATCCCAATGATTTTGCGGTGCATGAGGGTAAATCGTTGTGGTCGCAAGTAGTTTGCCTGTGGCATCGACGATGGCAATTTTACAGCCTGTTCTTAGACCTGGGTCAATGCCCATGGTTACTTTTGGCCCCGCGGGCGCCGCCATGAGTAAATCTTTTAAGTTTTTGGCAAAAACATCGATGGCACCGTTTTCTGCTTTCTCTCTTAACGTGCCTAAGAATTCGTTTTCTAGATGTAAAGAAACCTTAACTTTCCAAGCCCATTGGACAACGACCATAAGCCACTCGCTGGCAGGCGCACCTTGCACAGCTAGGCCATAATGATCGGCAATCATTTGTGCACAAAACTGTTGGTGATCTTCCGCTTGGGGTTCTGGATTAATGGCGAGTTGCAGAATACCTTCGTTTCTTGCTCTGAGCATAGCAAGTGCACGATGCGAGGGCACTTTAGAAAGTAACTCATTGTGCTCAAAATAGTCTCTATATTTGCTACCGTTATCTTCTTGGCCCTTGATAACACGACTTTGTAGCTGAGCACTCTCACTGATGTGTGCTCTAAACTTTGCGAGCAGCTTGGCATCCTCAGCAAACCGTTCCATCAAAATGAATTTGGCGCCATCGAGTACGCTTTTTACATCAGCAAAGCCTGCATCTGTATTAATAAAGTCTTCAGCAACCAATTCAGGGGACAGGTTAGGATCTTTAAATAGCTTATCTGCTAAAGGTTCAATACCGGCTTCGATCGCTATCTGACCTTTAGTACGTCGTTTGGGCTTGTAAGGCAAGTAGAGATCTTCAAGCTCAGTCTTGCTACTCGCTTGAGCAATATCATTTGCCAGCTGAGAGGACAGCTTACCTTGCTCTTCAATTGTTTTGATTATAAATGCACGTCTTTCTTCTAATTCTCTCAAATATGAAAGGCGTTGTTCCAATAAACGTAATTGTGAGTCATCTAGGCCACCGGTGACTTCTTTACGGTAACGTGCGATAAAGGGAACTGTTGCGCCCTCATCTAACAATGTGGTGGCTGCCAGCACTTGCTGTTCTGAGGCATTTAGCTCATGGGCTAAACGAGCTGAGATGTTGCTCATGCAAAATCCTTATAAAGTTCAATTAGCTACGCTAACAAATCAATTAAGCGTGGGAGTGAATCATACCATATTAGTGAGCATTTTATCAGGCTTGATATTCAATTCTATTGATATACCACTGAGCGTCACCTTGTGGTGTCTTTACCATAAAATCATCATCAACAGATTTACCGAGCAATGCTCTAGCCATTGGAGAATCAATAGAAATATAGTCATTACGTTCATAAATTTCATCTGGACCGACGATTCTGAAGTACTTTGTTTCGCCATCGTCATTTTCTATTTCGACCCAAGCGCCAAAGTAGACTTTGCCAGCTTGCTGCGGGTTATACTCAATGACTTTTAAATCAGGTAGACGTTTTCGTAAATATCTGACTCGGCGGTCTATTTGTCGCAATAAACGCTTGTTAAAAGTGTAATCTGCGTTTTCAGAGCGATCGCCAAGGCTTGCAGCCCAATTGACAATTTTTGTAATTTCTGGACGTTTTTCAAACCAAAGATGATCGTGCTCTTGCTGTAACTTGCGATATCCTTCGGGTGTAATTAAATTCGTTTTCATAATGTACTATATTAAAAAACCTGCTCAAGGCGTGCTTGCTAAGTATACTGTAACGTTCAGTAACAATCTTATCAGTAAGTTATGGTGTCTAAGGCGCTTATTTTCAATTATATTTAACCAATAGTTTAATGATAACAAGAAGAATCCAATGGGAAATGAAACAACAAAAGTATTGGTCGTAGATGATGACATGAGATTACGCAGCTTGTTAGAGCGCTATCTCGTTGAGCAAGGCTTTATTGTGCGCAGTGCCGCGAATGCGGAACAAATGGATAGGTTATTAGAGCGAGAAAACTTCCATTTAATGGTATTAGATCTGATGTTGCCGGGAGAAGATGGTTTATCAATTTGCCGTCGTTTAAGGCAGAAAGAAAATGAGATCCCAATCGTGATGTTAACGGCCAAAGGCGATGAAGTTGATCGCATTATTGGGCTGGAGCTTGGGGCTGATGATTATTTACCTAAACCATTTAATCCCAGAGAGTTACTTGCCCGTATCAAAGCTGTCTTGAGAAGAAAAACCAAAGAAGTGCCAGGTGCCCCTGCTGCAGAAGAAAATGAAGTGGAATTTGGCATATTTAAGCTTAATTTAGCGACACGCGAAATGCAAAAAGGCGATCAAACTATCGCGCTGACCAGTGGTGAGTTCGCCGTTCTTAAAGCCTTGGTTAGTCATCCACGAGAGCCTTTGAGCCGTGATAAGCTCATGAATTTAGCACGAGGGCGCGATTACAGTGCTTTGGAGCGAAGCATTGATGTACAGGTTTCTCGCTTGAGAAGAATGATAGAAGAAGATGCATCTAACCCAAGATATATACAAACCGTATGGGGATTAGGTTATGTGTTTGTGCCTGATGGCGAAAAATAATGGGGATCTTTCCTCGTAGTGCGTTTGGTCAGACGGTATTCTTTGTTGCCGCTTTGCTGCTCATAAACCAAATCGTTTCGTATATTACAGTCACTTTATATGTGTTTAAACCGACATTTGAGCAAGTAAATTTAATGCTCGCGAAACAAGTGAAAACAGTATTCATCGACTGGGAAGAGGGAGTTGAAGTGGACTCCGCGTTATCAAGTAAGTTCTTTGAGATAACGGGAATTGATGTGATGACGCAAAAGGAGGCTTACATCAATGGTTTGGGTCAAGCCCGCGAATATAGTTTGCTCTCTCGGAGTATGTCAGAGCAGCTCAATGGTTCCGCGCGAGTCAGGATCAGCCAAGGAGATCCTGTAGTCTATTGGGTTGAAGCGCCGCAAGCTCCAGGGTATTGGGTAAGAGTCCCTTTAACTGGGTTTTCAGAAACTAAGTTGGAGTTTTTGGTTTTTTACTTGTCGAGCATTGGTTTTTTGAGTGTATTGGGCGGGTGGTTATTTGCAAGACATTTGAATCGGCCATTAAAAGCATTACAGACCGCAGCAAGCCGAGTCGGTGTCGGGGACTTTTCGACGCGCTTGGTCGAGCAGGGCTCAACGGAAGTCATTGAAGTGACGAAGGCATTTAATCAAATGTCCAAAGGCATAGCGGAACTTGAAAGTGACCGCCGACTGTTGATGGCAGGTGTTTCTCATGATTTAAGAACGCCTTTGACACGAATACGTTTGGCGACCGAGATGATGTCTGATGAAGAAGCCTATCTAAAAGAAGGGATCATTGACGACATTGAGGATATGAACGCAATTATCGATCAGTTCATTGAATACCTTCGTCACCACAGTAGCGGTGAAATGCATCAAGAGAATGTAAATACGCTCGTAGAGGAAGTGGTGCATGCAGAGCAGCAGCATAAACGAACAATCAATGTGAGCCTTACTGAAAAAGCGCCTTGGGTACAGGCTAATCATGTTGCTTTGAAACGCGTTTTGACCAATATGATTGAAAATGCCATCAAGTACTCCGAGGGGGAAATAGATGTATCAACGCATCTAGAACCTAAAAATAACGCGGTGGTGGTCCAAGTGAAAGACAGGGGACCTGGGATCCCTGAATCTGAGTTAGAGTCCGTATTTGAGCCATTTAAGCAGGGCGACCAAGCGAGAGGCTCCGATGGAAGTGGGCTAGGCTTGGCAATTATTAAGCGCATTGTGGCAACACACGGTGGCAAAGTATCTTTAAGAAACAGGGCACAAGGTGGATTATGCGCAGAGGTACAGCTACCAATCTATAAATAACCGTTCAAATAGCAGCTTGGCGATTCAAGCTGCTATTATTTTATTACTGACTAAGTTGTGCAAGTTGATGTGCAAACTGCTGGGTGAGTTGGGCAGATCTGCCAGCTATTGTGTTGAGGTGCAACACGTGTCTTACGAGCACCCGCGACTTCATGGGTTAGCGCTGAGTCAACTTGATTATTATGTAAGCTTTTAAGTGCTTTTTTCTTTAGATTTAGTTTCATAGTTTAATCCTTTTCTAATTACGTATTAATTCTCGAGATCACCATCACCTCAGCTCTTAACTTAACGAGAACTGTAGGTAGTGTAAATCGTTCTTAGTTGAGCAATATTCAACCTGTTCACATTGTCAAACTGTAGATACTCAAAATTAGGAGGAGCTTTCTTTATGAGCGCAATCCACTTTTGAACGATATGTTATTTACGGTCAGGGTCTTTAAATTTGTATAACTCAATTGGCTTAATAGTAAAGCTTGGTCAAACTAAGCTTTACCTGTATTTAACTAGACGCACATATCAATAGAAGGACATAAGCCTATAGATTGGCAAATAGCCGGGTGAGTGTCGCATACGTAGTAACTGTTGCAATCAATTCTAGAGTTGAAGGTTGCACCACGGCCAGCACCGATTTGCTTAGTTTGCTGTGCGTCTAGGTTTTTGGCGTTGAGATCTTTGATGTGTTTCTTTTTAAGTTGTAATTTCATCTGTATTTCCTTTATCAATATCATATTATGTCAATTTATTTGACTAAATTACTTTAAATAGGAACTCTGTCTGTGTAAATATCGTTCAATTGAAGATTGTTCAAGATGAGTAATTCTTGATTTTCAGACATAAAAAAACGCCCAACGAGGGGCGCTTTTGATAAAGGAAAGGGTATTGCTTAACCGCGAGGACCTGCTGACTTGATTGCGTCAGATACGTCGTATTTCTCGAAGTTTGCTTTAAAGTCTGCCGCTAGTTTAGCTGCATACTCTGCATACTTGTCTTTATCTTCCCAAGTGTTGACAGGGTTAAGTAGCTTTTCATCTACGCCATCAACTGCAACTGGGATATCTAAGTTTAATGCTTCAATATGTTGAGTTTCAACGCCTTCTAGCGTGTCATTCACGATAGCATCGATAACGGCACGTGTTGTTGGAATGTCGAAGCGCTTACCTACACCGTAAGGACCACCAGTCCAGCCTGTGTTTACTAGGTATACTTTTGCACCAAACTCACGTACACGTTTCATTAGTAATTCAGCATAAACACCCGCTGGACGTGGGAAGAATGGTGCACCAAAACATGTTGAGAATGTAGATTCGATATCAGATGTTGAACCAATTTCAGTTGAACCAACTTTTGCAGTGTAACCACTTAAGAAGTGATACGCAGCAGCTTCTTCAGATAAAATAGATACTGGAGGTAATACACCACTTACGTCACATGTTAGGAATACAACTGCACGAGGTTCACCTGCACGGTTTTCTACTTTACGTTTTTCAACATGCTCAAGCGGGTAAGCTGCGCGTGTATTTTGCGTTAAGCTAGTATCTGCAAAATCTGGTACACGGTTTTCATCAAGTACAACATTTTCTAGAATGGTACCGAATTTAATCGCATTCCAAATAACTGGTTCATTTTTTTGAGATAGGTCGATACATTTAGCGTAACAACCGCCTTCAATATTAAATACACTACCAGGGGCCCAACCATGCTCATCATCACCGATAAGGAAACGCTTAGGATCCGCAGAAAGCGTCGTTTTACCAGTACCAGACAGACCAAAGAATAAAGTCGTGTCGCCTTCTTCACCAACGTTTGCACTACAGTGCATAGGTAGAACACCTTTTGCTGGTAGCAAGAAGTTCTGTACAGAGAACATCGACTTTTTCATTTCACCGGCGTAATGCATACCTGCGATTAGCACTTTGCGTTCTGCAAAGTTGATAATAACGGTACCATCGCTGTTTGTGCCATCACGCTCAGGGTCACATACAAAAGATGGAACGTTCATTACCTGCCATTGGGGTAAATCAGCTGCATTGTATTTGCTAGGTTCGATAAACATGTTTTTAGCAAAGATATGGTGCCAAGCCGTTTCAGTAGTTACGACTACTGGTAAATAGTGCTCAGGATCTGAACCGACTTCTAAGTGAGAGACAAAGTGGTCATTGCTGTGCACGTGTGCTTCTACACGAGCCCAAAGAGCATCAAATTTTTCCGCATCGAATGGACGGTTGACGTTACCCCATTGGATGTCATTTTCTGTACTTGGCTCTTTAACAATAAAACGGTCGTTAGGAGAGCGACCTGTGCGGCGGCCTGTTTTTGCTACAAAAGCTCCATTCGCTGCTAAAGTCCCTTCACCACGCGAGATAGCGTGTTCGACAAGTTCAGCTGCAGTTAAATCGACAAAACGAGTAGCGCTTGAAGTCATGTTTATACCTAAATGTGAGAATTGAACGGGATAGCTCTGGTTATTAAGTACCTAAAGCTTGAATTTATACTAACAGATGCATTTGAGATATTCGAGCCCTAAAGGGTGCAGAAATTGCAATTTTTTGACAAAAAAAGTGAATAATTTCAATGATACCGGTGTCATGAAAGTTGCTGTTTCTATGACACCGGTATCATTTTTTTACAAACAAAAAGCCGCCAAAATGGCGGCTTGAGTTTAGATGAACTAGATGTACCTTATTTAATTAAAAATAGACTTTATATCTTGCTCATTAAAACGGTAATCAGTGAGACAGTAATGGCAGCTTAGTTTTACTTCACCGTGCTGCTCTATATCCTCTAACAATGCTTGTTGACCAACATTGACTAGCGCACTGATGGTTTTTTCGCGGCTACACCCACACACAAAGTTCACTGCTTGTGGTTCAAACAGCTGAGGGTTGTCTTCGTGATATAAACGAGTCAGCACTGTCTGAGCGTCTAATTCTAGTAGCTCTTCTTCTTTTATCGTGTCACTGAGTGCTTCTAAGTGTTCAAAGTCACTTTGCGACTTCTCTTTGTTGACCGGCAGCACTTGTAAGAATAGACCCGCAGCTTGGACAGCCTCTTTATCAATTTTAGTGGCGAACCACAATCTGGTTCTCAGCTGCTCTGACTGCTCGAAGTAGTCTTCCAAACATTTTGCTAATGAGTCAGATGTCAACGGCACGACGCCTTGGTATCTCTCTCCTTTATCAGGAGAAATGGTGATAATCATATGACCTTTACCAATTAAGTCACTGATGCTTGAACCTGAGATCCGGCCTTCGACTCTTGCGATACCACGCATGTTTTGCTGGTGATTACCATTTATTACGGCATATTTTACAGGGCCGTCGCCTTGAAGCTGTACGGCAATATCACCTTCAAACTTAAGTGTTGCCGTGAGTAGACTGGATGCGACGAGTAGTTCACCTAATAAAGCTTGTACTTCTATTGGGTAGTTGTGACCTGCAACAATGTCTTTTAGCGTATGCTCGACCTGTACTAATTCGCCTCGTACATCGAGGTCGTCGAAAAGATAGCGATGAAGTAAATCTTGTTTCATCTATAAAGACCCTAATTTGATTTTAACTTAAGCAGCTCGCGGCGCTGCTTTTTATCTGGCTTGTGCTCTGGGCGTGGTGCAAAGAAACTATTGTTTTTTCTAGCAATGGCATTTTGCGCCCGCTTTTCAATGCTTTCTGCTGACTCTTCATAGAGCGTTTGAGCAATTGGAGCGGCTTGACGTTTGTCCATTAACTTTAAAACAGTGATGTGTTTTTCATCATGACCCTGGGCTACTTCGATGGACGCGCCAATATCGACATGACGGCTCGGTTTGCACCTTTGGCCGTTATATCTGACTTTACCACCTTGAATCATTTCCCGGGCAATTGTGCGCGTTTTATAAAAGCGCGCAGCCCAAAGCCATTTGTCCAATCTGACTTTTGCATCATCTTGGTTGTTTTCTGGATTGAGTTTTGTCACAATTCTTTAACTACATTAGCGTCTTGCTCTACGGGGAAATTTATCATATTTTAACCGTCAAAAAAAGCATAGCGCTTGATAGGTCAAGGAATGGCATATTATGAAGATTTGAACAAATGGTTAATACTGTGTTCAGCTTGTTCATGCCATATCTTGTACCGATTTAATTTTAAGTTTCACATTTGCACGCTTGTTGAATCGGGATCGAAACGGTACACTGAGGCGTTCAATAGAATAAGAAAAAGTCTCATTAAAGAATTTTTATATGGAATTACAGATACAACAGTTACAGAAAATATTACAAGGGTTGCCCCACGCTAAGCTTAGTCGCGCAGTGGTGTTCTTAGCTGTTGTATATATTGCCTTCCTACTGTCTCAGCTCTTTTGGCTACTTTTTCCAAAACCTGAAGCAGCATCGATTAATCTCGCACCCAACCAGACTCAAAATAGCACTCAGGCAGTGAGTAGTGCATCTATTTTAGCCCAACACATTTTTGGTAAAGCAAATGAAAAGCCTAAAGACGCAGATAAGCCTAAGCCGGTTATTTCTAATGCGCCTGAAACGCGCTTAAATGTGAAGTTAACAGGCATCGTTGCGGTCAGTAAAAACGACAGCGCAGGCCTTGCGATTATTGACTCGCAAGGCAGGCAAGAAACGTATTTAGTGCAAGATGTGATTAAAGGTACACGTGCAAAGCTTGCACAAGTACTGCCAGACCGCGTGATTTTGGATGTTAGTGGCCGATTTGAGACCTTAATGCTTGATGGACTCGACTTCACACAGCAAGTTGCCATGCCTACCGCGCCAAAGAAAAACGCAGCGCCCAAAGAAAGTCGCATAAGTGAACAAACGCGCTCAGAACTTGCACAGCGTCGTCAAGAGCTTTTGAATGAACCCGGCAAGTTATTCGACTATATTAGAATTTCACCAGAGCGTCGCAATGGTCAACTTGTTGGCTATCGTTTGCGTCCTGGAAAAGATCCTGAACTTTTCAAAAAGATGGGTCTCAAAAATAACGACCTGGCCATTGCGATAAATGGCTACCAACTCACGGATATGAAACAGGCTATGACGGCTATGAACGAGCTCAGAGAGAGCACCGATGCCAACATAACCATCGAACGCGATGGCCGCACTTTAGACGTGCAATTCAGCCTGTAAAAGACACTAATTTTGGAGTTTAAGAATAATGGGTAGAAAGCTACACCTCACAAGAATCAGAAAAGGGTTAGCTAAGTATGCAGCTCTGTTGTTTGCGGCTGGATTGTCATTGTCAGTGTCTGCGGTTGAGTATGCGGCCAACTTTAAGGGAACTGATATCAATGAGTTTATTCTCATTGTGGGTAAGACACTCAACAAAACAATCATCATAGATCCGAATGTACGCGGCAACATTAATGTACGTAGCTTCGAGTTAATGGACGAAGAGCTATATTATCAGTTCTTTTTAAGTGTCTTAGAAGTATACGGCTATTCAGTCGTTGAAATGCCTAATGGCATTATGAAAGTAGTGCGTAGTTCTGATGCCAAAAAGGCAAATGTACCACTTGTAAACGATAATAGTGAAGGCGACGGTGATGTGATGATCACCCGTGTCGTTGAAGTAAAAAATGTATCGGTACAGGAATTAGGCCCTCTGATTCGTCAATTTAGTGACCAAAAAGATGGCGGTCATGTTACTAACTTTAACTCAGCTAACGTGATGATGTTGACTGGCCACGCTGCTTCGGTAAACCGTTTGGTTAATATCATTCAATCAGTTGACCAAGCAGGTGATCAGCGTGTTGATATTGTAAGGTTAAAACATGCTACTGCCGATGATGTTGTTCAAGTCGTTGAGAAAATTTATAAAGACACAGGTAAAGGTCGTGTTCCTGAGTTTTTAATCCCTAAAATTGTTGCTGATGGCAGAACGAATAGTGTGGTTGTCAGTGGTGAAAGTCAGGCAAGAAACAAAGCAATTGAGCTAATTAAACGCCTTGATGATGAATTAGAAAACCAAGGTAATACTCAGGTATTCTATCTCAATTACGCAAAAGCAGAAGAACTAGTAAAAGTACTTCAGGGCGTGAGCAAAACGCTACAAGAAGAAGCACAAGGCGCTGGAAAAACAACGCGTTCACGTAGTTCAAATCGCAACGAAACGAGTATTGAAGCGCATGATGATTCAAACTCGTTAGTCATTACTGCACAACCAGACACGATGCGCTCGTTAGCAAACGTTATTGAGAAGCTAGACGTACGTAGAGCTCAAGTACTAGTAGAAGCGATTGTCGTCGAAGTTCTTGAAGGGGATGGCATCAATTTCGGTCTGCAATGGATCACAGAGCAAGGCGGTATGTTGCAGTTCAATAATGGTACGACGGTACCTGTTGGTTCATTAGCGGTTGCTGCGGAGCAGGCGCGTGATAAAACAATCAAACGTACTGTTCAAGCAGACCAAACTGCAGAGCTTCGAGATTTCGAAGAAACAGTTGAAGGTGATTTAAATGCACTTGGTAAGTTACTTGGTGGTGTAAATGGTCTTGCTGCAGGTGTAGTTAAAAATGACTGGGGCGCAATTATTCAGGCGGTGTCCACCGACACTAACTCAAACATTCTAGCAACGCCATCTGTCACAACCATGGATAATGAAGAAGCTTCTATGATTGTGGGTCAAGAAGTACCGATTATTACAGGCTCTGCGGCCGGTGATAATAACTCTAACCCTTTCCAAACAGTTGACCGTCAAGAAGTGGGTATTAAGCTCAAAGTTACCCCTCAGATCAATGACGGTACTGCCGTACAGTTGACAATTGAGCAAGAAGTGTCAAGTGTGAGTGGCGCGACTTCTGTTGACATTGCAGTTAATAAGCGTGCTATTAATACAACGGTAATTGCGGATGATGGCGGCATGGTTATTTTGGGCGGTCTGATTGACGAAGATGTACAGGAGAGTGTTTCTAAGGTACCACTACTTGGCGATATTCCAATTCTTGGTCACTTATTCAAGTCAACAAATACCACCAAACGTAAACGCAATCTTTTGGTATTTATTCGTCCGACGATTGTACGTGATAGCCGCAGTATGAATGAGCTTAGTCACGCCAAGTATAAGTTCATCCGTAATGAGCAAATCAAAGAGCAGGAAGACGGCATTGAACTAATGCCATTTGAAGACTCACCGGTGTTACCTGAATGGAATGATGCCATGATTTTGCCGCCAACGTATGAGCAGTACTTAGATCAGCAAAATGAGAAGAAAGATGACTGAAGCAAGTATGAGTGTTGTTGAAGCGCCAATCGATACAGAAGCGGCCTCGGCTGCGACTGATGAGGTGCTAGAAGAACAGCAAGCTCAGTTGCGTTTGCCGTTTTCTTTTGCGCGCCGAGAGGGTGTATTGCTAAGTGACGACCCGAAAGGCCTTAAGGTCTTTCATAAAGGGGATGTGTCGTTAGACGCGTTGCTTGAAGTACGTCGTATCGCCGGTGGTGGTTTCAATATAGAAATCATCGATGAAGATAAATTTGAATTATTGTTAGAAGCCGCTTATCAGCGAGATAGCTCTGAAACTCAACAGATGATGGAAGACATCGGAAATGAGGTCGATTTGTTCTCACTTGCTGAGGAGATGCCTCAGACCGAGGACCTATTAGCTGCAGATGATGATGCACCAATCATTAAGTTGATTAATGCGATGCTCAGTGAAGCAATCAAAGAAGGTGCATCGGATATTCATATTGAAACATTCGAAGCTGATTTAGTTATTCGATTCCGTGTTGATGGTGTCCTCAAAGAAGTACTTAAACCAAATAGAAAGTTATCTTCGCTACTGGTTTCTCGTATTAAAGTTATGGCCAAACTGGATATTGCTGAAAAGCGAGTTCCACAAGATGGTCGTATTAGCTTGAGAATTGCCGGCCGTGCGGTTGATGTGCGTGTATCTACTATGCCATCAAGCTTTGGTGAGCGTGTTGTACTGCGTCTACTGGATAAGAACAATGCGAGACTAAACCTAGAAGACTTGGGGATGACAGAGCGTAACCGTGAGCTGTTCTCTGAAATCATCGCTAAACCGCATGGCATTATCTTAGTTACTGGCCCAACCGGTTCTGGTAAAAGTACCACCCTATATGCGGGTATGACACAGATTAATTCGAAAGACCGTAACATTCTTACGGTTGAAGATCCGATTGAATATGAAATCCCAGGCATTGGTCAAACTCAAGTAAACCCGAAAGTGGACATGACATTTGCACGTGGACTACGTGCAATTCTACGTCAAGACCCGGATGTTGTTATGGTCGGTGAGATCCGAGACTTAGAGACTGGGCAAATTGCAGTTCAAGCTTCATTGACGGGTCACTTAGTAATGTCAACACTGCACACGAATACAGCGTCGGGTGCTATTACGCGTATGGAAGATATGGGTGTCGAGCCATTCTTATTGTCATCGTCACTACTAGGCGTGTTATCTCAGCGTCTCGTCCGTACTTTATGTCCTAGCTGTAAAGAGCCGCATCTTGCAGATGACAGAGAATGTGAATTATTGGGTGTTGAAAAAGGCTCACAAACCACGATTTATCGTGCTGTTGGCTGTGAAGAATGTAATTTTAACGGCTACAAAGGCCGTACCGGTATTCATGAGTTACTTGTTGTTGATGAGCATATTCGTGAGCTTATTCATAATGGTAAGGGTGAACAGGCGGTTGAGAAGTACATCCGCCAATTTAGTCCTAGTATTCGCCAAGATGGGTGTTCACGTGTTCTAGCGGGGAAAACAACGCTGGAAGAAGTGATGCGAGTAACACGTGAGGAAGGATAATGGCGGCGTTTGAATATCGTGCCTTGGATGCAAAAGGCAAGGAAAAGAAAGGCATTTTAGAGGCCGATACTGCCAAACAAGTTAGGCAGATGCTGCGCGAAAAGGCAATGATGCCACTTGAAGTTGAGCCAGCAGCTGAAAAGGAAAAGTCTCAATCTACTGGCGGGTTCAGTTTATCGAGAGGGTATAAGCCTTCTGTCAGTGATATTGCACTGATAACACGCCAGCTTGCAACTTTGATACAGTCGTCATTACCTGTGGAAGCGGCAGTCATGGCCGTTGCTGAGCAGTGTGAAAAACCAAGATTGAAGCGCATGCTAATGGCTGTGCGTTCAAAAGTAGTAGAAGGTTACACGCTGGCAGATGGCATGTCAGACTTCCCACATGTTTTTGATAATTTATACCGCTCTATGGTTGCTGCTGGTGAAAAGTCAGGTCACCTTGACGAAGTATTGAACCGCTTAGCGGATTATACTGAGCAACGCCAGCATATGCGTAGCCAAATCACACAAGCCATGGTTTACCCAATAATTTTGGTCGTTTTTGCCATCGCGATTGTGACTGTATTGTTAGGCACAGTTGTGCCTGAAATCTTAAAAACATTTGAAAAGTCGAATCAAGTTTTACCTTGGACAACCGAATGGGTATTGGCAGCAAGTAACTTTGTACAAGATTACTGGATGCAATCAACGGTTGCTTTGGGTGGGGCAATTGTCGGTGTTCAGCAAACGTTAAAGCGTCCTAAAGCACGCTTTTGGTACGACACCAAATTATTGCAGTTACCGGGCATTGGTAAAATAACTCGTGGTATTAACACTGCCCGATTTGCAAGAACGCTGAGTATTTTATCCTCAAGTGCGGTGCCGTTATTAGAAGGGATGAAAATTTCTGGTCAGGTACTAGAAAACGAGAAGATTAAAGCCGCTGTAGCAGAAGCTGCAACCCATGTTAGTGAAGGGGCGAGCCTCAAAGCAGCTTTACATCAAACAAAACTATTTCCGCCAATGATGCTACATATGATTGCCAGTGGTGAAAAGTCTGGAGAGTTGGAGCAAATGTTAGAGCGTGCAGCCAACAACCAAGACAGGGAGTTTGAAAGTATGGTAAGTGTCTCACTTAAATTACTTGAGCCGGCGATGATTGCCAGTATGGCATTAATTGTACTCTTCATCGTTATGGCGATACTCCAACCTATTATGGCAATGAACAAAGCAATTGGTTTGTAGTCAACATATTTAAAGATAAACACACTGGACTACACGCACGTGTAGCCAATGCAACAGCATAGAGGTATAAATTGTGAAGAAACAGTCTGGTTTTTCATTACTAGAGGTAATGGTAGTACTGGTAATTATCGGTATGATCTTGTCAATTGTCGCACCCAATATTATGGGTAACCAAGAGCAAGCAGCTATTGATAAAGCGAGCTTAGACATCACGCAAATTGAAAGCGCGATGAAAATATACAAGCTTCAAAACAAACGCTATCCAACAACTGAGCAAGGCTTGGAAGCGTTAGTTGAAAAAACAACGATTGACCCAGTGCCAAAGCGCTTCCCTGATGGCGGCTTCATTAACGAGCTACCTCTAGATCCATGGGATAACCCTTATCAGTTAGTTAGCCCTGGTGAAATTGGTAAGATTGATATTTTCTCTATGGGTCCAGATGGTGAAGTCGGTACCGAGGATGATATCGGTAACTGGAGAGATGAAGAAGATCGCTAATGTCGTACCCTGTGAATTACTCAACTCAATTACCCAAAAAATCTCAAGGCTTTAGCCTTTTAGAGATCTTAGTGGTTATCCTGATCATTGGCTTTTCAATCAAAATCGTCACATTTACCGTTGGTGAAAGTGCTGAAGACTTGTTGGAAAAAGAAGCATTGAAATTACATGGCATTGTGAATATGGCATCAGAGTTTGCAGTGTTGAATCAGGTTGAGTTGGGTTTTCACTTGGATAAAAGTACCTTAGAGTTCTTGGTCTTCGACGGTGAGCAGTGGACTACTTTCGAAGCCGAAGAGCTTTACAAGCCAATAGAGTACGGCGAAGAGTATAAAATAGAGTTGATTTTAGAAGACTTGTCTTGGTCTCAAGATAATTTACTTGAGCAGTCGAATTGGCAGGAAATAATGGGCTCGGGTGATAATGATAATCTGCTTGAGCTTAAGAAGAAAAAGATCCCTCAAGTGCTTGTTTTATCATCAGGAGAAGTCAGTGCTTTTCAACTTTCTTTAGAATTGAGCAAAGAGCCAGAGCCTGTTTATTACGTCGAAGGTGAGTTTATGGCACCTGTAAAGTTACGCAGGGAGCCTTCATATGACTAAACAAAAAGGCTTTACCCTACTTGAGGTGATGGTCGCAATGGGGATCTGTGCGGTTGCGGGGATCGCAGCTTTGCAAGCGACAGGCGCCCATATCAATAATATGAGCATCATTGAGCAACAAACTTACGCATCTTGGGTTGCTGAAAACCAGATGGTGATGGCGCGTACCAAAGCCAGTGGCGGTAAATGGAACGGCAAAAACTCTGATAGTGGTGATGCAGAGCTTGCTGGTCACAAGTGGTATTGGAGTCAAAAGGTAGAAAAGACCGCAGATGCTGAATTTGTGAAATTGACGATTGAAGTATTTGAAGATGAAAACAGAGAAAACTCGGTTTATGATTTGACGACTTTTATGTATAAGGGCAAAAAGTAATGGCTTATACAAAGCGCAAACAAGCCGGTTTTACTCTTATTGAGGTTATGGTTGCCCTGGTCATTTTAGCCTTTATTGTCACTGCGTCACATCAGATTTTAGACACATCTATTATGGCCAAAGAGGCTTCAGATGAGACCATAGCAGAGCTTGAAGGGCTGCAAACAACTTTCCGATTGATGGATCAAGATTTTAATCAAATGACTAAGCGAGAAGTGCGTAATGAAGCGGGAGATTTTAGCCCAACTTACATTATTCATGGGCGCTACTCTTTAGAAAGTCAATACGATGGTATTGCATTTATTCGTGATGGTTGGACAAACCCTGTCAGCTTATTACCTCGCTCTGAGCTCCAAGGTGTTGGCTATCGCGTTAAAGAGGATAAGTTAGAGCGCATTTATCGCGTTTATATTGATGAGCTCGATGGTACTGAACCTCGTGTGCAAGTACTGCTAGAAGATGTAGAAGAGCTCAAGTTTGAGTTTTTAGACGATAAGCAAAAGTGGCAAGATAATTGGCAAATAAAAGCACTGCCACTTGCAGTTGCCGTGACCATTCAACGACAAGACTCTGAGCCCCTAAGACGTATTTTTTTAACCCCAGGTGATGGTAAAGTGCAGCAAGCCAAAGCAGCGCAAAGCAATGGTAATGGTGTCAACAATGGGCTAGATGATGGGCTCAATCGCAACGGCAACAATGCAGGTGGTAATAACAATTCCGGCGGGAATACCAACCAAAGGGGAGGTAAGCCATGAAGAAACAACAAGGTGCAGCGTTGATAATCGTGCTCTTTATTGTTGCATTGGCAGCGAGCCTTGCGGCGGAAATGTCATCATCCTTGATGGTTCAAGTGCAAAAAGTCGCGAACACTCAAACACATCAACAAGCCAAGTGGTATAGCTACGGCACTGAAGAGTTAGTTAAAAAAGTATTGCTTGATAGTCGTAAAGACGACCCTGATAAGGTCCATTTAGGTCAGCCATGGGCGATTGATGAGGTGCCTTACCCAGTAGATGACGGCACTTTAAGTGGCAAAGTTACTGATCTACAAGCATGTTTAAATTTGAATGCCTTACGGGCACCTAAAGATCAGAGTGGGAGCACAAACGCGACCAACCCAGCACATAGAGCGCTTTTGGAGTTATTGAAAAATATTGAGGATTTACCTGCGCAAGAAAGCGAAGAAGCGATGGCTGACAGTGTTTATGACTGGCTCGATGAAGATAGCATTACATTTCGCTCAGGTGCAGAAGAAGACGAGTATATGTCTAGACAGATGCCTTATATGACAGCAAATAACTTAATGGCATCTGAAAGTGAGCTAAGGGTAATTAAAGGGTTTAATCCGCTCGTTATGGAAAAGTTATTGCCCTACGTATGCGTGATACCAGGTAGCACTGATTTGGCCATTAATGTAAACACCGTTTTGCCTGAACAAGCACTTTTATTAAGTGCATTGCTCGAGGGGTTAAGCTTATCTGGGGCAGAAGCCGTTATTGCAGCGCGCCCAGAAGAAGGGTTTGATAACTTACAAGATTTCTTTACGGAAGCAAAAAATCAAGGTGCTCAGGATACTAAAAAAGCTGAGAAAATTTTCACAATAACAAGCAATTATTTTAAGTTGCGTGCTAAGGCATCGTTTGATGAGCGGTTGTTTAAAATGACCTCAATACTCGAAATAAAAGAGGGTCGAGCAACTGTTTTGGCACGTAAGTTTGGAGGCGTTCAGTGACAGAAAAATTATTGGTCCGTGTAGGCCAGTCACAGCAGGAACCTGTCAGTTGGTTAGTGTGGTCTGATTCGGATTCACAGATCATTGCCAGCGGTGAGTTAGAGCACAGTGGGTTACTTGGAGAGTTAACAGAAAAAGCATCAGGGCGCAGTGTTGCGTTGCTGTTGCCAGCATCAAGTGTACAGCTTAAGCAAGTTGCACTGCCAACAAAGTGGAATCGTAAATTAGAACGTGCGCTGCCGTTTATGTTGGAAGAGCACGTTGCCAGTGACATCGATGACATCTTTATCGCGATTGGTGAGCCCGTAACCATTGAAGAAAAGCATTTTATCAACATTGCGATATGCGATCTGGCTTGGTTACAAGAGTGGATTGCTGTGTTTAGCGACTTTGATATTGAGCCAAATATTATTGTTCCCGACGCATTGCTGTTGCCTGATGCACAAGAGAATACGCTCAGTGCTATCCAGCTGCAGCAGCAGTGGTTATTTAAAGGCAATAGCTGGCATATCGGTGCGGTAGAGTTAGATTGGGTGAGCGATTATTTAATGCTGTCACCTGAGTCAGAAATTGTCCATTACAGCCCTGCAGATACACTCTCAACGAGCAAAGTGTTAAGCGCCAAAGAAGCTGAATACGATTTGCCTTTGGCTATCTTTGCGCAGAGCTTGAACACGGCCCCTATTAATTTACGTCAAGGGCCATTTGCAGCGAAGAAAAAGCAGCCGCAATGGTGGCGTGATTGGAAGGCGGGTGTTATTGCTGCTGGTGTGGCATTATTAGCGTTCGTGTCGGTCAAATCTGCTCAGTTATTCATGCTGCAACAAGAAGCCGATGCGTATAAAGCGCAGGCGATGAGTGTGTATAAACAAGCGTTTCCAAACAAAGTAGTTCGTCCTCACTTATTACGTAAGCAAATTCAAAATGAATTAGATGCGCTCAGTGGTGGCGAACAAGGTGGGTTTTTAGAGCTGACAGATCATTTTGTATCTATCTACTCACAAGTGAATGATTTCAGTCCTGAGACATTCAGATATGACCGTAAACGCAATGAACTGAGAATTAGGGCGAAGGCCAAAGGGTTCCAAGTATTTAGTCAAGTTAAGTCTATCCTTGAACAGCGTGGTATTGAAGTTCAGCAAGGGGCACTTAATAATGATGGCGATTACGTTATTGGTGAGATCAGAATTAGAGGTGCAGCATGAAGCAGCAAGTGATTAACTATTGGCAATCGCTAAAAGAGCAAGAGCAAAAGCTATTGATCGTTGCTGGCTTTGTATTCGTGATTTTTGTACTGATTATGGGCGTAATTAAACCGCTTAATGCGGGGGTAGAGAAAGCCCGTGCGGATCTACAAAAGCAGCAAAATTTGCACGCTTGGGTATCCAAAAGTGTGGCCGAGCTTAAGGCCAGCGGTGCAGGTCAAGCGACTGCTCGTAATCAAAATTTAACTCAGTTAGTAAACCGTACTCGTGGCAGACATGGGATCCAGATCAGTAAGATGCAGCCAAGAGACAATACATTACGCATTAATATTGACAATGTAGAGTTTAATAAACTGGTTAGTTGGTTAGATGTGTTGACCAATCAGCATGGTGTAAAAGTTGCCAATCTTGATTTAGGTGAAGAGCCACAACAAGGATATGTGCGCGTTAGTCGTTTGGTGTTAGAGAATTAAATATGAAAAATGCAGTTAGTGTAGTATTGGCTTTCTTATTTGCGTTTATCGTTTTTACGATTGTTAGTATTCCAGCACCAGTCGCTTTGCAATTGGTGAAGTCTCATATTCCTAAAGACGTTCGTTTGGGTGCTGTAACCGGCTCTTTTTGGGAAGGTCAAATTAGTGGCGTTCAATATCAGAACCTGCGCTTTAATGATGTTAAGTGGCAGTTAAATGGATGGGCCTTATTCACCGGCCAGGTTCAAGGCAAGCTGAATTTTGGTAATGCGCGTCGCTCAGATGAATTATCTGGTCGAAGTGACTTTGCTTTTTCATTATTTGATAACAGTGTTGAATTAGGCAGAACAACACTACGTTTTAGCGTTGAACAAGCGATGCGCCAAGTAAACTTGCCGCTACCAGTCGATGCAAAAGGCAGAGTTATTCTAGAGCTTGACGAATATAATAGTGGACAGCCTTATTGTGAGAGCTTAAAAGGTGATATCAGTAGCCCCGAAATCCAAGTGAAAGGCATGTCCGGTTGGTTCAGCATTGGTGATTTAAGTGGGCTACTAAGCTGTAAATCAGGTGATATTGCCGTTGTGGTAGAGCCTGAAAATTTACTGGGTTTGCGTGCTGATGCAACGTTGGCGGAAAATATGCAATTTAAGGTTGCTGGCAATATTAAACCTGATGCGTCATTGCCTAAAGAGGTTCATGATGCCGTTAAATTCTTGGGACGTCCTGACTCTCAAGGTCGATATCCAGTGAGTATGTAGTAATGATGGATTTTAGTTATCAGCCTGCACATGAGGCTTTACTTGTGAATTATCTGAGCCAGCGCGCTCAGACATACCCTGACGTACTAGAGCTTAAATCGTTAGAAGGTTTTTTGTTTGCAACCATATGCAGCCCTGATGGCATTGAGCCAGAAGCTTGGTTAAGTCATGTAACCGGTGCAGACGAACAGGTGTCTGAGGATGTTGTCTTTGCATTTTTAGCGCTACACCATCATATCAGTGAGCAAGTTTTTTCAAGCGGTTTTGCACTCCCTTTTGATTTGTCTTCCCCCTGGAGTGATAAGCAGTTATGGAGCACTGGATTTTTGCATGGTTGCCAAAGTTATTTGAATAAACTGAATCACAGTGACAGTCTTTCAGATGAACTCAAGCAGGCACTTGTAACCAGTACAGAATTGCTGGGCTTTTTCAGCTTACAGTTCGATCAGGTGGAGGTATATTGTAAATCAATTGAAGTCGGTATTGAGACATTCATTGAACAACAATACCAGCTGGCCTTAGAAGTAGCACCAGCCTACGCTGAATTAATAGAGCAAGTTGCTCTAAGTAGTGGCTTATACAGCGAGTAATTTTGAGATGTAGTTTGAGTTATTCAACTCAAGCTACATCTAGTTCGATATGAGTGCAGCCTTTTGCGCATTGTGCCGTTGCCTTCTCTCCTTCTTTAACCGCAACATTTAACGAGATTGCTTGACCGCATGTCTGGCAAAGGACGGTTTGTCCCTTCGCCAATTTTTTGAGTAACGCTTTTTGGTCGTTAAATGAGCGCGCTCGAAGTTTGTTAAATTGCGTTATGTCTATCATTAAAGCTCTGCCTTTCTTATCGCTTTTGTCGTCACATCACAAATAGTTTGTAATTTTGGTCCGAAGAAGTACAAATTGAGTTCATGTTCTTGGCAGAAGCGTACGTGAAAAACTTTTACTTTTTCATCAGTAGCAAGTGCATCTTGCAGATATTCTTTTTCCGATGCTGTGAGGTCTATCTCTTTAGCAATTTCATGCCGTGCTTGTTTTGCAGCAAGGCTATACTGAGTTTTGCTGGTTTCACCAAGGGTATCGACACCTTGTTGTAGCAGTTTATCTCTAGGCTCCTTGATCAAAGGGTGATCAATAGTGAACAACGCCAGTATAATGAGTACAAGTAACAGGTATTTTTTCATAAAGCTCGCAAATTTGATCTATTCGACTCAATCAAAGTCACAGTGTAATAAAATGCAAGAATCAAAAGCAAGCGAATTGCTCAGGAAATATTCGTAGTTTTTGCCACCGTCGTGCGATTTATGGCTACGCTAATAGCGAGCTGTTGCATATAATATCCTTAGTAAAAGTAAGGTCACTGTAGCGAGTAACCTGTCCAAAGCACTTAAGGAGCTTGTATGGACAATAAAATTAAAACCAAGAATATCCCTGTCGAGATTCAAAAACCGGAGAACCTTCAGCCGGATAGATTTAACCCGCGTAATCGTATTTATGTACGCGCGGTGAAAGGTATGCACCAATTGCTGCGTCAGCGGATCGGTTTTTTGGGTATGCTTGCCTTTATGCTTTTGCCCTGGCTCAATTTTAATGGCCAACAAGCAGTGCTGTTTGATTTGTTTGAACAGAAGTTCAATATTTTTGGCCTGACTTTGTGGCCACAAGATTTGACGATTCTGGCATTTATTTTAATGATTGCGGCGTTTGCCCTTTTTTTAGTAACTACATTTTATGGTCGTGTTTGGTGTGGCTATACATGTCCACAAACCGTCTGGACATTTATTTTTATCTGGTTCGAAGAAAAATGTGAGGGCTCTGCAAATCAGCGAAAAAAGCTCGACCAACGCCCTATGGACTTAGATAAGTTTCTTCGAAAAGGCGCAAAGCATGCTAGTTGGCTCGCCTTTTCGTTTTATACGGCGGTCACGTTTGTTGGTTACTTCACACCAATAAGAACACTGTTACCTGATCTGATGATGTTTTCAGCAAGCGGCTATGCCACTGTCAGTGTTGTGGTATTTGCGGTGTGTACATATGGTAATGCGGGTTGGATGCGGGAAATCATGTGCTTGCATATTTGCCCTTATTCGCGGTTCCAATCTGCCATGTTTGATAAAGACACTTTTACCGTAAGCTATGATAACAAACGCGGTGAAGGCAGGGGACCGCGAGGCCGTAAACAAGACCCGAAAGAACTAGGCTTAGGCGATTGTATTGACTGCAAATTATGTGTCCAAGTTTGCCCAACAGGGATAGATATACGCAATGGGTTACAATATGAGTGCATAAACTGTGGGGCTTGCATTGATGCATGTGATGGTGTGATGGATAAAATGCACTATGCGCGAGGTTTAATTTCATATACTACTGAGCGTAATTTAGAACATGCAAAACGAGTAACTCAACCAGTGCGCCCTAAGTTGATTGGCTACGTACTTATTTTATTGATTTTAAGCGGCGCTTTGCTTGTTAATATCGCGATGCGAAAAACATTTGAGTTGGATATTATCCGCGATAGAAACCAATTATATCGAGTTAATTATGATGGCATGGTTGAGAATACCTATACCCTCAAATTGATAAACAAAGCGCAGACAATGCAAACTTTTAATATTGCGGTGAGTGGCCTCGAGCATTTTGAACTTTTGGGTAAGCAATCTGCGACAGTTTCAGCTGGTTCTACATTAGATATCCCCGTTTCTGTGGTGATGGATCCATATGACCTAACAAAACCCGTGACTGAGTTTCATTTTGTACTATCGAGTGACTCAGCACCTGAGTCTCAAATTTCCCAGCCAACAAACTTCTTCAAAGGACGTTGAGCGCTTATTTTGGGGGATATACATTAAGTATGTTCCCCAAGCGATAATATATTTTTGCTTCAAAACATACTTGGCTTTATCCTATTGTGCTGTGGTCTAAAGGCTTTATGTGCCAATACCAACACTTTTCACACGATTAATGGACAGCAGCAATGAGCGACTTTAGCTATCAAAACCTCACACCAGATCTGATTCTCGATGCAATCGAAAGTATTGGGGTTTACCCAGAATCTGGGCTTCTTCCTCTTAACAGCTATGAAAACCGCGTATATCAGTTTCGCAGTGATGATGCCAAGCGCTATGTTGTAAAGTTTTATCGTCCTCACCGTTGGAGTGATGAACAGATTAAGGAAGAGCATGCATTCTCATTTGAACTTGCTGAGTCTGAAGTACCCGTTGTGTGTCCTATCAAACAAGATAATACCAGTTTATTTGAACATCATGGGTACCGCTTTGCGTTATTCCCAAGTGTGGGCGGAAGGCAGTTTGAGATGGATAATCTAGATCAACTTGAAGTCTTGGGGCGTTATATAGGCCGGCTTCACAGTGTGTCTAAAAAGTATGATTTTAAACATCGTCCCAGCGTCGATACTGACAGTTTTTTAAGACAAGCAAGCCAAGATATTTTGGCTTGGGAGTGTTTACCCCAAACCCTACATTTGGCTTTTTCTACTGTTTTAGAGCAAGTTGTTAAAAAAACGGAAGAAAAATTCACAGTTAATGATACGATCAGATTGCATGGAGATTGCCATGCTGGCAATATTCTGTGGTCTCAAGAACAATTAATGATTGTAGACTTAGATGATTGTCGCCAGGGACCTGCTATCCAAGATCTATGGATGATGTTAAATGGCGACCGTCAAAACCAAGCATTGCAATTAGACACTTTACTCGGTGGTTATGAGGAGTTTAGTGACTTAGACATGACTCAATTACAACTAATTGAACCGCTGCGGGCAATGCGTATGATCCACTATATGGGGTGGTTGGCAAAACGTTGGCAAGATCCTGCATTTCCAAGGAACTTTTCTTGGTTTTCGACAGACAAATATTGGGAACAGCAGATCTTGGCATTAAAAGAACAATTGGCTGCGCTTGATGAGCCAGCTCTAACAATTTATCCATAAAATTTAAGAGAGAAAGTACATGTTGAAATCGATTAAAGTGGCTTTGCTGGCGCTATGTATGCCAATTGCTGCAATGGCTGCTGAGTTTAAAGAAAGTGTGCATTACGAAACACTATCATTACAGAAAAGTAAAACGCCACGAGTTGTGGAATTCTTTTCATTTTATTGCCCTCATTGCTATAAGTTTGAAGGCCCCGCAAGAGCGTTGCATGCCAGCCTGCCAATAACTGTTCCTTTTGAAAAGATCCACGTTAATTTTATGGGGGGGATACCTCCAGAAGCACAGCAATACCTAAGTTATGGTTACATCGTGGCCAAGCAATTTGGTGTTGATTCGCAAGTGGTTGATCAAATTTTCAAGACCATCCATGAACAAAACGGCCGTTTTGCTAGCATGAAAGACGTGCAGAAGTTACTAGAAGCGCACGGTGTATCAGCTGAAAAGTTTGAATCTACATTGGCGAGTATGCCTGTTATTGCAGCTGAAAAGGCAATGCAGGACGATCAAAAACGATTTAGTGAAGCTGGTGCACTTAAAGGTGTACCTACATTTATCGTCAACGATAAATACCGTGTAATTACAAATTCTTTGAGAAGCCAAGCTGAATTCAACGAATTAGTTAAACACTTATTAGAAAAATAATGGTTGGAGAATAATATGTTGAAATCGATAAAAGCTGCGTTGTTAGCGTTGATGTTACCTTTGGCTGCAAATGCTGCCACATTCGAAGAAGGTAAACACTATGAAGTGATTGCAGAGCGCGGAACAAAAAAGCCTGAAGTGACAGAGTACTTTTCATTTTATTGCCCAGCGTGTAATAACTTTGAAGGGTTAATTGAAGAGTTTAAACCAAAATTAGACGACGGTGTTAAATTTAAAAAGAGCCATGTTGATTTTATTGGTAGTCGCGACCCTGAACATCAAAAAATGATTGCTACAGCTCTGGCAACCGCTGAGGTTTTACCGCAGAAGAAGCAAATTGTGTCTGCGATGTTCAACCATATTCACACAAAGCGCGGTAACTTTAACGAGCTTGCGGATATCAAAGACGTATTTGTTGCACAAGGCGTTGATGGTGCCAAGTTTGACAAAATGTACAAGAGTTTCTCTGTGCGTACTAAAGCTTCGAAAATGGCAAGACAGCAAAAACAGCTGCAAGAGAAAGGCGCTTTATCAAGTGTACCGACATTTATTGTCAGCGGTAAATATAAGTTAGTACTTGGCAGAGATTCAGGCATCACCAGCCCTGATGATATTGCGAAATTGATTAACTATTTAGCTAGCAAGTAAGCTCGCAAGATAAATAAAAAACCCCGCAATTGCGGGGTTTTTTATTTCGGGATAGCGGTATTATTTACGCGTTAAAAATACACCGGATTCAACATGATGTGTATATGGAAACTGATCAAATATCGCAATGCGCTCGATTTTGTGAGTTTCACTCAAAATATCAAGGTCACGTTCTAATGTGTCTGGGTTGCAAGAAATATATATAATATTGTCATAGTTACTGACTAATCGGCAGGTCAGCTCATCCATACCTGCACGAGGTGGGTCAACTAGTATTGTTTGGCAATTGTAAGACTGTAGATCAATGCCATTGAGACGAGAGAAGCTGCGTTTTCCTTTCATTGCGTCCGTAAACTCTTCACTCGACATACGGATAATATCTAAATTGGAGACCTTATTGGCTGCAATATTATATTGCGCGGAATGTACAGACGACTTTGAAATCTCAGTAGCTAGAACACGGTCAAAGTGCTCTGCTAGTGCGATAGAGAAGTTACCATTACCACAATAGAGCTCAAGTAAGTCATTCGAGAGCGGGCGTGCTATAGACTTAGCCCATGACAGCATTTTTTCATTCACTTTTGCATTAGGTTGAGTAAAGCTGTTTTCGACTTGCTGGTAAGTATATTCGGTATCGTCCACAGTCAGTTTTTCTGTGACGAAATCATCACCAAAGACAACTTTTTGTTTTCTTGCTCTACCGATAAAGTCAATTTTATAAGTTTTCTGGAGCTCTGATCTTAGTGCAGTCATCGCTTCTTGCCAGCTATCATCAAGCTGCTTGTGATAAAGCAAACTTACTAAAATTTCACCGCTTAGCGTTGATAGGTAGTCAATTTGAAATAACTTTCGTCTTAAAATTTCATTGTGACGAAGCTTTTCCATCATCACCTGCATCAGCTCATTGACTAAAGGTGCGCCAGGGTCAAAATGGTCGACACGTATTTTTTCTTTACTTTGTTGGTCAAACATAATGTGATACAAATCTTCGCCATCGTGCCATACGCGAAATTCACAGCGTTGTCTGTAATGACTGGTTTCAGAGTCATAAACTTCTAATTCAGGGGCATTAAAGCGGGCAAATTGCGCACTAATACGCTGTTGTTTTTCTGCAAGCTGCTGTTCGTATTGCGAAGCATCGATTTTGATCACGGCCATGCTGAGGCTACCTTTGTATATTGCAAGGAGGCGCTATTTTAGGGGGCGAGGAACATTTGTCCAGTGCTTAGGGCTAAAATTGCAGTTTTATTGTACAAATCACCTTTAGCTTTGTCACATATGGCCGATAATTAACTGATAGGGTATAGCGGAGAGCAATCATGAAGATCGGACAGTTGAATCAGCTGTTAAACCCAGCAATGCAGCATAATGCAGCAAAAGCAAAGCCAAACATTCCTAATATCTCAATAAATTCTGATGTTTATCAGGGGAATAAGTCTCAGGTTGCTGCGAAAGTGCTCGATGATAAGTTGGCTCAGGCACTGGGCATTGAAAAAAAAGAAGAGGCCGACAAGCCTTTTTTCGATTACGAAGAGATTGTTAAGAATGTGCTTGGCTTTGTGCAGGGAGCTATCAACAAAGCAAAAGCGGATGGTCAGGATGACGACACCTTAAAGAGCATGTTAGAACAAGCCCGTAAAGGGGTGCAAACGGGTATTGATGAAGCAACAGGTGAGCTAAAAGATTCGGGGTTATTTGATGATGAAATCTCTGAGGGGATAGAAAAGTCCAAAGAAGGGATCTTTAATGGCTTAGATGAGTTTGAAAAGGAGCTGTTTAACCCAACTCCTCAGCATTTGTCTGTCAGTGCAGCGCAATTTGCCAGTCTATCGAATAAAGCTGAGTATGCTTTTACGACAGCGGAAGGTGACGAAGTCGTTATTTCGTTCAGTGATGCATACAGTCAGTCACGTGGTGCCAGTTACGAGCGTAATGGTGATAGTGTCGGTTTTGCTTATGGCGAGAGTTCTTCTCAAGAAGTGAGTTTTTCTATCAGTGTGAATGGTGAACTTAATGGGGAGGAACAAGAAGCCATAAATGCAATGATGGAAGATATTCGTGATGTGAGTGACTCATTTTTTGCTGGTGAATACGATGATGCCTTTGAACTGGCGAAAGGCCTGAGTCTAGATAGTGAGCAAATTACTAACTTTACGATGGACTTAAGGCAAAGTAAAACGTCCGCAGCGATTGCACAATATCAACAAAGCAACCCGATGAAGGAATTAGAACAAGCATTTGCACCATTAGACAAGCGACTGGAAGGGTTGAATAGTGACGCGGAGTCTCTGGGCCTACAAGCACAGTTACCTGATATCATGGCGTGGATGAATGAAGGTCAGCAAAGGCTTAATCAATTCTTAGACTACGCGCAAAGTTACTTTAGTGCTTTGAATAGCAAAGATGATGCACAAAATAGCTAAGTCGCTTTAGTGTTGTTTATTTTCGCTCTATAGCATGGCAAACTTCGAGTCTTGAACGCGGGGGATTGAAGTTTGCCACATATTTTAGTTTTTGATTCAGGGATTGGTGGGACAAGTGTTCTATCACATCTTAAAAAAAGGATACCGTACGCCCGCTATAGTTACGTGATGGATAATGCATTGCTACCTTATGGCCTGCAATCTCAAGAAACCATAAAATCTAGATTAATATCACTATTAGCTTGGCTTGATAATACAAACCAGTCTGTTGATGTGATTGTGATTGCTTGTAATACCGCTTCTACATACGCTTTGGATACTGCGCGACAATATACGACGACGCCAATTGTTGGAGTAGTACCAGCAATCAAGCCCGCAGCTATTTCGAGCGTAAGAAAACACATCGGTTTGTTAGCGACCCCTGCAACGTCAAAGAATACTTATACTGCCAATCTAATTTCAAACTTTGCGAGTGATTGTCAGGTTGATATTTATCACACCAC